>JARRKC010000180.1:0-2527 GCA_037388505.1 Acidobacteriota bacterium | reverse complement strand
CTACTGCATTCGAAAACTTCTGTCTGCTTTACGAGGACGGCGTGCCCATGACGACTGGAAACGATAACAAGCCTCCATGTACGCCGGCTATGATGGACCTGGAATTGCTCATGTTCGATCATGTCCTGAAGGGCAAGCCGGACGGAAGGCAACTGAGCAGCGCCGAGGCCGTCAAGATCGCTACCATCCACAGCGCCCGATCGCTGGGGCTGGAGGAAGAGTTCGGCTCCATCGAAACTGGAAAGACAGCCGACCTGGTGATCCTGGATGGCGACCCGCTGGAGGATTTCCGCTTGATCGGCAGCCGGGTGGCGGCCCTGTTCATGGACGGCCAGCTGGTCATCAACAACAGCGGCCTCGCGCGGGAATCCCAACGGCAAGAGTGAAGCTGACTTCACACATCGCTCAAGCGTGATACCCAAGTTTGGCATCCAAAGGATTGGTTCATTATGAAAACCCAACGAGCAATGAACGCACCAGAGTCCTACGAGATCCGCGTGGCGGGTCATCTGAGCACGAACTGGGCAGCGCGGTTTGAGGGATTGTCCATGCGGCACGAACCTGAAGGGGAAACGGTGCTGTCCGGTAAACTCGATCAGGCTGCCCTACACGGAGTCTTTGTGAGAATTCGCAGCCTGGGCCTCAAGCTCGTGTCCGTCAATCGCATCGGATGCGGAGCGTCCGCACCAACGGACACACGCTACCCAGGCGCCTCATCGTCGGAAGATTAGGGAGGAACTATGACTCACACATCCGCTTTCAAGAGTCCCGAAGGGGAAGCCGCGTATCTGGCGGCGTATGAGGCCGCCATGGAGTTGTGGCCCGTTGCGTGTGAAGAGATCGAGATCCCTGGCCGATTTGGGATGACTCATGTTGTCGCCAGTGGTCCGAAGGATGCCCCACCGTTGGTGCTCTTGCACGGATACATGGCGAAGATTTCAGCAAGGACTACCGGGTGTATGCCATCGATGTGATGGGTCAAGCAGGCAAGAGCATCCCCGATCCCGATGAACCGATAGGAGATGCGGCGGACTTAACCGCGTGGTTGAGCGAGACGTTGAACGGGCTGAACCTCGACCGCATCTTTCTAGTGGGCATGTCCTACGGTGGGTGGCTGGCCCTCAACCTCGCCATGACCGCACCGGAGCGCGTTCGGAAGCTCGTGCTTCTGTCTCCTGCGGCTAGCTTGCAGCCTCTTGTCAGGCAGTTCGGTCTTCGCGTGATGCCCATGATATTCTTTCCGACACGACTCACAGTGAACTCACTCATGGGTTGGATGGGAATCAAAGATACTCCCGGTGACACAGTTACCCGGCTCGTGCTGGACCTGGCGTATCTCGGCGCGAAGCACTTTCGATTTGTGCCCGAGACTTCGCGTGTCATGCCCAGTGTGTTCTCTGACGACGAACTGCGGGCGCTGCACGTTCCTGTGCTGCTGCTGATTGGCGAAAACGAAGTGATCTATGACGCAGAAAAGGCATTGGCCCGGGCGCGGGCGCTCCTTCCGAGTTTCGATGGAGAGCTGGTGCCGCAGTCCGGTCACGAGATGTGCTCCAGCCAGCATCGAATTGTCGATGCGCGAGTGCTCGGGTTCCTGAGCGACCACTGAAAGGGGGGAGGTAGAAATGGAAGAGAAATCAATCATCATCATCGGGGCTGGCCTCGCCGGCCTGTCCGCCGGGTGCTACGGCCAGATGAACGGCTACAAGACGCAGATTTTCGAAATGCACAACATTCCCGGTGGATTGTGCACCAGTTGGAAGCGCAAAGGATACCTACTTGACGGATGCATTCACTACATGCTGGGCTCCCGTTCCGGCATTTACAACCGTTTCTATGAAGAATTGGGAGCCGTGCAGGGCCGGCGCATGGTCGACCACGAAGAGCTCCTACGCGTCGAAGGATCCGGCGGAAAGGTCTGGACCGTGTACACCGACCTCGACCGGCTGGAGCAGCACATGAAAGAATTGTCTCCTGCTGATGCCGGTATCATCGAAGAACTCTGCAATACCGCACGTCTCTTCTTACACTTTGAGATGCCAATGGCGAAGCCTGTGGAATGGATGGGACCGCTCGACGTGCTCAAGTTGCTCAAGGACATGCCTGCGATGCGAGCCGTGCGCAAGTACAGCAAGGTCTCGATGCAGGACTATGCAACTCGCTTCAAGGACCCCTTCCTGCGTGAGGCGTTTCCCTGTATTATAGGCGACATACCTGACTATCCGATGATGATGGTCCTGGGCCTCTTGGCGAACTTGCATAGGCGCAACGCGAGCTGGCCCACCGGCGGCTCGCTAGAGTTCGCCCAGGCCATCGAGCGGCGCTATCTCGGGCTGGGCGGTGAAGTGCGATACCGGGCGCGAGTCGAAAAGGTGCTTGTCGAGGCGAACCGTGCCGTGGGCGTGCGCCTGGCAGACGGCACGGAGCACCGTGCCGACCTGGTTATCTCGGCAGCCGACGGGCGTACCACCATCTTTGATATGCTGGATGGCAGGTATGTCGACGACAAGATACGTCGCTATTACGA
>JARRKC010000179.1:0-2859 GCA_037388505.1 Acidobacteriota bacterium | reverse complement strand
TTCCGGGATTCCTGCCTGGAAGTTGGGTTTGAGACCGAATCGCTCGATGGTTTCGAGGATTCTTTCCGGACGGTCCCAATCACTCCAATACAGATCCTTCAGCCCGCAGAACAGACTGTGATCGGTGGCGCGGGCAAGAATCTGGCTGGAAAGATCCGTGCTGGGAATGTCCTCGTAGACCAGCGAAAGGAACAACTCCTTTTCGTCGGCTCCGATGGCGCCGTCCTGGATAGCAAACAGGATGTACAAATACTGGTTGAAACGGTAGACGACCGAGGGAACGAGTTGCCAGCCCAGTTCCCAGAGGCCTTTGAGCCGAGCGGTCACGATCATCGTGTTCCAATAATGTCCCGACCGCCACCACTCGACGGTCTCCCGCCGGGAGGGCCCGTCATAGAACTTGCTGATTTCGTAGGTTCGATGGATGTTGGCGAGGCGGATCGTCTCATCGAGCTTCTCGATGAACCTGTCCTCCGGGAGCACTAAGTGATCGGCGGGAACGATCAATGCTGTCGCATCGTGGTCCTCCGCAAGTATCTCCGTGATCGCAAGAAAGGCCCCGACGGCGCTTCCTCGCTGCTCGGGCTGTTCGAGACAGCGACCGGGAAGATTGTCGGCAAGAAAGCATCGCTGATCCTTGGATAGGATGGTTAAGATCCGCTCGGGATCGACGATCCTGGCCGTCCTGTGCAGCGTGTGGGCCAACATCGAGCGCGTCCCGCAGAAAGTACAGAATTGCTTAGGGCACGGATCCTGGAACCACTCCTCGATGTGCTTCTGAACTTCACTTCCGTGGCCGTCTGCGAGCACGATCGCCCAGATCGACATTTCGCTGAACCTCCCGTGAAAGACTGGTTCAAAATCCGGAACCTTTTGGTCCGGAGCCGGGAGACGACGCTCACTCGAGGAAGGGACTAGCGAGCCGTCCCCGGCTCCGAACACCAGCGGGACGAGTAACGCCTGCAAGACTAAAGTCCGGAGCGGACTCTCGACAATTGGGAGAAAGCGGAATTGGCCATAGGAATTCACCTTAGCCCACATGGGCGCGGGCAGGAGCCCATCGCGGAGCCGAGCCGAGGGGCATCGGGTTCAGTCCCGCACCGCTGCGTGTTCGACGGGGAGCCCGCTATACGGAAATAACCCAACGCCTTAACCGGTCACGATTTGCTGTTGCGCAGGGTCAACTACTCGGCTACAGTATCCGGTGATTGTTGTCGTCTGTGCTTTGGCCCGCATTGCTTGTGGGCATGGCGCACTCGGAAATCGCTGGCGGAATTGCTGCAGATTGCGCGACGAAGGCTCTCGCAACGATCGGACGGTGTAGCGAAGCGATTTGAAGCGGAAACTCGACCGGGACCAGTGACGCATGTTCAGATTTGACGCGGCTTAAGGAGTGCGGGCGGGACCCGAACGAACGAAGGGCGAGCAATGAAGGACCGTCCTATCATGTCTACGCAGCGGGCAACTGTAAAGATCCTCATCGTCGATGATCATCCAGCCATTCGCTTCGGCCTTCAGGCTCTCCTCTCCGAGGAACCGGGCTTCGAAGTCTGCGGCCAGGCGGAGAATTTCCGACAGGCCGTCACGGCATTCAAAGAACTCCGTCCCGATCTGCTCATCGTCGATATCTCACTTGACGAAGGCAATGGATTGGACCTGATTCGTCAGCTGAGTGCCGAGTCGTCTTACTGCAGGTTTCTCGTCGTCTCATTTCACGACGAAAAGCTCTACGCTGAGAGAGCGCTGTCCGCGGGTGCCTCCGGGTATGTGAGCAAGCGGGAACCCCTCGAACAGATCGTCACGGCGGTGCGTCGCGTAGCGGCCGGCCACCTCTACTACAGTCAGGAGGTGTCGGAGCTCTTCCTGAGAAAGTATGCCGGCTCACCGAGACCTGAAGTCTCGGTTTCGCATCTGTCGCGTCTCTCGAAGCGGGAGCTCGAGATCTTCGAGCTTGTCGGTCGTGGATACGAGACCAGCGAAATCGCCCGCAGACTGTACATCAGCCCAAAGACGGTCTCGACTCACTACGAGAACATCAAACACAAACTCGGGCTGGACAGCAAGACCGAACTCGTCCGCCACGCCGTCACCTGGCTGAACGAGGAGCACTGACGCTTATCACGTTTCCTGGGGGGACACAGGTGTCAGCCCTAACCGGGATGCGATCCGCAAATCGATTTCCGTTTGGAGCTGCGCCGATGTACCGACGTTTCTGATCGTGACATCCGCCATCGCCGCGGTCCGGGCAAAACGGGCGCGTTGATCCCCGATGATGAGGCTGACGAGGAGGAACTCCGGATAACGGTCGCGAAAAGCACGAACGTCCTGCGGCGTCCGAACTCCGACAATCACGGCTTTCTCGCATCCCGATTGCTCGATGGCCTCGATGACGGTCCTGGCGAGAAAGTCCGGCCCCTTTTCTTCGATGATCTGGGCCGAGACTTTCTGGAGATTCTCTCGATTCGTGTGATGTCCTCTCTTCTCCGTGATTTCCTCGACCAACCGACCAATCGAAAACACGGCCATACCGTATTTATCGCTCAGGTACTGTCCAAGTTCGTTCTTGCCGCAACCACTGGGTGCTACTACACCGATCACCTGCATAGCCGACCTCTTCTTTCTCCTACGCAAGATCCCCTGTTTCTCACAACCCGACCAGGCCGCCCGCACCACCTCTCGGCGGAGTGGCAGCCTGAATTACTCTCGCAGCCGGGGGCCGCGCCGGACCGGGTCCCGGAATCCGGTACCGTGAAACTCCTTCCTCAGGAATGGCCGGGATCCTTCTGACACGATGGGCAGAAGTAGGCTGTACGCCCGGAAATTTTCGTGTCTTCGATCGATCCTCCGCAACCCGGGCAG
>JARRKC010000178.1:0-3813 GCA_037388505.1 Acidobacteriota bacterium | reverse complement strand
TGGTGCTGTATCTCGCGGACGTCTTAAACCTCGGGAGGACATACGACCGGATTGCCACTGCATTTGCTCAGGCCCAGGAAGAAGGCCTCCTTAAGCACGAGATGGGCTTTGAGGAACCATTCCTGGTGTGGCCCGTAGTACTCCGAGACTATCTCGATGCATTTCGGAGCGGCTATGTGGCTGAGAGCCCCACGGCGGTGTTAAAGGATCTGGAATCCATGTTGCGGGAGTCTGTCTATTCGATAACGGACAAGCGCGTCTTCGATGAACCTCCAGCAAATGAGACTGACGTCCACAATCGAATGGAGGCGGTCTTGAGGTGTGTATTCCCAGACTTGAAGCGCAAGCCATCATTGAGCAAGGCAATCAAGAACTTCGAGCCGGACACAGGACTTCCGTCGATTCAGACTCTCATTGAGTACAAGTTCGTGTCGAAAAATGACGATGTCAAGAGAGTAGCGGATGAGATACTGGCAGATACACGTGGGTACGTCTCGGAGACCTGGTCGAGATTCGTCTATCTGATTTATGAGACAAGCCCGATCTGCTCCGAGACTCAGTGGAATCAGCTGTTTGTGGAATGCCGAGTTCGGAACACAAAGGCAATTGTGATTTCTGGTGCGCGCCCGGAACAGAAGTAGCTTGACCATGGGGGCAACGCGTTTCCCATAGCCTTTCACAGTGATGTTGAGTGGCTCACCTTGGGCGGCCGCGAACCAGCCTTTCGGATGTATCCGTTTTGTATCCGCCCGAGTTGGTAAGTCTTGGTAAGTTCCATGGGTCTGATCTGCCTCTGATCCCAGTAAAGCACTGCAGATTTAAGCTCTTGGGCGATTCTGGTAACCCCCGAAGGTCGTAATCGTCCGGTGAACCCATCTTCCTCCCGATAGTCCCCCCGGCGGATACTCCGCGAACAATGGCACGGGGCGTGGTGCCTGTGCCGACGTGTGTGGACCGGAACGGAGGTGTCCGATGGCCGGAGCGAAGCGAGATGTGGAGAAGGAGAGATACTGGCGCAAGACGATCCGGGCGGCGGCCCGCAGCGGAGTGTCGATCCGGGAGTTCTGCCGGCGGCACGACCTGAAGGAAAGCCAGTTCCACTGGTGGCAGCGTCGCCTGAGGGCGAGCGGCGAGACCGGCACCCAGAGGAAGCCCTCGGGGGAGAGTTCGGCAAGCTTCGCGCTGGTCAGCGAGGAGACCGGTGCGCTGGAGGCCGGTTTGGAGCTGGTCCTGGCCGACGGACGCCGGCTGCGCATCGGCCGGGGAGTGGACGAGGAGACGCTGCGGACGGTTCTGGCGGCAGTGGAGACGACCGGTTGCTGAGCTTTCCGGCGGCCATCAAGGTCTATCTGTGCACGGTGCCCTGCGACATGCGACGCTCGTTCGACGGGCTGTCGATGATGGCCGAGCACGTGATCCGCTGCAACCCGTTTTCGGGTCACCTGCTGGTGTTCTGCAACCGACGCTCGGATCGGGTGAAGATCCTGTACTGGGACCGGGACGGATGGGCGATCTGGTACAAGCGGCTGGAGGCGGGCACGTTCGCCTTTCCCTTTGCCGAGACGGGACGCCAGGAGATCGCAGCCTGGGAGCTGGGGGTGCTGCTGGAGGGGATCGACCTGGGGCGGGGCCGGCGCCGCAAGCGCTACGCGTTGCCGGGTGAAGCAGAGAAAGAGGAGGAAGCGAGCGGCCGATGAAGATTTTTGGGGGAGAGGGGCATTTTTGTGTGGACCAATACCGAGAGCTCTGTTAGGCTATCGGTTATGATTTCGACTTCCTCTGACTCATTGCGCGAGCAGATCGAACAGGTCCAACAGCAGCTGGCCGCCCTGGGGCCGATCCACCCGGGCAGCCTTTCGGAACAGTACAACGTGTGCGGGACGCCGGGCTGCCGCTGCAAGGATCCCGACCATCCGCAAAAGCACGGACCCTACTACCAGCTGAGCTTCACCTGGCGGGGCAAGAGCAGCTCGCGGTTCGTCAAACAGGATCGGCTCGAGGCGATCCCGATCACCTGCCGGACGATAAAGGGGCACTGCAGGAGATGGTCCGGGGGCTGGTCGAAGACCTGGAGACCAGTCAACGTCGACTGCGCCAGACCCAACATCTGCTCGAACAGTTGCTGCGGCACCGCTACGGGGCGAGAAGGGAGCGGGTCGACGAGAACCAGCTGTTCTTGTTTGCCGCCGGAATCGTGGAAAGCGGGCAGGCGGCGACACCCCCGCCGACAGAAGAGACTCCCTCACCGAAGCCCCAGAAGCGAGGCCATGGTCGCAAGCCGCTGCCGGCCTCGCTCGAGCGGCGCCGGGTGGTCTATGACCTGGCCGAACACCGGCGGTATTGTCCCGAATGCGGGGAGGGGTTGCAGCACATCGGCGAGGAAACGAGCGAGCGGTTGGAGTACGTGCCGGCCTCCTTTCATGTGATCGAGGAAGCCTGTCAAAAGTACGCCTGTCGGAAAGGGTGCACGGTGGTGACGGCCGACAAGCCTCGAGCGCCGATCGACAAGGGACGGCCGGGGCCGGGCCTGTTGGCCCAGGTGGCGGTCTCGAAGTACGAGCGCCGATCGACAAGGGACGGCCGGGGCCGGGCCTGTTGGCCCAGGTGGCGGTCTCGAAGTACGCCGACCATCTTCCCTTGTATCGGCAGGAAGGCATCTACCGGCGTCAGGGCGTGGAGCTGTCGCGCCAGACCCTGTGCGGCTGGATGCGCCAATGTGCCGACCTGGTCCATCCTCTGTATGCACGGATGAAGCGGGAGGTTTTGAACTCGAAGGTCGTCGGGACCGACGACACGCCGGTCCACGTCCTCGACCGGAGCCGATCGCGCACCCGGGTGGGCCGGATCTGGACCTATGTGGGGGACGACCGGCATCCGTACACGGTCTACGACTACACGCCCAATCGCAGTCGGGCCGGACCGGAAGCTTTCCTCGACGACTTCGCCGGATATCTGCAGGCGGACGCCTACGCCGGCTACGATCAGCTCTATCAGGATCCCGGACGCCGGGTCGTGGAGGTGGCCTGCTGGGCGCACGCCCGTCGCAAGTTCTTCGAGGCCCAGTCGTCGGACGTGATGCGCTCGACCATCATGCTGGCGTACATCCGGCTGTTGTACGACGTCGAACGGGAGGCCCGCAAGGCCAAGCTGACGGCCAAGCAACGTTATCGTCTGCGCCGGCGACGTTCCGGGCTGATTCTCGACGACATCCACGCTTACCTGGAAAAGGAGCGAGAACAGGTCTTGCCGAAGTCTCCGATCGGGGTGGCCGTCGGCTATGCGCTCTCGAACTGGCAGGCGCTCGTCCGCTACCTGGACGACGGGGATCTCGAGATCGACAACAACCCGGCCGAGCGCAGTCTGCGAGGCATCGCCATCGGCCGCAAGAACTGGATGTTCTACGGCAGCGACAACGGCGGACGCACCGGCGCGGTCTTGACCAGTCTCATCGCCACGTGCCGCAGGCACGGCATCGAACCCTTCAGCTATCTGCGCGACGTCTTCGAGCGCATCGGCGAGCATCCCCACACCCGGCTCGAGGAACTCCTACCCGACCGATGGCAGGCCGCTCGGGCCACTCCACCCTCCTGAGTCGCCGCACCCGTTCCACACGTCGACTCCCAGATCAAGATGGGTTCACGGGACGGTTACCAAAATGGTCCCACTTTGTAAAGAGAATAGAGGTAATGGCGCGATGGGTGCCCACGCCTTAAGCTTCTCATAATAAGGCACTTGCTCGTGTATTTGGATTCTTATTCCTCGGCGAGTTGAGGTCACCACACCAGGCGTTTTGAGAACGTCTCGGATGAAGCG
>JARRKC010000177.1:0-3320 GCA_037388505.1 Acidobacteriota bacterium | reverse complement strand
ATTCGGGATTCTCGATCCATCACGATCGCCCGAGTGTACGGGGCCGTTCGCGAAAAGGCCAGGGCACGGGAACCGCGAATTCCCAGGAGACCAGGGCCCCAAATCCCAAAGTGAGTTTGACGGCAGCCCGTTGCGGCGTGGCGTCTTTGCGTGGGATTGGTTCGCCGGGGCACTTCACTCCTGACTGTGGGTTTGCGGTCCCTGTTGGGGTTGAGTATCCTCGCTGGCCATGGGCAGCAACGATTTCGGACGGTTCACGTTTGTGAGATTGGGCCGGTCAGGCAGGATCCTGTGCCTGATTGCTGTGGTTCTGTGGCCGGGCGGCGCGCGGCTTCTCGCACAGAGTGCGGCCGATCACCCGGAGTGGCCTGGGAAACGACAACTGTTCCTCGGGACCTGCTACCAAGCGGTGGATCGTTCGACCGAACAGATCCGCCGGGACATCGCACTGATGAAGGAAGCGGGCTTCAAGATGGCCCGCATGGGGGACCTCTCCTGGGACGCCTTCGAGCCCTCCGACGGACGGTTCGAGTTCGCCTGGTTCGATCGGATCCTGGCGGCACGGTCTACCAGGGTGCGATCCGGCTGAAACCCTACGATGTGGACCTGGTGCCCTGACCCTCGCGACCGCTCCGGCCCGACCGGCGGGCCGGGGTCGCCTCGCTCGACCGCGGAATGCCGCTCGAAGAACCGTCGAATTCCATGGATGCGGAAAGGAAACGCTCTCGTGATCCCGGCAGCCACGGCCTCTGAAGGCTACTGCCGGGTCAGAGTCACGAAAAAGACGTCGTTGTCGCGCATCGTGAGGGTCTTTCGGACCTGGCCGTCGGTTCCCACCTCGACGATCGAGACCTCGTCCGGTCGCCCGTCGCTCTTCGATCGGATGTACGCGACTTGGGGTTTCGTGATCTGGGATGGCGATCCAAGATCTCGATAGGCGGAATAGGCATCGTTCTCGCGATAGCCGACCCGGTAGACGGCCATCGTGTACTGCCCGGCCGGTACGCCCGAGAGGGCGAGCGTCACGTCGGCCTTCGGAGACGATGGGAGATCGCGCTTGTAGTAGACCTGGTTGTTCACGGTCGGCGCGGGGTCCGGCAGCGCAAAATCCCAAAACAACGCCTGGACGCCACCCACGTCGTTCTTGCAGACCCAGGACCTGGGGTCGGAGGATTGCAGTTCGGTGGCTCCCAGGGCGTTCAGGAAGCGGTACGCGTAGAAGGCCGGTTTGTTGATGCCTTCGTAGTTCACCAGCCCGAATCCACCGTGGAAGGGTGTGAACCGAGGGCCGGCTTCTTCGAAAATATCGGTGAACGTCCAATAGGACATGGAGTTCACTGCATCCCCCGTGTGCCTGATCTTGTCGAGGATGTACGCCGCGCTCTGGTAGGCGTCATGGTATGGATCCGAGGGCGTATAGGAGGAGCTCCACTCGGTAAAGTGGAGTTCGAGGTTCGGCAGCTGGGAGTCGTGAATCGTCTTCCGCGTCTCGATCATCTCGCTGAAGATCGCGTCCGGATTCTTGGACAAGACGGTCCCCCGCCGACCGTTTTCGTCGAGGAAGCCCTGATCGACCCCGTAGGTGTGGGTGGAGACGAAGTCCACGGGTGAGTGGTGGGCGGCACAGAAGGTGATGAACTCGGAGATCCAGCCACAGCCCGCCGTCGCCGGCCCGCCGACTCGATAGTCGGGGGAAACGCTCTTGATGGCCTTCGCCGCCACATCGTACATATGGAAGTAGTCCTGCTGGGTACCGCTGAAGAATCCTCCCAGATTCGGCTCGTTCCAGACTTCGAAGTACCACGTCTTCACCTCGTCCTTGCCGTAGCGCTCGGTGACATGTTCGGTGAAGGCGTGAATCAGATCGCCCCACTTCCGGTAATCCTTCGGCGGGGTCACGTTGCCCTTCCACCAGAAGATCGTCTGCGTGCCGCTGGCCAGGTCGGACGGCATGAAGCCCAGCTCGAC
This sequence comes from Acidobacteriota bacterium, assembly GCA_037388505.1. Taxonomy (GTDB): domain Bacteria; phylum Acidobacteriota; class UBA6911; order RPQK01; family JAPXNP01; genus JARRKC01. The sequence continues at coordinate 1,352 of JARRKC010000177.1, read as the reverse complement.
GAACGGCTTCATGCCGATGCTATGGAGGAAGTCGTAAAGCTGGTCGATGTATTGCCAGTTGTATTCGGGCTGAGACGAGTCGCGGTAGACCCCCATGTCGTCGGTCAGCAGTCCGTGCATCCGGATGTAGGTGAAGCCGCATTCCTTGTGGACCCGGGCGAGCTGCCGCTGCCAGTCGGCACGCAGCCCTTCGTTGGCCCGCCCGGCGCCGACACACTCCTTGAACGCCGTGTTTAGCGGACCTTGACGGCCAGTGATTTGAGAACCCAATGACGGGTGGGAAGGAGATTTTTCATGATAGGTCGACTCCAGCTCTGTGGCGACGGCTCCCGCGAAAAACTGCGTCGGACGACGAGCGCCTCGGGCCCCTCGTCGCCAGAGGCCCGTTCCGACGGACATCACTTCAGGTTGACCTTCAGCGCGTAGGCGAAATCGCAGGGTTTTTCGACAGGCTTCTTCACGGTGAGGGATTCGGCCGATTGCTTCCACTCGAGTTTCGCGTGGCTGCCGAGCAATTCGACGTTCTTGACGCTCCCCGGTTTCGTCGAAGAGGCGGTTCCCAGATTCTTGATGACGAAGCGGTCGCCGTCGGGCCAACCCAGCACGATGGCAAAAACCACGTCGCCGCGCTTGCTGCGGGTGAAGCGGATATCCCGAGCGTCCAACTGGCCGGTGGTCTCGCCGCCGAACGCGCCGCCCTTGGCTTGATGCGCGCCCTCGCCGTAGACCTTCCAGGGCCGTGTCGCGTAGATTGCTTCGCCGTTGAGCTGCAGCCAGCCTCCGATGGCGTCGACGATGGCTTTCTCATCGGCGTCGATGGTGCCGTCCGGTTTGCCGGGAACGTCGAGGATGAAGGTCGCGTTCTTGCTCACGGCATCGACCATCCAACGGATGGCCTGTCCGGGCTTCATGTAGGAATGGTCGAGAAACCGCTTGCGGTTGTAGTGCCAGTCGCCGATGCAGGTCTCGGACTGCCAGGCGTAGGGCATGATGCGGTTGGTCACGCCCCGTTCGTAATCGGCCACAACCGCCTTGGCTTGCTCATCCGGCACGTGCTTGACGTTCAACACCGCTTCCATCTTGCCGCCGTGCGTTCTCAGGTTGTGATTGTAGAAATAGGCGCAGATGTTCATGCCGGCCCAACCGAGGGGCAATCCACCGTTGTCGAAATAGAGCAGGTCGGGATCGTGCTGATCGATCAGGTCACGCACTCGGTCGTAGAAGTTGCGGACATAGGCTTCGTCGGGGTCCTCATGGATGCCATGCTTGCGGCCATAGAGTTGCTGAGGGTCGTAGCCCTGCCACCACTGGCCCTTGCCGTCCTCCAGTGTGAGGTGACCGTCGTAGGGAAC
>JARRKC010000176.1:0-2781 GCA_037388505.1 Acidobacteriota bacterium | reverse complement strand
CGATGTAACGCTCTCGGGCTAGTCTGTGGGCTGTGACTCACCGGAAGTTGCCGTCCTTCTCCTGGGGGAAACCCCCGTACGGGTTCGATTCCCATCCCGGGCATTGAGAATCAACAGCCGGGGATAGGTGGCAGGAGGCTGGCCTGGATATTCAGGCCGGTTTGTGCTATACATGTATAGCACGACACGGAAACCTTAAGAAATGCTTGCGATTCGATTGCCGGAAGAGATCGAGAAGCGGCTGACCGACCTGGCCAAGCGGACTGGTCGCAGTAAGTCATATTATGTCCGAGAGGCCCTGCTCGAGCATCTCGATGACCTCGAGGACTACTACCTGGCCGCTGCTCGAGTCGAGGAAGCCCGACTTTCGCTGGAGGAAGTGGAGAAGCGGCTTGGTTTGGGCGATTGAATTCGCCCGAAGCGTCGAGAAGGACCTCCGGAAGATTGGACCGGAGGGTGCCAAGCGTATCCTCCGGTTCCTGCGCGAACGACTCGCAACCCTCGATGATCCCCGTTCGATCGGGGTCAGCGGTGCTAGAATCCCCTCAGACGCAGGCCCGGGTGGCGAAACTGGCAGACGCACAGGACTTAAAATCCTGTGGGGGGCAACCCCCGTACGGGTTCAACTCCCGTCCCGGGCATTTCCCAAGGTGCCCGTCCGACGCGGATTTCCGGCCGACCCTCCCACTTCGAACCTCGCCCGTCGCAAATCGCACTTTCCCTGGTTGTGCCTGTCCTGTGTCCGCGCCAATCCAACTCCAACTCACCCTGGCCAAAGTTGATGACTCTTCCACATAGAGTTGTCATATGGTAGAGAGCGTGACACGGCAGATCTTCGCAGCCCTTCCTGCAGATCAAGGAACTGGCTGGCAATGCGAGGGGCCTGTCAAACTGACGGAAGGCCGCGGCGGAGGAGAGTGGTGTCTTGAAAGAAGCGCATCCCCCTCCCCGCACTGAGGGTGCCCGGCTTGGACGTCATCTCCTAGCCGTCAGGCACACGCAGCTGAGAGGAGCAGCATGAAGCTTCGCCTACCGAGAATATGCCAAGCCTATCTCCTCCTGCCGGTTGTGCTATTCGCCACATCCGATGTCTGCTTCTCACAGTGGACGAAGACAGTCGATTGTCCTGAGGGGAGACTGTACCGAGACGAGCGCCCGTGGGCAGGAAGAATCGAGTATTGTGAACAAGAACTCCCCGGCTCACTATTCGTCAAAGACGGTCCCTACCGATCGTGGTTTAGTCCGGGGCATCCCGGATCTGAAGGTACGTACGACAGAGGCCGCAGGGTTGGCGAGTGGAGGGTGTGCAACCGATTTGGCCGCTGTCGCAATGAGACCTACGAGCTTTCGTACTATCCGGAGGAAACACGCAACGTCGTACCTGAGATTCCATTGTCGTACTCTCGTGGGAAGTACGTTTTTGACTTCGGTTCATGTTGGTCGACGTGGATCACGCATCGTACCGCTCAATCGTCTGTGGATCTGAACATCTACAGCGGACTCATTCGGTGCCAGATTACGTACACTCCGGCACCCGAAGGGGATCGTTACACCGTAGAACGGAACAGCTACTTTTGCGCGATCCCGTACTCGGTGGGTATCCGGGAGTTTGAGTCGCTAGACCTAAGGAGGGAGTTGCCAAAGGTCGGTTTGCCACAATTCTGCAGGCAGGAGGAACGTCCAGGCACCACCGGTATGCCTGGAGCCCAGGCTTTTGCGATATCGGTTTACGAGCGCTTCCTCGATGGGCGCACCAAGAAAATGGAGCAGGCCTGGACGACTCTGGCGAATCTCGTCGATGTGGAATGTGTGTCGATAGATGCGTCAGAGTCTGGTCCGGACCTGCTGACCGTGCGTCTGAACAAGTATGCCGAGGAATTGGTCCTGGACAGGATGGGGAAAGACCAATTGAAAGCTGAGGTTTGTTTTCGGAAGTTCCCCTTATCATTCATCGAAACAACCCCTGACGGCTCTGGTCACACTCTCTTCGTCTATGGCCTTAGTCAGAATCGCAGGACCTCCGAACAGCAGCGTCAATGTATTGCCGCGCAGGTTGAGCTGCAACCATCATGCGCGTCTCACTAGGACGCATCCCCGGTTTGACACTTCAGCTCACTCGAACCAAATCGTCGAAACCGATATGAAGGCCAGCCTCTTGCTATAGCTAATTTCTCCGGTCACCCGGAGACGGTAGCAGCGCACTCGCTGAGGGTAGAGTTGAGAAAACGAGACTCCTCGAAGACCAGAGTTCAACCGATCTTCGATCAACTGGCTCGCCAGGACCCGACAGGCACAGCCTGGCTCCCGAAGCTGCTCGCCCTCCCGGTAGGCGGGCATAAGCTCGTCCTTCCCCCAGACTGCGACTTCGTCATCCAGGAGAGCGGTTGGGGAGAGGCCGAGAAGAAGCTCGATCCCCCGGTGTCTCTCCTCGAATGGCTGATCCGGCACCCTCGGAAGCCCGTCTCAGGCGGCCTCAGTTCGAACCCGATGAAGGCCCGGAAGCGACAGGAATGGATCGAGGGTGCAGAGGAACCTCAACGGGAGGCCCTCAAACTTCTGCGGGACAACCCCCATGGAGAAGACTGGCACCTGTTCGAAGGCCAGACCCAGCCCGACGTATTCATCCAGACCCCGGACCTGGTCGTCGTCATCGAGGGAAAGCGAACCGAACGGAAGCCAACGACCTCCACCAAATGGATGCCGGGCCGCCATCAGATGCTCCGGCACATCGACTGCGCCTGGGAGATAGCAGACGGCAGAAGGGTAATCGGCTTCTTCATC
>JARRKC010000175.1:0-3324 GCA_037388505.1 Acidobacteriota bacterium | reverse complement strand
GGACGGGAGGACCGGAGGACCGGAGAACGGGAGGACGGGTTTGGGGCCTTCGGGGTCGTGGCCTCGGGAGGGGCCGGATTCTGATAGTCCGGGGCCAAGCCGCCCCGGCGCGTACCCACACCGCCCGTGCGAGTCCGTGCAAGTCCGTGCGGGTCCGTGCGGGTCCGTGCACTGATTCGCCCAGGCGGAACGGGGGCGGCCTCGACGTCCGGCGAGGGCCGGAACGCCGTCTCCCGTCTCCTGTCTCCTGTCTCCTGTCTCCTGTCTCCTGTCTCCCTCACCCTACAGCATTCCCTCGTCGGCGAAGCTGAAGTACCGGAAGGCGCCGAGGATGACATGGTCCAGGACGCGGATGCCGATGATCCTGCCGGTCTCGACCAGACGGCGGGTGATCTGAATGTCCTCCTGACTCGGCTCCGGTGCCCCACTGGGGTGATTGTGCACGAAGAGGACTCCGGCCGCGGCTTCCCGAATGGCCGGCCGAAAGACCTCGCGGGGATGAACCAGCGATCGCGTCAGACTCCCCTCCGAGATCCGAAGAACGCGGATCACCCGGTTCTTGCCGTCGAGCAGCAGCACCCAGAAACATTCCTTCTGGAGATGGACCGTGGCCGGCCGGAAGTACTGGAAGATCTCCGAACTGCATCGGAAGGAACGTTCCGAAGGGAGCAGGCGCCGCCCCGCCCGTCGTTGGATCTCACGGACCGCCAGGAAGGCCAGGGCCTGGCGATGGGAACATCCGAAGGCGCGCAGCTCGGGGTAGGAGGCCCTCCAGAACTCCCGCAGGGAGCCCGCCTGACCGTAGATGACGGCGGCCTGGTCGGCGGCGCGGCTCCAGGCATGGCGAGGAGCCAGAGCGAGAGCCAGCAGGTCGTCTTCACCCAGCCCGGCCCGTGCCGTCGTGGTGAATCCGCCGTGCCGTCGTGGTGAATCCGCCGTGTCGTCGTGGTGAATCCGCCGTGTCGTCGTGGTGAATGTCCCCTGATCGCACCCCCGAGGGCTCACCACGACGGGCACGACGTGGTGGTGATTCAGACGAGAAGCGCAAAGAACTCGATCAGGCGATTCTCGGCCCAGGACCGGTCGAGATCGACGCACCGATCTTCGATGAAGGCCACATGGCCGCCGTGGTCGGTCAAGGCGACGCACAACGCCTGATGACGGGCGAGCTCCTTGCGCAGGAGCGGCTCGGCGGGCAGGAAAGGATCGTCCGAAGCGTGGATCGCCAGGGCCGGCGTCGCAATCTGTTCGAGCCATGGCGCCGCACTGGCCCTCCGGTAGTAGTCGGACACGTCCGCGAAGCCGGCCAGGGGAACCGTCACCACCTCGTCGAACTGCCGGATCGAGCGCACGCGCCGAAGGCGCTCCACATCGATCTCGTCTCGGAGATGCACGAGGTTCCGCTGTGTCAGCTTCTTGAGACGGCGCACATAGTAATGCCGGTACAGCCAGTTGGATCGGCGATCCATGAGGTGCCAGCTGGTCGTCAGGTCCACCAGTGGAGAGATGACACCGACCCCGCGCAGCCACGCCGGCGGCCTTGCACCGGCCTCCCCGGCCAGCTTGAGGACGATGTTGCCCCCCATGGAGACCCCGGCGATCAAGATATCCGCCAGATCCTTCGACGAGCGGAAGGCTTCGATGATCGCCCTCACCTCGGAGCTGCAGCCGGCATGAAAGATCCGCCGGGATTCCGAACGGTCGTACAGGTCGAGCAGCAGGCTGTTCCATCCCCGCAGAAAGGCCTTGTGCGACAGCCCCAGCATATAGAGGGAGCGGTTGGAACCGGACATCCCATGGACCGCGACCAGGGTGGGTGCGGATCGATCGACCTCGACCCAGAGGGCATCCACGGCGACGCCGTCGGGGAGCAGGATCCGCTCCCCCACCGAGGAGGACCATCCCCATTCGAACCGTCGCCTTTGCTGTGACCCGATGATCGTCTGCCCATGTCCGCTTCGAAGCCAGCGGTGACACCGGAACGGACGGCGTTCGAGCAGGGTTCGGACCGCATCGGCGTGAGGGCCGGCGCCGAAGATCCGGGTCACACCTGCCTGCTTCCTCTGAGGCGGAGCAGCATCAGGGAAAGGATGACGATTCCGACGGCGGCACCCACCGAATCCGCGGTCAGATCGAACCAGCTCGGGTCGCGTCCGGGCACGAATGCCTGATGGATCTCATCGGAAGCTCCATACAAGGTGGCCAGCAGCCAGGCGGTGAGGAGGACGCTCCCGACGAGACTCTTCTGGTGCCCGGCCGTCAAACCCCACAGCAGAGCCGCTCCAAACATCGCATAGCCCCAGGAGTGCAGCACATAGTCCGGACCGAAATCGGCACCCGGGGGATTGCTTTGACTCGAGAGGTAGAAGATGAGAAGGGCCAGAGCTATGGCGGGTATCCAGTGCAGTAGTCGCATCAAAATGGCAGAAAGTACATGATCCAGGAGACGATCAGAGACCCGACGACCATGTAGCCGAGGAGCATGAAGAAGTAGCGCAGCCGCTCTCTTCGCTCGGCCCGGTTCACAAGGGAGAAGACCGTAGCCAGGACGATCGACAAAATGACGAGACTGACGAAATGATTCACTGCTTTCTTCCCTGCGCGATATCGAAGGCATCCAGCACGAAGAGCATGTTGATGAGTCCGGCCGTGTACAGATAGGTGTTTCCGTACTCGTAGGTCAGGGACCGGATGTCACCCGCCCCCCAACCGAGCAGCTTGCCCACGAGATAGGGAAAGCCGATCGCCCCGTCGGCAAAGAAACGGAGCAGGCCGAAGAAACCGCTCTCCAGACTGAACAAGCGACCATTCATCCAAACCCCAAGACCGAACAGCAGGAGGACGGAGCCGAAGAAGACTGCGGCCCTCAGCGATTTGCCCAGATAGAAGTGCCCCGCGCCGGGGATGAACCAGGCCAGAACGCAGGCAACAGCCGTTTTCGTCATGACTCAAGATGATATGAATCGCGCATGAGCGAGGTCAAGCCGACACCGATGCGGTGGGCCGGAACGGCAGACGGAGGACGGGAGAACCGGAGGACGGGAGAACCAGAGGACGAGAGAACCGGAGGACCCGGCGGCGTGCGTCGCGCGCCGCGTTCTCCCGACCACCCGTCCTCCCGACCACCCGTCCTCCCGGCCACCCGTCCTCCCGACCACCCGTTCTCTCTCCCAGCCACGTTCGCAGATTCGGAAACCTGGCACGTTATAGGTACTGATGAGCCGGGTACGCCGCTTTGAAGACCTGAGGGTTTGGCAAACCGCCAGATATTTGATGAATCTGGTCTACGACCTCTCAGAGGATTGCGCAGATCTCCGGCTGAAG
>JARRKC010000174.1:0-3570 GCA_037388505.1 Acidobacteriota bacterium | reverse complement strand
ACCTGCGTCTGGCAGCCTTCCATGGTGTCCCTGTAGATGTCTTGCAGGATCAGCAATTCACCCTCGCGACCCACCATGCGCGTTTCCACCCCCTCAACACCCCGGGGGTGCACCCGGAAGGCGCGTGGTTTGGCGCGCTTGACAAGGTAGACCAGCACAGGCTCGTCGAAGCCCTTCGCCTTCATGGATTCCTGTGGCTCCACGTCAAACACCCCGCGCACGTGCCGGTAGGTGTCGTGTGAGATCAGCAGGCATCCTGGTTGTGCTGCGCTTTCTATGCGAGTTGCCAGGTTGACGGTACTACCCATCAGCGTGTCCTCAGCTTCGGTTAGCCCGCCTAAAGCCACCAATCCGGTGTTGATCCCCACTCGCACCTGGAAGTCATGGATTCCCCATTCATCCTCTATCTCTTTGGCCTGTTCCCGGGCAACTTTCAGAATACCCAGTCCCGCTCTGACCGCCATTTCGGCATCATTCTCATGAGCCACGGGGGCACCGAAGACGGCCATAAAACCGTCCCCCATGAAGCGAGTCACGTGCCCACCGTGCTCCTCTACGGGAACCTCCATGCGCTTCAAGGCCCCATCCATGACCTCCATACTTTCCTCTGGATCCAAGTCACGGATCATCCTGGTCGAACCGACGATATCGGCAAACAGGACGGTCACCATCTTGCGCTGTTGCTCTGGTCCTTCCAATTCGGCCAATTGCTTCTGTAGAGCAGCGATAGAGGCATCGATCACGTCGTCGCTGAGGACGCCACGCTGGGCTTCGAGAGCGGCAATACTCTGGTTCAGTTTCTGATAGCTGGACACGGTTCTTGTTCCGTTACTGAAGTTTGGGTTCGGGTAATGAAATGCAGAGACTGTGATAGCACTTTCATGGCTGCCGACGCATGAACATCATCCACCACTGCGGTTCGCTGTCGGATTCTGCTGCACCACGGTCGACGGCAACCATGGGCTCAGCTCCTGATGCGCCGAGTCAGGTATTGCGGCTCGTCCCGCTTCTCCCGGGCGCGACGAGCCAGGTCTTCCAACGTGGTCGACTCTAGGATCTCCATGCATGCGTCGTGCATCTGAGCCCAGATCTCCTGGGTTGCGCAGCCGTCTGTCCTGTTGCAGTACTCGGGGTCATCCGTACACTCGACAAACCCCTCTGTTCCTTCGAAAACGTGATAGATCTCTCGTAAGTTGATCTGAGCGGGGTGTCTGGTGAGCGTATACCCACCCTCCATACCGCGGACGCTTCTGACCAGGCCGGCAGAACGAAGTGTTGCCAGCAGATATTCAAGATACTTGGGCGACAGTTCCTGATGCTCCGCTATTTCTCTGGTGCTGACTATTCTGGACCCGTTGTCATAGTTTAGAGCTAGATCCAGCATGGCTCTACTGCTATAGCGTGTCTTGGTCCCGAGCTTCATGATATCCTCTTAATCCTTTAGTCCTATAGTAATGATAGGAATTCTACCATCGAATGGAATCGTTGTCAAATGGCAATTGGCCTCACTTCTGGAAAATGGTCTTCTCGGCGGCTGGCATGCAACTGGACGCTAGGCGCAATACCACCGGTACCTACCGAACGACAAGGTTCCAGCGGCGGCGCACCAAGCGCCTTCCGCTGGAACCCATTGTTCGTTGACCGTCTTTTCGCCGCCCTGTTTCTGTCACGGTTCCCGTTTACATGTGGGAACCTTGTACGAACCAACGATCAGCGAAGCCCTCGAAGAATGGTCCGGCAGACGCAGGGATCCTGTGTGCCCGCTTCTCGCCTTCCGGCGCCTCGTGCTGAATCCCAATCGTCAGCAACCGATCGCGTCGCTGCATTTCCATTCAAAGGTCCGTGAAGACGTTCTTGCCACGATCAGGCGAGGTCGAAGCGGTCAAGGTTCATCACCTTGTCCCACGCCGCTACAAAGTCGTGCACGAACTTTTCCTGTGAGTCCTCACATCCGTAGACTTCGGCCAAGGCCCGGAGTTGCGAGTTCGAACCGAAGATGAGGTCGACACGGGTGCCGGTCCACTTGAGTTCGCCCGTTGCGCGATCACGACCCTCGAACACGTCTTTGTCTTCCGAGATTGCCTTCCACGCCGTGCTCATGTCGAGCAGATTCGCGAAAAAGTCATTGGTGAGCGTCTCTGGCCGCTTGGTGAAGACGCCGTGCTGGGCCCCTCCGAAGTTGGCATTCAAGGCGCGCATGCCGCCAACGAGAACCGTCATCTCGGGCGCGGTCAGCGTCAGCAGTTGCGCACGGTCAACCAGCAGTTCCTCTCGAGTACGGCGAATGACTCCACGTCGGTTTGCTCCTGCGACGCATCCGTGCGTCCCGGCGTGAAGGGAACGGTCACATCGTAACCGGCCTTCTTCGCAGCTTGCTCGACACCCGCGCATCCACCCAGGACAATCAAGTCAGCGAGCGAAACCTTCTTCCCGCCGGACTGCGCGTCGTTGAATGCCTTTTGGATTCCCTCAAGGGTACCCAGCACTTTCTTCAGTTGGGCCGGCTGGTTGACTTCCCAGTCCTTTTGCGGCGCAAGACGAATGCGCGCCCCGTTCGCACCGCCGCGCTTGTCGGAGCCACGGAACGTGGATGCCGACGCCCAGGCGGTCGAGACCAGTTCCGAGATCGACAGGCCCGAGGCAAGGATCTTGCCCTTGAGATCCGCGATGTCCTGTGCGTCGATCAGCTCGTGATCGACTGCGGGCACCGGGTCTTGCCAGATCAGCTCCTCGGCCGGGACCTCAGGGCCGAGATAGCGCGAGCGGGGGCCCATGTCTCGATGGGTCAGCTTGAACCAGGCGCGGGCAAAGGCGTCCGCGAATTCTTCGGGGTTCTGCTGATAGTGCCGCGCGATCGGCTCATAGATCGGGTCGTAGCGAAGGGAGAGGTCCGCCGTGGTCATCATTGGCCGGTGCTTCTTCGATGGGTCGTGCGCGTCAACCACCATGTCCTCTTCGGCCACGTCCTTGGCCAGCCACTGATGCGCGCCGGCCGGGCTCTTGACCAGCTCCCATTCGTATTTGAACAGCGTGTTCAGATAGCCCATATCCCACCTGGTCGGGTTGGGCTTCCAGGCGCCCTCGATGCCGCTGCCGATCGTGTCGCCCCCCCTGCCGCTGCCAAAGCTGCTCTTCCAGCCGAGTCCCTGTTCCTCGATGCCGGCGGCCTCTGGCTCCGGACCGACGAGCGCCGCGTCGCCTGCGCCATGGCTCTTGCCGAAGGTGTGCCCGCCGGCGACCAGCGCGACGGTCTCCTCGTCGTTCATGGCCATGCGGGCAAAAGTCTCTCGAACGTCACGGCCGGAGGCGACCGGATCCGGGCTGCCGTTCGGACCTTCCGGGTTCACATAGATCAGGCCCATCTGCACGGCGGCGAGCGGATTCTCGAGATCCCGGTCACCGGAGTAGCGCTTGTCGCCAAGCCATTCAGCCTCAGAGCCCCAATAAACGTCCTCATCCGGCTCCCAGACGTCCTCGCGCCCGCCGCCAAAGCCAAAGGTCTTTACCCCCATCGACTCGAGGGCACAGTTGCCGGCGAGGATCATCAGGTCGGCCCAGGAGATCTTGTTG
>JARRKC010000173.1:0-2997 GCA_037388505.1 Acidobacteriota bacterium | reverse complement strand
AAGGCAACGGAGGCCTCTTCCAGCGTCTCTGCGGCTCCCGCAAGGGGTGCCGTAACTGCACAATCTGCACAATCTCCAACTCGCTGCGAACCGCCCTTATGGCCAGCTGGCATAAGGTGTCGCCTCGAATCGCCGCTCATGGAGTATGGCTCGTGGCAAAAGATCAGAGAATCGATCTAGAACGATTCCGCTGGGATCGTTCACTTCGACTCCCTTGTCTTCGCAGGTCCGCTTGAATTTGTCGCCGGCATACACATCGTATTCCGGCAGGGAATAGCCGATGAAGACAACTCGAGCGCTGTTCCTTAATGATTGAGTCACGTCTCGCCAAAGATTCTGAATATCCGAGTGACTCTCTGGGAGATCCGGATCGCCAGGATACAAGCACCAACGCAGAAGCGGATTGACTTCCTGCATGTCGGGATTTCGCAGGGGGTTATCGGCGTCATAACTGATTGTGCTTCCCGGACTAATAGCTCTCCATCCCTGGTATTCAGGAGACAAACCCTGCTGGCGAAAGGAATTCCAATTGATTGAGCCGTGAGGTTTCAGGATTGGAACATCTCCCTTGTCAATCGCCTCATCCAAGGAGTAGCTCCAACGAACGCCGGCTTCGATACACGCTTGCTCAAGCAGTAGATCCCAGTTGAATGTCACTGCATGCCAACGTCCCTTTGCCGAGCCGAGGTGTTTCGCGAAGCTACGGTATGTTTGCTCGACTTGCCAGATCGACGATGAAATACACCACCAAAGCCTGGCTGTCCCTGTTTTTAGCACTCGCTCAGTCACGTGACAGGGCGACTGGCCGTCAACAAGGTGCTTCTTGATCTCGATCAATAACTCCTCAAGACCCAGTCTCTTGTCAGGATCTGCGATCCGAAGCCCCTCGTAGAACTGACCGTTCGAGAACCAATCAGTTTCCTCCAGGTGTGACTTGTAGCTCGAGTGCCTTTCCGCCTCAAGGAAGTGGATTACCCTTTCTTTCAGTCCGCTCATCAGCGGGAATTGCTGCGCTGCTGAGAATCCGGCTCCTAGGACAAAAGTCGTGGGGATATCGTAGTCGATCCGTTCCAGTTTCATTTGAACCCCAGTTTGCGACGTACGATTCTACCGCTGTTCGCGTGATTCACTCCGCTAAACCTCACGCCGCCTGCACGGTAGAGGTCACGGGTGTCGGTCTCCTGCTGTAACCTCTTGAAGAGAGAGGTTGTGTCGGTCATCCATGAGGCGGGGAGAGCGTGAATGACCTTCGAAAAGAATCAGCGGTCGGCTCGACACCTCCATCCTCGCTTGTTAGCCTTACCCGGGCCGTGGTCAGCTCGGGAGTCCTTATGAGTGCGGCCTTTCGCCAGGGAACCTGTGATGCGTAGTCCATCCCCTTTGACCGCCGACGCGGACATCCGCGACGCTCTTCGATCTTACCTCTCCGTCCAGTATGAGAACGAGCCCGATACCGTCATCTTCGAGGAACTCGGTATTTGTCGAGGTCGGGTCCGTATTGACGTCGCCGCGGTCAACGGCCTGCTGCACGGATACGAGATCAAGTCGGATCGGGACACCCTGCGGCGACTCAGTGATCAAGTCGATTTTTACAGTCGGGTGCTCGACCGGGCCACACTCGTGGCCGGCAGGAGTCACCTGTCGAAGGCGGCAGAGCTCGTTCCCGACTGGTGGGAGGTCTTGCTCGTCACCTCGGACGACTGTCGGCTGTCGTTCAAGGCAGTTCGAGAGGGACGGTTGAATCCTTCGCGAGATGCCCGTTCCCTCGTGGAGTTCATGTGGCTCGGGGATGCCATGAATCTACTCGAGGGGCGCGGTCTCGCGAGAGGTGCGCGGGGGAAAGCCCAGACACTTCGTCTGGGACAGGATCTGCGAGCATCTCGACTCAGATGAGATCGCCGCCGCCGTCCGTGCTCAGCTCAAGGCCAGGGCAGCTGAGAAAGACTCTGCACGGTCGTACTGATGTGGTGAATCGTTCCCAGTCGTCTCCAAATCTCTGCTGATCCCAGTCTGGGCGCACCGTCGGCTGCGTCCTTCATCCTGGCGCAGCCGGGGCAATGTCCCGTCCCGAAGAACTCCTGCCGGTGCATTCCGTACACCAGGCGCCGAGCCAGCTCAGGGAACTGCAGGCCCGGCCGATTGAATCGCGTGCTCTCTCCTTTGACGAGGAGCCACTGTTCATGAAGTGTGTATCGAATCGTAGCCGAGACTTGCATCGTCTTGGGATCGAATCCTTCAACCCCTGTCGGATGCTGAATACCGCAGTCGCTGAAGGTCGGCAGGCGACGGGCGGCTGAAGCTTTGTCAAAGAACAGCTTCCGCCAAACGTTCCATTCATGCCGCTCGACATGGGAAGATCGACCTCGGAATGGCTGAGCTTGTGCTCCTTCAGGAAAGCGTTTGTTCGCTTTCCAAGGGAACCTGTCTCGAATTCCTCGCGAGAAAGACGGAGGGCGACACCGTTGGATCGATGCCCGAGCGCCGCGTCAACATCGGTCGCGCGGGAGACACCGGTGACCGGGGTGAACTTCATCCCGGCGTTCTCCGCTCGTTCGAAGACCTCCACGGCTCCTTTCGGCCCAACAGACGCGATCTCACGAGTATCCAGGAAGCATCTCCGGTAGCGGCGAGTCGCGGACTTCAGATCCTTGAAAGCCGTATCGAGGTGTTCTTCGAAACTCTTTCCTTTGTCCGGCTTCCATTCCACAATCTCGAGAAGCGGAGTAATCCAACCTCTCCATCGATCGGGAATACTCTGTAGAGCCGCCTTCTCGCCACGCTTCACCTTCAAGATCGGGACGTAGTGTTGAGGCCCGAAATTCATGTGACTCCTCTGGCGGGCGGCTCCCATAGCCGCAGTGGATTGACCTCGGCGCCGAGCTTCCGGAAATACGATTCCAGTCCAACGTCGGGTTGCCGATTGTCATCTGAGAAGCAGACTCGGAGGGTCACATCGGTCGTTGCCACCGCTCCCAGTCTGGCCTTCACCGTGTCGGC
>JARRKC010000172.1:0-2501 GCA_037388505.1 Acidobacteriota bacterium | reverse complement strand
GTCTCTCTCCGTTTCAGGCGACCCGAGGCGACCATGAAGTGCGTGGCGAGGAGTCCAGCAGACCCATGGGTTCTCCACTTCGACGTCGTTGACGGAACGGGCACGACGGCGCATGCTCGAATGTCGCAGCTATTCTATCGAACTGAACACCGGCCGGCGCTTCGATTTCCACGGGCAGCGACGGGTTGTCGCGAACGACCAGTTGGGCTTCTTTGAACCGGTATTCCTGAAGCGGTTTGTGGGTCCGTCGGTGGGCTCGCTCGATCTTCATGGTTTCGTCCTCCAGTGAAAGGGTTTTTGGTTTCTTCACCGAGGCCGGAGAGACCAAAAACCGTGCGCTGGAGGACGGATCCCGTTTCAATATCGCAAGCAAGGAGTAGCAGTCGAACGAACGGCAACCTGCGCCAGGCCGATCACGCCAGGCGTGCGCCCGCGTCTACTCGTCGCGCAAAGTCGCAGCGGGGTTCAGCCGGAACATACGCAGGGCCGGGATCAGGCTCGCTCCACAGGCCACCCCAAACAAAACGATTCCAACTCCAACGAAGGTCCCGGGATCGAGCACAGACAAGTCGTAGACGAGACTTTGGAGGAAGCGCACCGCGACCATCGCAAGCACGCCTCCGAGAGCGACCCCCGTCGCGGCCAGAGCTACGCCAGGCAAGGTCACCGATGAGATGATGGTCGAGTACGAGGCGCCGAGGGCGATCCGGATGCCCATCTCGCGTCTCCGCTGCACCACCGAGTTCGCGATCAGCCCGTATACGCCTAATGCGGTGAGCAACAGGGCCAGTCCCGCCAGAGTGCCGAGCAAGGCGGCATTGAGTCGCTGGGGCGCGAGCGTGGTGTCACGAAGATCGTCGAGGGTCTTGAACCAGGCGAAGGGGAGCGTGGGGTCGGATTGCTCGACCGCTTTCTGCATCTCCATGACGACACGCCGGCGCGGTACCTGGGTACGTACCACCCATTTGGGCGCAAACCAGGTGTGGATCATCGGAAACCAGCCCTCTGGGAATTGCTCGACGGGGAGATAGACGGCCGGCTGACTCAGAAGCGGCTTCGCGCTTCCCCATCCGGGATGCTGCTGAAGATCGCTCACGACCCCGACGATTCGACGAGGAAGTTTCTCCCCGCTGACGAGGATCGACGTCCCGACCTTTTCGTCCTCGAGGTATTGCTGCATGAATGCCCGATTGACGACCGCCACCGGTTCGGACTTTGCGTTGTCTCGAGCATCGAAGACCCGCCCTTCGAGAACGGGGATGCGGAGAGTGTGGAAGTATCCTGTGGTGACGTAGTTCAGACCGGTGATGGTCGGGTGCGCATCGGTGCCCACGTCCTTCTGACGCAGGAAACTCATATTGAGCCAGCGCTCGTAGGGCAGCGAAAGGCCCACGGCGGCGGATTCGATACCGGGGATGTTGTGGATGCGATCGAGCGTCTCATCAAAGAGCTGGGTGATCGAGGCCTTGGTCGAATATCGCGCATCCTGCAGTGACAGGCTGGCGGCAACGATGTGATCCGGGTCGAATCCGGGTGAGAGTTGACGAAAATGCAGAAAAGTGCGAATGAGCAATCCCGCACTGACGAGGAGCACCATCCCCAGCGCAAGCTCACCGAGTACGAGCGCTCGTCGGGGCCACGGCGAAGGGCCGCCCGCTATGCCATGGGCGCCACCCTCGGTCAGACCCGACCGAACATTCGCCCGTGCGACCTTCATCGCAGGAAGCAGTCCGAAGAACAGACTGGTCAGGGCGGACACAGCAAGCGTCACCAGAAGGACCCTCCAGTCAAGCCGAAGCTCCTCCCAGATGCCGAAGTCCCGCAGCGCGAAGGTCGACAGTCCTGCGATGCCGGCCCATCCGAGGAGTGCCCCTGTCAGCCCTCCGAGAAAAGCCAGCACCATGCTTTCCGTCAGCATCTGGCGGACGACCGCCGCGCGCCCGCCCAGTGCGACTCGCGTCGCGATCTCGCGCGTGCGTCCCGTTGCGCGGACCAGCAGGAGGCCGGCGACATTGAGACACCCGATCAGCAAAACCAGGCCCACGGCGCTCCATAGAATCAGGAGCGGTTTGCGGATATCCTGGGCCATCGCGCGCTGCAACGGCTCGAATTCATATCCCCGGAGGGCGCCATCACGCCTCTCGCCCTGATCCAGAATTCGCTGACCGAGCATTGCGATTTCTGCTTCGGCCTCCGGGCGCGAGGAGTGGCTGTGAATGCGCGCGAACAAGGCGTAGTTGGTGCCGCCGCCTTCACCGTTGCGCGATGGGCGGAGAGGAGTCCAAAGGTCGGCGGCGACCAGGGGACGGTATCCCTCGGGCATGATGCCGACGACGACATACGGCTCCCCGCGCAACAGAACGGTCTTTCCAAGCAGTCCCGGGTCACCGTCGAACATCTGTTTCCACAGTGCGTGTGAGAGGATCGTCGCTTTAGGACCGCCGGCTGTGTCCTCCTCGCTGCTGAATTCGCGCCCGAGAGCGGGAAGGACTCCAAGGACC
>JARRKC010000171.1:0-2513 GCA_037388505.1 Acidobacteriota bacterium | reverse complement strand
GCGAACCCGGGGTCGCGCTATCGCTTGCCCCCGGGCTACGGGAATCACGCCCCTCGCGGGGCTCCGAACCCGGGGCCGCGCCTCCGCTTGACCCCGGGGCTGCGGGGATCGCGCCCCTCGCGGGGCTCGGAACCCGGGGCGGCCGGGGGTCAATCGGCGGCCAGGAGCTCGAAACGGCGCAGCGCGCTCTTGTAGACGTAGACGCCGAGGTTGTTCGCCTGCGTGTCCGAGAGCGCCAGATAGAAACCGGGCCCATTCAGCGCATTCAGATCGAAATCGACCCGGCCTTCCATGACCTCGCCGTCGTAGAACTCGATGCGCACCCAGACCGCATCGGCGGGCTTCTTCTTCTTGAGGAACTGAAGCTCGCTGCGGCTGGGCAGGCCGTCGAAATCGCGGACCAGGAAGACCGCCTTCAAGGTCGTCGGATCGGGCGTCAGTTCCTCCCCGGCCTGCGTGATCAGTCGCAGCTTACCCTGGGCGTCGGGTTTGGTCCGTAGGAAGCCGCGGACCAGGGTTCCGTCTCGTCGATGGAGCACGGCCTTGGGAAGCGCGGAGCTGTCGGCGTCCGGATCACGGGGTGTTTCGAATTCTCCCACGACCGTATTCTCTCAACCACCCCCGACGTGCAAGTCCGGACCGGGAGGGAACGTGCCCGCGCCTACTGCGCGAGTTCGTACTCGGCGATCTTGGCGAGGATGGTGCGGTAGCTGATCCCCAGCTTGCGGGCGGCCCGGGAGCGGTTCCAGGCGGTGCTGTCCAGCGCCCGGACGATCATCTCCCGCTCGACGATGGAGGCGACGTGACGTTTGGCTTCGTGGAGATCGGTCGCTTCGGCGTCGATCCGATCGAGCTGGTCGCCGAAGGATTCGCGGATCTTCCGGCGCCGCACCAGGGCCATCTTCTCGAGCAGTTCGCGGCGAACCGCTTCGGCGTTGGGCAGCACCGTGTACCGCTTGAGGAGGTTCTCCAACTCGCGGACGTTGCCCGGCCAGTCATACTCGGCGAACAACGTTCTCAGCTCGCGAGAGAGCTCGGCCTGGGGCCGGTCGTACTGGCAGGCGAACTGTTCGAGAAAGCTCCGCGTGAGCTCGGGAATGTCTTCCCTGCGATCGCGCAGAGGAGGGATCTCGAGATTGACCACGTTCAGACGAAAGTAGAGGTCTTCCCGGAAGGTGCCGTCGACGATGGCCTTCTTCAGATCGCGGTTGGTGGCGGCGATGATCCGCACGTGGACCCGGACCTCGTCATGATCCCCGAGCCGGCAGAAGGTGCCGTCGGCCAGCACGTGCAGCAGCTTCGACTGGACGGTCAGCGACAGTTCACCGATCTCGTCCAGGAAGATCGTGCCCTGATTGGCCACTTCGAACTTCCCGGCGCGGTCGATGTGCGCTCCCGTGTAGGCGCCCCGGCGCACGCCGAACAGTTCGCTCTCGGCCAGTTCGGCCGGCATGGCCGCGCAGGCCACCTTGACGAAGGGCTCCTGGGCGAACCGCGAATGCTGATGCAGATAGCGGGCGATGACCCCCTTGCCGACGCCGCTCTCGCCGGTCAGCAGGACCGGGATGTTGGTGTCCTTGAGATCCTCGATCATCTGGCCGAGCTCCCGCATGGCCGGACTCTTCCAGACGACCTCGACTTCAGCCGGGGCGTCGGCGGCGTGACCGTTGCCGCTGCTCAGATGGACCTGCTTGAGAGACTCCACGCAGCGCACCAGCGACTCGATCTCGAAGGGTTTGCACAGGTAGTCGACCACCCCTTCCCGAAAGGCGGCGCCGATCCGGCGCGGACTCCGATTGTGGGACAGGGCGACGATCGGCACGCTGGGCAGGGCGGAGCGAATCTTCTGGATCTGGGAGCACTCGCAGTGGTCGCAGTCCCCGCCGTTCGTACAGGAGTTACAGGGTTCGGCGAAGATCACCGTGGGCCGGATGCTCAGCGAATCGACCAGGCTTTCGGCCTCCTCCCAGCTGGTGCTGGTCACGACCCGGTAGCCTCGGCGCTTCAGTTCGTCGCCGGCATGCCGGAGTAACTGAAGCTCATCATCGACAAAGAGAATAGTGGAGCAACTCGCCCTTCGCACCTTCCCCCCTCGGTGTTTCGGCGCCCCATGTCGAAGGATTCATCCGTCCCGGAAGCTCGAGAACCCTACTTTTGTACAGGGTCACCCCTTGAAAGTCAAGAAATTCCGACAGATGGCGCACGCGTCTGGGTGGGATGAGCATCCCTGCCTGTCTCGATCAGTGGCCGTGACTTCCGGAGCGTCGTTCAGCACGGACTCCAAAGGTCAGCCGGCGAGAACGGGAGAACCGGAGGACGGGAGAACGGGTGGCCGGGAGGACGGGATTGACGGATGGGGATTCGGAATTTGGGTTTTGGGGCCTTCGGGGCCTCAGCCCCGTTAGGGGCGCGATTCCGTTAGCCCGGGGTCAAGCGCCAGCGCGACCCCGGGTTCGCTTCGCTGCGGCACGAAACAGAGCCCCGGCGAGGGGCGCGATCGATGAACGAATCCC
>JARRKC010000170.1:0-2542 GCA_037388505.1 Acidobacteriota bacterium | reverse complement strand
GCGTACCCTCGTCTGCTCCATGCACGACGAGGCCCTGTTCGCCGATCGTGCCCTGAAGGCAGGTGCGATGGGCTACATCGGTAAGGAAGAGGCGACCACGCAAGTGGTCGAAGCGATGCGCCACGTTCTGGGCGGCAAGGTATGGCTGAGCCCCAATATGACCGAGCGTGTGTTCCAGGGTCTCGCCAAGGGGATCGGGGCCTCCCAGGCAGCCAGTATCGAGAGCCTCACCGACCGCGAGCTGGAAGTATTCGGCCTGATCGGGCGCGGCCTGGGTACGTCGAAGATCGCCGAGCGGCTGCACCTCAGCGTCAAGACCATCGAGACCCACCGGGAGAACATAAAGAAAAAGCTCAACCTGCGCTCGGGAAGCGAGCTCACGCGGCGGGCCATGCAGTGGACATTGGGGCAGGACGAAGACTAGGGAGCTTCATTGCGTCAGTCTTCGCTCGGTCACGTCCTCGATCTGCATCAGGACCATGGACCCGGCAGCCTGGGTGTACGCTACCTGACGACCGCTGACAAGCATGGTCCGCTCGCCGAGCGAGGGAAAATCGTGGGTGACCACGAAGTCGTCGAACTCCGTCCCCTGGGCCGCCGTTTCCTCGAGCTTGCTCCGCAGTTCGGGAATGGCCCATTGGCCATTTCCGAGTCTGTGGACCAGGTTGCCGAGAGTCTCCTTCTCGGTGACCCGGAAGGTGGTCAGGTAGCTCTGACTGGCGGAGATGACCCGCTGGTCGTGGTCCAGGACCAGAAGGGGATGACGCACGGCGGCGATAATGGCCTCGGTGTACTCGCGCGCCTGTCGGGTGTCGTCGAGACTGCGCCTGAGATCGTCTACGTCGATGAGGGCGATCACCGCACCATCGATCCGGTTGTCGGCGGTCTTGTAGGGATAGATGCGCACCGAATGCCAATGTCCCCGGGCGTCGACGACCTCGGTTATCAGCGGCCGGATATTTTCGATCACACCGACCACGGATTCCTTGAAATTCGGTATTTCGATGTTGGGCTTGATATCCGACAGCGGCCTGCCCACGTCCGTCGAGATCAGGTTCAGGAGCGTCTCTGCCTGTGGGGTGAAGCGTCGGATGTGCAGATCCGGACCGACGATGACAATCGGAATATCGGCACTGGAGAGCAAGTTGTTCAGGTCGTTGTTCGCCCGCTCCAACTCGATGGCACGGCTCTGAAGCTCGTCGTTCACCGTGGCCAGCTCTTCATTGGTCGACTGCAGCTCTTCCTTAGCGGTCTCCAGTTCCTCGTTGATGCTTTGCAGCTCTTCGTTGCTGGACTGGATCTCCTCGTTGGCCGAACGCAGCTCTTCGTTGGTGGTCTCCTGCTGCTCGATCACCGACTGCAGGTATTCCTTGGTGGCGGTCAACTCGTCCCGGAGGCGCTTGACTTCCGGGTCTGCGGACGCCTCCCCAGACTGCGCCTCACCGCCTTGCACCGGCACGGGCAGGTCTTGAAACACGACCAGGAAATGGGGCTCGGGCAGCGCGGCGTCGGACAGCGGCGTGACTTCCACGTTCACGAGCCTGGCATGGTCATTTTCCTGCAGTCGGATCCCCGTGCGGGAACTCGGCGCGCGGGTGCGAATCGCCTCACGCACGACCGCATTCAACTCGAGCACGAGCGGCTCGCGCGCCATCTTCATCAGGTTGAAGCTGGCCTCGCCGGGCGATGGCTCCAGATACGGCCCCGTGCGGCCGCGAAAATGCAGTATGTCCATGTGCTTGTTGATCACGACGCCGGCGGGAACGTACTGGGCCATGAGCAACTGATCGGCCTCGTACTCCAGATCCAATGTTCTGGCCGCCGGCTTGTCGTGCCTGAAGTCGGCGACCGGGGTCTGCGGCACCTCGACCGGTATCCCGAAAGGTTCATGTGGGGTCACAACGGCCTTTTTCAGGTAGACCTTTTCTTTCGGATCGACGGCGGCAAACAGATCGGCCTTGCCGCCGATACTCTCGGCGGTGCCGAGAAACAGGAAGCCGTTGGGCTTGAGCGCGTAGTGAAATATTCTCAACACGCGCTTTTGCAACACCGGCCCCAGATAGATCAGCAGGTTGCGGCAGCTGATGAGGTCGAGACGGGAGAACGGCGGGTCCTTGGCCACGTCCTGGACGGCGAAGACGCACATCTCGCGGACGCGCTTGTTAATCTGATAACCGCCCTCGACCTTGGTGAAAAACCGCCTCAGGCGGTCCGAGTGGACATCCTGAACGATGTTTTCGGGATAAATCCCCGCGCGGGCCTTATCGATGGCGAGTTCGTCGATGTCGGTCGCGAACAGCTGGATCGGAATCGCGCCGGCCTTGTCGCCCAAATATTCCAGCAAAGCGATGGCAAGCGAGTACGCCTCCTCGCCGGTGGAACACCCCGGCACCCAGATTCGGATCAGTCCCCCCTCCGCGCGTGTGACGATTTCGGGGAATGCCTTCTCGGACAAGGCCTCGAAGGCCTCCTGGTCGCGGAAAATGCCCGTCACGTTGATCAGGATGTCGTGAAAGAGTTCCTGGATCTCGGGCCGATGGTC
>JARRKC010000169.1:0-2615 GCA_037388505.1 Acidobacteriota bacterium | reverse complement strand
GAAGTGTGTGGAGTCAAGGTCCTCCACCTCGGCTTCCAGCCTACCGGAACCGCGGCCTCGGTGGTGAGCGAAAGCTTTGGCGCCGGGATCCTGCTCAATTCCGAAAACACCCGATGGCGGCGCAACTTCGATCTCGCTCACGAGCTCTTCCACTTGCTCACTTGGAGACAGTTCCGCGAGCGTGGATCGTCGGATTCGCTGGACGAGGGAGGAAAGGAGGAGCAGCTTGCGGACTGCTTCGCCAGTGCACTCCTGATTCCCGAGGAACCCTTGCGCAACCTCATGGAGCAGTTCAAGGGAGCTCGCGGGATTCCGATTTCCTCGGTCTTCGATGTGGCCCGACGATTCGATGTGTCGACGGAGGCGCTCCTCTGGCGGATTCACAATCTGTTTCGCTCACGAGATCGGACAGATCAGACGCGGCGCGATATCGAGAGGGTCCAGAGACTGTCGACGGTATTCGAGAAACGCAACCCGGATCCGGCCCCCGAGAAGCCGGAGCGTTTTCGTGCGCTGGCCGTCAGCGCTCTTCGAAACGGCGAGATTTCAATCGGCAGGTTCGCACAGCTCGTGGGCGCCAGTCGACAGCAGGCGGTGAAGTTCCTCGAGCAGGACGGACCCGATGACCGAGAAGCCACGTTGGTTCTTACTTGACATCTGAGATTGGACCCGGGGGAGGCAGAGGCGCTCGCCTTCCTGCTCTCTCAGCCTTACCCCGAGTACGGGCAAGTGTGTTCCGCCGATGCCATCGTGTTCAGAATCCTCGGAAGCCTCAAGCGAGGTGATCAGGGAGTGTCGTTCGAAGAAATGTTAACCGGAGCAGGTCTCTCTCGCCGGTTGGACCGGCACTACTCCAAGCGATTCAGGATCCAGTGGACACGCCGAGGATTCGAGGAGGGACTGGCCGGTCTAGCGTAAGACGCTGGGCACGGTGCCTCTCGGAACTCGAAACTCGGAACCCGGAACTGATCTGGTGGGCGGTACTGGGTTCGAACCAGTGACCTCCGGTTTGTAAGACCGGCGCTCTGACCAGCTGAGCTAACCGCCCCCTCGGGTTGAAGATCCGTAGTATAGCAGAGGCCGACAGGGGCTCAGGGGATTTGAGATCTGAACATCTTCGATTGGGAAGCTGGGACGGGAATCCTGAATTCGGAAGGCCTGCTGCCTCGTTCTTTTCGGGGCGACAAGCGAGGAAGTCGAAAGCCGTCCAGGGGGTCGGCTCACGTCGTTCGCGCTCTGATTCTTCGTCGGATGCTCCCTCCGAGGGCGTTCTCTGCCAGGTTGGGCGACGCACGGGATGTTTCGGCCTCTGTGACAGACAAGCCGTGAGGCTTCTCCTGCTCACGCTCCGGTCTTCCCGCCCTCCCGTTCTCCCGTTCTCCCGTTCTCTCGTTCTCAGGTTCTCCCGTCCTCAGGTTCTCCCCGCCCAGACTCAGGCCCCGGCTCGTGAGAGGTTGTTGCTCGACGTTCGAGGGTGCAGGTGCGAATGCTCGAGTTCGATTGTCGAAGGGCGAAGTGCGAAGGGGAGACTCATCTCGGGCGGACCGATCTGATTTGGACCTCCGGCAGGAGCGCGGCGAGGGCTTCTTCGATCTGTCGGAGACGCTCCGGGCTGAGCGGCTTCAGCGGGTGGGCCGGGTAGTCGACACCGTCGTGGCTGCCCCGGCTGGCCAGGTACCAGCCGTCCGGATAGGGACGGGTCGGCGTGTTGACCTGGATTTCGTTCGGACGGATCCGGCGAATGAGCCGGGCGTAGTCGTCCAGCGAATCCCGGGTATTCGGAAGGAACATCATCTGAATTCCGAGCCAACCCGAATACTCCTGCCGGAAGCGGGAGGCGGCCTCGACGATGCCCTCGAGCCTCACACGGGGGACCGGACGGTTCACCCGGCGGAAGGTCTCTGGCGTCGCGGCATCGAGTTTGACGAAGACCCGATCGGACGCGAGGAGTTCCTCTCGGACGTCTTCGCGATCGAGAAGCGTTCCGTTCGTCAAGACCAACGTCGGCTTGTCGGTCCGCGCCTTGATCCCTGCAATCACATCTCCGAGATTGAGGGCCAGGGTGGGCTCACCGCTGCCCGAGAAAGTGATGATGTCCGCCGCCCGCCAGTCGCTGGCCTCGAAATCTTCGAGTACCTTGGACGTTGGGACGAAGGATCGGCGTTCGTTGGTCCGGATCCGAATGCTTCCCAGTTGACAGTAGCTGCAATTGAAGGAGCAGACAGAATTGATGCAGATCAGGTCGACGCCCAGCGAGGCACCGACACGCCAGCTGCGGACGGGCCCGTAGACGGTGGTCGTGCGGGTGAGGTCGATGTTGGGTTCAGCGGCATGTTCCACGGAGGTCATTGTAGCGTTCATTCGGCCCTCTGTGTTTCCATGGCCCCCGATCATCCGGAGGTGCGCAGCGATTCCGGGGATCGGTCGCCCCTCCGGGGCTCGGGGATCGTGCGGGGATCGGACGACCCAGGGCTCGAAGCCCTGGGCTAAGGGCGAGATGTCCCTCCGGGACACCCCTCCGGAAACTCCGGACCTTCCACGAGTCCGAATCTTTCAGGGGCCTGCTGATGTCAAGTGCGCACGTCCCACTTCGCACTTTGCACTTCGTCACTTGG
>JARRKC010000168.1:0-4928 GCA_037388505.1 Acidobacteriota bacterium | reverse complement strand
GCCTCAATGGTCTGGGTGAACCTCAATCGGAGGAGATCCCCGACAAGCTTTTGGATAAGTACTTCCATTGGCTTAATGGAGATTTGGATGGAAAGAAGAGAACTCCATGTCAGTAATTACCGCCTGCCGGCGATCATCATGGACATTTGCCCTCATCACCCTCTGGGGCTGCGGATTCTCGGCGGCAGCCGCGTATGCGACGCAACTGGGAGGTGTGATGCCCCCTGGATGGTGCGAGATTCGAGGAAAGGTGTGTGAACCCGGGCCTTGCGGGGCGCTGCGAGGGTCGCCCAGCTTGATCGTTCTTCCTGGCTCCGGTCAGTTTGTCGGTATCCTCGTTCACTTCCGAAACTTCAACCTCAGCAAAGACGGAAGACGGTTCGTTGAGAAGCAGACTGAAGGTCTCATCAGTTCGGGTTACTCGTTTGTCGTTGAGATCAATATGCTGCCCAAAGGATCAGAGATCTCCTCCTTGGAGACGACCTTTTTGCCGAAGGGCCCACAGGCCATTGTCGCAACTCGGCTCGCGGGTAAGGCAGGACTTATGCTCAACCCCAGCTTTCCGCAACCAGTGTGGGGTATGGTCGAGCTAGAAGTCTACGTGGAGAAGTTCGGACCTCTCGGAATGGAAATCGACATTAGAAGACCGGGCTTGCCACTCCAGAAAGTGAGATTCACTGCTGAGCCCGTCTGGATTGAACTCTATAACAGGGATCCGTCCATCCGACGCCCCCCGCCCGATGGTCCGCGATGACGCAAGCCGGGGCTAGACCCTTCAGGTCGACTTGGTCCTCTCTCCCTCAGCCGAGACTGTCGGGCGATCGGTGGACCGCTCCCCAGTGCTTCGCTCGTTGGCGGAAAGCTTCTTCGTAGTCGAACCAGTCGTGCAGGGCGGCCGGGTCGAAATCGGCGCCGTTGGGCCAGGCCAGAGTGTGGACTTCCGGGTCGATCCTGACGGCTTCGAAATCTGATTCCGCCAAGGCTTCGACCAGCCGCGCTGACGTCTCGGAAGTTCGCCTGCGATCAGCTCGATGGAGTCCATACTGAGTATTCCGACGGCGTCCTGGTAGTAAGTGGAAATGAGTGTGGCGTGCGCCCGTCCGACTTCCGCGAACATGCGGATGATGATTCCGAAGAACCGACTGATCTCAGGCACGCGGCGAATTCTACCGCTCGGTATTGCGGCCGACCAGTGATTTCAATTATGGATGCCGCAAGGTTTCGCTTGGGACGGACGTGACAACCTGCATTTCGATTTGCGTTTGACTGTAGTCAAATCTGTAGTCGTTCAAAGCTCCTCAGAACCACACAGAGCCGCAGACTTCAACAGGCCGGCCGTAACTCGTTGGAACGAAAAGGCCCGCAAAATGGGCATTCTCGGGTTTGAAGCGGTCCTGCTTTGGGAGCAGGATGTCGGGGGTTCAAATCCCTCTGCCCCGACCACTTTATTTTCAACGATTTACGGAAATTCTCGCCTATCCCGGAAGAATCCCATCTGTAGTCAATTCTGTAGTCGGTCAAAGCCCTGCAGGTCAACAAGCTACAGTCTCCCGTGGACGACCCCCTGCTTTGCAGGCAGGGGTCGTCGGTTCGAGTCCGATTACCTCCACCATTCAAAACAAATGGCTTACGGGAATCCGGCGGTTCCGGCCGAAGAGTGAAAAGTCACAGATTTCGGCACAATCGCCCCTGGATCTTGCCAAATCGCCCCCCCTGAAGTGAGCCGACGGCTCTTTGGGGCGCGTCCTGCAATGCTATTCCACAATACGTACAAATCACTACAACTGGTGGACCGCTGGGGCAATTCCGCGTAAGCTGGGGAACGTGGCGATCTGGCAATCAAAAGACGGGAGACGGGGATGCGTGGTGAAACGTGGACAAATACGGAGGAAAGGCTGCAGGCGAAGATGGTGTGGAGGTTCTCGGATCTGTCGAGCGCGGCGAATTTCCACGGCCGTTCTATCTGAGCGAGCGTATCCCGATCTGGCGGCGCGAAACGATCGAAAACTGGCTTGCCGAACGCGAGCGTCGGTCGCAGGAAGGACGCTGTTAGCGCCTGGACGTCTTGCTGTAGGCGAAAAGCGTTTCCCGCAGATCTCAGCTAGGCTTAAGGAACGCCTCGAAAAGTTGATCGCATGAATTCGAAAAGCTCTTCGTTTGTCGTCGTCCTGAGGGGGCCAGCTGCTGTCTACTTCGAACGAGAAGAATACCTGCGAATCACTGATTTTCCGGGACCGGCAGGTGCTCTCACTCTGGTCCTCCAGACCCGCTACCTTGATCTTGGCCTTGGCACCGATTTTCCGGGGCAGATGTGGGTCGAAGTCCGCGGCCCTGCGGACGGGCTGGATAGTGCCTTGGGATTTGCCAATGCCGCACTTGACGTTGTACCGCTGCTGTCCTTCGGAGTGAACGCGGGCATCGGGATTCCGAAAGTCGAGTTGGCCTTCGAAAACACATCGGGGAAGGAGAAGCGGGAGTTCTTTCAGCAGTTCGTCCCGGAGGAAAGGACGCCGGGGGTTAGCCGGAAGGTCAGGGTCGAACCAATTGGCGCTCTGATCCAACAGGTGATGCAACACCCTGAGTTCGAGCGGCTCTACAGAGCGATCACCCAATACAGTCTCGCCTTGCTCAATTGGGACGGTGGAAAAGGCATTCTGGCGACCGCCCACCTGTATATGGGGGTCGAGGCCCTAACGCCCGTTGTCCGACGACGACTCTGTCGTGAACGAGGCGCAGAGAATGAGCAGTTGGCTACGGCGCTGGGAGTTACGATTCAGGAACTCGACCCGACCATCCGTAAAGAGTTGATCTTTCAGGGTGACAACGACTGCTACCAAGACGCTAAGGCCGCCAGCGACGGATTCGAGCACGGATTCAGGAGCTTCCCTGACATCAGGACCTTAGGTGAGCCTGTCAGAAAGAAGACAGCCGACTACTTGAGAACCGCTATCCTCAAAGAACTGCTGCTGGAACCAACTACAATCAATGAGCTTACCCGACCATCATACGACCAGCCGCTGGGCTCATGGCAGATTGAAAGGAAGCTTAGGGGCCATCTGCTCGGGGGAACTGACGATCTCTCGGCGGATGGTCAGGTTTACCCCATCATGCACTGGAAGTCCAAGGTCAAGTCGGTAACCCGGACTGAAGCCGGAGAGTACAAGGTTTCATTCGATGAGAAATTGACAGCTTCTTTGGGCCCGGGCATTTCGTTTCGGCCAGCCTCGTATGAGATCTGGGGACCGACTGGGTTCAAACGGAAGGAACCGCCTGAGACGGATCTCGAAGAAGACTGACTCGGACGAACAGGGAAGCAGCGCCGTTTGATTGTTCGCGCTTCAGCATCGTGAGGCCCTTTCTTGCTTCCGCCAGCCAAGCTGGTCATAGACCCTTGAGAAGCCGCAGAACATTCCGAAGAGTGCTCTTCGGAAACCGTCCCGATCCTCAGCTCCGTCGGTCAGTGCGCCGACGTCGGGAATAAGGAGGTCCCGATCGAAGAGTTCTCGCAACACCAGCTCGTAGAATATGAGATCGGCGACGATCAAGTGAGAGAGCCACTTCGCGTCCTTCCTTTGATTTCGGCTGGTGTAGTGGATGTTTCGCTCGGATAGGGGACTTCCGTGCACAATTCGGCTCCTGAGGTCGTAGAACTGACCAGCCCAAAACGCAGGCAGGTTGACACGCTGTCGCTTCTGCCCATTCTTTCCGAATCTCCGCGTTCTCGTCCGAAGGTCCGTCGACGAGAGTCGCTTATCAATCGTCTCGACAAAGTAGGCGGTCTTCGAAAACGTCGGGAATTCCAGCAACACTTCAAAGGCAGTTGCCATCATCACCACACTGGTGAATGATGAACGCCGCCCTTCCTCTTCTTGGTGCGCCCGGACAAACCATTCGAGGCTCCTGAAGATCCGCTCGCGCACTTGAGAGTCTCCACGTGACAGACACCGCCTCAGCCCCTTTAGAGGCTCCTCTGGAGGAGCCCAGATCGTTCCTCCGATTGAATAGGGCCTAGTGAACCTTGCTGTGCCCACTGTCAGGCCGTGCAGAGTTGAACCGGCCCTTACAGCCATCAGATTGTTCTTCGGATCGAACTGTTGAAAGTACAGAGTGAACGCATCAGCGGTTGGCGGCCCCCAGCTCCTGTTATTGTTCTGAACAGCGGTTTTCGTGGCTTCCGCGACGGAACTGAAGATGAGCGAATCAACTGCCCTCCTGATAGTTCTCCGATGCTTCGGCTCCAAAGGTGCCAGACCCCTCTTGCGGTAGCAGCAGAGCGTGATCCGCTCCACAGGCGCGCCTGAATAGTCGACATACTGACGAAAGTAGCGTTCCAGAAACCTCGTTACCTCGGAGGGGAGCCCTGCCCTAAAGCGGTCGCTGTACGGGAACCTGCACCGCCTCGGCGGGAGAACGGCCTACCAGCGGCCAGAAAACTGTTCAAGTAGTAGATCGTATTTCTCATGCAGGAGACAACATAGCACGGCTCTTTCCGTTAGAAAAACGCAATGGACCCTCAGACCGATTGTCCTGCCTCTAAGGTGCCTGTTGACACCGACGAGAAAGCAGACCGGATTCACCGATTGGAAAGGTGTTCACCAGGATGGAGTTCCGATCGGCCAGGAGGCGGTAGCAAACTCAATAGTTGAGTTTCTATAGATCGGATCTATAGGGCGCCGGTGTCAACAGGAGGTCGACGGCGCCGATTCCTGGCCGAAAGATGTAGCTTCGTTCGCACCTACCCCCACGCTTGGCGAGCTCTTCGATCCTTCACATTTGGGTTGCGGTCCGGTGTGAACCTCCCGAGTGCATCTCGCGGTGGATTCGTTGATTCTGGTCGCGCTGTCTTGCGAACAACGTTGAACGGGGAGGGAAGAGCCGTACGGTGATGCAAACTCAAATCTGGAAAGAGTGCTTCCCTTGCGGCCGGA
>JARRKC010000167.1:0-2664 GCA_037388505.1 Acidobacteriota bacterium | reverse complement strand
CTGGCATTCTGGATGGAGTTCAAGGAATACATGAGCGATCATCCGAGCATTCGCTGCTCGAAGCCCTATTGGCAGAACTGGATGACGCACACCTTTGGCGTGACCGGAAGCTGGTTCTCCTCGGTATTCTCCAAGTACAACTCCGTTTCGAGCACCTACGAGCAGGGGGTGTTGACACTGGCGGGATCATCGGGATTCGCCTCCTCGACCACATCATCATCGGCGGCAACGGCCACTTCAGCTTTGCCGACGAAGGATTGCTTGAGAATAGCCGCAACATTCGGGCATGCCCCGCCGTGCCCGTTCCATCGTCGACATCGAAGGGGAGAGCCCATGAGTCTGGTGTATGTCTTCGCCGCTTCACCCATGGAGGGGAAGCCCGTCGAGAAACTGGCCGTGCCTCCGGAGCCCGGATCGCCCGGCCGCTGCGGGCAGAATCAGGTGATGCTCACGATCACCGGGATGGGACCGAAGAACGCACAAAAGAAAGCGGAGGCCGTCCTGGGATTGACCCCAAACCAGTCGCCGGCGACAAGACCCGACACCGTTCTCGTCGTCGGACCCTGTGGGGGACTGACCGAGTCGCTCCAGGAGGGCCGATTCGTGACCCACCCTGAATTCCGGTCGACGAAATCCTCGGATCCGGTCTTTCCTGCCGTGCGACCTACCCCAGCATCTGACCCTGCTGGCGGATCTGAAAGCCTGCAAAGGAAAGTACCAACGCGCCGACGACATCTTCACGACGGCCCTCATGAAGCGCTTCTGTCAGCACCTCGTCAGCGGCCAGGGCAAAGGCAAGGCCCTCCGCCAAGCCAAACTCGATCTCCTCGAGAAGTTCGGCAGCGCCGCCCGTCCTATGTACTGGGCGGGTTTTGTGCTGCTCGGAAGTTCTGTTCAGCTGGTGGCTGGAAGCGGTCGATCACCGTCAACTGGTATGGACCATTCCCCGGGGTCCTGCGTCCCACCTTCCGGATTGACGGTTGTATCCACGGTCGATCAAACCGCCTTCAGGATCATGACAGGCGACTTCGGAAGAGCTTCGCGGCAACGGCCATGCTGACGATTCCGATGAACGCAAGCGGCCAGTATTGCGGCCAAAGCAGAGAGATGTCGGCCCCTTGCAGGAAACAGCCGCGCAGAACGATGAGGAAGTATCGCAGCGGATCGAGGTATGTGATGTATTGAACCGCCGTCGGCATGTTCGCGATCGGTGTGGCGAAGCCCGAAAGAACGATGGCCGGCACCATGAAGAGAAACGAGCCGAGCAAGCCCTGCTGTTGGGTCACGGCAAGAGCAGAGATCATCAAGCCTATACCGACTGCGGACAGCAGAAAACAGAACAGCCCCAAATACAACGCGACGATACTGCCCGTGAAAGGGACCTCAAACCAAACAATAGCAACGACAATGATCAGTGTCGCTTCCAGCGCCCCCACGATGAACCCGGGCAAGGCCTTCCCTACGAGAATCTCCGCCGGGCGCATCGGAGTCACGAGGAGCTGATCGAACGTTCCCATCTCGCGCTCGCGCGCGACGGAGAGTCCTGTCGAGAGCATGCTCACGAGTAGCGTGAGAATCCCGGCAATTCCGGGGACGATGAACCAGTGTGAGTCGAGATTCGGATTGAACCATGCCCGATCCAATACGATCGTGCCGGCCGGCGCGCTGCCATTGGGCACAGGACGATCCCTGTTGAAAGCCGTCACGATGGACCGTACATAGCCCAACGCAAGGGCCGCCGTATTCGAATCCCTCCCATCGAAGATGAACTGCACATGTGCTGACCTTCCGCGCTCCAGATCGGAGGTAAACTGAGGACCGATGCTGATTGCCGCCAGTGCCGACTGTCTGTCTATCGCCTGTCGCAGAGTGTTCTGATCCCGCACGACGCCAATCAGCTCGAAGCTGGGAGAGCCCGCAAAACGGGCAACGAAGTCCCGCGACAACCGCCCTGAATCCTGGTTATATACGACGAAGGGAACATTCTTCAGGTCGAAAGTGGCAGCGTACCCGAACACCACAAGCTGAATGATCGGAGGCCCGATGAGGACCGCCCGGCTGGCGGGATCGCGCACCAGGGACAGGAGCTCTTTGATTGCCAGTGCCACGATACGCTGCAACGAGGATCGCATCAGTCCAACCGTTTCCGAAAGAGAACCGTCGCCAGACCCAGGAACAGCACGCACAGGACCGCCAGGCCAAGGCTGTTGAACGCGATGACCGGCCACACATTGCCTGCCAGAAACGTTGTCTGCAAAAGTTCGACGAAATATCGCGCGGGTATCACGTAGGTCAAAATTTGGATAGACCTCGGCATGGAATGGATATCGAAGAGAAACC
The DNA here is from genome assembly GCA_037388505.1 of Acidobacteriota bacterium. GTDB lineage: Bacteria > Acidobacteriota > UBA6911 > RPQK01 > JAPXNP01 > JARRKC01. The sequence goes on along the minus strand of JARRKC010000167.1, from coordinate 324 downwards.
CCGACAAGATGAACGCAGGCAGAAACGTGGTGACGATGGCCAGCATTCCAGCCACGAATTGGCTGCGGGCAAGAATGGAAATCAACAGTCCCATTCCCAAAGCGGTCAGCAGAAACAAGGCCGAACCCGCAAACAGGACGAGTACCGAGCCGCGCAGAGGAACGCGAAATAGAAAGACCGCCATAGCAGCGGACAGCGCCATTCCCCCGAGACCGAGCACAAAGTACGGTATCAGTTTACCCAGAAGGATTTCCATCTTCCCGGCCGGTGTCACCATGATTCCCTCCATGGTGCCCCGTTCCCATTCTCTCGCCACCACAAGGG
>JARRKC010000166.1:0-2707 GCA_037388505.1 Acidobacteriota bacterium | reverse complement strand
GATCGAGCGTTTCATCCACGAGGTGGGGGGGATGCCGGCGGAGATTGGCGGCTTCATCGTCGACGGGCAAGTCCTTCCCAACCCTTTGAGGTATGCACGGGACCGTAAGGCCTGGGGCACGTTACGTACCTTCGATGCTGCGGCTGGCTTTTATCACGGCGACCTCAACACCAACAACGTCCTGGCGCGCTTCTCGCGATCAGGAGACAGCTTGGAAGGCTACTACCTGATCGATTTTTCCCTCTTCAAAGAAGACATGCCGCTCTTCTATGACCAGCGCTATCTGGAGATGTCCTACCTGGCCCATGTGATGGAACACGTTCAGCCAGAAAGTGTGCTGGATCTGATCGGACGGCTCGGGAAAGAAGACGAATTGGAACCAGACATGGTCCCAATAGACATGGCGGGCGTCCATGCTGTCCTACGCGCGGCGAGAGGTGCCTTCAGGGATTGGCTGCTGGCCAACCATCCGAGTTTGCAGGACGACCTATGGGGGCAGTACTGGCTGGCCGGAGCGGCGGCCGGGCTGAACTTCTGCCATAAAGCCAGCCAAAAAGAAGCTATCCGCCTCGGGGGGTTGGTTTACGCGGCATCTAGTCTGAAACGCTTCTTTGATCTCTTTGCCATCCCTCTGCCAGAGGAAGCTGGCCAGTTGTCACTGGGCGGTGGGGCGATTTCCATTATGTCTGCGCCGGAGGCGCGGCTTCCCACTGAAGAGAAGTCTGTTGGCAATCTACCGATTCCGCTCACGGGTTTGGTGGGTCGGACAAGCGAGCGGGTGGAACTCACCACGATGGTCATGAGCCCGGAACTCAGGCTGTTGTCGCTGACTGGGCCCGGCGGAACCGGCAAGACCAGGCTTGCGATCGAAACGGCTCGCAAGCTCCAGGATCAGTTTGCCGATGGCGTCTATTTCGTGGACCTCGCGCCTATTACGGATCCTGATTTGGTGACGACCACCATTGCGCACGCCATGGGCGTGCGCGAGGCCGGCGTGCGAGCCTCTTTGGAAACCCTGAAGGAAGTTCTGGCGCAAAGGGAGCGACTTCTCGTCCTGGACAATGTCGAGCAGGTGGTGGCGGCTGGCAAAGACCTCTCGGAGATCCTGGCTTCCTCGCCCGGCTTGAAGATCTTGGTGACGAGCCGGATTCCGCTCCACCTACGAGGCGAGAGAGAGTACCCGGTCTTGCCGCTGTCGGTGCCGCCGGAGGCGGGGGTGCCTCTCTCGGAGGCCCTTGGCTACGACGCGGTCACCCTATTCTGCCGGCAGGCGCGGTTTGTCAAACCCTCCTTCGATTTGAATCGGGACAATCAGGATGCCGTGATGGAGATCTGCCGGCAGTTGGACGGGCTGCCCCTGGCGATTGAGATCGCGGCCGCCAGGGTCAATATGCTGCCGCCGCAAACGCTCCTCAAACGCCTCGATCATCGGCTAGATCTTCTTGTAGGGAGAGCGCAGGATCTGCCGGACCGTCAGCAAACCATGCGAGGGACGATCGATTGGAGCTTCGATCTGCTGGATCCTTCGTCGAAGGCGATCTTTACTCGACTGGGGGTCTTTGCCGGGGGTTTCACGCTGGACGCTGCTGAGACGTTGTGCCGGCCAATGGACGCCGAGGAGGTCTTCTCGGGAGTCGAGACACTGCTCGACAACAGCATGCTGCGACAGGTTGATTCGGTGGGTGATGAGCCGCGATTTGAGATGCTGCAGACCCTTCGCGAGTACGCGCTCGAACAGGCCGAAGCGGAGGGCGTCGTCGAAGAACTGCGCCGTGTCCACTGCGGCTACTTTACCCAAATGACCTTGGAGAACAAGGGCGTAGGCGTCTTTGGTGCCGAGTCAGGGTTCTGGTTGAAGCGCTACGAGGAAGAACATGACAACTTCCGGCTTGCTTTGACTTGGGCCTTCGACCATCCTCAGACGGGGGCTCAATCGGCGATTGCCATGATGTCGCAGCTGACGTGGTTTTGGTACCGGCGTGGCTATTTGCCCGAAGGCAACGAGTGGACCAAACGTGCCGTGGTCTTGACCGAACCGCTCGGTGATTGCTACGAGCGCGCCTTTGCTTTGACGGGTCGTGCCATGCTGGCGCTCTGGTCTGGCGATCTCCAGGTCGCCGAGTCCGTTGGCCGTGAGGGGTTGGATATGGCCGAGCGCATGCGGCTGGAAGGTGTGAGCTCAGTCGCCAAGCTTTCCCTTGGGACCACCCTGGTCAACCAGGGAAGGCACACGGAAGCTTATCCTCTCCTCGTGGACGCTGTCGAGTTGTTCGATCAGCAGGACGACGTCTGGTTCAAGGGCACGGTCCTGGTCCACCTGGCGAACGTTTCTTTAGGAATGGGCAACCCTTCCGAGGCGCTGCAGTGGTTGGATACGGCCCTTCCCTTGCTGAAGGAGACGGGCGACATCTGGAACATGGCCTTCGGGATGAACAACTATGGCGAAGTCGCCCGCGTTCAAGAGGACTACGAGAAAGCGGAAGAGTACTATCGGCGCACGGAAGCGCTCTATCAGCAGGCGGATGCCAAGGGTGACCAGGCGCGACTGGTGCACAGTCTCGGCTACATCGCCCTGCACAAGGGCGACAACGCGGGAGCGCGGGCGCTGTTCCTGGAGAGTCTTGCTGAGTTCCGAAAGCTCGGCAATCATCGCGGGATTGCGGAGTGTCTCGCCGGCCTAGCGGGTGTGGCGGTGGCTCAGGGGAAA
>JARRKC010000165.1:0-2713 GCA_037388505.1 Acidobacteriota bacterium | reverse complement strand
GGGTGCTCACCAGGCCGGTGAGGCCGACGAAGACACCCTTTGTCGGTGCCTACGTGCATAAGGATAAACGTGGTCCGATAAACTGTTCCATTTTCGACCACGGCGACTTCTGCTTGTTTTGCGTAGCGTCGGGAGAGTGGGACAAGCTTGCGCCGCATGTCAGCTCTGGTCCCCGGTCCAAGAAGAAGCAGGATCCAATAAGTCGTTACGTTCGCGAGCGATCCGAATGAAACGCAATCGAGACATGCCAGCTCACCACCGGTTGAAGCTGACGGCTGTTCGGCGTGAAGTTGCCCCCGTTTCGACCGGACACTCCTGTTGCTGACTTTACGTGATAGGAGTACGCCTAGTCGTATGACTACCCCCAAGGATCGGCCCGACATGGGTCCCATCGAGGTGATCACGTCCGTGCAGCGTCGCCGGCGATGGTCGCCGGAGGAGAAGCGCTCGATTCTCGAGGAGGCGGAGCTTCCGGGGAACTCCCTGTCGGCCGTGGCCCGCAAGTACGGGGTCAACCCGAACCAGCTCTTCCACTGGCGCAAGCTGATGCGCGAAGGGGCTCTGGTGGCCGTGGGTTCCGATGAGCACGTGGTCCCCGCCTCCGAGGTCAAGCAGCTCAAGGCCAAGGTTCGGGAGTTGGAACGCCTCCTGGGCAGAAAGACGATGGAAGCGGAGATCCTCAAAGAGGCCTTCACGGTTGCCCGCGAAAATAAACTGCTGTTGCGGATGCCGTGGCCCAAGAAGGACGATTCCCGGTGAAGGCGGTGACCGACGCCTTGGGCGTCTCGCGTTCGAACCTCTACGCGAAGCGCGAAGGCACACCTTGCCGGCAGCGGTACCGCAAAGAAGCCGACGACGAACTCCTGCTCCTGATCCGGGAGATCCTGGACGTGCGCAGCACCTACGGCTATCCGCGGACGACGGCGCTGCTCAACAAGAAGCTGGCGGCGCTGGGGCGCCCACGGGTGAACAGGAAGCGCGTCTACCGGATCATGGCGATGAATGGGCTGCTCCTGCAGAAGCACACGGGCAGGCCGGCGCGTACCCACGAGGGCGAGATCGTGACGCTGAAGAGCAACACGCGCTGGTGCTCCGATGTCTTTGCGATTCCATGCTGGAACGCGGAGATCGTCTGGGTGGCCTTTAGCCTGGACTGCTGCGACCGGGAAGTGATGAGCTACATCGCCACCACGGCGGGGATCTCCGGGGAGATGATCCGGGACCTGGTGGCCGAGACGATCGAGTCGCGCTTCGGCATCGTGGACCGCGTTCCGCACCGGATCGAATGGCTCACCGACAACGGCTCGGCGTACACGGCCCACGACACGAGGAACTTCGCGCTGAGCATGGGGCTCGCCGTCTGCACGACGCCGGTACAGTCGCCCGAGAGCAACGGGATGGCGGAAGGCTTCGTGAAGACCTTCAAGCGGGACTACGTTCATGTGAACCGCCTGGATAACGCCAGAGTGGTTCTGGAGCAGTTGCCGGCATGGATCGACGACTACAACGAAAACGCCCCCCACAAGGGGTTGAAGATGCAGTCCCCGAGGGAGTATAGGAAGTCCTTAGCAGCATCGGTCGAGTGTCCGCTTTAATGGGGGTAACTCCAAACGCCGATCGAAAATCACTTGGGGCACAGGTTGGAGATGAAAGGACTATTCCGAACGGCGGATAAACTCAGGGGACATTGCTGAGATACTACTGTGAAAACGTTTGCCTTGAGAGTAGATTTCTATACCCAATAATGGTAAATAATATTCTCGCCGGCATGGCTCCGAATAGGGGGCGGGGCGCGTCAACGTCCCCTGTCTCTTCAAGGACCTTGAGAAAACTATACCTTTTGGCGCTTTTGGCCGATTGGATGATCCCTGGTACGAAAATTGAATCAGCTTGCCACCAATGAATTGTTGCGACCGCGCGGCAAAGGAGGTGGTCGAAGCTTTTCACCTCTATCGCGCAATGGGTGGACCGAACCGACTGAAAGACGATGGGCTGAACCGAAAGCATATACGCAAAGGAGGGTGGGGCAATGATGAGAGAGATCGTGGAACGAATGGTTGCGCTGGTGAACTACCTAAAGATGAAGGACGATGGACAGGGGCTGGCCGAGTACGCCTTGATTCTCGTGCTGGTTGCCATCGTCTGTGTCGCGGCTCTCATCTTCCTCGGGGGGAGCATCAACAACGTTCTGAGCAACGTGGGCGCCAACATCGCGGCCCAGCCCGGGGCAGGTTCGTAGAGGGGCCTCGCGAACGACTTCATCGCCGTTGCCATTAAACCTCGACTGGACCTCCCGCGATAAGGTAAGATGTTGGGCGATTATCCGGGAGGTCCGTATTGTTTTTGCCCTCGCAAGGGAACGTCAGAATGAGTAATGGGAAACGGTTCCCGATGAAGCGAGATGCCCCTCGTAACCGGGGGCAGGGGCTGGTCGAGTTCGCGCTGGTACTTCCCCTTTTCCTGGTCCTCCTGTTCGCGATGGTGGAGTTCGGCCGGGCGTGGATGACGAAAAACATCCTGACCGGCGCCGCGCGGGAAGCCGTGCGGTTGGCCGCCGAGCAGACCGACTTCGCAACATCGCAGGATAACGCCGTGACCCGCGCCACGGAGGTCCTGAACTCCGCCGGCATCGGTGTCCCTCCCGCCGTCGTGACGGTGATGGCCTCCAATTCGCCGGAGCCGATCGTGGAGGTGACCATCACGTATCCTTTTC
>JARRKC010000164.1:0-4292 GCA_037388505.1 Acidobacteriota bacterium | reverse complement strand
CTGGCCGCAGAGGTACCCTGTGTCCGCCGGAGATTGACCACAAGATCGCGGAGAAATTGCTGAAAAACAGCACAGCCGATGGTGAGCGGCTTTTTGCGGTACATGAGGGCAGGGCCTACTGTGCGTCGCAACATGAAACCGGTACATGGCATGGGTGGCCCGTTGGTTGGGTGGAGGTCCCGGAGTCCATTCGAAATGCTTGGAAGTAAGGATGGACGGATGAAGCGCAGCGAGATCAAGAAATTCTGGAGGGTTTAGGTCGATGACCACACGATGGGAACGCCTGGCCGGCGATACGAGCGTATTCGCCTTGAAGGTGTCTTTCTCCCCGGATCCCGACGCTGGCGTAGCGAGTCATCCCGATGAAACGATCTCCTGGGGTGGATTTCAGATTTGGGTCGACGGTCGCAACCTCTGTGCGCACCAGGACGGGGGCGAGCGATTCGACTCCGTGCACTGGTATCTGCTGCCGTTGTTCGAATGGTTCGTCGCCAATTGGGACCCTCTCTTGCATGAAGAAAAACTGCCGGTCAAGAACGACGCGGAGACCGCGTGGCAGTCATTGAGGCAGACTCAGTTTCCTCCGTTAATTTTGGAGGATGACGACGAGTGTGCCGAACGTTGGGAACGAGACTGGCAGTCCTGGTATTTCCGCCACTGCCTCTACGTTGCCCGCCAAGGCGGGCTTTTTCCCGAGATCGTTATCCGGAGATGGCGCGATTCGGTCGAAATCTCATGGGGGAGCAGGCCGGAGCGGGACACAGGGAACGGTTTTCGTTTCCTCGATGGAAAAGGGGTTGCAAGAGTACCGCCTAAGCTCGTCGCTGAGGCACTCGCAGAGGCATTGGCTGGTGCGGCGCATTACCTGGTCGGTCAATCTCCAGAATCGGAGCGATTGCGAGCGCTGCAAAACGGGGTGAAGAATCTGCGTAAGTTTGATGGCTCAACAAGAGGTACATGAACATGGCACATGAGACGAAAGAAATAGCCGATCGCATCACCGTAGACCCGGAGCAATGCGGGGGCAAACCCTGTATTCGCGGCATGCGTATTCGCGTGATCGATGTCCTCGAGCTCCTGGCCTCGGGACTCACGCAGCAGCAAATACTCGATGAATTGCCCGACCTAGAGGCTGAGGATATCGAAGCATCGCTTAGGTATGCCACTCGACGCCTGGATCACCCGGTGCTGGCGGCATGAAGCTCTGGCTCGATGCGCAGCTTTCTCCTGCGCTCGCGCAATGGATGCGCCGTGAGCTGAATACGGAGGCCGTAGCGGTGAGAGACTTGGGCTTGCGAGATGCAAAGGATACCGAGATCTTTCAGCGGGCTAAGGAAGCGGACGTGATCGTGATGACCAAGGACAGCGATTTCGTTGTCCTGTTGGAGCGCTTTGGTCCACCGCCGAAGGTTTTGTGGCTAACCTGTGGCAACACATCCAATGAACGGATGCGGGAGATCCTCCGGGCTCGGCTCTTGCGGGCAATGGCACTATTCGATGCCGGGGAGGCGCTCGTGGAGATCAGTGAGCCTCGTTGATATGACAACAATCGCCGAAATCTTCGAGATCCCGGAGCGCGTCCATCAGGGCGACTTCGTTTTGCGGCTTACCGAGGGCGTAAACCGACCGGAGCAGACACTGCGGGACTACGTGGTCACGCCCCAGTTGGTGGTTTGTTTCGACCAAGCTCTGTCGCTGATCAAAAGCGCTGTGGAATCCAATTCGAGCAAGGGCGCTTACTTGCACGGGAGTTTCGGTAGCGGCAAGAGCCACTTCATGGCGGTCTTGACGCTGCTGCTTCAGAACAATCCGACGGCGCGGTCGATTCCCGAGCTGGCTGACGTGGTGGCACGGAACAATGCCTGGACGCGCAACCGTAAGTTCCTCGTCGTGCCGTACCACATGATCGGCGCGACGAGCATGGAGTCCGCGATTCTGGGCCATTACGCCGACTACATCCGCAAAGTCCATCCGACGGCGCCGACGCCGGGATTCTACCGCGCCGACGCACTTTTCGAAGACGCCAAACGGCTGAGAGAGAAGATGGGCGACGAAGCCTTCTTCAAGCAGCTGGGTTCTTCGGCGGATGGCGGAGACGGTTGGGGGAGCATAGGCGTCGGATGGGATGCCAACGGGTTTGAGTTGGCGCTCAACGCGCCCCCAGGGTCGGAGGATCGAACACGACTGGTCGGCGATCTGATCGACGCATTCTTTGGCGCGGCACGCGGTGTTGCGGCCGACGGCAAGGAGAGCTTCGTTCCGTTGGACGAGGGTTTGGCCGTGATGTCTAGGCACGCCCAAAGCCTCGGGTACGACGCGCTTGTTCTCTTTCTCGACGAGCTGATCCTTTGGCTAGCCAGCCACGCGGCGGACCTCGAGTTCGTGAATCGGGAAGGCCAGAAAGTTGCAAAGCTCGTCGAGGCCATGACAGCGGAACGACCGATTCCCATCGTGAGCTACATCGCGCGCCAACGGGATTTGCGTGAGCTGGTTGGCGAGCATATTCCGGGCGCGGAGCAGCTCGGCTTCGGCGATGTCCTTAATTGGTGGGAAGCCCGCTTCGACGAAATCGGGTTGGAGGTATCGTACCTGTCGGCGATCTGTTTGACGTGATCTCGGAAGGGGACGAGCCCTTCACCCAGGCAATGCGGATGCGCTTCGATGACGCGAAGAAGCTCTATCGGCAGAAGCTTCTGCCCATGCTGGAAGACCAGCATGGTGTGACGATGGAGGATATCGAATCGGGAAAGCTCGGGGACGAACTGCTGGCAGCACGGTTCCGCAATGACGACCGGCTTCTGAAAACGCTGTTGTTGTCGTCCCTGGCCGAGGGTGTAGAGGTTCTGCGTGGCTTGACGCCGGCGCGACTGGCTGCGCTGAACCACGGCACGGTGAGATCGCCGATCCCTGGTCAGGAGAGCCAGATGGTGCTTTCCAAGTGTCGACACTGGGCGGGGCGGGTCGGAGAGATCAAGGTTTCCGACGACGGTGCCAATCCGGTCGTGTCGCTTCACATCGTGGGCGTCGATACCGAAGGGGTGCTTGAGAATGCCAAGGTTCTGGACAACTACGGCAACCGCGTTCAGAAGGTCAAACACATCCTCTACGAGTACTTGCAGATTCCCACGGACGAGGGGGACTTGCTGCCCCCTCGGTACGATGTCGTTTGGCGTGGCACGAAACGAACCTGTGAGCTGCTCTTTCGGAACGTCAGGGAGCTGCCTCTGGATAGCCTCAAAGCACAGGATGGCATATGGCGAATCATCATCGATTTTCCCTTTGATCAAGCGGGATTCTCTCCGAAGGACGATCTTGCGCGGGTGCAGGAGTTCCAGGCGAGCGGCGATGCCGCGGACACCCTGGTGTGGCTGCCCTCGTTCCTGGCCCTGAAGGCTGTGGAGGACCTCGGTCGGCTCGTACTGCTCGACCAGGTGTTATCGGGAAACCGTCTGAACGAGTACGGCGGGCACCTTTCGCAGACGGAGCGCGAGCAGGCCCGCGTCCTGTTGGTGAATCAAAGGGACCAGATGCGTCAACGCGTAAAGAATCACCTGCTGGCGGCGTACGGGATCAGCAAGATCGATGAAAAGGCGATCGATACCTCACACGACCTGGACGAACATTTCTTGTCTTTGAATCCCCACCTGAAGGTTCAGCCTCCGGTAGGGGCGGGTTTCAAGGACTGCCTGGAACACCTGTTCGCCCAGGCGCTAGAACACCAGTACCCGGATCACCCGAGGTTCGAAGGGGAGGTCAAGCGCGCCGGATTGCGCCGCGTGCTCGAGGTCGTCAGGCAGGCAGCCCAGGTCAAGGATGGGCGGGTGGAGGTGGAAAAACCCCTTCGCGAGGACGTGCGTCGTATCGCGGTGCCACTGAAGCTTGGTGATATGGGCGAGACGCACTTTGTTCTGCGCGATGAATGGAAGGCAGAGTTTTTGCGACAGCAAGCGCAGGACGGAGTCAAGGAGCTCACCGTGCGGCGTTTGCGGCAGTGGATAGAAAAGCCTGAGCGTCGCGGGCTCGAACAAGAAATTCAGAACCTGATCGTCCTGACGTTTGCGCTTCAGACCAGTCGCAGCTTCTATCTGCACGGTGGACCGGTGGATCCGCAGCTAGAGAACCTGGATGACGAGATGGAGCTCCGCGAGCAGCGGTTGCCTAGCGAGGCGACTTGGGCGGAAGCGGTAAAGCGTGCGGGTGCGATTCTGGGGATCGGGACTTCTTCTCTGCTGAATGCGCAGAACGTTTCGAAGCTCGTCAATGAAGTGACAAGTTTGGCCAAGGAATCGAGG
>JARRKC010000163.1:0-3221 GCA_037388505.1 Acidobacteriota bacterium | reverse complement strand
TTCCGATTGAGCTTCTTCGGCGCGCTGGCGGCGATCGTTCTCGTGGCCGGCTACGTCATGTTCAGTAATGTCTTCCGCTCCGAAGCCGCCATACCCAATGACCGGCTCGCCGAGGTCAAACGGGGGGACTTCGCCATGAGCGTCGTCGCGACCGGTGCCATCGAGCCGGTGGCGACCGTCGAAATCAAGTCCAAAGCCAGCGGCCTGATCAAGGAAATCTATGTCGACGACGGAGATACGGTCTCCCAGGGACAGATCCTCGTCGAACTCGACAAGGAAATGCTCGAAGCCCAGCTGCGTGAGGCCGAGGCCAACAAGCAGGCGGCGGCGGCCCAGCTGGCCGAGGCCCACTCCGATCACTCCTCGGCCCAGAGTATGAAGAAGAAGCTCGAAATGGATCTGCGGAACCTCGAGGACAAGGTGGCCTACCTTCAAAAGCAGGTGGCCCGCTACGAGGCCCTCTACTCCGAGTGGCCTACCTTCAAAAGCAGGTGGCCCGCTACGAGGCCCTCTACTCCGAGAAGCTCATTCCCCATTCCGATCTGGAGTCGCGCGAACGCGAGGTGCAGGACGCTCGGTTCCAGGCCGAATCCCTCAAGTCCGAACTCCTGATGCAGGATGCCAAGATCGACGCCGCTTCCAAAGCCGTGTCCAGGGTCGAGGCGCAGCTGGCCCAGGCCCAGGCGGCGTTGGATCGAGCCGAGGAGAATCTCCGTTATTCCACCATCCGCTCGCCACTGGATGCGACGGTTCTGAAGCGGCACGTCGAGGTCGGAGACGCCGTCTCCTCGATTCTGCAACTCGGCTCCCAAGCCACCCTGATCCTCACCCTGGGGGATATGCAGAGCGTCTACTTCGAAGGCCGCGTGGATGAGACGGATATTGGAAAGGTGTTCGACGGCCAGGAGGCCAGGGTCAAGGTCGACGCCTTCCGCGATCAGCCTTTCCCCGGAAAGGTCCTCCGCATCGCTCCCCTCGGCGAGGAGCGCGACAACGTGATCGGCTTCGAGGTGCGCGTGGCCATCACCGATCCTCAGAAGATCCTGCGGGCTCGCATGAGCGCGAACGCGGAAATCATCGTGGAACAGAAGAAGGATGTGCTCCTGATACCGGAGAGCGCTGTCATCTATGACCAGTCCAGAAAGACCTTCGTGGATGTCTACGATCCGGCTGCCGAGGGGCAGAGCAGACGAGTGCCGGTCGAGATCGGCATCAGCGACGGCACTACCACGGAGGTGATCGCCGGCGTGGAGGCGGGCAGCCAGGTCGTGCGGTCGGATGCGGGAGGACTCCTCTAGAAACGGCGTCGGCAAGCGAAGGAGCCCCATCATGTTGCTGGCCATCCTCGGACAGATCTTTCACACCCTGCGGGCCAACAAGCTGCGCAGCTTCCTGACCATGTTCGGAATCGGCTGGGGCGTGCTCTCGATCATCCTGATGACCGCCTCCGGCGAGGGATTCAAGCGTGCGCAACATGAGGGTCTGCGCCAACTCGGCAAGGACATCATGATCATCTGGGGCGGGCGGACGTCGCTGCAGGCGGAGGGCTTCCAGGCGGGCCGCGACATCCGGCTGGAGTACGCCGACTACGTGGCGATCCGCGACAGGGCCCGGCTCATCAAGTCGGTGAGCCCGGAGTTGATCCGCTCGGGGCTGGTCGCGAAGACCGACCTCAACTACGGCAACTTCGACGTGCGTGGTGTCATTCCCGAGTACCAGACCCTGCGGACCATCGAGGCGGGCCGCGGGCGGCTGATGAATCGGGCCGACAACGAGCAGGCGCGCCTGGTCTGCGTGATCGGCGACGAGGTGAACAAGCAGTTGTTCAACGGGGCGAATTCGGTGGGCCGGACCATCAGTCTCCAGGGCCAGCCCTTCACGGTGATCGGGATCATGCCCCACAAGGAGCTGAACAGCAACTATTCGGGACAGGACCACAGCGACATCTTCATCCCCTACTGGACCCTGCGGAGGCTGTTCTCGAACCCCGGTCTGGGAACTTCCCCGGAACGAATCAACAATCTGATTGCGGCGCCCATCCGTCACGAGCTGTTCCAGGAGGCGGAGCGCGAAGTCCGGCAGATTCTCGCCGAACGCTGGCAGTTTGATCCGGGGGACGAGGACGCGGTCGCCATCTGGAACACGGCCAAACAGGTCGAGATGATGGACATCATGATGGGCTCGATGCAGTGGTTCCTGGGCGCCGTCGGGCTGGTGACGCTCGGCCTGGGCGCCCTCGGGGTGGTCAACATCATGCTCGTCTCGGTGCGTGAGCGGACCATGGAGATCGGCATCCGCAAGTCCATCGGCGCCCGTCGACGGGACATCCTGTTCCAGTTCTTCGCCGAGTCGCTGGCGATTACGCTGGCGGCCGGGGGAACGGGCCTGCTGCTGGCCTGGGGGGTCTGCGCCGCCATCAACTCGCTGCCCCTGCCCGAGATGGTCTTCAGCGGGATGATCATCTCTCCCATGATCGCCCTGGTGACGATCGGCGGACTGGCGGTCTCGGGATTGCTGGCCGGGATCTACCCGGCCTGGATCGCCGCCGACATGAATCCCATCGAGGCCCTGCGCTTCGAAGTGAGCTGAGGAACCCCATGACGATCGAAATCCTGAGACGGGCCTTCTCGAGTCTGACGCGCAACCATACGCGGACCTTCCTCACGCTGATGGGCATCACCTGGGGAGTGGCCTGTTTCGTGATCCTGTTCGCCTACGGGGACGGTTTTCAGAATGCCATCAACCTCGGGCTGGCCCACTACGGGAAGAGCGTCACCGTGATCTGGAACGGACAGACCAGCCTGCAGGTGGGCGGCCAGCGGGCCGGGCGTGCGGTGCACATGGAGATGACCGACTACGAGGAGATCCGGGCAAACTGTCCGCTGGTCAGCCGGGTGAGCCCGGAGATCTTTCGTTACTACCCCGTGAAGTCGACGCTGCGGCTGACCTCGACGGGAATCCGCGGCGTCAACGCCGAGTATGGTGAAATGCGCGGACACTTCATCGAGCAGGGGCGGCTCCTGTCTCCGGAAGATGTGCATTACGCCCGCAGGGTCGCGATTCTGGGTCACGATCTCAAACTCAAGTTGTTCTCCGAGGCTCCGGCCGTGGGGGAGGAAGTCCGGATCAACGGACTCGCATTCACAGTCGTGGGCGTCATGCAGAAGAAAGTCGCCATGAGCAACTACTTCCAGCCGGACGACCGCTGTGCCTTCATCCCC
>JARRKC010000162.1:0-2753 GCA_037388505.1 Acidobacteriota bacterium | reverse complement strand
GGTGACTTCGGGGTTGAAGACGAGAAAGACCGCGTCCCCGCACCGGAAGAAGACGTGGCGGCCGGGATTGCGCGAGAATGGCTGGAGGCCGAGAACACCGGCGTAGAACTGTTCTGCGGCCTCCAGGTCACGGGCATAAAGGCACGTCTCGAGAACTTGCAGCTTCTCCATGAACTTGGGTTTCAAACCAAGGCCCGGGAGCGGTGTTGCCCGCCCCGAACCTGCAAGATTCTGCAATCAGGCGAGGTCAAAGCGGTCGAGGTTCATGACCTTGTCCCACGCCCTGACGAAGTCGTCGACGAACTTCTCCTCGGAGTCCTCGCATCCGTAAACTTCCGAGACGGCCCGGAGCTGGGAGTTCGAACCGAAAACGAGGTCGACGCGGGTGCCGGTCCACTTGAGTTCGCCCGTCTCGCGGTCGCGGCCTTCGAAGACGTCCTCGTCTTCCTCGGTCGGCTTCCACTGCGTGCCCATGTCGAGCAGATTCACAAAGAAGTCGTTGGTGAGCTTCTCCGGTCGCTTGGTGAAGACGCCGTGCTGAGCCTTTCCGAAGTTGGCATCGAGAACGCGCATGCCGCCGACGAGAACCGTCATCTCGGGAGCGGTCAGCGTCAACAGTTGCGCACGATCGACCAGCAGTTCCTCAGCCGAGACCGCGTATTTGGCTTTGAGGTAGTTCCGGAACCCGTCCGCCGCTGGTTCGAGTACGGCGAAGGTCTCCACGTCGGTCTGTTCCTGAGACGCATCGGTGCGTCCCGGCTTGAAGGGAACGGTTACATCGTGGCCGGCGTTCTTTGCGGCTTGCTCGACAGCTGCACAGCCACCCAGGACGATCAAGTCTGCGAGCGAGACTTTCTTTCCGCCGGACTGCGCGCTGTTGAACTCTTCTTGGATTCCCTTGAGGGTCTGAAGTACCGCAGCGAGTTGGGCCGGTTCGCTGGCTTCCCAATCCTTCTGTGGAGCCAGACGAATTCGGGCGCCGTTTGCGCCTCCGCGCTTGTCGGAGCCGCGGAAGGTCGAGGCCGAGCTCCACGCTGTCGAGACCAGTTCCGGAATCGACAGCCCGGAGGACAGGATTTTGGCTTTGAGCCGCTCGATGTCTTTCTGATCGATCAGTTCGTGATCGACGGCGGGGACAGGGTCCTGCCAGAGCAATTCCTCGTCCGGGACTTCCGGGCCGAGATAGCGCGAGCGGGGACCCATATCGCGGTGGGTCAGCTTGAACCACGCCCGGGCGAAGGCATCCGCTAACTCGTCCGGATTCTCGTAGAAGTGTCTCGAGATCTTCTCGTAATCCGGGTCGAACCGCAGGGAGAGATCTGTCGTCAGCATGGCGGGCGCGCGATGTTTCGACGAGTCGTGCGCGTAGGGCACCGTGTCGGCGCCGGCGCCACCCTTCGGCGTCCACTGGTAGGCTCCCGCCGGGCTCTTGGTGAGCTCCCATTCATACCCGAACAGGTTCTCGAAGAAGCTGTTGCTCCACTTCGTCGGTGACTTGGTCCAGGTGACTTCGGGGCCGCCCCCGATCGTATCGTCGCCCTTGCCACTGCCGTAGCTGCTCTTCCAGCCGAGACCCTGCTCCTCGATGGGGGCGGCCTCGGGTTCGGGACCGACCTGCGCCACGTCGCCGGCGCCGTGGGTCTTGCCGAAGGTATGTCCGCCGGCGATCAGTGCGACCGTTTCGTAATCGTTCATGGCCATGCGGGCGAAGGTCTCACGAATGTCCTTGGCTGCAGCGACCGGATCCGGGTTGCCGTTTGGCCCTTCCGGGTTCACATAAATCAGACCCATTTGAACCGCGGCAAGAGGGTTCTCGAGTTCGCGATCACCGGTATAGCGCTTGTCGCCAAGCCACTCGGACTCGGTCCCCCAGTAGACGTCTTCCTCAGGCTCCCAGATGTCCTCGCGACCGCCACCGAAACCGAAGGTCTTGAATCCCATCGATTCCAGGGCGCAGTTGCCGGCGAGGATCATGAGGTCGGCCCAGGAGATCTTCTTGCCGTACTTCTTCTTGATCGGCCAGAGAAGGCGGCGCGCCTTGTCGAGGTTGATATTGTCGGGCCAGCTGTTGAGGGGTGCAAAGCGTTGGTTGCCGGACCCGGCGCCCCCTCGGCCGTCACCGATGCGGTAGGTGCCCGCACTGTGCCACGCCATTCGGATGAAGAGCGGGCCATAGTGGCCAAAGTCGGCCGGCCACCAGTCCTGCGAGTCCGTCATCAGCTCATAGAGGTCCTTCTTGACGGCCTCCAGGTCGAGCTTCTTGAATTCCTCCGCATAGTTGAACTCCCCGCCCATTGGGTTGGCCGCGGGAGGGTTCTGATGCAGGATCCTGAGGTTTAGCTGGTTCGGCCACCAGTCCCGGATCGACGGGCCTCTGCCGGCCGAGTGGGTGAGAGTGCCGCCCGTTACCGGGCACTTGCTGGCTTCACTCATCGTACTTACTCCTTAATCGTCGGATGAATGGTTGAACGAGGTCTATCCGTTGCCCTGGCTCCTTCCGACTGATCAAGGACTCCAGGTCGGTTCCGATCAATTTGACGGCCATTTTAAATCAGATGATACTCAGTATCAAGTGATAGTGAAACTTGACACATTCGAATCCTACCGCCAGAATGGAATCGTGGACATGACCCACCCTTTCGAAGCGCTCCTGGACAAGGCCAAGGCGTCGGGAATACGCCTCACACCCCAGCGGATGGAGCTCTTACGCGCTCTGAGCGAAACGACTGAGCATCCG
Source organism: Acidobacteriota bacterium (assembly GCA_037388505.1). Classification (GTDB taxonomy): domain Bacteria; phylum Acidobacteriota; class UBA6911; order RPQK01; family JAPXNP01; genus JARRKC01. Next base: position 16 of record JARRKC010000162.1, on the reverse strand, counting down.
ACGGCTGACGATCTTT
>JARRKC010000161.1:0-3895 GCA_037388505.1 Acidobacteriota bacterium | reverse complement strand
GATCGGCTACTTCATCGTGGAGGGAGAGGCAGCTGGTCTGGAGTTTACTGAACCCTCCCTCGACTACGCCAGGGAAACACTCACGACGGAGGCCATCGCTTCGAGCCTTCCTCACCGAGATCCTGATGAACAGGCTGAGATCGTCGCGTGCTTCACGGGCGTGACAACCTGGCAGCGAGTCTGCAGGGAGTTCGATTTGGACTGGAACGCGCTCCCCGAGCAAATCAGGACCGTCGATCGTCGGCCCCGCAGGGGTGCTCGTGCGAAAGGGGCTAGCTGATGGAGTCCCACGAACTTATACAACATGTTTCGGCAAATTTCAGCCGGATTTACCTGGGGAGCATACCGTCACTACTGAGCGATGGCGGGGCCTATCTATCATTTATCTGCGTGCTCACTGCAATCGAAGCACTTGGCGGATTCCTGGCTCCGAAGGCAAAAAACGGTGCCAGATTCAAGGCATTCGTCGAGAAGTACTTTCCGGGTCCGCTTTCGAACCAAGCGAATGATCTCTGGACACTCAGGAACGCAGCCATACATGGTTTCTCAACCGGACCTTATGCCTTGACCCATCACAACAGCCACCTTCATCTGACCGAGGATCGTGGCCGCATCCTGTTGAACGCCGAAGATTTTTATGCTGCTCCTGTAATTGCCTCCGAGAGATTTCTTGATCGTGGTCGAGAGGATCCGGCCCTCCAGGAAGCCTTCCAAGAGCGAGCGAAAGACCGACGGACGGGGCTCTTGGTCGTCGGACCATTTGAGGGCGTTAGCTGAGTGAGTGCGCCTTCGGCGAGGGAACTTCGTCCATGAGAGTCACGCTCGATCATAATTGTATCATTCACTTGGAGAACCAGACTTCAGTCGGAGTCAAAATTAGAATGCTCTTGTCACGACACCGAAACAAGTATTTTGTGGTAAACATTGGCGCGTCCGAAATGCGTCAGAAGGGGATCACGCCGGACCACTACGAAAAGTTTGAAGAACTACTCGAGAAGACAGGGATAGACGGTCTTCCAAGACTCAATCCAATTGGTATATTTGATGTGACATTTTTTGATCGATGTGTCTTTGCAAATGAAGATATGAAAAAGCTGGTCGACGAAATCGAGTCGATCCTGTTCCCCAATCAGCCTAAGATAGAAGACAAAGCTACCAAAACTAATTGCTCTTGGGGCAAAACGAATCTGTAGCCCAGAGGAACTCTAGCGGACGCCCTCTGGACATCATAGTCTGTTGTTCCGAAAAGCGATCGCCTGATCCCGGACGCCGGGAAGGCCCTTTCCTTGGGCTCGGGCGCCCAGGTCACTATATCTATAGCTGGCCACATCTCTCTGTGCAACGGGAGGCAGACGAGAAATGTTCACGACGGCTTCGGAGTACAGGCCCGGACCCCTCTCGGGTAACAGGATGTCGACCTCGAGCCGGAGATGCCAGCTCACCGCTTTGTCTGTGGAATTGAGGAGCCCACCGCCTCGGCCCCCTGGACGGGACTCCGGCGGCAGCGCATTCAGAACTACCTGATCGGAATCTGCCAGAACGTGCGGTTGATGCTGCGCCATGGCGGCCGGAAGCCGGCCATGGGAAGCGGCCCGTGCCGCCCGGACTGCCGGCCTTCGCATCCGCTCAGGACAACTGAAGCACCGATTGTCCGCCTCTTTGAGACAGCTCTGGCAGTTCATCGTCGAGCCACGATCAGCCCAATGCTACTGAAGGAGTCCTTGGTTCCTGTCCGCCAGTGCTCTTGTTCAGGCTGATTGAGAAAATGATTTGAGCAACACGCCCGCGAAGTTCGTATTTTGCCGGCTGGGCTATAATCGATTCATGACCGTTCGCCAGATCCTGGAAGAGGCAAAACGGCTGGACCCGATTGAACGGGCCGAACTGTTGGAGCAACTCTACGCCACCTTCGAGCCCGCGGACCCTTCCGTTGATGCCGCGTGGTCCGTGGAAGTGGAAGAGAGACTCTCCGCCTATCGCGCGGGCGAGATTGAAGCGGCTCCCTTCGAAGACGTCCTTGATCGCATCCACACGGACTCGGAATGACCGTGCCTGCACTGTGTCCGCGAGGATCACGTCTAATCTCACTCGATACAACTCCAACTCAAGGTCGGTTTCCAGGCTGACGCGGCTTCTTTTTATATTTCAACGGGTTACAGACTTACACAACAGCCCTTAGAATCCTGTGGTCCCGCCTTCGCGGGGCGTACGGGTTCGATTCCCGTCCCGGGCAAGCCTTCGGAAATCCCAAGATCCAAGGACCCAAATCCCAAGATTGAAGAGGAAAGCCCCGCTGGGGCATATGGGACGGGAGGTGGGACGGATGTCGGGAGCGATGGGACCGACGCAACTGGTCAAGGAGCGGCGGGATTGCGTTAGACCGATGGAGCAACGTGAAGGGCTGTGCTCCATGATTCGCCGGGGATTTCGACCTGCGTCTCATGAGTCCTATGGGTCCCATCAGTCCCAGGCCTGTCCCATCCCGGCTTGTGCGCTGCCCCCTCTCGGTCAGTCGTCCCATCCGTCCCATCGGTCCCAGAGCAGTCCCATCCCGGCGGTGCACGATTCCACTCAATGACACCATCCCTGCCGTCGAATCAGCGTCTGTCGGATCACAGGAAGAGTGGTACACTTCCGCCATGAGCCGCACGGTCTTTCGCGCGGCCGGGCTTCGATTCTTCTTCTTCTTCTCGAGAGAGGAGCCGCGCCTTCATATCCACGTGATCGGGCCCAGTGGGGAGGCCAAGTTCTGGCTCGAGCCGCAGTTGGAATTGGCCGTCAACTACAGTCTGAGCGATCGGACCCTGGCCAAGGCCTCGAGCCTGATCAAGGAGCGCGAAGATGAAATCCACCGGGCGGCGCATTCTCCTGAGGACCGCGAATAGGGGTCTGAAAGACTGAGGTACAGTCCAATGCGATACATGGTGGTGGTCGAACATGGAGAGAAGAGCTGGGGAGCCCATGTCCCCGACCTTCCGGGTTGCGTTGCCGTCGGCGAGACGCGAGACGAAGTGCTGCACTTGATCCGCGAGGCCATCGACCTGCACATAGAAGGTCTGAAGCAGGACGGCATTCCCGTTTCGCCTCCCACCTCGGAGAGCGAATTCGTGGAAGTCAACGCGGCGTAGGATAGCGGGCGTGAGCCTCGATCCGTCTCGATCGGGCTCCGGCATCCGAGGACGGCTATCCCTTCCGGCCGAAACTCCAATCCTGTCTCGGACTCATTGTGGTTCGGCCCCAATTCTGCAACTCCATCTCACTGGAGTCACGATGGCGAGCGAGTGCCCGATTTCTGTTCCAAGGAGCGAGGGACAAGAGCCAAGCCTTTCTCTGCGGCATCCAACAACGGGAAAGGGCCATTGCAACAAGTGTTTACTTACTCAGCATCTTTATCCTATTATGTAAACACTCCCCATGATTGGACAATCGGTCGCGCATTACGAGATCACCGACAAGCTCGGTGCCGGAGGGATGGGCGAAGTCTATCGGGCCACCGATACCCGGTTGAACCGCCAGGTAGCGCTGAAAGTGCTACCCCCGATCTTTGCCCAGGACGAGCAGCGCATGGGACGCTTCGAGCGGGAAGCCCAGGTGCTTGCCTCCCTCAATCATCCCAACATCGCGTCGATCTACGGATTGGAGGAATCGAACGGGACGCGGGTCTTGGTCATGGAACTGGTGGAGGGGGAGGATCTTTCGGAACGGATCGCCCGGGGTCCGATTCCCCTGGACGAAGCGCTGCCCATCGCCCGCCAGGTCGCCGAAGCGCTGGAAGACGCCCATGAGAAAGGCATCATCCACCGGGACCTGAAGCCGGCCAACATCAAGCTGACCCCGGAGGGCAAGGTCAAGGTGCTGGACTTCGGCCTGGCCAAAGCCCTGGAAGACCCGATCT
>JARRKC010000160.1:0-2766 GCA_037388505.1 Acidobacteriota bacterium | reverse complement strand
AGCTCCAGTTTCGTGCCGAGTTTTTCAATGTCCTGAACCATCCCAACTTCGACCTCCCGGGGACCTCGTTGAGTGCCGAGGCCTCGAGCTACATCTTCACCGATCAGAGTGGCGTCCCGAATCCGGCGGCAACGCGGCTGACTCGGACCGCCGGGAATGCCCGGGAGATTCAATTCGGGGTAAAGGTGTCTTGGTAGCACCAGCGTCCAGATTCAGACAGTCGACTCGTCGACGGCCAGGGTTTCTGAAAGAAGCCGGTATGTACGCCCGTTTCGCCGGCGGTCTCGTGTCGTTCCTGCGCGGTCGTGTCACGCTCGACGAAGCCAGGGAGACCGTCCGGGAGCGCCGGCAGTCGAGGAACCGAAACTTCCTGGGGATACTGGAGCGGGGCATCTTCGATTGCCCGTCGAGTCCCTACCTGTGGCTACTGAAAACGGCCGGGTGCGAGAAGGGGGATATCGTCCGGCTCCTCGAGACCGTTGGGCTGGAAGCAACGCTTCGGGAGCTTCTGCATGCCGGAGACTACGTCGATTTCGAAGAGTTCAAGGGCCGAAAGCCGATCTGCCGCGGTGGGCTCACCCTCCATGTCGGCCCCAATGCTTTCGACAATCCTCATCTGAAACGATGCTACGAAACTGCCACGACCGGCTCGAGTGGTCCAAGAAGCCGGAGTTGGCTGGACCTCGACCACCTTGCGGCGACCACCTGCTATACGCTGCTGGGACTCGAGGGTCACGGTCTCCGGGGGGCTCCCACGGCGCTCTGGCGGCCTATTCTCCCTGCCTGTACCGGAGTGAGCAACTTGCTGCGTTCAGTCCGAGTCGGCAATGTCGCCCGCAGATGGTTTACGCCTCTTACCGCCGCAGATCTGCGGCCTTCTTTGAAGTACGCGGCGGCCACGCGGTGGATTCTCCTGTCTGGTCGTTTGAGCGGGCTACCACTCCCTCGTCCCGAGCCGATTCGGGTCGAAGAAGCGGTTCAGATCGCGCAGTGGGCCCGGCAGGCGGTCCAGGAGTCCGGCTCCTGTCTCGTGCGGACATACGTCAGCCTGGCATTGAGGGTGGCTCTGGCAGCTCTGGATCACGGGATCGATCTTCGGGGAGTCGTCCTCATGGGTGGAGGCGAGCCTCCATCACCGGCCAAAGTCGAGCGGATCCGGGAAAGCGGTGCCCGATGGGTACCCACCTATGCATTCACTGAATTCGGTCACGTGGCGGTTGGATGTGCACATCCCCGCTCCGGCAACGATCTCCACCTCTTCGACGACGGAATCGTACTGGTGCCTGTTTCCCAGCAGCTTCCAGGCGGAGTGGCGAGAGACGTCTTCCACTTCACGGCCCTTTTACCCTCCAGTCCCAAGATTCTGTTGAACGTCGGGCTTGACGACTATGGAGTTGTAGAGAGGCGATCTTGTGGGTGTGGTCTGGAAGAGCTCGGCTTCGACATCCACCTCGACGAGATTCATAGCTTCAGCAAGCTCACCGGAGAAGGGATGTCGTTGATCGGGGGAGAAATGCAGGAGATCCTTGAGTCCTTGCTGCCCCGGCAGTTCGGCGGTACGTCCTTCGACTACCAGCTGGAGGAGCGGGAAGATGAACGAGGCTTGACCCGCCTGTCACTGCTGATCAGTCCCGATATCCCGCTCCCGGCTGACGGTGAAAAGCGGGTCTTGGAAGCCGTGTTTTCCGGCTTGCGCAAGGGCAGTCCAGCGGCAGAGCTGGCACGCGCCGTCTGGAAAGAAGCCGGCAGCCTCAGCATCAGACGCGAGCGGCCCGTTCAGTCCGGCGTAGGGAAACACAGCTGCTTCCGGAGAGCGTCAAGATGAAGCGAGGAGCCTGGGTTATCTTGATCTTGTTGACATTGCCTTCCGGATGTTCTCGATCCGGACGGGAAGATCCGACAGTCAAGGTCGTCCGACTTCCCTATCTCTCCATGGCTCCGCTGCTGATCGCTGAAAGGGAGGGCGACTTCCGTGAACAGGATCTGGATGTCGAATTCGTGCCTTTTCGACGAGCCGGAGAGGCGATCGTCGCGCTGTCGCGAGGACAGCTTGACGTCGTGGCCGGATCGGTCAATCTGGTGCTCCTCAACGCCATCGAGAAAGGTGCGATGGTCCGGATCGTTGCGGACAAGGGGCACTGGACAGCGGACAGTTGTGTCGTAAGTGCTCTCCTGGTCCATCCTGAAGCTCTTCAAGATGGAACTCTCCGCACCCTGGCTTCGTTGAGGGGACAGAAAGTCGACCTGAGAGAGAATTCCATTCTCAGCTATGCCTATGAGCGGCTGCTCCGGCGCGACCAGGTGACGCTCGAGGATGTCGATCTGGTCTCCCTTCCTCGGAGCGCTCAACTCGCGGCCCTCGAGAATCGGGCCGTCGCTGCGGTCTCGGCGACCGATCCTTGGCTCAATCTCTTTCAGGTTTCCGGATCCGCTGTGGTGTGGCATTCGATCAACGAGGCGGTCGAGCGACTTCAGTACTCCGTTCTGGCTTACGGACCCAGCTTCTTGACGGACTCGCCGGAGAAGGGAGAGCGCTTCATGCGCGCGTATCTGAAGGGCGTTCGGCGGTACAACCAAGGCAAGACCCCCCGCAACGTTTCGCTGATTGCCGACGAGACGGGGATCAGCGCCTCGGTCCTTTCGCGATCCTGCTGGCCGGAGATCGACGAAGGAGGACGGATCATTCCCGACGGCCTCATGGAGTATCAGAAATGGGCGGTCGGCCGGGGTAAGCTTGCCCGTGTCCTCTCCCTGGAGGAACTCTGG
>JARRKC010000159.1:0-2774 GCA_037388505.1 Acidobacteriota bacterium | reverse complement strand
ATTCCCTCCTGTGAGACGCCCGGGTTTCGTACCAGTGGCACAAAGAGAGTTTACATCACAGATCCTGGCTGCAAAACTGGTCTTGGTGTGATCAGCGCCGAGTGAGAGCGTCGCGTGTTGTATTCCACCCGCCACTGCTCGATCGCGACCTGCGCCTCCTTCGGGGAATAAGAGATTTCTCCATTCCAGCATTCATCTCGCAGCTTGCCGTTGAAGGTCTCGCAGTAGCCGTTCTCCCAGGGACTGCCGGGCTCGATGTACAACGTTCCAGTGCCCACACTGGCCAGCCACTTCCGCAGATCCCGAGCCACGAACTCCGGGCCGTTGTCTGAGCGAAGGTGCTCGGGGATGCCTCGTGCCAGCATCACGTCCGCCAGCGTTTCGATCACTTCCTGGCTTCCCAGCCTGCGGGCCACCCGGATCGCCAGGCACTCCCGCGTGTATTCGTCGATCAACGTCAGCAGACGGAGTGACCTGCCATCGTGGGTCCTCGCGCTCAGTAGGGTCGAGCATCAGCGCCGTGCGGCGTCACTGCCGCCGGTTTCTGATGCCCGCCCTCCGAACCGGACGTGCACCTTTCGTTATGCATCCGGCTCTCCGGGAACACTAATGTAAACAGGAGTGCGCATCCAACCTCTACGGAATCGTTCCACCCGCAGCCTAGCGAGAAGGAACTGCTCCACCTTGCCTTCCCGCCAGACCTTGCGTGTGGGCCGAAGAAGACTCGGCAACCGTACCAACCGGGTCCTCTTTCTGCGGAGGCGACTATGCTTCTTCATCAGCCAGCGCCAGATGCGATCCCCCACATAGAAGTCAAGGGCCGCGAACTGACGGCTCGCCCCAGTGCAGAAGCGATAGTAGTTCCCCCATCCGCGCAGGATAGGATTAAGTTTCTGGAAGAGGCGCGTCAGGGACCAACCGGTGGTACGACCGGTCATCTGCTTCACCTTATACCGAAGGTCCGCCCGTTTGGTGTTCGGGATTTCGAGTCTCGGCATATAGCCGAACCGGGGATGCCATTTGTAGCGTACCCGGTGACCAAGGAACTGAAAGCCCTTGGTCAGATCGACAACCTGTGTCTTCTCCATCGACAGTTCTAGACGCATGGTCTCCTGCAGGTACTTCGCCAGCGCCGCCTTTTCCTGTTCGGCCTGCTCGCGGCTACCCGCAACGAGAACCACAAAGTCGTCAGCATATCGGATCGGAAAGAACACGCTCCGTCCAGCCTTACGGTCTGTCATGCGTGCCCACATCGCCGCAGTTATCGGATCACTCTTGCGGCGAGCCTGGATCTTCCGGCGATGATGGGTCCACCGCTCGTATCGCTCCTCGATCACGCCGAGGGCGATATTGGCGAGCAGCGGCGAAATCACCCCGCCTTGAGGAGTGCCTTTGTCTGTGGGCAGCAGAAAGCCGTCCGACAGAACTCCGGCTTTCAAGAACTGCGTGATCAACCTCGTCAGTTTGCCGTCTGTGACGCGGGCGCGAACCCGCTCCATCAACCGGTGGTGATCGATGTTGTCGAAACAGCCCTTGATGTCTCCTTCGATGACCCATTGATAGGGTGTCCGCTGACGCCGGCCATCTTCTGCCTTCGCCCGCGGACGCATGCTCATGCGGATATGCTCCAAGGCGCCGTGGCAGCCTCGTCCGGGTCGAAACCCATACGAAACATGCCAGAAACCTGCCTCGAAGATCGGCTCCAGAATGTTCTTGACCGCACCTTGCACCACGCGGTCGCGCACGGTCGGGATCCCCAGGGGTCGGAACTTTCCTGGTTGGCGCGGTTTTGGGATAAGCTTCCGTCGTGAGGGACTTGGCTGGTACTGTCCCCTCCTCAGGTCTGTTCGGAGTTGTTCAAGGAACAACTCACTCCCTATGCCCGCACGGATTCCCGCAACTGTCATCCCGTCGACTCCAGCGGTACGCCGCCCTTGATTCAGAGCGATCCTCCGCCAGGCGCACCGTAAGTTGCGGAGGTCTGTGATCCAGTTCCACAAGTCACGATAGCTATCTTCAGGATGCGTCCTGCTCCATTGATAGAGTTTGCGTTGTACGCTGAGGAGCCAGGCCTCATCGGCCCGATCACCCAAGTCCATGGATGGTTCCTCCGTCTTCACAACTCTGTCCATTCCTTGCCCGCCTTCGCCCTGTACACGGCTTTCCCGTGCTCCGACTACTACGCGGGCTCCGCCCCTTGAATCAACCCTCTCCCGTCTCCGTGGCTAGCTCGGTTCCGTTGCCGAGCGGTTGATCAAGGTTCCCATGTTCCAGCTCTTGACCTTCATCTCGTAGGTGGCATGCTTTACCCCTGGCGATACAGAGCGACCGCCTTGGAAGAGAATGCAGTCGCTGAGTCCGCTACCGCAGACCCACCAGTGGAGAACTTCGCGCCCCACCCGTTCAGATCGCATAGGCTCCCGGCCCCATCCGGCCAACTACGGGAGCATTGAGCGATTCAAGACAGAGGCTTCCTGCGCACACTTCGTTATCTCACCCTAAGATGTGTGGTAGCCCAGCACACCGATGATGGCGGTGCCTGGTACAGTTCAGACCGTCAGCTTTTCGGGCGCATCGTCGAAACACGCTGCGCTTTGGACGGTCCCCTTCCGCTCAAGCTCTTTCCCGAGCGGGGCTGCATTGCAGCAGCCGGTCGCAAGCCAGCAAGCTCAGAAGACTTGATTTGATCTAGCCCATCGCATCCTCCTCGCCGTCATGGCGCACTAAAGTCCAGGCTCCAGATCTGGTTGGATCGCGTGGACCGAACACGTTCC
>JARRKC010000158.1:0-3078 GCA_037388505.1 Acidobacteriota bacterium | reverse complement strand
GTCGACGCCTTCACCTTCGATCGTCACTTCTCCCAGTATGGGAAGACCTGCCATCCGCATCGATGAAGAAGGCCGATACACATCAGGGGCGATTCATATCGGGATCACCTGGGACGTCGACATGACGCCTGCCAAAGAAGAGATTCTCTGCCGCATTCAGGAAGTCGTCAGGGAGACTTCCGGCATCGCTTTCGCCTATTTGTATGGATCTTTTCTGGAGTCCGATTCCTACAGGGACGTGGATCTGGGGATCTATGCGGAGGGGGAGGATCGGGATGAATGGACGAAGCTTCGCGATCGGCTGCCGTCGTCGAGAGATCCGAAGCGGACGAAATGTGAAGGGGTGGAGCAGGGTTACTTGCCAAACAGGTCAGAGCTGATTCCACGCAAAGCCCCAAAGACGCAAGGGACGCAAAGGATTCGCTCGCTCTGACGCCCTTCGCACGACAAATCGGAAATCGGAAATCGACGATGGCTCTTTCCGTTGACTGGGACCAGCAACAGGCTCTTGGCGCCTTGAAGGAGCGCATGGAGCGTCTCCTCGGTGACGACCTCGTCTTCCTGAGGGTATTCGGATCTCGGGCCCGGGGTGACGCCGAGGCCGATTCCGACCTGGACGTTGCCCTGGTGGCGCGCAATCTCGATTCCGGACGGCGGCGTGAGATCCTCGATGAGGTCGCGGAGATCGAATTGGAGTGGCTGGCGCCCCTCTCACTGATCCTGCTGTCCGAGGAGGATTTCCTCGACTTGCGGAACCGTGAGCGCAGGATTGCCCTGGACATCGTGCGGGAAGGGGTCGAACTGTGACCGAAGAGAACATTCGCAAGAATATCCGCGTCGAATGGGAGCGGGCGGGGCAGGCGAGAGGAGCCGCAGATCTGCTGGCAAAAGAAGGCTTTCTTCCGGATGCGGTGTCGCGGATCTACTATTGGGTGTTTCACTGCGTGCGCGCGCTTCTTCTCAGCCGGGAACTGGAACCGAAGACCCACGAGGGAACGCTCCGCCTGTTCAGTCTCCACTTCGTCAAGGAAGGCCCCCTGTCTCCTGAGCAGGCACACATCTTTTCCCGGTTGATGAAGTACCGCCTCGAGGCCGACTACGCGGCGGCCTACGTCTTCACCGAGACGGATCTCGAGCAAATGCGCTCCGAGGCTGAGTCCCTCACCGACGCAATTGAGCGCCTGCTCTCCTCGGGAGGGTGGCTCTAGCCGCGTGACCTTCCATCACCAAATCGCAGAACCTTAGGGCTCTGCGTTCATGCAATAGTCGAGCTGCGATGACGCAACGATTGACGGCACTGATTGAACGGGAAGAGGATATCTATGTGGCCCTCTGTCCTGAGGTCGATATTGCCGGCCAGGGGAAGACGGTCGATGAGGCCCGCGAGAATCTTCGTGAAGCATTGGAACTGTTCTTCGAGACGGCTTCGGATGAAGAAGTTCGGGCGAGGGTTCACGAGGAAGTCTACGTGACGAGTCTGCAGGTTGCCGTTGGGTAAGAAGCATCTGCGTTGGTCCGGAATCCCGGAGGGATTCCCCGAGAGTAGCCCAGGACTTCAGTCCTGGGTAGCCTCGACGGCATCCGGCTCCTGATGCAGTCCGATTTGGAGAACGGGGTCAACATCGGCCGCCGGGAATACGTCTCCGTCGACGAGCTCGTCCGGTTCTTCGAAATGCAGCCAAGCCCGGAAGGCCTCGTCCTGACGGTGTGTTGAATGGAAATGACTACTCTCGATCGGCGTCGTCGCGAACACGTGGCTCATCTCGAGCATGAGCTGCAGATCATCGTCGAACAGCTCCGGGCCATGGAGGCAGTGCAGAAGGTGATCCTCTTCGGCTCCTGGGCCAGAAGTCGACGCGATCTCGGTTCGGATCTGGACCTGATCGTGGTCATGGACTCCGCTCTGGACTTCGTGTCCCGGAGTGTGGCGGTGGCAAAGCGACTACAGACGGGCGCACCCCTGGATCTGCTCGTATATACGCCGGACGAGGTAAACCGAATGGCGCAGAGGCCCTTTCTGCGTCAAGCGCTCCAGGAAGGGGTCGTCCTCTATGCGCGCTGAAGCCCGCGAGGACTCCACGCGCTACCCGAACGGTCTGCCGGACGGGATCCCCGCGGATGTTTACAGCCGATCGGCTGCGGAGCAAGCGGTCGAGCTGGCCGCCGAGGTTGTTCGAGCCGTCGCGGAATGGTTTGCGAAAGACTGAGCGGCCCATCCCCGTTTGGGGCCTGTTTGAAACTCAAGATATGAATTCATATCTTTGAAATATAAAATCCATGGTATCGGAGCGGGGACTGGTAACGATCCCCACGCTGAAAGCGTAAGTTCATCCGAGAGCCCGGGGCAGCGAAGCACCCCGGGTCACCGAAGCGCTCCGTCGAGGTACAAGCCCTGAAGCGGCGGTTCGTCTCGGCCAAAGACACGCCGCAAGATTTCAGAACTGCTATGGTCCCGAAGGTACCTGGCGGGGTGGTCGCGAGAAGGCACCCGCGGCGATGTGTCGCAAGGTTGCCGAGGCCGAGGACGGCGGCACGATCGAGGTCTGGGGCGACGGCACGGCCATGCGCGCCTACACCTACATCGACGACATGCTCGACGGCATCCGCCTGCTGATGCAGTCCGATCTGGAGAACGGGGTCAACATCGGGCGGCAGGAGTACGTCTCCGTCGACGAGTTGGTCCAAACGGTGGCCTCGGTGGCCCGAAAGAGTATCCAGATCCGCCACATCGAGGGACCGGTCGGGGTGAAAGCCCGCAACTTCCGAGCCGACCGCATCGCCAAACTCGGCTGGACATCAAAGATCTCCCTCCGCGACGGCATCTCGCAAACTTACCCATGGGTCGAGAAACAGGTCCAGGGAGCGAGAACCAGAGTGTAGTGTCCTTTCGGAAGAGGAATTCCTCCAGGTGCATAAGATTCTGCGAGAGAACCTTTCCGATCTCCGAGCCTTCGTCCGTGCCGTCGTCGAGAGATCCGAAGCGGACGAAATGTGAAGGGGTGGAGCAGGGTTACTTGCCAAACAGGTCAGAGCTGATTCCACGCAAAGCCCCAAAGACGCAAGGGACGCAAAGGATTC
>JARRKC010000157.1:0-5212 GCA_037388505.1 Acidobacteriota bacterium | reverse complement strand
GACAGTCGATCTATGATTCGTTCACTGCCGAGGGTGACGACTAAGTCTTTGACACTCAGTAACTCCGTGGGCATAGGGTGATTATAACCGGAGCAGCGATGCCGGGAGCGCTGACGGTCTACCAGCGACTCCTGGGGCTCACCCCGCCGATGCCCTACATGGACGTGCCGGACTGACTTCGGGAGAAGGGCGCTCTCCGAGAGAAGAGGTGCGCAGAGCGCCTGAGACCGGGGGAAGAGTTCCGGGTTCCGAGATCCGGTTTGTGTCGGTGCAAATGGGCTCAGCCCCATTTTGTTCGACACTCGGCAGCAGCGCCTAACCTCGGCGACTCGATCTCGCGCAAAGGACGTAAAGGATTTCTTTGTTTTGGAGCCCTTGGCGTCCGTAGCGCCTTCCATGAGCGCGAAATCGGCTTCCGAAGGGCTTGGCTTGCAGCCGAACTCTCGCCCGAGCGTGACCCCCGTTCATCACGAGCCCGGCTCCCGGCATCGCTGCTCCGGTTATAATCACCCTATGCCCACGGAGTTACTGGTCAGATTCTCACGATCCTCGGTCCCAATGGATCGGGGAAGAGCGTCCTGTTGAGGACCCTTCTCGGATTCGTGCCCTACCAAGGCAGCATCGTGTGGGACCGCAAGTATAGAATCGGCTATCTTCCACAAGGGTTGAATCAGTTATCGACCAAAGACCTGCCCTTGACCGTCCATGACTTCTTCGGCCTGAAGAACCCCGCCCCCGGCCGCAAGGAAATCAGTCGGTATTTATCTCTGGTGGGATTGACTGAAGATATTCTGATGAGAATCGTCGGTAATCTCTCCGGCGGTGAATTTCAGAGAATGCTCCTGGCGTGGGTGCTGGTCGGGCAACCCGAGATCGTCCTCCTCGATGAGCCCACGACGGGTATCGATCTGGGCGGCGGCGAGACGATCTATTCCTTGCTCAAGAAGATCAAAGAGGAAAAGCAGCTCACGGTGGTTCTGGTGACTCATGACTTGAATGTGGTCTACGGATTCACCGACAAGGTCCTCTGCCTCAACCGCAAGGGCTACACTTGCTTCGGTGCCCCACGTGAAGTCATGTCGCCGCAGGCGCTGGAGAACATATTCGGGATGAAGCTCAAATTCTACGAGCATCACTAAGCGGAAGATCTCATGAGCTCCCAGTTGATACTCAGTCTCGTGAGCGGCATCTTCATTAGCGGAGTCGCCGGCTATTTGGGCACGCTGATGCTGTCCAGGAAGATGTCGGTCGTCGCCGGCCCATTGGCTCACCTGGCCCTGCCGGGGGCAGCCCTGGCGATCATCTTCGGCTCGAGTCTGTTCCTTGGTGTCTTCCCGTTCGTTCTCTTGGGGACCGTCCTCATTTGGGTTCTGGAAAGGAAAACGAGGCTGCCGATGGAGAATCTGGCCGCCATCATCTTCGCTTTCGGTTTGGGCACGGCCCTCCTCATACTGCCGATCGATAAGGCGGAAGCAGCCTTGATCGGCACCATCGGCACGATCTCGCTGACCGAGACCGTGATCGTCGTGGCGATCGCCTCATTGGCATTCGGTCTGACGAAGGTCATGTATGCCAAGTTGATACTCGCGGGCATCCACGAGGATCTGGCCCAATCGAGCGAAGTCAACGTGAGCTTATATAACTTCGGATATCTCTTTAGTATTGGCCTGGTTGTCTCTTTGGGTGTTTATCTGGTGGGCGGATTGATTACCGCCGCACTCATTGCCATCCCTTCGGCCACCGCAAAGAATGTCAGTCATGATTTGAAGAGCTACAAGATCTGGGCGGTTTCTTCGGGGATAGCCGCAACGATTGCCGGTATCGTCGTAAGTCGATTCTACCCATTGCCCACAGGCCCGTTGATCATTGTTGTCGGGGCGTGTCTGTTCGTGTTGACGGTGTTGATCAAGCGAAAATGACGAATCCCCCGTCCGATCCCGGCTGAAAGCCGATTTCACGCAAGGTCGCAAGGCTCGCCAATGGCTCTAATGCCAAGAAACCCTGTGCGGGCGCTGTCTTCCGAGCGTCGTTCAACTGAGATCCGAGGGTTCGCCAGTGAGAACGGGAGAACCGGAGGACGGGAGGACGGGAGAGCCGGAGAACGGGAGAACGGGAGAACCGGAGAACGGGAGAGCCGGAGCTGGGGATCCTGGGTTGCCCGGAACTCGGATCTGTGTCGCACTTCGCACCGTGCACTTGGCTCTTCGTTCTCTGTCTTCCCCCGTTCGGGTTGCCTCTCGCCGCGCAAAATAATCCTTCGGCGTCACCAAAGAAACCCGTTGACACGCGTCCTCTCACCGGTCTAGACTGCAGCTGTCGGAAGTAGACATGTCTAAAGCAAAATCAGAAGTCCCATACGGAACCTTGGATCTGCTTATTCTGAAGACTCTGGAAACCATGGGCACGAATCGCAAGGTGAAGTTCTACACGCTGACGCCGTCCGGACGAAGGCAGATCGGGCTCGAGGTCAAGAAGTGGGAACAGGCCAACGCTCTGGTGACGCGATTCCTGGAGGTGGAGCCATGACGTTGCGACGACGGGTGAAACGCTTGGTGGCGCTGCTGCGCAATGAGCGGCTCGATCGCGAGTTGGACGAGGAGATCCAGGCCCACCTGGAGATGGCCGAACTGGACGCGATCGCAACCGGGATGTCGGCGGAAGAAGCCAGGCGGGAGGTGCGGCGTCGCTTTGGCGGCATCGCGCAAGTCAAGGAAGCCCATCGCGACCGGCGCAGTACCCGATGGATCGAGACGTTTCTCAAGGACGTCCGGCACGGGCTGGCTTCACTCAAACGAAACCCGGCGTTCGCCCTCACCGCCGTGGGCGTTCTGGCGCTCGGCATCGGGGCGAATACGGCGATGTTCAGCCTGGTGGACGCCGTGCTGTTGAAGCCCCTGCCGTTTCCCGAACCGGAGCGAATGGTCCGGGTCTGGGAGTCGCCTCCCAACGGCAGCTACAACGCGGTCAACACGCTGGATTTTCTGGACTGGAAGCGCCTCAACACAGTCTTCGAATCGCTATCCGCGGCGACTCCTGTTGATGTCGGTCTAACGGGAGTCGGCGAGCCGAAGCGAATCTCGGGCTGGCGTGTTTCGGCGGACTACTTCCGGGTGTTTGGAGTGAACGCACTCATTGGACGGACCTTCAGGCCCGACGAAGATCAGCCCGGCGCCGATCCGGTCATCGTCATCAGCCACGCGGCCTGGCAGTCGCGGTTTGGGGGCGATCCGGGCATCCTGGGCCGCAAGCTCGTTCTCGACGGGGAGGTCCACCGCGTCGTGGGAATCCTGCCGCCGGGCACTTTCGACCGCGAAACCTTCGACGGCGAAGCCGCGGTGTTCTGGAAACCGCTGATCTTCACGCAGGCGGAGCGCGTGCGAGACGCTCACTGGTTCTTCGTGTTGGGCCGGCTGCGCCGCGATGTGAGTCTCGCCCAGGCGCAGCAGGAAATGACCGCCATCGACTCCAGCCTCACGGATCTGTCACCCGACTGGAAGAAGGACTGGGGTGTTACCGTGGAACCGTTCGATCGGCGGCTGGTCGGAGACAGCCTGCGGAAGTCGATCCAGGTCGCCTTCGGGGCGGTGCTCATGGTGCTGCTGATCGCCTGCGCCAACGTGGCCAACCTGCTGCTGGCGAAAGGGGCCGCTCGCAAGAAGGAGATGGCGGTGCGGGCGGCGCTGGGGGCAAGCCGAGGCCGTCTAATGGGACAGTTGCTGACGGAAAGCCTGGTGCTCTGCGTTCTGGGGGGAACAGCCGGCATCGGACTCGCCTACCTGCTGCTCGCCCTGGCGGCCCCGCGATTGGCCGGAGCTCTCCCCTTCACCGCCGATGTCCGCCTGGATCCTCGCGTGCTCGGCTTTGCCGTCGCGGTTGCTCTCGTCGTCACGCTGCTGGTCGGTCTGCTGCCCTCGTTCGAGGCTTCTTTTCCCGGACTGTCGCGATCGATGAACCAGAGGTCGCGCGGATCTTCCCGCTCACGTGAGGGGCTGCGTCGTGTGATCGTCGCCGCTGAAGTCGGAATCTCTCTGATTCTGATCTGTGGCGCGCTGCTCCTGTTTCGGAGCCTGCTCAACCTCCAGAAGGTGGATCCCGGGGTGGAGATCGAAAACGTGATCACTTTGTCCACCGATCTGCCAATTGCGGCTTACCCGACGCCCGAACGAGCAGCCGTTTTTTACGACGAAGTGACCGAGAAGCTGCAGGCCGTGCCCCGGGTCGAGCAGGTGGCCTTGTCGACGGGCTTGCCCTTCCAGCACGTGATCGAAGGCATGGCGTTTCTGTCCATGGGCTACGACGCCAACATAGATGTTCAGTACAAGCGGGTGGATCCCTCCTATTTCGGCACTCTCGGAATCCGGGTGCTGTCGGGCCGCGGCATCACGAGTCGGGACCGTGTCGGTGCTCCTCGCGTAGTTGTGGTCAACGAAGAACTGGCGGCGCGCATGAGGGACCGGTTCGCCTTCGGCAACCCGGTCGGAGAGAAGGTGCGTGTGGTGACGCCGCGCTATGTCGACAAAGAGGCGGACCTCGTGGAATCGGAGGTTATCGGGATCATTCGCAATGAGCGAAACGAAGACGCAAGAGGCACGGCTGTTCCAGTCGCGTATGTGTCTCTGGCACAGACCCCGGCTCGGTGGATCAAACTGATTGTACGGACGCGGGGGGAACCGTCGTCCGTAGTGGCCGGTATTCGGCAAGCGGTGTGGGAGGTCGACCCCAATCTGGCGCTGGGGGATGTGAGCACGCTCAAACAGGTGAGGTCCCGGACCTTCAGCGGAACGAGCCAGCCGACCACGTTGATCGGCGCCTTTGCCGGCGTGGCGGCACTGCTGGCCGCGCTGGGACTCTATGGGGTACTGGCCCACGCCGTGATCGAGCAAAGGCGGGAGATCGGTATCCGGATGGCGCTGGGTGCCCGGTCAAGCGATGTGCTGTCCCGCGTCATGGGAGGTGCGGCGCGCATGATCGCCCTTGGAGTCATCCTCGGTCTGGCGGGAGCTTTGGCGTTGACCCGCGTGATGGAGAGCCTGCTCTTCCAGGTGTCGGCCCTCGATCCGCTGGTGCTGACGGTGGCCTGTGTGCTGGTCGCGGCGGTGGGTCTGCTGGCCGGATGGATCCCGGCCCGGCGTGCGGCAAGAGTCGATCCCATGACGGTACTGCGTGAGGAGGGCTGAGACGGACTCGTCGTCGCAAGGAGCCTCGCCAACAC
>JARRKC010000156.1:0-3497 GCA_037388505.1 Acidobacteriota bacterium | reverse complement strand
GTATCGCACCCGCGTGGAGCCGAAGGCGGCACCGGGCTTCCGCGGTCAGCACTTCGAACGATGTGACCATCGAGTCGTGGAGGTACAGCAGTTCGAAGTTCTCGATTGTGGTGATCGCGCTCATTAGTCTACGGGCCAGTGTGCCGCAGGGGCGTTTTCGGGAACCACGTTGCCGTTTACGTCGAGACTCGGTCCCCGTTGGTTCGGTCCCGCACCCTCCAGGAAGCCATGTCCGTGGGGCGCTTCGCCCCGAGGCGAGTGCAGTTGTTGATAGGGCGAGCCGCTTGGGTACCGGGTCTCCACGAACGTACCTGCTGGGTTCCCCACGGTAGCGCCTCCCGGCGGCTCGATCAGCGCGTTCCCTTTTGGGTCCACGATGAACCTTCGACCAACCGTACCGGCATCTTCGGCGGCGCCTACACCCCTTGCAACTTCTGCACACGGATGATTATGCGCCCACAGGGCGGCGTCGCCGGCGAAGTAGGTGTGGTAGTCGGCGACCTCCAGGTTGTAGACCGTGGCGGTGCGCTCGGCCCAGGTGGCGGCGGTGAGGCGCAGCCAGCCGCCGGCCGAGGTGAACAGCTCGTCGCCGGGGCTGAGCCAGTCGGCCCGGGTCCAGCCGCGCTGGCGGGTCCAGAAGGGGTGCGGTGCGGTGGTCTGCAGGGTCTGGGGGCGGCCGTCCTCGCCGAGGACGGTCAGGCCAGCAGGGATTGGTCCGTCTGGACCGGAACGCCGGCTGTCCGGGTCGAGGTGCCCGCCGGCGATCGGCGGGCAGGTCTCGGCCTCTGCCGGCCGCGCCACCGAAAGCGCAGCCGCCAGCAGCGCGCACGCGATCAGCCACACCCCCGGACGCCGCCTTCGGCTATCGGCTCTCATGACCCCGAGCCTACCGCCTCTGGCGCGCCGCGTAAATGACAGCATCCCTCCCTGATAGCATTCCCCTACGGGATCCGGCCAGATGACCGGTCAGCCGGAGCAAGAAGGACCACTCCAGGAGCCAGGCCAGGAAGGTCGCCATCATCACCCCGGCCAGCGGCTGCTCGGTGTTCAACTCCAAATTTCAAATGCCGGTGCCTGACCCCGTTACTGGTCCCGTCCTCACTGTTCCCCTCATTTTTCAGACCCAACCAAATAACCGCGTGAACACTGCATGCTCTTGAAGCAACTCGCCAAACTTGGACATCAACACCACGACCTGCTCGTCCGGCATGTTCGGCACCTTTTCGTGCCAGTAATATCCTTGCCTCAGCAACGAGAGCGTCCGCTTCTTCGTCGTGCTCGCCTTCAGCATCCAGTCCATTTTGACACTCTCGCCAGCAGCCCCGAGGAGTGTCATCAACACGATTGCGAACGCCGCGATAAGAACGAGCCGGTCGCGGCGATCGCAACGCGATACATGAACATCACCAAGTCCAAGGCCGAGCACCGGGTTCTTCAGGTCACGGAAGCTCGCTTCGATGCTCCAACGCCTGGCGTACCACTTGATGAACGCCTGTGCGTCCTTCCTGCTGCGACTCGAGGCCAGGCACCAGGGTTCCTTCATCTCCTTGTCTTGCGTGCAAACTACCGTGGCGACCTCGAAGCCCTTCCTGGTGATCTTCGCGTTCTTGAGCATCTTGGCTCGGCCGCCGGGCCCCACCCAGTCCTTGGCCTTGCGGACTTCACCGCTCTCCGAGGTGACCTTTGTGTTGCCTCGGAAGCGAATCCAGACCTCCTGACATACCCCATATAACCTGCTGAATTCATTAGACCGAAGTTCCTTATCAAAGCGAGTGTAACTCATCCGTAGGCCATTGCTTTTCGTTCATCGTGAAGATCCTATTCTGACTACAAGGTGATCTGCTTGAGGAGATCCAGGGCTCGTTGTTGCTCGTCGCTTGGGATGGTCTCCATCATGAAGGTCCCTTCCCCCTCGGGGGCGCCCTTTCTCCTGCAACGGTTTTGGGCGATCGTGCCGAGATCGGACATCAGGGTCCGGAAGCTGTGTACCTCAGTCCCGTCTGGCAGCCGCTTGCTGCTTGCCTTCTTCTTCGCGCTGGCCGAGCGCTTCGCTGGCGCCACTGGATCACGTTGTTCCTTCGACTCGAGATCTTCGTCGCTGAACAGCAGTGGGCGCCAGGCCTCCATCATGTGCCAGCGCACATAGTAGGCCAGCATGCAGATGAAGATGTGGATCTTTACCCGGCAGGGAACCCGGTGCCGGATTGGTCGGACCAGCATGGTGATGCTCTTGAGAGCGCGGAACGCACGCTCCACTTCGCTCAACCTCTTGTAGCTCAGCACCGCATCTTCTTTGCTCATCCACCTCTTCTTGGCGCTGGTGCGAACCACGTAGATCCCGTCGAGGGCTGCTTCTGCCTCAACTCGATCTTCAGCAACCGTGTGATCGAAGCGCGCAGTCTGGATATCCAGATCGAAGTGCTTGGCCACTTTGTACTTGTTCACCACCCGACCAACCCGCACTCCGATCTTGCCTTGCCCTCGCAGCTTGCCTCGCTCGACCATCGAGCGAACTCTATCCAGCTCCTTCTGGGTGGCCTCGATCAACGAAAGACGACTGGCAGCCCGCATCTTGGCCAGCTCAGGATTGCGACAGGCCACCAACCTCTCTCCGGGGTAGTCAGGGTGAGTGAACTCGAAGATGTTCTGAGTGATCATGCCCCGGTCACCCACAAGGACCATCTTCTCTATCCCGAACCGCTCGCGGACCTTGTGCACCTGGTCGAGGAGAGTCTTCGGATCGCCGGTGTTGCCCTCGTACACCGAGACCGACACCGGCCGTCCATGCCTGTCGGCCAACAGGCCGTAGTTGACCTGAAGCTTTCCCTTCTTGCCGTCGCGGTTGTGGCCCAGTTTGGCCAAGGGGCATGTCTTGCCCTCGAAGTAGCTAGAAGTCAGGTCGTACAGGACGAAGCCACCGTCGCTCAGGTGCCGCTCGGCGAGCTTCTTCTCGATGACCGGCTGCTGATCGATCAGCCAGTCCATGGCCTCGTACAGATCGTCTTCGTTGGCGTCCTCGACATCGAGCATCTGCGGCAGCGTGGTGTTTTTCCACCAACGAGGCATGGCCAGCTTGCTGTCTGGCTCGATGATCTGCGCGGCCACGATGGCCATGATCAGCTTTCTCATCCTGGACTGGCGCGGAGACACCAACTGTCCGAACCCCAGCCTGGACATGGTCTCGAGCACGGCTTTGACCTGGCCGTGAGGGTAGGTCCTTTGAACCTCGAACAACTCGTCAGAAGCGTACAGCTTCTTGCCCTGTAGCGATTGGCGGATGATCTCGACGACCTCGTCTCCGAGGCATGTGATGTTGGCGATCGTCTCCTTCTTGACCTTGGCGCCCTCGCGAAAGGAGCGCCGCAACAGGTGGGATCGGTAGGTTTTGCCCTTGTAGGTGCGGCTGGTTGTGACTACATGGACTTTCTTTGATTGGGCCATTGGCCCGGAATAGAGCATGCGAGAGGGCCATTGTCAAGGATAAACTCGCATTTTAG
>JARRKC010000155.1:0-3698 GCA_037388505.1 Acidobacteriota bacterium | reverse complement strand
TACATGGTGAAGTCCTGCCGCGAGCGCTCCTCCAAAAAGGCTTTGACTTCCGCGGCCGACGAATTCCTCTCATGAGTCCGAAAGGGATCTTCAAGCCTGCGGACATGTCTCTCCCTTTGACAATCACAACGGTCTATCAGGGGCCTTACCGCGACAGCTTCACTGAGGACGGCCTCCTCGCCTACAAGTACCGCGGAACAGATCCAAGACATCCCGACAATGTCGGCCTGCGCGACTTGATGGCGCGCCGGATCCCGCTCATTTACTTCCACGCCATCCTGAAAGGAAAATACCTGGCCGCCTGGCCAGTCTACATCGAAGCCGATCTTCCCCAGGCCCTCACCTTCACGGTCGCCTTGGACGACGACCGGTTTCTCGTCGGCGCGCGCCAGGAACAGGGCGAAGACGAGGCTGCAGAAGACGCTGGAGATCTGGCACGACGGATCTACGTCACCTCGACCTTCCGACGGCGACTCCACCAGCAGTCCTTCCGTGAAAGAGTTTTACGGGCCTACCGGGAGCAGTGTGCCCTCTGTCGCTTGCGCCACGCCGAGCTCCTCGACGCCGCCCACATCCTCCCCGACCGCGATCCCGAGGGGGTCCCCACGGTCGAAAACGGTTTGGCCCTCTGCAAACTCCACCACGCCGCCTTCGACCGCCACTTCCTGGGTATCACCCCCGACTACATCGTCCAGGTCCGCGATTGGCGCAATCGGTGTAATTCGCTGGCTGTGTAGCCCGGAGAGTCGATCGAAGTCTTGGAACAACGGCGTCAGATCAGCTTCGGTCTGACGTCACGAACGAGTCCCAGCAAGACGTGGTCCCAATCCGGGACGAATCGGTGCTGCGATATGCCCAGTGTGTAATGCGCCACGACGTCGTCAGGTCGCAGACCACATCCCGGTCGCGGAGAAGCTCATCGACCAGAGTGCCGTCCTGTAAGTTACGATCAATCCAGCGATCCAGGTGCCGGCGCGAGGCAATCCGATCTCCCTTTGCGGAATTACAGCCGGCGTGAGCAAGCACGAAATTGTGCCCCAGGTCGACAGGATAGCGGGCCCACGGAATGAAGTGATCGACGTGAGCTGAAGAGGTGACCGGCTTCCTGCAGTAAAAGCACTCACCCTGCTGCAAGTCGCGCAGAACCGCGCGAACCGACCCCAGTTGGGATCGCTCGGCACCGAACAGGAAGTCGGACAAATCCGTTGTCGCGCCGAGGGTCGACTGGTTGGTGCGCCGGACGTAGCGCAGCCAGGCGCCGCGGACGAGGTCGCTGATGAGGCCGTGGAACTTCCTGAAGCAGTATCCCACTCCGGGACGCAATCGTACGCTGTGTCCCGTACCCCGGCTCTCATACAGAAAGTCGGCCTGTTCGCCACCAATCGTCTGGAGCTTCCAAAGGGGCATCAGCCGAACGGTCCGATCCACCTCCCTCAGCAGGCGGTGCCAGATCACCTTGTCCGAGCGAACATGAGTTATGGAGTGACCGATATCGTGCTGGGTCTTCATGATCTTGCTGACGATGGCAGCGCGCTTTCCTGTGTTCTGTCGGAGCACTGTCGGCTTCTCCCCGGCCTTGGGATAGGGCAGAGCCTGGCGCCAGTAATAGAGCACGAATTTCTCGGCAATCTTGCGGGTAGGAATCTCCAACTCCCGGGCAGAATCGTCTCCGAGTTCCACTGCGAGATCAGCCAGCGAGAGGAGCAGAGCGAACTTGTAGCTGGCCACGAACCGACCCTCATCCAACAGCCGCTGGATGTTGGTGAGAAACCGGATCTGCGATTCTGCGTCGATGGCTGACATGGCCTACCAGTAACGCACTTTCGCCGGGATGACCCAACGCACGCCGCCGCGTGGATCTTCGACATCTCCGGTCCGCCGGGGAATCACATGAACGTGCGCATGCGCAATCGTCTGCCCGGCTGCTGTTCCATCATTCACGCCGATGTTGAACCCGTCGGGTACTTCCTCCTCGGCCAGTTCTCGCCGGACGACACCAACCATCGACCAGACAGCGCCCCACTCCTCCTCATTCAGCTCGAAGATGCTGGCAACATGTCGCCGGGGAACGACCAGCGTGTGCCCAGGGCTCACGGGAAAGCCGTCGCGCAAGGCAAGACATTCGGGCTCGGAGTGGACGATCCGAGCCGAATCGGGCTCACAGAAGGGGCAAATGTCTGGGGTATTGACGGGTTCAGGCATCGACAATGCTCCGCCCGTCGATGCTCACCCCAGGAATTCCCAGAGTCAACCCTGCTGTGGCATTTCGATTCGAAACCAGGCCATCACCGGCGGCTGAAGACCTCTTCGTGCGCCTCCACGGGAATTGGCCCCCTTGGACCCTTGCGAATTCGCGCGACCCCCGTCAGAGGTCCCGGAGGGACCCGATTCCGATAGCCTGGGGTCAAGCCGAAGCCGCGATCCCGGGTCAGCATGAGCGACCACCTCATGCTGCCAGCAACTCCCGAAATGACTTCAGGCACCGCTCTTGCTGATCCGGATTTCGGTAGCCGAACGGTAGAGCAGCCAGAATCAGCCGAACCTGCCGGCGGCCGGAGGTCACGGTGGCAATCGTGGCGGGAGATCGTTCTCCTCCCCCGAGTTGTCTCGGTCGTGGGGAACGCTCTACGGCTCCGCAACGTCCGCTTGTAGCGTTCATCCGGATGCCCCGCAGTACACTGGAAGTTAAGTCGAAGCTGACCGAACCGCAGGTTCCCACGACCGATACCCAGCATGATCAGCACCGAACCCTCGCGCATCACTTGTCTGAGAACAGCCGATTCCAGTCCTTACGACACAGGAGCTCGAGGTGAGGCTTGTATTTGGCGTCGAGCCAGATTGTGCGATTGGCCCCGCGGAGCTCGACGTCGGGCGCAAGCGAACTCATGGAGTGAGCCGGCCCTTCCCAGCGAAGGGACCGGCGAGCTCCCTTGAACGGGGTCGGCACGATTCCAATACGCCGAGCGAGTTGCCGTCCAAACGCTGATACCCAGGCTTCCCAGACAGCGTCGATCGGCAGATCCCAGGCAAGGCCGTCGAGGCTACGGGCACCTCCGAGGCCGCGCTCCTCCGCAACCCAGGTCATCGCCTCAACGGCAGCGCTCACCCACTCCGATTCGCCGGAGAGGGTGCGCGTGGCTGGAGGACGGAGCACAGCTCCAGGTCCGAGTTCGACCTGAAGCTCGCTCGTCCGCTGGAGCAAATGCCGTGCAGGGAGCGACCACGCTACCCGCTGCAGATCTTCTTCGAGACGCGAAAGGGTCCAACGAACCGAAGCGATGAGGTCGGGATCGTCGTCCGGCTCCGAGAAGCAGCAGGGGAAAGTCGTCCAGGCTCCTCGCGGCACCTGGGACGTGGCCCAGGTTGTCCATTCAACGCGCCCGCGAGGGCTGGCACGATGTTCGGTTCGTTCGACAAAGCCTCGGCGACGATGACGGAGCAGGGCCGCAATCCGCTCGATGACGGGTCCGGCCAGCATCCACGGAGGAACTTCACGGGCGGAGCCGGGAACCAACGGTGCACCACCGAGACCTGGCGGAACCGAAAAGCCGATCGCATCGAATACGGCTCCCAGCGCCGGCCAGCGAAAACGAGGTTCGATGAGCAATCCGGCTGCGACCTTTCGCGTGGTGGGGCTGAGCAGAGGGACCGCCCCGATTCGGGAGCCCGGCTTCAGCATGACTCGGAGCTCCGGGTTT
>JARRKC010000154.1:0-2917 GCA_037388505.1 Acidobacteriota bacterium | reverse complement strand
TCGGGCTGCTCCTGCAGCTCGAGGATCCGTGAGTAGGCGAGATCGGCCACCTTGGCCAGGACGAGCAGATCGTCGCGGCCGAAGCCGCGAGAGACCTTCCACTCGTCGGCCTCCTTGTAGAGGCGCTCGAAGGTGACCGAGTGGCGGGTGCCTCCCGAGTTGTCGTTGGCCCAGATGGCGGCCTTGATGGAACCGATTCGGACCGTTGCTGAAGGTCTTGTGCGCGCCCGGATTTCTCACCCGACTCCTGCTGCGGCGGTGGATAGACAGGCGCCTGGACGAGCACGCTGGTAGTCAAGTGGAAGTCCGGCGAGAATACGGTCATGGAGAAGGTTTGGCTTTCCTGGAGCAGCGGCAAAGACAGCGCTTGGGCACTGCACGAATTGAGGATGGATCCTCGATTCGAGGTAGCCGCGCTGTTCACGACGGTCAACGAGAGATTCCGGCGAATCGCCATGCACGGCGTCCGGGAATCGATTCTCCGTGCCCAGGCGCGCGCCGTCGGCCTGCCGCTTCACGTCGTCCCGATTCCCTGGCCCTGCAGCAACGAGGAATACGAGTCGCACATGGCAACGCTCTGCCGAGCGGCGATGGCGGAAGGCATCAGAACCTTTGCCTTCGGAGATCTCTTCCTCGAGGATATCCGGGAATATCGAGTGAAGCGGCTTGAAACCCTCGGCCTGAAAGCGATCTTTCCTCTCTGGAGGCATCTCACCCGGGAACTGGCGACTCGGATGATCCGTGGCGGAGTCCGGGCGAGGTTGACCTGCCTTGATCCCAGAAAGCTGGATCCGAAATGGATCGGCGCCGATTTCGACATGGAGTTCGTCGAGCAGCTGCCGCCTGGGGTCGACCCCTGCGGAGAGAACGGAGAGTTTCATACGTGTGTCACAGGCGGGCCCATGTTCGACTATCCCCTGGAGGTGCATCGCGGCGAGATCGTGGAGAGAGACGGTTTCGTCTTCATCGATCTGATCGGTGAAGAAGACGCGGAACAGGTGTCATGCTGCGAGTCGTCTCTCTGATGGCACGTGCGACCGAAATCCTTTTGCCGGGATCTTCACGGTTGGGTTCATCGCAGGTTATTATCCTGGGGCGGCACCATCGATCTTCGCGGGGGTTTCTTCTCAGTACCGTTGGACTACTCACGATCCTGGGATCAGCCTGTGCTTCCCGCGAAAGTGCGCCCTTCTTCAAAGTCAGGGCCGTGGAAGGCACGATTTGGCTCGTCGGAGGCCGGGGCTATGTCTCGCAGGACAGGGGCAAGTCATGGGATTCGCGGGACTTTGGGTTCATCTGTGACGGAGACCACCATCCCAGCGTAGTGAAACACCAGATCTCGATTTGCGGACCGAAGACCTTGTTTCACACCTTCGAGCGGGCACTCAAGGTGAGTGAGGATGGTGGTCGCAGTTGGCGTGTGATCCCCTTCGCCAAACAGGCGAGCAGGGGGCCGGCGGCGGTCTTCTTTCGTGATCGCCTCAAAGGGCTGGTATCCGACCTGGATGGACATGTCTATGCGACCGAAGATGGAGGGTCGACTTGGGTCGAGGTGAAAGGTCCGTATAGGCCGTCGGGCGCTGTCTTCAGGGGAAACTCGGCTTGGGTCGTAGCCTCCAGAAAACTCTGGAAGTGGGACGATTCCGGGGCTTGGTCCTTGGTGTGCAAGCTGGCCTCCACACGTGAGATGACGGCTTGCGGTGACGCGCTTTGGATCGGAGGTTACGACGGCTATGTGGTGTCCTACCGTCTTAATTCGGGCGAGTTGAAAACGTACGAGCCTCCGGTTTCCGCTGAGCACGGTGTTCGTGCGACCATAGAAGACATCGGGTGCACGGGTAGTGGCGTAGCCATTCTGACGGCCTCGGATCTCTTGGTGCTTCCGCGAGGGGGTTCGAAGTGGCATCGCATGAACGCAGAGCGCTTTGACGCGGGTTGGGCTTTGGACGGACTCGACGGCGAATTGATCGTGGCTGGCGGTCAGTGGCGGGACTGGCTGCTGGAGCAGGCTCTCAGACCCCTGACCGGCGGAGGCCAGTCGAGAAGCTGGAAGCGATTTGCGGTCATCTGTCAATCGAGCAGAAACGGGGGCTGTAAGGCTCTCCCGATGGATGACGCTCACCGCTAGCTGGCATATTCTTCACCCGGCGGACCCGCAAGCTGAGCGTGCGAGTCGCAATGGCTCCGATGCCGCACTCCCAGCGCTTCAGATGCGAGTCGGGCTGTAGTCAGATTTGTAGTCGCTCAAAGCCCCTCAGAACCACACAGAGCCACAGACTTCAACGGGCCGGCCGTAACTCGCTGAAAAGAAAAGGTCCGTAAAGTGGGCGTTTCCGAATTTGAAGCGGTCCTGCTTTGGGAGCAGGATGTCGGGGGTTCTCGCCTTCATCTGAGCGAAGTGAAGAAATCCCTCTGCCCCGACCAGCTTCGCCTTCGTGCCCGGCGGCACGCGAAGATCAGAACGTGAACGCAGTGAGTCGACCCCCAATCCAATTGCCGACTCCCGGCCTCTCCCACCCCGAAATGAACATCGTCACGGACACCTCGATCCGGATGGTCCCGGAGGGACCCCGAGAAAGTAGCCCGGCACGCCAGTGCCGGGTTGGGCCCGCGTTTGCTCGGAGGTCCGGAGTCCCGTAGGGACGATTGAATCACTGCGAAAGTGCGGCGTGCCTGAGAAGGGCAAGGAGACCTCAGTCGTCCCTACGGGACTGGGGTCCGTGTGAACTCGCCGCCGAACCCCGGCACTGACGTACCGGGCTACTCTCACCGTGCCCCTGACGGGACCGGCTGAGCCGAACACGAGTGAGCCGACCCCCCTTCTCAATCGCCGACTTCCGGTCATTTAACCCCGAGACGAACACAGAACCGGATCGCGTCCCTCCCGGGACTCCGGATATCGTGGGGTTGGATGGTC
>JARRKC010000153.1:0-6165 GCA_037388505.1 Acidobacteriota bacterium | reverse complement strand
GCCCGGAGTCAGGGATCGGGGCCAGACTCAAAGCAGAAGCCTTTATTGGTCGGCACTTACAGAACCGATCCGTGCGTGTCACCGATCCTCGTGTCACCGATCCTCGGCGTCATGGATTCTCGGGAAGCCTCTGAGCCCCGGCGATGGGAGCGGGCGAGATCAGGGCCGGCGGGACCGCGGAGTAGTAGTTCAGGGCCCAGTCCGCAAAGATCTGCGCACCCACGATCGGTTGGTCCGCGAGGACTCGAATGTAGCCGGCCGCCCGCGGGCCAAGGTCGGGGAACAGTTCGGAAACGAGCCGGGACACCTGTCCATGGACTCCCATGGAGACCGATTCCGAACCGAGCAGATCACCCTCGAGGCCGTAGACCTCGACCGTCGCGTGGGCAGCGCCCTCCGACGGATTGAACAGCGAGAGGCCCGTGAAGATCGACGCCGTCGAGGCAAGGTGAGGGAAGACGGCTTCCGTGAAGGGCTGTGTCTGAAGGGGAAAGGCCGTGGCAAAGCGAAGTTGCCGCCTTTCTCCCACGATGACGTTCGCAGAACCGGCACCGGGAACAAAGCCGACGGTCAGAGAAGCCCCCATGATCTGATTTTCGGCAGCTTCGATCTCGAGGACGTCGCCCAGATCACCCTCCCAGGATCGCTGAGGCCAAAGCCCGACCTCCACGGTCTTGCCGAGTGAATCGCCGGCCGGTCCGGTAGCCGTAAGCGTACCCTTGCGCCAACCGTTGGCACGATTGACCATCTTCAGGTTGGTAAAGACCTCGAGTGAACCGGAGGAGCCGGTCATGATGCTGGGCGCGTAGCCGTTGCCGGCCGGCAAGGCCGGCTCGCCGGTCACCGCCATCAGGGTTGAGGGGAACTCGACCAGCGACGCCCCGACTAGGCCTTCCCCCTGAAGTATCTCGATTCGGACGTCGCCCGATGTCACCTCCAGAGCCTGGTGGAGCAACTCCGAGATCGTCCCCGTCAGCATGCCATCGGGCGGGAGAGTGAAATCCGCAGGATCGGTGAGGACCAGGTCGGGTTGTCCGGACTGTTGGTTCGGTCCGGGACCGCGCAGCGTCAGCCGGAAAGACACCGTCTCGGCGGTGGGATTGACCACGGCGAGCCGGGTCTGGCCCAACTGTCCATGGAAGACACCGGATCCCTCATAGACCCGGGAAAAATCGAGCCGTTGAGAAGGTATGACCATGGGGAGATACCCGTCCAGCTTGCTGAGCCGGAAACTCCCAATCATGGACAGGGCGGCGACGTCCGCGTTGTCGGTCGTCATGCGCACCCAGAAAGGCCCGGCCGGAACTGCCTGAAAGAGCTCGCGCAGCAATCTCGCGCGCTGGGCGTGGGGGGGCAGCAGGAGACCGGCGGGATTCCGAGTAAGAGGCAGCACCTCCCCGTTGGGTCCCATCGCCGTGAACTGCAGATGGGCCGGATCCTGCGACAGATTCGTAACGGAGACGCCGGTGAATTGCAGAGCGTTCGATATTGTCAGGGGAATGTAGACCGGTAGAACGGTGGGCACGGCGTAGTCGAAGACATAGCTCAGCTCGGTCGCGACCGTGTTCCGATTCCGAGAATCGGAATGGGCGACGCCCCGGACGGCGAAGTGATACTCCTCGCCGAGATCCAATCCGGTAATCGTCACCTTCTTCTCAATATGACTGACTTCGATCCCGGAGTAGATCAGTGCCGACTCGACCCATTGTTCGTAGCTGTACCAAAGATGTGTTCTCAGGAAGCCGATCATCGACACGCTTCCGGCATGAAGGGCGTTGTAGCGGAGGTCGAGCTGGTTCAGCGAAGTCAAATCCTCGAGTTCTCGCGGAAGCACTCCCGCGAGACGGTTCGAAGAGAGGTCCAGCGTCTCTAGATTCATCCAGCTGCTGATGTCTGCAGGCAGCGGCCCCTCCAGGTGATTATCTGGGAGATACAGTTCCGTCAGACCCGTTAACTGAAACAGCGGTGGAGGTATCGAGCTGAACTCATTGGAGGTGAGGTCGAGATACTCGAGCGCCTGGAGTTGACCGAATCCTGCCGGCAGTTCAGTCAGGGAGTTCGAATGGAGATCGAGCCGCCGGAGCGCGCTCAGTTGTCCGAATTCGGAGGGGAGCGAGGTCAATTGGTTGTTGGCGAGGCCGAGGTTGACCAGGGAGGTCAGCCGGCCGATTCCGTGGGGGAGTGAGTGAAGAACGTTTGCGTCGAGGCCAAAGGCGATGAGCAGCTCGAGGTCGCCGATCTCCTCGGGGAGAGAGGAGAGGTTGTTTCGGCTGAGGCTGAGGACGTGCAGATTCTCCATACCTCCGATCCCGGCGGGTACCTCAATGAGGTGGTTGTCGTTTGCGTAGAAGCTATCCGCGTTCTTGAGATTCCCGATCTCGTTGGGGAGTGAGGTGAGCAGATTGTCGTTGAGATCGATCCGCTGGAGGCCCGTCATCCCCCCGATGCCGGCGGGCACCGTGGCGAGGAGGTTGTGGGAAACTTGGAGGTGGCTGATTTTGACCAGATTGCCGATCTGCTCCGGAAGGAGAGTCAGGTTGTTGTATTCCAGGTTCAAATCGGTCAGATTCCGGAGGTTGCCGATCGAGGCGGGCAGAGACTCCAGTTGGCACGACCGCAGCTCGAGCACCTCGAGGTTCTCCAACTGACCGATCTCCGGAGGAAGGGCTCGGAGGGGATTTTGCTCGAGGTTCAGCGAGCGCAAGTTCGGCAGCTGACCGATCGCTGCGTTCAGAAACCCGATTTCGTTCCTCTCGAGATCGAGTGTCTCGAGCGAAACGAGACCGGCCAGCGTGTCGGGGAGATCCGAGAGTTCGTTGCCCTGCAGATCCAGATCGACCAAATTGACCAGGTTGCCAACCGACGCCGGGAGCGACGCCAGATCTCCATTGGGGATCGCGAGGACTTGAAGCGAAACCAGGTTTCCGATGTCCGAAGGCAGGGTAAGGTGATTCGGCTCGAGGTACTGCGGCAGTTCCGGAATGGGCGGAGGTGGAACGTACAGAAGTTCTAGGATTCTCAGATACAGAAGGTCGGCTAGCTCCGAAGGGATCTCGCCCACCATTCCACCGTTGGTCATCGAGATGGAGACGACATGTCCATCCTCGACCGTCACACCGAACCAGTCGGATTCCGTCCCGCCAGGGCCGAGCCAGTTGTCGTGGTAGTTCCAGTTGTCCCCATCGGTGCTCTGGTACAGAGCGATCAGCGCCGCCCTCTCGGAATCGGGCACACCTTCCCCGAAGGAGGGGGACAGGGTCGTCAGGAGGACGACGATGCTGACGAGCAGCCAACCAATCGGTCGCAAAGATGCGCTCGGGAGCCAGTCATGCAACCCACTTGATCGAGACCGCGCACAGTGGCTCGAGTGGTGGCTTGAAAGACTTGTAGGGGATTGCTCTGGGCAGGTCGGTGAGGCAGGGATAGCCATCATGATTGATCTCCCTCCGTCTGACTCCCCCTGAGTGTAGGAGTCTAACCCTCCTATACACGAAAGTAAACGACGTTTTTGAAGGTCCCCGAGCGCGGCCGGAGGCCGCCAGAGTAATCCAGGCTGCCAGCCTGCTGGGTCGAGCGGGCTGCAAGCCTGCCCGGGCGTCCCGTCCGATCACAGAACGAAGAACCGGTGTCGGGGTTGGTTTCCTTACTTGATAGACCGCGTTCGTGTCGCCCCGTCGTGTGGGTGCGAAATCCCGGAGGGATTTTCCGAAAGTAGCCCAGGAGTTCAGTCCCAGGAAAGTGGGACTTATGGGACCGATGCGACCGATGGGACGGCTGCATGGAGTGGGGCCGGCGCGGGTCGGAATGGGACAGGCTTGGGACTTATGAGACTCATGCGACCCTGGACGAGATTCCCGGCCGATGCTGGCGCACAACTCCTTTCCGTTGCCTAATCGCTCTCCCGCAATCCATCCGGTCCCCGCCGGCTCGGCCCCATCGCTCCCAACCGGCCTCCTCAGCCCAGTCCCCGGCATCAACCGTACGTCTCCCAGGGAAGTGTAATTGGACCCCCGAGAGAATCTCATTCATGGTCACGGACCAGGTGGGCAACGACAATTACATTTCCCTACTAGGGAAAGTAGTTGACGCCGGGGAGCCAGGTTCATCGTCGTTGATCAGGTCCCCCGGACCGTCTCATCCGTCCACTCGGTCCCATTCGTCCCAGGGCAGTCCCATCACCCTCGGTGAATCCCCCACTCTCGACCCGTCCCATCGGTCGCATCGGTCCCATCCGTCCCGGTCCCTTTCCATTGCCCGAAAAGGTTCCACAACCTCCCCGTCCCCTATGTCGGGAACAGTGTCCCCGACTCTCTCCCGGCTCTCGCAATGAGATCGATCATGCTGTAATTATTGGTGTAAGCGATTGTCGTGAATCGTGAAGAAATTCCTTGATTCCTGAATCAACTTGTATCACTCTTGACATTCGACGATCTCAGGGGGAGACGGACGTCCGGTTCCGCGCGAGAACGAGCCGGGCGAGAGGAGGGTGCATGCGCAAGTCGGGTCGGTTTCTCGTCGGAGTCTCTGTCTCCTTTCTTCTCATCGCCTTCTCTGGTCCTACGTGGCTTCCGGCCCAGAACCTGGGCGACTACTACACCGCTGGATTCTCGAACGCCCGGACGGGGGTAAACGCCCACATGGGCGATTTCAGAACCTGGGCGACTACTACACCGCTGGATTCTCGAACGCCCGGACGGGGGTAAACGCCCACATGGGCGATTTCCGGCCTCCGCTGAAGCTCGTGCGAACGATTCCGCTCAGCGGGATCGAGCGTCCCGAGGTTTTGACGGCTTTTGACCAGTCGGTGCTTGTCGGTGGCGAATCGGGCGAAACCATTCGCTACCAACTCCTCGACCGGCAAAGCGGCGAGGTTCGGTGGGAGCAAACGCTTGCGGGCCGCGGCAGCGAATACACAGTCGTCTTCGATAATGTGCCGGCCTATGCCCGCGACGTCGTCTTCCTCGCAGGCCCCGCAACCACGGCCGCCAAAGCGGTTCGAGTATCCACGGGTGAGGTCTTGTGGAGCGACGACACCGTCAGCGACAGGTCGGAGCGATCTCCGCTGATTTCGGACGACGTGATCGTTTACAGCGGCGCGAATCGAGTCGTGGCGGCCGAACTGGAAACGGGCGAAGTGCTGTGGCAGATCGACGCGGAGACGGCCCAGGCTCCGCTCTGCAGTATTGGAGACCTCGTCTTCTGGCTGGACAGCGATCGGATCGTCCACGCCGTCCGGCTCCGGACCGGTGAGGAGGAATGGCACAGCGGACCCGCGCCGGGCACTCCCAACCCCTACGGCATAGAAGGCGATTCCAGCCTGGTGGCAACGGATCGGTATCTGTTTGTCAGCATGCTGCGATCGGGTCTGTCGAGCGGTGAGGGAAGCGTCGTGCAGGCCCTCGACACCCGGGATGGACACGTGGTCTGGAGCCGGGAGGCCGAGGTGGATAACGTCCGAAAACTCCTGCTGGCCTATGACCGACTCTATGTCGTAGGCGACACGATCAGCAGTCTTCTAAGCATCAGTGAATTGGCAGCATACGACCCCGATTCCGGTACGTTGCTCTGGAAAACCGACAAACCCGCCTCGGGGGGCGTGGGTTTTCCATCCTTTGAACCCAAGCTTCGGGTGCCCGGCATCGCGAACAACACGGTCTACTACCTCAATTTGCGTCACCGCGCGATCCTGGCTCGGAATGCGTTGACGGGCACCGCCTTGTGGAGCAAGCGGGCAGTAGGGTTCGTGAGTATGTGTCTGGCCGACGGACGGCTTCTGGCACTGTTCAGCGTCAACGACCGGATCGAGATCTATGAACCGTCACATGAGATCTTCTTCGCCCACATTGCGGACGGTGGTGGTCAGACGACGCTCCTCACGCTGACGAATACGAAACCGGTCCCGACAACCGGCAGTGTCCATTTTCTCAATGACAAGGGCGAGCCGCTGGCGCTCGGCATGACGGGGCAAGAAGACTCCATGTCCACGGTTCCCTTCAGCATTCCCGCCCGTTCGTCGATCGCCATCCAGACCACAGGAGGATCCGAGGTGCAGTCGGGATGGGCCCGGGTCGAGGCGGACCAACCCATCCGGGGGAGCTCGATTTTTCAGTACTCGGGTAGCGGTCTGTACTCCGAGGCAGGTGTGACCGACGCTCCGGCAGCCGG
>JARRKC010000152.1:0-3028 GCA_037388505.1 Acidobacteriota bacterium | reverse complement strand
GTTCTGGCTTCCGCCAAGATACGTCGAATAGACGATTGCCCCCTGACTTCCGAGTTTCGCGACGAAGGCATCGTCTCCTCCCCTCAGTTCCGACTGGACCGGCTGCAGTGTCGGGAAGTCGCTCGAAGGGGTCCGTCCCACGACATAGATATTGTCCGAACCATCGACGGCGATGTCCTGTCGTCCCGTGAGGTTCTCGTCTCCGCTTCCCCCGAGGAATGTGGAAAAGACGAGATCCGAACCGTCGGCCGTGAGCTTGCTGACGAACACTTCGAAACCTCCCGCGCGGTTCTCCTGGAAGGCGTTCTTGATCGGGAACTCGTTGCTGGTCGTCTTTCCCGTGACCACGGCCTGCCCGGCCGAATCGACGGCTACGGCTCCGCCGTCGCCGCTCCCAACGAATGTCGAATAGACGAACTCGGATCCGTCGGCGCTAAGTTTGGCGACGAATGGGCACTGGCCTGGACAATTCATCTGAAATGACCCAGCCGTCGAAGGGAAGTCATCCGAAAAAGTTGTCCCGGTAATGACAGCCTGACCGAGTGAGTCCACGGCAATGCTGCGTGCGATGTCCGTGCCTTCACCGCCGATGTACGTGGAGTAGATGATCGTCGAACCGGAGGGATCCAGCTTCATGACGAAAGCGTCACCGTTGGGAGTGCCGCCGCCGGCGAATTCTCCCTGCAATGGATTGAGAAGGGGAAAATCCGTGGAACCGGTGGAGCCGGCAAGATAGATGTTGCCCTCCGTATCGACGGCGACCGCGCCCGGGACGTCGTCTGCGGATCCGCCGATGTAGCCGGAGAAGCCGAGCACGGGATCGATGATCAGATCGTGGCCCCGGTCGAAACCGGGGTCCACCTCGATCGAAACGATATCGTTGGGTTCGAGCCGATAGCGGCCGCCGACAGCGACGTGCCTCCCATTGATCCGCTGGAAGATACGGGGGGCGTGATGTCGGAGGAAGCCGGCGTTGGAAGCAAGCAACAAGTCGCCGTCCGGGTTGACGGAGATCGATTCTGCGCCTTCGAACCTCATTCGAATCTGAGTCGGATCGGCGCCCGGTGAGAGCTCGAAATCGAATTCGAGCACCCGCCGATCACCATGAAAATCCAGATCGATGCCGTGATAGACCTGTTCGTAGCGGACTCTCCGATAGTTGGCATCGATCAGAGGTCGGGCATCCGAAGAGCGTCGCCCGCGCAGGTAGGTCGTTCGAGTGGAGACCGGCTCTTCGGCCGAGAGATGGACCGTTGAACTCGTGCCGAGGCATTCCATCTGAATCCGGCGCCGACCGAAAGATCTGTTCTCAATGGCAGCGCCTGCCGCTCCCGGTCTCTCTCGTAGAATCCAGATGATCTTCTCCGGGGTCAGGAGAGTGAGAAACGCGCCGGAACGTACGAGGTATCCTGACTCTCCGAATGCTTGACTGCGGTTCTCCTCGAACAAGAGAGGCCGCTCAATGACTCGTTCCTGTCCGACGACGCCTGAGTTGCCGGAAGGTGTCGCAGTTGCGAGAGCGGCTCCCGGTGGGAGCAGTTCGAGGAGGAACAGCCACAGGAGGACCCTTGCACCGAGAGCAACTTGTTTCCTCAATGCCATCGCCATACTCCGTTCCTGTGAGGTGGAGACAGAGTCATCCCTGTGACGGGTAGTTTGAAGAGTCAGGACGACCATTTCTCTGTCTGTAATAAATGAACGATTTATTTACTCTAGCGGAAACTCGGCTGATGAGTCCAGCAGTTTTTTGCCGAGTTCCGATTGTCCGCTGGTGACGCCCACGAAGCGTGATCGTAAGGTATTATCGGAAAACAACTTTGGGTCCGGTCTGGCACGGATCTGTTGGGCTGACCGGGAACTCCCCAGCTTTTAGGCTGAACGACGATCGCTCCTGAGACCGGGAAGAGCTCTCCCGGCTCCACCCCGTCCCCCGTGTTGTTTATTTTCTTACATGGAAATTAAAAATCACATATTGACATCTCGTCGGATGGAGGTACAATCGCTTCAATTTCTCACCGGTTTATTCGACGAATGTGCCTGTATTCGTCCTCGAGAGGGGAGGGGTCCGATGTCACGACGTGGTTTCTCATTGGTCGGCTTGCTTTCATTGATCTGTCTCGGCGGCTATAGCCATTGCCCCTGTGACGGTCCGGAAGGGATCGAGTCCATTCAAAGGGGCTATTTGATCCTGGATGATCCATCTCCCTACGAGACCGAGGTCCTGAGCATGGGAAGTCTGCAGGCGATAGCCAACATCGCCGGAGGCAGCGGACAGAATCGGCTCAAGGTCTTCTGGGGCGACGTCAATGATGGATTTCTGTCGAATCCTCACAGTCAGACCGTCTGCGAAGGATCCTGCTACGGGCTTCACACCGTCATGAATGCTCCGTGTTTCAGCTTCATGAAGGGTTCCAAGCCGAATCTTGCCTGCTACGTGAACAGTCAGTGGACAACGAGCGAGGTCCCGTCCGGCGAGTACTCCAATGCGACCTTCGCGGCGAACACGAACGCCTTCTGGGGCGCCTTCTACAACCCGACACTGGGCAACTACGATTTTTGGAGGAAGGTCTCCGGAAGCAGCTGGAATCTGGAGTTCACCTACACGGGCACGGGAACGCATTGGGACGCCCCGTTCGGGTCGATCGAGGCCGCCCTCTGCGCGAACGACCAGGATCTTTGGTTTGCGGCCGATGAGGTCTACACCAATCGGCTGGACTACAACCTGAACCAGTTGGGCTTCAATGGCGACCTGAAGTTGAGCGCGCAACTCTACAGCGGCTCGGTGCCGAACGGATTCAACGGTTACTTCCGAAGCAAGATCCGCGAATCCGGTGACGAGGTGCTCGGAAGCTTCCTCTTTCCGCCCGGAGGGTTGGGGCCGGGAGCCGTGGCGTACAGCGTCAATGGAACCGACGGCAGTCGGAACTACTCGAAGATCATTCAGCAGTTCAGCGGGTCCTTTACGGCCGTTCCTTCCCTCAACCTCTTCGCCACTGAGAGCAAGTGGGGGGCCGTCAACAACGTCGTG
>JARRKC010000151.1:0-3040 GCA_037388505.1 Acidobacteriota bacterium | reverse complement strand
TCACATGACAGAATCTCATAGACTTACACCTCATCAGGCACTCCTTATCATTAGCAGATTCACAGAAATGGCGAACGGCACGAGAACGGCACAGAGCCCCTGGCAACAGGTCGCCCGTCGTCCGTAACGAATAGCC
This sequence comes from Acidobacteriota bacterium, assembly GCA_037388505.1. Lineage (GTDB taxonomy): Bacteria > Acidobacteriota > UBA6911 > RPQK01 > JAPXNP01 > JARRKC01. The sequence continues at coordinate 2,904 of JARRKC010000151.1, read as the reverse complement.
GTTTACCTGTTCGTTGCGACCCCAGGGTTGAACGATGGCGTTTTCCCAACCAGCCGATTGACCTGGTTGCAGATCGCCTCTTTGCCCTGCAAGTCTCGGCAAAGCGAGCACCGATTCAAATACGTGCGCACACGTAGGCCCACGTACGTGGCCAAGCGGTGCAGACTTGTCGTCTCCTGGTGGCGATCGGATGGGTGCTCGTTCGCGCAAGCGGCCAGGTTGAGCGAAGTGAAGGCGCCCGATACCATGCGCGCAGCGGCTCGAGCGGCGGATTTTCCACGGTGCCACGTCAATCATGAGGTTGAGGGTCTTTTCCCTGTTGCTGCTCGTCTTGGCATCGGCTAGCACTGCAGCACTGTCTGATGAGCCGAAGCGAATCCTCTTGTTGAACTCCTACCGAAGCGCCTTGCCGGCTAATCGCGAGTTTGCCGCAGGGATTCTCGAGGAGCTTGATCTGCCCACCAAGATTCCGATCGAAATCAACACTGACACCCTCAACCTAGCAACGGGCTACGACGAAGAATACGTTCGCATACTGATAGAGACGTACAGGCTGAAATACCGCGCCAGCCCCCCGAGTCTGGTAGTCGCCACCTTCATGCCTGCGGTGCGACTGCTTCTGGATCACCGTCGCGAGCTTTTTCCAGGAATACCGGTCGTGCTCTGCTTCTCGGAATTTTCGGCGCGACCGCTCGAGCAGCCTCCGCCGGGTGTCACCGGTGTTGTGACCAAGCCTGATTTCGCCGGAACGCTTGAGCTAATGTCCAGACTCCACCCGGACATGCGACGGATCGCGCTGATCGTCGGATCGAGTGACCTTGATGCATTAAGGGAACAGGAGGCCAGGCAGGCACTCCAGCGCTTTGAGAGAAAGCTCGAATTCACCTGGCTCCGGGGCTTGCCGCTTCCCCAGTTGACTGAAACCGTCAAGGCGTTACCGTCCCACACTGTGATTCTGTATGTGGTTCAACGCACCGACCGCGACGGCGTCTCCTACGTGCCACGGAATGTCGCGCAAGCAGTCGCAGAGGCCGCAAGCGTACCGGTCTACGGTCTTTGGGACACGTTGATCGGCACCGGCATCGTGGGTGGTCGTTTGATTTCGTTCGAGCAACAAGGCATTGCGGTCGGAAAGATCGCCCGGCGCATCCTCCTGGGGGAATCGCCGGCAGATATTCCCGTCGTCAGAATGGAGCGGAACCCGGGCGTCGTGGATGCGCGGCAGCTGACGCGCTGGACCATCGATGAGCGCCTCCTGCCCGAAGGTAGCCGCATTCTGTACCGCGAGCACTCGCTTTGGCAGGACCACCGAAACGCCATACTCGTTGCGTCGGGTCTTATCGCCTTGCAAGCGCTGTTGATCGCCGCGCTCCTGTGGAATCGCAAAAGGCTGCGGCTGGCGCAGGCGTCCCTGACCGAGGAGTGCGATCTTCGCGCGCAGTCCGAGGAGCTGACACGCAGATTGCAGACGCGATTGGGCGCGGCTGACAAACAGAGCACCCTCGGCGCGTTTGCCGGGCGCATCGCCCACGAGGTCAATCAGCCGTTGATCGCGATCAAGAACTATGCGCAAGCCGCCAAGAGATATGTCCCGACCGAATCAACAAAAGGGGGCAAGCTCACCGAGCTGTTGGCCGAAATGGAGGGAGAGGCCGATCGCGCAGGGAACATCATCCGGAAGATCCGAAAGCTGCTGAGCTCCGGACAAGTGGATGCAGTCCCCGTCGAGCTCGAGCCCGTGCTGAAGGAGGTTCTTGTTGTGATGAAGCCGGAAGCGGACGCTCACGGCTGCCGTGTCGACTACCGTGTCGCTACGCCTGTTCCTATTGTGCTCGCCGATTCGCTGCAGGTGCAGCTTGTTATGGTCAATTTGCTGCGCAACGCGATCGAAGCGACGGCATCCTACACGCAGCGGGGAGGCGCGTCGATCTCGATAAACGTGCGCAAAACCGCCGACCAAATGGTACAGGTGAGCGTGACGGACCGCGGCCCGGGTGTGCCCCCGGAAGAGGTCGACAATATCTTCGAATCTCTCTACTCCACGAAAGAGGGAGGCATGGGGGTCGGTCTCCAGACGAGCCAAAGGATCATCGAAGCCCATGGCGGGCACATCTGGTGCACCCCGAATCCGAGGGGAGGTGCGATCTTCCACTTCACGATTCCGGCGGCGGAGGCCGAGGACTGAGCATGGTCGCGCCTACCGTATTCATCGTCGATGACGACAGAGGCGTACGTAACTCGATCCGTGAGCTCCTGCTCTCGGTTGGGCTCGCGGTGGAGACATACGAGTCGGCGCAGTCGTTCCTGGATGCCTTCATTACCGCGCGCCCCGGCTGCCTCGTGCTCGATGTTCGGATGGCACGGATGAGCGGACTCGCGTTGGAGACGAAGCTTGCTGAAATGGGTGCCGACATCCCGATCGTGTTCATCAGCGGACACGGCGATATTTCCATGGCCGTCAATGCGATCAAGAGAGGCGCCGTCGACTTCGTGCCGAAGCCTTATCAGGACCAGCAATTGCTCGATGCAGTCAACGAAGCGCTGCGGCGCGACGCACTGAGACGCGCGCCTGCGCTCGACGCGGGCGGACTCGACGAGCGCCTGCAGACGCTCACACCTCGCGAGCGCGAGGTGCTCGGGCTTGCCCTGAAGGGACATTCGAGCAAGGGGATCGCGCGTGAGCTGGGAATCAGCCACAGAACCGTGGAGCTGCATCGAAGCAACCTGCTCGAGAAGCTCGGGGTCGCATCCATCACTGAGCTTTTGCGATTGAAGCTCCTAGGTAGTGGCGCCTAACGCCGTCTATCAACAAGCCCCACGTACGGGCTGTACGTGGATGCACCTATTGGCTTTCGGTGCGGCTTTCGGAAAGATCAACCTGGCCCCGGACAACCGACATCGCTG
>JARRKC010000150.1:0-3040 GCA_037388505.1 Acidobacteriota bacterium | reverse complement strand
CCGGCAAGGAGTACTACGCGGGTGTCTGGATAGACTGACCCCAGCCCCCGAGATGCCTGCAGCGGCCACACCGGCCGCCACCACCTGCGAATTTCCTCCAGCTGCCCACCCAACGCCCTTCCCACAGGGAAGTCTCGAAATCTGCGTCCTTCAGTTGCCTGCCGCTCGATCAGACGCTCGCGGGAGCACCCCTTATGCGCTTGCCGAGGCGGGAGGCAGGTCGGCCCGTCCAAGCATTCAGCACTAGCCAGGAGAGCATGCCATGACGAAAGAACGTCAAAGCCACCAGGAAACCAGAAGACGACCCACCATGACCCTAAAGGAAAAGAGGAGTGCGAAGAAAGCCAACGAGGCGGCCAAGACCGTTTATGGAGAGGGGTTAAGTTTCTGGCCTGTGGCGCTATGCGACACGAGTGTTGGGTTCACCCCAGCTAGGGGTCAGACCATCACGGAGGGGTGCACGTGGACGTGATCATTCTCGCGCTTGCAGTGTTCTGCATCGGATGGGTGGTGCAGGTAAGAATGGGTAAGCGCATCTTGCCATTTTCACTGCGACCGATGATCTCCTGGATACAGCGCAGACGTAATTGCCGCGCGCAAGAGGAGCGGGAGATCGATCGACGGATCTGGGAAGAGGCCAGGAAGCAACCACCTGCGGCAAATGGGCGGCCGACCAAATACAGATACTATGCCCGGGGACGCGCAAAAGAACGGCTTAAGAGAAGAATCCCGGATATCCTGGTCCTGAGCGTCGTTGCTGTCGCCGGCCTCTGGTGGCTCTTCACGAAGGTCGACCTGAAGCCGGTGGCGCATGGTGCCGCGACCGCCATCACGGCGATGGCGACGATCTGGCAAGCGCCCCTCCTCCTATTGCTCGCCGTGTTCTCCATCTACATGGGACACCATTATGAACGCACGCTCGCGCATGGATACCTCTCGACCTACTTCGGCATCTGGGTCGGCCTGGCGTTTGCCGTGACGTCATTCCTTTACCTCGTCGCGCAGCCGTTCTGATCCCACAACGACTGCATGTGCTCGTGCGGGTACCGCTCTTGCCCGGTGTGTGGGGGGGTTCCAAGACTCTGTTGGCGGGTTTGTTATGGGCTGTAAAGTCGAAGATCTCGTGGGCGAGGACGTGCCATCCCTGGAGGACGGGACTAGTGTTCAGGAGGCGGCGCGGCTGATGGCCATGCGCAACGTGGGATCCTGTGTGGTCACCCGCGGCGGGCAAGTGGTGGGACTGTTCACCGAACGCGATCTCCTCGCGCACGTCGTGGCGGAGGGGTGCGATCCGACGGCGTTGAGCCTTGGTGAGGTTTGTTCACGTCATCTTGTCTCCGTTGACCACCGGGTCACATGCCGGCAGGCGGTCATCAAGATGCGGTCGCACCGGTGCCAGTGGCTGCTCGTCTATCGGCGGCAACGGTTCCTCGGGTTGGTTAATCTGACTGATCTGGCCTATACCCTGGCATCCCGCGGCCGGCCGACAGATATGCTCGTGAATGCGGTCGGGGGAGCGACCTTGGCGGTCGCCGTAGGCGTCATCGTCATGCTGCTGATCCAGCTGCCGGATCTTCTGAGTTTTCTTGGGCAGGTCCGGGTGCATTAGCCGCCATTGGCCGTGGCCGAAGGCGCGGCGCAAATACCTAAGTCAACCGCTGTCATGCCCCAGCCAAAACACCATGCCACGGGTATGGTGTTTCGCTTGAGCGAGGAAATAGGGGACGTACCACAATATCTTCCTTGACGTCAATTCCGACCATCGCGGGGTAACCCAAGGCCAGGCTACACAGTGCTGATTCATGTCCAAATTCCTATGGGAACGCCGAATCCGCTCGGCGAAAGGCCGCTCGACGTTCTTATCCCATGCGAGCTCCGGAGCAAGACTGGCTAGCGATAAGGGTTGGGCAAGAAAAAACGGACGCAGGCTAAGGCGTCCGAGAACGGTGTTGCGCTGATCTCAAAATCTTCAATATTTCAATGCGCTAGTTCCGGTTTGCCAGCGGAGGAAATGTGTCTGAGGCGAGAGCCAGGTAACTGGCGGAGGCTTCGGAACTTTTTCTCCATGCAGTGGCAAACCGCAACACGTTTTTCGGACGGCTTCGACGCAGGCGGTCTTTTCACAAAGGCCATCAAGGATTACCCTCGCATTTACCTCACGCCCCTTGAAAGGGGCCGAACGTCCGCCCTGCCCTGCGGGCTGGCTCCCGTTTTTCCCGCCTGAGCACGCGCTGCGGCGCAGTCAGGCCGAAGCGTAAGGATTTCTCGTCAGGACTTGTCCTCAGTCTGATCGAGGGGGAGGGATTGCTGGGCGTCTTCCGGTGGAATCGGAAGGTCGCAGACGCGGATAACGGCAATTCCGAAGTCCTTCGCAAAACGCACGATGTCGCCATCATCCGAGTAGATCGTGGATGCCCCTTCGCCCCTGGCGATCGCGATGATCTGACGGTCGAACTTGATCTTGGCCCAGGGGCTGTCCGAGCCGCCGCGCTTGTCACCGGCGGCGAGGGCCTCGCGCGTGGCAGCGGCCACCTCGACCGCGGCGCGCTGATCAAAATCCACGATCTTGAAGGCGGCATGCCGGTTGAGAATCTCGAGATATGCCGGGCCGGCCTCGTCGGCGCGCACCAGCAGCTCGCTCAGGGCCGGCGTGGGGACGATGATCGTTTCCTTGCGTTTTTCGAGCTCGCCGACGAGGTACCTAATCCGATCCTTGACGCGGCTGACGGGCCCTCCAGTCTCGGAGTCGGTTGGCGCTTTGGCCTCCGGGTCCAGCAGATAGAGCAGCGTCGTTGCATCGAAGACCACCATCAATGGACCTCATCCGGTCCCTGGCGGAGGCGTTGCAGCTCGGCGTAAGGATCGTCGATCTCCTTCCAGCCGCTGCCCGGAACCTGCCGGAGACGTTCAACGACGGCGCTCAGGGGCGCGTCCTCCAGGACCTCGAAGTCGGCGATGTTGAAGCGCTTCAGGTTCCACGCCCCTTCCGCGTCGCGCTCCCACCTTCCCGTGCCATAGACCCGCAAGGTGCCGCCGAACA
>JARRKC010000149.1:0-3057 GCA_037388505.1 Acidobacteriota bacterium | reverse complement strand
GATGCCCCAGCTTCGATCTTCGCGCAAGCTCCCATCCAGTTCCATCCGGTCGCTCGATCCCTTTCGGTCAGTCATGGGCCGGCACCTCGTCTTGGGCGTTCCGGTGCTCGGTTCCGTTTCGTGACGACGCGGACCGGAACCGAGACAGCAGGCGGATTACGACGGACGCTTTCACGCGAGTAGCGCCCCGGGCACCGCTTGCGATTTCGTTGGCCAGTGCCTTGAGCTCGTTCGCGTAGCGAGAGCCTCCCTGAAGCACGAGCGGCCGCCCCGCGCTGATGGACGTGATGACCGTGTGGAAGTCGTTGGAGAGGGTCCAGTAGACCTCGATCCCCAGCGTTTCCTCGATGTCGTCGAGACTGACCAGGCCGTTCGCGTTGGCTCGGTTGACCACCAGGCGCAGCCGCTCCGGGTCCCCGGCCGTTGCGTCGTCCAGGATCGGCAGGCAGCGCTTCAGGTTCCGTAGCGACGGCAGGTCCAGGTTCGTGATCAGGAAGATCGGATCCGCGGTCCGGAGCGCCGCGAGCGCCGGAGGCGCGAGAGATTTCGAGGTATCGACGAGCACGTAATCGTACTGGCTGCGCAGCAGACCCAGGATCCGCGCGATCTGCTCGCCGGTGACCTCCTCGCCGATCTCCGGCTCGAAAGGAGCCGAAAGGACGTGAACACCGGACTTGTGGCTCTCGATGTACGAGGCCAGCAGGTCCGCGTCCATCCGGTGCATGTTGCGCACCAGGTCGACGAAGTGGAAGCGGGGTTGGACACCCATGTGCGACGCGATCTCGCCCAGCTCGAGGTCGAGATCCACCAGGAGGGTCTTCTTGCCGGTCAGCCGGTGGAGTTCGATCCCGACATTGGTGATGACGGTCGTAGACCCGGCGCCGCCCTTGGGAGAGAAGAAGGCGAGGAGCTTGCCGTTGCGCCGGCCTTCCGCGGACCCCTCCCAGCCGGCCTTGCGCATCACCCGTTCCAGCGCGTCGCGCACGTGGCCCGGAGTCAGTGGAGCGGGCACGTATTCCCCGAGTCCGGCTCGCATCGCATTCAGGAGGCGGGAGGCATCGAGCTCCGGCCCGAGGCCCACCAGAGCGGTGCGAGGCACCCCCGCTGCGATGGCACCGGCAATCCGGATGTCGCGTTCCGGATCGGCGATGTGCAGGATCACGACGTGCGGCGCGTACGACCGGAGCCGCTCCAGATGCTCGGAGTCCAGCGGTCGCTCGGGAGGGATGACATCCAGCCCGATCGTGATCGGCAGCTCTCCGGATTGGATCGACTCGAAGACGATCTTTCTCACGTCATCGTCGCTCGAGATGAGCACGCCCCGGAGGTGCTCCGGCTCGTTCCCTGCGCGCAGGCTCTCGCCGTCGAATGAATTCATGGTCTCTCTCAGCGAATCAATTGGAGGGTCCGCACGAGGGATCCGGTCGTCTTTCCATCCCGGCTCGAGCCGACGCCGCGCACGTAGTAGAGCATGCGACCCGTGACCGGATCCTGGGGCGACGCCTGCTTCTCGATGAAGATGCGGGCGAAGTTGTTGAACCGGATGTACTGACGGCCGGGCTTGGAGATCTCCGCCGGGTCGAAGAGCGCCACGGTGATCACGCGAGGGCTGTCCATGCCGTACTTGCTCACGACCGTGTTCGAGCGGTCGTCCCAGTACGCGTCGGGATCCTGATCGATCAGCGACTTCACGCCCTGGTACGTCGGGCCCACCATGTTGCCGGGCTCGATGAGGTACCTGGTGTCGAGGTCAATGATCGAGTTGTTGCAGGTGCAGATGTTTCGCCGGTACCGGGCAGCCCCGCGGCCTGCTCCGTCGTCCTGGCCGACGCCTCCGCCGCTGCCACCGCCGTTGTCACCGCCGTTGTCACCGCCGTTACCCGGACCCTGGCCATGCGAACCGCCCAGGCCGCCCCGCCGTTCCACCCACCTGAACCACCCGTTGCCGTTGCCGTTCCCGTTCCCGGGCTTGTCACCGCTTCCGGGATCGCCCGACCCACCGTTGTCCCCACCACCATTGCCGGTACCCGGACTCCTGGTGGCGCCGCATTCGGCCTGGTTCCCGTCAATCGGGAGCACCCAGGGCAGGAAGAAGGACGGCGTGATGGTCTGGTGCGGATCGGTGGTCTTCACGGTGACGCGGCGCCCGTAGTCCGCTTCGTAGGTGCGCCCGCTCCCGTCCGTGTAGCCGTCCCGCCAGTCGCTGCCGTAGCCGGTCTCGTTCGAAGCGCCCCCGGGACCGGAGTAGGGGACGTAACGGTCGCCATCGGCGGGATTGTACTGCCACCGCTCTCCGTCGTCCCAGATCCGATTATGGTTCACGTCCTGCGTGGTTTCTTCCCACATATCGGGGAGTGCGAACGGCTTCACGCACTGGGCGGCTCCGGCCTCGCCGGCCCAGGCCGTCGCGTCGGCACCAACGTCGACTGCATCGACCCCGAACAACCGGGCGAACCATGTGTGTACTCCGTTCCTCCGGACATGGACCCGGACGGTAGAGCTGTCCAGGTTCACCGAGATCGTGACATCTCCGGCCTCGATGGGCGTGTTCCGGATCTCGTTGTGCGTGGCGTACTCCATCGCTCGCTTTATGGCAATGCTGCGCGCATAATCCTGCTGGTAATCGAGGAATGCGCTGGCCCCGGCCAGAGCCGACGCGTCGGCGGCCCGCTGAGCCTCAGAGCGAGCGTCGAAGAGAGCGGCGAGATCGATGGCCAGAGCCGACAGCGCGATGAGCCCGGTGATGGTCAGAGCGACCATCACGGTCACCGAGCCGCGCTCGTCCGCTGCCCAGAAATGCCACCAGGCGGTGGCCTGTCGGGTCCGACGGTTCCGGGGCCTGACTTCCACACGTTTGATCATCAGCTTGGACCTCCGGTCAACGGCTCGCTCCACCCGGATAAGCAGGCACGGAATCGCTGCGCGGTGGCGCGAGCTTCTTGACCCAGGCCCAGGTCTCCGGCTCGCCCGTCGGGATCGGCGGGGGCTGGTCGCTGGGCTGGACGATGCTCGGGCTCACGATGACCACGAGCTCGTTGACGTCCTGGCGCTCGGACG
>JARRKC010000148.1:0-3168 GCA_037388505.1 Acidobacteriota bacterium | reverse complement strand
TGCCGATAGATCATACACTTCCCCATTGCAGGAGCATTGGGGATCCCAAAGTCGGGTCACAATCCTTCGCTCAGGCGTGTCGGCGACCCATGCGGCAAGCCTTGGCCACAGGCCAATATAGGAGGGATTGCGGTCTGATTCATGCCCATCAAAGGGGTGTTGATATTGGGCGTAGGGATTTTCACCTTTGTAGTCGAAACTTCCGAGATAGAGCTCGGATGCGAATAATCCCGCCTTCTTGTATAAGAACTCGCCCGATGCAAGTATTCCCACCTCTTCGTCTTCGTCGGCATCTGGGTTTGCATCGATTATTCCCAGATCAGTACTCCAGGTCACCCCATTATCGCTATAGTAGGACCAGAGCGATCCATCATCCGGAAAGACAACGAATATACGGCTGGATTGGGCCATAAGCGTTGGGCCAACTTTTGATCCCGGTCCGTTCCCGAAGACGTGTTTGTACGACCAGTGACGTCCACTATCAGAGGACACCATGATGTTGACGCGGCCGTCACCCCCCCTCCAGGCCAAATACAAATCGCCCTGGAACACACCCTAAGAGGGCGCTGCCTTGGTCCAGTCACTGAGGACGGTCTTGTCGGTCACCTGCAGGAGCGGAGCCGATTGACCGAAGCAGGCTATAGCGGCCAACATCGCAAGCAAGAGCGTAAGGACCGCGGCAAGACGAGGATTTGGACTACCTCGTGATAGGTGACACGCACGAAACGCGATCCTAAGTACCTATGAAAACAGAGTTCTTGTTTGAGTCTGGCACTTTCTGCTGGATCGCGCCATCCGTTGACGGCGGCAACGACCGGCTGACTGTCGGGCGCAGGTTTTCGGCAGAACCCGGGAGAACCGGGGACGGGAGAACGGGTGGCGCCCCTGCCCGGGGCGCCGGAACCGAAAGGACGACGAGAACCCGGGGCCGCGCCGGGACGGCTTGGCCCCGCTCTGGCGGAATCCTGCCCCTTCTCAGGGGCCGTGGCTTGCCCACCGTCTTGAAGAAAGGAAAAAGCAAAGAGCGTCGAGTCGGCATGTTGGTCAACTTGACCAAATCCGACTCCTTGGACTAAACTCTCCCCGTGAGCAAACAGGTCAATCTGTACGAAGCGAAGACCCACCTGTCGCGCCTGATCGAAGAGGCCGCGAGAGGGGATGAGATCGTCATCGCCAAGAACAATCGACCACTGGCTCGTCTGGTGCCGTTGGCCAAGGCCGGGCGGGCAGCCAAGCGCAAGCTGGGCACGTCGAATCATCGCTTCGAGGAAGCCGTCCCCAGGCACGAAGCGGATGCCCGGATCGAGCGGGAGTTCGAAGACCGTACGCTGTGACCCGATACCTGATCGACACGCACATCTTTCTCTGGGCGATCGATGCTCCTGAGCAACTGAACGTCGAAGAACGCAAAGTGTTGGAAGACCCCTCAGTGGACGTGGCGGTCAGTGCGGCTTCGTTCTGGGAGCTCTCGATCAAGCTGTCGAAAGGCATGCTTCGCATCCGGACCGGTGAGCGGGGAATCCCCAACGACTTCTTCGCCAACCAGGCGGACAAGGCGTCCTTCATCATCCTCCCGATCGGAGCTCCCGAAACCGAATACGTCCGAGAGCTCCCTCGGATCCATGGGGATCCGTTCGATCGCCTGTTGGTGGCTCAGGCGCTGCTCGGGAACTGGAAGATCATTACGCGGGACCGGATCATTGCGGATTATCCGGGTGTCCGCGTTCTTTGCTCCCCGGACAGCTGATCGTCATGGTTCGGCGGAGCTTTCGCTCTCGGGGGGTTCGTATTCGCGGATTCGGCCGGGCTCCACGATCCAGAGACGGCCGGAGACCGTTTCTCTGGCCAAGCCTGAGAGAAGAGTCGAACAGACTGCTTGGAGATCCCCCGTGTTCGGCTTTGGTGGCAGCCGCAGAACGGCAACACCAGTGAACTCAGTTGGGGGAAAGAGCAGCGGGTTGGCAAAGTCCAGATCGAGGGTCACCAGGCAGCGTCGCTCGGAACGGGCAATGTTAATGATCTGGTGGTCAGTTGCACCCGTCAACTCCTCTTCCCAAACGGTCGCAACATCGTGACCGGCTTCGCGAAAGAGTTCCACCACGAACCGACCAAGGTTCTCGTCCAGCTTGAGCCTCAAACGGTTCGCTCCAGGGGGATATCGACGTAGTGCTCGCGGGACATTTCCGCTCCATAGGCGATGCAGGCCCTGATGTCGGCTTCCGTCAGCCCCGGATATTCTTCGAGGACTTGCTCAACCGACCAGCCAGCGGCAAGAAGATCGAGCACCAAGGAAACCCAGATACGGTGTCCCCGCACACAGGGCTTTCCGAAACAGATACTTGGATTGATTGAGATCCGAGCCAACAAGTCTTCGCGTTTCATCGATGAAGGTCCTCGGGCAAGAATAGCAGAGGCCGATCAGATTGGGGACACGAAGTTGAGGGAATCGGCAAACGAGCACGACTTGGTCATTGATCGAGACGATCACCCGGGAGAACCCGGGACGGCAGAACGGGCGGCGCCCCTGGCGACCGTTGTGGGCGCCGCGTGGGATCGGTTCTGCCGGTTTCGACGACTGCCTTGTGACAGGGGAGTCGTGTCGAGAAGATCCAAGCATCCCGCCCCAGGTTCCGAGTTCCCGAAACCCGGAGCGCGAGACTCCCATGCTCCGGTCCTCCCGCGTCCCGTCCTCCCCGCCAACGCCGAACCGCCAAACGTCAAACTGCCGCGTGCGAACTTCGCAGCGCAGACTCGCACATGCAGTTCGCACTTCGTACTCCGGACCTCGAACTTGGAGTTGGTGGAGGTAATCGGACTCGAACCGACGACCCCCTGCGTGCAAAGCAGGTGCTCTTCCAGCTGAGCTATACCCCCACCGTGGACGTGCAATAGTCTAGCATGGCGGACCGAGGGGGATTTGAGATTTACGATTCTCGATTTAGGGGAGGAATTCAGAATCCAGAATTCAGAATTCAGAATGCCCGTCGAAGAGTCTTCTGCCTTCTAAATCGAAGATCGAGAATCAGCAATCGAAAATGTTCCGGGGGGGAGCAGGCTGGAAGCCTGCGCTACGGGCCAGGCTGGAAGCCTGGATTACTCTCGCGACTGCAGGCCACCGCCAAATCGAAAATCGGAAATCTCCTATGAAAAATGCCCCGTTTTTCTGTC
>JARRKC010000147.1:0-3183 GCA_037388505.1 Acidobacteriota bacterium | reverse complement strand
TGCTCGCCCTCTCCCATGTCGGGATATCACGCAGCGACAGCCCATCCCTGAGCCACTTGGTTGAATCGGCATGATGCTCAGGCCCCAACCCGAAATAGGCTTCCGCCATCGTTGCGTAGAACCACCACGCCTTCTTCAACCACTCGTTTCCGTCCAGCTCTGCAGTGCGCGGAAGACTCCGGACGATCTCAGAGCGGATCTTGGCAGCTTCCTCCCTCTTGTCCAGGCTACGAGCCAGGGTTGGAACCCCTGCAGTGGAATAGCTCTCCTCCTCTAGATGCGCCAATAGATCCAATAGAAAAGCTGCATTTATGGCTGTGTATCCAAAGTCATTCTGTATCCCGCAATGGTATCCTCTGTAGTAATAAGCAAGGGACACCTCGAGATGCTTTCTCTGGCCGGTCGCCTGCCAGAATCGTTTGTGTATCGCCCCGGCCAAGCCCAAGGTCTCCGGGTCCGTGGTCTGGCCGAGGCTATCGGTCTCTTCCAAAATCCTGAGGGCATCTTTGAGTTTTCTCAGCTCGGGAAGATCGGGGTCCTTGTAGGTGCACAGCGCATGCAGCTGTCCGAGCTTCAGCTCGAGGGTTCGATCCGGTATTCTTGAGGAGCGAACCTTGGCGAGTACCTTTCGGGCCCAGCCGAACTGATCCTTGCTCTTCAGTCTCTTGGCAAGTGCGAGCGCTTCTGCCGGCGCACAAGACTTGCCTCTGAGTACGGACTTGGCCGCCTCTACATCCTCGTCGATTCCATTTGCCATCTCTCACTTTCCTCCTCTCTCCGGGCGGATGAGGTGTATTGAGGCTGGCTCGGCTCGCACAGATTCAGGTCTTGGAACCGGGAGACGGAATCGCTTCTGCGTCACCTCGACTCAAATACAGGGATCGGCCAGCTCCGGTCCTGGTCAGCGTTTCTCGATGACGCTAGATTCTAGTCATTTCCACTTGACTTTTCAAAAGAGATCGGAACAGACAGTAGGAGAAGCGGAACTCATTGATCAGTTCGCTCGTGAAGGTCGAGATGAGCGAGGCCACGGCCTGGTCGGACCCGTTGCGGGTGTCCGCCCAGTTGGAGGGAAGGCGCCCGGCTCCGGTGGCTTCGACGGTCTGCTGCAGAGAGCCCTGGCTTTGTAGATGGCCCGTTCGACGGTTGCGTCCCTTGAGCACAGGCCGAGGCGTGCAAACACACGTCGGACGTCCGGCTTACGATGGACCGGCATGTATCGGATCTTCGCGGTGGAACTTCGAGGACCCTTTGCGCAAAAGGACCTCAAGCGCTGGCGGGCGTGGAATCCGCAGGCGGGGCCTCGAGCGAGGTTCTTCTACGTCGTCATCAAAACCGGGGATCTTCCGGAAATCGAGGATCTCAAACGGAGCAACGTGCAGACGCTGAAGCGGTACGCGCACGGGATCCTGCCGACCCACGCCAAGCGCACGAAACGGGGTGGCGCTCTCTATTCGCAGGAACTGATGATCCGCAACCTGCGCGCGAAGGGCCACGTCGTGGCCAATCCTCCCCCGCCTCGGACCTTTTCCGTCTACGTCTTCGCACTGGATCCGAAGGTCGGCCGGCGCTCCGGAGTCCGCAAGTTGAATCCGGAGGCGGACCCCGCCAAACCGGTTGTCTACGTCGGGCAGACGGGAAAGTCGCCCCAGGAGAGATTCCAGGAACACCAAGCGGGAATCCGCTCGGGGAAGTACTACGATCCCGACGACTGCCTCCACCTGTTGCCCGAGCTGTACGAGGGACTCAACCGGATGACCGAGCTTCAATCGCTGCGGACGGAGCGCCGCCTAGCCTATCAACTCCGGAGGGAGGGCCACACGGTGCTCGGTGGTCACTGACTGAATGGCCCGGGTCGCCCCTTCGGCGGAATCCTAGAAGATCCCCTTGCCTCTCGCAAACCCCACGGATCCGCCAACTACTCCGCCTGCGGCTGCACCGATGACGAATGGGACGATAGAATCCAAATAGCCGATCAGGTGATTCCGTATCTGCTGGTCTTCAGTTAGACCAAACATGAACACGATCGCTGCCAGGACGGCGGCAAAGCCCACGACAAATGGCCACTTCCAATCCTGCATTACAGCACCTCCATAACCATACGGATTAGCGTCGGGGAAGTTGACAACGGGATGCTGCCCCTCCCTTTTGGCGTTGAATCGACGGACGCATACGAAGTCTCCGCAACCGGTTCGCACAAACCCTCTATGGCGCGAGGTCGCGAAACTTCCAACCGCGGGCGGAACCCATGCTAACGCACGGAGTGATAGGTGTGGGAGATTATTTTCATAGGACAGAGACCTGGCACCAAGTCCATACCGGTCTGAAAGCTACCGATACCGGGACAAGGTTCTTACAAGGGCAAGAGAGACGTATTGAGGCTGTTGGGCCCGACGTGCAACATAGAGGGTCGGAGAATGACAATTACGCTGGAGTTTTCCTGGGCTAAGCCGTGCAATCGCCGACATTGACGCGTCGAGGCATTTTTAAGCTCGGGGGCAACTTGTGCGTTTAGAGTCGCTTCACTCGGGCCACTGGGTCCCCAGTGTCTGTTTCTTCTCTGAGATCTGGAACATAGGTGGGGAAAGCTGGAGAATTTGATTGACCATACCGACAACATGCGGCAAACTTAATATCAGTTGCTGACCTAGTCGCGGGTTGCCAGAGGTTTACGACGATGAATCGGATCATCGTAGCCGCCTCAGTTGGTCTCTACCTTCTGACGAGGCGCATACTGTTTATCCCACCGCGCCCCGCTTCTCTTTTCGCTGAGAGCGGGGCCTTGAGGATTCCACGAGGTCGCTGAGCAGGCTTCGAGCCGAACGCTCCAACCAATGCCGCGCTGGTAGCAATCCCACGGATCCCCACTGCATTGGGCGCATCACTCTCGCAGAACGCAGAGTCGCCTTCGCGTGCAAGCCTGAACCGGTTCCGGCTCCTATCACCGATCAAGCGTGTCCTCGAGCTCGGCCTCTTCGGCGAGTCACTGGAGAATGCTTCAGCGTCACCGCACCGCTTGGTGACGGGGGGTGTTCATTCACCAGACAAAGAGGGGGAAAAAGCGATGCGAAGAAGCTATGTCCTTGTAGCGACTTGCGTCATGTTTCTCAGTTTCGTAGGTGGCTTGGGGCAGGATGAATGTAATGAATATATAAGTGGTATGTGCAGTGAAAACTGCCAAAC
>JARRKC010000146.1:0-3267 GCA_037388505.1 Acidobacteriota bacterium | reverse complement strand
TCGAAGTCGAGGACGGCATCGAACTTCCCACTGGTGCGGATCCACTGGTTGACCTTCTGACGCTCCACCTCCTTTTCGGGGGTGAAGTAGAAGGACCCCTGCATCGGGAGGATCGTCGCCCCGAAGACGCGGATGCCTCTGGCGTGGGCCCTCACGATCACCTGTTCGAAAGCGGCGATCAGGTTCTCGGCAGTGGCCGGGACCTGGTCGGGATTGGCGTCCCTGCCTCCGTAGGTGCCGATATCGTTGATTCCCTCGAATATGATCAGCCAACGAACCCCGCTCTGGGCCAGGACGTCACGATCCAAACGTGCCAGGACGTTCGGTCCGAGCCCGTCGTTCAGAATACGATTGCCGCCGATACCCTGGTTGAGCACCCCGATGTCCTTCGTGTCCGGGTTTGCCTGAAGCCGGCGGGCCAGGTAGTCCGGCCAGCGCCGATTCATGTTGGTCGTCGATCCGCGGCCATCCGTGATGGAGTCACCCAGGATCGCAATCGCAGCGCCGGATTCCGGTCGCAGGACATCGATTCCGTTCAGGATGTACCAGTGCTCGAAGGTCGTCGCCTCCGGCATCTCGACCGCAGAAACGCGGTTGCCCGCCTGGAGATACGAGGTGCATCTGGATCCAGGATGGGAAGTGACGTTGTCCGGGGTCTTGGTGACGTAGATGGTCACCGCCACATCGGCCAGGGGAGGCAGTTCGAACTGAATCGGGTCGGATACCATCACGGCCCCGGCCGGAATCATGACCGAGGTCTGTCCGTGGAAGGTCAGCGCCTGGTCACTGGCCGGATCGACCTTACTCTCACCCTCGGACCGAGCGATGTGCGCGGAAGCGATCGTCAGTGGAGCCTGCCCATAGGAGTTCGAGAACCGGACACGCAGTTCCTGCCCGCCGATGGAGACATGAACAACTTGTCTGAGGGTGCTGTCGGCAATGCCCGGGGCCGGCGGAACGTTTCGCGGTTCCGGGATCTGGGGCGCCGACGCCCAGGTTGCCACCCAGTGTGCGTCCCCGGCCTGGGCGCTCGAGACGATTCCGAGGCTCAGCGCGAGCTGCACGCACAACAGCAGGACAAGAACGGTGGGGAGCCTTCGTGTTCTCATTGTTCCTTGATGTACCTCCCGGCCCACTCCAGAAAGGTGGGCCAGTTCGGACCGGCCGTGTGGCCTCCGGAATGCTGGCGAAAGGCGATCTCACCGTCGGTCACACCCGTTTCCATCGGGGGAAAGTCCGAGGTCCAGAGCCCTTTCTTGCCCAGCAACTCATAGACGGGCCCGGCAGCCACGCCCGCCATGAACGAACCGCGGGCATCGATCCACCCGCCTTCGATCTCGGGATTCCCGGCACTGATGAACACCGGCCGGGGTGCACACAGCGCAATCAACTCGTGCGCGTCGACCGGCATATCCCTCCAGGTGAGAGGGCCGGCATACTTGAGGAAGTTGCCTGCCATCCAGTGGTACTCCCCGGTTCCCGCCACGTTCTCGACCAGCTCCCCGAAATTGCGTCGATGCAGCTTCAGACCACCTTCGCCCGAAGAGGCGACGAAGGCCACCGCGAAACGCTGATCATAGGCCATCGTGACCGCCGCCGCCTTGCCGTAGCGGGAGACGCCTTCGATTCCGACGTGCTTCGCGTCGACCGTGGGATCGGTTTCGAAGTAGTCCAGCGCGCGGCTCGCGCCCCAGGCCCACGCCCGCAGCGCACCCCAGTCGTCCGGCTTGCGGGGCTGCCCCTTGTTGGTCAGGCCGATGATGCCCTTGGTCAGGCCGGCGCCGTTGTCGGCCTGGATCGAATTGGGGACGATGACGGCATAGCCCCAGCCTTTCGATAAGACTTGCTGCTGCCAGGTCGGGCCCTTGGGAGTTGGCATCCGAAAGGGCGGTTTCCGACCGTGGAAATTGAAGCCGAACTCCATCATTACGGGCACCGGGCCACCGGCGTTCGCCGGTGTCGTCAGCGTCAGATCGATATCCACGCTGATGAGCGGATACGAGGAGTTGTCCACATGTCCGATCAACTCCTTCGTGATGATCGGCACGTCCCCGTTGGTTCCCTCTTTTGTGCTTTTGACCTCCCAGTGCACGGCAGGCACATCTTTGGGAACGCGCCCATAGATCTCTCGATCGAAGAGCTCAACGATCTCCGGCCGTCGTACGGACCACCACATCTCCGGGGTCGTGACTTTTCGACGATCCATGGTCAGCAGAGGATCGGGAAGGCAGGGATAGGGGTTGGCTTTCGATTCGTCATAGTTGGGTGCATTGGCCGCGTTCGGATCTCTGGGGTTGGCGCCCGGTCGGAGGGATTGGATGCCCAGAAGGTCCATCATGGCCTGATGGTCTTCCTGCGCCGTTCTTTCCACGGGAGGCTTGAGTCCACTCGACTGACCGTCCTGGCCCCATCCCATCGGGCAGGACGCAACCACCGCCAGAATCACACCGAGGAAGAATTGAACCGTTCGTACCGCTGTCACTTTCATTGACCACCTCTGCTTCGGGGAAGGCTTTCCTGCCGAAAAAAGGGTAACACGGTTCGATCTGAGACTCGATCCAGCGCCCCACACGGAGGTGCAGAGAATCCACGCTCCGAGATAGGGACGGGGACGAATTTGGGTCCGACCCATTTTCCATTCTCGCTGTGAGTTTCCGACCCGTCTCCTTTGTTTGCTTGCGCATTCGGTCTCCGTAAGAATGAACGTCGCCAGGCTTTGGAAGCGCTGGTTTTCAATCGACGAATTCGGGATTTCAAGCCCAGGCATTGCGGATCAAGGAGGCAGAAATGAAAGAGTTCAGAGGCAAGGTCGCTGTCGTCACCGGTGCAGCCAGCGGAATCGGGAGAGCTTTGGCGTTACGGTGTGCGGCGGAAAATATGCAGGTCGTCGTAGCCGACATCGAGGAGTCGGCACTCGGCCGGGTCGAAACGGAACTGAAGGATTCCGGGGCAAACACGCTGGCCGTGTTGACCGATGTCTCGAATGCCGAGGACGTGGAAACACTGGCGCGGAAGACGCTCGAAAGATTCGGGGCCGTCCACCTCTTATGCAACAACGCGGGCATCGGCGCCGGATCGACAGCGTGGGAGAGCACTCTGAAGGATTGGGAATGGACTTTGGGGGTCAACCTCTGGGGAGTCATTCATGGCCTTCGAGCTTTCGTGCCGGCCATGCTCGAGCAGGAATCCGAAAGCCATATCGTGAACACCGCTTCGGTCGCCGGCCTGATCTCCTTCCACCTCAACGCACCCTACCAGGTGTCGAAA
>JARRKC010000145.1:0-3280 GCA_037388505.1 Acidobacteriota bacterium | reverse complement strand
GTTCGGGATGGTCGTGGCAGAGCTGCAGAATCGCTGCTCGAGGTGCGAGACGCCTTGGGTGTACAGCTCTCAGACAACCTGTCGGCCGCATATCTCGTTCTCCTGCTCGAGGGGACAGAAGACGAGACGATCCTGCGCCCGGTACTGAAGCAACTCTCCCCGTTGCTCGGGAGTGCATTCGATAATATGGTCTTGACGATCGATCATCTTGCAGGGGCAACCAATCTCGGTTACAAGGCTCGGCTGTATAAGACGCTCCTCTGCAACGTGCATGCTTACGTGGATGACGATGCCGAGGGACGGCACGCTATCGAAGCGGCTGAGAGATCGGGCTCTCTCCTGGTCTCAGAGTATAACGTTACGAGTCAGAAGGGCATGTCCGACGCAGAGATTGAGGATCTGCTTGATCCGGCCATCTACACCGACGTTATAAAACAAGTGTTTGGTGTCGAACTCCAGGGACGGACCTTCAGGAACAACAAACGGAAATGGTCCGACCGAGTTCGTGATTGTTTCAGAGCTGACGGAAAGGTCTGGAACGACAAACTCGAATCACGCGTGAAAAAGGCCGTTGCCGAGGCAGCAGCGTCTGCCGGAAAGAACGGCCTCAAACCATCTGGCCTAGTGTCAGTTCAAGCTCTTGTGCGACAACTAGAGGCCAAGCTGGAAAAGGTCCAACAATCGCGCTGACTTGTACGCAAGCGAGGCCCGTTGCTTCGAGCCATGCCTCGCGTTCGTCGGTGACGCGACACAGTAGAGAATCTTATCTGTCTAACCAGGAGTAAACCAGATTGATCGTGTCCAACAGAGACCCGTTGGCCGACCGTACCGAGACAATCGAGACCTCGTTACTGGACCTCAATGACCTGGTAACGCCACAGAAACTCAGGGCGGCGGAAGCCTAGGGCGTATTCACCCGGGGCCACGTTCGACAGGTCGACGTTAATTTGCAGGATCATCTTCTGGTTGCTCGACTCTGCCGTACCTTGGGCCTGGATCACGGACTCGTCTTGCGATCGGAAGAGGCCAACCTCATATAGACCTTCTTCGCTGCCGATGGGGAGATAGATTTGGAGGGTTGTGGCGGTGCGGGGAATGCTCAGGGGAGGTTCTGCCGGTGTTGCCTGCTCCCCACCCCTGGCTTGGGACGCGTTCCTGAGGTCCAGGACGGCGACTACTTCTGTCCGGTGTGACGGTCCTTCCACAGCCACTTGGGGTTGCTCGACGGAATGGAGCGCGCCGGGTGCAAACCAGAAGGCGATTCCGATCAGCGCAACCAGGCCGCCGCAGGCGGCAATGGTGCGGAGGCGGCGCATTCTTCTGGCCCTGGCAAGCTGTCGGTCGTACTCGACGAAGCAGGGGGAGCAGTGCATGAGGTGATCGAGGAAGTCGTCTGGGATTGACGAGGGCTTCCGGGAGGCCATCGTTCTCAGGACTTCGGGCCCGGGGCAGCCGGTTCTGTCCGGATTCGGGAAGTGGGAGCGGAACAGTCTTTCGCCGGCCCTCAGGAGTCTTCGTTCCTCTTCTCTGGAGAGCGTCTCGTCAGTGAGTCTTGAGTGTGACATTTCCTTCAGCCTTCCCTTTCGCTTCCGCTCCTCGGCCGATCTGAGGGCCGATTCCCCAACAGGCGCTTTCGGGCTTTCTTCAAGCCGTAACTGAACTGAACCTCGGCGTTGTGGGCGGTGATTCCGAACTTGCGGCCGATCTCGGCCCACGAGTAGCCGAGGACGCTCAGGACGAACAGCCGCCTCGTCTTCGCACCCATGTAGCTTGTGAGTTCTTTCCTAACGAACCGGCGCAGGACGAAATCGGCCGACACGACGAACGACGAAGAGAGCTGGGGTTGGATTCCGACCGTGCGATGCTCGGCATACTCCGAGGCAAAATCCCGGGCGAGCAGTCCGCTGCCCTGTTCACAGGCGTCGAAGTTTCGGACCGACAGATGAAAGACAGTAGGAGAAGCGGAACTCGTTGACCAGTTCGCTCGTGAAGGTCGAGATGAGAGAGGCCACGGCCTGATCGGACCAGTTGCGGGTGTCGGCCCAGTTGGAGGGAAGGCGCCCGGCACCGGTGGGAGGAGCGAAGCCGTCATGCTGATCGTGGGAGTAGCGGAAGAAGAGGCTGTGGCGGTCG
Source organism: Acidobacteriota bacterium (assembly GCA_037388505.1). Classification (GTDB taxonomy): domain Bacteria; phylum Acidobacteriota; class UBA6911; order RPQK01; family JAPXNP01; genus JARRKC01. The sequence continues at coordinate 1,147 of JARRKC010000145.1, read as the reverse complement.
CTCGCCAGCCAGTCCAGTCGCGCGCTGATCCGATAGACCCCGGTTCTTCGGGGACTCCCGGCCACAGCTCCCACTTTCCAGCACGTGCCGAGCGGAAACAGCCTCCCACCTGGCGCCAGTGTTCCTATGGCCCCAGTCTGCATGGTTGTATTCCAGAATCGCCTTGATGGTCCGGCACTCGGACCTCGAGCAGACATCGCCGAAAGTATCAGACGCCAGAGCCATTATTCCGACTACTCTGCAACAGCCCACGGCATGCCGTCGTCACCGAAGAAACAGAGCGTTGCCTTTGTCGCGCCCCCAGTAGTGCTGATCAGAATGAATTCCGTCACGTATCCGCCTCCATTCGCGATCTGGGGGAAGACGATTGGAGAAGGTGCTTGCTGCAGGGTATCGGCTATCGGGAAGGTCGTCACCAGGAAGTCCCCTCGTGAGTTGGTCAGAGTCCGCAGCGTGACGGCCACGACAGGGCTCGACGACGAGATGTCCAGAACTCCTCTGAAGTCGGTCGGCAACTCAGAGACAAGATCAGAGACGAATCCTGCCCTGTGACCATAGGCGGTCAGGTTCATCGAGGCGGCACCCTGTCCAGCCGGTGACGCTCCGTCCATTCCGAACGCTCGGAGAGTCACATCAATCGACGAGTCGCCGGGACCTGCAAGCGCAAGGCCTGTCGCATGGTTTAGTGACTCGTCAACGTAGATGCGTGCGTGCGTTGTCGGAGTGGCAGCCGGAACCCCCGTCTCCGTCACCAAGATCCCCCCCTGTGACAGGCTGTAGATACCCGCACCGGCGGGACTCGACGTTCCCCCGTCCGGAATCACGGTCACCCAGCCGGATCTTGCAGTCCCAGGGCTCCCATCTGTCTGGAGGCGAAAGGTACCGCTCGGTGGGATCGAATAGGAAAACAAGGAACCTTCGCTTCCTCCAAGCTGATTTACAGTGAAAGGAGCACCCTCATCATCCAAGACCCGAATATGCCCCGTCTCCTCTGAATTCGACGTGTTAAGCAGAATCAACGTCGTCGTGTAACCTCCACCGTCGGCAAACTGCGGAAAGTAGAGGGATCTCGAACTCGATGAAGCCCGGTCGCCCGCCGTCGGAGTCGTGGTCAAGATGATGTCATTGCGTTGATTCACAGTGAGAC
>JARRKC010000144.1:0-3419 GCA_037388505.1 Acidobacteriota bacterium | reverse complement strand
TTCAACTCTTCGGTACCGGTGGGAACTCGATGCTACCTCTGTGGTGAATGGGGCTACTACTGGCAGTTGATCCAGCCCGGGTACTGACTCAGCTCGAAGGTCGAGCCACTTTCTGTAACGGAAGTAGAACGACAACGAAGCCTCCGTCCTCGACCGATATTTTCGATCGGGGACATTGCCCTCTTGAAAACGGGGTCGGACCACGATAATTGACTGACTGGTCGTAACTTAAGCAGGCTGGGAGGCCCCAGGAAGCCGGTTACGCTGACTTTTCGGCCCCCATTTTGGGCTTCCAAGAAGCCCCCCGCCGTGAAACCGGTCCTGGGCTGCGCCGGAGATCTCATCTGTCCTCGTCGCCGAACGCAACGCAGCCCACTCGTCTGGTTCGACATCGCTACAGGACGTTTTTGGGCCCGAAAAATAGACGTAACCCTGTCTCCAAGGCCTTATATTCCAGCTAAATCGCGATTTTTCATTGAATTAACGTGGTCCGACCCCAAAGTTGGACTGATTGAAGTGGAGGGTTTCCTTTTTCGCCTTGTGCATGAGACCTGTTCAAGCTTGCCCCAAGTGCTGTTTACCGGCGACGAAATTGGGGTCAAAGCAAGTCTTTGTCAGAGTCACTCGGTTCTCAGCGCCTTTACAGGATTGACCCGGGTAGCGCGTCTGGCAGGCAGCCAGGTGGCGAGGAGCGCCGTCAAGGCGAGCGGAATCGCTGCGGCCATGAGTACGACCGGATCGTCCGCGGACACGCGCAATAACATACTGGCCAGGAGTCGGCCGGCGGCCAGCGAAAGCAGCAGACCCACAGACAGAGCGATCGCGATCTGCACAGCCCCCTGCTTCATGAGCAACGCGTAGATCTGGCTCGGTCGGGCGCCAAGTGCCACGCGGATGCCGAATTCACGAGTGCGCCGTGCGACCCCAAAGGCCTTCACACCATAGACGCCTACGACGGCCAGCAGCAAGGCGATCGCGCCGAACGCGCCGAACAGCGTCGCCGCAAATCGCACGGACCAGAGTTCGATGTTGTGGTCAATGATGGTGGAATAGGGCGCCAGCCGGACCAGGGGGAGGGACGGATCGAGCGCAGTCAGCCTGCTTCGGACGTGTTTCGCCAAGGTGCCGGATGCCACAGCATCGGCCGTCTGTCCCCGCAGGTGAATGAAGACGTGCCGCGGGTGGCGGCCGGCCAGTGGGAAGAAGGCGCGGGCAGGCGGTCCGTCCTCAAACACCTTGTTCCAATGTGCGGATACCACCCCGATGACACGAATCGGTTCGGAAGGCACGCCATCAGAGCTCCGTGGACGTTCGACATACTGTCCCACAGGGTCCCGGTCGGGAAAGAGTTCGGCCGCGGCGCGCTCGTCAAGAATGACGACGGATGATGCGTTGGGATCGCGCCACTCCCGTTCAGTGAAATCGCGCCCGCGCAGCAGCTTGACACCGAGGGTATCGAAGTAGCCGGCAGAGACAGCCGTCTCGGTTCCGCGCGCGCGACGCGGTTGCTCATGCGATCCACCCGGGGCGGAGAGGTCGAATCCGTCATTGACGTTGCCAAAGGGAATGTGGGTCGCCAGCGCGACCCTGCGCACTGCGGGATCCGAGCGTAGCGCTTCGGCCAGCGCTTCCACCGACGTCAGAACGCCGACGTCGTCGCGGTCGACCAGGCTGTAGTCCAGTTCCGCGATCAGATCTCCTTCAGGTATAAAGCCGGGGTCGAGCCGGGCGGCGGCGTCTGCGGCCCGGAAGAAAAGCCCCGCACTGAAAAGCAGCACCAGAGAGAGTGCAAGCTGAGCCATGAGCAGGCAATGCCGTCCGGAAAACAGTCGTCCCCAGCGATCGGTCGTCGTCCGGGTTGCCTGATGGAGCGCAACCGTGCCGCGCGCTGCGTCGCGGGCGATATGCCAGGCGGGACCGACTGCGAAGACGAGGATGGCGGCTGCGCAGAAAACCAGGGTAGCCAACAAGACCCGGATGTCCGGGGTCACATCAAGCGACACCCCGAACCCGAGTGCAGCCAGGCTGGTATTGTTCGTCAGCGAATGGAGCAGGAATCCATCCGCCCAACTACTGAGCAGCAGGCCCGCGCCGCCGCCCAGCATCGCGACGATCAGCCCTTCGACGGCCAGGACCCGCACGACGCGCCAGCGGGATGCACCCAACGCCAGCCGCACCGCCAGTTCGTGCGAGCGCGTCAGATTGCGGGCCAGGAACATGTTGGCGAGATTCAGACAAGCCACCAGAAGCACGACACCCGCCATGCAGACGAGGAGCGCTCCGAAGAGGCCGAGCGGACCATCGTGCGAAGGCTCCGTGGAAATGGCGAACCGTGAGCGCGGCTCGATCTCCAAATCGCGGGGTCCATCGGCAGCGTCGAAGGCGATCGTCGTGAGTTGGGCACCGAGCGCAGGCAGGCGCGCTTTGGCCGCTTCCAGCGTCAGACCCGGCTGCAGGCGCCCGATCACGTGGAGCGTGCACGTGGCGGGATCCGCGAGATTCGTCGCGGAGCGTGTTGGAGCGAAGGCTTTTTCCACGCGGGCTGCCATGCCCAGGGGCAACCAGACGTCGGGCGCGAGCAGCGCATTGCCGCCACTGAATCCGGCGGGGACCACGCCGACGATATTCCACGTCTCGCCGTTGATCGAGACGGTGCACGGGCTGAAATCGCTTTTGCCGACGAGCCGCTCCCACAGGCGGCGGCTGACAACCGCCACGGGGATGTCGGCATTGGGTCTTCCTTCCTCGGGGAGAAAGAAACGCCCGGCGACCGGTTTTACTCCCTGCATCGAGAAGAAATTGTCCGATACCACGTAGGCAACCCGTCGTTGCACCGCGCTGCCCGCTCGCCGCGCAATGCCCACGGCGGCCATGCGGAAAGCCGCGGCGTCGGCAAAGACCTCGTGCGCTTCGCGCAACAGCGAGAATTCGGCGAAGGAGAAATCTCGGTAAGCGCGATCCGCGGCGGCTCGTGCGGTGAATACAGTCACGATTTCCTCGGGTCGCACCGGAACGAGTGGCCGGAAGAAAAGGCCGTTCACAATCGTGAACACGCCGGAGTTCACCCCGACGGCCAGCGCAAGGGAGAGAACCGCGACCGCCGTGAATCCGGGGCTCTTGAGCAGTCTGCGAAAGGCGAATCTCAGGTCGTTCATAGTGAAGAGAAACGCACGTCGCAAGCCGCAGGTTCGCCCGGACGGGCAGACATTGTCGCTCACTTTTGAAGTCTCGGTGAGCGACAAAACGGTTCCACAGCGATAATCGACTATCCTGTGAGTGCTCTGCAGGAGCGAATGACTGAGTGCGCAGACCGTTCGATGCTAGCACCATTTTCGGGAGAAGCCGGTCTATGAACGAGAAGCTGCAGGAACGCCTCATCACGTTGGAGGGAGGATACTGGAGGATCCGAACCGAGCGTG
>JARRKC010000143.1:0-3420 GCA_037388505.1 Acidobacteriota bacterium | reverse complement strand
GTTGATCAGAGTCTTCAGCTCCCCGCCCACACGGAACCAGCCCCCGAAGGCTCGGAAAGGAAGCCGCGAGCCGAGTTTCTCCGGCTCTTCGAGAAGTTCCGCATCGGTCGTACGACCTCGAGCGAAACGGCCTCGGACGGCAAGACGATCTCAGTGGCGCGGGTCCGTTGCGTCGAATGTCATGCGGAGGGTGCGGCTGGGAGCACCGGCGCTCAGGTTTCGGCCCGGTACCTGGATCGTATCGTTCGTCTCAGTTCGGTCACGGCCGCTGCCGAGAGGGCCCTCCTGCAGGCACGACGCGGCGGAGTCGAGACTCGCCCCGCCCTCGATGACATCGATCAGGCCGTCGAATCGAGCATCGAGCTTCAGGTGCTCGTCCACGGCTTCTCGGCCGACCCAAAGAGTGATTTCTCGAAGAAGTACGAAGAAGGGATGGGAGCCGCGCGCAAGGCGGTTGCTGCGGGGGGAGAAGCGCTGAGCGAGTTGCGGTCCCGCCGCCGCGGACTGGTCGTCGCGCTGGTCTTCATCGGGCTCACGCTGATCGGACTCTATGTCAAGATCCGGCAAATCGGATGAAACCGGCGTCTTCAGGGTCCCTTGCCGAAGTTTCCGGCAAGTTACGGTACAGTAGAAGAAGTTCCAACAGGTTCTAGCGAAAGGACTTTCTCATGAAACGAAATATCAGTGTGCCGATGATTCTTGCCTGTCTGTTCTTGTTGTTCGCTGCGGTGCCCTCGGCTTGGGTCCTGGCGGGTCAGGATGACGACCCCGGCAAGGCCCTGTATGATTCCCGGTGCAAAATGTGTCACGGGGAGGACGGCAAAGCCGATACCCGTGCCGGGAAGATGATGAAGACCCCGGATTTGACGACCGGGACCTGGAAGCATGGATCCACCCTGGCGGACGTCGAGAAGGTCGTGACCGAAGGGGCAGGCAAAATGCCCAAGTTCGAAGGCAAACTCACGGCAGATCAGATCAAGGAAGTGTCGCAGTACATTTTGAAGTTTGCGCCGTCGCCGAGTCACTAGGGGAGGGAGGAATAAGACGTATAGGACTTGTAGGACATATAGGACCTGCCCAAGCAAGCACGCTTTTTCGTCCTATCGTTCTGGGCCGTCCTATTGGTCCTGTTCGTTCTATGAGTCCTATCCGTGTTACCATCACCTCCCATGCGGCAGTGCCGCGAGTTCTGACAGTCCATGGCGTTGAAGCGCTCAATTTCCGAGATCACCCACAGCCTCCATTTCAAAGTCGCTTCCGGCGTCATCGTCACTGTTCTTCTGCTTTCAGCGGTCTATTTCATCTGGGACTACCACTTCTATCGGACACAGCTCCTGACGGAGTTGCGGGAGTCCTCGGAGAGTGTTTCCGACGTCACGTTGAACAGCCTGCTGCAGCTGGCCATGGTGGGCCGGCATATCGAGTTGTTGCAGCAGGGTGTCGAGAGGCTTTCCAACTCTTCCGAAGAAGTCCGGACGATCCTGATCCTGGATCCGAGCGGGATCGTTCGCTTCTCCTCCGACCGCTCTCTGATCGGGCGCCGTTTGGAACGAAAGGGGCCGGGCTGCATCACCTGCCACCAGGAGGGAAAGATGCCGCCGCGGACCAGCTTCATCCAGAGCGGCCGGGAATCGCTGCTGCGCTATGCGGCGCCGATTCCGAACCGCGTCGAATGTCACTCCTGTCACGACCCGTCACGATCGCTGGTCGGTGTCCTGCTGGTCGATCATTCGACCGAGGGAGCACAGGCCCAGCTTCGAGCCAGCCTCTACGAGATGCTGATCAAGGCTGGAACGACGGTGTTGGTGATCCTGCTCGTGCTTGGTCTCCTGATGAACCGGACGGTCATCTCGAGGATCAAGAAGCTCACCAGTGCGACTTCCCAACTGGCTTCCCGGAGTCCGAAAGACCTGGATCTCCGTTCGATCGAAGGCGACGATGAGATCGGGCAATTGGCTCGTTCGTTCGAAGAGATGGCGCAGCGCCTGAACCGCTCCTTTCGGGAACTGGAGGAAAAGGAACGCATCCGCGTGTCGCTGGTGCAGCGTCTCGTCCGCAGTCAGGAAGAGGAGAGGAAGACGCTCTCTCGGGAACTGCACGACCAGCTTGGCCAGAGCCTCTCGGCGCTGCTGGTAGCCTCGAAGACGATCTTCTCGGAAGACAGCCCGTCAAAGGAGACCCTGGCTGATCGAAGAAAAGACTTTGAGGGACGGATCCGGCAGCTGATCGAAGACGTTCATCAACTCGCCTGGCAGATGCGCCCCTCTATTCTAGATGACTACGGACTGGAGAAGGCTCTGGCACGCTATGTGGAGGAGACGTCGACGCGGTCCGGTATCGCGATCGATTTCCAGCAAACCACGCCGAACGGGGCCGAGCGGCTGCCCCACTGGCTCGAGACGACGCTCTATCGCGTGGCCCAGGAGGCGGTTACGAATCTGATCAGGCACTCCGAGGCGACGCAATCCAGCGTGGTCCTGATGCGGAATCGGGAGAGTGTGACCCTGCTGATCGACGACAACGGGGTCGGATTCGTACCCGAGGATGTCGTTCCGTCGAGCCAACGGGGACTCGGCCTGGTCGGCATGAGGGAGCGCGTCAGCGAATGCGGCGGCACGCTGGACATCGAGTCCGCGCGGATGAAGGGAACGACGGTCCGGGTTAGAATTCCCCTGGGACAAACGCTCAAATGGCAATCCGTCTGATCATCGCCGACGACCACGCGATCTTTCGCAGCGGGCTGCGAGCCCTGCTGGAGCAGCAACCGGACTTCGAGGTCGTCGCTGAGACGGGGAACGGATTCGACACGATCCGTGCCGTTCTGGACAATCCGATCGACGTGCTCCTGCTGGATCTGAGCATGCCCGGCTTGCCCGGAGCCCGCGTGGCAGAGAGTGTTCTGGCCGAAAAGCCCCACCTGGCCGTGGTCATCCTGACCATGCACGAGGATGAGTACTATCTGAGAGAACTCTTCAGGATGGGAGTCCGGGCCTTCGTCCTGAAGAAATCTACCGGGACGGAGCTGATCCAGGCAATTCGGGCTGCTCAGCGCGGGGAGCAGTACGTGGATCCTTCTCTGGGCGGAAAGGTGATTTCGGCAATCTGCGCGCCTGAACCGCAAAAGGGAACACATCGCCTCGACCTGCTCACTCCGCGTGAGCAAGAGGTTTGCACTCTGTTGGCTTATGGCCATACCAATGTCGAGATTGCGGACAAGCTCTGCATCTCGGAACGGACGGTGGAGAGCCATCGCACCAACATCACCGGAAAACTCGGTCTGAAGAGCCGTGCCGAGCTCGTCCGTTTCGCCATCGAAAACGGACTGCTCAAGGTGGAATGAGGCAGGAGGCAGGAGGCAGGAGACAGGAGGCAGGAGACAGGAGGCAGGAGACAGGAGGCAGGAGACAGGAGACGGGAGAC
>JARRKC010000142.1:0-3911 GCA_037388505.1 Acidobacteriota bacterium | reverse complement strand
ACTCGCCCGCCCTCGAAGTCCACGGTGAGTTTTCTGTCGGGGTGGAAGGGTAACGTGTACTGGCATTCTGTTTGTTTCACATGCCCTCCTCTTTGGGATTGAGGTTTTTGGTCAACCCTTTATTTACCAAAGAGGTAGGGCATTTTTTCGTGCCCAGCTACCCGTCTTCGCGAAACGGTTTATGCAACATCCGGGCTAGCCGGCGCCAAATCGGTCTTAGCCAGCCTCTGGACCGACGACGACATCTTCGCGACCGCCCTCATGAAGCGCTTCTATCAGCACTTGGTCGCTGGTCGGGACAAAGGCGCAGCCCTCCGCCAAGCCAAGCTCGATCTCCTGCAGAAGTTCGGCGACAGCGCCCTCCCTATCTACTGGGCAGGCTTCGTTCTTGTTGGAGATGGGGCGACCTGGAACGTCGCCTGATGACGGTCGGGCGGCGGCCGCGCCGAACTGACTCGTTTGTGCTGCTCGGACGTTCTGTTCAGGTGATGGCACGACCTGCGATCTACCGGCCGAGACGTCCTCGGGAAACTGCGCTCTACCAGTGCCTGGAACATTACTGGGAGGAATTCCGGCAGGCCTACACTCCCTTGTACGAGCAAGTTTCAGCCCTTCGACCCGCTGGACTCGGAGGGGCTCGCGCGGCTGTTCCAACACCACGTCCTGGGGATGTTGACCTCCCAACGTCGTCTCAGCCGGGACTTCGCCGATCGGCTCCGCTGCTGGCACCCGTCGGGCTTTCAGGTTTACTGTGGGCCTCCGGTTGACCGAGACGATCAGCCGGCTCTGGAACGATTGTCCGCCTATATCCTGCGCCCCAGTTTCGCCGGGACGCGACTCCGGTACCAGGCCGAAACCGGACAGATCCAGTACCGCACCCACAAAGGACTCACCCGCTCCATGGATGCTCTGGACTGGATCGCTCTGGTGACCTCCCACATCCCCGACCCTCACCAACAGATGGTCCGTTACTACGGCCGCTATTCCAACGCCTCTCGCGGCTGGAGACACAAACAGACCGTGCCGGCGCCGTTGAACACGGGAGTCGACTCGGCACTGCAACCGGACTCGCCCGCCGAGCGCTTCGCTCGCCAACGACGCCGCAATTGGGCCCGTTTACTCAAGAAGATCTACGAGGTCGATCCCTTGACCTGTCCTCGCTGCGGAAATCGGATGCAGATCATTGCCTTCATCGAAGAGTGGGGCGTCATCCGCAAGATCCTCCAGCATTTGGGACTCTGGGAGCAGCCTCAGCGCGCTCCGCCGCCGCCCTCTCTGTTACCACACAAACTCGAAGCTTTCCTGGCCACCCTCTCTCCCCACCAGCGGCAACAGGTGCGAGCTTCGACAGATTCGGTCTTCTGGGACGACGTCCCCGTCTATCGCGGCTGAAGAGCCCGGGCTCTTCAGCCCCTGTCGATATCCCTCGGGTCTGCTTGTGCCCCCCATTCCGGCTGATTTGCCGAATCCAGAACTCCGAGATCCCTGAACCACGTCCTGCGGGCTTCCTCTCTGCCAGACTCTGCTTGAGCCGCTCATCCCAGCCCCTCATTTCAGGGTTTACTCGCCATTTCCGCCGAGATAGACTCATCCTCGGAAAAAGCAAATTCCTATCTCTAGGCGTGCATTCAGCCGGGTGCGACTCATCCCACTGAGCTTGGCCGCCTGGCCGAGAGAAAGTGTCGCGTCAGCAAAGTGTGACTCAATGAGCTCCCACGCGGCCTTCAAGCGAGGATCGGTCGAGGACCGTCGCCGCACCTCTACCAGAGACTGCCCCAGGAGCTCCCTTTCGATATGTTCCCGGATTCCCTGTCTCGCGTCCCGAGGATTCAGGCAGCGGCGATCAGCCGGCGAGTCCTCCGGGGCATCCAACGGTGAGGGGAGCAGATCACGAACAATGCATCGGTCCTGCTGCAGGCAGATCTGACACCCGTGAAGGTCGCTACAGAGCAAACATACACAATTCAGGAGATCGAGAACATTCGACGGAGCGGAAGTGTCCTGGGGCGGTGAGCGCACCGAGACTCGCCACCCCAGGGCTCACTGCAGCGGTATCACCTTCCCGTCGGCGCGGCCGGATAGCTGGAGAGCTGGATGCCGTTTTCCGTGCGGAGAGCGGTGACGACGACCGGCACGTCCGACTCGATCGTAAGGGTTCCCTGGAATTGGTCTCCCACTTCATCAGGGAAGAATTCCTCGATGAATTGGGCCAGGTGACCTCCCTCTGAAATTGTGGCGTCCTGCCAGGCCAACTCCTCGCCTTGTTCATCGAGGAGACGCAACAGCACTCGACTGGGCTCATTGACCGGGACTGCAAATGCCACGGCCGTGCTCACGTTCCCGCTGCGGGATACGAAAACGCTCGTCTCCCCGGACGCCGGAGCGTCGGCCACACCCGCCTCCGAGTACGCACCGTTGCCCGAGTACTGAAAGATCGAACTTCCCCGGATCGGCTGGTCTGCCTCGACCCGGGCCCATCCCGACTGCAGTTCGGATCCGCCGGCCGTACGAATGGCGATCGACGACCGGGCCGGACTGGTGAAGGGCGCCGTGGAAATGAGTCCTTCCTGTCCTTCGACAGCAAGCAACAGCGGCTCACCGTCGTCGTCCAGAAAGTGGACACTGCCAGTCGTCGGAACGGAACTCGTATTCGTCAGCGTCAGGAGCGTCGTCTGCCCGCCCCCGTCGGCAATATGGGCGAAGAAGATCTCGCGGGAGGTTCCATAGATCTCGATCCGGTCGTCGAACAGCACGAAGAGCTGACCGTCGGCCAGGCAGAGATCCGTCACCCACTCGCCATCAGTTCCGATACCCCACAAAACGGTTCCGACAGAGGCATCCCGAGCCATGATTCGCTTGCGTCCGCCGTTGAAATAGTAGACAGTATCGCCCGCGATCCTTGGCAGACTGAGAATCGAACCGAAGGGAGGCGTCGCCGGTCCACCTGAGAAACCGGGCTCTGTAACGAGCCATTCGAACTGCCCGGAATCAGCATCGTATTTCCGGAGTTCTCCCTCGAAGAAACCGCCTCCGACTTCATACAGGTGATTGGAAGCCAGCAGGAGTCCCTCCAGGCTGGAGATCTGCCCCTTGCGGTCCCACAAAAGGGAACCGGTTCGACTGTCAAGCGCGCGGACGTAAGCGGCGGTGCCTGTCGATTCGTCCCGTCGCAGGGCGCTCACGAAGACGTACTTCCCTGCCGCTATGAGGTTGCAGTAGGTCTCCAGCTCGCTCGGAATACCCTGCGGGACTCCACTTTGCCATGCCTCCTCTCCGCTAAGAAGGTGGACCGCATGCACGATGTGCTCGGCATCCAGCCAGAACACCAGATCGCCGATCGAACAGAGCGGCGCCGGCGCCGTCTCGGCTTCGATCTGCCAGAGGACTTCACCCGTCTCGACCTGCGCCGCCACGACTCGGCTCGCCCCGCTGTAAACGACCACATCTCCTGAGATCAAAGGATGCCGTCCCAGCGTATCGCCGATCGCCTCGTCGCTCCACAGCACTTCCCCCGTGGACACGCGAACCGCCTTCGTGCCTGTCGACGTGGACCCTCCGAGAAAGACGATGTCATGGGCGTAGGCGGGCACGTAGTAGAGGTAATCCGCACCGCCCGGGAGCGCCTGTTCCCATCGCTCCTCACCGCTCTGTCGGTCAAGGAGGTGGTAGCGAACCGGGCTGCCCGATTCCCCGACCAGCAGGAAGTCCCCGAACGCCATGAGCACCTCGGGATCCTCGATTCCACTGAGCGGAATCGTCCGGACTAGCTTCAGCGGAGGCCGGAAATCCCCCATGTGGGCGTTCACACCGGTCCGGGCGTTCGAGAATCCGGCCGTGTAGTAGTCCCCCAGGTTCTGAGACCTCACAGGGGCGGTGAAGAAAGCCCAAAAGATAAACAGTGAAAGACATGT
>JARRKC010000141.1:0-3505 GCA_037388505.1 Acidobacteriota bacterium | reverse complement strand
CCGATTCTATACTTGCGGTCCCACACGATGCTGCCTTGGTAGGGCACGAATCCGAGAAGGGTCCTCAACAGGACGCTCTTCCCCGATCCATTGGGACCGAGGATCGTGAGAATCTGACCCGCTTCGACGGAGAATGACAGTCGATCTTTGATTCGTTCACTGCCGAGGGTGACGACTAAGTCTCTGACAGTCAGCAGCTCCGTGGGCATAGGGTGATTATAACCGGGCAGCGGCGCAGGAAACCGAGCTCACCACGACCGGGGTCATGGTCGGACGACGCCCTCGACGGATTTCGGCAACATGTCGCCCCGTCTCGCGAACTCGGAACCCTTCCCCTGTCTCTCGGGCTGCTCGCCTTTCGTTCGCCCTTCTCCCGAAGTCAGTCCGGCACGTCCATGTAGGGCATCGGCGGGGTGAGCCCCAGGAGTCGCTGGTAGACCGTCAGCGCTCCCCGATGATGGGCAGTGTGATCGAGTACACCGCTGACGATCGCGTCCCGTGGGACCTCGCCCATGATGGGATTGGGAGGGAAAGGTGACTCCCATTCGGCTGCCGTGTGAGCGTCCGCAACCTCCATCGCCCGGTTGATCGACCGCTCGAACCAGGAACGTGCTTCGGTCAGACTGGTCACCATCCTGACCTTCTTGTCCATGCCCTCAAAATCCATGTTCCACTCGGAAGCGAAGGCCCCGTCGAAGAACCACTCGATCGTCTGGGCGGTGTGGGCGAAGTGTCCGGCCACGGTAAACAGCCCCTCCTGTGCCGCGAAGTTCGAGTGCTTTTCCTCGAGCGGTCTCGTCGACCGGTTCCAAAACTCACGCATGTTGTTGAGTTGAACCTTGATTGCCTCGGGGGTCATGACTCTACCTCCTTTTCCTCCAAGCGGAGGATGGCTCTGGGATGTTGGAAGATCCGCGCCTCTGAGAACAGGAAGGTACCACGATCCGAAATGCTTTGAACAGTGGCCCGCGATCTTCCGGCGCTTAGGATAAGGACTCTAAGGTTCGCTGCCCCCGGACGGCGTGGTAGCATGGCCGTCGCTGGAAAGGTCGTCAAGATGAAGAGATGGATCCTGTCCCTATTGTTCGTGTGCGGCCTGGCCGCCGGAGCAGCCCGGTCGCAAAGCGTCACGATCCTGCACGACGAGACAGTTCCCCAGGCCGCATACGCCGCGCGCAAACTCGGGGAGGCCCTGTCGGAGCAAGGTTACCGCGTGATCCCCGACCACACGGGCTACGACTATCTCGTCAGCCTCGCCGTGAACCATCACCGGTTAGGGCCGGAGGCGTTTGCCATCATTCCCGAGGGAAAGGTCATCACCGTGTACGGCGGCGACCAACGCGGCATGATCTATGGTGCTCTGGCGTTGGCCGAGGAACTGCAAAACGGAACGCGACTGGAGGACATCCAGGCGACCGAGGAACACCCGAAACTGGCGTTTCGAGGCATCAAATTCAATCTGCCCTGGGAGACTTACCGCCCCAGTTCCGCGCTCGACCAGCACTATCAGACGGTTCGGGACTTGAAGTTCTGGGAGGCCTTCCTCGACATGATGGTGGAGAACCGATTCAACGTCATCAGCCTCTGGAACATGAACCCGTTCACCTACATGATCAAGCCGAAGAACTTCCCCGAGGCCAGCCCCTGGTCGGATAAAGAACTCGCTGAGTGGCAGCACCTTTACCACGAGATCTTTCGCATGGCCAAGGAGCGCGGCCTGGACACCTACATCGTCCACTGGAGCATCTTCGTCAGCCGGGAGTTCTCGGAAGCCCATCATGTGGCGCTCCAGAACTTCTATCCTCATTACTTCGTGCCGGGCGATACGTCGGAAATCGTCCGCCGCTACATCCGTGAGTGCGTGACGCAGGTCCTGGAAGAGTATCCGAACCTCGATGGTATCGGTATCTCCCACGGTGAGGGCATGGCCGGCATGACGCCGCTCGAGCGTCAACAGTGGATGGACGATGTTGAGATCCAGGGCATGCTGGACGCCAAGCGCCCGGTGAAACTGATCCATCGCGTGCCCTTTTCATCGGGCACCTCTTCCGATCCCGGTGTGAGCAAGGATGTGGAACAAGTCACTCGGGAGGGCATGGAACGTCTGGGGAACCGCTTCGAGGGACCGATCTGGGCGGAGATCAAGTTCAACTGGTCCCACGGCCACTCGACCCCGAAGCTCGTCAAGGTCCATGGGGGCACACTCGGCGACACTTACTTCGTGCCTCCGCCGAAAAACTACAAGATCACCTGGCAGATCCGAAACGAGGACTTCTTCTGTCTGCGCTGGGGTGTCCCCGATTTCATCCGCCGGCACATCGCACTGAACGGGGTTGAAGATTACGTGGGTGGCTACTTCATCGGATCGGAAACCTACATCCCGGCGCTCGACTACTTCACCGCCGTCTCCGATCCCGTCGATTGGAAGTGGGCGTTTCAGCGGCAGTGGCTGTTCTACAAGCTTTGGGGTCGTCTACTCTACGATCCGAAGACACCCGATTCGGTCTTTCAGTCCGAATTCAATCGGCGCTACGGGGAGAAGGGCGACGATCTGCTGAACGCGTATTCGCTGGCCTCGTCGACGCAGCTGCGCCTGGCCTCGCTCTATGACTCGCGATGGGATTTTACGCTCTACAGCGAGGGTTTTCTGGCTTTGCAGGGCGACTACACGAAGTACATCTCGGTCGATCGTCTCGCCAACCAGCCGACCATGGATCCCGATTACGTTTCCGTCGTCGACTACGTCAAGACCATGCTGAAAGGTGGTTCCTTCGGTGCCGGGCGCGTGACTCCGCCGATTCTGATCGCGCGGCTCGAGCGGGACAATCGGGAGGCCCTGCGTCTGGTCAAGGACATCGATACGACAGGCAATGCATCACTCATGTACGAGGTGTCGGACGTCAAGACGTGGGCCAATCTCGGCCTTCACCTGGCGGAGAAACTGAGGGGGGCGCTGGCCCTGACCCAGTACCGTCTGAAGGGCGGGGAAGATAATAAGAAAGAGGCCATCGACCACCTACAGCAGGCCTTGGGCTACTGGGACGAGGTGATCAAGATTACGCGCCCCATTTACCGCGACATGCCGTTGACCCATTACAACAACAACTTCTTCGACGCCAACCCCGACAACCTCTTCCACTGGGCTCTCATCCGCGATCAAGTCGCGAATGATGTCGAGATTGCACGCAAGGCCGTTCCGGATGCTACAGCCGCGCAGTGAGGCAGCGATCGTCCGTGCGCGAACAAAGTGAGCGACCCCCCTGCACAGTCGGCGACGCCCTGACTTGCCACCCCGAAATGACCACAACCGGCAGCTTGACGAGTCGACGGGCGGTGGGCTTTCCCGGGAGGGATGAGCCGTGGGCAGTTGGGTCGCCGTGCAGCACTCACTTCGTTCATCCTCTGCACTGCACGTTCCGTTCGGTCGGTCAACCGAAGCTCTGTCTAAGAACTCGTGCGTCCAGTCCCTTTCGGTGAATCAGGGTGACGAGATAGGGATTCAAGC
>JARRKC010000140.1:0-3568 GCA_037388505.1 Acidobacteriota bacterium | reverse complement strand
TAAACCTGAAAGCCCGAAGGATGCCAGGAGCGCAGCCGATGGGCGAAGTCCCGGCTGAGGCGGCGCCCGGAGATCAACATCTCCAGGACGTGGTGCTGGAACAGCCGCGCGAGCCCCTCCGAGTCCAGCGGGTCGAAGGGCTGAAACTGCTCCTGCCGATCCCAAACGCCGTTGCTGACCAGCGAGTGCAGATGCGGGTGCCAGTTGAGCTGATCACCGTAAGTCTGGATGGCGACGATGGCCCCGCCAGCAGCGGCCCGGTCGAGCGACTGGGCCTGGGCGTAGTCCTGGAGTGTTGTCCAGGCACAACGCGCCAGCTCTCCGAGCAGCCGCCGATCCCGCCGGAAGGTGGGACGCAGGACCCGGGGAATGGTCCACACCAGTTGCCGGTGGTCGACCGCTTCCAGGATCTCCTCGCTCACCCATTCCACGAAGGCCGCCACGCGCTTGGCCTGGCAGGAGGGACAGAAGTAGCGGGTCTTGCAGGAAAAGGCGAGCAGATACTCTTCGTGGCAGCTGCCACAGCGGATGCGGGCAAAGCCGTGGCGCAGGATGCCGCACTCGAGGAAGCGCTCGACCGTCTTCTCGACGACCGGACGAAAGGGCCCGTAGTCCGGCTCGTACAAGGGAGGGTAGGCCTGCCGGAATTCCTCCCAGTAATGTTCCAGGCACTGGTAGAACGCAGTTTCCCGAGGACGTCTCGACCGGTAGATCGCAGGTCGTGCCATCACCTGAACAGAACGTCCGGGCAGCACAAATCTGCGAAGGATCACCGGGCCCGATCGGGCGTGAACGCATTCAACGACTCAGTTCGCTGTGGCCGCCGCCCGACCATCATCAGGCGACGTTCCAGGTCGCCCCATCTCCAACCAGCACGAATCCTGCCCAGTAGACGGGTAGGGCTGAGTCGGCGAATTTCTCGAGGAGATCCAGTTTGGCTTGGCGAAGGGCGGTGGCTTTGTCCTGGTGGTCAACAACCAGGTGCTGGTAGAAGCGTTTCATCAGCGCGATCGTGAAGATGTCGTCGGCGGTCCAGAGGCTGGCGAGGACGGATTTGGCGCCGGCCAGGAGGAAGGCACGTTCGAGGCTGGCGATGCCTTCCTGGCCGAGGAGCCTTCCGTTCCCGGTGTCGCAGGCCGAGAGTGTGACCAGGTCGGCGCGGAGAGAGAGGTCTCGGATCCCCCGGACCTGGAGCAGGCCGTCCTCTTGCGAGGTGGGGGAGGATCCTAGCACGAGCGCTGCGCGGTCCGGGAACTGCTTGTCGGCGATGCCGTGGACGGCGAGATGGATCATTCGGAAATCCTGGAGCGGCTCTGCCTTGAACGCGGATTCCGTCGCCGCTTGCTCGAGCATTAGCTCGCTGCCGTCTTGGACTCTCAGAATCGCTGGCAGGTCACGATAAGGTCTTGCGTCTCTTGTGGTGGCTTTTCATTGTCGGGTTAGCGCTTTCGCTTGAGGTCCTGGCTCAATTGTCGGTTCTCTATTACCAGCTAATAACGAAGGCGGATATCCCTGCGATGCTCTGACTCTTGCGGGTAAGCCCGGGAGAGGAAGTGAAAGCTTGGGCACGATGGCGCGAGTATTGGCTGCAAATTGACTTTGAAGCCCGTAACGAGGCTTTGAAGGAAAGCCCCTACTACCTGACGGACGGCGGGCCAGAATGCGTCGGTCAATGACCAGTCGATTTTCTCGAAGGAGACCTCACGAAGACTGGCTTCAAACCATGGCGCGTCGCCGTTAGAATGGAAGGCGTGATCGGAGGACGCAATTGACCGTCGACGACAATTTGATCCGAGAGATGGCGGAAACCGTCGTCCGGGAGGTGAACCCGGAAGCAGTGATTCTGTTCGGTTCCCACGCGACCGGTTCCGCATCGGCGTCCTCCGACATCGACCTTCTGATCATCGAGTCCGAACCCTTTGGACCAGGGCGGGACCGTCGGCGCGAATTGACCCGTCTGTGGCGTGTTCTGTCACGGTTCCCGGTCGCGAAAGATATCCTGCTCTACAGCCGTTCTGAAGTTGAGCGCTGGCGTAGTTCCCGAAACCACGTCATTGCCAGGGCGTTGCGGGAGGGGAAGCCCCTGTATGGAACCCTGTGAGGAAGCCCGACAGTTGCTGCTTGGAGCCGAGAAGGACTTGCGCGCGCTTGCTGGAATGAGAGAACCGGAAGTATTTGCCGAGGAGATCTTCGGGTTCCACGCCCAACAGGCCGTTGAGAAGTGCCTGAAAGCCTGGATCACACTATTCGGTGCTGAGTACCCAAGAACTCATGACCTCAGCTTCCTGTTGTCGCGGTTGGAGTCCCTCGGCGAGCGTGTTGAGGAGTTCGAGGACCTCGTCTAATTTAACCCCTATGCGGTTCAGTTTCGCTACGAGGCCTACGACAACCTTGGAATGCCTGTCGATCGGGATGAGACGGTCAACCGTGTGAGTCAACTCGTGACCCGGGTAAGAGCCGAACTTGACGGGCGCCTCCCAGCGCGTTGAACGCCGAGGTTAGGTGCGCTGCGATACCGTTGGCAGATCGAAACGGTTTCCTGGCAATCAAAATGAACTCGAGGACTCCTGCGAAGCGGCTGTGAACTGCCGAATATCCACTTCAACACCGGAGATGGCCGCCTCGGCCGCAGCCTGGAGTAATGACTTGGTGACGGCTTCATCGAGGTAAGCCTCCCCGCAGTTATCACAAACCTCGGCTGGAACACCTCTGAACACGATCACCGTCTCGTCGCGCTCGAGAGTCACCGTCGTCTTTCCTGGAGTCGTATTCCCTTGTTTGCAGATTACGCACTTCATCGGCGTCTCCCGAGAGTATCTCCTCCAAGGCTATCAAAGGCGAGTTCCTCGAGGTTGGGGTGTGCCAGTTCTTGTCGCGGGGTTGTGTCGTCGCATGTCACCCCGTGTCGGTCTTGGTCGTTAGTAAGTTGTTTTGATTAAGTCGTTTGCCCCGCTTTTGCGCGCTGTTGCAGCTTGCCTGTCACGCCGGAGGTCGCGAGTTCGAGTCTCGTCGGCCCCGCCATTTGTTCTCAACAGCTTACGGCGAGAGCAAAAACGGTGGGTCAACCCACCTTTCCTGTTTGTGTCCTGCGGCCGCTCATGCGGCCCCTCTTTCGTCCTTCTTACCTTCGATCAGCGTCAGACCCCGCTGCACGGCCAGCCGGTGCGAGTGGAACGCGTAGAAGCGTTCCGTCGTCGACAGGCTGGAATGTCCGAGGAGCGTCTGGATCGTGTGCTTTTCCAGCCCCGGCATGTTGGCCATGCGGATGGCGAAGGCCGTCCGCATGTCCTTGACTTTGAGCCAGGGATAGCCGGCCTTCTTGCGGGCGGCTTCCCACGGCCGGCGGCAGTCGAACCAGCGATGGAGCGTCTTCGGATTGTAGAACACGTAGTCCGACACCTTCGGCATGCGGTTGACGGCCTCGATGGCCGCCCTGGTCAGCGCGATGTAGCGCAGCCGTCCGGCTTTCGTCTTCGGCAGCACCACGACCCTTTCGGCCAGCTCGACCTGCGGGTGCTTCAAGGAGAAAGCCTCCTCCTTGCGGCACCCGGTTTCGTAAAGGAAACGA
>JARRKC010000139.1:0-3627 GCA_037388505.1 Acidobacteriota bacterium | reverse complement strand
TTTTCGCTTTTTTCACGTTTTTTTCGCACTTTTCCCCGAACGTTCGTTATTAGGAGGTGGGGTTAGGGGTTTGGCCTCCGCCTGGAGGGTTTGCCCGGGGGCGTCGTGTGCCCGCCGAGCGACTGAACGCAACGAATCGGGTGAGATGTGGCGCCGACTACGATTTCGGCGACATGCCTCCGCACGTCTCACTCGGGTAGCTTGAGTTTGAGTTGGTGGGACTGCTAGAGCTCGAACGAATGCCCTGCGTGTGAAGGGGGGCTCCCCGATTTGCCGGAAGCCCCTTGGAACCGGGACACCCACTTTCACTAACCTACGGTGAAGGGGGCTCTTCGACAAAGGGGAAGGTCTTGGGCATGTCGATCGCATACCCTGCGAATGTGGTGTGGTAGTTCAAACCTGCCAGCCCATCGCCCGTTTCCGAATAGAATCGAAGTCGAATCAGAGAATCCACGTCCGTGGTCAGAAGATCGAAGTGTCGTCTGCCGTTCAGGCTCCAGGACGATGAGTGAACGAGTACCTCTCTCGCCGGGAAATCCAGGGTCACCCCGTCGATGACGACCGGCCGGTCCCCTGCCGCCCGCAAAGGGAAGGAAGTGAGGCAGAACAATCCCAACCAGGGACAAATGCCGACAGCCCTCACAGCCACATCCCTCCTCCCAATGGCTTGATTGGGGTATCTTCAACTCAATCGATTACACTTTGCCTCACCTACGCCCGGCTGTCGGGTGGAGACCTGGGATTTTGCTTAATGAACCCCCGTCGCAATCGACGATCAGGAGACCAGAGGTCCGCGCTCGACGATTCGCCCGCGGTCGAGGCGGAGTCGTCGGGAGACACAGCGCGGGATTTCTTCCAGCCGGTGAGTTACGAACACGATAGTGGTTTTCGCCGAGGCGCCCACTTCCTCCAGAATCCCGGCGATCAGCTCGCGATGACGGAGATCGATGCCTTGATACGGCTCGTCCAGCACCAGGAGCTCCGGGCTCTTGATCAGGGCCCGGGCCAAGAGAGCCAGCCGTTGCTCACCGGCCGAGGCTGCCCCCAGCGTCGTACCCGCGAGGTGGGAGATCCCGAGCTTCTCCTCCCATCCCGCGGCCAGGTCCGACTGTTCCTGCGAGGGATCCCTGAAGAGTCCGATCGAGTCGAAGAAGCCCGAAAGGATCACCGTCCGGATCGAGGTGTCCAGCGGATAGTAGATCTGGAGCTCGGGCGCCACCCAGCCGATCCGGCGCTTCAGCTCCCAGATGGAATCCCCCGAACCGCGGCGACGGCCGAAGAGCCGGATGTCGTTGGAGTAGGCCTGTGGATTATCTCCCAGGATCAAGCTGAGCAAGGTGGACTTCCCGGCGCCGTTGGGGCCGACTACGACCCAGTGCTCTCCCCTGCGTACGATCCAGTCACAGCCTGACAGCACCTCCACACCGGCGTAACGGACCGAGGCGTTCCGGATATCGATCAGGATCTCGCCCTCACCGATCCGGTCGACGGGCCTCAACCCTCCCGGATTCTCCCGACCGATGACCGCGACGGAAGACGACATCTCCCCAGGTGTCCTCGCGGGAGCGGATCGCCTTCCGATTCCCTCCACGCGACCCCTGTCGAGCTCCAATTGATGGTCCAGTCCGGCGGGAGCCTCTTCGGCTCGCGTAGTGAGGTAGACCAGAGAAGGAGACCCCGCGCCCGCCAGGGTCTCGATCGCCCGTTTCAGGCGAGAGCGGGACTCCACATCCAATCCGTCGAGCGGCTCGTCCAGGATCAGAACCCGAGGCTCTTGGAGCAGGGCACGAGCGATCAGCAGCTTGCGGGACTCGCCGTTCGAGAGGTGGATGACCCTCCGTTCCAGGAGATGCTCCATTCCCAGCGACTGGACGATCTGTTCGCGGCGCCGTGCGTACTCGGCGGCAGGGGTTTTCAAGGGGGAGATGTCGTAGGCGGAGATCCGTTCCACACTCTCTCCGGTGAGCAACTCCGACACCCTGGGGGAGGAATCACCTTCGAAGCTTTGCCAGCGGGCCTGATGGTAGCTCTCCGAAGCTCCCTTGAGCGCTCGTTGTGCGTCGGAGGAGACCATCACCACTTCACCACGGTTGACGAAGGAGTGCCCGGCTGCCCGGTCGGCGTCGAAATGATAGTGAATAGCACCTCGGAGAGGGACGTGCCGGCAGAGCACCTGCCCCAGCAACGACTTACCCGACCCGGTCGGCCCGCTGACGATCCAGTGCTCCCCTCGGCCCAGCACCCAGTCGATCCCGCACAGCAGGGGACGGTCCCCGAACTGGACGACCACGTTTTCCAGTTCAATCAAGGGTCGTCTGATGCGTATCCCGTCTTCCGCCGGTTTCGCCACTGCACGAGTCTACCTGAATCGACACCGTCGGTTCCGCGCCCACCTCAGTGCATCAGTGAAATGCGAAGTACGAACTGCCAAGGCCTACCGCGACCCGCAGGTTGTGCTCAGCAGAGGAGCGCAAGTAGAATCTTCGAGGATTGTCGCCCAGCCCGCTGCTGCGACTCAATCCGGTACGGCATATGGTGATCGGGAAATCGTTCGTATGGGGCCATCTGGTCAAGACGGGAGGAGACTCGACGGCCCATCTCTTTCAGTTGTTTCCGGGTCTAATCCTGCATTCGGACCCTCTCAATGAAAACCGCAAGCACGATCCGTTCGGGGCGCGACAGGATCAGATCGAGGGGAAGCTCCGAATCCTGAACATTCGCCGACTTCCGACCTGGGTTCTGAGCTACGCTCACCACGTCGCGCAGTTCGGAGGATTCCCGGACTACCGGCCGATTCCTCTTGCCAAGGCGCTCAAGGTTCTGGCGGAGCAGAACATCGCCGACCTGCACCTCGACGACATGACGAGCAAAGGCCAGTACCCCGTGGACCTCTGGTTCAGGCTCGAGCATCTGAAAGAGGACTTCTTGAACTTCATCAAGACCCAGACTGCGATGAGCCCTTGGAAGAGAGCAAAACTTCGTCTTGCCCGCAGCCGGAACACTCAACAATACCGGCGGGATGTGAGCTATTGGTTCGACACCGAAGCACTCGAGATCATGTACGAGACCAACCCGCGCTGGGCCTCGATCGAGAAGCAGGCCTACGGGGATCAGTGGCGCGGCGACCCGCCGGCTCATGAAACACTGAAACTTCCGTAGACGGATGGTGACAATTACGTCAAGATGCGGAAGAAATGTAAGCACGAGGCACGGGAAGTCGCCCTGAGGTCATGAAGGTGGTTCGGACTCACCTTGACAGCTCAATTCCGTAGACTGCCTCTGCGTTCCTGTGCAGCATCTGCCGGGCAATCTCTTCCGCTTCATTCGCCGAGATGATGCCTTGCCCGTGCCATTCATCCAGCACCATCCCAATTCCCCAACGCGCCCAACGGGCCGCGATCCAATAGATTTCCGGGATGCTGTGCGCATCCGTCGAGAATAAGACTTTGTTGGTAGGCGCCAGGCTGAGGCTAGCGCGTATCAGGTTGGGGATGTCGGCAGCCAGGTAAGGAATGGCCCGGGAGATATCCATGAACACATTGGCGTAGATGCCGGCCAGATAGCTCAACTGGCGGGTATAGGGGTAACCGGCGTGCAGCAAGACGAATGGTACGGTGGAAAGGCGGC
>JARRKC010000138.1:0-6980 GCA_037388505.1 Acidobacteriota bacterium | reverse complement strand
GGCTGCCAAAGAGGGACAGAAGGCTGACGCTGCTCGCACATGCTTGTCGAGCACATACTCGAAGCCTGCCCGGGTCAGCTGAGATCTTCGGGCATTAAGAAACAGCTCCGGCACACACGCAGATCCGCGTACCGCGAGCCAGCCTCGGATCGCCTCAGTGGTTTCCCTGGTCATCGGCAGTGCCCTCTCTCTTCGGCCTTTGCCGCGAACCAAGACGATCGATGTCGAGGACTGCAGAGTGACATCGTCCAGTCGAAGACCGACAAGTTCCGAGACCCGCAGGCCGGCCGTAAACCCCAGGTGCAGCATGGCACGGTCGCGGATGCCGCTTCGGGTATGAGGATCCGGAGCGTCCAACACCGCCTTCATCTCAGACACGGTGAGGTGAGTGACGAGCTTCTGATCCGACCTCTTTTCGGGGATCGCGAGGATGCGCCGTACCTGCTCGATCGCCGATGGGACTCGGTACTCGATGAAACGCATGAACGACTTAACAGCAGCAAGCCGAGCGTTGCGGCTGATCGGGCTGTTCTGGCGTTCCACTTCGAGATACTCCAGGAAAGCCAGGATCAACGGAGCATCGATCTGCTCGAGATAGAGAGCCGAAGGCCGTATTCCCAGCCGGAGGTGAGCGAATCGCAGCAACAGCTGAAAGGCGTAGGCATAGGTACTTAACGTATGGGGACTGACTTGGCGTTCCACTGGGAGACGGACCTGAAAAAAGGCGGCCAGGTGCGGTGCCAGCGGAGTCATTGTGCACCTCCTTTCACGAAGTTGTCCCAGGCGGCAGCGATATCGCCAAGCAGTTGAGGTGTGGCCTCGAGGTACCAGTAGGTATCGGCCACATGAGCATGTCCAAGATAAGTGGATAGAGCGACCAAGTGGCGGCCAACGTAGTCCCGCTCGCACCGACAAGCTTCCAGCGCTCTGACGGCGAAGGTGTGACGGAGCGAATGGATTTGCGGGATTCTACCGTTGACTCCTGAATCGATGCCGGCTTCCTGCACCAAGGCATGAAACACACGGCGAACCGACTCATAACAGAGACGGCGGCCGCGTAAGGAGACGAAAAGATGATCGTCGGATGTCGGCAGACTTCGAAGCACCCGATAGTCCGCCAACGCCCGGGTCGTCGTCGAGTGCAGGGGCACGAGACGGCTCTTCCTGAACTTGGTCTGCCGGATAACCAGCCCGTCCGATATCAGGTCCTCGAAGCGCAGGTTCAAGGCCTCGGAGATCCGGAGCCCAGTCGCTGAGAGCAATCCGAAAAGGGTGGCGTAGGTATGGGGTCGCAATGAGCCGGGAGGACCCAAACGGTTCGCCTGTTCGAGTAGCCGACAGATCTGGCCCGGGGAGAAGATGAACGGCGTGTGACGTTGGCGATGGCGACCAAAGAGGTTGGGCGGAGGGATCTGATGACGTGGATCTTCGGCATGAGCGTGGCGTGCGAAGCGAATCAACACCCGCAACCGCCGTCCCCGCTCTCCGACGGAGGCCGCTTGAGCGGACCATCCTATGGCGGTTTGGGAGACTACGTGGGTCTCGCCTCGTTCAGAAGCAAAACAAGCGAATCGCCGGAGCACGCTTCGGTCGTAATGCAGGTCGAACCCGGCTGCCCGACGAAGCTCGAGGTAGGACTCAACGTCTTCATTTAACATTCCTCACCTCCGGCCAAGGCTGCACCACGAGTCGTAGGGTCTGCGTATCCACCTTCGCGTAAAGCTCTGTCGTCTCGGTCGAACGATGGCGGAGGACGGCGCCGATACTCTGGAGAGAGGCACCTTCACGCAACATCTGGGTGGCGGCCGAGTGCCGCAGAACATGAGCTCCGCGGACGGGTGAGCAGATTCCGACTCGTTTCATGGTTCGAGCCACCATCACGGAAACCGTGCCGTGGAGTGACAGCGGTCGGCGAGGCGCGCGGTCCCGGATGAACAGCCGGTCTCCACAATCGTGATGGAGTCGATATGGCAGATAGGCGCACAGAGCGTCCCCGACTTCCTGCGTCAATGGCAGCAGAGCCTGACACCGCCCTTTTCCGCACAGGCGGATCGTGGCCCGGGCCCAATCGATATCGGCGAACCGTAGCGCCACTACGTCCCCAGCGCGCAATCCGAGCCGGGCGAGGAGCAGGAGAATCGCACGATTGCGAGCGCCCAACTCGGTGGCCGGATCCCAGTAACTGATGAGCCGTTCGATGGCTTCCGCAGGCAGAGAGCGTGGCAACGAGGAGAGCCGCCAGTTCGCCATCGAGGGGACAGCACAGATCAAAGCAGGAGAAATCTGCCCTTCGATCGCCAAGTACCGCAGGAACATGCGGATGGCTCCGGTTGCTGTTGAGGTGCTGCTGCGGGGACGACCAGCCGCCCACTGCATCACGAACTGCCGAATCGTGGCCGTCGTCAAACGTTGCACGTCATTGTCCACGACCTTCAAAAACTCGATCAGCACAGGACGGTATGACTTGAGTGTCGCTTCGACTACGCCTCGGTTCTTGTACATCCATTGCTGGAAATCGCGGATCAGAGGAGGATCGGAGGAGACCGTCTCCATTTCCTTGGCCTTCAGGACTCCCAGCTCCCGAAGGCACTCCAGCAGGAATCGCAGATGCCCGGCCACATCTTCATACTTGCCCGCGTTCGGCCTAAAACAGCTGCAGTGGGCCAAATGGTGCATAAACAGCCGCACGACCGTGTCGTCGAGATCCTGTGGGCGGACGTTCTGGTTTGCTCCCCAGAAACCCACATGAGCCGCAGTGGAGAGATGAGCCCGGACCGAAGTCCGTGTGTATCCCTTGTCTTCGAGCCGTTCTATGAAGTCCTCAATGAAGGGTGCCAGGATCCCACATCGTAAACGCTCCAGGGCGAGAGACGACAAGTAGTAATCGTTCAGCATGTTGCCTCCTTTGGTAAAGTGATCTGGCGCCACTCTACCGCCGGGAAGCCTTCCATTTATGCTGACTCAAGAACTCTTCATCGACACGAATCCTTCTGAAGCCTCAGTACTTTGAGGGGAATCGGAGATCGCCACTCCGCATAACTCCGGACTCCGCATAAGCCCGGTTATGTCGTGAACAGCATAACCGGGCGATGTTGACCACCCATTCCGGACGAAGTTGACCACCGATTCCGGGGGAAGTTGACCAGTGACTCCGAGTGATGTTGACCACTTTTGGGCGGTGGCCGGAATGGTGGTCAAGATGTCGGAACGGTGGTCAAGATGCCCGGAATGGTGGTCACGTTCCGCGGAATCGGTGGACACGCGGAATCGGAGGCAAGCGGCGCTGGATAA
This sequence comes from Acidobacteriota bacterium, assembly GCA_037388505.1. Classification (GTDB taxonomy): domain Bacteria; phylum Acidobacteriota; class UBA6911; order RPQK01; family JAPXNP01; genus JARRKC01. The sequence continues at coordinate 3,689 of JARRKC010000138.1, read as the reverse complement.
CCGCCGGTAAGGTGGACCTCCTGAGGAAAGGAGGTGCCGATGCCGGCCAGGAGGTTATCCATGCGCAAGACCCGAGAGATCCTGAGACTGAGGTACGAACTGGGACTGGGGAAACGGCAGATCGCCCGCAGCTGCCGCATCCCCCACAGTTCAGTCATCAACACCCTGAGGCGGGCCGAGGCCGCCGAAGTCGGCTGGCCGCTTCCCGAGGAACTCGACGACGAGGAGCTCGAGCGGCGACTGTTCGGAGAGCCCCGGCGCCGGCCGACGGCTCCGCCGCTGCCCGATTGGGCTTCGATCCACGAGGAACTGCGTGGCCACAAGCATGTCACCCTGCAGTTGCTCTGGCACGAGTACAAGCAGGCCCACCCGGACGGCTACCAGTACAGCCGCTTCTGCGAGCTGTACGCGGGCTGGAAGAAGAAGCTCGACGTCGTTCTACGCCAGGACTACCGGGGCGGAGAAAAGCTGTTTGTCGATCATGCCGGAGCTACGGTGCCGATCCGCGATCCGAGGACCGGGCAGGTGCGGCCCGCCTACCTGTTCGTCGCCACGCTCGGGGCCAGCAACTATACCTATGCAGAGGCCACCGAACGGCGGGATCTCGAGTCCTGGATCGGCTCGCACTCCCGCGCCCTGGCCTTCCTCGGTGGGGTGCCCCAGGTCGTGGTTCCGGATAACTGGAAAACCGGAGTCCGCAACGCCTGCTTCTATGAGCCGGACCTGAATCCGACGTACCGGGAATGGGCCGAGCACTACCAGACGGCCGTCATCCCGGCCCGGGTGAGAAAGCCGCGCGACAAGGCCAAGGTCGAAAACGCCGTGCTGGTCGTCGAACGCTGGATCGTCGCCGCGCTGCGCAAGAGAACCTTCTTCTCCATCGCCGAACTCAATGCCGCCATCCGCCCTCTGCTGGAGGTCCTCAACCATCGCCGTTTCCACCGACTCGACTCCACCCGCGCCCGGCTGTTCGAGGCGATCGACCATCCGGCTCTCAAGCCCTTGCCCGAGGAGCCCTACGAGTTGGCCACCTGGAAGAAGGTGCGCGTCCATCCCGACTACCACGTCGAGATCGACCGTCACTACTACAGCGTCCCCTTCCACTATGTGCACGAACAGCTGGAGGCCCGCATCAGCGAGAAGACCATCGAGATCTTCCGTTGCGGAAGACGCGTTGCCCTGCATGTGCGAGACTCCGCGGCCGGCCGCCATACCACCCTGGACGAGCATCGCCCCCCGCAGCACCAAAACCTCCAGTGGACGTCGGATCGGATGATCCGCCGGGGCCGAGCGGTCGGTCCGGCCACGGCGGAGGTCCTCGAGCGGATCCTGGCCTCGCGGCCTCATCCGGAGCTCGGCTACCGGTCGTGTATGGGTGTCCTGCGACTGGGGAAGCAGTATACGAACGAGAGGCTCGAAGCCGCATGCAGTCGGGCCCTGTCGGTCAACACCTGCTCCTATCGCAGTATCCGCTCGATTCTTTCGACCGGTCTGGATCGGCAGCCGGTCGAATCGGCCACCTCTTCTCCTGCTCATGACACCGTTCATACCAACGTGCGCGGCTCGTCCTATTACGGCTCGAAGGAGGTGCGGTCATGACGCGCGAGCAGACCTTCGACAAGCTCTACCGTCTCAAACTGCACGGCCTGGCCGACGCCCTCCAGCAACAGCTGGCGAACCCCGAGATGGACGGTCTCGGCTTTGAAGAGCGGCTAGCACTGCTCGTCGACGCCCAGTACCTGTGGCGGGAAAACCGGGCCTATGCCACCCGCCTGCGTCAAGCGCATCTCAAGACGGCCGCCTCGATCGAGGACATCAACTACCGACATGCGCGCAAGCTCGATCGTTCGCTCGTTCAGTCGCTGGCCGGCTGTGAGTGGATCCGCCGTCATCACAATCTCACCATCATTGGCGCCTCGGGCGTCGGGAAGACCTATCTGTGCTGTGCCTTCCTGGAGAGGGCCTGCCGCGAGGGTTTCCGTGCGTACTATGCTTCGGCTTCGAAGTTCTTTCGCCAGCTCGGCATGGCCTGGGCCGACGGCAGCTTCGATCGCTTCCTGGCCAAGCTGGCCCGCACCGATGTTCTGGCCATCGACGACTTCGGTCTGGTGGCTCTGACCGATCTCGAACGCCGTCATCTGCTGGAGGTTCTCGACGACCGGACGGAATCGCGATCGACGATCCTGACCAGCCAGTTCCCGGTCGAGAACTGGCACGAGCTGGTCGGCAGTCCCACCCTGGCCGATGCCATCGTCGAACGGATCCTGGCCCACAGCCACCGCATCGAACTCGAGGGCGAGACCCTGCGTCGGCTCGAGGTGAAGGAGGTGACGTCATGACGCTCACCCTCAAGCACGACCAGGGCTGGTTTGCCGCCGGTGTGGAGGTCGAAAACGCCTTGAAGGTTCTGACCGACGGCGCCTTCAAGCTCTTCATTCACCTGTGTCTGGCGGCGCCTCGTCAAACCGGGGTCCTCGAGACGAGTCAGAGCGAGTTGGCCCGGACCCTCCACAAGAGCAACGCCACCATCCGCAAGTACCTCCAGGAGATGGAAGAGCAAGGAGTCTGTCGCCTGAGCGGCTTCGTACCGGTTCCGTATTGCCGGGGCCGCATCGAGATCACCGACGACTTCTGGCCCTATCACCGAAACTCGGCTCCATCAAACGCCCACACGGTCGGCGACGAGTCGCTGGACCAGGTGCGTCGGCTGCTCGAGGAGCGCAGCTGTGTGGTGGCTTCCTTCTCCACGGCCGACGAGATCCTGGCTCGCAAGTGGCTCGAAGACGGCGTTTCGATCGAGCGCATCGAGCAAGCCATCCTGCTCGGCTGTGCCCGCAAGTACGTCGCCTGGCGCAATCATCACGACGTGACGCCCATCCGCTCTCTGCACTACTTCGAGCCGGTTCTCGAGGAGATCGACCAAATGGAGATCTCCCCCGACTACTGGAAGTACGTCCGCTCCCGCATGCGACGCATGGAGCAGCTCTGGGAGGAAAACCACAAACGCCAACAGACGCTGGAGGTCGAAAACTGACCACTCTCGAGCACCAAAAACCTGGCCCCGGCGAACTTGGTCAATCTTTGACCAAGCTCGGCCGGCCGAAATCCAAAGGAGATGATCTTGATGACCCCTCAGATCACCTTACTTCTTGAATGATGTTGTCCACCTCGGGCACCATGAACAAACTCCAGCGTCGCTTCGCTCCGGAGGTGGTCAACTTCAGCGGAATACGCAACTTGCCGCATGGGTCGCCGACACGCCTGAGCGAAGGATTGTGACCCGACTTTGGGATCCCCAATGCTCCTGCAATGGGGAAGTGTATGATCTATCGGCATACGACCTCGCCGACCTCTCGAGTAATGACGGCCCGACCTCAGCTTTTGATCAAGCCGCCCCCGATGTTTGGCCGGAGCACATCGCTATCGCGTGGCGAGGCAGGGCAGATCTATATATCCGGGTCTATCTGAACAACTATTCCGCCGCCTCTGTGAGAAAGCTAGACCAGTGGAGCGAGAACAGCCCTGCAATGGTGTTCCTACGGCCAGATCATCATTGCTTGGAGAGGGGGTGGCCAAGGGTATATCAACGTGGCTAGACTGTCCCCTTGGAACTGATTGCAGTCCCATAACAGGATGGGGCGGTTGTCCCATCCTGTTATTATCCTACGTTGTGTTGAGGCTTCCTCGAG
>JARRKC010000137.1:0-3725 GCA_037388505.1 Acidobacteriota bacterium | reverse complement strand
CGGTGGAGAACCTGATTGTTGGGGATGGCGATCACCATGGGGACGGCTTTGCCTTCGGCCAGCAGGTTGTCCATCATGAAGTTCACCCGACCGTCGTAGACCCAGTTCGACGGCAGGTCGCCGCTTCCGCCCACCAGGTAGAGCACCGGATAGCGCTTGTTTCGATCGTAGCCGGGGGGCGTATAGACGTAGAGCTCGCGCTCGCCGTTCGTCACGCCGGAATGATAGACGTGACGGGTCACCGTTCCGTGCGGGACATCGCGGGCGTCGTAGTAGGCGGGACCGCTGCCGTGCACGACGAGCTGGCTGTAAGGCGGCATGGCGGTGAAGCCGGCGACGGTATTGTTGGGATCGGCCATCCGCACCCCGTCCACCTGGAAGTAGTAGATGTACATGTCGGGTCTGAGGGGACCGACCGTCAGGGTCCAAATCCCATCCTCGCCCTTCTCGAACGGCACGGGCTGTCCCGACTTCCCCAGAGCCGTCAAAACGGCGACACCGGTGAGCAGCACTTCCTTCGCAGCGGGGGCCTTCAGCCGGAAGGTCACCGTCCGGTCGTCGCGGACCTCGGGCGAGTTGATGTTGGCGGTAAAGGGAAGCAGGTTCTCCGTATTCTTCTGCGGATTGTAATCCAGGTTGACGTTGGCCTGCTGGCCCCAGACGAGCGATGGCGCGAGCAGGCAGGCGACAGCGACACAAGTGTGAAGTTTCATCTTGGCTCCCCTCGAGATTCGACGGAACGCTCCTTCATGTAACCCTTTTCACGGTAGTAGCGGGCGGCGCCCGGATGCAGCGGGACTTCGTAGCCCTTCCAGACTGTGTGGACGTTGTAGGAAAAGTTCAGGTGCCTCCACTGCAAGAGCTGTTGCTGTTCGTCCATGGCTTTGGCGACGAGATAGGCAAAGTCGTCCGGCATGTCGGCCCGGCCGTAGATCACGGTGCCCGTGCGCACCACCGTCGGGATGGGCCGGTCGATGCCGCGGTACAGCCCCACGGGGATGGTGCCGCGCTCCTGTTCGCCCTCCCGCGCCAGCTCGGCCAGGAGATCCTCCGGTAATTCGATGAATCGAAGGTCGAACTTCTGGCTGATCTCCGTCCAGATGCTCCACTCGGGAGCCGTCGTCATGGGGCCGCCGCCTCCAATGACGACGTCGAAGTTCTCCCGGTCCTCGGGCGTGTTGCCCACGTGGCCGCCGGCGGCCTCGATGGCTTCCTTCGAAAGCCCGAAGTGGGCCAGAATGCGCGACGAGTCCCGGCCGATCCCCGCAGTCAGGATGCGGATCGGCCAGCGCTTCTCCCGGATCTGCGACAGGTCGGTGATGCCCGTATCAGCTTTCGCCGCAACCAGGACGTAACTGGGGTCCTGGATGTTGGCAATCAGGCGCAGGTTCGTTCGGGGCTTCTCGTTCCGGTAGATTCCCGTGCCCCGGTAGGCATCCCGCAGGAACTGGATCGCGACGGCCCCGAAGTCGACGGCTCCGAGTCCGGGTGCATTCCGAGGAGCGAGGATTTCCGGCACGGCGTGATCGGGCTTGTAGGGAGGCGGCATCCTGGCTTCGCTGACGATCCGAGGAGCGTCCATGGCGTTGCAGTTGTAGCAGATCTGCACGTCATAGCCGTAGGGCTGCATCGCCTCTTTGACGACTTCGGCCATGGTTCCCCAGGGACAGATCTTGCAGGCTCCACCGAACACCGGCTTCTTCTCCTGGATACCGGTCTGTCCGGCGACGAGAATCGCCGGCGCAAGCAGAATTGCCAGCAGGAAGGGAACTGAGAATCGAAGTTTCGGCATGATGGTACCCCTTCGTCGCTCTACTTCTTGTGTTGATAGGGTTCGAGGACGGAAATGTACTTCTGCAGCACGGCGCGCAGGGCGGGCAGATCCGGCCGTCCCCGGCGCAGGAGTTCGACGGTGCGGGTCGGCGGTTCGCGCATGGCGATCAGTTGCGCCGATTCCAGGAGGTTCGCCGCCACCTCGGCGACGTCCAGCCCCTTCTCCCAGTCCGGCTCCGACGCCGCCAGCCATTCTCTGGCGTTGGCGACCGCCTTGGTCACCCACTGCTCCCGGTCGGGATCCTCGAGAACCACCGTCTCGCCGCGGTTGCGGAAGAACCCCATCATCGCCGCGGGAATGGAAGGATCGCGCACCGTGCCGTCCGGATAGAAGACGCCGTGCACCGTGCCCCAGCGCTTCGTGATCATGAGCTCCCAGATGTACCAGCCGACATGGGCGTTCATGTGTTCCTGGAGGGTCACGTCGTAGGGATTGGCGCGACCGATGCAGCCGAGTTCCGTGTTGATCACCGGTTTTCCGACTTTGGCCGCGAAGGCCTTGGCGCGCGTGATGTTGGCGCGGATCACGGCCCGGTTCTGCATGTAATCGTGGAACGACAGGACGTCGACCGAGTCCGCCAGCTCCTCCATGCCCGGAACGAACGCGAATCCGATCGTAACGGGGGTGTCTTTGTCGAGCTCGTGGAACACTTCGGCCATGTACCTGGCCAGTTCGAAGCGGCGGCGGACCCGGGCCTCCGGCGTCGTCGGCCAGTCCGGCTCGTTGGAGACGTCCCAGAACGCCAGGGCCGGTTCGTTGCCGACGGTGCGGACCAGGTCCTCGGCCCACTCGCGAGCCAGCGGCCGGGCCGAATCGTCCTGGATCATCTGCTCGGTGTTCCCCACCACCGGCATGATCCCCAGGCCGCGCTGGTGGGCGGCCCGCAGCAGGTGCTGGAGGTTGCGGCGAAACGCCGGCTTGTCTGCGGCCCAGGCCTCATAGCTGATGAAAACGCGGAGCTGGTTCAGGTTCAGGCGCAGGGCGTAGTCGAAATCGCGCTCCGTCTCCGCCGGATCGTAATGCAGCCAGAAGTCGGTGGTGTCCTTCGCGCCGGCCGCGCGATAGTTCGCACCGCGGATGTCCGACAGGTCTTGGGAAACGTCTGCACCCGACGCCGAGGCGGTCAGGAGCAGGACACTCAAGAAACCAAGGATGACCTTCATGGGGGCTGTCCTCTCCTTCATCGATTCGTCGCTCGCCGGTCCCGCGCCGGAGCGTGTGGCACGGTGCGAAAGGCCGGTGCGTTTTCGATGGTCCCGATATCTTCTCGCGTCCGCAGATCGCCCGCGATCGACACCCTGCGATCGTTCACGACAAAGCGGTTGTAGCATATCGTGACCTTCGACGGAACCATAGCGGGTTCGACGAGCTTCGCCCGACGGTCTGCCGGTATATCCGGTTGACCATTACCGATGGGCCGCACCGGGCCGCCGCTCCGCTGGGCATCCTGGAGTTCTCGGTCTTCGGGAAGGGAGTGGAGCGCTCGAAGCAACAGTCTGCCGGGTCAGGAATTGGCAACAGGTGCGTCCGGACCTCTAAATCGTGGCGGCGGGCGCGTGCAGGCGGGAGGCAGACTTCGGACGTCTGGGTCGGTGGGTCACCTCTCGCGGCTCGTTCAGAGTAAGATTGCAGAGCGACCAGGGGCCACCAAGGAGACTACGCCCTGGGCGAGCACTACGGCCGTGACATCCCCTATGTGGGGCCGACATTGTCCTCGGTGGACCACCTGCCCGGTGCCTTGAAGCTCCACTTCGATCACGCGGATGGAGGCCTTGTGGTCAAGGGGGACAAGCTGGGCGAGTTTTCCGTAGCCGGCGAAGACGGCCAATGGCACTGGGCCAATGCCCGCATCGAAGGCAATGCCGTGATCGTGTCGTCTCCGGAGGTTCCC
>JARRKC010000136.1:0-6303 GCA_037388505.1 Acidobacteriota bacterium | reverse complement strand
TCCGGATAGTACTGAGCTTATCATTGGGGACATTGGCGCAACTCTGCCACCCTTTATTCAAAGGCTAACTGCAGATTCGCCGGTCGGCTTTGTAGCACTCGATGTGGACACCTACTCCTCTTCAGTTGATGCTCTCAAGATCTTTTCTAGAAGTGGTCCGGAGGTGCTACTTCCTGCAACCTGTATGTATGTGGACGACAGCTATATTAACATCATGCAATCTGAGTTTTGTGGGGAGGGCTTAGCGATATCCGAGTTCAACGAAGCCTCCAAGAAGAGGAAGATCGCCCAAAAGATTGTTCGAACTCATCGAGTTTCTTTGCCTTGGCATCATGCAATTTACTTCACTCATGTCTTTGACCATCCTGTCAGGGACAGCTATAGAGGTGTTAGCTTCATTGGACTCGATGTAAATAAGCTGTAGACATCCGCGGGGCCACTTTCGAAAGGATCGAGTCCACTGACAGGAGCTGACGGATTGGAGTTGACGGTCTTGATGCCTGCCCGCAATGCAGGATTCACCATCGAGCGAGCCGTTGCTTCTTTGGACGCGCCGTCGATCACTTCGATCGTCCTGATCGACGACTTCTCCGACGACGATACGGTGGCTCGTGCCCGGAAGCTCGGCGACGTGCGGCTGCGCGTGGTTCGTCCGAACCAGCATCGAGGGTTGGCCCATGCCCGGAACCGGGGACTGGAGGCGGTCGAAACGGAGTGGCTCGTCTGGTGCGACGCCGACGACGCCTTCGAACCGGGAAGAGCGGCCGCGTTGCTGAAGATACTCGAGACCACGGGGGCGGATTGTGCCAGTGACGGAGTGCGATTGTTCGATGGACCGTCGGGACGGTTTCTGCGCGATCTCCCGGTCCCCGAATTCCTGGGACGACCCGAGGACGCGTGCCGGCTGTTCGAGCGCAACTATCTGCCTGGGGTGGGGCATATCGCCGTCCGAACCGGCCTGGCCCGGGAGCTGCTCTACGACGACTCCCTCTCGAGCGCTGACGACTACGACCTGGCGCTACGCCTGGTACGGGCCGGGGCGCGGTTTGCCTTCTCGTCCAACCTCGGTTATCGGATGCACGCCTATCCGGGCAGCGACTCGCGCAAGCTGGAGCGCCAGAACGCCATGACCGCTCAGGTACTTCGCAAGCACGCTTACGAGGACGTTGCGGATCTCTATCGGAGAGCCGGCTTTTCGGAGCGGGTTGCAGCGTGGGGCCTCTCTTCTATGGCCATCTTCCGCCGGGAGTATGCCGAGGCGCTTCGCTTCTTGGATCGCGCCTGTCCGGATAAGGCCGCTCTTGACGACGTCTTGGAGCCGGAGGGCCCGTACCCGGTGCCCGAGGGCTGGCGCCATGCGTTCAGCCGGGGGACCCTGCATCTGTTGCTCGGTGACGCGGAGCCGGCCGGCCGATACCTCACTGAGGCGGGCAACTGGCGCGAGTCGGCGGATGCCTGCAACAACCTGGGCGTCGCACTCGCGCGCGTGGGGCGCAATTCCGAGGCGCACCGGCAGTTCGAGAGGGCGCTCGAACTCTTCCCCGGCTATCTCGACGCCCGCCTGAATCTCCAAAGCCCCGAGCCATCCCGCATCACTCCCCTCCCCTTGCGGCTGCAGCCCAGCCGCAACGACTATCTCCCTGAGTCAGCCTGACCCGAGGCTCAGCCCGCCTCTCGAGCAATCGCTATCTCCGCTCAGGACCGAGAATCAGAGTCCATCAAGAGGCTCTCCTCAGGCCGGACCTATCTGGGGCCCACGTTCGCGACCTGTGCGATGGGGCTCTCTCAGAGGCTCTTCCCGAGCCACCCTTCGACCAGACCGAGGGCGGTCTCTGCCCGATGGGTCCACATGTGACGGGCCTCTGCGATGCCGCGGCCGCGGTCGGCAATGGCCTGCCATCCCAGGGGATCGGCAAAGAGCTCCCGCAGGGCCTCAGCCAAGGACTCGGGTTCCTGCCAGTCGAAGAGGAGGATGTCGCTCCCGTCCTTGAATTCAGCCCGGAGGTATCGATTGGAGTCACTGGCGGCGACGGCCCCGTTCAGCATCGCGGAGAAGCAACGGTCATGGGGACCCTGTGGGAAATTCGGCAGGATGTTGAGGACCGCCTTCGCGTCGGCCATCAAATCGAGGCTCTTGAAGAAATCCACCACACCGGACAAGTGAAGGCGTTCCAGCTCGAGTCCGCTGCGTTCCCACCCGGAACCATAGCAATGGACCTCGATGCCTGCGGTTGCCAGTCCGCGGATGATCTTCTTGCGGCGCACGGCTCGGACCCAGCGGTCGGGAAAGACCGAGTTTCTCAAGAGTTGGTCAAACGCGGGATGCTCGGGTTGAATTCCCCGGCCCGATAGGATTCGTTTCGTGGCCCCCAACAGGGTCAAGTCCACGTCTCCCAAGAGTGCCTCCGCAATCTCGTCCATGACTTGGGAGATCTCGCCGTGTCCTTGCCACTCCTTCCTAATCTCGTCGGGTTCCAGGTAGCTTCCGCTGAAGAACAAGGGGATGCTCCGCTCTTGGAATGGCTTGGTCGGGAGGTTCCGGCGGCACCCTGCCAAGGGTAAGAATCCACTCGCCTTGGCCCCCTTAAAGTACTCGCTGATGAACTCCACGTGAGTGCGATCGGTACAGGTAATCAGGCAATTCTGGACGGCGACCAGCCGATCCATGTGCACCAGAGGATGATCGACCAGCGCGATGACAAATGGGATTCCGAGGGTGTCCCAGAGGACTCCCTTCGCCGTCTTGAGATCGCAGCCATAACCGTTGACCCCGAACGCAAGATCGCAGCCTTCCCGTACGGCCGCTTCGAGTTGACGGTTGAACGCAGGTTCGAGCAGATCAACAACGGTCGCCCGATGGCCGAGCAGTCGGAACCCGTTTGCGATGTCATCGCTAAAGACCCGGAGCGTGGAATATTGAGAACCGCCTTTCAACACGATGATGTTGACCATAGCGGTTCAGCTTAACCTATCAGACTGAAGGAAGCGCCGCGGCCGCATGGGGACGCTGTCGGCGACGAATGGCATAATCTGGCCATTCCCCTCGGCTGATGTCACTCGCTCAGGGGTTGGGAGCGGCTCCGCAGCGGAAGCTTCGTCGGGAGAACAGATTGAGTCAGCGCATTTTGATCGTCGGGTCAGGGTTCTTCGGAGCGGTCTGTGCTCGGGAGTTGACTGATGCCGGAAACAGTGTTTTGGTGCTGGAAGAGCGGGAGCATATCGGAGGGAACTGCTTCACACGCTTCGTTCCTGAAGCGGACTGTCACCAGCATATCTACGGGCCTCACATCTTCCATACGAATGACCCCTCCGTCTGGGCCTATGTCAATCGCTTTGTCGAGTTCAACAACTTCGTCAACCGACCTCGGGTGAATTACCGGGGAGGTCTGTATTCGTTTCCCATCAACCTGTTCACCATGTATCAGGTGTTCGGAGTCAAGACTCCGGAAGAGGCTCGGGCTCGCATCGAACAGGAGAGGGTGCCCATCGAGAAGCCGGACAGTCTGGAGGACCCGGAAGCTGCCGGCATCCATCATCCGGCGATTGCCAATTCGCTTCACCTTTGACGACAATCACTTCCGGGACCGGTATCAGGGCATCCCCATCGGCGGCTACACGCAGATCTTCGAGCGACTGCTGGATGGCGTCCCCGTCGAATGCGGCGTGAATTTCCTGGAGGACCGCGACCGCTGGCTCAACCGGTACGACCACGTCATCTATACCGGTGCACTCGACCGATTCTTCGACTTCGAATACGGCGATCTGGAGTACCGGTCTCTTCGCTTCGATTCCGAACTAGTGCCGCTCAACGATTTCCAGGGGAATGCCATCATCAACTACACCGAGGCCGAGGTTCCTTATACCCGGATCGTCGAGCACAAGCATTTCGATCAGTCTCTGTCGGCGGCGAAGACCCTGATCACCCGGGAGTATTCGGTGACCTGGAACCGGCGCCTGATCCCTTACTACCCGATCAACACTGAAGAGAACCAGGAACGGTACCGACGATACCGGGATGAACTGAAGAAGCTGGAACTCCCCGTGAGCATCGGGGGCCGGCTGGCCGAGTACCGGTACTATGACATGCACCAGGTCGTTGCCGGAGCGCTGAAACTGTCGTCGTCGCTCATCGGGTCGGGCTGAGGTCGCTCAGCTCTCCCGGAAGGGATTCTGGACTCTCACGTCTCCGTATGTCTGGCCGTGGGACAGATCTTCGGAGTAGACGACCGCACAGCCTGCCAGAGAGGCCGTCGCAACAATGAGGGCGTCGTAATAGCTGATTCGGTATTGAAGGACCAGTTCCAGAGCCAGGTCCACGTGGGGAGTGGTCAGTTCACTGACGTTCAACCGCTTCCAGAATTGCACCCAAGCGATTGCCTCCTGCGGAGTCAGTGGTGAGGCGCGACGGGAACTGGTCACGGCCGAGAAGAACTCTCCCAGCACCTGCGTCGAGATCCAGATTCCTTCCATCCTAACGAGATTCCGAGCCGTTCTTCCCTTCGCAGACGACCCATCGTCCGCCTCGACGGCATAGACGAGGACGTTGGTGTCGACGAAGGCACTATCGCTCATGCATCTCTTCCCGGCTCGGCTTGGGCCCTACCCGGAAGTGGGCGGTCGCGCGCAATAACCCTTCCATCAGTTCGTCTCTGCGGCGAATCGATTCCCTCTCCCTCAGATGTTCCGGACCGCCGCTCTCCAGCCGCAGTCGCAGTGCCTCCTCGATGAACTGAGTGACGGTGATTCCCGATCGGGCCGCCTCCGCTTTCGCTTCGCGGTATAACGCATCGTCTATGCGCAACGTGGTTTGCATACAGCCATTATATTGCATGTCGTGCATTTCTGTCATTTCTTTACTCTCTTCCCCTTCGGGCTAAAGCAGGGTCGAATAGGGGATCCCCTCTTCCAGCGCCCTTTTCTGCAGCGCGTCGAGATCCTTGCTCGAAATGCTCGGCACTCAGGTACCAGTCTTCCCGGTCAGTCTTCACGGAGGGGCCTCGGGGTTGTCGAGGACTTCCGGAAAGACTGCGCCTTCTTCCGAGGCCACTGTGACGGGGGGAGTCCCCCGGCTGGACGGATGGAGCGGACGTTGTCCGCGGTGATCGGGTCACCGGCCTGGACCGGTTTGACCACCCATAGAGAGCGGCGAAAGCGAAGGCTCTGACGCTCGCTTTCCGTGGGCCCGAATCTCGGAGAACCCAGAGCGGATTCAGTCTGGCGAACCGCGGCGACCGTCTCGGCGAATTCCGCCGGATCGAGAGAGAAACCTCCGTCGATTCCCTTCCCTTTCTCCAGGGTCAGGTGTTTCTCCAGCACACAGGCACCGAGTGTCGCCCCAGCCACAGCCGCAAGCGGACTCGTCGAGTGGTCGGACAGTCCTGAGGGACAGTGGAAGCGCTCGGCAAGAGCCGGGACCGTTCGCAGGTTCATCTCTTCGGGCGGAGCCGGATAAGCGCTCGTGCATTTCAACAGGATCAGCTCACGGCAACCCCCTCCACGAGCGGACTCGACGGCATCCTCGATCTCCTCGAGCGTTCCCATTCCCGTTGAGATGATCAACGGCTTGCCGGTCTGGGCTGCATACGCGATCAGCGGCGTATCGACCAACTCGAACGAGGAGATCTTGATCACCGGCACATCTATCCTGGCGAGGAAGTCAACGGACGTCGGGTCGTAGGCTGTCGAAAAGAAGACCAGTCCCAGATCTTCGGCAGTCTCTTTCAGCACGGGCTGCCATTCCCAGGGCATACAGGCTTCCCGATACAACTCATAGAGCGCCTTGCCCGCCCACAGGGAGCCTGCTTCGTGGCGGAATTCAGGCCGATCCGAATCGATCGTCATCGTGTCGGGCGTGTAGGTTTGAACCTTGACCGCGTCCGCACCGGCCGCCTTCGCCGCTTTGATGATCTCCACTGCGCGATCGAAATTCTGGCCGTGGTTGGCGGACATTTCGGCGATGATGAAGACCGGATGGCCCGGTCCGACGAGTCGCTCACCGATTTTCACCGGCTCAATGCTGGATCTAGCCATCGTTCATTCCTTCCGGGCAATTCGAGGAGAAAGTTCAAAAGGGCGAAGGGTGAATGCCAACTGACAGGCCTCGACAGCTCGATCTCGCGCAAAGTCGCCAAGAACGCAAAGAGCTCTCTTGTTTTGAGCCCCTTGGCGAGCTTGGCGTGGAATCGGTTCCCGGCTCTCGACAGCCAGGTAGAGTAGACAATGCTGTCTTCAGGCGGTTTCCGCATTGCACCGACGCCATTCGCACTTTCGCGTTTACAGATCTTCTTTTGCCCCTTGCCTGGG
>JARRKC010000135.1:0-3736 GCA_037388505.1 Acidobacteriota bacterium | reverse complement strand
GCCGTTCACGCGAAAAGGGCTTGATCTTTGATTCGCGGGACGAGCGTGATTCGCTGGCGTGTCTGTCCGATTGGAGCCAGCCAATCTCGCCGATCACGCGAAAAGAGCCGGGTATTCGATTCGCGGGATGAGCGCAATTCGCTGGCGTGTCTGTCCGATTGGAGCCGGCCAATCTCGCCATTCACGCGAAAAGGGCTTGATCTTTGATTCGCGGGACGAGCGTGATTCGCTGGCGTGTCTGTCCGATTGGAGCCGGCCAATCTCGCCGATCACGCGAAAAGAGCTCGGTCTTTGATTCGCGGGATGAGTGTGATTCGCTGGCGGAACGCATTGTTCGCTGGCTTCGCCCTCGGCTCGACAAACAGTCGGCCGATGAGCGAAACTGAACCCGCCTTGACCGAGCCAGCCCCACCACAGCTTTTCACCTTTCCCTCTGAGGAAGTTGTACCGGATCGTCGTCTCATTCTCGAGCTGCAGGGAGTACCGAGCGAGCACCGGCTCTCGAAAATCTCCGAAGATCTGCTGGAGCAGGCCATCCGAGAGTCCGTCGAACTGGCTCGACCATGCGCGATTTGCCGGGAGATTCCACCGAACCTGTTTTCGTCGGTTCTCGAAGGGGAAGGTCTGAACGCGTCGCCGAATCCGGTCCAGACCGTGGCGGAACGGGCCCGACGTTCGCTGTTGTTTGCGCTCACCCTCGGCGAGGCGGTCAGCCGGCGCATCGAGACGCTGTTCAGCGACGGAGACCCTGCACTCGGCTACACCCTCGACTCTGCGGCTTCGGTGATGGCCGATACGGTTGCCGATCGGCTGCAGCACGCCTTCGAGGAAACGCTTTCGCGCGACAAGGCATCGCCTCCCGACGCGGTCATGCGCTACTCCCCGGGGTACTGCGGTTGGCATCTGACCGGCCAACGCCGGCTGTTTTCCGTCCTCGCGCCCTCTTCGATCGGGATCTCGATCAACGAAAGCTGTCTGATGCACCCGATCAAATCGATTTCCGGCGTCATGCTGGCCGGAGAGCCGCGAATTCATTACTTCAAGAACGACTTCGCTTTCTGCGAGGAGTGCCAGACCAAGACCTGCCGTGCGAGGATCCGGGAACTGAGCCGGAAAGCCCGGCGGAAGTGATGGACCACCTGGGAGGACAGGACAGAAAGAATAGGACTCATAGGACACATAGGACGGATAGGACGGTGGCAGGCTTAGGATCCAGTCTGTCCTATGAGTCCCATCCGTCCTATAGGTCCTATTCCCCGATTGTCCGACCGAAGCGGGCCTTGCCTTTCAGACGCGGCTACCCATAGGAATGAGGTTTCTTTTCCCGATCGTAGGTGAGGAGTGCCCGATAGGTATCGATCAGCCGCCCGCGGATGAACCCGGCTAGTCGACGATAGAAGTCGAGCCCCTCCGAGGGATCGGATTCCAGAACCTCATCGACTCGACGAGCGGAAAGCCTCAGGACCGTAGAGTCTTTCAGGCACTGCGCCGAGGCCGTGTAGCTGCCGGGGCCGACCAGGCTCGACCAGCCGAACAGATCGCCTGAGTTTCGGATCGTCCGGGCCACGGTCCCCAGGTCGCCGACCGAAATGCGGATGCGGCCTTCTTCGAGGATATAGAGGTAGTCGGCAGAGTCGCCGCGGCGGAAAACATGGTCGCCCTCGGCGTAGGAGCATTCTTCCGCCAGAGCGAACACCCGGTCTCTCAACTCCGGCCGCATCTTCTCAAACAGATAGGTCTTTTCGATGAACATGTCCGAATCCTCCTAGAAGAGCCCCGTGACCTTGCCGGTCCGAACATCGACGTCGACCCGCCGGAAGCCCGGGTTCGAACCCGTTCCTGGCATCAATGAAATGGTCCCCGCACAGGGACACAGGAACTTCGCTCCCGAGTAGATCAGTACGTCGCGGATGGGAAGGATCCAGTTGCGGGGCACACCCTTCATGGCCGGTTCGTGACTGAGACTCAGGTGAGTCTTCACCATCAGGGTGGCGTAGTCGTCGTATCGAGAATCGGCCTCCAGCATCTTCGCCTTTTCGAGCGCTTCCGGCGACCAGGCCACGCCATCGGCTCCGTAGATTTCCTGCGCGATTGTTTCGACCCGATCTCGGAGCTTCATCGTCATCGGGTACAGATAGCGAAACTTGGTGTCTTCTGCGCAGGCATCGAGAACGGCATCGGCCAGTTCGAGCGCCCCGCCGCCACCCTGTCCCCAGTGATCCGAGACCGCACAGCGGGCGCCCGCCGCTTCAACGGCTCTTTGAACCACCCGGATTTCTTCCTTCGTATCGGTCTGGAACTTGTTGATGCACACGACCGGATTGATGCCCGATTCGCGAACGATATGAAGATGATGCAGCAGATTCGCCAAGCCCCGTTCGACCAGCCCGACGTTCTCGGTCGAGTATGCCTTGGGAAGCTCGAGACCGGGCACGACCCGCGGACCTCCGCCGTGCATTTTGAGGGCCCGGATGGTCGCGGTCAGGACGGAGACGTGAGGCTTGAGACCGCTGTACCGGCACTTGACGTTCCAGAACTTTTCGAAGCCGATGTCCGCGCCGAAGCCGCTCTCCGTCACATGGTAGTCGAACAGCTTCAAACCCACCCGATCACCGATGATCGAGGACTGTCCGACCGCGATGTTGGCAAACGGTCCCGCGTGAACCATACAGGGCTGATATTCCGCGGTGCAGCACAGTGTCGGGTTCACGGCGGCACGCATCCAGGCACACATGGCACCGGCCACCTCGAGGTCTTCCGTCGTGACCGGATTGCCTCGTTTATCGAAGGCCAGGGTAATCTCTCCGAGGCGTTGGCGGAGATCGGCGAGATCGTTGACGATGGCCAAAATGGCCATCAATTCCGAGCTGACCGCAATGCCGAACTTGGACTGCATCATGAAGCCGTCGTAGCGCCCGCCGATCCCGATGATGATGTCCCGCAGAGCCTGGGCGCAGTAGTCCATGACCCAGCCGAACTCGACCCGGGTGGGATCGACATCGAGACGCCGCATCCCGGTCAGTCGGTCCAGCTGCTCGTCCGAGTAGTTGCGCTCGTGCTGCATGCGCGCCGTTAGAGCGACCGTGGCCAGATTGTGGGCATTCATGATGTCGTTGATGTCGCCGGTCAGCCCCATGGAGAATTCGGTCATAGGGATCAGCAGTGCGTTGCCCCCGCCGGCGGCCGTTCCCTTGATGTTCATGGTGGGTCCGCCGGAAGGCTGGCGCAGACAGCCGCCCACCTTCTTGCCCCGCCTTCCCAGGCCTTCGATCAAGCCCAGGGATGTGGTGGTCTTCCCTTCCCCAAGCGGCGTCGGCGTGATGGCGGTGACATCGATGTACTTGCCGTCGGGGTTGCCGCCGAGCCTCTCCATGATCTTGAGAAAATCGAGCTTACAAATGCGCCCCATGGGGATCACTTCATCGCTCTTCAAGTCGAGTCTCTCGGTCCATTCGCGGGGTGTCGGCATGCCGGATTCCGCGGCTTCGGAAATCTGCCAGTCGGCCAAAGTGGTGGGATCGTAGGGCATGAACCGCCTCCTCTCATCGTTCTCACCGGCCAGACTGCCGGCTCAGAAGGTTGATCTTCTCCGCAACCCTACTCTTGACTTCGTCAACACCTATTGCAGCACTCCAGGAACAAGCTGGGAAGGGATTTTTGCGATGCCGGCACGATCGATGATCTGTTGTGCTTCGGCGCGTCGCTGGAATTCGGCCTCCGGCCGTCATGAAGATTC
>JARRKC010000134.1:0-3828 GCA_037388505.1 Acidobacteriota bacterium | reverse complement strand
ATGGAGCCATTTTGTATCCGCACCCCCTCGAAGCACCCGTAGTTGAGGATGTGCTTCACGCAGGTGATCTCCCGGTTGATGGTCGCATCCGACCGCCCATCCTTCTTCCGCTTCTTGACGTAGCGGTGCAGATGGGCCGGGGTGATCGCGTCTAGCTCCAGCCTGCCGAGGGCAGGCTTCAGGGCATTCAGCGACGTCTGCTTCCGCTTCCAGGACTTCGTCTTGTTGCGCGCCTTGGCGTACTGTTCCATGTAGATCTCTGCGAACTCCGTGAGGTTGAACTTGCCACGGGCACAGTTCGGGGACAATCGGGGGAAAGTGCGATCTCCGAGGGGCGAAGGGCGACGTAGCCCTTGATCCCTTTGCCGTCCTGATCAATCATTGTTTAACGGAAACGGCAACTTCGATCTGCATCCCGCGTGTGAAGGTATGATCGGCCAGACTATCGCCCACTACAGAATCACCGAGAAGCTGGGAGGCGGGGGTATGGGCGTGGTCTATCTGGCCGAAGACATGCGGCTGGACCGTCGGGTGGCGATTAAGTTCCTGCCCCCAGACTTCTTCGGGGACTCCGTGGCAGAACGGCGCTTCGAGCAGGAAGCCAAGGCCGCGGCAGCGTTGAGTCATCCCCATATCTGTACGGTACATGATGTCGGTCAGCATGAGGGGCGGCCCTATCTCGTCATGGAGTTCCTCCACGGGCAGACCCTCAAACACCGGTTGATGGAGCGCAAGCGGCTGACGATCGAAGAGATCCTGGACCTGGGGATCCAGATTGCGTCGGGGTTGGAGCAGGCCCATGCGCGGGGGATCGTCCATCGGGACATCAAGCCGGCCAATATCTTCATTACCGTCGACGACTATGCCAAGATCCTCGACTTCGGTCTGGCCAAGCGGATTGCCGAGGAACCGGCCGGGGATCCCAACACGAAAACCGCCGTCCTGCGCGAGTCGCTGACTGATCCAGGGACCGTTCTAGGGACGGTCGCCTACATGTCCCCAGAGCAGGTTCGCGGAGAGGTGCTCGACGTCCGCAGCGATCTGTTCTCCCTGGGGATCGTCCTGTACGAGATGGCGACCGGCCAACTACCCTTCCAGGGATCTTCGGCCGGTGTGGTGATGAGTGAGATCCTGAACCGGTCTCCGGTGCCTGCGATAGAACGACGTTCGGAGCTTCCGCGCGATCTCGACTTCCTGATCCGTAAAGCCCTGGAGAAGAACCCCGTCTGGCGGTGCCAGTCCGCGACACAGGTCCTGGCGGACCTCCGGCGTATCCAACGAGAGACGATTTCGGACAGCCAGCGACGGTCGGGCAAGGCGCACTCCGAAGAACTGCCGTCGATCGCTGTGCTTCCGTTTCAGAACCTGAGTGCGGACCCGGAGAACGAATACTTCGGCGACGGGCTGGCCGAGGAGCTGATCAACGCCCTGGCCAAGCTGAAGCGGTTGCGGGTGGCGGCCCGAAGTTCGGCTTTCGGCACTAAGGGAAAGGGGCAGACGGTGGCCGAAGTCGGCCGCGAGCTTCGGGTCGAGACGGTTCTCGAGGGAAGTGTGCGTGCCTTTCGAGATCGTATTCGAGTCACGGCGCAATTGGTCTCGGTGGCCAACGGCTCGCCGCTGTGGTCGGAGCGTTTCGATCGTCAGCTGGACGATATCTTCGCTATCCAGGACGAAATCTGTACGGCGATCGTGGACAACCTACGGGTGAAGTTGCTGTCCAACGAAGAAAAGAAGTTGGTGGAGCCCCACAAGGTCGATCAGGAAGCGTACCGCCTCTATCTGAAAGGTCGCTACTTCTGGAATCGCCGCCACAGCGGAGGGATGGAGAAGGCGTTGGCGGCGTTTCAGCAGGCCACCGAAGTGGATCCCCTCTATGCGGAGCCCTACGTAGGAGTCGCCGATGTTTACAATATCATGGCCAATTTCGGCTTCATGGCTCCGAGGGAAGCCTGTCCCAAAGCCCGGGCCGCCGCTGAAAAGGCGTTGGAGCTAAACGAAAGATCCGGTGAGGCCCACATCTCGCTGGCCTGGAACAAGATGCATTGGGGCTGGGACTGGGCAGGGGCTGAAATGCACTATCGCCTGGGCCTCGAACTGAGCCCGGACTACGGAACAGGCCACGAATGGTATGCCCTGTTCCTCGTTAATCAACATCGTTTTGAGGAAGCGCTGACCCACATCAACCGTGCGCTCGAGTTGGATCCCCTGTCCCCGGTCTTCCTCATGGCCGCCGGCCTCATCCACACCTTTGCCACCGACCTTGACACGGGCGATGAGATGTTTCGGAGGTCCCTGGAACTCGATCCTCGGTTTGCCTCCGCCCATCTTTTTCGGGGCTGGATGCTCAGTTTGCACGGCAGGTTCGAGGAGTCGATTCGATCTTTGAACGAGGCAATTGGGATCCTGGGAAGGCAGACGATCGCTCTCGGATTCCTGGGCTGGGCCCTTGCCGGTAACGGCCAGACCGAGGAAGCGTTGGAGATTCTCGAGGAAATCGAAGCGAAACTACAGAAGGAAGGTCCGAGCGACGGCTTCTTCAAGGCCCTGATTGAGCTGGGACTCGGGCGAACCGACGACGCTTTGGACAGCCTCGAAGCGGCTGTTGAAGTCTGCGGGACTCACCTGTGGGCTCTTGGATTCTATGGTCCCAGTCCCTCGATTCGTTTCGCCAACCCGTTGGCCCCCTTGAGAGGCGAGGTTCGATTCCAGCAGATCGTCGAGCGCATTGACCTCCCCTTTCTGGTTCTTTAGGTAAGGAGTGAAGTTTGGGTGTCGTAAACACCTCAGAATACCGGGCAGAAGATTGAAAATGGGAAGACTGGAAGGAAAGGTTGCAGTCATCACCGGAGGAGCTAGTGGCATCGGCGAAGCTGCGGTGCGACTGTTCGTGGAGGAGGGAGCTTGCGTTCTCGTCGCGGATATCCAGGATGAGAAGGGTCGGCGGATGGCCGACGAGTTGGGAGGCGGAACTGCCTACCAGCACACGGATGTCAGTCTGGAAGATGATGTTCGGTCGGCCGTCGAAGGTGCCGTATCGAGTTTCGGACGCCTGGACTGTATCTTCAACAATGCGGGAAGTGGAGGATTCTCTGGCCCCATCGAGGAGACGCCCGTCGACGCTTTCGACCGGACACTTGCTGTCCATCTTCGCGGTGTGTTTCTGGGGATCAAACACGCTGCACCGATCATGAAGCGGCAGGGCTCCGGCAGCATTGTCAATACGGGTAGCGTCGCCGGCCTCCACACGGGGCACGGTCCTCACGCCTACAGCACCGCCAAGGCTGCAATCATTCATCTGACGCGATCGGCCGCGGTCGAACTCGGCGAGAGTGGTGTCCGGGTCAACTGCATCTGCCCGGGTGGGATCATGACCTCGATCTTTGGAGTGGCCTTCGGACTTCCGACCGAGGAGGCCGACCGAACGGTGGGCTTGCTCGAGGAACCGCTCAGTCAACTCCAGCCCCTTCGACGTGCCGGCCGCCCCCAAGACATCGCGCAGGCGGCGCTGTGGCTGGCCAGTGACGACTCGAGCTTCGTCAACGGTCACGCCCTGGTAGTCGACGGCGGCCTGACCTGCGGAAAGGGCTGGACCGACTCGCGGCAGAGCTTTGCCAACCTTGCTCTTGCCCTGGGCCTGGGCCCGGCAGAGTAGTCCTCGCGACATCTGAAGTAGCAGCTGCCTTCGGGCAAGGCCTCTCCCCGGAAGATGTTATGGAGCAGATACGTCCCTCCCAAGGTCCCTCGTTGGCCACCTGCATGACGAGGGAGGCGCCGAATACGCAGTTTCGGAGCGGCTCAATCCGGATCGGCGCCCCGGAGGTTCTCACC
>JARRKC010000133.1:0-3938 GCA_037388505.1 Acidobacteriota bacterium | reverse complement strand
CTCCGACGGGATTCCGCTGCGTTGGGGTGGGAATCCGCCCGTCGTGAAGATCTACCCCGACTCGGGAGGACTGGGCCCGATCAGGCCCGAAGCCGCCCAGGCTGCTCTCCTCTATTCAGCCGACCAGTGGTCGGCGATCCCTTCGGCTTCGATCGTTCTGCAGGACGCAGGTTTCGTGGAGAGTGTAGCCGGACCGGAGGGACCGGGAGACTTCACCGCTCAGAACATCTTCGATTTCATCGGTGTCAACAACGGGGGCGTTTCTCCCATCGTCTTCGACAATCAGGATGACGATCAGAACGGAAACGGCGACATCTTCGACCTCCTCGGCCTCGATTCCGGCGTCCTCGGAGTCTCGTTTCTCGACTTCGCCGAGGATACGACCATCACCGAGGGAGTCGTGATCTTCAACGGTGCTACGGTCGACCCGGCCGACACCGAGGGCGAATCCTTCAGTGGCGTTTTCACGCACGAACTGGGTCATCTCCTCAACCTGGGTCACACGGTCGTCAACGGACAAGCCCTGTTCTTCGGAGGCTCCGATGCGATGACTCCCGACGGACAGCCGATGTTGGTCGAGCCCGAAGATGTCGAGACCATGTACCCTTTCTTGGATCCGGCCCTGGAAGGAACGGCCCGCTGGCAGGCCGTCCCGCACCGAGACGACGTTGCCATGCTCTCGACGCTCTACCCCAACTCGGACCTTCCTCTCACCGCGTTCGGTTCGATCCGTGGACGGCTGGTCGATTCCAAGGGAGTGGGCTATTCGGGGGCACAAATCATTGCGCGAAACCGGGCCGGTGATCCACTGCAGGATGCCGTATCGGTGATCAGCGGCGACTTTCAGGAGTTCGAGGGAGCGGGCAAAGGCACCTATCTGCTCAACGCTCTCACGCCGGGCGGGCGGTACAGCCTGGAGCTCCGAGACACGGTCGCCGGTGGCTTTTCGGCGCCGGTCTTTGCCTCGCCGGACGCACTGTTCTACCCGGAGCCGGGTCTGCTTCCGGGTCCGGAAGAGTACTTCAGCGGCTACTCTGAAGACGCGGCCTCCCCACCCGATGATCCGGGATCGCCGCCCTTTCTGATCGATGTCGCCGAAGGAGGCGCCGGCAGTGCCTCCGTTGCCGATATCAAGCTCAACAGCTCGAGCGCACCCGTCAATGACCTTCCCACCGGGGCGTTGCTGATCACACCATCGGAGCTGCCCTATTCAGACTTTCGGCAGACTCGGGGTGCTGGTGATCTGTATAGTCGCTACGAGCCTCCTGCGGACTGCGGGTTCGGTCTGGATACGCACAGTGTCTGGTATCGATTTCAAAACGACACCGACTACCAGGTCTACATCGTGCTTTCGACCGATGGGACCAATTACGAAACCGTCATCCAGGTGTTCAGCGATTCCTTGAGCCCTGTGTACGCGAGCAACTCACATGACTGCGCAACCAGCTGGATGGTCGTGGGGCAGGCTCAGCTCGGTTTCGTGGCGAACGCAAACACCGAGTACCTGATCAAAGTCGCCGATGTCGGGCTCGTGCCAACCGGCGGAGAGCTCTTCTTCCATGTGGAAATGGGCGTCGGCCACGTCCCTACCAATGACATCTGTCGCGGGGCCCTGCCGGTCACGAACGAGGACCTCCCCTACCTCAGCAAGATCCGCACTCTTTTTGCCACGAGAACGGGAGACCCCGACTCGCCGTGTGCCAATAGAGATCTCGGGTCCCCTCGCGCCGACTTCGCCGTTTGGTACCAATTTACGAACACGGCCTCCGATCCGGTCACGCTGCTCGCAAGTACCTCGGGCACCGAATACGATACGGTCCTCCAGGCCTATTCCGACAACTACTGCAGGGATCCTGCGTCCTCGGTCTGCAACGATGACGCGGGGGGAACCTATTGGTTCGATTCGGAGGTGCGCATCACCGTGGATCCCGATCAGGCGATTCTCTTTCAGGCGATCGGATACGAATACGGTGGCGGCGATCTGATCTTCCATCTGGACCGCGTGCCGCCTCCGCCGGCCAACGACGACTTTGACGATGCGGCCGTGGTAGGACGCCGGCAGCTGCCCTTCCTCGATCTCGTCGACACGAGCGAGGCGCAGATTCAAACCGACGAACCGGCGACTCAGTGTGGCTCGACGGAAAAGCCTCTGCAGTCGGCCAGCGTCTGGTACAGATTAAACAACGACCTCACCATTCCGCTCGACATCGACCTCTCGACCGCCGGCAGTGAATTCGACACGGTCGTTCAGGTCTATTCGGAGGAAGGTTCAGCTTTGACACCGCTGGCCTGCGACGATGGTTCAGAATCCGGAGCGCGCGCCTCTCTCACCTTCCGCGCCGAACCGGGACGATCGTATCCGGTCAAGGTAGCCGCCCTGGGAGACTCGCGGGGCGGCAATCTGGTCTTTGCGGCCAGTGCACAGGGAGGGACCTCCGGCGACCTGGTCCTGACGGCCGTGCCGCCGGATCGCACGCCGACGGCCGGGGGACAGCTGCAGTACTCGATGGACATTCGCAGCCTCGCCTCCAGCGCGGCGTCCAATGTTCAACTGAGCGTCCATCCGGCCCCCGATTTGGAGCTGGTGTCGGCGGAGACTCCACAGGGAGAATGTGTTTCCGACGGCGACCTGGTGTGCTCGCTCGGGACCGTGCAGCCGGGCGGGGATGTCTTGGTGAAGATCCATGCTTCCCCTCAAGAGACCGGCACGACCAGCTTGAGCGCGGTCCTCTCGTGGGATGGATCGCAATCCGGAGAGGAAAGCCGTTCCGTGACCCTGGTGTCCGATGTGGCTCCGTTTCTGGTGTTTCCGTCCTCGCTGCAGAACCAGTCGGGCGGGGGGCCGAACGGCCCTCTGGTCGATATCGGTACCGACTTCATTGGGAACGCCGTCTTCAATCCGAGCCAGGGAGCCAGTGAACTGGCGTTGGAAGGTCTCGGCGCAGATGGTTCGCGCATGTTCCTTCTGGATCCGCCCACGCCGTTGGCAGCGCAGGGACAGAAGGCCTTCACGGCGGGCGATTTCGGCCGTTCTGCGATCTCGTCGACGATGTTGATCGCCAGGGGGAGCGGAGATCCTCTCGAAGGATTCTTCATGAGCGGCGACCTGGGCCTGACGCGTTTGGACGGAATCGGCGGATCGCTCGGGGAATCGAAGTCACTCTATTTCCAAATCGCTCGGGAAACAGCGGAAGAATCGACGAGTATCGTCCTTTTCAATGCGACACTGGAGTCGGCGAGCCCGGTCGAGATCGTGCTTCATGACACGAAGGGGAGTGTGGTGTCGACCGATTCGATCGTGATTCCTTCTCCCGGCACGGTGCAGGATTGCCTCCGAGGCCTGTTCCACATCTCGGGGTCTTTCGAGGGAGGCTATCTCTCCGTGAATTCACCGGTCTCGCTGCGTGGGTTCGAGTTCCACGGGAGTTCCTCCTACTTGGAAGCACTTCCAGCGAAACAGGCGAAGCCCGTGGTGCTGCTCTGGTCCCCCCACTTCTTCCTCGATCAACAGGAGGGCCATACGGAGGTCAGGCTGCTGAACCTCGATCCGGGGATTGTCAAGGTTCAGGCCCAGGCTTTCGGAGACGACGGATCGGAGCTGGCCACGGCGACTTTCGACCTGGAACCGGCTCAACTCGTCGTGAAAGACGTGGGGACTCTTTTCGGACTGTCGGCTCCGGAAACGGGATCGTTGAGCGGTTATCTGCGCCTGACGGTCGAGCCGCGCGGCTACCTGGGCACCTTCACGCCCCGGGCGAGTGTCATGGGTTCGGTGTCATTCTCGGCTCAAGGGGGCCGGGCCCGGTCAACCTTGTCGATGATTCCGGCCCCCTTGAGCCGAGAATGACACCGAACCCATGACACTCGCCCGGGGCGTGAAGGTGCCCAGGTAGCCGCGCGGCTCGACCGTCAGGCGCAGATAACCGCTCAACGATCCC
>JARRKC010000132.1:0-3993 GCA_037388505.1 Acidobacteriota bacterium | reverse complement strand
CAAACTCACTTTGGGATTTGGGGCCCTGGTCTCCTGGGAATTCGCGGTTCCCGTGCCCTGGCCTTTTCGCGAACGGCCCCGTACACTCGGGCGATCGTGATGGATCGAGAATCCCGAATCCTCTCATTCACCACGGGGCCCGACGACTGGCAGAAACTGCTGGCGGATCCCGAGAAACAGTGGCGAACCGGCTATTCGGCGCGGACCCTGGCTCATTGCTGGGAGGACGCCGAAGGCTTTCCACCCGAGGTTGAGCACCCCTTTCTCGAATCGAATGATCCCCTCCTCGAGGGTTTGCAGCCGGTTCTCGCCGTCCCTGAATTCAAGGTTCCTCTCCCGGGCGGTGGCCGCGCCTCGCAGAACGATCTGTTTGTCCTGGCCCGATCGGTGGCCGGTCCCGTGACCATCATGGTCGAGGGTAAGGTGTCCGAGTCGTTCGGCCCGCGAATTGCCGACTGGCTCCAGGATGCCTCCGCCGGAAAGAAGACTCGATTGAGCTTCCTGATCCAGACACTCGGTCTATCCGAGCGGCCTTCAGGCGGCGTCCGCTACCAGCTCCTGCACCGCGCGGCATCCGCGATCCTCACCGGGGAACAATACCGGGCCGCAGCCGCGGTCCTGCTCGTTCACTCCTTCAGCCGGGAACGTGCCGGCTGGGCCGACTACCAGGCGTTCACCCGTTTCTTTGGCGTTGAGGCCGTCGAAGGTACGATCCAGCGGCTCAACCCCGTCTCTCACCCACCGCTCTTCGGTGTCTGGGTCGTCGGGGACCCCCGCTTTCTGAAAAGCTGAACCGACCGCCACTTCCTGGGCATCATCCCGACTACCTTGCCCGACGATATGAGCTTCTTCTATCGAGAAGACGAGGCTGATCGCTTGGAGGATCAACCAATAGACAGAGTCATCCTTCCACGTCTGTCCTCGCCACCCGCAACAGATCTTGATTGAAAACTGGAGATCAGGAGAGAAAGCGCTGGCCAAAGATGAAAAAACAGACGATAGTAGGCACGGAGAGTTTCAAGAAAGGCGCAGACACATGAAGAAGTTGGAACGTTCTCATCTTTACCTCTCGGGTACCCTGCTCGTTGGTTTGCTGCTGCTCACTGTGAACGTGCTCACGGCAGCATCAAGCGCCCAGTCACCCGAAATGAGCTTCGAAAAGCTTGAGCTCCGGACGTCGTTTGGTGGTGCCCAGGAAGGACAAAAGGGGCGCTTGTTGGTCAGCGCCAATCGGATCCAGTTCACCGCTAAGGATGGAAAAGCAGCGTACTTCTCCATCCCCTCACACGCGGTCACGGACCTTTTCTACAGCCGGGTTTCTGGTCGTCGCATCAAGACGGCCGTCTTTGTTTCGCCGCTGCTGCTTTTCAGCAAGGGGAAGAAACATTACATGACTATTTCGTTCGACAACGGGGACAACTTGGTTGGAGCTGTGGAATTCCGCCTCGATAAGAGCAACTACCGGGGAATCCTGCATGCGGTGGAATCCGTTTCCGGCGTGACTCTTGAATTTGATCAGGAGGGCATCAAGGACGAAAAGGAGACGGTGGCCACGGCCGATTCCGGTGAGCGAAGAACTCAGGCCGACCTCGCGAGATTGCACATCGATTCTGAGCCCAGCGGAGCAGAGATCGAAATCGAAGGCGCTTTCGCCGGCACGACTCCACGCAACAAGTCCCTGAAGGCCGGCAAATACAAGATCAAACTGAAGAAGAAGGGCTACAAAGACTGGGAGCGTGAGATAGAGGTCACCGCTGGCGAAGATATCCCGGTTCAGGTCCAGCTCGAGAAGGACTAGACTGCGCGAGAGATGGAGTGGGATGCTGGGGCAGTTTGGGTTTGGGTGACACGCACGAAACGCGCTCGTAAGTGCCTACCAACACAGACTTCTGGTGTAAGTCTGGCACTTTAGGCCGGATCTCGGCATCCGTCGACTGCGGGAATGAACGGCTGCTCGCCGGGCGAGAGACCTCGAATGAACCACGTGGTGCGGGGTTTACGGTACGCGATCGCGCCCCTGCCCGGGGCTCCGGTTTTCGTTTCGTCGGTCGTCATCCCGAGGTCGCACTTCCGCCTCCGGCTTCGCTTGACCCCGGCCTAACGGAATCGCGCCCCTTCCGGGGGTTTCCGATGCCCCCCATTCCGCGGTCTCCGTGCCCGGGTAGGGGGGCGATACCCGGCAGGACCGTGAAATCGGGCCGAAGAGACCAGGGGTGGAGGGCGAAGTGGCAGGGGCGAATTACGAAGGGCGAACGATGGACAATGGGAAGACATTGGCCTAACCTGCCCCCGGAGGAGGAAGAACCCGTGAGAGATTCCGTTGCTTCTGCGACCCCGGCGGCGCTGCTGGTGGTTTCCTTTTTCTTCGGAGGGGCCGTCCTGGCCGGCACCTGCGAGGAGATGACCCGGTTTACGCTGCCGGGCTATGACGTCGTCATCAACGAGGCCAGGACCGTGCCCGAAGGACCCCTTCCGCCGGGACCGTTCGGGGCGGGCTACCAGGGACTCATTCCCGA
This sequence comes from Acidobacteriota bacterium, assembly GCA_037388505.1. Classification (GTDB taxonomy): domain Bacteria; phylum Acidobacteriota; class UBA6911; order RPQK01; family JAPXNP01; genus JARRKC01. Next base: position 1,477 of record JARRKC010000132.1, on the reverse strand, counting down.
GCACTGCCGCGTCGACGGTGAGATCGACAAACGGGTCGGCAGAGACGGGAAGCCCTATTCGATCGGCTTTGCCGTCGCCATGCCGACGAATTGGAACGGCCGCTTCCTGTTTCAGGGCGGAGGCGGGCTCAACGGCACGGTGCAGAATCCAGTGGGACTCCAGAGTGCCGGTGCGCCAGCACTGGCGCGCGGCTTTGCCGTGGTGAGCACCGACAGCGGCCACCGGGCACGACAGGGCATGGCCTTCGACGGGTCCTTTTTCGCCGACCAGGAGGCCACGCTCAACTTCCTCTACAAGGCGATCGGAAAGGTCACCGTCGTGGCCAAGGCCATGGTTCGTGAGTACTACTCCAAACCGATCGGACACGCTTACTACGTCGGATGCTCCACAGGGGGACGTGAAGGGATGATCATGTCCCAGCGCTTCCCCAACGACTACGACGGCATCGTGGCGGGCGCCCCGGCCATGCGGACCAATGTTTCCAACCTCGCCACGCGATGGGTTCATGTCTCTCTGAATCAGGCGGCGCCGCTGGACGAAGACGGCAAGCCCGTCGCAGGAGGTGGCTTACCCGAGAGCGATCAGAAGCTGCTGGTCGATGCCTTCCTCCGCGCCTGCGACGAGAAGGACGGCGTCAAAGACGGAATGGTGTTCGACATCGAAGGCTGTGATTTCGATCCGGCGTCCCTGACCTGTGAGGGCGAAAAGACCGATCAGTGCCTGTCGGAGAAACAGGTGAAGGCCCTCCACCAGGCCATGGCGGGACCCGTCGACTCACGGGGCCATCACGTCTACTCCGGCTTTCCCTACGACACCGGCATCATCGCCAAGCCCCCCGCCAGCTTCATACCCGGACTTCTGGTGACGTCCAGCAGCGTTCTCGGTCCCCCCACGCGGGAGACAACCATGGATATCGACAAGGCCTCGATCGCCGCGGACACCGCGCAGGCCGATGTGGGCAACACGTTCAAGTGGACGAATCTGAGCACCTTCTCCGGGCACGGGGGCAAGCTGATCTTCTACCACGGCATGAGCGACCCCTGGTTTTCCGCGCTGGATACGATGACCTATTACGAGAACCTGGTCCGGGACAACGGCGGCGCCGACCGGGTCGTCGACTGGAGCCGTCTGTTCCTGGTACCGGGCATGGGGCACTGCGGCGGCGGAGCACAGACCCTGGATCGCTTCGACATGCTCGACGCCATCGTCAAATGGGTGGAGGACGGGCAGGCCCCGGATTCCGTCGTCGCGACAGGCCGGGCGTACCCGGACCGCAGCCGTCCGCTCTGTGCCTATCCGAAACACGCCCAGTACACCGGCCAGGGGAACAGCCAGGACGCCGAGAACTTCGAATGCCGCGAGTAGGAATTGGGTGACACGCACGAAACGCGCTCGTAAGTGCCTGCCGATACAGAGTTTTAATGTGAGTCTGGCACCCGGCCGGGGTTGCCGCGCAACCTGATGTCGGGAATGAGC
>JARRKC010000131.1:0-7239 GCA_037388505.1 Acidobacteriota bacterium | reverse complement strand
TGGGCGGTGTTCTTGAGTCTTTGCTGGCTCTTTAGAAATCAAATCGATCGTCTATTTAATAAAACGGAATGGGGGAAGAAGTCAAGAACAGTCTTGAAACTGACTTTTGGAGCGAGAATCCGACCAGGCGTGCGACTTCAGATCGAAAGCATAGAGAACGGCCGGGTGGCCTGCTCTCAAGAGGTGATCGAGCGCGAAAGTAGGGGACACTGTTTTTCTCCCAAGCCACTGTTTTGCCCTCGCGCCGAAAAAGACAGTGTCCCTTGTTCCGCCTTGGCGCGCTGCGCGGGACCGGAAACCGGGCGGGTCCTGTCCGACCCCCACAGTAGAATCGGGTCATCCTTGAATCGGACAGCCGAGTCCAAGACAACGCGACTCGGGAAGGGAAGCGAGGGTAATCGCCATGAATCGCAGAGAGGCTCTGAGGACGGGTGCGGTTGGGTTGGGACTGCCGCTGCTTCATACGACTCGGGAGGAAGAAGACGAAAAGAAACTCAAGGTGGTCGTGGTCGGAGCCCATCCCGATGATCCTGAAAGCGGTTGCGGCGGAACGGCTGCCCTCTATTCCGACTTGGGCCACAAGGTGATTCTGCTCTACTTGACCAGGGGAGAGGCCGGGATTCCCGACACCTCCCACGACGAAGCGGCGCGGATTCGTACGCTCGAAGCCGAGATGGCCTGCAAGATCCTCGGTGCCGAGCCCCGTTTCGCAGGACAGATCGACGGCGCGACCGAGGTGACGGCACGGCGTTACGAAGAGTTCCGGAAGATCCTGGCCGCCGAGCACCCCAACCTCGTCTTCTCGCATTGGCCCATCGACAGTCACCGGGATCACCGGGCCGCCTCGCTGCTCGTCTTCGATGCCTGGCTGGCTCTGGAGCGTTCCTTCCCGCTTTACTATTACGAAGTCATGTCGGGCACACAGACATCGTGCTTCTCTCCCACCCATTACGTCAACATCAGTCCGTCGCAGAGCCTGAAACGCGAAGCCTGCTTCGCTCACAGAAGCCAGAAACCGGACGAGTTCTATCCCGACCACGATGCCATGAACCGATTTCGTGGAATGGAATACGGCTGTCGTTTCGCCGAGGCCTTCGTCCGTCACAACCAGGACCAACCCGCAACCGGGGCACTGCTCTAGCGAGGTCGCGATGCCGATCGGGGATCAGTCCACGTTCATGCGTCGCCAACCTCGGTGAGTCTCAGCTCGTGATCCGAGAGCCGTCTCATTGAAGATGTCGAGGACGAACTCGCCTCGCCGGTCTACCCCGAGGCCAGGCCGCGGCGGTGGCGGCGGGCTGCACGCGCTGGTCAGGACCGGTCCGTTTCGAAGCCCATCATGTAGCGAATCTGGTCGGCGTTCTTCTCGCCGGTGAGTTCTGCCAAGAGACTGAACGCCACTTCCATGGCGGTCGCCGGAGATGTGGACGTGATCATATTCCCGTCGTGAACGATAGGCTGATCCACGACATTGACGCCGAAGTCTGCCAGCTGTTTGCGGCGCAAGCCTTCGCGCAGATGATACGTGGTGGCTTGACGCCCTCGAAGGATGCCGCTGTTGGCCACTGGCAGGGCCCCTACACATATTGAAGCTATCGGCTTCGCCAAGGCCCCAAAGCGACGAATGAGAGTCGCGACTTCTTCCGAAAAGGCATCGTCATAGTAACCGTAAGTTTCAAATCCCCCCGGTATCGCCAGGGCGTCGAAATCCTCCGCGCTGATGGCCGCGAGCAGTGTGTCCGGGATGATCTTGAGTCCGAAGGTCGCCTGGACTTCTTTCTGCAATCCAGCCGTCACGACCTCAACGGCTTCGGTGCCAAAGGCCTGGGTCCAGCCGAGAACATCATAGAATGCAGCGGCTTCGTAAATCTCGACTCCCCGGCACAACAACAGTAAGACCTTCTTCATCGGGTCATCTTCGCACCTTCTGGACCAGAAGTGTATGGCAGGAGAGGAAAGTAGGGGGAGAGGAAAGTAGGGGACACTGTTTCTTCCCTCACGTGATTGTTCTGGTCTGGCGCCGGAAAAACAGTGTCCCTTACTCACGGCCTCGACCGGCACAAATGCGAAAAGCTCCTCACTCCTCGAGGAACAGCGGTCCCGCCAATTCCGTTTCCGGTTCGATCCGTCTCGGATTGGGATAGAGGAGAGCTCGAAGGCAAAGCCAGGCCAGCGGAACCGCGCCACCCAGAATGAACAGGAGATCGCCGGGCAGGCGCAGCCACTCCAGAACATTGACCCAGTGCATCATCAGGAAGTCCGGACTGCGGGCGTGCCAGTATCCCACGTTGACTGCATCGTACAGCTGAACGATGCCGACGGGGAACAGATTGAAGAAGGCCATCCAGGCCAAGCCGAGGTTCAGCGACCAGAACGAAATCTTGGCCAGACGGTCGCTCCATTTGTCGGGACGCATCAAATAACGAAGACAGAACAGCAGCAGCCCGATGGCGAGCATCCCGTAGACACCCATCATCGCCGTGTGCCCGTGGTTGGCTGTCAGGTTCGTTCCGATTTCGTAGTAACTGACCACCGGAAGGTTGATCAGAAACCCGAAGACGCCGGCTCCGAAGAAGTTCCACACGCCTACGGCGATCAGGAACCAGATGGCCCAACGATGCAGATGGGTTCCGCTGACAACTGAACGCTCGCCCGCTCGCATGAAACCCCAGGCCTCGAGGGTCAGCAGGAGGAGAGGGATGACCTCCATCGCGGAAAACGTGGCGCCGAGCGCCAGATGGGCGGCCGGGGTGCCGCTGAAGTAAAGATGGTGCATCGTTCCGATGACACCCCCCATGGAATAGAGAATGACATCCAGGTAGATGATTCGGATAGCCGTCTTGATCCGCACCATTCCGAGAAGCACGAACATATAGGCGACCACCACGGTGGTGAACAGCTCGAGGAAGTCCTCGACCCAGAGGTGTACGACCCAGAAGCGCCAGAAGTCGGTGATCACGAAGCCCTGGTTGCCACCTGTCAGTAACCCCACGGCATAGAAGACGGGAATGGCCAGCGCGGCGTAAAAGAGGAGCCAGGGCAGGTTGCCAAAGTGCTCTTGGCGCAGAGTACGTCTCAACCCGCGTCCGATGATCAGGACCCAGAAGAACAGCCCGACGATCAAAAGGATCTGCCAGAGCCTTCCGAGGTCCAGGTACTCCCACCCCTGGTGTCCGAACCAGTACCACTCATTGCCCGCAGGAAGCCAGCCCTGCACGCCCGCGTACTCACCGATCAGACTGCCGAAGACAACGACGGCGATCGCCAACAGCAGCAGGACCGTCAGCGGCTTCTGACCTCGCGGTTCGCGCCCCGCGATCAACGGTACGATGAAGATGCCCGTCGCCAGGAACGAGGCCGAGACCCAGAAGATGGCCAACTGCACGTGCCACGTCCGAGCAATGTTGAACGGCATCAGTTTCGAGATGTCGAAGCCGAAGAAGTTGCCGGGCTCCGCGCGATAGTGAGCGGCCAGACCCCCGAGAAGGGTCTGGAGCAGAAACAGCAACGAAGCCACGACGAGAAACCAGACGACTGCGCGCTGAGCGGGAGTCAAGACGGTCTTCTCCACGGAAAGGAAGCGAACCGGTCGTTGCGGTGCGGTCCATCCCAGCCAGTCGTAGCGCCCGAAAAGAAAGAGAACGACTCCCATCCCACCCAGCAGCGCGGCAATCGAAATCACGCTCCAGGTCACCGACTCGGCCGTCAGCGTGTTGCCGACCAGCGGTTCGGGTGGCCAATTGTTGGTGTAGGAATGTGTGGTGCCGGGTCGGTTTGCCGAAGCGGTCCAGGCGGTCCATGCGAAGAAAGCGGTCAGCTGCCGAACCTCATCAGGGTCTCGGATCCAGTCGGCCTGAGCACCCCCTTGGGAAACCTTGTTCCGGAACTCGTCTTGATAATGAGTGACCAGCTGCCGGTGTGCCTCCGCCCGCGGATTGCTCCATTGCAGCGTGTCTGTCGCCGGATCGTAGTGGTTTTCGTGGAATTCCCTGTGGAATTCTCTGGCAATCCGTGCTGAATCGACGTCGGGGTTTGTTACCGAATGGTCCTGGTCCGCCAGGAGTATCGCTGAACGGTGCAGGTAATCTGCCGTGTAATCCGGTCCGAGGTACGCGCCATGGCCGTAGACGGTCCCGTACTCCATCACGGCGTAGCGCTGAAAGACGCTCAGGCCATCGAAAACATCTTCACGGGTAAACAGCAACTCGCCGTCTTCGGACTGGACCCGGCCCGGAATCGGAGGTTGTTCGCTGTAGGTCAGGTAAGCCAGGATCCCGAGTCCGGCGAACCCGATCAAATAGGTCAGCACTGCACCCTGGAACCACCACGAGGAAATGGGTAGCGGGCTCCTGCTCATCTCGGTACCTCCCCTCCCATGGTTGATCTAGCGGATCGCTTTGGTCACATCCTAATTTGACAGACACGGAAATGCCAGTGTCTGCTTCGATGAGTCGGGCTGAGGATGTCCGCCGTGACCGACAAGAATGCATTTCGGGGGAAAAACAGTGTCCCCTACTCACTCTCCTCGAGGAAAACAGCTCGGGAGAAGAGTGGACAGGAAGAAGTGCGACGGACAAACTGAAAAGGAGCAAGTGCAAAGTCCGAAGCGCGAACTGAAGCCCACCTTGATACCCGGCCAGGGTAGGTTCGATCAGGGTTGATCATACCCTATTTGATATATATCCTATTTAGTATATGTGGGAGATCCTGGAGCATCGTCGCGTCGATCGGCAGTTGAAGATGGCTCCCATGGAGATTCTGAAACGCTACGAGAAATGGAAGGACATCGTCGCGATTTCGGGACCGCAGGGACTCAGGCTGATCAAGGGGTTCGGCGACGAAGCGTTGAAGGGACAGTGGGAAGGTCATAGATCCTCGCGCCTGGGCCAGAAGTATCGAGTCCTGTACCGGGTGGAGAGCGAGAGAGTATTCGTGGAAGTCGTCAGTATCACGGCCCACGATTACAGAAAGAAGTAGGCATGAGCGAGTATCAGAAGGCAAAGAAGCGCGTCGACGTTACAGTCGGAGAATCGGTCCGGATCATCCGTGAGCTTCAGGAACTGAGCCAGAACCAACTGGCCGAACGCACGGGGATTCCCCAGTCGACGATTTCCGCCATCGAACGAGACAGGGTAAACCTCGGCATCGAACGCGCGAAGGTCCTCGCACGGGCGCTGAAGGTCCACCCGGCTGTGCTCGTGTTTCCGAATTGGGACGTCGAACGCGAGTCGGCGGCGTAGTCCTGGGTCGCCCGATTACAGGAGCGCCGAGTCCCGCTCTGCGCGGCTTGGCGTGAGATCGAACCGCCGAGGTGTCGCATGCGTGCGAGGTTTACACCCAGGCCGGGGCTGAGAACATTTGGGCAACACGCCCTCGAAGTTTGACCTTCGAACTTTCCCGGTTTGCCCTTCGCCCTTAGCCTCTTCCCCAACGCCGAGCGCCCAACGCGGAACCTGCAGCTTCCCAACAGCCGCGGCATCCGAACCCGAACGAACCCAGTGAGGGGCGCGCAAAAGCACCTCCGCCGAAGCCTGACGGGCGATATAGAAGCAGGCTTTCCGTCGTTCCCGCCTGGCTGCAGCGAGTGTTGTTCCACGGTCTAGAGCCGGGGAGTCGGCAGACCGTGCAGGGGGTCCCTCACTTCGTTCGGGTTCTGATATTCCGCGGTCGTCCTCCGTCTCTGCCGATCCCTCCGGCCCGGCGCCGAAATCGAAAGGGTCAAGCGCCAGCTCCTCCGCGACGGGACCTCCGCCGGCTCCAACTACCGTGCCGCCCAGAGAGCCAAATCGAGCAGAGACTCTGCCCGAAGCGAAGAATCGATCACCAGATCGTCCGGACGGGGTACTGGATGATCGCGCGATCGGGAGTCAAGAGGGTCAGCCCTTCCACGATGGACTGACAGACGAGCATTCGATCGAAGGGATCACGATGCAGGTCGGGCAGGCGCGGGAGTTGAAGAGCGGCGGTCTCATCCAGCGGGAGCGGGTCGATTCCGTGAAGCCTTCTCTGTTCCGGTATGAATCGATCCGGATCCTCAGGCAGGGGAAGTCGGCCGAGTGCGAACTTGACCGATATCTCCCACGCAGAAACGGAGGAGAGGTAAACCTCGTTCGAGGGGTCTTCATGAAGCTCGCGGGCACGCTTCGACAGAGCGTCGGCGCCCAGGATGATCCAAAGGAAGGTGCAGGTATCCAGCAGGAGTCTCAATGGGCGTCACCCTGAAAAGACTCCAGGATCTCCTCGGGCAGCGGTGCAAAGAATACGTCCGGAATCTCGAACCGGTCCCTCGCCAAACCGACCGGGCGGTTCGAACTTCGGGGGGTGGGGATGGAGCGAATCTCGGCAATCGGGACGTTTCTCTTGCACAGAATGATCGTCTCGCCTTCTGCAAGTCGGTCGAGATAGGCCGAGAGGTGGGTCTTCGCCTCATGAATATTGAGTTTAATCACGAACTATATATTTGATCATAAAGTGAACTAAGTCAAGGGGCGGCCGGCTGTCATATTCTCAAGCTCCGTTGCTCTCACCCACTGGTGTGAATCGATGACAGTTCCTGACTCGTTTTGAGCAATTCGAGGCGGACCTCAATCAAAGATTTGTCGAGCCCGCCGGCGAGCTTCGCATTCTCCGCTTCGGCTCCTTTGATCTCCTGCTGGACGACCACGAGTTCAGTTCGCAAGTTCGCGATCGGTTCCGCATCGGGCGGAGCGGCAAAAGAGCATCCAAGAGCGAAGGCGAAGGCAAACCCAAAGACTGCTTGTGGAAATCGCATCGACTCTCCTCCCCGATAGAGCCATGCGTCTCCTTGGAAGCTCTCCCTTCTTCAGTGGAGGAAGCAGCGGAGCCCGGTGTGCACCATGACCATCCCGTATTCGTCTGCTGCGCCTGTAACCTCGTCGTCGCGCAGCGACGATCCCGCCTGTGCAACATACTCAACGTTGCTGCGGCCCGCTCTGTCGATGTTGTCCCGGAACGGGATGTATGCGTCGGACGACAGGCAGATGCCGTCGAAGTGCTTGATCCATTGCGCGCGCTCGGAGGCGGTGATGGGCTCGGGAGCAGAGACAAGGCCGCGGAGCATGGTCTCTCTTTCCGGCTCGGACAATTCGTCCCACAGGATGAACCGATCCACGATGTTCGCCTTGTCCGGGCGTTTGAGGCCGTCGAGGAATTGCAGGGCGACGGTCTTGGGGTGCTGCTGAAGGAACCATTTGTCGGCCTTGGCACAGGCAAGACGCG
>JARRKC010000130.1:0-4165 GCA_037388505.1 Acidobacteriota bacterium | reverse complement strand
GGTGAGTTGGCACCGTTGACGCAACGTATCAAAAGCTGGTGGAGACGAAGGGATTCGAACCCTCGACCTCCTGAGTGCGATTCAGGCGCTCTTCCGGGCTGAGCTACGTCCCCACCGGTTGGGAAGCTGCATTCTACCGGATACAACCCCGGTTAGGGAAGGGCGGCCGAGGGGTAGCGAAGAACAGGAGTCTCGGAAGTGAGGGCGGCGGGAGCCCGTCAGAGTAATCCAGGTTGCCGGCCTGGTGGGTTGGACGGGCTGCCAGCCTGCCTGCGATTGGTGAAGTGGGCACTTTGAAGGAAGGTCTGTAAAGTGCGAAGTGCGAATGTCACTCCGTGACCTTGTCGAAGACCATGAGCTGTTTCGTCGTTCCGCCGGGGCCGTCGACGAGCCGCTTCACTCGAAGGCGGTCGGGGGACTCGAGAATGAACCAGTCCTTGAACTCCAGCCGGTTTCCGCCCATGTCGCCCCAGCTTTTGACTTTAAGGACGTCCCCGTCCCAGCGAGCCTTCGAGGTCAGCTGGAGCTTGCCGAAGGTGTTCATGACTTCGCTGCCGTCAGTCGGGTAGGTTGCCGTGCCGTTCATTTGACGGTCGCCCCCGGCGAAATCCCAGACGATGACCAGCTTCGAATCCTGGTGAGAGATGTGGTACGTCATCTTGTCGGGTGCCGGAAACATCCCGAAATCGCTTTCGTCCGCATTCAGACGCCAGGTTCCGCTGAAGTCGGTTCCGGCAAAGAGGAGAGCGGGGAACATCAGAACTGCAGCGAGAACGAGAACGGCTCGAAGCTCTTTCATGGATTGCCTCCGTGCGCGCAATGGTACACCCCCTCTTCCGGGTCGCCAACCGATTCCGGGGAGAAAACACGAGTGCCGGGATTTCCCTTTGGCCGGGCGGGTACCTGGACTGTATTGCGCACATATGGATTACGTCGGCAGGGGAAGTTGGGTTACTGCTCGAGCCTGCCTTTGCAGATGCGGAATGAAAGATCCGGCTGCTCGCCGTTCCGCTTGGCGAGGGCCATCACTTTGATCCTGCAGAAGTTCGGGCTCTTCCGGTCCCTCGCCTAAAGGTGGGCCGGGAAGCCGGGGATGCTCCGGGCCTTCAGGACCGCCCGGGCAATGGCCAGGGCAGTCACGTCGGCAGCCAGGGAGCCGACCTGGGTCAATGAGAACTCGTCGGTCTCTCCGCTCGACAGTGCGAAGGCCGTGTCTCCGTCGTGAGGCAGATGGACGGGATGGATCGCTCTGGCAAAGCCATCGTGGCACATGCCGGCGATCTTCGTCATCCCGGTCTTTTCGAAACGAGCATTGGTGGCCGCCACCACCAAGGTCGTGTTCCGGCCGGCCATGTCCGGCGCAGAGATGTTTCTCGACCGAAGGACCCGGCGCAGATCCGCAAAACCCGATCCTTTCCGATCGCGGCAACCGGCCAGAATCTGTCCGGTTTCGGGGTGCCGGACATCCCCGATGCAGTTGACAACAGCCAGGGCGGCGACCACCAGTCCTCCAATTCGAAGACTTGCCGATCCGATTCCACCCTTCATGGCGTGTTCCATGCCGAGCAGCTTCCCAACCGTTGCCCCGGCCCCGGCCCCGACGTTTCCTTCCTCGACCGGACCGGTACCGGCATGAAGACAAGCCCGATACCCGGCCTCCGCATCCGGACGAATTCCCGGGTCACCGATAGAGAGATCGAAGAGGATCGCTGCGGGGACGATGGGGACAGGGCCCACCCCGGTCTGGTATCCTCGTCCCCGCTCTTCCAGATATCGAACCACTCCGGCCGCGGCATCGAGGCCGAAAGCACTGCCTCCCGAGAGCAGGACGGCATCGATTACGGTAACCGTATTGAGCGGCGCCAGAAGATCGGTCTCGCGGGTTCCCGGCGCCGAACCGCGAACGTCCACGCCGGCAGTCATCGGGCGCTCCGTCAGGACGACGGTGCAGCCCGTCGGGCGTCGAGAATCGGTGAAGTGTCCAACGCGAATCCCTGCGACATCGGTAAGACTTCCAGCGTCGTCGTCCATCGGCCATGCTCCGTTCGGAGTTTCGTGCGGGACTGTCACTGCAGTCCGAAGACCCGTGCCGATCTCCGCCACTGTTCCGGATAGCAGCGGCTCCAGGCAGAGCTGTAAGCCGAATCCTGGTCCCGCATGATACGGGCGGTGATCATTCCTCTAGGAGCCGGGTCACCCCGGCCCTCCAGCGACCTACCCGCTCCATCTCCGCCCGAGGACGGTTGGGACGGGCCATCCCGAATGGAGCCTATTTGGTCTTGCACCGCGTGGGGTTTGCCGTGCCTTCGATGTCACCATCGAAGCGGTGGGCTCTTACCCCACCGTTTCACCCTTACCCCGCGAGCGGGGCGGTTTGTTTTCTGTGGCACTTTCCGTGGGGTCTCCCCCCCTTCCCGTTAGGAAGCACGCTGCCCTGAGGTGTTCGGACTTTCCTCCCTCCGCCGAAGCGGACGGCGATCACCCGCTCTGCCTGTAGCCGAAGCGATTCTAGCATTTCAGGAACGAGTCAAGGAATGCGGACGACCCGCCGGGAAAAGGTGGGGGTCTGAAGACGCGTCAGCTCTCCATAGACCTTGCCGAATTTGACGTCGGTCTCGAATTTGGTGGGCACGCGCAGGCTGTCGAGCGAGAGCCAAATGTGAAAGTCCCCTCCGTCGCGAAACAGTCCTCCTGTGGTGCTCAACTTCAGGGAAGGGAAGTTGCCCACGGGAGTCTTGACCTCTTCCGTGCTCTCCGCCATGACTCGAATCCGGCGGAAGTCGCCGCGTTCGCTGAGATCCACGGCAAAATGTTCGCCGGGATCGATAGCGCGGACGCGTGCGACGTAGAAGACCGAGATGACGTCGACCGCCAGCGGAGGTACGCCCCTCTTGATCGCATCCTGGAGAACCCTGGGCGGATTCGTCGAAGGGTCCGTCTCGTGGACTGTGGTCCGGTTCTTGTCGTAATCGAAAATCAGCTCGAGATCGCGCTGGCGATTCCCCTGACGGATTTTCTGGAAGATCCGGTACGACCGGAACGTCTGGCGGTCCACCTGCGATTCGAAATAGTTGCGGACGCTGAAGCCGACGACACGGGTGAGGCTTCCGGCAGAGTCCGCCCAGGCCTGGATTCGATAAGTGTCATGCCCGTGATACTTCGACTTATCGACCGACAGCCGGATCTCGCCCGCCTTGAGCGCCGGAATGAAGAAGAGGGGCTTCCAGTTCACGACATAGGTCAGTCGCTCGCCGTCGGCGAACGGAGCTTGGTACGTGGCCCCGTTGCTGAGAAATGCCGGAAAATCCTGTTCAGGGAGGGCGCAGACGGTACTCAGCCACCCGATCAGGAGGAGAATGAAAGAAATTCGAAAACGCTTCATAAGAAGTGGCGTTTGGCCAGCAGAAACAGGCACAGGAGGAAGTACCCTACGACAGCATTATACTCTCTGTTCTTGCGCACCTGACGCCAGGAGAAATGCCCTTCCGTCTCTGTCTCGGCAGGTCGAAGCAAAGGGATGAACAGCGGTACCCGGTGTGCATACCTTCGAAATCGATGACCGTACCCCGCCTCCAACTCGCGTACTTCAGCGCGCATCACAGGAAGATACACGGCCAGGAAGAGCGCCAGAAAGAGCAGCAGGATCCAGAGACGGCCCGAGGCCAGCGTGAAACCCAGCCCCATGACGAAAGAACCAAAGTAGAGCGGATTCCGGGTGAACCGGTAGGGCCCCGATGTGGCCAGATCTTCATGCTTGTGCAGGTGACCGGCCGTCCAAAGTCGAATCGAGAGCCCCAGCAGGGCGACCCCGAGACCGGGCCAGAAAGCTGCGGTGGAAGGATCGCTGAATACGATGTAGACGATTCCAAAAGCGAAACCGATCGGAACACGGAGTCTCTGGTGCAGCGTGGATCCGGCGGTACCGATCCTATTGGACTCTTCTGCCACGACAGACGAGTTTAGCGTGAAACACGACGTCGTGCTCGTGGTGTCGTTGTGGTCCAAGCTTCCGGATCGAGCTGCCGGGAGGTCACCACGACGGCACGACGCGGGAAGTCACCACGACGGCACGACGCGGGAGGTCACCACGACGGCACGACGTGGGAGGTCACCACGACGGCACGACGTGGGAGGTCACCACGACGGCACGACGCGGGAAGTCACC
>JARRKC010000129.1:4324-5338 GCA_037388505.1 Acidobacteriota bacterium | reverse complement strand
AAACGGCATAGGCTAGCCAGCGACCGTTGGGGGACCACGAACTCGGGGCCTGAAATCCAGAGATGCCGGTGGGCAGCTTTTCTCCAAGGCCCGGCCCGGAGTCGAGCGACTTGATATAAATCCCCTCGGGCCCCTCCGCAGCGGACTCATACGTGAACTCATCGGGTCCGGGTCCCCAAGTTGCGAAGCGAGTTCGTCCTTCGAAGGTCTGCCGCCGGAGCGTCTTGCGATCGAAATCGTAAAGCCACACGGCTGAGGGGGGGCCTCCCCTCACGAACAGAGCCCGGTGTCCGTCGCCTGCAAAGCGGACGGACGACCATCGTCCTTGGTCGAGACCGAGCGGCTCCTCCCGGCCGTTGCGATCGACCCAGACCACCTCACCCCTGAACTCCGAATAGACGGAGCCCGATCCATAGACCAGCGTCCCGCTGCGGCTCACGGCGTACTGGGAGGCACCCGTCTCTCGGCCAGAACCTGCTGTCTGCACGCAATGAGCGAGACCATCGAGCACCGGCACTGGTTCACCCAGGATCTCCAAACGCTCGGCGTCGAAACGCACCGCCATTAACCGGCCCTCGCGGGCAAACAGAAGATGACCGGAAGCAGCATATCGGGCGTCCGACCCATCTTGGGTCAGGACCTTCTTCTCCCCCGTGTCGAGACGCAGCGCCATGATGCGGGCACGGTCCCAGTCCGGGGGCGGAGTGAAGAAAACGGCCGTGTACAAAAGCGTCCGGCCGTCCGGCAGAACCGAAGGAAGTCGGTGGCCCGATTCTCCCCGCTCCTCGTCCGGTTGGGTGAGGGGCTTCGGCTCTCCCCCGACGGCCGGAACCGAGAACAACCCATTGTCTTGGCCCGGAGCAAAGACAATCCTGCCGTCCGGCAGCCAAACGCAGCCGTAGCCTCCTCCGCGGGTACGGTCCTCGAAGTCTGTCACGGTTTCGACCGGTCCACCTTCGACTTTGGTACGCTTCAACTGAAATTCCGTTGGGGATGATCGTTGCACGAATCCCA
>JARRKC010000129.1:0-4277 GCA_037388505.1 Acidobacteriota bacterium | reverse complement strand
TGTCCGGCGAAAAGAAAGGATTCAGGCCGGAGATGCGACGCACTTCAGTCTGGTCCAGCCGTCGCAGGTTGATCACGGAATCCACCTCGGGCTCGTCTCTTACTGCCTGCTTGTAGCTCGCGTAAGCCACCCAGCGACCATCCGGAGATATGGCGACGGCGTGTCTAAAGTTGATTCCCGATGCCAGTCGCTCTCCTTCCGGCAGCACGATCGAACTGCGCATCAGCGGTACCGATGTGTTGGCCCCCTCCGGCCGGAGCCAGAACTCCCAAGCGATCAGGACGATAGCGCAGACGGCGACCATTGCAGCAAGCCAGGCCCACGTCGGCATTCGCAAGACCCGCTCATCCTGGATCATCGTCACCTTGCCCGAGTCCTCTCTCAGCCGGTTCAGGTTGGTCAGGACTTCGTGGACCGACTGAAAGCGCTCGGTCGGGTCTTTGGCCAGCATCTTCTCGACCGTGTGGCGCAGCAGCTCGGGGACCTCGGCGACGTACCGGCTCAGAGGCGGAGCCTCTTCCTTGAGGATGGCTCCGGCCGTCTCCCCGGGTTGGGCTTTGCGGAAGGGATGCACGCCTGTCAGGGCTTCATAGAGCACGATTCCCAGCGAAAAGATATCCGATCGGTGATCGACGGCCTGTCCCCGGATGTGCTCCGGCGACATATAGGGCAGCGTCCCAAGGACAGCGCCAGTTCCGGTCAATGCTGAGCTGAGGTCCTGGGTGTCGGCTCCTTCCGCCATCAACCGCTTGGCCAGGCCGAAGTCCATGACCTTGGCATGACCTGCCGGTGTGAGCATGATGTTCGAGGGCTTCAGATCGCGGTGGATGATCCCTTTGGCATGGGCCGACTCCAAAGCTTCGGCCAGTTCGGTGCCCAGCTTCAGGGTTTCCTTTAGGGACAGCGGGCCTCGTTCGAGACGTGCCTGGAGGGTCTCGCCTTCGACATATTCCATGACGATGAAGTCGGTGCCGTCATCGGTCGAGGCCACTTCGAAGACGTCGCAGATGTAGGGGTGATCGAGAGCGGCGGCCGAGCGGGCTTCGCGCAGAAAGCGCTTGTGGGCCAGTTCATCGTCGGCGAAGGCAGCCGGCAGGAACTTCAGCGCCATTTTGCGCGGCAGGGACGTGTCCTCGGCGAGATAGACTTCCCCCATCCCGCCTTCGCCGATCTTCTCGACGATCCGGTAATGAGAGATGGTTCGGCCGATCATGCTGCCCCCCCTCGGCTCGCCGGGCCAGGCAGATCGGGATCTTTACAGACGACTGCCTGCACCCGAGCTGATCGTTGAAGGCAAGCTTAGCACCGCATCGGACTTTACACCACAGGCAAAGCTCGGAGCCCCCTACGGCTCGGGCCGGAGCAGTCCCTCGCTTCCCGCCTCCGGCAACCGGTTGTTTATCCACATCCGCGATGCGGCTCGGGCGACGGTTGCGGCGATCTCGCGTGGCGACCGAAGCATCTACAACATCGTCGATGACGAGCCGGCCCCGGTCTTGGATTGGCTGCCTGAGCTGGCCTGGGCCGTGGGGACCAAACCGTCATTCAGAGTCCCGATCTGGCTGGGCAGGCTCCTGATCGGCGAAGGAGGTGTGTCCTATGGGTGACTGAGATTCGGGACAACTCGAATGCCAAGGCGAAGCGTGAACTGGGGTGGCAACCGGACTGCGCCATCTTGAGACTTGGTTTCGTCGAGGGGCTGGCTTAGCACGCTGCGTGGAGTGATCGGGCGCATCGCAACGATGCGCCCAGGTCTGTCCGTGGAGCCCTGGGCTGTGCGGGAATCCAGGGCGGAGCCTCTACGAAGAACGCCTCAGCCGCCGCCTGGCGGCCCTGGGTCGCCTCTTCCTTGCCGGGCGGCCGGATAGCTCAGTAGAACCCCTTGCCCGGAATGACATGCCGGACTCCCCCCGGGGGTTCTCGACATCGCCAGCCCGCCGTGGGATCAGGTGGATGTGGCAGAGAAAGACGGTCTGGCCGGCCTCCACAGCCCATGGATTCACTTGTAACGCCGCGCCGAGGAGCGGGAAAGGAATCCATCCAGGGACTCGAAGGCCTGTGTCCGGGAAAAGAAGCCGCCGAGCAGTCCGATTAGCTTGTGCCTCGATTCCGCACTCGTATCGACGACGGTCAACTGGGATTTGCCGGATGTAGATCCAAGAGCCTCGGAGAGCATCCTACGGACATGTTCGTCCTGATCAGGGAGGGAGTATCCAATCAGCGTTAGAGAATCGCAGCGGCTGAGAAAGTCGTGGGCGACTTTCCATGCTGTGTTGAGTTCAGCCGGCGGCCGCTTATCGTGAACGGGTGCCAAGAGCACGGGACTGAATGAGTGCATGTTTCCACACCTCTTGCAGACACTGGCGAATCCTCGCTCAGGCCGGTAGTCTACGTAGTATTCGAGTCCCAGGGAGCCACAGCGCGGACAACGCAAGAACCCAAACGACCCGTGCAGCTTCAGAAGATGAAGCGCAGGCGGACTGTGAGATAGCCTTTCGTATGAGGGAAACTCGTCGGATACACCACTCGCGAAGTGGACGGAGTGGGTCCACGGAATATCGTGGACCGACGCTCGCCGTGCCCAGGCACGATCCAGGTTCAAATCGTAGTTGAAGGTGATGATGGCCGTCGGTTCGTCCGTCGACGATTCGATCAGCTCCACAAGCTCCCGGTAGCTGCCCGGTCCATCATAGTCGCGGCCTCCCAAAACGGAATAGAGCACACGCTTGAGCGCCTCCTCTTCCTGTTTGAGCCCGTCCCTCTGGTATCGACCCAGCAGTTCCTCGAAATTGGGGGTAGGCCAAAGGGTGAGGAAATCCCTGGACGGTCGCGTGTCCGGGTCCAGGACGTCGGGATATTGGATCTCCTTGAGCACGAGAGCCAGATCAGCCTGGTAGGTCTTGTCCCCGTATGGCGATTGCGCATTCAGAATTGCGCGAGGCAACACCTCCCGTGTGACTGGGAGTCCACACGCAGCGGCAGATGCGCCCGCTCCAAGGATGTAGACACGGGTTCCCATTACAGACCCAATCCTACTCGGCGAGCCTGCCACCCCGCTTGCGAATGCCGATGGTCCTGCAGACGCCCGCCCGTTCGCCAGATGATGGCTCCGCCTGAATCCAGGGGATTCCCGAATTCCGGTTGCATCTTCCCCGCTGCCGTCCAACAATGTTTAGTCGCATTGCATGGCCAAGCTTGAGGAGCTCCGAAAAGGCGCATCAGTTCGAGGGGTGCTGCGCAATGACGTCGTCTCCGTCGTGGATTCGAAGTGGGACGGGATCCGTTGCGTCGAGTTAATGTACAAGAGCTGCCAGGGACGTCTGGCCGACGAGCACTTCCATCGCGACCGCGAAGCGGACCTGAGGAGTGTCGAAGTGGGCGAAGGAAGAAGATGAGCTGGTTCGATCAACTGGTACAGCCGGGTCACATTGCTGAGGCCGTCGTCCATATCAACGAATCAAGAAAACGGATGGAGCGGGGACATCCGAAAACAGAGGTCTCGCGACTCCTTTTCGATGCTTTGAACAAGGTTCAGACGGAGTGGGTGCTGCACCTACGCGGCGAGCAATTGGGAGAAGTCAGGGCATTCCAGACCATGATCCTGGAGGGAGTCGACGAGGAAGATCGCGGAAGGTTTCTCAGAAGTGACGAACTCAAGCAACTGGTGGAGTTCGAGCCTCAGGTCATGAACCATCAGACCCTGCGCCAGCGTGGATACCGCCCGAACGTCGAGTTGACAGGTCACCTGGTCCGGGAGGCATCTCAGGAACATCGAAAGCTCCGAACTGCCTACGATGCGCTGCTCTTGCAGAGGGAGGACGCAACCGAGGATCGGGTGCTAGAACGGGCCGCAGAACTCCTCTATATCATTCGCTCCAATATTGCACATGGAGAGAAGACTCCCTACGGGCCGGACCTGGAAAAACGAGAGCGTGATGAGCAGGTATCGAACGTCGTCGTGCCCGTTCAGATCGTACTGCTCGATTTGCTGCTGGATCGTCCAAGCCAGAAGCTGTTCAGCTATGGAACTCTAGCCCCAGGGCAACGCAATCATGAAGTCGTTTCTGGGTTAGGAGGTTCGTGGCAAACGTGCGGCGCGTATGGCCAACTCGACGATGTCGGGGGACTACAAGTGTTTCGATGGAACCCCGTTGGTCCCAGGATAAAGGGTCAGCTTCTCGTCTCTCCGGACCTCCCTGAACGATGGAGTCAACTCGATCAGTTTGAAGGAGATTCCTACAAACGCCGATGGATAACCGTGGCCGTGGATGCTCGGA
>JARRKC010000128.1:0-4338 GCA_037388505.1 Acidobacteriota bacterium | reverse complement strand
AACCAGGCCATCCAGGCGAAGCACGATGCCTGGGAGAAGAAGCTCGAGGATGGCCGCAAGAAGGCCCAGGAGCTCAATGAGCGGTTTGCCGGCTGGTATTACGTGATCTCAGGCGATTCTTTCGACAAGATTCACGTCAAGCGGAGCGACGTGCTGAAGGCGAAGACCTCGTAGGGAAGTTGAGATTTGAGATTTGCGATTTAGGGATTTAAGGGGTTTCAGATTAAACTGGGCGCGCCCCGCGACCACAGGCCGCGCTCAAATCGTAAATCTCAAATCGCAAATCTCAAATTCTTTGTCGTCGTGCCTCGTCAGGACGAGCCGGAAGTCTTTTGGGCGGTCGCCCGCGGTCGGAAGCGGTAGTGGCTCACCTGCCACTCGCGTCCTCCACGATAGCCGAACAGTTCCTCGCAGGCCATGAAGAACAGGCGCCAGCGGTTTCTCCAGACCGTCGCGTTCTGTCGGCCGTACACCCGGGCCAGTATTGGATCGATCCGCTCTCGGTTCAGCGTCATCCGGTCGAGCCAGGCACAAGCCGTGCGGGCATAGTGCGTGCCGTCGACGGTCCATCGCGTCTCGAGTTCGAGATCATCCTGGAAGTGGAGCAGAAGGTCATCCGAAGGCATGATCCCGCCGGTGAAGAAGTAACGCCCCATCCAGTTGTCCGCCCCTTCGGTCTCGAACGGATAGGCAAATCGGCGATGACAGAAAATGTGGACGAACAGTTTGCCGTCAGGGCGCAGCCAACCGGCGATGCGTCGCATCAGTTCGGCGTAGTTGCGCACGTGCTCGAACATTTCGACCGAGACCACGCGATCGAAACGCAGTTCGGTCTGGAACTCGTTGACGTCGCAGGTGACGACCTGAACATTCTCGAGACCTTCCCGGCCGGCTCTCTCGAGGACGAATTCCCGCTGGGGCGTCGAGTTGGACATGGCCAGGATTCGGCTGGAGGGAAACTGGCGGGCCATCCAAAGTGTCAGCGAACCCCATCCACAACCGAGCTCGAGGATGTCTTGTCCGTCGACCAGACCGGCCCTTTCGCAGGTGAGTGCGAGCATGCGCGTTTCGGCTTCGTCAAGATTTCGGGTCTCCCGGTCCCAGTAGCAGGAGCTGTACTTCAGATGCTTTCCCAGAATCTCGAGAAAGAACTCGGGTGGTACCTCATAGTGTTGCTCGTTGGCCTTGTCGGGATGGAGGGCCACCGCACTTCGGCGCAGCTGGTCTGCGAATTGCCGGAGCCTGTGGCGGTCTCCCTCGGTCGAACCGGCGGATTCTTCCCGCAAACGTTTTTCGAGCAGACGGCGGATGCCCTGCCTTGAAACCCAATCGGGAACATAGCCCCGTTCGACGAGTGAAAGGGCGGTCTCGAGTCCTGTCATTTCGAAATCCTCCTTGGAAACCAGGGGAAGAACCGGTTCGTGGTCTTCTGATAGCGGCGATAATCGTCTCCCCGGCTGGCCAAGGCTCGTTTCTCGGTCGCCGGGATGCCCGTGACGTTCAGGATCAGGAAGAGCATCAGGGCCGGACCGACGAGCGTCACGAACCACCACGGGGACGCCAGTCCCAGCAGCACGTAGGCCCACCAATGAAGCCATTCGAAGAAGTAGTTGGGGTGTCGCGAGTACCTCCAGAGCCCGTCGCGACAGGTCGTGCCGCGGTTGGCCGGATTCTGCCGAAAAGTGGCCAGCTGACGGTCGGCGATCGTTTCGCCCAGGACGGCGACCAGGCCGACGGCCAGTCCGATCAGATCGGCACCGTTCGGACCGGGCGCCGTGCTGTGGGCGACAACGAGGAAAGGCAGGCTCAGGACGACCACCAGAATGCCCTGCAGCAGGAAGAAGATCAGCATGTTCCGGTCGGCCGCCTGGCCCCACCGCCGCCGGAGTTCGTGATAGCGCGCTTCCTCTCCCTTTTGCCCGAATACCCGCGTGGTGAGGAGGTAGAACGCGAGACGGAACGACCACAGCGCGCTGACGAGCGCCAGCAGCGTCCGTCGCACGATGTCCCCGTCCGAGGTCCAGGCCAGGAACAACGCCGCCAGTCCGACGCTTGCGGTCCAGGCAGCGTCGACCACGCCCGCGTCCCGGAAGCGGAGCTGGATCAGCCAAACGGCGAACATGACGACAAGAACGCCGGTCGTTTCCAGGGCGAGTTGTTCGAAAGGACTCAGCACGGCTGTGCCTCCCCGTGTGCGAAGCGAAACAGGAGCGGCAGCGCGATCGCCCAGCCGACGGCCAGAAGCGCGAGAGGGATCCAGGACGGTTCGGCCAGTTCGACAGCACCCAGGCGTGCCCCGGCGAAGTAGGAGAAGGGGCCCGACACCGCGCCCATCAGTGCTGCAATTCCGGGCCGACCTTCCAGCCAGGACATGGAAGATCGCAGCGTCAGCCCGAAGTTGATCCACATGCTCAGGATCCAGGGGGGACTGACGAACCCGGCCAGGCTTCCAAGGTAGGTCACCTGTCCTGAAGCGGCCAGGGAAGTGTCGAACAGGAGCCCGAGGAGGGCGGCGGCTGCCACGATCCTCAGTTCGGCTCCAGGGTGCTCCTGGAGCCGCAGATGCAGAGCCAGAAGCAGACCGACGACGACAGGCCCCACCCAGGCGAATCCGTGAGCCGCCCCCAGGACACAGGCGAACCAGCCCAGCTGGAAGCCGAGGAAGTTCCACGCCTTCCGCCGGAAGAGCGGGTCCGTCCACGCGGTCGTCAGGACCGCCGAGGTTTTGGCCATCTGCTACCGTCCTCCCTTTTGCAGCACGATCTGAACGTCGCCGATGTGGCGCTCCAGGAATCCGGCTTCGCAATAGGCGAGATAGAACTCCCACATCCGCACGAAGCGGTCGGAATAGCCCAGTTGTCGGACGCGATCGCGATGTGCGAGGACGCGCTCGCGCCAAAGTCGAAGTGTGCGGGCGTAGTGAGGCGTGATGTCTTCGGTGTCGAGCCAGGTGAAGTCGGTCGATTCCCGGACGATCCGGTCCAGCTGGCTGAGTGCCGGCAGCGCGCTGCCGGGAAAGATGTAGCGCTTGATGAAGTCGACCGAGCGCATCGCCTCCGCCAGGAACTCCTCGGCGATCGTGATGGCCTGAATCACCGCCCGACCGCCGGGGCGCAGCCGCTCGCTGCACTGCCGGAGGTAGGTCTCGAGGAACTCGTACCCCACCGCCTCGATCATCTCGATCGACACGAGCTTGTCGAAGCGGCCGGAAAGATCCCGATAGTCCTCGAGCAGGACCGTCACCTGCCGGTCCAGACCGGCCCGACGGATACGTTCCCGGGCGAATTCGTACTGGGCGGGGGAGATGGTCGCCGTCGTGATTCGGCAGCCGTAGTGGCGGGCGGCATGCAGCGCGAAACCTCCCCATCCCGTGCCGATTTCGAGGAGATGATCGTTCGATGCCAGTTCCAGCTTGCGGCAGATGCGGTCGATCTTGGCACGGGAGGCCTCGGCCAGGGAAGCTCCTTCCGATTCGAAGTAGGCACACGAATACATCATCGACTCGTCGAGGAAGAGCTCGAACAGGTCGTTGCCGAGATCGTAGTGTTCGGCGATGTTGCGCCGCCCGCCCGCCCGGGTGTTCCGGCGGGTGAGGTGCCGCAGTCGAAGCAGCGGCGAGGCGATCCGGGCCCAGCCGGAATCCAGGGATCCCAGAAGCTCGTGGTTGCGCGCGAAAATGCGCAAGGCCGACGGGAGGGAGTCGCAGCTCCACAGGCCGTCCATGTACGCCTCTCCGGCACCGACACTGCCCCGCAGCGCCGCGGCCCGGTAAAAGGCCGGGTCATGGATCTCCACCGCGGCCCGAAGCTCCGGATCGGCCGAGGGCACCCCGAAGCGGTGCACTCGTCCCTGTTCGAGGATGGTCAGCGAGCCCACACTGAGCTGCTCGAGGAGCCGAAAGACCTGCCTGCGCAGGAGGCCGTTAATATTGAAGATTCCTGCCCGAGCGGCTCCGTCCTGCGGAGTCGTCAGGGATGGATTGCCCAGAGATTTCATCAGCTCAGGTCTCCTGTGTGCGTTTCGCGGGATGCGTGTAGAAGGGGATGCCTTTCAGTCGAAGGCGAAGGGCCTGCCAATAGATGGCCGAGATCGTCTTCAGCGTGACGAAGGGATAACGGAGAAGGGCGGCGTTCAGGTTCCAGGTGCTGATCTCCCGCCGCCTCAGGGTCATCGTCGCATCGAAGACCCGTCGACCCCCTTTGTGGGTGTCCATGTGGATGGCCAGCGTCGCACCGGGCCGGGTGAAGGACCAGGTGTAGTCCAGCTCCATGTCCAGGAAAGGAGAAACATGGAACTGCTTCCGGAACCGGAAGCGCTGCTTCCCGTTTTCGCCGATGG
>JARRKC010000127.1:0-4374 GCA_037388505.1 Acidobacteriota bacterium | reverse complement strand
CCCGAGACCGCCAAGGTCGTTCCCGAGACGCCGGGGATCGAAGCCGGGACAGAAGCGACCTTCTCCATCACCGAGATCGAGGACCAGAAAGGTCGTCAGTCGGCTCCGTTCGAGAGGCTGCTGGTGACGGTCGACAAGGGGCGTGTGATCAACGGCTTCGACAAGGACCCCTACAAGGTCTTCGAAGTGGGCCCGGCGGGCGTCGTTCAGATTCGCTATCGGGCCCCGGACCAGTGCCGGGATCAAACGACGAATCTGCAGGTCTTCAATTCCTGCAACATCATTGACGGGCTCAACTGTACGTTGCCGGGAAAGTCGTTGACGACTGCTGAGATTCACATCCACTGCACGCCCAAGTGGCAGTGGCGGGGGACGCTGTCGCTCGACCGGAAACTGGAATACCACTGCGGCCGCACCTGGAAGGAGGGCGACGAGGGGCGCGAGATTCAGGCGCGTGATCTGAATTCGGCCGCCGGCGCCATCAGCCTGGTCACCGACGAAGGGGTGGATCCTCCCGACGTCCTGACCGAGTCCGACCTGAAGATGGGAGGGACGATTCTCTTGCTCGAGGACAAGTTCGATGAGCAGTGGTGGAGGGATCCGACCGGACTCTGCTGGAACGGACAACGCAATGCCGTCGTGACTCCGGGGAATTGGCTGCATAAGACCAACTCCTGGATCCTTCAGCGAACCTGTCCGCTCGCAAACGTCAGTCTCTCACTTCAGTTCATCGATCTCACTCCCGAGGAGGCGGCAGAACTGCTGAAGAAGATCGAAACCGGTGGCTGGGCTGCGTATTCCGCTGAAGTTGTCCACCCAGTCCGGGGAAGTTGTCCACCTCCGGAGCGAAGCGACGCTGGAGCTTTTTCATGGTGCCCGAGGTGGACAACATCATTCAAGAAGTAAGGCGATCTGAGGGGTAATCAAGATCATCTCCTTTGGATTTTGGCCGGCCGAGCTTAGTCAAAGATTGACCCAGTTCGCCGATCTGCGGTTTTTCGAGTCTCGAGAGGGTTCAGTTTTCCGCCTCCAACGTTTGTTGGCGTTTGTGGGTTTCCTCCCAGAGCCGCTCCATGCGCCGCATGCGGGAGCGGACGTACTTCCAGTAGTCGGGGGAGATCTCCATCTGGTCGATCTCCTCGAGAACCGGCTCGAAGTAGTGCAGAGAACGGATGGGCGTCACGTCGTGATGATTGCGCCAGGCGACGTACTTGCGGGCACAGCCGAGCAGGATCGCCTGCTCGATGCGCCCGATCGAAACACCGTCTTCGAGCCACTTGCGGGCCAGGATCTCGTCGGCCGTGGAGAAGGAAGCCGCCACACAGCTGCGCGCCTCGAGCAGCCGGCGCACCTGGTCCAGCGATTCGTCGCCGATCGTCTGGTTCTGCTCAGGCGTAGAGTGTCGGTGATAGGGCCAGAACTCGTCGGTGATCTCGATGCGGCCCCGGCAGTACGGAACCGGTACGAAGCCGCTCAGGCGACACAGACCTTGCTCCTCCATCTCCTGGAGGTACTTGCGGATGGTCCCATTGGTCTTGTGGAGCGTGCGGGCCAACTCGCTCTGGCTCGTCTCGAGGACCCCGGTTTGACGAGGCGCCGCCAGACACAGGTGAATGAAGAGCTTGAAGGCGCCGTCGGTCAGAACCTTCAAAGCGTTTTCGACTTCCGCGCCGGCGGCAAACCAGCCCTTGTCGTGCTTGAGCGTGAGCGTCATGACGTCACCTCCTCCTTCGCCTCGAGCCGACGCAGGGTCTCGCCCTCGAGTTCGATGCGGTGACTGTTGGCCAGGATCCGCTCGACGATGGCGTCGGCCAGGGTGGGACTGCCGACCAGCTCGTGCCAGTTCTCGACCGGAAACTGACTGGTCAGAATCGTCGATCGCGATTCCGTGCGATCGTCGAGAACCTCCAGCAGATGACGGCGTTCGAGGTCGGTCAAAGCCACCAGGCCGAAGTCGTCGATGGCCAGGACGTCGGTGCGGGCCAGCTTGGCCAGGAAGCGATCGAAGCTGCCGTCGGCCCAGGCCATGCCGAGCCGGCGGAAGAACTTCGAAGCCGAAGCATAGTACGCACGGAAACCCTCGCGGCAGGCCTTCTCCAGGAAGGCACAACACAGATAGGTCTTTCCGAGCCCCGAGGCGCCAATGATGGTGAGATTGTGATGACGGCGGATCCACTCGCAGGTCGACAGCGACTGAACGATCGAACGATCGAGCTTGCGCGCATGTCGATAGTTGATGTCCTCGATCGCGGCAGTCATCTTGAGATGCGCTTGCCTGAGGCGGGTGGCATAGGCCCGGTTCTCGCGCCACAGGTACTGGGCGTCGACGAGCAGCGCCAGCCGTTCTTCGAATCCGAGACCGTCCATCTCGGGATTGTCCAGCTGTTGCTCGAGGGCGTCGGCCAGACCGTGCAGCTTGAGACTGTAGAGCTTGTCGAAGGTCTGCTCGCGCGTCATGACCGCACCTCCTTCGAGCCGTAATAGGATGAGCCACGGACGTTGGTATGAACGGTGTCATGAGCAGGAGAAGAGGTCGCCGATTCGACCGGCTGCCGATCGAGGCCGGTCGCCAGAATCGAGCGGATACTTCGATACGAGCAGGTGTTGACCGACAGGGCCCGACGGCAGGCGGCCTCGAGCCGCTCGTTCGTATACTGTTTCCCCAGTCGCAGCACCCCCAGACAGGAGCGGTAGCCCAGCTCCGGATGAGGGCGGGAAGCCATGATCCGCTCGAGGACCTCGGCCACAGCCGGACCGACGGCTCGGCCCCGGCGGATCATCCGATCCGAGGTCCACTGGAGGTTTTGGTGCTGCGGGGGACGATGCTCGTCCAGGGTGGTATGGCGGCCCACGTCGAAGCTGCGCACATGCAACGCCACCCGCAGACCGCAGCGGAAGATCTCGATCGTCTTCTCGCCGATCCAGGCCTCGAGCTGCTCGTGGACATAGTGATAGGGCACGCTGTAGTAATGACGGTCGATCTCGACGTGGTAGTCGGGATGGACTCGAACCTTCTTCGATTCCCGATACGGATAGGGTTCGGCCGGCAGCGGCTTCAAGGCCGGCCGGTCCACCTCTTCGAAGAGGCGAGCCCGGGTCGTATCGAGTTTGCGGAACTTGCGGTTGTTCAACTCGACGAGCCGCTCCCGGACCGCCTGATTGACTTCGCTGATGGAGAAGAAGGTGCGCTTGCGAAGCGCCGCCAGGATCCAGCGTTCGGCGACGAGCACACCGTTTTCGACCTTGGCTTTGTCTTTGGGCTTTCTCACCCGGGCCGGAATGACGACCGTCTGGTAGTGTTCGGCCCATTGCCGGTACGTGGGATTGAGATCGGGATCGTAGAAGCAGGGATCGGTGACCCCGGTCTTCCAGTTGTCCGGGACGACGACGGTGGGGACCCCGCCAAAGAAGGCCAGGGCCCGGTCGTGCGATCCGATCCAGGAGGGCAGATCGCGATGCGCGGTGGCTTCCGCATAGGTGTAGTTGCTGGCTCCGAGTGTGGCCACGAACAGATACGCTTCCCGGATCTCTCCGGTGCGGGGATCGGTCAGGGGGATCGTCTGTCCGGCATGGTCGACGAACAGCTTGTCGCCGCCGCGATAATCCTGGCGCAGGACCAGATCGAGTTTCCCTTTCCAGCGGGCATAGAGCTCGCAGTAGCGGCTGTACTGGTAGCCTTCCGGATAGACCTGCTTGTACTCCTGCCACAGCAGCTGCAGGGTCACGTGCTTGTGACGGCGCAGTTCTTGGTGGATCGAAGCAAAGTCGGGCAACGGCCTCGACGTTTCCGCCGGTTGTTCGTCGGGCGGAAACAGTCGTTGCCTGAGAGCTTCGTCGTCCAGGTCCGGGGGCAGCGGCCAGCTCAAGCCGGCCCGCCGGGCCCGTATCAGGTAGTTGCCCACGGAGCTGTGAGAGATGCGGCAGCTGCGGGCGATCTGCCGATTCTCCAATCCCAGTTCGAACTTCAGTCTGAGGACTTCACGGATTCGTCGCATGGATAACCTCCGGGCCGGCATCGGCACCTCCTTTCTCAAGGAGGTCCACCTTACCGGCGATTATCCAGCGCCGCTTCGACTCCGATTCCGCGATCGTGTCCACCGTTCCGGGGAACGTGTCCGCCATTCCGGACGAACTTGTCCACCCATTCCGGGGATGTTGTCCACCATTCCGGACCTCGTTTCCACCGTTCCGATGCCCACCCCGAAAGTGGACACCTTCACGTCGGAATCACTGGACAACTTCCCCCGGAATCCCTGGACACTTTCGATCGGAATGGGTGGTCACCTTGCGGCGGACGACGCAGACCGCGCTCTCAATCAAGATGTAGATTGGAACCCTTGCTGCCGCCGCATGGGTGTATTCCCGCTTGGTTAT
>JARRKC010000126.1:0-4913 GCA_037388505.1 Acidobacteriota bacterium | reverse complement strand
GAACAGCAGGGATCTGCCCTCATCGCACCAGCATGGAAACCGGTCTTGCTGCCCCATCGGAGAGGTCAACTGGGCAGGCTGCCCGCCTTCCAAGGGCATGATCCAGAGATTGACACCCTTCCCAGACCCCCCAAAACCCGCAAACACCACGTTCTTGCCATCTGGCGAAATGACGTTGCCTCCGCCCGGTGGCACTTCTTGAACGGTCGTAGCCAGATTCCTGACCGTCCCGCCGCTGGAGGGAACAGAGCCCAGCGTATGAGGAGTATCCCCGTTGAGAAACCAGATCCTTTCTCCGTCCGGGGACCACCTTGGGAAATAGAAGTCTCCTGAGGGGGTCACCTGGGCTGCCTTGCCACCGGATGCGGGCACGGAGTAGATGACCCTATCAACGGTATCGCCGCCCCAGACGAATCCGATCTTATTGTCGGACGTCCATCCTGCCAAAGGCATCCCGTTCATATGCGGGAGATTTAATGATGTAGCGTCCCTTCCCTTGTTCCGACACCGGGACGATCCAGCTCTCGTCATAAGGAGTCATGTTGGTTCCCGTTAAGAACGCAAGCATGTCTCCGCCCGGCGACCAGACCGGACTTGCTACGGCCCTGTTGGCAGTGTCGGTCACCCTGACGGATTCCCCTCCTGACGCCGGAATCACCCTGAGTTCCATCGGCCTGTAGTTCACATAGGCAATCATCCGACCGTCGGGTGAAAACGACGGCTGGGCGGACTTGGTTTCGGTCACGATGTTCGGAGATGCTGCCCCGCGCGCTATCGTTTGAATACGGCTCCAACCCGCACGCCCTTCACCATCCCACTTCGACTGGTAGGCCAGCAGTTTTCCGTCTGGTGAGAGGCTGAGAGCCTCTCCGAGTGGGGCGAAACCAAATCCGGGTTCTCTTCTGACTAGTCTCACCGGCTCGCCGCCCTCCGAAGGGATCACATAAACATCCTGACTCTCCCCTTCCGCTCTGGCCGCGTTGAAAGCGATCAGGCTGCCATCGGCCGACCAGGAAATTCCTCCTCCCATCGCATACATGGCTTTCGTCAACCTTCGCGGTTCGCCTGCGATGTCCGGACTCACATTCCCGGGCACGGGGATGAGCCAGATCGCTCCTTCCGAGCCAAAAGCCAGCGTCCGGCCGTCCGGTGACAGGCGGGCGCCGAAATCAACGATGGGGCCGCTCGGGGTCGGTGACCACCAGGATAGCTTGAAAGGGATAGCGACCTTCCGGAATTTCGGTTTGTCGGGAACCGGCTCCGATACAGCGGCGAGCTGGGAGATTCTTTCCTTTGCTGCTTTCACTGTTTCCATCTGCCGGGGATACTTGTCGATCACCGTCTGGTAAGCCGCCCGGGCCTCGCTCTGGCCGAGCTTCTCGTAGCAGATTCCGATCTGGAGCTGCGCTTTGGCGGCGAGCGGCTCGTCTTGCGATTCTTTGACCACCCTCTGGTAGAGCAGGATGGCTTCCGCGAGCTTGCCGTCGGTACGCTCGAGCATCAGCGCCTTTTGAAACAGGTCGTAGCCGCTCTGCGCAGAACTGCTGCCCATCCCGAACGGCAGCCAGAGCAGAAGGGCGATCAAGATTGAAGTCTTTTTCATGCCGACCTCCTTTTCAGGTTCCTCTCTCCAACCTTGAAAGTAGGCCGCCGTGCTTCAGTAAGTGTCACGATCGCCCGTCCAAAATGGTGAGTCTCTGCAAAATGAATGCCCCGTATTCTTCCCGAAATTGTCATGAAAACGTCACCACCAGCTTGTAGCCGACGCCGTGCATCGTCAGGAGATGGCGCGGCTCGGCCGGGTCGTCTTCCAGTTTCGAGCGCAGGGAGGCGATGTGGTTGTCGACGGTTCGAGTCGTAGGGTATTGGTCGTAGCCCCAGACCTCGTTGAGCAGCTCGTCACGGGTCACGACCTCGCCCATCCGAGTTGCCAGCAGGCGCAGAACGCCGAACTCTTTGCGCGAGAGTCTCAGTTCGTGCCCGCCCTTGCGTGCTTCGAAGCTCCGGAAGTCGACCACTACGTCGTCGAAGAGCAGCTCGTCGGGCGGGGCGCCGGACCGCGCCGTCTGCGACCGCCTCAACAGGGCCCGCACGCGCGCCATCAACTCCGGCACCGAGAAAGGCTTGGTGACGTAGTCGTCGGCGCCAAGATCGAGGCCCAGCACGCGGTCCATCTCCTCTCCCCGGGCGGTCAGCATCAGGATCGGGGTGGTGTCGCCCTGCGCCCGTGCCTTGCGGCAAAGTTCATAGCCGCTCATGCGGGGGAGCATCAGATCGAGGATGACCAGATCGGGCCTCCGCTCTCGGAGCATGCGGTAGCCTTCCGCCCCGTCCGTGGCGACCGAGACTTGATAGGACTCGAATTCCAGGTTGTCCACGAGCCCGAGCAGAATGGCGCGATCATCCTCGACGACCAAAATCCTGTTCACGGCTCACTCTCCAGGCGAAGGTAGATGGAAAATGTGCTGCCCCGGCCGGGCGTGCTTTCCACTTCGATGCGCCCTCCGTGAGCCTTGACGATATGGGCGACCAGCGCCAGGCCGAGGCCGGTTCCGGTAACGCGCTCGTTTTCCGGCGAGTCCACGCGATAGAACTTTTCGAATACTCTCTTCTGATCTCGAGGATCGATCCCGATCCCGTGGTCGGTCACCCGGATCACGGCATGTCCGTCACGGCACAGAAGGGAAAGGTCGATCGTCCGCGCATCGCCGGAGTATTTCATGGCATTGCTGAGCAGGTTGAGAATCGCCTGCTCGATCGCGTCCCGGTCCACCCTGACCTCAGGCAAGCCGTTTTCGATGCTCACGTTGAGTGTGAACCCCTCCTGGTTCAGGGGATACTGCACCGCCCGCGCCGCCGCTCGCACGACGTCGGGCAGCGATGCCGGCGCCAAGCGATACGCCATCCTGCCCGTCTCGATCTTCGAGAAATCGAGAACGTTGTTCAGAAGCCGCGTCAAGCGTTCGCTTTCGTTGACGATGGTCTCCAGATACAGTCTCTGAGCCTCCGGCTTGCGGGAGCGACCGAGACTCAGGGTTTCGGCGAGCATCCGGATGGAGGTCAGCGGCGTCTTCAGCTCGTGGGAGACGCTGGAGACGAACTGAGAGCGCATGTCGGCCATGCGCAGTTCACGACGCACGTCGCGCCACAGGACATACGAACCGAAGAGGGTCACGCTCAGAACCAGGGCCAGCGCCAACCAGTAGAAAGTTCGTTGCGCGCTCCACGGGGCCGGCGACTGCGACGGTCCGCCATCCAAAAAGACGACGCGCACTCCGGGAAAGTTCTGCCCGAGCCAGACGCCCGCGGCCTGGTCGCTCCCGACAAGATGCGCATCCCCCCACGCTTCGCGGCCCGCGCTCAGTTCGGACCAGATCGATTCGAGGAGGTCCTGGGCGCGCACCGCTACGAGGCGGTCTCCGGGTGTCGCTTCCGTATCCGCCAGACCGACCAGCCAGGGAGGATCGCCATACAGAGTCCATGAAGGCATCGATCTTCCGGAGGCGCTTTGACCGGAGAGCGTGAGCCGCAGAGCCTCGAAGTCACGCTGTAGCGCCAGGGTGTGCTCCACCAGGCGTAGGTACTCGACCGATTCCCGATAGGCGCCGTCGGCGGCACTGCGCAGGTCCGGAGAACTTGTGTCCTGGGCCATCGAATGGAGGAGGCCTTTGATCAGGTACGCTTCGAACGGCGAGTGCCACTGGTGGTCTCGAAGCAGCGCGGTTATGGCTTTCAGCACTTCGGCCCTCGCCTCGTCCGATTCGAGTAGAGCCCGACATGCATACAGCGAGAAGTGGATGCCGTATTCGTCGGAGCCTTCGACCGCCAGGACTTTGCGGTATTCCTTCTCGGACTGTGCGGATTTGCCTGCCTTGCCCAGAGCGCGGGCCAGAGAAAGGCGGGCGTAAGCCCGTTGGTTCGCGTCATGCGCCAGCCCTAGCGCCTGCCGGAACCGTCCTGCGGCGCCTGCAGGATTCCCGTGGTCGAATTCTTCCTGTTCGCCCAGGCGGATGCTTCGAAAGAAGCCGGGAGGCGCACCCGGATCTTGGGCTGGACGATCGTCCTCCCACGGCAAGAGAAGTCGATCATCCACCACCCGGCCGACCAGGACGACCTCCGGATTCCTGTATTCCCGTGACATGCTCGACGACGCCGCGACAGCCGCTTCCTGCAGCTTGATGTTCTTAAGGCGCAGAAGAAGAAACCGACCGATCTCCGCTGCCAGGCGAGTTTGATCATCCAGCCGGCGTTTCTCCGAGAGTTCCCGGTCCTGCCGTATCATGCGCACCGTGAAGAGCACGAGCGCGGCGCTGGGGAGGACAACTGCAATCAGAAAGAGCAGGAAAAGCCGACCATGTCCTCTGGAGCCAAGTTTCACGGCACATCCTTGCGGGAGCCATTCTAACTCTAGCTTCAGCGGTGCGGTCGGTTGTCACGAAAATGTCATCGGCGGGAGAAGACTCCAAGTCCCGGCATCTTGACGCGTTTTCGTGAGCGAGCGCATAGTGGGCCTGCGAACATTCTCCTGCTGAAGCTGAAGGTGGCGGTTCGCGTCGAATATCGTCTTTGCGGTTGATTGCCTCACCGAATCATCACACGGTGCTCGTCCCGCTCTTACTTGCCTGCCGTAGGTTGCACGCAGGAGGTAAAGACATGAAATCACGAAAAGCAACCCTTCTGCTTGTTTCGGTGGTTTGCGCGACTCTCGCCTTGGCGTTCGCGACGCTGCCGCAGGCGACCGAGGACCCGGCGGTCCTGCTGGAACGAGCCATTCAGCTCGAGACCGTCGATGGTAATCTGGATGCCGCCATCGAGCTCTATCAGCAGATCGCCGCCG
This sequence comes from Acidobacteriota bacterium, assembly GCA_037388505.1. Taxonomy (GTDB): domain Bacteria; phylum Acidobacteriota; class UBA6911; order RPQK01; family JAPXNP01; genus JARRKC01. Next base: position 76 of record JARRKC010000126.1, on the reverse strand, counting down.
AGAACGGCAACCATCGTGCCCTGGCCGCGAAGGCGCTCCTGCGCCTCGGCGGATGCTACGAAAAGCTGGGGCAGGC
>JARRKC010000125.1:0-4472 GCA_037388505.1 Acidobacteriota bacterium | reverse complement strand
GAACGCGAACGAAGTGAGCGACCCCCTGCACGGTCGCCGACTCCCTGCCTTGTGACCCCGGAATGACCACGATCGGCAGCTTCGCGAACCGACGGGCGATGGGTCTTGCCGGGAAGGATGAGCCCTTGGCGGCCGAGACGCCTTGCGGCACTCACTCGTTCATGCTCTGACCTGAGGCTGCATGCTTTCGGGCAGTTCACCACGGCGGCACGCCGGGGCCGAGGATCCTAGGCCGGCGGGGCAGGACGCGGGCGACGGACGAGCAGGATCAGTCCGCCGAACAGACTGCCGAACACGACCGTGAACGCGACCCAGAACGTCAGCTGAGGAAGCACGCCCAGGACCACCCATCGCCCGAACCAGGATGTGATCGGGAAACCCGGGGAAACGGCGGTGTAGTGCGAATCCCAGTGCATCGCGAAAGCCAGGAAGTAGATGATGACCATGAAGACTCTCACCGCCAGACCATAGGCTAGAAGAAGCGAAAAGAGCGCCGACCCGCCTCTGCCGGCCACGATGATCGCCAGGATCGCCACAACCGGGAAGATCAACTCGGAAAGCACCTCATTGGAGGATGCCACCAAATAGAGGACCACGGCGCCGACGATCATCGTGAGGAGACCCAGTGCTGCCATCCCGAGCGTTCGTCCGGCGTTGCCGCCATGTCCGGCGGACCTCAGCTTCCAGGCGAAGTAGACGCCGAAGATGGGAACCAGCCAGACGATACCGACCGGAGCGGCCCCGCCGCCACCGGCGCGACTGAAGTAGAAAGAGCTCCACCCCATCAGTTCCCCGACCAGACGAATCAATGCCACGACCAGGGTAATCACCACCGGCCAGAGAATCCATCGCCCCACAACAACCGATTTCTGATTCATCGACTCTCTCCTTCCTCTCATGACGGAACATTGCAGACCGGCCGCTGCAGGGGGGACGTCGAATCCCCGATGCCGAGCAGAGCAGGAGATCGCAGGAGTGATCGCTGGAGCGCCGGACGATCTGTGCCGCTTATTCTCCCGGATTCGCGAGCCAGATTCCAGCGGGGAAGGCGAGGAAATCCGAGAAACCGGTGACACGCACGGAGATCGCTCGTAAGGTGCTGCCAGATAACGATTCTCGGGTTAGTCTGGCACATAGCCCGGGAATGGCGGATGGAGTCCATGTCGTTTCAGGAACGTCCGTCGCGTGAATCCCGGGCCACCGTGGTCCGACCGATGCGGTCAGCCGTATTCTCCCGTTCTCCGGTTCTCCGGTTCTCCCGGCATCCGGAAGGCCGAGGTGCGAAGTGCGAACTGCACAGACAGAGCTCCGAGGCCGGCCGACTCCCCTGGGCACCAATCTACCGCACGTGTCGCCCGAAGTAGCCGGAGTGTTCTTCGCTGAAGATCTTGCGTCCGGCCAGCTTGATCTGGTCCTGGAGCAGGAAGAGAACGAAGCTGTAGCCCCATGTGATGCCGGCGTCCCGCCAGCCGATCGGAGCCATCAGGAACCCGTAGACGGCGATGAAAGTGGCCACCATCTGGGCGCCCCAGGTCACCAGGAGCAGAGCCTTGGCCGGAGTCACCGACCAGAAGGGACCTCTCGTTCGGGCCGCGTAGAGCGTGAGAATGCCGCCGACCGAGAGGTTCAGGTAAATCATGGTCCTGGCATGTTCCATGTCCAGACTGAGCACGTAGACGGAGATGAGGTAGATGCCCAGCGAGCGCAGGATAGCGTATCCGCCGAGGACCCCTGCCAGGCCCATGACGAATCCCATGTTCCAGCGCAGGGGCTCGAGGGCCGAGCGGGTGTTGTCGTAGGCGATGGACAGGATGGAGCCGTCATTCAGGATCGCCAGAAAGACGATCATGATCGGTGTCACCGGGTAGACTTTGAAGACCACCACTGCGATCGTGATGAATCCGAGCAGGGCGATCGTCTCGGCGATGCGGTAGACGGCGTAACTGAGCATGCGCTCGAAGATGCGCCGGGCTTCCCGGATGGCGTCGATGATGACCGAGAGTCCGGGATTCAGCAGGGCGATGCTGGCTGCCGAGCGGGCGGCATCGGTGGCGCCGGAAACGGCGATCCCCGCATCCGCCTTCTTCAGTGCCGGGGCGTCATTGACGCCGTCCCCCGTCATGCCGACGATGTGCCCCTTTTTCTGCAGGACTTCGACGATATGGTATTTGTGCTCGGGAAAGACCTCGGCGAAACCGTCCGCCTCTTCAATGGCGTCCGCAAGGATTCCCGCCTGATGATGTTTGGTTTCGTCGAAGATGCCGGCGTCCATGATGTTGGTTCCAAGCCCCAGCTGGCGGGCGATTTCCTTGGCGATGGCCACCTGGTCGCCGGTCACCATCTTCACTCTCAACCCCAGCTCCTCGGCGGTGTCGATCGTCGATTTGGAGTCCTCGCGAACGGGGTCGAATAGCGGAATGATCCCCATGAAGAGCCACTGATCGCCTTCGCTGCGGGCTACTCCCAACGAACGGAAGCCGCGGCCGGCAAACTCGTTGATGGCCTTGTCCACTTCGTCCTTGATCTTGTCCGCGTCAGAATCGAGCCCGAGGATGACCTGGGGCGCACCTTTGGTGGTTCTGTATTCCTTTCCGCTCGGGTCCTTGACCGAGGCCTCGGTTCGTTTGTGAACCGGGTCGAAAGGCAAGAAGCGTTGGACCGTATAGGACTGCAGCTTGTCCTTGTCTTTGACACCGCCAAGAACGGCAAGATCGATCGGATCCTGGTCCTCTTCGCGAGATGCCAGGGCGGCTGCGAAGATGACCTCGTCGGGGCTGACTCCCTTGACCGTGAAGGGATCCCCTGGGGTCAATTTGGCCTGAGTCAGAGTGCCGGTTTTGTCCGAACAGAGCACATCGACGCCGGCGACCTCCTCAACCGAGGAGAGCCTGGTGACGATGGCCTTCTTCTCGGCCAGCTTGCGGGCGCCCAAAGCCATTGTGATGGAGAGCACCGCAGGCATGGCCACCGGGACGGAGGCCACGATCAGGACCAGCACGAACTGTATCGCCTCGAGGGCGCTGCCCGAACGGCTGATGATGATGCTGACGATGAGGACGGCCAGGATCACTCCGATGACCAGGAGGTAATCGGCCATCTTGATGATGGCAATCTGAAGATGACTCCTGGTCTTGGCCGATTCCACGAGTTGAGCCGTCTTACCGTAGAAGGTATTGAGCCCGGTGGCGTAGATGACGGCGTCCGCCTCACCCTGCTTGAGAATGGAGCCCGAATAGACCGTGTCTCCGGAGTGGTGCTCGACCGGCATGGATTCGCCGGTCAGCGCCGACTCGTCCACCTGCACGGAATCCCCCTCGAGCAACTTCGCGTCGGCCGGAATGACGCTGCCGATTCGCAGTCGCACAATATCGCCCGGGACGAGCTCTCTTGCCTGGATGGTGGCCCATTTGCCGTCGCGCTTGACCTTGGCCTGCACGGCCAGTCTCTTTTTCAACTCGGCGATGGCGTTGCCCGCCTGTCGTTCCTCCCGGAATCCGATGATCGCGTTGACGACGAGCAGGACCAGGATGATGATCAGCGTGATGTAGTTGGCAAGGATCCCCGACACCACGGCTGCAGCCATGATCATGTAAGGGATCGTTCCCCGAAAGTAGGCCAGGAACTGGAGCAGCGCGCTCTCCTTCTCCTCTTTCAGTTCGTTGTACCCGTAGCGGTCGAGGCGACTCTTTGCTTCATCCTGGCTGAGGCCGTCGGCGGAGGTCGTGAGGCGCTCGAGGGTCTCCTCCGTCGACAGGTCCTTGAACCCGGGTTGTCGAGTCGACTCGTTCGGGTCTCCGCTGCTCTGTCCCTGTTTCTTCTGGTCAGCCAATTCGTCCCTCCCAGCTCATGACTTTCGAGTTCACGGCGTCGGTCAATCGACCCCGCTCAATGAATTCAGATCAGCATCAAGGCCCGGCTTCCATGGTGCCGGGGAGAAGACCAGAGAGGCAGGAACGCACCTTCCGATGGACAGGGATCAGAACTGCAGCTCTACGATATCCCGAATCAATGACTTACGAAAATCAGTCTTGGAACGCGTGCGAGACCAGCCGCTCAAACTAAGCATATCAGGGTGCCCCAGGTGATTCGCACCCCGTTTGGAAATCGGTCGAAGGGGTCCGTCCCACGACGTAGACAGGTCGGGAGCATCGACCTCGATGTCGCGCCGTCCTGCAAGGCGTGACTCTGGGGAGGGCGTCGCGGTCACCCGTACCCAGGATCCGGCCTTTGGCTGCATCCTGGGTTCGATGCATCTTGTCCGGCCGAGCGGGACGTGCCGGATCCCGGACGAACCGCTCCATTCCCGAACAAGCAACTTAGCGGCGGGCCGGCCGGACCGGACGGTGCCGGCCTTGACTGGTCAGGAAGCCGCGCAGTTCGTTGTAGGCCCGATGCGGGTTGTTGCGCGAGTACTCCGAGCGGATCCAGCTTTCCCGATACCAGGTGTCGAAAGGCGGATGCTCGGCCCAGTG
>JARRKC010000124.1:0-4543 GCA_037388505.1 Acidobacteriota bacterium | reverse complement strand
TTTTTTTGGTTGAGTGGGGCCGTCCGCCGGGTTCATCGGGTCGACCCGCCCACGGTTAGGCTGCAGCCCCGGTGAACCACTCCGATTTCATATGTCGGGATCGCCACGTTTGTCTTTCCCGTTCTTGAATAACGAGACATAGTATCGAGAAAAGACGGAACCGCCGCTACGACCAAAACGGCTGTATTTCGGTGGGGGAGGGGGTCGGCGCCTCAGGCCAGCATATCGGTATCGGCGCCAGGCTTTAGAACCTTAGGAAGTTACATCTTCAACCGTCACGGGTGAGAGCTGCCGAGAGGCGTTCATCGAGCTTCGCCGCGTAGTCCGGGTCCTCCTGTCGTCTGCGCGCTCCTTCCCCCGCCCAGAAACTCACGACATCGGGGTTCTTGCTCAACACGGCGGCCAGATCGGTCCTCTTCTGGCTCCAGCGCTCGACGCCAAGCGTAGCGACCACTTTACGGGCATTGGCGGTATCTCGGTCTGTCGACCTCGAGGCAAGCTGATCTGGCCGAACCCCGCGAGCTCGCAAACGCGACGGATGAACTCCTTCGCCTCCAGGCCCCCATTCACGGGGTTGAGATGTACGTACAAGACGAGCCCATCCAGGTAGCTCTGATCCTCAACGTACTTCGTCTTGTATCGCCCTTGCCAAAGGCTGCCTGTACGGCCGTGCCGCCGATTGAACCCGCGACTGAATCGATTCTGGATCCCATGCATCCCGCGCCACAGCGGAACGAAGGATGTTCGCAAGACCACATGGAACTGGTTGGACATCACACACCAAGCGAAAATCGTCCAGCCGTCTCGTTTCTTGATGTCCCGAACGATCTCGACGAGCTCTATCGCCTCTTCGGGATCAGCAAAGATGTCCTCTCCGCTCGAGACCCGGTTGTACACGTGGTACAGAGCGCCTTCGATCACGATTCTCGGCCGTCTTGCCATTGTCGAATGCCTCCGACAACAGCCTGCCTCAACTTTCTAAGGTTCTAAAGCCTGGCACCATTAGGCTATCGTGTTCAAAAGGCTGCTCGGAACCGAAGGCCGAAGAGCGTGGTCGAGTCCGCTTCGGGATTCAGGGCAGGGTCGGCAATGTACTGGACGCTCGGGGTCAGTTCGATGCCCTTGCCGAGCTCCAACATCCAAAAAGCCTCGACAGTTATCTGATCGTTCAGTTCTTCACCGTACGTGTCTGCGTTCGGCCGGCTCCAGTTGACGCCAACGCCGAAAAGCCCCTTGCTTGGATCCCGGCTGTATCCGAAGCCGGCGCTGAAAGCGGTCTCATAGAGAGCGTCGCCTGCATCTGCCCAGCCACCGCGCAGGAACGGAAGCCAATGCTCACGCACGACGTAGCTGAGGTGAAAGGACACGCCATACCCACTGGGCGTGCCTTCCTCTTCGCGTGCGTCAATCTGCCAAAGGGTCACGTGCGCATTGTTGAAGAAACGCGCCGCCGGACCCGTCGTCCAACCCACCTCTAACGATTTGAAGGTCTCCCCTTCGCCGAAGAACGTGTCAAATCCACCGAAGGGGTCCGTAGCATCTGCGTTGGCGTCTACAATCCCACCACTGATGTAGACATTGTCGTTCCAGAAATAGCCCGCGGCCACACCCAGGGCGGAATCGGGCAGCCCGCCTATGGTTCCGGTCCCGGTCTGGAAGCCGAGATTGGCGAATCCCTGCCAGGGACTCGCAAGCGCATATGCATCGACATAGTCGGTGACATCGAGCCAACCCGCGTAAACGGCACCGCGACCCTCGGCAAAATTCTGATCCCAGAAGAGGTGCGTCAATCGCAACCCCTGATCACTGTAGGTGGCACCGATAATGCCGGCATATCCCAGCTCCCCGGCGAAGTCCTTGACCGGAACGGTGTCCAGGCGATGGCGGTAATCGACCTTGCCAACCAGAGTGCCTGTGTTTTCGGTGCCGCGCCCGGTCAGTTCCCACTCCCCGAAGAGACGCAAGACACCGGTGGCGGCCGTGTCCTCGCCCAAGCTTTCTGTCGCGAAATACCCAAGGGCATTAAAGTCGAGCCCGAAGTCGAGGCCCGTGCGATCCTTTACCGAGGCTTTCCAATCCGACCATCGGTGCTGCGACTGACTGTCCGAGTCAAGCTGGGCAGCCGTCGAACCCGGGCCGTCGAGCACGTCGCTTGCAGATTGCGCGTGCAAGGTCGCCGGAACCACGAGAGCAAAGATCGCGCTCGTCACCACAATCCGCCGGTTCAGTGTAAGCGCAAGCTGCGCGATGTCTTTTGATATGTTCATTGCCCCCCCATTCTGACATTACCGCCAAGTGGCAAGCGATGTTGGTGTGGTGCTCGACAAGATATCGGTTGCAGTCTTATCCTCGCCCACCTCGCTGCGAAAGCCAAAGTGCGCGAACAGACCGGCGGTCGTGGTGGATTCGGATGCCGGCACGCCACGCGGAGCCCATGCACAAGTCAGATCGACGACAGACCCGGGGCACCATATTTTGGTGCCAGGCTTTAGGAAGTTCTCTATGACCACCAAAGGGATACTCGGTAGGTTCGTCCACCAGTCCGGCCCGTACCGGATTGAGATGCACATAGAGAACCAGGCGATCGAGATAGCTCTGGTCTTCAACATATTTCGCCTTGTATCGCCCTTGCAAGAGGCCGCCTGTTCGGCCGAACCGCCGGTTGAACCCGCGGCTGAATCTGTTCTGGACTCCGTGCATCCCTCGCCAGAGGGGAACCGAAGAGGTTCGAACGACCAAGTGGAAGTGGTTGGACATCACGCACCAAGCGAAAACCGTCCATCCATCTCGCTTCTTGACGTCCCGAACGATCTCGACGAACTCCATCGCCTCTTCAGATTCGGCGAAGATATGCTCTCCACTCGAGACCCGGTTGTACACGTGGTACAAACCACCTTCGATGATGACTCTCGGCCCACGCGCCATTGTCAGTTTCCTCTCACCGAGACTATCTCAAATTCCCAACCTCCTAAAGCCCGGCACCGCTACCGCTATTTCGGAAACAGCAACGTGACAGCAAACCTCAGGCCCCAGTCCGGGCCGCCGGGAGGTGTGTCAAAGTAGTGGCGGTATCCCACCTGGAAGCTGACTGGTTGCTTGCCGATGTGTGTCAGCTTGCTGACGTTGGCAATCACCGGCACCGTCCATTCCTTGGCGTTGAAATCGTAGGTGGTTTCCGTGAGCACGTTAAAGGTCCAGGCCTTAGGCGTTACGTAAGCGAGGAAGGGCTGCAGAAATGTCGAGTTCGTATCCTCCCGGTCTGATGGCGCGTCAATGCCCCAGACGTGGTTCAACAGAGCACCGTATGTCCATGGCCCCTGCTGTTTAAGCGCAACGAATGTCGGTCCCAGCCCCCATTGATCTGCCGTGAACTCATCTTTGCCGATCGGGATCGAGATGACGGGACCCACCCCCCATATCCATCCGTTTTTCGTCGGTGCCTTGGGAGAGAAGAAAAACGACTGAACAATGTCGCCGACACCCGACACATCGTTGCCACCCACGGTCGGCGACTCCAGATCGATGACCGGCAAAATCGTCCGCGAAATGAGGTTCCAGTCTTCGTTCAGCCCGAAGGGGAAGACAGGCTGGATGTTCAGAATCCAGCGGTCCGCATCCGTTTCTCCGAGCCCCGTATCATAGTTGAACTGGAACGGCGCGCTGATCATGCTGGAAATCGGGTTGGCGAGTTTGGTGGCAAGGTCGGAGGCGGCTCCCGGCGCAGGGCCATCGCTCGACGCATTCTCTGAAGTTTCGGTATCCTGCTCTGAAGTTTCGGTATCCTGGTCGCCGGAGGTTTCCGCGAAAGAAGGCACACCGAAAGAAACTGCTAAAATCAGTGCAAGCCAAATCAGTCCTGTCTTGTATTTGGTAACCATATATACGTCCTTCGTCTTATGACATGTTGAGATTTTTTATAAACGCTGCAATGCAGCGATCGGGGCTATCGATTTGATTGCTCCCTATGGTAACTAACACCGAAGTCCGACACGATTCAAAAGAAAACTGTGTCTGATTCTTCCAACAGCGCGACGCTGGACTCCAGCGCAAGGCAAACTCCAATCCTTTCCTGGAACGGGCATTGTTGGTTGGCGTACAGGGAAAACAAAGCACCCCTCCCCAACCCGATCTCCCGGATCCCGCGGAACCGATTCCCCATCCATTTCCGTATCTGGCATTTGCGTTCTATTCCTCGTGCCCCTTTGGCGTTCGCCGGATCTGCTGTCCCGGCAGGACTTCGGTGTCGATCTTGCCGTCCTTCAAAATGAAGACGCCGTTGACGATGGTGTAATGAAAGCCGTCGTTAAGCGCTGCGACATCGTCCCAGGTGGCGTTGGCCTTTACGGTCTTGGCGTCGAACACCGTAATGTCCGCATCCATGCCGACCTGTAGGCGTCCCTTGGTATTGAACTGGGGAATGTGTGGGCCCAGCGCCTTGGCGGGAACATAGGAGGAGTTGGCGAGCGCCTGCATCAGGGTCAGCGCACCCTGCTCTCGCACCCATTTCCCCAGGATGATCGCGTGGGTGCTGGTGGTTCGCGGC
>JARRKC010000123.1:0-4652 GCA_037388505.1 Acidobacteriota bacterium | reverse complement strand
TCAGCGTCGTCGTCGTGAACTGGAACGGCGAGCGCTTCCTGGGCGACTGTCTGCAGTCGATCGACGAGCAGACCTGGCTCGATCGGGAACATATCATTGTCGACAACGGTTCCACGGATGGATCGGCAGACATCATTCGGCAGTGGGCGGCGAATCGGGATGACACCCAGGTTCTCTGGCTCGGTGAGAATACGGGTTTCACTCGAGCCAACAATCTGGCGTTCCAGCGAGCCACGGGCGAGTGGTTTGCCCTGCTGAACAACGACGCCATGGCCGACCCGGCCTGGCTCGAGAATCTGGTCCGACGCGGAAACCGGGCTCAACGGATCGGCATGGTCGGCAGCAAGATCCTCTTTACCGACCCTCCAGGCGTGATCGACAAGGCCGGTCATCTCATCTACCGGGACGGCCAAAACCGGGGACGGGGAACCATGGAGCCGGACCGGGGCCAATACGATCACGACAGCGAGATCCTGTGGCCCGACGCCTGTGCGGCTCTCTATCATCGCGACCTGATCCGCGAGACGGGCGGCTTCGACGAGTCTTTTTTCGCTTACGGAGACGATGCCGATTTGGGAATGCGGGCTCGCCTGCTTGGATGGAGGGCATGGCTCGCCCCCGATGCGATCGTCCTCCACCGACACTCCGCGACGGCCGGCCCCTATTCTCGGCTGAAGATCATGCTCGTTGAGCGAAATCGCATCCTGCTCGCACTGAAGAATTTCCCGCTGCCGATATTGCTGCAGAACCCCTATTGGACCCTTCGCCGGTACGGCTGGCATACCTATGCCGCCATCACCCGGACCGGTGCCGCAGGACGATTCGCCGGCGAGCACGGCGGTTTGCAGCTCCTGACGAACCTCTTTTGGTCGTACGCCAGCGCGGCCAGGCTTCTGCGGCCGACGCTCCGCAGCCGAAAGAAGATCCAGCGCACTCGCCGGTTGACGACGCGGGAGGTCGGGCAGCTGCTCCGGCGTTTTGAGATCGATGTCCGGGAGCTGGCTCTGCGGGATTGACGGGATCAGGGGATTGAGAGATTGAGGGATTTGGAGCTCAGGAAGTTCGAGGTTTCGGAAACGTTGAAACGCAGAACCGCTAACTTGGGAACTTGGAAGCCGCGAGAAGTCTGGTTCTTTCTCAGGAGTCCCCTCAAGAGCTCTTTGCTTCGCCGTCGTGCGTTGTAGGACCGTCCTCGGTTGTCCAGCTGACGGGGTTGTGGACCGTAGGACAACCGTCCCGGTTGTCCAGCTGACGTGGTCGCGGCAACCGGGAAAGCTGGTCGGCACGCCGAGGCCGTGGCGTACGCGTCAGGGTGCCGAGGATGTTCGTTCGGGGCAGGGGACAACCGGGACGGTTGGCCTAGCTGAGCATCTCGCGGATCCATCCGGCCAGCGCCAGGATGAAGAGAGCGACGCCCACGAAGGTGATGGGGATCGCGCTGATCAGACCCCACAGGATGAAGATCATCCCCATAGCCAGAACCGCGGGCCAATAGGTCGGGCGGGGCAGGTCTTCCGGTTTCAGCACCTGCACAGTCTGGCCGGAACCGCCCGGGCTTTCCCGCCCGAAGTTGCCCTCCTCCGTTTCCAGGTCAGGCCGGACTCTCCCCTTCGTCGCTTGTTTCTGATCTCCATTGTTCTCTTCCATGATCCGTTTCTCCTCTGTGTCGACCCGAGATCTCGGATTGGAGACGACTCCGCTTCCGCGCGACGGCGACCCACCAGAACAGACCGGCGAGGGCGAACGGAATCAGCCAGAGCACCGTCGTCAGGGCCTGGGGAAAGGGTGGTGTCACGTTGACGGAAAGTTCGAGTTCACCCTCCCCCGCAGGTCCATCCAGCCCCACGCTTACGTTCCAGATTCCCTTGGAGGCGAAGGGGACGACTGCCAAAAAAGTTGGCATCCCTCCCTTCTCCGGTGCCTCCGCACGATAGGACTGACCGGGCATCGCCGATGACGCGGGACGGACCCGAACCGTGACCGCCGTTTCCGCTCCCGCCCTCTGCTTTCCCTGCATGACCCGGATGAAGAACCGGCCGTTGCCCACGTCCGGATCGGCCCAAATGGTGACCGTGTAGGGACCGGCCGGCTCTTGGACGGCCACCAGATAGGGCGCCCCGATATGGCTCCAGACCGGCGACGTTCGCAGGGTGCAGATCGCCATCGCTGCCAGAATCAGGGGCAGCCACCGTCCCGACTGCAGGCCCTCCTTTCGTCTCGGCCGTCCGATCAACCCATCCACATCGTCCCCCTCATCTCCATCGGCTGACTCATGAGCCAGATGGCCATACCCGCCATCAAGAGCGACAGAAGGGCCCAGGATGTGAACGTCGGCCACCATTTGTCCGGCACGTCGTTACGAGCAATCTCGTAGGCGACCAGGAGTGAACCCATGGCTCCCAGTCCGATGACGCCGACCTCCAAGGGGAAAGCGAGGAGCCTCGGGAAAAGGGGCCGCATGAAGAAGCCCGAGGACAGCGGATCCATGAGACCCAGGCTCAGGGTCAATCTCCGCACGATCGGGAGCAGACCCCACAGACCGGTGAGGAAGTGAAAGGCATAGTGGGCGGTCCACATCCCGAAGCCCACGGGCACCAGCACATAGACGTATCGGTTAATGATGTTCAGGATCGGTTGCTTCCTCCGGTTCCATCGACGAGAAATCCAAGCCGTTCCGAACAGCAGGAGCAGCGGCTCAACGACCAGCCCTGCCGTGAAGATCACCCCGAGGATCACTGCCTCGGAGGATGTGTCGAGCAAACTGGAAAGCCCGTCCTCGACGGTATGAACGGGACTGATCATGCTGAAGGCGTTCAACAGGGCACCAAAGCTGAAGACTGCCACCAGAGCGGCAAGATCGCTGCGCCTGAAGAACTGCCCGATACCGGAACGAAAGCTTTCCAGGGACAGCTCACTGCCGGGAATGCGCGTGGTAATCCCAACGTTGTCGTGGGGACACGCATGGATACAGTCCAGGCAGAACGTACAATCCATGTTTCCGACCTTCAACCGTTGGAACAGCCAGAGCTCACATCCCCGCACTTCCGCGCTCCCCTGGATGCATTCCCGGGTGCGGCAGCTTTCACAGATCCCCATCCTGCGTACCTTGACCTCCAGCGGCGACACCAGCGAGCTGAGGAAATTGAATTGTCCGACCGGGCAGAGGTACTTGCAGAACGAGGCCCCTCGAAACACACTGTCGACAGCCACGCATCCCAGGAAGTAGAGGACGATGATCCAGGCCGTCCACCAGGGCGTCTTCCAGAGATCGAATAACTCATAAGCAAAGAGGAACCCTCCGAAAATGGCGATCGCCAGCCACTTGTTCCTCAGCAAGCGCGGCCAGGAGCGGTGCGGCTGGAAGAATTGCCGGCTCCAGTTGCGGACCAGCATGAAGGGACAGCTCATACAGAACAGGTTGCCCGCCACCAGCAGAGCCAACACAACCAGCCCACGAAAATGAATCCAGCTGAGGACGGTTGCGGCATTCTCCGGGGCCGACTGCGGGCCGAAAAAGCCATCGTAGATCATCAGCAGAGCGACGATGAACAGAGGTACCTGAAGCGCAATCCTGGCACTGCGCCATCGAAGAAACCGACCCAGCATGCGACTATCGAGCAGGTCGAAGCGAGCTTGCCGGGTCTGGAGGCCAGGAGCGTGATTCGAGGAACCCATTCACTCATCCACCCTCTGGAGCTCACGGAAAGAACGCATTGCACCGGCTTGCTCGGCCACTGAGTCGATTCGACCGCGCACCGGAATCAGCTGAGCGGCACCCGCCTGGAGCAGCTCTTCTTCGTCTTCCTCGACCGTGGCGTACCAGCGGTTCAATGCACCCAAGATGGCAATCAGAAAAATTGCGCTTCCGCCGATCCACATCAGCAGGCCACCGACCTGCTGGTCGATCTCGGCACTGATTCCCCATCCCTGCCGAACCAACGACAGCGCCCCGAATGTGTCAAAAGGATGCAGGTAGGACGGATAGAAACCGACGGGCGCAAACGTCAGAATGATGCCCAGAATGCTCTCGGACGCCATACCAAGCGACAGGTAGACGATGGCGGACAGCGGTGGGAGCCGCAGCTGCTCGACCGGAGTCACCACCGGCCACCAGAAGATCGTCGCCGTCACCAGAAAGGACTCGTGCTCGAGAATATGAATGTCCTGGTGCACCAGGGCGGCGTTGTAGAGAATCGGCAGGTGCCAGATCCACAGGGTCGCCACGCCGGCCGTCCAGGCGATGACGGGCCGGCTCAGCCAATGCTCCGCCCTGCCCGCGAATCTCATGCTCAATAGGTCACGACCGACCCACGCCGGGATTCCCAGGAGCAACAGCGGCGGGACGACCAGGACCAGCAGCATGTGCTGCAGCATATGAATGCTGAACAGGTACTGCTCCCCCAGAGTGTCGATCGGCGAGACGAGGGCAAGCAGCAGGACCACCACGCCGAGCACGTAGTAGAAGGAGCGTCCGCTCGCCCGGGAACGGAGGATCGCAAAGTAGGCCCCCAGCAGGCCGACACACCCCCCCAGGATGGAGGGTTCCCAGCTCCAGGTCGAAGCGAGCAAATCCCAAGTCGTCATAGTTTCGCACCCAGGTAGACCACGCTGAAGATCACGACCCAGACCAGATCTACGAAGTGCCAGTAGAT
>JARRKC010000122.1:0-4778 GCA_037388505.1 Acidobacteriota bacterium | reverse complement strand
GTTTTTCTTTCGCCGCGGACTTGAAGAAAATTCCACAGAACTCGAAGGGAGAAACCCCGCAGCCGGTCGATGATGGGCGAAGAGTCCGGACAGGCAACGGACATGACAGGCTCGCCCCTGGCGTGACTGTTGCCCGGACCGCCCGGAGCCGAGCGGAAACACAGCGGGCATGGCTAAGACACACCGACGGAGAGCCGTAGAGCGATCACAGTGTCACAGTTGGACGAGATGGGAGCAGTGAGCCCTCAACCACAGCAGCTATCCGCGTCCGGGGCGATCCGGCCACGGCTCAAAATGAGAGGCTGAGCGAGCCGGAAACGAATCGCGCAGCGGAATACTGGATCGGCGTGAACTCACTCTCCTTGGCGATCTGATAGACGCGATTGGTCAGGTTCTCGATATTGAACTGAAGGTTCAAGCGAGACTGCTCGCGGTTGAACAATCCGATCCCGAAGGAGAGATTGGCAATGAGGTGCTGGGGGAGCCTCAACCGAACCTCTTCACCGTCTTGCTGCAGGGTGGCGGGGGTTCCGCTCCCATACTCGAGCTCGGTCCGGGCCCAGAATCCTGTACGACGCTCATGCCACGCGACTCCAGCCGCCGCCGTGTGGATCTGATCGAAAGCGGCGGGCCCTGTCTCGCCCGGCGCCACCTGCTCGACGGTGAATCCCCCTGAGACCGGTCCGGTCTGAAATGCTCTTTGGGCCGTATAGTTCAGATACCCGGACAGCCCGAGAGGTTGGATCTCGGCAAAGCGGGACGTGAACTCCAAGCCGAAAGCTTTGCCGCGGGCAAACGTGGTGGGCGCAAAGATCCGCACGTTGGCGAGTTCGGTCGTCTCGAACGAGTTCTCGTCGTTTCGGACATAGCCCGTTAGCCCGACGACGAATCTCTCGGCCACGGAGTGACTGATTCCCGCCTCGAAGTGATTGCTGTGCGACACCTGAGGCGGATGTCCCTCGAAGCCCAGGGCCGAAGAAAGCAACAGGTTCTCGATCGGCGGAGGGGCAAAGAAGCGGTTGTAGGCAAAGTGCAAGACAGTGCTCCCATCCTGCAGGCCCCAGGCCAGGTTGATCCTGGGGCTCAGTCCGGAAGCGCCCGTGACCAGACTGTATTGATCGTAGCGCAGGCCCAGGTTGGCCGTGAGGTGGTCCAGAAGTCGGACTTCGTCCTGGAAATAGAGGGCGGCCTGGCCGCCTGTCTTCCGTCCCCCAAAATCGAAGGTGCCGATGTCGATCTCATTCTCTCGAGGATCAAAGGAGTAGTCCTCGCGCAGACGAAACAGGGTCAGGTCGACGCCGGTCTTGATCGTCTGGCGCGAGCCGAGGAGGAGGGAGTAGTCGCTCTTGAGACCCAGAGTCGTGTCGTTGCGGAGTCCCTGTGCCTGAATCGAGACAGGATCGGAGGTCGGCAACAGCCGGGCACTCGTATAGCGTTCATACAGGGAGGTCGACAGGGTCGAGCGGACGGAAAAGACGTGGTCCCAGGACAGGATGGCCGTCTGTTCCCGATTGCGCTGAAAGAAATCCCTGCCCCGGGAGGCGTCTTCCGGGGTATTGGGCAACTCGAAGTTGGTCCCGTCGCCCGTCAGAAGCAGCCTGAAAGAGTCCTTCTCTCCGGGTCGGAAATCGATCTGCGCAAAGCTGCGTGCACCTCTTCCGAAGTCGTGCAGAAGCTGCGGAGAGGGTGTATTCAGAAAGCGCCCGCTTTCGAAGCCCTGACCGAAAAAGAGATAGCCCAAGTGGTCCGTATGTCCGCCGTAGTCGAAGGAGAAGTTGTTGCGCTGAAAGGTGCTGCCGCCCAGCGTCACGTGGCCCTGATTCTCCATGTCGAATCCGGAACGCGTCACGATGTCCAGAATCCCGCCGAAGCGATTCCCGAATTCGGCCGGAAATCCGCCCGTGATGACGTTGACCGACTGGATGATGTCGGCGGAGATGCCCGGGGTGAACAGCTGGTGCGGATTATCGAAAAAGGACACTCCGTTGATGAAGGTGTTCAGCGAGAGTTCGTTCCCCCGCAGGTGGACGAAATTGTCGTGGCTGGCGACCGCACTGGCGACGAACGGCTTGACGATGTCGGTCAACTGCATGCGCTGGGCTTCCGGCAGCTCGGAGATCCGTTTCCGGTCGAGAGAGATGACGGTCGAAGAGCGGCTTTGGTCGAGTAATCCTTTTTCGGCTCGGACCGTCACCTGTTCGTGCAGACTGGAAATCGGAGTGAGATCGAAATCAACGTGTCGGGTCGCACGAGGACCGAGTGAGACCTGGACCTTCTCCGGGTAGAATCGTTCCGTCTGGGTCGCGACAGTATAGTCACCAGGACTCAGATGGGGAAAGGAATATCGACCCTCCGCATCTGTTTGGGTCGTTTCCGGCTCGCCGAGCACCTCGCCGGTCAGGCTCACTTCCACGTCCCTCAGACGTTCCCGGGTACCATTCCTGCGAACCACGCCGGCAATCCGCTGCTGAGCGACGGCCGGAACGCCGGCCAGGCCGAAAACCACCAGCAAGCAGAAAGCAGTCTTCAGTGGGAAACAGTGATCGACCCGGCTCCGACGAAGCCGGGTTCTTTCCCGTGGCAACATAGAATCATCCGTCGCAAATCGCCCCTGCAGGCGGCGGTGCTCCGCTCCAATGGAGTCGTCCGATTGAAGTCCCTGGCAGAGAAGCTCAACCCCAGCCATCAACAGGTCTCCCTCTCGGGATGGCCGCGGCCGGTCTCGGGTGTTCCTGCAATCCATTCTAGCAACTTGGTCGGATCCTCGATGCGGTCTCTGGCTCCTATGGACAGAAGTGGCGGCACCGCCGATGACTGTTACGCCGCCCGCTGCTCGAACAGATGCCTCACCTAGGTAGGAGGAGAAACCGAATGCGAATTGTCCAATTAGTCATGCTTGGTGTGGTGACGCTCTGTTCTGGTCCAGGCCTGTTCGGCGCATCCCCCCAGGGCAAGGGACAGGAGTTGTCCGGCCATTTTCGGCAGCCGATCCCCAGAGGAGCCGTGAGGTCCGCGGGAGATCGAGTGTGGGTCCTCTCAGAGAGAGATCCCACGCTGACTCGTTACGGACTCGATGGGAAGGCCGAGCGGGAGTTCGATCTTCACGCCGACTCTGCGAGAACCGGGATCACAATGGGTACCCGTCCCCTCCCGTTTGCAGTGGCGGACGACGGTGCAGCGTACCTTGTCGTCAATCGCTGCATTCCCGATGCGAGTCGGATCTATACATGCCTCGTCACCTATCCCGTTGGAGAAGGTGACATCGAGATCAAATCAAGCGACCTCGAGCTTGACGTTCAACAGGTTGCAGTTGCGCCGACCGGAGATTCGAGCCGCTCTGCCCTCGACTCCGTCGCGACCATGGCCGGGCCTGTGACCATGGTCTGCGATGTCATCATGGATAGGGTCATGATCGAGTCCTGGATCATGGATCATGAAGGGCAGGGGTTGACCCTATTCAACGTGTCGTCGTTTTGCCGTCCGCCGGCAGGAGTTGATAGACGACGTCCATGATCTGGTCGTTCGATACCCTGTTGGCATCGTCGAAGTATTTGCGAATGTGCCCCTGAGGATCGACCATCACCAACGCGTCGTTGTGGACGATGTCGTAATCGACGTTCGCCTCGGCGGCCATTCTATTGCTGACGACCGGCTCGGGGACATAGATCCCTTTTTGTTTTTCCTTTTCAATCTCCAGCTCTTCACTTGCATTGCTGACTTTTTGATAGGAAATGTGATACGCGTCGGTCACGATACGGCGTATTTCATCGGGCGATCCGCTCAAGAATTCCCAGTGCGTGTCGTCGGGGTTCCATCCGTATTGCGCCTGAAACGTTCTCATCTGGGTCGGGCCGGTGTTCTCCGGGTCGACGTCGAAAGCGATGATCTGCACCTGGTCGGCGAGCCCGGCGGCCTTGAGAACTCGCTCCAGGCTGACGAAATTGTGCGCGATCAATGGACAGTAGCCGGTGCAGTAGGGGAACAGAAACGCCACGATCCTCACCTTGCCGTCGAAGGCGCTGGAGGAGACCTGACGCCCAAGTTGGTCGGTCAGCGTGTAGTCCGGGACGCTGCCCAGTTTCGGAAGTTCTTCCCTTGCCGGCGCGGCCGGGTACGGCCGCCGCCCCGCGGCGAAGCCGATAATGACGCCAACGATCAGCATTGAAAGAATGAGACTGACCTTGCGCATATTCACCCCGGCTTTCGGTGAAATCGAGTCGGTGAAGCCCGACGCTTTTTTCATATTACCCCACATGACCGAGATGTCGTCCGGACTTCTTGTCGCGGGCCACTTGTGTTGGGACCGGCCTTCGAAGCAATCCAACAAACCCGCACACAAGCCCCTCTCAGCTCGTAATGAACCTGGCGTTAGCGCAGGCCGGCGACCGAAGCCGCCGGCCCGGAGGGAGGACTCAGACGGATTCGGGCTGCTCCTGCAGCTCGAGGATCCGTGAGTAGGCGAGATCGGCGACCTTGGCGAGGACCAGCAGGTCGTCGCGGCCGAAGCTCCGGGAGGTCTTCCAGGTATCGTCCTCTCTGTAGAGGCGCTGGAAGGTGACCGAGTAGTGGGTGCCTCCCGAGTTGTCGTTGGCCCAAATGGCGGCCTTGATGGAACCGATTCGGACCGTTGCTGAAGGTTTTGTGTTTGCCATGATTCGTTTCTCCTTTTCTGTGTGATCTTTCTTTCACCGGGAATTGAAGAAAGATCCACAGAACTCGAAGGGAGAAACCCCGCAGCCGGCCGGCAATGGGCGAAAAGTCCGGCCCAGGCAACGGAA
>JARRKC010000121.1:0-4883 GCA_037388505.1 Acidobacteriota bacterium | reverse complement strand
GGCTTCAATGAGGCCGCAGTTCAGTGACTGCGGAAATAGCTCGTGTCTCCAGGCCTGTCGCCATGGGGGTTTGCGAGACGGTTTTCGAGCGGGTCCGCGAACACCACGAGATCATAGCCTGGTTCTCCCCCCTGTAATCCGCACGAAACAACCCTGCACCGCGAGTTTCGAGCGCCACCGGACGATCGGCCGCCACCGAGGCGCTCGCGGAGTCCGAGATCATCGGTTCGGGCCGATGACGGCTCAGGACTCAGACGACGGTTGGATTTCGATCCGGTTCTTCGTAGGGCTTTCCCAACGCCTCGACGGCGTGGCAGCCGCGCCCGACCGCCGGACCCATGTCTACGAAAAGAACCTGATCCTCGTCGTGATTGATCAGATCCGAGAGCTCGGCCTTGAGTCGAACGAGTTCGGTCGCAGTCAACTCGCACCGGAAGACGGAAAGCTGAATATGATCCCCGTGGCCGCACATCGTCTTGAAGACCTTTCGCCAGCGGCGCTGATCGCAGATATCGTAACTCACGACGTAGGCGTTTCGCATCCCTTTTTCACCTGGTCGTAAAAGACGGGAATTCCTCGATCTCGCCCGCCAGGAATCGACCGAGTAAACGAGACTGAACGTCGAGCACGCGCCGGTAACTGATCTTGTATCCGAACACCGGGTGGCGGACTTCTTGGTTCATTCGGCGCTCGTAAGCCAAGATGAAGTCGCGGCGCGCATTGGTCTTCAGGGCCACGCCAAGACCGCTCCGTTCGAAATCGTCGGGCCCGACGACGCTCGTATTGATCGCCGCGATTACGGTCGAGTCGGCAATCAACGGCCGAAATTCTTCCATCAGATCCAGGGCCAGCGAAGGGCGCCCGTAGCGAGGCTGGTGGAAGAATCCGAGGTAAGGATCCAGCCCAGCGGCCAGCAGGGGCAAGGTGAAGTCCTTCACCAGCAATGCATAGGCCAGCGACAACAGGGCGTTGACCGGATCCCTCGGCGGTCGCCGATTCCTTCGCTCAAAAGAGAACGAGTCCATCGAGCTCTTCTTCAACATCTTCGAAAAGGAGCCAAAGTAAAGACGCGCCGCCGTCCCTTCGATGCCGAGCAGGCTCTCGACGCTCGGCGCCCGTTCGGCGTCGGAAGCCAGACGCCGAAGCCGTTTTAGTACGAAGGGTTCCAGGTCCGCCGCGTTGCGCCGCAGCATAGTCCGGCAGTTGAGGATCTTGGCTCGAACGAAACGTCTGGAGAGATTCAGAACCCACTCAGGGTCTTCGGCCGCTCGGAACTGGTGCCGGCGCAGCTCGATGTTCTTTTGAAGCCCTGCGTTCGTCATCCCGTAGAACCATCCGCCGGAAGACAAGAAAACGACACTGGTTCCCCGGACGCAGAGCTCACGAAGAGCCTGCGTCGAGATCTGGACGTTGCCCATGAGACAGACTTGCGAGGTATCGAACAGTCGGGAATCGGCGAGCTTTTCCCCCTTGAGCTTGATTTCGAGCACTTGTCCCTTCTTGCCGACGTAAGCTCCCTGTTCCTGTACATAAAGCGGCAGCGCGTCGTCGCGTGCGGGAATCAGTCGACGGACCTTACCACCCTCGAGAGGCTCTCGGTCTTGAAGAAGGGACGTCTCGTCCGGAAGGCAAATCCCGACCAGGGAGCATCCCACACACTTGGGGCTGTCCTCGAGCGGCTCCGGAATCACACCCGCCGCCGCTGCGGCCCGGAACTGGGCGGCCAAAGCCCGCGTGCGGTCGACCAGCGAGCGGTCAAACGGAATCGTGACCCGCCGGCGCGAGCCTGCGAAATAGAGAGTGCCGTGGTCACATCTGAAGCCGTTTTCCCGCAGGATGAGTCCCTGAGCGCAGACCTGGACCCGTTCGGGCTCGTAGGCGCCTTCCGGGACGTCGGGCTGCTTGCCGCGCTTATAGTCGACGGGCACGGCTTCGTCCCCCTCGGTCTCCAGGAGGTCGATGCGCGCCACCAGCCCTTCCCTCTCCGCCGAGAGCAGCACGGATCGACTGACGACAGGCGACTCCCGGTCCGGCTCCGGCGGGGCCTGAGGAGTTTCCCGATCGACGCGACGGTGGGCGTATCGTCCCTCCTCCGTGAATTCATTGTCGGCGAATTCACTTTGCACCCACTCGAGGTAAGCCAGCCTTGGGCAGTATGCGTATTCGTTGAGCATCCGAACCGGGAGAAGCTCGGGAAGGTCCCCGGCGGGAGGCGAGGGCGTGACGGCGGTGAACTGCTTGGTTCCCATGACGTTACAGCCTCCGATCAAGTCTTACAAGGTTCTGATCGGCGCTGATGGTGAAAGACATTAGCCTGACGGATGTCACGCCCTCGCCTGTCCGGAAGGAGGCCTCCCGTCGATGGTGTGCGAGCTACATTCGGGTTCCCTCTCAAAAACGCAGGCATCGGCATCGTCTTAGATTTGCCCGCAAGACCAAAGATGCGGGCATGTCTGGCCTGCGTCCGCTCGCATGAGGGTCGGCGCGAAGGAATTCGAATCAGATTGTCAAAGACCTCGAAGCGGCCCGCCCGCCCCGCCGCTACTATCCCGCTTCGGTCTGACCAGGGAGCCGCAGATCGCTCGCAGTCCTGGTCCCGAGGGGAGGCCAGAGGGTCCATGCACTTGCCCAGGTCTCGTCCCGTCAGGGACGCCGCGAGAGTAGCCCGGCACGCCAGTGCCGGGTTTCCGAAGGTGGATGAACGAGGTTGACGCAGTCCCGCCGGGACGATTGACATGCCGGGCGTGCGGGACGGCGGCGGAGTGCGTCGGTCGTCCCTACGGGACTGAGGGTGATCCAGTCGTCAACCGAAATCCCGGCATTCCCATGCCGGGCTACTCTCGCCACTGTCCCTCACCGGACACCCCCTCCGTAACGACGCGAACGGGCGAACAGCTAAGAATTCGACGGCCCCTGTTCTTCGTCCAGAGTGGATGGCTTCGGTTTCCAAAACAAATGTCAGAACTTGGGTCTAGCATGAAAGATTCGACACGGATGAATGGCAGGAATGCAACCCGGAGGGAAGCAACGGTGTTTGCTGAGCAATTTGAAGTGTTGACGGGATTCAAGCCAATGAGGTGGCAACAGCGCCTGCATGACGAACACTTCGCCAAGGGCGAATTGCCTTCGGCGGTCAGCGTCCCCACCGGCCTGGGCAAGACGGCGGTCATGGCGATCTGGCTGGTTGCGTTGGCTCAACAGATGAAGTCGGGCCAAGTCATCTTGCCGCGCCGGCTGGTCTATGTGGTGGACCGGCGTGCGGTGGTGGATCAGGCGACGAAGTTCGCCGAAGACCTGCGCACGAATCTCGGGGACCCTCAAAGACCTGAAGCCAGGAAACTGTGCAACGCCTTGGGTTTGGGCGAGGCCGAAACCCTGCCTATCTCCACGCTGCGCGGTCAATTCGTGGACAATCGCGATTGGCTGGCAGATCCGTCGCGCCCGGCCATCATCGTCGGCACGGTGGACATGATCGGTTCGCGCCTACTGTTCGAGGGCTATGGCGTCAGCCGCAAGATGCGGCCTTATCACGCCGGTCTGCTGGGGGCGGACACGCTGGCGCTGCTGGACGAAGCGCACTTAGTGCCGCCCTTCGAGGCGTTGTTGGCCGAGATGACCGAAAGCGCTGGGCGATACGGGCCGCGGGATGAAGAACTGGGGGAACTCATTCCGAAATTCCGACTGCTGCCGCTGTCAGCCACTGGACGCAGGCAGACGGCGCAGCCATTCACGCTGGAGGAAAGGGATTTCCGCAATCCAGACGATCCCACCGTGCAGGAACGTCTCTTCGCAAAAAAGCGCCTGACCTTGCAGGATCTGGCCGACAGGAAGGTCGAAGACGCCTTGGCCGAACAAGCCTGGGTGATGACGCAGACAACACAAGAGCCGAACGATAGCGAGAACGCGCAAACAACCTTCGGGTCCGCGCGCGTCATCGTCTACTGCAATTCCCGCGACGTCGCCGAGAAGACCAAGGCCGCATTGGACAAGAGAGCTAAAGGACCCTCTGCCGAAGGAAGGACGGAGCTTCTCGTCGGGGCGCGGCGGGTGAAGGAGCGCACTGACGCCGAACAGCGGCTGAAAGAATTGGGGTTCCTTGCGGGCATGGGCACACAAACCGCGCCCGCCTTCCTCGTTGCCACTTCGGCAGGTGAAGTCGGCATCGACCTGGATGCCGACCATCTGGTCTGCGACCTGGTGCCCTGGGAGCGGATGGTCCAGCGCTTCGGGCGCGTGAATCGGCGCGGCGGCGTGGGGCGGTACGCGGACATCGTCGTCATTGACGAAGGCGAACCCAAACCGAAGAAGCAGAAAACGCCGACTTCCGACGAGCAAACGCGCATACGCATCTACCGAAGCGTCAAGCAATTGTTCGAAAAGTTACGCGACGACCGCGAGGCTGCAATCAACGTCAGCCCCGAATCCTTGCGTCAACTGAACCTGTGCGCCGGTGAGGATGACACCCTGAGCCAACTCATCGCCGATGCCGGTTCCGCCGTGCCGCTACGCCCGGCGCTAAATCGGGCGCTGGTGGACGCCTGGAGCATGACCTCCCTCCCCGAACATACCGGGCGGCCTGAGGTGGAACCATGGTTGCGTGGCTGGGTGGATGAGTTACCCCAGACCACGGTGGTTTGGCGCAAACACCTGCCGGTTCGCGCAAAACCGCAAGTGACGAAAAAGGAAATCGAGGACTTCTTCGAGGCTGCGCCCATCCATACCAGTGAGACGCTGGAGACGGAGACATTCCGCGTCATGAGGTGGTTGAAAGCGCGGGCTGGCAAATTCAGCGCGCAGACACAAGACCATGTGTGCGGGGTATTGCTCACTACGGATAGCAGGCATGTCCAAACGCTGTATGTGAAGGACTTGTTGGGTGACTC
>JARRKC010000120.1:0-4903 GCA_037388505.1 Acidobacteriota bacterium | reverse complement strand
AAGACGCCCACGAGAAAGGCATCATCCACCGGGACCTGAAGCCGGCCAACATCAAGCTGACCCCGGAGGGCAAGGTCAAGGTGCTGGACTTCGGCCTGGCCAAAGCCCTGGAAGACCCGGTCTCGAAGACGGAGTCGAACGGAGTCTCTCGATCGCCGACTCTGTCGATGGCGGCGACGCAGGCGGGAATGATCCTGGGGACAGCGGCCTACATGAGTCCGGAGCAGGCCCGGGGCAAGCCGGTGGACAAGCGGACGGACATCTGGTCGTTCGGGGCGGTGCTTTACGAGATGGTGACCGGCCAGAGGCCGTTCCGGGGTGAGGACCTGACCGAGACCCTCGCCAGCGTGGTGAAGGAGGAGGCAGACCTGAGTGCAGCGCCGGCGAAGGTCAGACGTCTGTTGAGCCGATGCTTAGAGAAGGACCCGAAGAAACGCCTGCGCGACATCGGCGACGTGTGGGAACTGCTGGAGGAGCCTGCTGTGGTCTCGGCGGTTGCTCCAGCACGGCCGCGGCTTGGCTGGCTGCCGTGGGCAGCGGCAGCAGTGCTGGCTGTGGCGCTCGGTATCGCTCTGTGGGCGCCCTGGCGAGGATCGCAACCGGTGGAGCGGCCCTTGATGCGCCTCAACCTGGATTTGCCCGGCTTTAGCCAATCGGGCTTAGTCTTCAACGCAGCGATCTCGGCTGACGGCCGGCGCATCGTCTACGTCACGACGGAGCCCGATGGCATCCGCCGGCTGGCCACGCGGCTGCTGTCGGAGCCGAAGGCTCAGGTACTTCCCGGAACCGAAAACGCCTTGGGGCCGACCTTCTCCCCCGACGGACAATGGATCGCCTTCTGGGCCGATTCCCGACTGAAGAAGGTCTCGGTACGGGGAGGCTCTCCATTGGACTTGGCAGGCTCCCCCGGGAGTGTTGGTGCCAGTTGGGGCCAGGACGGCTTTCTCATTGCCGGACTGAACGTATATACCGGCCTGGCACGGGTCCCTGAGTCGGGGGGCGAGCCCGAACCGCTCCAAGGCATCAGGAAAGGTGCGACGGCGTATTATCCCCAAATCCTGCCTGGAGGAAAGGCAGTCCTATATGGAGCGGCCGCCCCGGGTGGTGAGCCACAGATCCAACTCTTGACTCTGGCGACGGGCGAGGTGACGACACTCGTTCCCGAGGCGTCATTGGCGCGCTTTCTGCCGACCGGCGGATCAACACGGGGTCACCTGGTCTACCTCAAGAACGGCACGCTGTTCGCGGCGTCGTTTGACGCCACAGCCGGAAAGATAACCGGCCAGACTGTTCCGGTGCTGGAAGACGTGGGGGCATTCACCGCCTCTCCTTCGGGCAGCCTGTTGTATCGGATCGCCACGATCTCCAATAATTGGCCGGTGCGCTGGCTCGGGCAGGACGGCAAAACGGAGCCGCTGCTCGAAACACGTGGGGATTACAGTATGCCGGCAGTGTCACCTGATGGGCGGCTTCTGGCCTTGACCGTGGACGGGGACCAGGCGGCGACCAGGCGTGTGATCGTCTATGATTGGAACAACGACGTCACCGTACCCCTGACCCAGCCGGGTGAGGGGGCCGACAGGGCCGTCTGGAGTCCGGACAGCAAGCACCTGGCGTTTACCGTCAACACAGGCGGAAGGTCGCGAGCGGTGTGGAAGCGGGCGGACGGCGGTGGTGGGGAAGACACCCTCTTGGAGGGTGACCAACTGGTGGTAGTGACTTCCATCTCTCGGGACGGCGAGCATCTTGCGTTCATGAGATCCGACGCTGAAACCGGCAAGGATCTGTGGGTGGCACCGCTGGACCTCAGCAATCCGGACCAGCCCGTCGTCGGCAAGGCCGTCCCTCTGTTGCGCTCTCCTGGCGTTGATTATGGAGCCAAATTCTCGCCGAATGGCAAGTGGATCGCTTATGCTTCAGACCGTCCGGGCCAGTGGACAGTCTACGTACAGCCCTTTCCCGGTCCCGGCGAGCCGCGCGAGATTGCAGCAGGAAATTGGCCGCAATGGTCGAAAGACGGGAAGCAGCTTCTTTTGCTGGGCGATGCTAGCAGGATTGAGGCTGTTGACTTCCAGGAAAACGGCGACGCCTTCGTGACCAGCCGGCCGCGCCTGTGGAGCAAAACGCCCATTCGCCAACCGCGACTGTTTCGCTGCTTTGCAGTGCATCCGGACGGTCGGCGTATCGCCATGTTCCCGGTGGACGAGACCGGCCCGGACCAGACCGCCGCGCCGCGAATTGGTTTGCTGTTGAACTTCTTCGACGAACTCCGGCGGCGCGCGCCGCTCCATTGATCTCCTCCGGCGGTTCCTACCGGTCATCGCTTCCATCCGAAGCGAGGTGGTTGCGCACTGGTCCCAGAAACTCCCTGCCCGCGTACTGGAGGACTGACGAGTCTGTCGAGCCCTGAAGCTCAGGCGGGCAAGGGGAGACGCTGCGTGGAGTCGATCCGACCCTGCCGCATGGACCAATCGCGTCCACAAGTCTCCGGATCATCCCTTAACATTTGAATTAAGCTGCCTGTACGAATTATCATGGCGATCAGGTTCTCTCCCTATGATTGGACAATCGGTCGCCCATTATGAGATCACCGACAAGCTCGGTGCCGGAGGGATGGGCGAAGTCTATCGGGCCACCGATACTCGGTTGAACCGCCAGGTAGCGCTGAAAGTGCTACCTGAAATCTTTGCGCAGGACGAGCAGCGCATGGGACGCTTCGAGCGGGAAGCCCAGGTGCTTGCCTCCCTCAATCATCCCAACATCGCGTCGATCTACGGATTGGAGGAATCGAACGGGACGCGGGTCCTGGTCATGGAACTGGTGGAGGGGGAGGATCTTTCGGAACGGATCGCCCGGGGTCCGATTCCCCTGGACGAAGCGCTGCCCATCGCCCGCCAGGTCTGATGCCCATATTGGGCGTTATACGTTCATGTGACCTCGAACAGCCCGCCGTACACTTCGTAAGCTGCTGGCCGGGGTACGGCCAGCGGAAAGTCGGTTCCTCAAGGGCCTGTCCTCGGCCTCTGATGCGGGGATCGCTATAGATATAGCCGCCCATGTCTTCAAGCTCAACGGAAGGCAACGGAGAAATGCTCACGATACCAGCGACGATCCACGCGGCGCCCCCGGAGACATCGACTCTCAGTCCGGGAGTCTTCATCGATCCGGCCCCGCCCGAAGAATGTTCGACAAGTCAGCCGCAGTAACGTAGAATAGGAGCTGGTCCCAAGTGGTCCAAGAGATACTGGTAACGAGGCTGATCGAAAGGTTAGTTAAGGTTTGATATCAGCCTTTCTAAAGGTCACTTGGGGCCATTTTTCATTCCAGGCCTTACCCGTTTTTGCTTCCCCTAATTTTGGATAACTGCTGACTGTAGAGTGCTGGAGGTGGTTTCCGGTGAGCTTCTTTCGGCGACGCGCCATCGGTTTGAAGAAAGATGCCGATGGCGCAGTCGGAATACTCAGAGAGTTGAGTCAACATCGAGCCTGGAGGCGTCTTCGGCCCGCTTCACGACCATATAGACAGGCCGGGAATAGTCTACATACTGCAGGGAACGATCACCGACCATCGGGATGGAGGGGCCAAGGAATTTGGGCCGGGAGTGGGCTGGCCCGAGGACAGGAACACCAGACACTGGCTCGAGCCGGAGCTGGATTCAGCCATCAACTACGGTTGGCCGAGGACAGTCCCCAATTACGACCCGGCGGACCTTTGTCCCTTGGGGACTCGGCCTGGCCGTACAGGCAGAGGTCCAGCGTGGTGTCGAACTTCAAGGAGAGATGCCGCTTCTTGGCGACTTCTCGGATTGTCTATCAAGCGGAAGGAGGAAGAAGAGGACCGGCCTGTGAGATGATGGTTCATCAGGAGGCGATCGTGCAGCAGCGTATGACCCGCGTTAATCCATCGGAAGAAACCATCAAACTCGGTCCACTGGGAATCCGCTTTCTCCTCACGGGCGACGACTCCAACGGCAGCGTGTCCGTGTTCGAGGTGTTCGTTCCGGCTGGGGAGAAGTTGGCAGCGCCCGCCCACAAGAACGATGCCTACGAGGAAATGCTTTACGGCATCCAGGGCGTCCTGACCTGGACGGTTGACGGTACCCCTATCGAGGTGGGCCCCGGGCAAGCCTTATGCATACCACGAGGTGCCGTGCACCGCTTCGATAACCTCGGCAGCGAGGATGTCAAGCAGCTGGCCGTCATTACCCCTGCGATCATGGGTCCCGCCTACTTCCACGAAGCTGCCGAAGTGATCGGTGCCGCTGCCGGCGGACCGCCCGATCGCGTGAAGATGACGGAGGTCTTCCGGCGACATGGCATGACGGTCGCCCCACCGCCCCAGGACCACGCCCAACCGGACAGTTGAAGCCGTAGGACCCGGCAATACCTCCCTGGTTTCTCTTGCGCAAACGCGGGTGGGATCTGCGTGCAGGCAACCATGCGCCGGATGTCTTCGAATCGGATGACCTCTCGTCCCCTCATTACGAAGCAAGTGAGCCGCATTTCGTCTCTGGCCGGCTGCGTCCACGAGACCTCGGAGCAGCCGTTAACATTTGAATTAAACTTCCAACCTGAATTACCATATCAGTCAGGTTCTCTCCCATGATTGGACAATCGGTCGCCCATTACGAGATCACCGACAAGCTCGGTGCCGGAGGAATGGGTGAGGTGTATCGGGCCACCGATACCCGGTTGAACCGCCAGGTAGCGCTCAAGGTCCTGCCCCCGGTCTTTGCCCAGGACGAGCAGCGGATGCGGCGATTCGAGCGCGAAGCCCAGGTGCTTGCCTCCCTCAATCATCCCAACATCGCGTCGATCTACGGATTGGAGGAATCGAACGGGACGCGGGTCCTCGTCATGGAATTGGTGGAGGGGGAGGATCTTTCGGAACGGATCGCCCGAGG
>JARRKC010000119.1:0-4960 GCA_037388505.1 Acidobacteriota bacterium | reverse complement strand
TCGCAGTTCGTGTTGACGGCACGCGAGAGCCACGCCAGAGCTGTCGAATTGCCCGCGGCCCCGCGTCAAGGTGTCGAAGGCAACGGCCATCGAAAGCCCAAACCGAATGGACTCGATCGATCCAAACGGACGATGCCTCCCAACGTGGACTTCAGACTGGACGATGGTCTCCCCCTGGCCGAATTCTGACCGGTGGACAGGAAGGTCGGCCACATGGGTTCACGGAGTGGCCGACTCACTGCACCATTCATCGAGGAACAGCACAATGAACCAAGCACGCGTTCTTGATACGGAAGAAGTCGCGACGCCCGTCCACGACGAGGATCTCGGCGGCAAGTACGTCATCTTCTTTCTGGGCGCCGAGCAGTACGGGGTCCCCATTCTTGCGGTCCGAGAGATCATCGCCACGGTGCCGATCACGCCGATCCCGCAGTCTCCGGCCCATGTCCGCGGCGTCATCAACTTGCGGGGAAAGGTCATTCCCATCCTCGACCTGCGCCTGAAATTCGGGATGGACTTCATCGAAAAGGACCGGGAGAGTTGCATCCTGGTGGTCCGCGCGCAGGGCGTCGAAGCGGGAGTAGCCGTAGACCGGATGTCCGAGGTGAAGGATGTCCCGGCAGAGGAGATTCAGCCGGCTCCGCGCCTGGGCGAGGGCTTGGACACCGGTTTCATCCTCGGGATCGACAAGTCAGCAGGAAAGGTCCGTCTTCTGCTCGATATCGAGAAGATCGTATCGAGTGGAGAACTGCTGTCTCTGGAAGGGCTTCTGACCGAAGTTGCACCGCAGTAAGATTGCCCCGAGGCGGCTCTTCACAAGCTGCTCGAGCAGTCCGGTTTCGAGTGACCATCGACGGACCGGACCTGTCGGTCCGTCCCGTCCCCACTGCGTCTTGGGGAAGCAACAAACTCGAGGGCCGGCTAGATTCGATCATCCCGAAAACCGTTGAGCTCTTGGCGGCTGGGTTGAGGAAGTATGATTGGGCAACGATTGAGCATCTCCCAGAGAGTGCAATCCCCGGAGAAGATTTGGGATGGGTCGCCCTCTGTACGACAGCCGCCTCAAGGCGACGGAGTCAAGCCGTGCTTAAGGGCGAAATGGACGAGCTCCGCGAAATTCCGGACGTCGAGTTTTCGCATCAAGCGACTACGGTACGTCGCCACTGTCTTGGGAGAGAGGTTGGTCAGCGAAGCAATCTCAGCGTTCGTTTTTCCCTCGACCACAAGCTGAAGAACCTCTCGCTCCCTCGGGCTCAGCCGCTCGAGGGGGCTGATCTTCCTCGTTCGGCCGGCCAGCGAAAGATAGTCTTCGATCACCGGATCGGAGAGCGCCGGAGTCAGATAGCGATGTCCAGCGAATACGGACCGCACGGCTCGGACGACCTCCTCACCGATGGATTCCTTGAGCAGATAGCCGGCGGCCCCGGCCGAGAAGGCTCGGACCACGTGTTCTGCACTTCCGTGCATGGAAAGAATCACGACCCGCGTCCTGGGGCTTGTCTCACGGAGACGCGCCGTGGCCTCGATACCGTTCAATCCCGGCATGGCGATGTCGATGATCGCGATGTCGGGATCGAGTGACCGGATCTGACGGATGGCCTCCCACCCTGAGCCGGCCTGGCCGACGACCGCGATATCTTCTCGGGCTTCCAGGAGCAGTTTGAGTCCATCTCTGAGAATGGCGTGGTCGTCGGCTATGAACACACGAATCGACATAGAATCATGCTCTCCACTCGACTCTGAGGTCCGTTCCCGCTCCGGGCTGCGAATGCAAACTGAACTCGGCGTGAATCGCATGAGCGCGTTCCCGCATCATGACGAGCCCCCAACCCGAATGCGCCGAGCGTTTCGTCCGGGCGGGATCGAAACCGACACCGTCGTCCTGGACGGTCAGGACGACCCCATCCTTGAGGCCTTCCAGGCCAACGGCGATCTCCCCGGCTTCGGCGTACTTGACGGCATTGACCAGGGCCTCTTGGGCGATTCGAAACAACGCTGTCTCCACGTCGGAAGGATACCGGCCCACAGGTTCGCCCACGTTGCAGGAAATCCTCGCGTCTGTGCGCTTGCGCAACCCTACGCAATATCCTTTCAGGGCTGCTGCTAGACCGTAGTCATCCAGCACGGCGGGCCGGAGGTCCGTCATGAGCTCCCTCAGCTGCACGGTCATCCTTTTTACCAGCCCAACCGCTTCATCGATGGAGTCCACCGCGTCCTCCTCCACACCCCCCCGGATCCTCTCCTTGGCCAACGCCAGATTCAGGCCGAGCACGGTCAGATTCTGGCCCACCTGATCGTGCAACTCCTCCGCAATCCTGCTACTCTGATCCTCCTGCGCTTGCGCAAGCTTCGTTCCCAGAGCTCGCAATTCCGCGCTCTGCGTGGCGACAGAATCGAAAAGGAGGGCGTTCTGAATGGCCACTGCCAGCTGATCCGCCAGCTGGCGTGCAGTAGCGAGTTCTTCAGTACTGAAGCCACCCGGCTCGAGCCGGCCCAGATTCAGCGAGCCCAGCAAGCGGCCCTCTGCAACCATCGGGATCTTGGCGTATGAGCGAACACCCTGTTCACAGAGGGTTCGTGAGAGAAGAGAAGAGTTTTCATCGACTTCCAAGCGTCGGACCTGACGAATGTTGCCCGCTTTGAGCCACTCGATATCTCCAAAGGCCTCCAAGGGAACGACCGTCTCATCCGAGAGAGCACTCCCTGGTTCCTGCTGAATCGACAAGATGCGGACCTCGCCGGTCTCCCGCTCGATCAGGGCGACGCTGGCACGCACCAGACCGAACAGCTGCCTCGAATACCCGAGCACCTTCCCAGTTATCTGTCTCGGATGCTGCAAAGCCAGTATCGCTTTGCCAATGTCGTGCAGTATCTGAAGGCGGGCGGCCCACTGATCTCTTTCCAGTGCCTGCTTCTTACGTTCGGTGATATCCCGAAAAATGGTCACGAAATCGCCTGTTTCGGTCGTGAATGCAGAGACCGTACAGTGTTTGTTCAGCCGGTCGAAATAGGCTTCGAACTGCCTTGGTTTGCCGGTTGCAGCGACTTCGGAGTAGATGTGCAAGAACGGACCGGCTCCAAAGACCTCCAAGACGCGCCGGCCGACCACGTCGCTGGGAAGAAGCCCCAGTTCCGAATCATAGGCAGGATTGACTGCTTTGATGACGTAATCCACAGGAGCACCACCGGCTTCGCGGATGATGTGATGGAGCGCAACAGCCTCCCTCATGCCTTCGTACAGGGAGCGGAACCGGGATTCGCTCTGCCGGAGAGCCTGCTCGGCAGCGAGACGCTCCATCTCGTGGTTCTCGAGAGCTTCTCCCATACTGTTCAACGAAGCCGCGAGTCGGTTCAGCTCTCCGGAGTTGGAGCTAAAATCCCGAACGCGGGTGGTGAACTGCCCGCCGGCCAGGCGTTCCATCGCACAGGTCAGCGCCTGCACTGGTTTGAGCACGCCACGGTTACCGAAAGCCAGTCCGATCAGGAGCACGGCACCGGCGACGATCACGAGTGCTGTCAGGTTTCGTCGCAGAGTCCGGTTGATTTCCCCGATCCCTTCTTTGGGGGGGAATTCAATGATCGCGGTGAGGTCCCTCGGACTCGCCGTCCTGCCAATGGAGGCAAAAGCGATGAACCTCGGTTTGCCATCCAACCCCGAGGTTTGAGCGGTCCCACTCTCTCTCGAAGTGGCCAAGGCGAAGAGTGGAATCCCCGCGATCGACTGTCCGACAAGCTGTCGTCGGGCTCCCACGCTGACCAACACCACCCCCTTTCGATCGACTTCGAGATAGTTCGAATCGGACGGTAAGCCAAACGTCCGCTTGGCCTCCGTCTCGTTGAGCCAGCGGAGATCGAGCGTGACAAAAAGGACCCCCCTGGACTGTCTCCCTCCGCACGAAACCGGGTAGGCGAACCGGAGCCCGGGCCCGGATGGCGTGTGTGCCTCATAGACACCGATGGAAAGGTCCTGACCCCTCAAGGCATCCCTGAAGAAACGTTCATTACCAAATTCGGTCTGCTGAGAAGGAGATCCGGAGCAGACGAGGTGACCCTTGTCGTCGATCAACCCCACCTCCGAGTAACGCCGAAAGTCATGGAGAAACCTGCGAAAGACGGCCTCACACTGCGGAGTTGCCTGGTTCTGTATCGACGGCAGAGTCGACAAACCCATCAGTGTCTGGAGAATCGAATCGATGAATTCGTCTTCTTCGGCACGTATCGCCCGAGCCCACCGAAGCGAGCCGCTTTCGAGCTCCTCCAATTCTCGACTTCGAGAGCTCTCCGCGGTCCACACCTCCATGAGAATTCCCGGTATCGAAGCCAGCGCGATCAACAGGAGGATTCGAAGCCGTAAACTACCGGGAAGTCGCATCCGCATTTGAGTCTCTTCCTCGAGTCTGTTCGTTCTCCGAGGGTGAGTGGAGTTTCTGGTAGGATTCCAGGAAACATGGTCACTGAAGGATCCCCCCAGAGCCTGCAATATCAATACTCTCAGATTGCCTTGTTCGTTACCTGACCCAGTCTGCCGAGCCGATTCGACACGAGCCATCGCCGCAGTGAGGTGCATAGATTCCAGCCCGGACACTCGACATGTGTCATGAATTCCCTACTAGAGTTATCAAATCTGGCCGACAGACATACAGTTTTTCTCCATGTTATCGTCTCGTTCTCGGGTAAGGACGAACTGTCTATGGCAGATGTTGACCTGAAAGTCGCCTGTGGCTGACTGATCTTGTCTTGGCGCTCGTGTTCCTGTTCTTCGGCCATTGCTGTTCGTCCCATCCCCTCGAGTGATCTGCCGGTCACTTCGTTGAGTCGCTTCGAAACGCCGTTCTGACCGATTGAACCGACGATCTCGACGGTACGTTGCCACCGCTTCTCTTCGATGAACAGGCCCTTGATTCGGGACGATAACCCGTCGGGACTCGAGAATGGAGCAGTCGAATGTACGGCAAGCCCG
>JARRKC010000118.1:0-4966 GCA_037388505.1 Acidobacteriota bacterium | reverse complement strand
CTAGGCGGCGCTTCAATAGGTGCTGCCGCGACAGTGACACTGAATCAGCAGATTAGGTTCTCCAACGAAGCTGTAATTCTCATTCCTCCGCCCCAGCCCGATGGCGCGGAAGCCGCCCGCGTCTTCGCGAGGTGGGGAATCGAGCTGTCGAGTGAGGGCGGGCCCCCACCGATCATTGGGACTCGGACCGTTTTTCTCTACGAAGGTCTGCCTACGGATTCGCCGGTCATCCTCAATTGAATTGGCCCGAAGGAACACCTCGGCCTATCATCAAGGAGGAGCAATCCGCTCGGATGGACCTTCTGACCGAGTTGCGTTTCTCCCTGAGATTATTGGAGCGTCGAAGCGATCGGTTGCCGGAGGACATTTTTGCTGGTCTCATTGCTCGGATGGAGCTAAAGTACGACGCGCTCGAAAAGAACACTCCCGTTCATCATTGAGGATCCAAGCACTCGTGGCATGTGAGGGGGCCGGTCGAACCAGCTTACAATCCGAATCGTCCAGATCTTCCAGATGGAGTTCGAGGTGACCGCGTGACACAAATCGGCCGCCGGGCACGGCTTGGCTTACTGGTAGCACTTGCCGGGATTCTGTTCTTGGGTGCGAGCTGCCGCCATGGCGTCACGCTGCCTGAAGCTGAGACTCCCCTTCCGGAACGGACTCAGACGAGAGCGGCACTTGCCCAGCGCATTCTGACCGATCCCAATCTGCCTTATGTCTTGGAGAAGGCCAGGACCGTTCTCGGAAGCGGCCTGAACGCCGGCAGCGGATACGGCGAAGTCTGGATCCGGGATTTCAACACGTTCATCGAGCCGGCGCTTCAGGTCCAGGACTGCCAGCCGATCCGCGAAGCGTTGCTGGTCTTCTTTCATTTCCAGCCGGAAGACGGCAACATCATCGATGGTTATATCCCGGCCGACAAAGCCTCCGTCGGCTATGACTACACGGAATCTGAGACCATGCCCCAATTCAAAGGGCACAAGAACACGGTCGAAACGGATCAGGAGAGTTCGCTCGTTCAGGCCGTCTACAAGTACGTTCGGGTCACCGGAGATCGTTCCATCCTTCGGGAAACCGTCAACGGAAAGACTGTTCTGGCCCGGCTGCAGCTGGCTCTCGACTATGTTCTTTCCAGACGCTTCAACGCAGACTACGGGCTGGTCTGGGGTGCCACAACCGTCGACTGGGGGGATGTCCAGCCCGAACATGAGTGGGGGGTCGCCTTCGACAAGAGCAGTCACCGGGCGATTGATGTTTACGACAATGCCATGTTCGTCATCGCCGCGGACAACCTGGCCGAGTTGCTGCGAGAATCGGGCGCCGATTCGTCCCGATGGTCAGCCGTCCGAGATCGCGTCAGGTCGAATGCCCGTCGCTATCTCTGGGACGCCCGGCGACACAAGTTTCGTCCTCACATCTACTTGGACGGCTCGCCCTTTCCCGGGGATTTCGAGGAAGACCGCATCTACTATCACGGCGGTACGGCCATCGCCATCGAAGCAGGATTCCTGAACCGGGATGAGATCGACCTGGTTCTGAACGACCTGCGCAACAACGTCCGTTTTGCGGGCGCGGCCTCGATCGGACTGACCGTCTTCCCCGCCTATCCGAGCGGCTATTTCAAGAATCCGGCCATGAAGCCCTACTCGTACCAGAACGGCGGTGACTGGAGCTGGTTTGGTGGTCGCATGATCCAGCAGTTGATCGAGCACGGTTTCGTCGAGGACGCCTACACCGAACTCGTGCCCATGCTGCAGCGGGTCCGCAGGAACAACGGCTTCTTCGAATGGTACACCGTAGATGACCAGCCCCGAGGATCGGGAACCTTCCGCGGATCCGCCGGGGTCTTGGCAAAGGCCGTCCTGATGCTGAAGTCCTGGGCCGAAGACTCCCTTCGACAAGCGACCGGCAGGCCATAGACCTTTTCCGGCTGATGACGTCGGCAGGACGTGCGCGTCACCGAATCCGAAGGCGTTCACTCGACAGGAGTGTCCGGAGCCGGACTCGCATTCCAGATCTCGTACAGGATCTTCCAGCCCCCGCTCGGGCTCCGGCGCAAGATGTGGAGCCCCTTGCCGTGGGCGACGGTCGTCCCGCCCCCCGCCCGCGGCGTTACCCGCCAACCGTAAGAGTACCGGTGATAAGCCACGTCACCTGCAACTTCCACATTCTCATGAACGAAGTCGATCCACTCGACTTCAAAGCGTTCGAGGAATTCCCGGAGCCATCGGCGAAGGTCCACGCCGTGCTTTGCTGCCAGATTGGGTGGCAGAAACGTCGCCTCCCCGTCGAGGATCCCGAGATAGGTTGCTGCATCTCCACTTGCTGCCGCCTTCACCTCGGATTCGATGATCGCGAGTACGTCTTGACCGTCGTCAGAGTCGTTCGTCCTTGGCACAGTGACCTCCTGGATTGGGTCTTCTTGGAAACAACATCGGTGTTCTGGATTTGTACTCCAGGTACGATGTTCCGAATCGAAGTTCCAGTTCCCGTTCTTCATACATCTTCAAGAAGAACAGCAAAGCGGGTGCACACAGGGCGAGCGCCCAGAGCACAAACAGCGCCGACTGAAACCAGACTCCCAAAGAAACAAGGAGAGCCAGGCTCGCAAGTGCCATAGGGTTACGTGTCCACGCGTACAACCGCAAGCCGTGGCAGGTTTCATTTGAGAAGCAATCGTAAGGTGCTGGCAGATTCCGTAGGATGCCGCTATCATGAACGCAAAGTGCTGATTTCCAAAGCCGGGCACAACTTATTCGACCTATCCGCCATTGGACCAAACACACCAAACCTTGCGCAACGAATTTGACGAACTGCGGTCAATCAGATTCCGCGTGACATGGGCAAGGTAGGGGTTCGAATTCCTCCAAGAGGAGGCGATTATGGCTTTCGATGCCTCAGCGGAACCTCAAACCAAGATCGAGCGTGTCGTCGCAGCAGCCGAAGATGCAGGTGTGCGCCTGGTGCGTTTCCTGTATACGGACAATGGGGGCGTGACGCGTGGAAAAGCCACGAGTGTCAAGTTTCTACAGAGTCGCATGAGCGATGGTATCGGTCTGACAGTGGCGATGCAGGCGATGAACATGCTCGACCGGCTTGCCGCAGTGGAAGAGATGGGGCCGGTAGGGGAGATTCGCCTGGTGCCCGACCCCGACACCTTCGTAGTGTTGCCTTACGCCTCCAAGTCTGCCGCTATGACCGTGGATATGCTTAAGCAGGATGGCGGCCCCTGGGAGGCATGCCCACGGTCATTCCTCAAGCGTCAGATCGCCGCCTGTGCTGAGGAAGGCGTTACTGTGCAGGCCGCCTTCGAAAACGAATTCACCCTGGCGACCAAGAACCCGGATGGCACCTTTGTTCCGCTGGATGAGAGCCTGTGTTTCTCAGGTGTGGGGATGACCACCGCCGCCAAGGTGATGGATGCGATCATCACCGCCTTGGAGGCTCAAGGCATCGAGATCGATCAGTATTATCCGGAATTGGGCCATGGACAGCAGGAGTTGCCCATCCGGTCTGCGCCTGCGCTGACTGCCGCCGACCGTCAGGTCTATTTTCGCGAAACCGTCCGCAATGTCGCCTACCAGCATGGCATCTAC
Organism: Acidobacteriota bacterium; assembly: GCA_037388505.1. Classification (GTDB taxonomy): domain Bacteria; phylum Acidobacteriota; class UBA6911; order RPQK01; family JAPXNP01; genus JARRKC01. Next base: position 1,370 of record JARRKC010000118.1, on the reverse strand, counting down.
GCCTCCCTGGCGCCCAAGCCTTTTCCGGACCAAGCCGGCAACGGAGCGCATCTGCATTTCAGCTTGTGGGACAAGGGCGGGAAGACGAACTTGATGTACCACCCAGCCGACCGCTTTGGGATCAGCCAGCTGGGCTATCATTTCATCGCCGGCGTGCTCGAGCATTTGCCGGCCCTGTTGGCGCTTACCTGCCCCAGCTTCAACTCTTATCGTCGCCTGCAGCCGCATTTCTGGAGTTCCGCCTACACGGCCTGGGGACCCGACAACCGGGAAGGAAGCATTCGCCTTCCGTCCCAGTTCCGCTCGGCAAGGGTCGCCTCGACCAACGCCGAGTACAAACCCTGCGATCCATCCTCGAATCCCTATCTGGCTTTAGGGGGGGTGCTGGCCGCCGGGTGGGATGGGGTCAGGCGCAAGCTGGCGCCGGGGGAGCCAACCCTCGTCGACCCAGGAAACTACAGCGACGCCGAACGCGAGCACAAGGGAATCCGCCCTTACCCGACCAATCTTGCGGAAGCGCTCGACAACCTGGAAAAGGATCGAGTCTTGACCGAAGCGCTCGGGCCGTTGCTGACGAAATCCTTCCTGGCGGTGAAGCGGCTCGAGTGGGAGTCTTTCAGCCAGGCTGACGAAGCGTATGAGATCAAACATCACTTCTGGAAGTTCTAAGGGAATAGGGGACTTGGCGTAAAGGCGCCTGCATTCGGCGGCATGCTTGCCGAAGCCGAGTGACTTTTTTGGGATAGCGCCAACGAGGCCTCCATGGATCTATCGAGCATACCGGTGATCGATCACCATGCGCATGCACTGTTGCGAGAACGCGGGCCGTTCGACCTGCCCGGTTTCCAGCGCTTCTTTACCGAGTCGGACGATCCCCGAATTCACTCCAACGACGCCGGTCAAACCCTCTTTTTCCGCTGGGCGACCAAGGAACTGGCAGCCTATTTTGGCTGTGAGCCCACTGCGGCGGCGGTCCTGGTGGCCCGGAATGCACTACAGCCTGACGCCCTGGCGAGGCGCCTGTTTCGGGATGCCAATCTGGCAGCGTTGCTCGTTGACTACGGTTTTGAGGCTACCGTCAACCTGACGCCAGCGGAGATGCAGGCCAAGCTGCCCTGCCGGATCGAGCGCATCCTGCGCCTGGAAACGATGGCCCAAGATTTGATCCTGGAAAATGAGAGCTACGATCGCTTCCTCGAAGCCTTCACCGACAGGGTGGAAAATGCCCGCGCCAGCGGTCACGTTGGGCTGAAGAGCATCATCGCCTACCGGACCGGCCTGGCCATAAGAGAATGGAGCCGCGAGGAAGGCCTGACAGCCTTCCGGCGCTCCAGGGAGCGCGCCAACCGGGAGGGCGCAGTCCGCCTGGC
>JARRKC010000117.1:0-5016 GCA_037388505.1 Acidobacteriota bacterium | reverse complement strand
GTCGAGGAGTGGCAGGTGTTCCCAAGAGCCGGAGTCTGGAGATCAGCAGGGCCAGTACGCAAGAGGGACTTGTGCGGGGGAGCGCCCGTTGACCTTGCAGGAGGAGCAAAACTGGCATAGATCTTGCTGAAAGGTAAGCGCAAGTTGGGGTCGCAAAGACGCTGAACCGGGTACAGTCCCGGTGGAAGGGCTGATAACAATGCGAAGAACACTCTTTATTTGTGCCTTGTTGGTGTTGGTGGCGTTTGCCGTCTCTCCGGTGTCCGCGGACCCGATCCATGTGGGAGATACAGTCTATTTGACCTACAACGGTCATCCGTTGGGTGCTCTCGAAGTGCATCGGTACTTCGATGACGGAACCCATGTCGGTGATAGCTCGAGTGGTGCGGGGCTCATCGGGATGCTGGTCGGCAACCCTCCCGACGCTGTGAATCCGGACAGCATCGAGACTTTCTGTGTGCAAATCGGCGTGTACCTCAAGAGTGCCGCGAGTGGTCCGCAGGCGTACGATGCGGTCACTGCGGTCGGGTACACGAACCAGGCCGGCATCGATTTTCAGAATGCGCCCGGCGAGCTCACGCAGACCGAAGTCGATGCGCTGGGCAGGCTTTGGGCAAATGCTCTGAATTTCGTGCATACCGGAACTTCCGTTGATTCTGCGGCCATGCAGTTGGCGATCTGGGAGCTCGTCTACGATAACCAAACCACCGGATACGATGTCACGAGCGGCAATTTCAAGGTGACGGTTGCGGGCGATCAGACGGTGCTGACCTTGGCCAATTCCTGGCTGGCCGAGGCGCTGTCGGGGGCCAACTGGACGAGCAGTCAGAACGTGCTGATCCTGCAGTCCGACGGTCGGCAGGATCTGGTGACGGCCGCGGTCCCGGAGCCGGCCACGCTTCTCCTGACCGGGATCGGCCTGCTGGGGGTTGGACTGATTCGACGCCGCGTCCAGGCGTGAGGGTGGTCGTGCTCGGCATCCAGATGCAGCCGAAAAGAACTTACCGGAGTTAGAGTCTGATCCGTGAAGTGCCTGTTCGAATGAGGCCCTTCTTCAGTTAGTTGAATGATTCAAGCGGCGGGATGGAAATTCCGCCGCTTTTCTGTTTCGTCCCCCTGTCAATCACTCTGTAGCCCGATTTCTCCGTTCGAATCGGGTGCTCGAAGCCGGGATTCTTGCGCATTTCGAAGGCCCAACCGCGGGGTCTCAGAAGCCTGACGATGCGGCGCTCTGAGCCCAAAATCCGCAGTGTGCGTGAGGTCTTAACCGCCACCATCTTGTGGTAAAGTACGACCACTTCAAGGGACGAGAGGGCTAGGTCGCAGCAGCCCTGACCGATGTAAGCGACAGATGCGAAGCGTGTCGCTCGGATACTTCTTCCGATTTGTTGAAAATAGTCACAGCGGCTAGGCCGGAGCACATTGAAGGGCGCTGCGGCCTGGGTGGCGCAGCGAAGGGATCGAACCGATCCCGAGAGAGGAGGGTATGGGCCTGTCCCTGAAGGCGCAAGTGAAGCGCCTGATCCCGCCAAGGCTGTATAATTCGATGCTGCTGGCGTTTCCGGCTCTCTACCGGACGCGCCTGGTCAATTTCGAGAGCAACCTCGAGCCGGAAGGCGGGTTCGAAGATCTGTTAGAGATTCTCGATGGGGCGCTGGCAGTCCAGGGAGACCTGATCGAGTGCGGCAGCTCCCGTTGTGGAACGACCGTCTTCATTGCGCAGTTCCTGGCAAGGCGTGGCGAACGGAGGAAGATCTACGCGTGTGACAGCTTCGAGGGGTTTGACAGGGAAGAGTTCCGGAGCGAGAAAGTCCTGGGCTTGACCACGGCGCCCGACACCGTTTTTACCTCCACTTCTTATGAATACGTCGTTCGGAAGATCCGGCGTCTCGGTTTCGAAGACTGGGTCATCCCGATTCCGGGGTATTTCAAGGAGACGCTGCCCACCCTGACTCGATCCCTAGAGCTTTGCCTGGGCTTTGTGGATTGCGATCTTCGCAAGAGCGTGTCCTACTGTGCCGAACAGCTCTGGCCACGACTGAACCCGGGAGGAATCCTTATTTTCGATGACTACCGGTCGCCCGATTTTCGGGGCGCGAGACTCGCCATCGATGAGTTCGTTGCCTCTCATCAGGGTGAGATCGCGCGGGCCGAGTCCATGCGGTGGCTCTACAGAGTGCAGAAGATTACGGGCGGCAGGCGGGCGTGATTTCCATTCCGCAGGATCATCGACCATGAAAAAAGCGCTCATCACCGGCATTACCGGCCAAGACGGCAGCTATCTGGCAGAATTCCTGCTCTCGAAGGGCTACGAAGTCCACGGGATCATCCGCCGGGCCAGCACCTTCAATACGGGCCGGATCGACCATCTCTATCGCGATCCCCACAACGAAACGCGACTCTACCTCCACTACGGTGACGTGGGGAGCACGGGGAGTCTGCTGGAGAATCTGCACGACATCCGCCCCGACGAGATCTATAACCTGGCGGCACAGAGTCATGTCCGGGTGAGCTTCGATCTGCCGGACTACACGTCGGACGTCACGGGCCTCGGAACGATTCGAATCCTGGAGGCGATGCGCAAGAGCGGACTCGAGGCGAAGTTCTACCAGGCGTCCTCGAGCGAGATGTTCGGGGCCGCGCCGCCCCCGCAGAATGAGCGGACGCCGTTCTATCCCCGGAGTCCCTATGCCGTGGCCAAGGTCTACGCCTACTGGGTCACACGGAATTACCGGGAAGCCTACGGGCTTTTCGCCTGCAACGGCATCCTCTTCAATCACGAGTCGGCGCGACGGGGGGAGACGTTCGTCACACGCAAAATCACGCGAGCGGTCGCCCGGATCAAGGCCGGGAAACAGAGTGATCTCTTTCTGGGGAATCTGGAGGCCAGGCGGGACTGGGGCTATGCCCCGGAATACGTCGAGGCGATGTGGCGGATTCTGCAGGCCGGCGAGCCGGACGACTTCGTCATCGGTACCGGTCGCGCCGCAACGGTGATGGAATTCCTGGGTGAGGCCTTCGGCTACGTGGATTTGGACTGGCGAGACCACGTGAAGATCGATCCCAAATACTACCGTCCTACAGAGGTGGACTATCTTCAGGCTGACGCATCACGGGCCCGGGAGAGACTCGGCTGGAAGGCCAGGATTTCGGCCAGAGAACTTGCCTGGATCATGGTCGACGCCGATCTCGCGGAGATCGACCAGCCCTTTCCCGGCAAAGGCAAACGGTTCATAGAGGAACACTTCGGCGGCTGGCACACCTGGGACAACGTCTAATTCGCCTGAAGCAGGTCTGGCCCCGCCGAATTCCGCTACCCTGGGGCCAAGCCGTCCCGGCGCGGCCCCAGGGTCGGATCGCCCGGGCGACGATGTCCGCCCCGGAAAGGGGCGGGATACGGCGCGGTCAGAGCCGGCGGGAACATGATGATCGAGGTGACCTGTCGATGACGTCACCCATATGAACAGACCCGGAATTCCACGATGAAACTCGACCGCAACGCCAAAGTCTACGTCGCCGGCGACAAGGGCATGGTGGGCTCCGCCCTCGTTCGCAAGCTCCAAAGCGAAGGATTCACCCGGATTCTCACCGCCGACCTGGAGGCGCTCGACCTGCGCGAGCAGGCGGCTGCGAGAAGCTGGTTCGAGGAGAACCGCCCGGAATACGTCTTCCTGGCTGCGGCAAAAGTCGGCGGCATCCTGGCGAACTCGACCTATCCGGCGGAGTTCATTTACGACAACCTGGCCATCCAGACCAATGTCATCGACGGGTCGTACAGGTCCGGCGTCAAGAGGCTTCTCTTTCTTGGCAGTTCCTGCATCTACCCCCGGGATTGCCCTCAGCCCATCAAAGAGGAATACCTGCTGACGGGTCCCCTCGAGAAGACCAACGAGGCCTACGCCATCGCCAAGATCGCGGGCCTGAAGATGTGCGAGTTCTACCGCCGCCAGTACGGCTGTGACTTCATCGCCGCCATGCCCACGAATCTCTACGGGCCGAACGACAACTACAACCCCGAAACCAGCCACGTTCTGCCGGCTTTGATCCGGAAATTCCATGAAGCCAGGATCCGGAACGAGAAGGAAGTCGTCGTCTGGGGCACCGGGAATCCGCGTCGTGAATTTCTCCACGTCGACGACCTGGCCGACGCCTGCCTCTTCCTGATGGAGCACTTCCTGACCGGAGAAGGGGACGGCGGACGATCGGAACCCCTGTTCCTGAACGTCGGCACGGGTCGGGATCTCACGATCCGAGAGCTCGCCGAGAACATTCGTGACCTGGTTCACCCGGCCGTTGAGATCCGATGGGATCCATCGAAGCCCGACGGGACACCTCGCAAGCTCCTGGACGTCTCGCGCCTCCTGGCTCTTGGATGGAGGCCGAAGACGAGTCTCGGCGAAGGCCTGCAAAAGGAGTCCCGCCGGTTTGCGCTCGCCCGGGCATGAAGCGCCTGCAATGACGCCCGCCCAAGAAAAGATCCTGTGCCGCATTGAGACGGACGAAACGTGAAGTAGTGGAGCAGGGCCACATGCCAAGCCAGTCAGACCTGATTTCACGCAAAGTCGCAAAGACGCAACGGACGCCAAGGATTTCTTTGCTCTGGCGCCCTTAGCGATCCTGGCGCCTCGGCGTGGAAATCGGCATCATCCCAGGGTGAGACGCTGTCTCTACGAATGTTGAAGAAGGACCGCTCAAAATGAAACATGCGCTTGTCTGTGGGGCCGGTGGGTTCATCGGCTCCCATCTGGTGAAACGGCTGAAAAACGAAGGCTACTGGGTCCGGGGCGTCGATCTGAAGCCGCCCGAGTTCTCACCGACGGCGGCGGACGAGTTCCTGATCCTGGACCTGCGCGAGCCGGAGAACTGCCGGCGCGCCGTGACGAATCCCGGGAGCGGGAAGCTGGACGAGGTGTACCAGCTTGCGGCGGATATGGGCGGGATGGGCTTCATCGGGACCGCCGAGTGCGAGATCATGCGCAACAGCGCCCTGATCAACAACCATATGACCGATTCCAG
>JARRKC010000116.1:0-6763 GCA_037388505.1 Acidobacteriota bacterium | reverse complement strand
GTGGCCGTGACGAGGCGGCAGCCTCGAGTAGCGAGGCCCGTGCGCGCCCCTTCTTGGTTCGTCCCCTCGCCATCAGCGTTCCAATAGCCGTGCCTGAATGCGGTCGGCGAGCCCGGCGATCTGTTCACTTGCGGCACCGCAGAGTTTCTCCTCAAGGTAGTGCCGAAGGAGGGGCAGAAGCTCGTACTCCAGCCGATGTGCAACTCGATCAGGACGCCCGTCGCGATCGAGATCGGGTCGCGGATCCAGGAAATAGGCGTGCCCGGGAACAAGCCTCAGCGTCTCCTGGTCGGAATACTCAGTGAAGGTTTGGATCGTGTCGGCAAAGAGTTGCTTTGCGAAGTCGACTTCCTCCCCGTCGACCACTTTCAGATCCGGCCACATCTCGATAAAGGCAAAGCGTCGACGGATCGCGATATCCATGGGAGCGATGGTTCGGTCCGCAGTATTGCGGGTTCCAAGGACATAGAGATGCGGTGAGAGCCGGAACTCCGCAGCGTAGCCCGTCGGTGTGTGAGGGAGCCGAACGCTGCGGTCGCCATCGCCCGATTCAAAGAGAACCACCGCTTCCCCCAGCACCCGGGCGAGATCCGCCCGATTGATCTCGTCGATGACCAGCACATGCTCCCGCTCTTGGGCAGCTTCGTTGGCGCGAAGGAGGTCACCCGCACGAACGTCAAAGGCCAGGCCTTCTCTCGTCGGCTCAGGGAAGAGCCCGACGACGAAGTCTTCGTATGTCCGAGCCGCATGGAACTGCAGCTTCGTCGACGAACCGATCTTGTCTGCGATCTGGTAGGCCAGACGCGTCTTCCCCGTGCCGGGAGGTCCCTCCAGGATGACGAAGCGCCGCTCCCGAAGGAGGGAAAGGACTTGATACGTTCCCACCTCAGGAAAGACCGCTCCCGTGACTTGCTCAAGTCGCCTATCCCAACGCTTCTTCGCATCCCCGGTCAGGGGAGTCTGGTGCTCGTAAAAGAAGAGATCCAGAAGGTCCTCAACAGCCGTCTGATCGACCGGCCCTCGGACCGGTATCGCCGCATAGACCACGCGGGTATAAGCCTTGAGCGCAGCGGGAATCTCCGGCCATTCGCGTGAAACAGCATCGGGAATCTCTGAGTTGATGTCGAGTAAGTCCGGTTTTACCCAGATCTGACCCTTGTGCAGTCGCGACAAGGCCCTCAGTCGCCGGCCGTGTCCCGGACGGCCGAGGATGGCCGTGTCGGCACCAAACCCGTCCGTTCCGATGACCAGTACGGCCACGCTACCCTCGTCTCCTGGAAACCAAACAAAGGAAGTCCCCTGGTAGGGCCCCGACGTCGGATTCTCAGACGTGATCCAACCTGCATAGGAAGCGGCATCCTCCTTCTTCTGGAGGTTCACCCTCAGCTGAAACTGATCTCTGTAGTGAGCCGCGCTGTGACAGCGCTCGTCATAGACACGACCCAACAACTGACGAACGGCGTCATGGTCGCCCATCAAATCCCATTCACGACCCTGGACCATGCCCTGGATCAACTCTTCAGTCGCCTTCATAACCATCGCTTCCGTCCCTCCCCCCAGGTCTTCGCCTCAAGTCAGGAACCCGCTGAGCCTACGTCCCTCGGATTTTCTGATCTCCGGAAAAGCATTCTTGCGTCGAGTGCCCCAAAAGTAAAGAATGCAGTGTCAGCACGAGACAGTCTCCGATGCGCGGTTATTTCGGAAACACCGATTACGATTGGTATCGATTTCTCAGGTCGAGGGACCTGGACGAGATCAACTTCTGGCAGCCCTCCGGAAACCGGGGATTCTCCGCGATTGAATCCGGCGCGCCTTTCTTCTGCAAGCTGAAGAAGCCGCACTATGCGGTCGCGGGCTTCGGGTTCTTTGTTCGCCACTCCATTTTGCCCGCCTGGCTCGCCTGGGATGCGTTCAAGGAGGCGAATGGGGTGCGGACTTTCAGACCATGCGAGCCAGGATCGCACGCTATCGATCCTCCACGGAGGCCCATCTGGATCCGCAACTCCGGATCGGGTGCATCCTCGTTGCCCAGCCCATCTTCTTCTCAGAGGAAGAGTGGATCCCTCAACCCAGAGACTGGCAGCGCAATATTGTCCAGGGAAAGACGTACGATTTGCGGGTCGGCGAAGGCAAGCGTCTCTGGGATGCCTGTCGCGAGATTGCTGCGAGCCGCCGAGTGCTCGATCAGGTTGCCGTTGCCGAACGCCCCAGATTCGGAGAACCTCTCCTCGTTCAACCGAGACTTGGCCAGGGAATCTTCCGTATCAGCGTGATCGAAGCCTATCGTCGAGCCTGCGCCGTCACGGGGGAACACTCCCTCCCGGCACTCGAGGCGGCTCACATCCGACCCTATGCGGAAGGAGGCGAGCACCGGGTCTCGAACGGACTCCTCCTTCGGTCAGACATCCACCGTCTCTTGGACCAGGGCTACGTCACGGTCACCCCGGAACACCGATTCGAGGTTAGTCGGCGATTAAAGGAGGACTTTGAAAACGGCAAGTCCTACTATCCGCTCAACGGGAAGTTGATCATTCCGCCACCAGACAAACACAACTGGCCCGACCGGCGGGCACTCGAGTGGCATAACGCCGAACGTTTCTTGGGGTAGAGATGCCGTCATCCTGATCGATGTGCCCGCGCCCGGCGCCATGCCGTTGTTCACCCCGGGCGATAGTTATCCACGCGCCTCACGGGCGAAGCATTTGTTGGCGGTGGTTGCGGCGCGAGTCGCGGGCCCCCACTGAATGAAGCGCAGCCCAGGACTGCCCCTGGCGGCTTGTCCTGGGCTACTCCGTGCCGCCCGACCGGGTCGGGCTCTTCTCGGGTCGCCATCATCCGGTTCGTCTGGGCGGGTCGGTTGGGTTTGGTCCTGTTTCTTTCGGCCTCCTCCATAGCTGAGTAATCCTGCCCGTCCTGAAGGCGCCAACGGGTTCGGTTCATCCGCTGCCTGGGGGCACTGGCCACAGGTGGAGGGCGGATCCGCTTGGTTAGAGTGCTATTCCATCGATGCGATGCTATGTCTCATGTGGTAGATTTCCCTCATGCGCCAGTGGAAGGTGGTCTGGGTTGTCGCCTTGGCTCTGTTTTGGATCGGTCCTCTAGCCGCGCAGCGGTCCGACATCGGCAAGGCCACGGACGAGGCCCTTGAGAAACTGGTCCGGCTTCCTCCGTCGGCCTTTCCGGCGCTTCCGAAGGAGGTTGCGGGGCAACTGGAAAGACGGGGCTGCCTGATTCCACAGGCCTCCTTTTATGATCCTGAGCCGCACAATGTGATCTCGGGGGAGTTTGCCCGGCGGGGGCAGACCGACTGGGCCGTCCTCTGTTCGGTCGAAGGTCAATCGAAGATCCTCGTTTTCTGGGGAGGTCCGGCCCGTTGTCCGGATAGCCTGCCCCACGGTGAGGACCGGGGCTGTTTCCAGGACGTCATGGGGGACGGCACGATGGCGTACTCCTGTGTCATCTTCCGCGCGGACGAGAAATACATCAAAGACAAACTTGCCCTCTACGGTCAGTCCGATGCGGCTCCGGTGATCGATCACGATGGAATCAACGACGCTTTCGCGGAGAAAGCGTCCTCGGTTCGTTACTGTCACGACGGTCGTTGGCTGGACCTGCCGGGGGCGGATTGACCAACTGGCTCCCCGGCAACTCGCCCCATCGGGTCGGACTCTTCTGCGTGACGCTTCCGCCCGAAGATTGGCCAATAAAACTCCCCACCTTGCGCTGACTCTTCATACCATTGACGCGAAACCCGGGTCAAAATGCACGAGTACGGCAGCGATTCCCCCCTTTTGGCATCGGCGGCGGGGACCCGGAAGTGAACGGGGCCTGCAGTCATGAAGGACACATTCCACGAACCCTCCTGCAGATGATGGCGGAAGAAGGGGTTGTCGAACAGGATGCTGACTCCAAGCGATGGCGGTGGCGAAGCAGTGCAGTAGCTGCAGGCTGACGGCCCCTTGGGACGGACAGTGTCGGCTGCCAGTCGCCGCGCAACCCAGACAATCGAGCTTCGACTGCCCCCTTTCTTGCGATTTCAGCATTCCAGAAATCCCGGCCGTACCGCGGCGATTCTCGCTGACTCGGCCAGCGCCTGTGTGGGCTGGCGAAGGTAAAGACGCGAGCTCCATTGCCGATTAGATCTCTTGAGCCTCCCACAAGATGGTCGGGCTCTGTCCCGGGATGTAGGAGAGCAGGTTTCCCATGGCGAGACTGATTCCACGGCAGGCGGTTGAGGATATTGGCTTGAAGCCCGAGCGGGACGTGGCCCGGGCGTTGGTTGAGACGCTTCCCGAGGAGGTCGTCGTCTATCACAGCTATCCGTGGCTCCGGGCGGAGCGGAATGATCGGGCGCGAGCGGATATGCTTCGGGAGGGGGAGGCCGACTTCCTGGTGGTCGATCCTCACAGGGGGATCCTGATCCTCGAGGTGAAGGGCGGGACGATCGAGTACGACTCGCGCGACCACACCTGGTGCCGGCTCCTGAACGGCGGTCGTCGGCGAGCCATCCAGGATCCGTTCGAACAGGCCCGCAAGAACGGCGGGCCTTCAAGGGACTCGAAGCCGACGCCGTCATCCTGATCGATGTGCCCGCGCCCGGGGCGATGCCGCAGTTCACACCGGCCGACTATTATGCCGGAGCTTCACGGGCGAACCGTTTGCCGGTGGTGGTTGCGGTGTGAATCGCGGGTTGTCACGGGATGAGTTGCCCTCCAAAATCACAGACATCTGTTCTTAGGGTGAAGAGTCATCCCGATGCTGTCGATCATTAGGGGGAGCCGGATGCATGCCCGGCAAGAGATCACTCATCGTGGGAATTCAGGCAGATGAAACGCGCAGGTATATCGTCCCCCTGTTTCAGCGTCCGTACGTCTGGGCTGAGGAGGATCACTGGGAACCTCTGTGGCAGGACATTCTTCGGAAATCGTCCGATGCCCTGGCGGGCGAGATCGGCCGGCCTCACTTCCTTGGAGCGGTCGTTCTCAACCAACTCCATACTCAGGCACTTCAGATTTCTGCGAGCGAGATCATCGACGGCCAACAGCGTCTCTGTACCCTGCAGCTCTTCCTGGCTGCCTTTCGTGACGTGGTGAGATCCAGTTCCCAGCCAAGACTGCTCACCCAGTTGGAGCACCTCACGAAGAACGAGACGCTCTCTGACGATTCGACAGAGGACTACAAAGTGTGGCCGACTCACGCGGATCAGCAGGTCTTCACCGAGGTCATGTCTCTCGAGTCTCTGCAGGATTTGGAGGAGAGATTCCCGCGGAAGGCCAATGGCAACGCCAAGCAGCGTCCTCGGATCGTCGAGGGCTATTTGTTCTTTCATGACCGGATCACCGAGTACTGCACGAATGAAGAAGGAAACATCGCCGTCGAACGGCTCCTGTCCCTGCTGACGGCACTTCAGCACTTGCTTCAGTTGGTCGTGATCGATCTGGAGCACAGCGATGATCCACAGATCATCTTCGAAACGCTGAATGCTCGAGGCGTTCCCCTGCTGCCCTCCGACCTGATCCGGAACTTCGTCCTTCAGCAAGCGCGAGATCGCGGCGAGAGTATGGAGCATCTCTACGAGTCCTGGTGGCAGGACTTCGACACCAAACCCGCCGAGGATGCCAAAGGCGAGGACGATTACTTCTGGAAGCGGCTTCAGCGCCAGGGGCGACTCAATCGCCCGCGGCTGGATCTGTTCTTCCACCATTTCATCCAGTTCCAACGGCAGAGGGATACCAACATCACCCAGCTCTTCCAGGAGTTCAGGGACTGGTGGGAACGGGGATCGTATCCCAGGGTCGAAGAAGGTCTGAGGGAGATTCGGCAATATGCCGGAGCGTTCGAGCGTTTCCTCGTGCCCACGGGAAATGACAGAACCTCCGTCTTTCTGCGCAGGCTGCTGATCCTGGACACGAGCACCCTCTATCCTCTGTTGCTGAAGATTCTCGGGCCCGATTGCCGAGGCATGAGTGATGAACTCGTCGAAGGGATTCTGGTCGACCTCGAGTCCTACATCATCCGTCGGATGATCTGTCGTCTCCCGGCGAAGAATTACAACAACTTCTTCACCTCCCTTCTCCAGGAGGTCAATCGTAAAGGAGTCTCTCGAGGTGTCGTCAGAGAACGGCTCCTCTCTTCGGTGGAGGACACGGGGCGTTGGCCTGACAACCACGAGTTCGAAAAGGCGTGGGTCGACAACCAGGTCTATGGCTGGATCCGACGCGATCGCGCCAGCATGGTTTTGGAGGCCATCGAATCGGCACTCTACACGAGCCTTCAGGAGAAGAGCGGTATTGATCAACCCGTGACGATCGAGCACATCATGCCGAGGGAGTGGCTCCAACACTGGCCTTTGCCTGCGGAACCAAACGCTGTCGTCGATCAGACGGGTGAAACGGTGGAGGCTCGTCGGAATCGCCTCATCCACACGTTCGGGAATCTCACTCTGCTGACTCAACCGCTGAATTCTTCCGTGAGCAATGGTCCCTACGAGCAAAAGCGTCGGAAGATCATGCAGGAGAGTACCCTCAGGTTGAACGGGTATTTGCACGATCATGAGAGGTGGGACGAGGACGCTATCCTGCACCGTGGCAGGCACCTGTTTCGGAATGCGTCGGCTCTTTGGCCGCACCCTGGCTTCCCGAATGTGAGTCCCTGAGGGGCATCGCGCAGGGCCGCGTTCCGTTGCCGTTCAGCTTGCACCTCTACTTACCTGATGAGAGGGGCCGGCCGGCATTGTCAAAAGCCGTGCCGTGTCGCCGGGCGG
>JARRKC010000115.1:0-5209 GCA_037388505.1 Acidobacteriota bacterium | reverse complement strand
CCAGTTCGTTGGTTGTGGACACGACATTGTTGATCCCGCGCACACCGATCAGTCCGACCACCAAGGTGAGCCCGGCAACCCCCAAAAATGCAGCCACGAGTTTCGTTCGCAATCGCCAGTTGTGCATCCCCATAGTTCATTCCTCCTGAATACAGTTCGCCTTGTTCGATTTGTGTCGCTGGAACAGCCCAGTGCCAGGGTAGTGGCGGGTGTTTCGCGATCCGAGAATCACGGATTGATCCGAAACTCAAAGAGTGTATCGACAAAGATTGTGCTGCTCTGTAGGGGCGAAATGTGATGATCGTACTCAGGCACAGAATGCATATTTACTACTATATAAACATACGATGTGATCAATGATTACTTGGAATGATTCGCTTGCAGACTCAGACAGCCGGTTGAAGGACCCGGCACGGCGTTATTTCAGCCTGTATCCGAAATGAAGCCCACCTCCCCCTCTTCGAGCGCGGGCGATGCGGTGATCGCGATTACCGACCGAGCAGCTGACGGCCGGCTATCCTTGAGTCGGCGCTCGTGGACCGTTCTCCACCCGCGTTTCGAGAAGGATTCACTGGAGGAAGAGGACAGTATGCCGGAAACAGTCTCTGCAGAAGCCATTCACCTGGATATCTTCCCGCTGCCGGAAGTGGCCTGGCGAGTGCTCAGCCTGACTTCCGACCTCGAGATCGAAAGTCGCTTGCTTGAAGAAGTCATCGAACGCGATCCGGCGCTGGTTGCCCGCATCCTTCAACGGGCGAATTCCGCCCAGTTCTCCGTCTCGGGCGAGGTTTCAACCATTCGCCGAGCCGCCCTCATTCTGGGGAATTACCGTCTTCGCAGCATCGCCATTCTGCTGTCGTTGGAAGGAGTCTTCGGCTGTACGATGGTCGGTCAAGCGGTCTGGGAGCATTCGCTGGCGGTCGGGTTGGCCTCCCGCGAGCTTGCTCGCCACTGGTCCGTCCGAAACGAGGAGGAGGCCTTCGTGGCAGGACTCCTCCATGACATCGGGAAGGTGGTCCTGGACCGATGCCTGCCGACCGAGTACGGACAACTCCTGGCCGACCTCGTCGATGGAGAGGGAGCCCTGCTTGAAAGGGAACAGGACCGGTTAGGGACCGATCATACCCACGTCGGATCAAATCTGGCCAGGACCTGGGGACTCCCCGATCACCTGGAGGAGGTCATCCGGTTGCATCATGCCCCGTCGGGAGCGAAGATCGATCCCGACCTCTGCACTCTGGTCCGGATTGCAGACACGACGTGTCGGACCCTGGGAATCGGGCGAGATGTCGCCGGCGGCCTGCCCGCCGACGATGACGGAGCCGAACTCCCCTTCCGGCTCGATACCGCTGCAGCGGGTCGAATCTGCGAGCCGGTCCGGGCCATGTTCGAGGCTGAGGCCGTCTACTTCGGGTTCAATCGCCCTCGGATCTGCTGAGGGCCCAATTGACAGAATCCCCCGTTCCTTCGATCATCGCCGGCCGAACCGCCTGGCGTCCCAGCTTCGACCGTTCTGGATCCCAGCAAACGGGTCGGACACGAGGGTCCGCGACCGAGAAGAGTCGAGGTAGAGCCTTCACCTGAGCCTGAGTCCTGGACCAACAGCTGGTTCGAGTCCTCCTTTCGGCCGCGAGCCCTCGTATGTGCGGTTTCTCTGACGTGTAGATCGACACCCCCGGGCCGGACCTTTAGCGGCGGTTCTCCGGGTGACTCAGCCCGGCTCACCCTCTCTGAGGGTCGTCGAGTCTCCTAAAGCACTCGCGGACCTGGACCGATACACAACCATGATGCTCTCTCGATGAGCGACGAGGACCGGGGGATGCACAGATTCCCTTATGAGAAGGATGAGGATGACAACACCCGCTCGGAAGGCCCTCCAGTTTGTAGGAGCATATCTGGTGCTCGCCACCATCTGGGTGGCGATCTCGGATCCAGCCCTACGCGCTCTGTGGGGCGATGCTGATCGCTATCCTTTCGGTCCCACTCTCGAAGGATTCTTCCTCGTCATCACAACCGGATTGTTCCTCGCCTTATGGATCCATCGGTGCCTGGCCAACCAGTGCCGCTGCGAGAGAGAGCTGCTGGAGTACCAGGACATTTCGACGACGGTGCTCGATCACGCGCCTGTGCTGATCGCCGTGATCGATCGGAATCGTCGGGTCCAGTACGTCAATCCCGCCCTGACACGAGCGCTGGGCTGGAGTCTCGCGGACTATAAACGCTCGGAACCCGGCCCGGCCAACGGGACTTCGGCTCCCCCCAATCCTCTGGAGTTCATCGGCGAACCGAATCATCCGCCCTCCCTCCACGAAGTCCGTGCCCGCGACGGAGCCGTGCTGTGGATCGAAGGTTGTAGTGTCCGGACCGATCAGGGATCGATTGTTGGGATCGGGCACGATGTCACTGAACTGCGCCGCGCCGAGCGCCTTCGTGACAAGCTGTTCATCAACTCGCCCGACCTGATCATGGTGGCCGACTTCGATGGATGCCCCCGTATGGCCAACCCGGCGTGGTCGAAACTGCTTGGATGGACCGACGAGGAGCTGATGGCCGGCTCCTGGCAACAATTCGTTCACCCCGAAGACGCCGCAGCCACGGCGGCGCAGTTGCGGCAGATGGTCGTCGAGGACAAGCCCGGAGTGCTTCTGAACCGGTGTCGATGCAAGGATCACTCATGGAAGACGCTGTCGTGGCATGGCTTTCCTCTTCCGGAGGAGGGACTCGTCTTTGTCATTGGGCGCGACATGACTGAACGGACCCAACTGGAAGCCCAGTTTCATGGCGCTCAGAGGATGGAGGGGTTGGCCCGACTGGCAGCCGGAGTGGCTCATGATCTCCGAAATCTTTTGACGGTGATCATGGGGCGCTCACAGCTCGCTCAGCTGAACGCGAGCGGCGAGGTGTCGTTTGACGAGACGTTGCAGGAAATCGACAGGGCGGCTCAACGCGCCGCCGAGTTGTCGGATCGGCTTCTCGGCTTCGGGCGCCGACAGCAGAAGTCCGCACCCTCGATTGCGGATTTGAATACCGTCATTCGAGAAGCGCGGAGCTTGATCGAGCCTGTGCTCCGGGAGGACATCCATCTGGAATGCGACCTTGCCGAAGCGCGACTGGCCCTTCGCATCGATGCGTCACAACTGGAACAGGTCCTCTTGAATCTCTGCATCAACGCACGAGACGCGATGCCGACCGGGGGCCGGCTGACGCTGCGAACCGGCACGGTCTGCCTCTCCGAGCAAAGCCCACATCCGGCGGATCTTCCTCCAGGCGCCTACGTCTGGCTGGACGTCGAAGACACGGGAGTCGGAATGGCCCCTGATATTGTCGAACGGATCTTCGAACCGTTCTTCACGACAAAGGGACCGGGAAGGGGAACGGGGCTCGGCCTGGCCGCGGTCAAGGGCATCGTCAGGGGAGCCGGCGGCGCCATCACGGTCGAGAGCAGGCTCGGCCCGGGGACCCGGTTTCGAATCCTCCTGCCGCAGTCCCAAGGGACCTCCGAGGCGATCCTCAATCCGCCGAGGCCTTGCGAGTTGCCGAGAGGCCGGGAGACCTTGCTGATCGTTGATGACGATCGCGGCATCCTCGAGGCAGCTGACCGCATCCTGGCGGGACTCGGTTATCGGACTCTGACCGCGAATGACCCGCTTAAGGCCGAAGAAGTCGCCGCTCGGGAAGAAGGCCCCATCGACCTTCTCCTGACGGACGCCATCATGCCCGGCCTCAGCGGCTGGGACCTGGCCGGGCGGTTACAGAGCCTTCGGCCCCAACTTCAGGTGGTCTTCATGTCCGGATACAGGGAAGAGCTCAAGGAACTGAAGCTCCCCCTCCTGGAGAACTTCCTGGCCAAGCCGTTCTCCGTGGAGCTGCTTGCTCACACGATCCGGCATGTTCTCGACCGAGCGCCGCTCGATCCGACTCGAGGGCCAATTCCGCAGGAGCGCCCTAAAGCCCAACAACCCTACGAAAGGTGAGGACGAAAGTGGAAGGCCCCTACCTGTTCGTGATCACGCTGGTTCACTTCGGATTTGCGGCCATTCTGCTGACGCTGTTTCGCGACCGCGTCTCTCCGTTCGTTTCCGCCTTCTCGGCAGCCTGGATCATCGAGGGTATACGTTCCGGGACACTGCTGTTCGGCCTGTACGGCATCGAGATCAACGAACCGATTATCGTCGGACTGGATCTTCTCTACATCCCGGCCACGGCTTGTCTGCTCTACTGTGCGTTTCGGCTGGAGGATCACCCGCCGCCTCGACGGATGATTTGTTCTTACATTCTTGCCAGCGGACTCCTGTACCTCGGCGGACACTTCTCGCTCATTCCACTTCTGACGAGCTGGGCGGATTTGACGCAGCGTGGAGCGGAATCAGTCCGCATGGTACTCATGACCAGCATTCTGTTCGTTCCCGGAGCACTCATCCGTGGTCTTCTCGCAGCGGGCTTCTTTGCCTACTGGCGGCAAACCGGTCTGCTCGGAGCCTTGCTTGGAGCCGTCTTTTCGGTCCTCTTTGCGGTCGGCTCGGCCCTTGTTCCCTTCCAGCTGTACTACGCATGGAAACCCGAGTGGTGCTTTCTCTTCTGGTTCCTGCAGGTCATCGGTTTATCGGTGGCCGTACTGCTTCTCTGGGTCGATCAACAAGCCACCGAACTTCGGTGGGCTCGACACGCCGTCGCGTCCTTGGAGAACCTGCTTCCTCTCTGTGCGCAGTGCCGTCGGATTCGCACGGACTCCGGAACCTGGGTGACGCTGGAGCGCTACCTGTTGCGCCAGTCCAAGACGGTGGTGACTCACGGGCTTTGTCCGACCTGCGCCGAAGAATTGGTTCCGGACGGCGGCGCACGGACCTCCGACTCCATGCCTCGACCCAATGGCAACATTAGCGCCGATCCACGAGAACGTTCATCTCGGGCAGCGAAGGCCGAGAGTTGACGGCTGAAAGAGGGATCGACTGACTTTGCGCTCTGACCTTAACAGCTTCGTCGCTGGGTGAAGCAGGAAGCTAGAAGTCGGAAGAGTGACAGTGCTTGCCGACGACTTTCGGTTCGCACTTCGCATTTCGCCGTTCGCACTTTGAGTCGGCCTCCTGCTCCCAAAGCAGGACCGCTTCAAACCCGAAAATGCCCATTTTGCGGGCCTTTTCTTTTCAAAGAGTTACGGCCGGCCTGTTGAAGTCTGTGGCTCTGTGGGTTCTGAGGGGCTTTGAACGAC
>JARRKC010000114.1:0-5211 GCA_037388505.1 Acidobacteriota bacterium | reverse complement strand
TTCGGCCGTCCACACGGACGCGTCGGCATGGACGAGCCGGTAGAGATTGTCGTAACTGTAGGTTTCCGAGTAACTGGGATTCACCTGGTCGCGGATCTGCTGGATCATCCCGTTTTGAGGCGCTTCGCGATCCCCCATTTCCTTTTCGAGGGTGATGTCGTCGACATAGGCGACGACCGAAGCCGCACTGCCATGGACCACCCGGACCTTGACGCCGGTCGTCCCCGGTGCGGTCTGGAACATCCCGGTGATATGCTGCCAACTGCCCACAAGCGACGTGTTGGCGGCGATCGTCACGTCGTTGAAGTCCTCGCCCTGACCATGGCCGTCATCCAGATCGAGGTAGAGGTTGCCTCCGGAAGAGGACTGGACATAGACCCACGCCGAGAGCCAGTAGGACGTACTGCCTTCGACGGCAATGTAGGAGGCGGTCGTCGCATTCAAGACGGACCCGACGGCATGGTCGACCAGAAGCGAGGCACTGCCGCTATGCGCCCTCGCCGTCGTGCGGCTGGTTCCAAACTGGCTCCAACTGTACGCATTCGTTCCCGAACCGCTTTCGAAGCCCGGATTGGCAATCCCGATGCCGAAGCTGGCACCTGGAGCGCTGGGATCACGATAATCGTAGGTCCAGGCGGCCGCCGGTGGCGTGGTACCGGGCGTGATCGAGATCTCGTCGGCATAGAACACCACCGACATATCGGTCTGCGCACCGTCGTAGACCACGCGCACCTTCACACCCGTGGTCGCCGGCGCCGTCGTAAACGTCCCGGCCACACGCTGCCAGACCCCGATCTTCGAGGTATCCGCCTGGATGTTGACGTCGGTGATGTTCTGTCCCTGGGCGTTGCCGTCGTTGAGATCAAGGTAGATGTTACCCGAGTGGTGATAGAGGATATAGATGTAGCCGGAAAGGGTGTAGGTACTGCTGCCCTGGACGGCAATGTAGCCGCTGGTCGTCGCATTACCCACCCAACCGGCGGCGATCTTCGAAGACGACTCATCAGATGCCACCCTCCCGCTCCAGGCACTCTTCTGTCTGGTAGCGCCGGTCAAGAGTGTCCAAATGGCCATCGTTGCACCGGGAGAACAAGGATTCCGAGCGGCCCGGGCCTTCAAGCTGATCTACCGGTTCCCCGATGCGATCTTCTCGGTCGTCCGGACGGTCAAGGACGCCTTCGGATGGTTGGGTGTCGAAGGCGAACGGGCCGAGTGGGGTCGCTGGAAAGGAATTCGGTGGGACACCTTGCAGAGTGATCCCGCCGGCGCCGACAATCGTGGCGACGTTCCCTGCGATCGCATGATGCAGTGAGCCGTCCGGCGGCATGCTCCGCGCCTGTTGTTTGTTGGATGCCGTCGCCGATCATGTCGTCCCCAGCGTGATCGAGATCCCGTCGGCGTAGAAGAGAGCCGAATTGCCGCTGAGTCCTCCCTCGGGCACGCGCCGGACTTTCAGGCGCGCTATGCTCTCAACCAGATCCCCGATCAATGCCGCCTATTCGCGTCCGGGACTTCGAACTCATCAACGACGGACGGCAGCGACCAGTCGCCACGTTCTCCAGTTATCCTCGTGCGTGCGGTGCTCGTGCTCCAAGGTTCTCCCTCACGATGATCTGCATCCCACACGACCCGGAACAGACCGCCCCAACTGATCAGAGCTCAACGGATCTTCTCAGCCTATTGCCAGCACTCTTGCCTTTTCTTTTCGGAAACACCGAAACTTCTTGAGCCAAGATCCCATGAGTATGATGCTCTGGTACGGCAAAGAAGCTGGGACTGGTCTGGTCGGCCTGAAACAATGAAAAGAGTTGGCGCGCCTGCCTGAGGGATTGAACGATGGAAAGACAATTGACCTGGGGAAAACATGAACACAGCCTCAAGGTGTTTGTATCGTCGCCTGGAGACGTTGATCGAGAGCGGGCCTCGGTCAGGCGTGTGATCGAAGACATCAACAGATCCCTCGGGACGAAGCTTGGCATCTTCCTGCGACTCGAAGATTGGCATAAGTTCCGCCCAGCAGGAGTCAGCGTTGAGGAGTTTGTGAAACGCCAACTGGAGGACTGCGACCTGTTCATAATGATCTTTAACCGAAGATTCGGGTCCCCACCTTCCGCGAGGAGCAGGTACCGATCCGGAACGGTCATGGAATACGAACTCGCCTGTGACCTGAGAGAAGCCTCCGGTAACAAAAGGCCCGAGATCTTTGCATATTTCAAAGAGATCACCGACCGCGCCGTGCTGCGGGACCCCGGCGCCGAGCTCAGCAAGGTCCTGAAATTTCAGAAGCGCCTCAAAGATACACTCTTCTACAAGAAGTATCAGAGGGCTGAAGTTTTCCCATTTGAACTGAAAGACCACATAACAGAATGGTTGTTCGAGATTGCCGAGACCATCAAGCTGAAAGATGTAGTGAAGCGAAACGTCCTCAGGAGATTCTTCGACTTAGGATCCACAGCCGGGAATTCAAGTTCCTCTTCGTTGATTATCTATCCCCCCAGCACTCAGGTGAGTGCGGATCCCACGCATTTACTGCCTTATATGATCCTGGAAGATTTTCAGGCCATCCATAAGCTTGTTAAGTGTTTGAATGTCGCCGGCTATCAGGAAGTGCATTCCTGCTCGGTCAATCTTTTTGAATCCAAGCGAGAGAAGCATCAGAACAAGTTCTTCCTCTGCCTCCCCAGGAATCGCCCTGGTCAGCAGGCCCTGAAGGAGCACGACGACGCCCGGTTCCGAGTCACATACCAGAGCCGCAGCGGCTCCAAGATTATTTGGAAGTCGAAGTCCGGAGACGAGATAGAGGTGGCATCGCCACAATCCACTTATCTACTCAAACAGCGCGAATCGCTCGACTCGGAAAGAAACCCGGGGAAGTACGTTGCTGTCGACTTTGCCATTCTGGCTCGATTTGATGATTGCCACAGCGGCTTTGAAGATCTCAGGCAATTCTTCGTGTTTGGAATCCGTGGCCTTGGAACATGGGGTGCCGCCTGGTACCTGGACAGGTGTTACGGTGAGCTGCAGGACAAGGTTCCGACCGAGGGCTCAATTCAGTTACTGTTGAAGATTACCTATCGTAACCATCGGATCGCGTCCGTCGAGGATGTGTCGCACCAGACACAGGCGTTTTTCCGAAGTGAGAACGACCCTGACCAGATTGAATCCAGGCTCCGTACGGTCGATTGAAGCCGAGCTGCGGGGATACCGGTCCTTCGGAGCTCGCACAGCCTCTCCAGGCCACTCGTCAGGTTCGCAGCTTAGGGGTACTGACTAGGAGTGGCGAACATGAGACCTATAGGCGAGAGAGTTCCGGTTTTCTCTGGCGCGCTGCTGTTCCTCTCCCCGGGTCCGAGGTCTCCCTCCCTCGACGGACGAGAAACATCCCTATCATCGCCCGAATCTGCCGCAGGCAGTCCCGGTATTTGACGATCGATTGCTCCAAGAATTGAAGCTCGACCCGGGCGTACTCGAGAAAGCCCGGCTCGATTGACCCGAGCGTCGGCTCTCCTTCGAAAGTTGAAGATCTGGCTGCCATACAAAAAGACCTTTCCGATGCGGAACGCTCCCGCGTCCTCGAAAAGGTCTCTTTCAGGCCATCTTTGGCCTCTGGATAGCGATAGGAATCACGTCAACTGACTTTGAATCCTTGCGTCATGAAGCGAGTCCATCACGCAAGGAATCGACCTTGACAGATTGGCCGAAATATCGGTCAATCAAGGATTTTCTCCTTAGAAAGGAGGTGGTCGATATACAGTTTTTCCCGCCTTTACTGACTCTGCAATTCGTTCTAGGGTCAAAGTAGATCCATCCTTCACCCCTCTCTTCTTGAGGTTTCATCCTCCCAAAATCAATGTGACATGGAAACGGAAACCTTCACCGTCAGCGCTGGATGAGGCCTTTCAGGCAATCTTCAGATGGATAGCGGAAGAGGATGAGCGTCTGGCTGCGCGGTCAGCTCCCGACCAGTCGAGCGCCAGTGGCCTGCTCGTTTCTCGTCCCGTTCCCCCCAAGAGACAAGGCCACCATCAAACCAACCAACCCCAAGGAGGTGATCGATGAAACTGCTGACTGCAGACCTTCGCCAGAGGCTGCCCTCACTCCGCTCGCAGGAGCACGCGTCGAATCCATACGTCTATGCCAAGTTCTTCACGCCGGATGCTCAGTGGACCTGGTATGTTACCGAAGGCTCCGCCGAAGACGATGACTTTATCTTCTTCGGCTATGTTGTCGGATTGGAGAACGAATGGGGATACCTCTCCCTGGCTGAGCTGGAGAGTGTTCGAGGCCCTTTGGGACTTCCCATCGAGCGAGATCTCTACTTCACAGCAGGGCCGTTCGAAGAGGTCATGCGACGCGAAGGACGACAGTAGTCGAGAAGGGCAGATGCCTCAGCGCACTTCGCCCTTCTACTATTCTCCAGCATTCTCTGTCTTCAGAGCCCGGCTGGCTGTAAGTCGCATGGGTCGGCGGATTGGCTGTGGTCGCTCGACTCGACGGGCCGCCCTGTGGATAACCGGATCCTTGACATATACTCCCGGAACGCTAAGATACCCAACACCGCAGATTCTTAACCTTCTCCAGCAATGTCCTCGCCTTTCGATCTTACCGGCCTCCGAGTCGCCCTCTATGCCCGGGTGTCTTCGGAGGAACAAGAACAAGGCCAGACCATCGATTCCCAGATTGCAGAGTTGGAACGCTTTTCGGCTGAACGCAGCTGGAAGATCGTCGATGTGTACCGCGACGAAGGCTGGAGCGGCGCACTGATGGCTCGTCCGGAGCTCGATCGGCTCCGGGACGATGCCGGTAAGCCGCTTTTCGACGCGGTCCTCATCAACGACGTGGATCGGCTTGCTCGAGATGTCGCCCACCTTGCCGTTATCAAACGCGATCTCGAACGAAAGAGTGTGCGGCTCATCTTTCGGAAACTGCCTTCCGAACAGAGCCCGACCTACAATCTCATGGTCAACATCCTCGGCAGCTTCGCCGAGTTCGAGCGGGAGCTCATTCTCGATCGCACCCGGCGAGGCCGACGCTACAAAGTTGAAGTGCACAAACAGTTTCTCGGCGGGATTCCGCCGTACGGGTTTCGCTATGTCACGCGGGATGCTTCAGCAGACGGGCAGGGTCGGCTTGAGCTCGAACCCGAGGAAGCAGAAGTCGTCCGGCAAATGTTTCAATGGGTGGGAAACGAGGGGCTCTCGGGCCGAAAGG
>JARRKC010000113.1:0-5323 GCA_037388505.1 Acidobacteriota bacterium | reverse complement strand
ATCGGACGATCCTTTCTGAAGGCGCGGAAAACCGCCTTCAGTAACCATTAACGTCCGAGTTCCGAAATCTACGAAACGCGGTCCGGAGGATCCGGCCGAAGCGACACGAAGGCAGCGGGGAACAACTCCAGCAGGGAGGGGGACCGAAAGGTAGAGCGGGCCCGTGTGGGCCGAGATGACCGCGCACAGACAACCGGCTATCCAGGATGAACAGTGTCCCTTACTCTCCCCGGTGGCAGCCCGGCCCCGGATCTGGTCGATCGAAACTTCGTGGCAACGCCACCCGATCAACGCTGGGTGGCATCAGTCGAGAAAAACAGTGTCCCCTACTCGCCCACCCGCCGACACGCGATTCAAAGAGCGGGAAAGCAATGTCCCCGATTCGATACTCGATATGGATTCTCTGTCGGCGACGGCATCAATACACGGCCTGCGGGGGTCATCGGAGAAACCATGCTTGTACAATGATTTCGACGAGGGAAAGGAGGCCCTCGGCCATGACCCTGATGCTCTACTTTCTCCGGCATGGTGAGACTCGGGCCAGCCGCACCGGCGGTTTCTGCGGCGCGCTTGACCCTGAATTGACTCTGGAAGGAGTTCAAATGGCCGAGGATTTTTCCGTGGCCTACAAGAGTCTTGCTTGGGAGGCTGTCTTCTGTAGCCCGCTCAGGCGCGCCAGAACAACCGCCCAGCCCCTTTGTGAAGCCATCGGGTTGGAACCGCACTTGAACGGCGGACTAAAGGAGATTGCTTTTGGCCAATGGGAGGGCAAGACTGCGGACGAGGTGAATCGCGAGTTTCACGACGAGTACGTCCGGTGGCTGGCCGATCCGGGATGGAACGCGCCCAGCGGGGGTGAGCGAGCCGTCGATATCGCTCGCCGCAGTGCGCTCGTTCTGAACGAGATCGATCGTAAATACGACGCGGGGAATGTCCTGATCGTATCTCACAAAGCGACAATTCGCATCATGTTGTGCTCACTGCTGGGTATCGACGTAGGTCGCTATAGGGATCGAATCGACATGCCTGTGGCCTCACTGTGCGTCGTCGAAATGACAGAGCAAGGACCACTGCTGAAATCACTTGGTGACCGCTCGCACCTTCGTGAGAGTCTACGCCTTCGTCCGGGCACGTGAGACGAATAGAGGGAACTTACTCGTTGGATTGAATCTTCAGCTTTGGTAGTTCCAACATGACTTTCGTCCGGGGCGGAATAGTGTGAATAACCCAGACGTTGCCACCGATCACCGAGCCCCTTCCGATCACCGTCTCGCCGCCCAGGATCGTGGCGCCGGCGTAGATGACGACATTGTCTTCGATCGTAGGATGGCGCTTTCGGTTCCGCATGGCATCTGCGCCCTCCTTGAAGCTGAGGGCTCCCAGTGTGACACCCTGATAGAGAGTCACGTTATCCCCGATTTCCGTCGTTTCTCCAACAACAACACCGGTTCCGTGATCTATAAAGAAGCGCTCACCGATCGTTGCGCCAGGGTGGATGTCTATTCCTGTCTTCCGATGGGCATACTCGCCCATGATGCGAGGGATGAGGGGCACGTCGAGTTTGTAGAGCTCGTGCGCGATGCGGTGAATTGTGATCGCCATCATTCCGGGGTAGCTGAAGATCACTTCATCGACACTCTTGGCGGCGGGGTCGCCGTCGTAGGCCGCCTGAGCGTCGAGGGCAAGCAGCCGCCGAAGCTCTGGAATCGTGCGCAGGACATCCAGAGATCGCCTCTGGGCTCTCTCATGGCAAGCCTCCACGCCACCTTCGTCGCGGCAACTCTGCCACGCTTTGAAGATCTCATCGCTCAAGACTTCATGGATCTCATGAATCAACTCGCCCGTGTAGTAGGCCACACTGCTCCGGCTGACGTACTCCTTGCCGAAAAAGCCGGGGAACAGGACGGCTCGCATCTTCTCGACGATGCCAATGATGGCCCGTTCATTGGGAAGCGGTGTTTCGCCTAGATGATGGAGACGGAGACGGGTGCCCTGGTAAGTCTCCTGGATTCGATCAACAATTTCCGGCAGTTCAGCACGGGTTTTCAAGGTTCTAACCATGTGGCACAGTCCTTTCCGGGACAGACGATTAGGATGGAGTTTATGATAAGCGCAGAGGGAACTTCAAAGAGGGAGCGACGACATGACGGAACTCTCACCTGGGCCGCTGACAGAGTTGTCCGATGACGAGAAGCTCTTCCGAGACAGCGTGGCACAGTTTGCGGATGAGGCCATCAGACCTCATGTAGCGCAGATGGATGAAGAAGGTCACTTCCGCCCTGAGCTCTTGGAGCAATTCTTCGAACTCGGCTTGATGGGCATTGACGTGCCGGAGGAATTCGGCGGTGCGGACTCTGGATTCTTCATGGCGGTTCTGGCGGTAGAGGAACTCAGTGCCGTTGATGCGTCGGCTGGCGTGATCTGTGACGTTCAGAACACACTGGTCAACAATGCCCTTCGACGGTGGGGCAGCCGCGACCAGAAGGAACGCTATTTCCCACGCCTGGCTTCCTCCTGGGTGGGCGCTTATGCGCTTTCGGAGGCCGGCTCGGGAAGTGATGCCTTTGCTCTCGAGACGCAAGCAAAACTCGAAGGTGATTGTTATCACCTCAACGGCCGCAAGCTCTGGATTACGAATGCCAGGGAGGCGGAGTTCTTCATAGTGTTCGCGACCGTTAACCGATCGCTCGGCTACAAGGGAATCACTGCCTTCCTGGTTGAGCGAGGTTTCAAGGGATTCACAGTGGGTAACAAGGAGAACAAGCTTGGTATCCGGGCGTCTTCGACTTGTGAACTACTGCTCGATGATTGCGAAGTCCCGGTGGAGAACGTTCTTGGAGAAGTTGGGAAGGGATACCGAATCGCCATCGAGACTCTCAACGAGGGGCGGATCGGTATCGGTGCGCAGATGATCGGACTCGCCCGCGGAGCCCTGAACGGCGCGATCCAATATGCAATGGAGCGGACTGCCTTCGGCAAGAAGATCGGCGAATTCCAAGGCGTGCAGTTCATTCTGGCTGAGCTTGCCACCCAGCTCGAGGCGGCTCGCCTGATGGTCTACAATGCCGCCCGCCTGAAGATGGCAGGCGGCGATTTCGTCGTGCCGGCCGCCCAGGCCAAGTACTTCAGCTCCGTAGCGGCGGAACGCATTACCTCCCAGGCTCTGGAGATTTATGGGGGATACGGTTTTTCGAAGGAATACCCGGCCGAGAAGTACTTTCGCGACTCGAAGATCGGCTCAATCTATGAAGGCACATCCAACATGCAACTGGCGACAATCGCGAAACACCTTCTGAAATAGGTTCACCTGCCGTGAAGACCCGTTCGAACCTCGACCTCCCCATGGAATCCTCAGAGTGGGCTCAGCTCATCATTGACTGGTTTCTCGAAAACCAGCGCGATCTCCCTTGGCGGCGAAATCCGGACCCGTACTGGGTTTGGCTATCCGAGGTCATGCTTCAGCAGACTCAAGTCAAGACCGTGCTTCCATACTTCGAGAAGTTCATCGCGGCCTACCCTACCGTAGAAGACCTGGCCGAAGCGGGGGAAGCTGAGGTTCTCGATTTGTGGACGGGGTTGGGTTACTACCGACGGGCACGAAACCTCCACAAAGCGGCCCAAATCATCTGTCGCGACTTCGGTGGAAGCCTTCCCAGGCAGATCGACGACCTTTTATCCCTGCCAGGGATAGGCCGCTACTCCGCCGGCGCCGTCCTGTCCATTGCGTACGGTCAACCCCAACCGGTGCTGGACGGAAATGTCAAGCGAGTCCTTTCACGATACGGGGCTGTTCAGAAACCCGTCCCCGACTTAGCATTTTGGAAGCTCCTGAGTGAAGCGGTAGTCTTGCCGAGCGTTGCCCGACAGATCTCGGCACTCAACCAGGGGCTCATGGAACTAGGTGCTTTAGTCTGCACTCCCAGGCGCCCGGATTGTCTGTCCTGCCCTCTCAGGTACTCGTGCCGGGGGCACAGGCTCGGTATCGCATCGGCTCTTCCCAAGCCGAAGCCCAGGAGGAAGATCGTCAAAGAGACTCATACGGTCATCGTGATTGTCCGTAACCACCACTTCCTCATGCGTCGCAACGAGCATGGGCCGTTTCTCAAGGGATTCTGGGAGTTTCCGCGGCTTCCGGGACGGTTCGAGTCCTCTCGGACACTCATACGGAAACTCGACAGTGAGCTGGGATTGAATGTGCGGCTCCAAACCCGCGTCGTCGAAGTAAGACATCAAATCACATTTCGCCGACTGACCTTCGTTGCAGTTGGTGCCGTCCTTTCCAGCGATCCCTGCGATCCTCGCTGGAAGTGGCTCCTCCGGAACCAGCGTCGCCATCCGATGTCGGCCTATGTCAGGAAGGTCCTCAGCTCGGACTGGGAATAGCCATCCCGCAAATCGACGGCGCGTCCTCGATCAGCTGGACGTTGCAGGTGGTCGGGGTATAATCAGATTGATGAAAACTGCGGGACTTATTGCACTAGCAGTAAATATCGGTTTCGGGGTTGTCGGCTTGGAAGCGGCACAAGAGGGGCCACGTCGGATACAGAATCCTCAAACCATCACACTTCCGGGCGGTGCTCGCGTCGAATTCAAACACTTCCATTCACCTGCGATCGGCAAGGACGCCGACTACAGCATCTTCTTCCCGCCTGCATACGACAAGGAGCCGTCTGCTCGCTTCCCGGTCGTCTATTTCCTGCATGGCCTGTGGAATGACGACACGAGCTGGGCAGTGGCGCGCTACGGCGATATCCCGGCTCAGCTGGATGACCTGATGATCAAAGGGGAGCTGCCCGAGTTCGTGGTCGTGAATCCCAACGGTGAAAACAGCTTCTACACGGACTATCTGGACGGCACTCACAATTACGAGCAGATGGTCTTTGATGACCTCATCAAGCATGTGGATTCTACCTACAGAGTGATCGCAGATCGTCAAGCACGAGCATTGGGAGGGGTGTCGATGGGTGGATACGGTGCCCTGAAAATCGGTATGAAGCATCCCGAGTTGTTCGCCGCTATTGCCGGCGTTTCCCCGATTGTCTTTCCAGGCGATGATCCCTCAGAGTACTTTCGCGATTCTTCCTCGCGGATGTCGCAATATCTTGTTCACGCGCTCGAGCCGGTCTACGGGATGCCGTTCGACAAGAAGCATTGGCATGAGAACAGCGTCTTATGGCTCGCAAGAAATGAGGATCTCGACCACGTGAAGATCTTCTTCGCTTACGGAACGGCCGACCGATACAACCATGCATTCCCGCTCGCTGCCGGAATCAAGGATCTCGACGAGACCCTCACGGCTCGTCATGTCCCTCACGTCTACCGG
>JARRKC010000112.1:0-7493 GCA_037388505.1 Acidobacteriota bacterium | reverse complement strand
CTTCAGCGCTGACGTCGGCCGGCAAATCGGTGTCCTGGGCCGTTGGCCCAGGCTCGCGTGCCCGACATGGGCTGTGTCTAACAAGTTGAAACGTACTTGAAGGAGGTGATGGAACCAACCTTAGCCGAACCGCAAGGCGTAGCCGTAAGACGAAGCTGAAGGAAGCGGGAGGCAAACCGACGGCCGTAGGAACACGAACCGGCAGGGAGGCCGGGCATGGGCGGTTAGCCTGCGAGCAAGGGCGAAACCCGAAGTCCATCAAGACGTATCCGGTAAAGTCGGACGGCGCGGCGGGAAAGACACAGCAGCTTACTCGGGGAGAGCCCTGCGGCGAGAGCCGGTGGGCAGTCAGCAGAGGTCATAGTAGCGAAGGGTCTCTGTAATGGGGGTCCAGCGAAGGACCGAAGGAGTCAGTACAACCTTAAGGAACGGCTCACGAGATGAGGCGAGTAGAAGATCGGAGACGGCGGGGCGTGACAACTGCGGTCGCTTCCCCGGACCGGCACGGAAGGTCGAAGGGTGCAGCCCGGCGGACCGGACGGGTGATCCAGCGAGTCGCATGACGTGGCGAGAACCGGAAAGAAAGGGCATGTACGAAGAACTGATGGAAGAGGTGGTGAGTGACGCCAACGCGAAGGTGGCCCTGAAGGCGGTCCAACGCAACAAGGGGAAGCCGGGCATTGACGGCATGACGACCTCGCAACTGGAGGGACACCTTCAGAAACATTGGCCGAGGATCCGAGCCAAGTTACTCGGGGGGACCTACGCGGCGACGCCGGTCCGGGAAGTCGAGATACCGAAGCCGAACGGCGAAAGCCGGAAGCTGGGGATCCCGACCGTCCTGGACCGCTTCATCCAGCAACTGCTGCTGCAGGTGTTGGGGCCGATCTGGGAACCTCGGTTCAGCGATCGAAGCTATGGGTTTCGGCCGAGACGCAGCGCGCACGATGCGGTGCGACAGGTCCGGGACTATGCGGTCTCGGGGAAGAGCTGGGTGGTCGATATCGACATCGAAAAGTTCTTCGACCGGGTCAATCACGACATCCTGATGCGCCGGGTCGCAGAAGTGATCCGGGACAAACGGGTGTTGAAGCTGATTGGGCGGTATCTGCGCAGCGGGATTCTGGCGGAAGGCGTGGTCGTAGGGCGGACGGAAGGGACCCCGCAAGGGAGCCCCCTGTCACCGCTGCTGGCCAACATCTATCTGGACCCACTGGACAAGGAACTGGAGCAGCGAGGTCACGCGTTTGCCCGCTACGCCGACGACTGTAACGTGTATGTCGGAGGAGCGGCGGCAGCGGACCGGCTGATCGAGACCTTGCCGCGCTGGATCGAGAAGCATCTGCGACTGAAAGTGAACCTGAGCAAGAGCGGGGTGGGGCGGCCCTGGGAGCGAAAGTTTCTGGGATTCCGCATCACCCAAGACGGGCAGATCGAGGTTTCACCGCAAAGCCTGCAACGCTTCAAGCAACACGTCCGTGAGCTGTGGGACGCCCGGCGCAGCCGGACGAGCCGCCAGCTTCGAGACGAGTGGCTGAGGTATCTGCGGGGTTGGTGGAACTACTACCGACTGGCCGAGTGGCGACGACCGATCCTCAATCTCGAGGGCTGGATCCGGCGCCACATGCGCAAATGCTTCTGGCTGAGGTGGCACTGCACCAAGGGACGCAAGAAGCGGCTGGCCAAGCTGGGGGTGCGCAACCCTCTGCTCAAGTGCGCCGCCAGCTCCCGCGGGGCGTGGCGAATGGCCCGACATGCCATCATGCAGAAAGGCCTGAACAACCAAACGCTGCGGTGCTACCGCCTGCTGGTCCCATCAGATCTTGCCCAACAAGCCAAGGCATGACTTCAATCGCCGGATACCGAAAACGGTACGTCCGGTGGTGTGGGAGGGTGCTGGGGCTCATCCCCCAGCACTCGACCCAATGCGGATGAACCACGCCGTTGGCGTGGAAACAGTGTCAGTGAGGCCCCGAAGAGAATCGAGTATCGCACACTGAACACGCTTTCCGGCTCCCCGGGTTTCGGCAACACGCCTCGAAACCTCGGAACTCTCGGAACTCGGAACTCGGAACTTCCCCCGGTCCCCCGCATTCCCCTTCCGCCTTCTATCCTCCAGCCTCAAGAGCTTCGAGCTCCCTTGTGATGTCTCCTTCTCGTGAGTATCTTTGGAGGCATGATTCACCAGGACTTCGATTGCGAAAAGGCCGGATTCACCGACGGACTGAACCTCCGCCGCAGAGTCGTTCATCATGCGGGACATGCCGTCGTGCTGGCCCTCTTTTGCCTGCTGCCGATCCTTGCGGGGCCACAGCTCTTCGCGCAGTACAAGTACCCCTTTCAGAACCCGAATCTGCCGCTGGAGCAGCGCGTCAACAACATCATTACTTTGATGACGTTGCAGGAGAAGATCGATTTCCTGAGCTCGCAGCCGGCTGTTCCGCGGCTCGGCATCGAGCCCCTGGATCACTGCGAAGGGCTGCACGGCATGGCACAGGGGGGGCCGAGCAACTGGGGACAAGTCAATCCGAATCCGACGACCATCTTCCCCCAGGCCTACGGGTTGGCCGAAACCTGGGACACGGACGCCGTTCATCAGGCGGGAGCGGTGGAAGGCAACGAAGTACGCTACATGGTGCAGAGCCCGAAGTACCACCGCGGTGGGCTGGTGGTTTTCGCGCCCAACGCGGATCTGGGTCGCGACCCGCGGTGGGGAAGGACCGAGGAGTGCTACGGCGAAGATCCGTATTTCAACGGCACCATGGCCGTAGCCCTGATCAAGGGACTCCAGGGCGACAATCCGAAGTACTGGCTCACGGCTTCACTGCTGAAACATTTCTTCGCCAACAGCAATGAGGACGATCGCACCAGCTCGTCTTCGGATTTCGACGAGCAACTCTTCCGGGAATATTACTCCGTGCCGTTTCGCATGGGTTTCGAGGAAGGCGGCGCGCGCTGCTTCATGACTTCCTACAACGAGTGGAACGGAGTCCCCTGCACGGTGCAGCCGGTCATCAGGCAAATCGTCATGAAGGAGTGGGGCGTCGACGGGATCATCACCACGGACGGGGGTGCTTCGCCCAATCTGGTCAACTCCCAGCACTACTATCCGAACATGGTCGAGGCCGTTACCGGGGAAGTCAAGGCAGGCATCAACCAGTTCCTCGACGGGTCCTCGACGCGGGATGTGAGACGCGCTGTAGACCAGGGTCTCCTCACGGAGGGAGACATCGATCAGGTCATCAGAGGCACGCTGCGGGTCTTCATTCGACTGGGTCTGCTCGATCCCCCCTCCGATGTCCCCTACGCCTCGATCGGCAGGGACGGAAAGCCCGAGCCCTGGCTGGGTGACGAACACAAAGCCATCGTACGGACGGTCACGCGCAAGTCCATCGTGCTGCTGAAGAACTCCGAGCATCTCCTGCCTCTGGATGCTGCCAAGCTCGGCACGATCGCCGTAGTCGGCCCTCGTGCCGATAAGGTGCTGCTGGACTGGTACAGCGGAACGCCGCCCTACACCGTCTCCCCGTTGGAAGGCATTCGGAAGCGGGCCGGACAAGATGTCCAGGTCACTTCCGCAACGTCCGACGACGAATCGGTGAAGCTGGCCGGCGCGGCCGACGTGGCGATCGTTTGCGTGGGCAACGATCCCATCGGCGTTCCAGGTGGAGCCTGGGAGCAGGTTGCCGAGCCGAGTTACGGCCGGGAAGCGGTAGACCGCAAGTCCATTACCCTGGAGCAGGAGGAGCTGATCAAGAAGGTCTACGCCGTCAATCCCAAGACCGTCGTGGTCCTCATTTCGAGCTTCCCCTATGCCATCAACTGGTCCCAGGAGCACGTCCCCGCGATCCTGCACATGACGCAGAACAGTCAGGAACTGGGCAACGCCCTGGCCGACGTGCTGTTCGGCGACTACAGCCCGGCGGGCCGCCTGGTCCAGACCTGGCCGCGTTCGCTCGATCAATTGCCGCCGATGATGGACTACGACATTCGGCACGGCCGGACCTATATGTACTTCAAGGGAGAACCCCTCTACCCCTTCGGTTTCGGCCTGAGCTACACGACGTTCGAGTACTCCAACCTCAAAGCCGGCTCGGCGGTCCTGGCCAAAGACGGTTCCGTCACCGTCAGTGTGGACGTCACGAACACCGGCCGACGCGCGGGTGACGAAGTCGTCCAGATGTACGTGAGCCATCTCGACTCCCAGGTGCCGCGGCCGCTCAAGGAACTCCGGGGCTTCCGCCGCGTGACGCTCGAGCCGGGTGAGACCAGGACGGTCGAGCTGCCGCTGAAAGGGAAGGACCTCGCGTATTGGGACATGGCGAAGCATGAGTGGGTCGTCGAAGGGGACCAGATCGAGATCAGCGTCGGAGGTTCGTCCGCCGCGGACAGTCTGAAAACCAAGGTCCGAGTCGAGTAGCAGAACCGCCCCGGAGGTGCATCGTAGGACAACCGTCCTCGGTTGTCCCACCGACGTGAACGCGGCCACCGGGAAAGCTGGCCGGTGCATCGAAGCTGCGATCGTAGGACAACCGTCGCCGGTCGTCCTACACACATTTCGACATCCTGTCTCTGAGCTACTATCATAGAAGAGGAAGACACATTCTCGACGGACCTCTTAGTCGCTGCCGTTTCGCGCCAGTCTCCTCCGCCAAACCCGCAACAGCGACAATCGGCAGCGAGCGGGGATCCTGGTCCTCCCGTGTCCTCATTGGACGAACCCCAGGTCCGTCGTTGAGATCATGAGCTTCCGAACTGGGCGAGAAGGTCGCGCCGGTTCGGACTGAAACAACAGGCAAGGAGCAAAACATGGCGATCCTTCGAGCCGAAATCGCTCAAGACGAAATGGCTCGCCTGATCCGGGAAGTGATCGAGGAGAGGGGACATCCGGTCCAGCTCTCGGCGCTTCCTCTTTGGGACGGTGGATCCCGAGAATGGTGGGCTTCTCTGAGTTTCTCCGAGGGTAAGCGCCCTCTGGAAATTCGCTTCAAGCAGCGCCGAACGCGTGGTCTGACCAAGCGTTCCGTCCTCAACGCTCTCGAAACCGGATTGACGGGAATCGGCCTCGAAGAGGCAGAGTAGAGGGCTGGCTCTGTCCGAAACCCATGGCGTCCGTCGCGCCTTCCCGAGTGGGACATCCAGCTTGCTTGGGTAGGAAATGCATGCTGCATGTCCTCAGCTCGAAGCCGTTTCCTCGCACAACCCCTGTTTTTTCGAGGGCTCACATCCTGGGAATTGGTCCCTTGGGAATTGGTCCCCTGCTTTTGGTGCCTCTGCTCCCGGCTCCCCCCTACTCCGGTCGCAGGACCAATGCGGGATCGACCTCGGCTGCCCTGCGGGACGGAAGGTAGGATGCCAGTAAGCCCGCAGAGACCAGCAGGAAGGTCACGCCGAGGATCGTGCCGGCGTCCAGCGGGCGTGTGTCGTAGAGCAGGTTGCCCAGAAAGCGCGTGACGGCGAGCGTTCCTCCCAGGCCCAGAGCGATCCCGGCCCCGACCAGCCATAGACCCTTCCGAAGCATCAGGTAGACCACGCTGGAGGGCCGCGCACCCAGAGCCATTCGGACACCGATCTCCTGCGTCCGCCGGGCGACCGAGAAGGCCATGACCCCGTAGGTGCCGACCGACGCGATGACCAGTGCGATGAGCGCAAACACAGCGAGAAGTTGAGCATTGAGGCGGCTGCCGGCCGTCGCCTGCTGGAAGCTCTGTCGCAGTGGAAGGAGCGCAGGGGGTGGAAGACGGTCGTCCACCGAGGCGAGTGCGGCCCGGGCCGCTGAGGCCAATGCCCCGGCCTCCAGAGGGGTCCGGATGAAGACCGTCATCTTCGGCCACCCGACGAGGTTCTCGGGAAGGTAGAGCATGGGCGGTGGCTCCGCGTCGAGGAACGCGTCGCGGATATCGCCGACGACACCGACGACCGTCATGATCGGTCCATCCAGCGAACTCCAGCGGGCACGTCGGCCGACAGGGTCCTCGCCCGGCCAGAGCCGATCCGCGAGCCCTTGGCTCACGATGATCGGAGGAGGCCCCTGTGGGCGCTGGGTCTCGGCGTTCGACTCCTCGAAAGTGCGGCCTCTGAGCACCGGAATGCTCATGGTGTGGAAGTAGTCCTCGGTCACGACACGCCACTGCACCCGCAGGAAATCGCGGAGTTCGGTGGCGTTGTCTTGAGCCAACTGGTTCGAGAACCGATAGCCGCTGAAGGGATCGACCATGCCCGCAGCGGCGGATTGGACTCCCGGGATGGCCCGGATCCTCTCCAGGAGCCTGCGATAGAACACGACGGCTTCTCTGGAACCCTCCGGATAGCGGTTCTGGGGTGGCGAAAAGGTTGCCTTCAGGACATGGTCGGGAGAGAAACCCGCATCGACGCCCTGCAGCCGCACGAAGCTCCCGATCAGCAGCCCGGCGGCGACGAGCAGCACCAATGTCCCGGCGATCTGCAGGACCACCATGGCATCCCTCAGGCGGGGAGCGCCGCCGATGGTCCCTCGGGCCCCGTCGCGGAGCGAGTCGACAATCCTCGCGCCGGAAACTTGCAGCGCGGGCGCGAGGCCGGCCAGAATGCTGGCCGCCAGCGACACGAAGAGGGTGACCAGGAGAACTTCACGGTTGAGCGTCACCTCTTCCAGGCGTGGAAAGGCTCCCAGTGTGCGAATCACGGGGATCGCGAACATGACCACGAGCAACCCGACCACGGACCCGCAGATCCCCAGAAAGGCCGACTCCGTCAGCCGCGTCTTCGCGCCTTAGCGGTGAAGAGAAAGCTGCCGGGTGTCCTCGCCGAGCGCCGCAACGGACTCTTGCGGCAAACGCCGGCACGACCTGCGGTGAATGTACGAAATCTATCGGAACGTGGACTCGCGTCAGCGAATCGCGGGTTTGGAGATGAGCTTGCAGGGGCCCTGACCGGAGGTCACAGCCATGCAGTCTTCGTTGCACAATCGACGACTTCGTACGGTGCGCCGGATCGGGCCTGGGATGGCCTGGTTCATCCTGCTCGTCTCTCCCGTAATCGCCGGGCAGGAGGGACCCGCTCGCCGAACGGTGCGGAATCCCGAGACTACGGCGCTCGGATGGCTGCTGGAAGGCAACCGCATCCAGGCCATGTTCAAAGACGGAACTTATGTGAAGGCGAAGGTACAGAAGGTGGAAAGGGACAGGCTGCTGCTCTCCGTCGACGAGTCGGAGGGTCCGGCGGCTCTGGATGAAGGGGAACAGAATGTGGCACTCTCTCGTTTCTCCACGATCACGGTCACGCGATATGAGGGCTGCAAGCGGGCCGTCTTGGGCTTCACGCTGGGCACGCTTGGAACGGCGGCGGGCCTGGGGCTCGGAATGGTGAGGGAAGACGAAGCCGGGCCGGGGACCGCCGTGGCCGTGGTCGGCATATCGGCGGGCAGCATCGTCGGAGCCTATCTTCTGGGCCGGCACCTGGACCAGAAGGAAATCACGATCATCATCGATTGACGTAGCGTCGCGCGGTCGGAG
>JARRKC010000111.1:0-5398 GCA_037388505.1 Acidobacteriota bacterium | reverse complement strand
GCGGGAGATTCGACGGTGCGAGACATCCAGTCTCAACTGTCGAGCGTCGTCAGCGGGGGCGTGAGCGGCCTGAGCGGGAGCCTGGTGACTCTCGGGATGGCGGGGATCGACTTGCAGAACGACGGCACTCTGGCCATCAACTCGTCGGATCTCGACGACGTTCTGGAGAATCAGTTCGATGAAGTCGCGGCTCTATTTGCGACGATGGGGGATACGACGAATGCCCGGGTCTCCTATCTCACCAGTTCCTCGGACACGAACGCAGGCACGTATCAAGTTGATATCTCAACCGTACCTGAGGTTGCCACGGTAACTGCTCCCAATGCCATCACGACGATCCTCGGCGTCGATGAGACCCTCACTTTCACCATGGGAGGCCAGACC
This sequence comes from Acidobacteriota bacterium, assembly GCA_037388505.1. Taxonomy (GTDB): domain Bacteria; phylum Acidobacteriota; class UBA6911; order RPQK01; family JAPXNP01; genus JARRKC01. The sequence goes on along the minus strand of JARRKC010000111.1, from coordinate 5,014 downwards.
TCGGAAGTCAGCCTGACCAGCGATCTGACTTTGGAACAGGTTGTTCAGGCCATCAATGCTCAGCTGGAGACCGATGGACTGGCGCTGTCCGCAGAGCAGTCCGGAACGAATCTGGTGATCACATCGGATCAGATGGGCGACAGTGTGTCTTTTTCCGTCACCTCGGACATCGACGGAGCCGGAACGGGAATCGGGACGACGGGGCTTTCCGACACCGGCGTATCCGTGGCCGGCACCTTCACCGATACTTCAACCAGTACGGTGTACGACGCCACTGGAAGTGGCGATGTCCTGACCGGCAGTTCGGAAGACGCCAAGGGACTGGCCGTACAATTCTCGGGAGACTCTACCGGCGATTATGGCACCGTGACGTTGACGCTGGGCTATGCCTCACAGCTCTCGCGACTGGTGACCTCTCTGACCGACTCGCTCGAAGGCCCGATTCACAATGCGATCGATGGATATGAATCCACGATTCGAACCATCCAGGACGATATTGACAACATCCAGCAACGTCTCGATCTGAGGCAACAGTACCTCACGGATCAGTTCACGCGCGCCAACCAGGCTTTACAGCAACTCTCGTACCTGCAGTCCTCACTCGGATCGCAGATGAATTCGCTCTAGTAGAAAGGACTCTCCGATGGCTCTTGGCCAAAACCTCACCGGTCGTTATCAGTCGATGGAAGTGAATACCGCGGACCCACTGGATCTCGTCATCCTGCTCTACAAGGGAGCGATCAAAGAGTCTCGCCTCGCAGCCCGGTACATTCAAGAGAGCCGGACCGAGGCCAGAGTGAATTCGATCAACAAGGCGATCGCCATCGTCGGCGAGCTCCAGGCCTGTCTGGATTTCAAGAAGGGCGGCCAGATCGCCAACTCGCTGGACAGGCTCTATGGCTACATGACCCGTCGCTTGACTACCGCCAACATCAAGCAAGATGCCGAGGCCCTGAACGAGGTGGCCAAGCTGTTGGAGGACCTCCTCTCCGGTTGGGAAGGTGCCCAGGCCAAGCAGTCCGAAAGCACTCCAGAACACAGCCGTCGTGCGTCGGGCCCTGTCCGCGATCGATTGACACTCAGTCAGGGCGGAGCATCCGTCTCCTTCTCCTATTGATCTGCCATGTTCGAAGCTTACGAAAGACTCCCCGTACTGCTGGAACGCCAACGGCAGGCTCTCGCTGCCGAAGACCGGCAAGAGCTGGATTCATTGAGCGGTGAAATCGACGCACTGTCCCGGGAGATCACCGGGTGTCCTCCCCGGTTCGAGGATCTGGATCCCGAGTCCAGGGAGCGCTTGCGCAAGCTGATCGCCAAGGCCCAGGCCGAAGTCGACAGAAACATGTCTCTCTGGAAAGAGTCCCTGGATCGGGTGCGCAAAGCCGGCGAGAACCTCCAGGCAACCCGACGTTACTTCCATCAATTCCAGACCACCGAAAAATCCGGTCGCCGCTACTCAAAGCGCGGCTGACGCCAGAGACGCCATCGGCGTCGGACCTGGCGGACGTATCGCTTGCTTGGAAAGAAGGCATTGGACAGAAGCCCGTCGATGGGCGTCAAGAATCTGTCGCAGTCCGTCCTGTTTCTGCTGCTCTCAGACTCCCGGACCGAGACCCGACGCAGGTTCCAGCTCAGTCAGAGCGTCTGGCACGGTCATTGCTTCCCGTCCTCCCGAGAGGAGAACATGGAAGAACAGGAAAGACTCATGCAGGACGCCATCGACCAGGCCTACCGCCACACGCTCGAGCTCCAGTCGATCTGTGCATCGGCAGGGGCCGAATTCAGTGCCGGGCAGGACCAGGAGGGGATGGCCCATCTCCGACATATCCTGGACGGGATCGGCTGCATCGCCCAGGCGATTCATGTGACGGCCGACGTTCAGCAAGCTCGAGGCGTCCAGATCGATTTGGCGAATCTACCCGGCGTTCTCGAACCTATCGTGGAGGCACTCGAGAACCGTGACTACACGGCGCTCGGTGATCTCGTCCATTATGAAGTCGAACCCGTCTTGAGTGAGTGGGGCGAAAGACTCGCCGGTCTGTCATCCGAATCGGGCACAGCGGTGCAGGGATGAACTGGAGGCGGATCGACGGAGTTGGAGCGTGGAGTGACTCGACGGGTATCTCGGTGACTCCGAGGACAACCGGAGGGTCCCGCTACCGATGCTCTATAATTCGAAGCCCATTTCGACCGACTGTCGGAAGGGCGTGCGAGAATGACGGAATGCAGTTTGGAGCCGGCAGGGACTCCGGCTTTGCCACAGGTTGCAGCAGACAGAACTGGAGAGGGTTCCGGCGATCGGAGGTCAAACGAGATTGAATGCGGAGAAGAGGCGCGCAGCGCTGGACGGCAAGACGCTCCTGATCACCGGCGGGACGGGTTCCTTCGGGCGTGAGATCGTTCGCAGATCCCTGACCGACTACAATCCCAAGCGCGTGATTGTGTTCAGCCGCGATGAGCTGAAGCAACACGAGATGCGGAGTCACTTCCGCGACTCCCGCCTCACCTTCTTTCTTGGTGATGTCAGGGATAAGGAACGCCTCTACCGCGCCTTTCAGGCCGACGTCGACGTCGTGATCCACGCCGCCGCGCTCAAGCAGGTTCCCGCTTGTGAGTACAACCCGTTCGAGGCGATCAAGACGAACGTTCTGGGGGCGCAGAACATCATCGACGCCGCCATCGACTGCGAGATCCCGCACGTCCTCGCGCTCAGCACCGACAAGGCGGTGAATCCCGCGAACATCTACGGCGCCAGCAAGCTCTGCGCGGAGAAGCTCTTCATCCACGGCAACTCTTATGCGGGTGATCGTGTCACGCGCTTCTGCTGCGTCCGTTACGGCAACGTCTTGGGAAGTCGAGGAAGCGCTCTGCCGGTGTTCTTGAGACAAAGGAAGTCGGGCGTCATCACCGTAACCGACAAGAGGATGACGCGCTTCTGGATCCGTCTCGATCAAGCCGTCGAGTTTGTCGTCAGCTGCATCGCGACGATGCGCGGCGGAGAGGTATTCGTACCTAGGATCCCGAGCATGTCGGTGATCGACATGGTGCAGACGCTGGCACCGGAATGCAGTATCCGATTCACCGGGATTCGTCCCGGAGAGAAACTCCACGAATGCCTCGTTTCTCCGGAGGAAGCTCGACACACCCTGGCTCTGGCCGATCGCTTCGTCATCTTGCCGGAGAATCCCTCGTGGCGGATCTCCGAACAGTGGAAGGGAGAGCTTGTTCCTCCGAACTTCACGTTCACCAGTGACCAAAACGAGTCTCTTCTTACACCTCGAGAACTCCTGGAAATCGTCGATTCAGATACCGAATCCTGGCACCCTTCAGAGTGGTTAGATCCCAGTGAGCAGCGCAACATCGATACCGTACAGCCGACAGTGGATTGAGGACGACGACGTCGATGCCGTCGTCAAGGTGCTCCAGTCCCCCTACCTCACCACCGGCCCGCTCGTCGACGCTTTCGAGACGACGTTCGCCCGTTTTGCGGGCACGGCCCACGCCGTGGCGGTCAGCAGCGGGACCGCGGCTCTCCATGTCGCGATGGCTTCACTCGGCTTGGGCCCGGGAGACGAAGTCATCGTCCCCTGCATGACTTTTGTCGCGACGGCCAACGCCGCGGTCTATTGCGGTGCAAGTCCCGTCTTCGCAGACGTGGATCCCGAGACTCTTCTCGTGGACCCGGGATGCGTCGAACGCAGGATCACGGATCGCACCCGCCTCATCGTCGGGGTCGACTATGCCGGGCAGCCCTGCAACTACACGCGGCTCACTGCGCTGGCACGCTCGTGCAACGCAGTCGTCCTTGCCGACGCCTGCCACTCGCTGGGGAGTTCGGAGAATGGGCGGATGGCGGGCTCTCTCGCCGACGCATCCGTGTTCAGCTTTCACCCGGTCAAGCCCATTACCTCGGGTGAAGGCGGAATGATCACGACGAACGATGCGGCCCTGGCCGATCGGATGAGGAAGTTTCGTAACCACGGCATCGACCGTGATTTCAAAGAAAGGAGTCAGACGGGTTCCTGGCAGTACGAAATGGCGTCCCTCGGCTTCAACTACCGCCTCTCGGACATCCACTGTGCTCTCGGATTGAGTCAGCTCGAGAAGTGCGAACGGCGCAGAAAGAGGCGGGAGCAGATTGCGGGACGCTACCAGGAAGCGTTCGACGGAATGTCGAGCATCCGACTTCTATCGATCAGGCCGGGCGTCACCCATGCGTGGCATCTCTTTGTGGTGCGGATCGACTTCACTGCCTTGGGAAGGACCCGCCAGGAGGTCTTTGGCGAACTCAGGAGACTGGGTATCGGAACCAACGTGCATTACCTTCCGGTCCACCTCCATCGCTTCTACCGGGAACGCTGGTCCACGCGCTCCGGGCTCTGTCCGAATGCCGAGGCAGCCTATGAACAGATCCTCTCGCTGCCGATCCACGCTGCAATGGCGGACGGGGAAGTGGAACGGGTTATCGCAGAAGTCAGTAGATTGCTAAGGAACTGACGGCCGATCTCGCTCAGGCTGACGAAAACGTTGTGGCTAGGAAATTGACCGAACGAAATGCCCATCCAAATGGAGGCGGGTGTCGGGATTGAACGTGGATTTAGAGATTCTGAAAGCCAGAAACGGCCAGCAAACGCTGCGTGCGCATCTCGAGGATGGGCGGACAATCTTCCTTCATAGTCCCTACGATCCTGAGCGGGAGGCCCGCCAGTGGGCGGAGAACTCCGCGTTCGCCGCGAACGACGTGGTCGTGCTCTTTGGGTGCGGCGCCGGGCATGCTCCGGCCGCCCTCCTGGACCGGCTGAGTCCTGGGAACCGCCTGCTGATGCTCGATCCCCTGTATCCTTCCCTGCCCGACGACACTACGCCGCTTCGACGGGTTCTTCATGATCCGCGGATCCAGCGGACCAGTACTCTCTCCGAGCTCCGAAAAGCGTATGACCGGATCGAGAATGCCTGCTGGAAAGGGATTTCCCTGCTCCGGCTTCCCACCTACGAGCGGCTTTTTCCAGAGGAA
>JARRKC010000110.1:0-5515 GCA_037388505.1 Acidobacteriota bacterium | reverse complement strand
CCAGGACTTCGAGTCCTGGGCTAAGGTTCGCCATCCACGCCCCCCCAAGCCCCGGAGGGGCGGCCGACACCTACTCTTTCACCCGAAAGAAAGATAAGCTGAGAGAAGGGTTTGCAGTCCGGGCGATCGAAGAATCCGTGGAACCCGGAACGCCGAAGCTCAACCTCCAAGAGGAGCCGACGATGTACACCGATCAGGTCAAAACGATCTATCAGGCAGAACTCGACGACATCCAGGCCAAGGGGCTCTACAAGAAGGAACGCCTGATTCTCTCCCCCCAGGGCGCCCGGGTGGACACGCCCGAGGGCGAGGCGATCAATCTCTGCGCCAACAACTACCTGGGCCTGGCCGATCACCCCGAGTTGATCGCCGCCGCGCAGGAAGCCCTGGACCGCCGAGGCTACGGCATGGCTTCGGTCCGTTTCATTTGCGGGACCCAGGACATCCACAAGGAGCTCGAAGAAAGGATCGCGCGTTTCTTTCGAACGGAAGGAGCCATTCTTTATGCCTCCTGTTTCGACGCCAACGGCGGCCTTTTCGAGACCCTCCTCGGACCCGACGACGTCGTCATCAGCGACGCCCTCAATCACGCCAGCATCATCGACGGCGTCCGGCTGTGTAAGGCGCAACGCAAGATCTACCGTCACGCCGACATGGCGGAGCTTGAGGAGCGCCTGCGGGAATCTTCGAAGATGCGGATCAGGCTGATCGCGTCGGACGGAGCGTTCAGCATGCATGGCGATCTGGCTCCGCTGCCCCAGATTTGCGATCTTGCCGAGCGCTACGACGCAATGGTCATGATCGACGAGTCCCATGCCACCGGATTCATCGGCGCGACCGGCCGGGGAACACCCGAGCACTTCGGAGTCGAAGGAAGAATCGATATCATCACGAGCACCCTGGGCAAGGCGGTCGGCGGAGCATCGGGCGGATTCACCACAGGCAGGCGGGAGATCGTCGATCTCCTCCGACAGCGCTCGCGCCCCTATCTCTTCTCGAATTCTGTAGCTCCGCCCGTGGTGGCGGCATCCATCAAGGCGCTCGAGCTCATCGAACGAAGCCGGGATCTGGTCGAGAAGCTGCAGGAGAACACCCGCTACTTCCGGCAAAACATGACCGACGCCGGCTTTCGGATCCAAGAGGGTATCCACCCCATCGTCCCGATCATGATCGGTCAAGAGGCACCAACCGTGGAAATGGCGCGCAAGCTGAACGAGCGGGGTATCTTCGTGGTGGGCTTCAGCTATCCCGTCGTTCCGCGGGGTGAAGCACGAATCCGGGTCCAGGTTTCGGCGGCTCACACCCGGGAGCAGTTGGACCGGGCGATCCAGGCATTTACGGAGGTCGGCCGGGAGGTCGGACTGATCTGAACCATGCCCCGACGACCCAGATTTCGACCGGGACCGATCCTGATCGTCTCCGGTGGCTACGGCGCCAGCGGTGAGCAGCTGGCGAGGACCGCCCTGGCCCAGTTCGTCGCAGGCGTAGCGGTTGAGGTTCGGGTGATTCCCCACGTCCTCGCCCAGCAGCAGGTCTTCGAGGCCGTCGAGACGGCGCGCCGCGAGCGGGGCACCATTCTGCACACCCTGGTCGATCCGAAGCTGCGCCGGGCCATGATCGATCGGGCCCGCGAACGGAACGTGGTGGCTATCGATCTCATCGGCCGTCTCCTCGGCCATCTGACCTCGGAACTGGGCCAGCGCCCCCTCGGGCGCCCCGGGATGTATCGACAGTTGCGGGAAGACTACTTCCAGCGGGTCGAAGCCATTGAGTTCACGCTGTTGCACGACGACGGCAAGAAGATCGACGAGCTCGGCGAGGCCGAGCTCATCCTGGTCGGACCCTCCAGAGTGGGCAAGACGCCGCTGAGCATTTACCTCTCGACCCTGGGCTGGAAGGTCGCCAACGTCCCCATCGTTCACGAGCTCCCGGTCCCGCCGGAGCTGTTGCGGGCGGACCGCGGCCGAATCGTCGGTCTGACCATCGACCCGATGCAGCTCCTGTCCCACCGCCAGCGGCGTCAGGAGGGGTTGCGCATCGGCCCGAGATCGGCCTACACCAACCCCGAGCTGATCGTCGAAGAGGTGGAAACGGCCCGCCGGCTCTATCGGCGGGAGGGCTTCCCGATCATCAACATGACCAACCGTCAGATCGAAGAAGCCGCCGACGAGGTGATCAACCTGACCAGCGCCTCCCGCAGCGGGGAAGGCCCTTAGCCCGCCCCTGGCCACAGATCAGAACGCGAATGCAATGAGCGCCGCCCTGTACGGCCATCGACTCCCTGCTCTGCCGCGCACTTCGCACCCGGCCGCGCCCTATTCACAGAACCGATTCCGCTCCGCCCGGCTCGCGGGCGAGTGAGACGCCAACGGCGTCGGACAACGCTTTGAAAACCCGGTCAGTCAATCCCACGCAAAGGCGACGAGGATCGCCAGAGGCTGCAAAGCAAAAAGGTCCTTTGCGCCCTTTGCGTTTTTGCGTGGAGTCAGCTCTGACCGGTTTGACATATGGCCGAGGCCTTCAGCTCCACCTCGACCCGAGACTGTCCAGACCGGCTTTCTCGAGATCCGCGGGAGTCATCGCGATGCGGAAGCGGCAATCCGCATTGAAGTTGAGGAAGAACGGTTCGGCAATCACGGGAACCCGAGACGGCTCGGCTACGTCGACCACAAGCAGGAGTCCCCGGGCACCGTCCTGCTCAGTGAAATAGGCGGTTTCCGGCTTCAGATCATCAAGGATCTTTCGAATGAGCGGACCGAGTTGTTTGGTCTTCACCAGCGGGTTGAACGGTTCATTTGGAAACGTCATGGAAAGCAGCATACGCATGTCTTCGTTCTCCTTCAGGCTCGCCGAGGAGTGAATCGAATTGATGGCGAGAGTGGAAACTTTCTTTTAGATTATTCCCGAGAAGGGGCACTCTTCAACTCAACGAGGAATTCGACCGCGATCTGGATGATCTGACCGGGATGGTCTAGAATCAGGTGCACGCGCGCCCGTAGCTCAGTTGGATAGAGCGTCGGACTTCGAATCCGCAGGTCGGGTGTTCGAGTCACCCCGGGCGCGCCATTTTGTTTTCAATGGCTTAGCCGTGCCTTCGGATTTCGGTCCCATGACCATCTTTCCTGTTTGTGTCCTGCGGCCGCTCATGCGGCCCCCTTTTCGAGATCCTCACCCACTCTCGGCATCCGACCGATGGCCTCGCTCGCCGGTTGCGTCAGCGCGATGCGGCGAAGCTCTCCGGCCTTGGTCTTCGGCAGCACGACCAAGTGATCCTCGAGGAATGAGATAGGAATTTGCTTTTTGTGGGAGTGAGTCCATCGGAGCGGAAAGGGTGAGTCAGCCCTCCAATGAGCGCCTGGGTTGCGGGTCCGGCGGGCCGAAGGGCTGAAACTGCTCCTGCCGATCCCAAACGCCGTTGCTGACCAGAGAGTGCAGGTGGGGATGGACATTGAGTGGGTCGCCGTAGGTCTGGATGGTTGGTCAACTTTGGGGTCGGACCACGTTAATTCAATGAAACACCGCGATTTAGCTGGAATATGACGCCTTGGAGATAGGGTTACGTCCATTTTTCGGACCCAAAAACGTCCTGTAACGATGTCGAAGCAGACGAGTGGCTGCGTTGCGTTCGGCGACGAGGACAGATGAGATCTCCGGCGCAGCCCAGGACCGGTTTCACGGCGGGGGCTTCTTGGAAGCCCAAAATGGGGGCCGAAAAGTCAGCGTAACCGGCTTCCTGGGGCCTCCCATCCTGCTTAAGTTACGACCAGTCAGTCAATTACCGTGGGCCGACCCCGTTTCCCGGGTCCGCTGGCGCCAGCCAGGCGCGTGACAAGCGGCTTGGCCTGGTGCAAGCACTTGTTAGGTGTCGCCACCAAAACCCCATCCCATTCTTGAATCCTACTGCTACCACTGATCACATGCGGCCAAGTATCTCCGCGCGCTTCTTCTTGAGATACTCGAGGTTGTTTGACTTTGTTGACTGAGCCAACTCGATGCTCCTATCCGTAGCGTGAAGGGCATCTTTGATTCTGCCGGCTTCTAGATATGCGTCGGAGAGACTGTCCCAAGCATTGGCGGACCGAGGATAGAGTCGAGTTGCCAACTCAAATGCGCGGATGGCTTCAGGAGTTTTCCTGCCGAGCATGAGGTAGCCAACTTTGTTGAGTGCCTCCTCGGGCACTTTGTCCGGAGCTCCCACACGGCCCAGAATAGCCTCGTAGTGTTTCAGCACCGCATCAAGGCCGGCAAACATCACCGGCTCCGGCGCGAGATAGCCGTCATACAAAGCCCGCAGACCCCGGATGCTTCCAACAAGAGGTATACTGGCGTGGGTCTCGCTCGGCATGGGATCGTAGGTCCAGCGGAGGTTTGAAGGGGCTTTCACCTTCAACACTTTGGCCAGTCCATCGAACCATCGGAGGTCCATGTCGTCGGTGGGAAGCAGATAGCTACTATTGAAATACAGAAACTGCCCAGCCGGCGTCTGGCGGTCGAGAAAATCGCTGATTGAGCGTTCTGTCACATTGCTGTCCCAATCCAAAGTGCCGTCGTCCACCAATCGAGCGTCAAATAGGTCGGGTGCTGCGTACAAAGTATAAAAGGCAAATAAGCCACCAAGCGAGTGCCCCCAAATAATTCTCCGTTCTGAGACGCGAAACTTTCTTTCAATGATTGGCAGAAGCTCCTGTCGCAGGAAATCCAGGAACTTACTCGCCCCTCCATCCCCCTCCCAGTCTGGAGAATCGGTGGGCGTGAAGTCGCGCATACGGTCGTTCGAGTCAATCGCGACAATAAGGTGTTCCGGTATCTCGCCGACTCGGGCAAGAAACGTGGCGTTGCCTGCCACGACGTCCCCGTAACGGCTTCCGTCAAGCAACAGCAGCAGCGGATAGCGTTCTGATGAATCGACAGAATAGCTTGCCGGGAGCATGACGCGGTAGTTGATCTCTTCATTCAAGACTCTTGACTTGACCGGGGCCGGCAACTGCCAATGGCCCTCAGGGCTCGCGATCGCTGTCACACTCGCAAAGAGCGGCAAAACAGAAAGCACAAGAACCCACAGACGATTCAACATGGACCTTCCTTCCCAAATGCTATTCCAGCCTTAGCCTTGCTGCATCACAAGAGTGCCGACGCTACTCGCACGGTAGCCTCGAGTGTACACCTAACGTCTATTTATGCGTTTTCATCTGGCTTTTGGTATGAAACACCGCATTTCTTGCATCGCACGGGAAGAACAAGTCTTGTTTGGAATCCAAGACGATGTTCACACCTGGGACATTTTTCAGAAAACTGTAACAATGCTCCTGGAATAGCAAGAAACAGAACGAAAACTGCCACCAAAGCCCGATTTGCATGCACACTCCAATTAAGTACTGAGCTAACACTAATGGCAGTCACACCGAAAATCATTGCAACGGTGAAAAAGAGAACCATCTTCTTTTCCCACCGTTTTATGCGCCGATATTGCTCAATGCTGAGTTTATCACTCATGTTTTCCTCTCTGCATAACGGC
>JARRKC010000109.1:0-5990 GCA_037388505.1 Acidobacteriota bacterium | reverse complement strand
GCCCCTCAGAGTTCCCCTTACAATCCGGCCTCAGTATCAGATTGGTCTGGACTCGCTCAACTGGACACGTGGACGGCTCACACTTCCGACAACGAGATTATGACCCGACTTTGGGCACCTCAATGCAGTTGCAACGGCCAAAAGTATTCTTTGACGGGATATAGCCTAGCAGACTGGTCTAGTAGCGATGGCCCCGCCGCAACCCTTTCCTATGATCCCAATTCCTATCCGCCGGATCTGGACTACCTTGCTATTGCTTGGCGAGGCAAGGGCGACAAGTACATTCGAGTTTATCTGAACAATTTCTCAGCATCAGCTGTTCGTAAGCTGGATCAATGGAGCGATGACACTCCTGCGATAGCTATCGTCAACAACCAGATAATCGTTGCTTGGAGAGGCGGCGGCCAAGGGTATAGGCCAAGGGTATATCAACGTGGCTAGACTGTCCCCTTGGAACTGATTGCAGTCCCATAACAGGATGGGGCGGTTGTCCCATCCTGTTATTATCCTACGTTGTGTTGAGGCTTCCTCGAGGTCCTGACCACGCGCTTGCCCGAACCCGATCGAGTTTGGCGATGTTGCTCCGAGGGAGGTGCCTAGGCCTACCCACTCATTCTTCATAGGGCCTAGCTAGCGACGGAGAAAGAGGAAGGAGCCCATTTCACGAGGAGTCCTGAAGACTGAGAACCAGTGCTCAAATGAGGCGATTTTTTCGAGCTGTCCGCGACGCCCTCCCGTCAGATTGATGTAGTGCGTAAACAGCTCCGAGATCAGCCGACAGTATTCGTCCTGGCCGGTACCTGACCGTTGCAGCCCGTAGGGCCAGAACTCCGATAGTACGGGAGAGCAAGAGGCCAGGAGAGTCTCTCGGGCCCCCTTGAAGAAGTGGCCTTCGTGCCCTTGGATATCCACCCAGATCAGCGAAATATCTCTCGCGATCGAATCGCTCAGTACCGAATCGAGAGGCTTCACAGAGACGTGTACCGTCTTCCGCTTATCTTCGCGGAAGAACCCCTCTCTCTCGATCCCTCTGATTCGATGATCGCCGAAGTTGTCTGTGGACAGCTCCAACTCCCGAGCTTGCGCCTTGGAGGAAAGGCCAAAATTGAACGCTTCCACCCTTGTCATTAAGTCATTTTGTTCAAGATTCCTAATCAACAGTGAATAATTGTACGGATCGGGTTCAAAAGCAAATGCACGTGCGAATGCATTCCGCTTCATCACAGAAGTTGTTGTCATGCCAATGTTCGCTCCAACGTCTAGGAAAATACTGGACGATGGATCAGGAGAATAACCTAACTCGGATAGGATCGAGAATACCAATTCGAGTACGTCTAGCTCGTATTCCCTGTCGACAAAAAGCGTTTTGCCAAGAACAACGTCATGAGTATTGAACGTCAGCTTTCCATTTCGTGTTTCAAATGTCAGTTCGCGTGCCGGAAGGAATGTGATGGCCTTCCACAGTAAGGCTTTCATCCGTCTCTTCAATCTCATAATAATAGACCAGTCTTTCAGGAAGCCATGATTCTACGATTTGATCCGAATGTTGTCAAGCGAGAGATGGCTTCAAGCCGTGAACTCACAACGAGTAGTCAGGCCACACTGTTGTCTGTTGCTCTGCTCTGACATGCCCGAGTGCCCGCTGGAAGATCCGTTGCCCGCAAGCCTCTCCTTCCCGGATCCAGGGCGACAGAATTCAACTCACTCGGCTGTTCCCTTCGTACACTCGATAGCTCGAACCCACAACATACGGTGCAGAGATGATGAAGAACAGCAGCACAACGATTTCCGAGTCGCCAAAGTTATATTCAAAAAGTCCCATCAATTGAAACGAGAGCAGTGCGGCGAGGGCCGCATGAGCCAGAAAACACAGGAATTCGTCTCCGGAGGAACGAAACCTCCACAAATCGACGACGACCCGAATCCAGAAGCCCAGCCAGATCAAAAGAGCGGGGAGCCCCATCTCTGCAGCAATCTGCAGAGCATTGTTGTGGAGGTGCTGGAAGAGCTCAGGCGGAAAACCGTCACTCCGCTTCAAACGGACCGCGGTCTGCTGAACAAGGCGGGGCCCAACTCCGGTCCAGGGATGCAAGCGAATCATCTCGATCCCGGTTTCCGCGAGTTCCACCCTTCCTTGGGTTGTGGTGTCGTTCAGATCAAAACCGGAATACAAACGGGCCTTAAACTGCGCCGGCAGAAAGATCAACACGAGCACCAGGACGAGTGCTCCGGGAATGGCGAGACGTAGGTGACGCAGTACCAAGAGGAGCCCGATCCCGGTAGACAAGCCGAGCCAGGCACTTCGGGTCATAGACAGCAGACAGGCGGTCATGAGTACTGCGAGAGCCAACCAGAGTAACAGACGAAGCCATTTCCACTCACCCTTCTGTTTCGGTCGAAACAGAAGGAAGGCTGCGATCATGACTGCAGACATCATGACTTGGCCAGAGAAAGTCATCCAATGGCTCATGAATCCGTCGATACGGTGCATCAGATCGATGTTCTCGAACCAGCAGTACTGGAGAAGGCCCCAAAGGGCACTTGCAGATACCACACCAAATATCCAATAGAGGGTTTTCTCGATCTGGCGACGTGATGCATAGCCGAAAAACACAAAGACCCAAAGGAACCTGACGAACTTCTCCAGGTATTTGAGACTCGCCAGTAAATCGGGGGAAGCCGCGATCGCGATGACTCCGGCCCCAAGAAAAGCTAGCAGCCAGGGGGAGAAGGCCGGCAGCCCCAAGACAACTCGTCTCCTTTTGACTCCGTCCGAGATCCAGCACAGAACTGCGGCCAACAACACGACGCCGGCGGCAAAAATGGATATCAGCGTCAGCACGACGGCCGTGCAGATCAATGGCGCAATGAACTCGCCGGGCTCGAATGCCGAGAGCGACGGGACTCGGCTCCTACGGGGCAGCACTCCTCGCTTCGTGACCACTAATCGATTCTCCCCAGCCGGGGCACTCCCCCCAAATCCCGGTTGAACTCGCTAGCTTATGTGAATTCAGGTGTGAGGGCCAGTGAGACGGAGCTGGCGGGATTGGCAGCCCAATGCGAAGTCTCCGAATCCTTGCCTCTAGTCACCGAATCAACCGACAAAAGAACCGGCACCGCGAAGTCCAGCGACTGTAGTCAAAACTGTAGCTGTTCAAAGCCTCACGGAACCACAAAGAACCACAAGGTTCAACACGACGGCCGTAACTTGCTGAAAAGAAAAGCCCCGAAAATAGGGCGTTTCCGGGGAAATCGAGGAATCTGCTTTGCACGCACGCGTCTGCCTGCAGGCAGACGACATACGGAAACCTTTATTCTGCGGGCACTTACGGGTCATTTCGGCGAGGTGAAGAATGACGACCACCTGCGAAAAATGCAGGTGCTCGTCGACGGCAGATCAGCTCCTTTCTCGGCACCAGAGCAACCGTTCCCGACCACCTGCGAAAGAGACAGATGCTCGGCGTGACGGTTACCGGCACGGAGAGGCCGTTCAGAGACTACCTGCCCAAAAGGCGGATGCCGTCAGGCGGGGGATTTCTGCGTTGGCCTGTCTCGTCCTTGCCAGGTTGGCTTGACACTGCCCTCAAGGCCCCATGTCAAACCTGATTTCACTGTAAAGTAACGGATCTCGCTGGTAAAACACACCAAAGATGCACACAGCAACATCAGAGGTCACTTCGAGAATCGCTGATTCACGGTTCTTGATGCCAGGTATGAGCTCTTCTAGCGATTTGGTTGTCTGCCCGTTTGGGACGATGTCGACACTTGCTATCCCCAGGGTTTGCCCCTCCTCGTCCTTCAATGTCAGCAGGACGTGGGCTTCATTCTCACCGCCGCTTGGAAACACGATAGACACGCCTGTGCTCTCCCAGGCGGAATATTGGACAGGAGCCACAGCTCTCGTCGTAAGGGTCAGCGGAAAGAAGCCGACTCGGGCCAGCAGGTACCTACCGCGAAGCGTCGAAGGTGGTTCGCTGGTGTCGACATGCGCGTAGTCCGTGGAGACCCGAACACTCGCAGGACCGGAGGTCGAAATCATCATCCAACCAGCCTTCGACTCGTTCCCTTGTGAGGAGACCTGCAAGCACGCATACCCTCCCGGCCGAATGTGGGGTAAGACGACTGGTATCCCGTTGACATCGCGCGCCTGGACTTCGGCCGGTATGCCCGAGGCATCGAAGAACTGAAACGCGGCAGTGATCTCCGAATCGCCAAGGTCTGTAATCGTGAATTGGGTATCAAACTCCGTAAACGAAAAGACCTCCCTCTCGACCACACCCGTTGTGAAAGGAACGATGAAACTATCTGCACGGAGGCCGTTCGCCAGGGGACCGAAAGCAAGCAATACTCCCAGGAGGAACGAAAATCTGATTTGCATACTCGCCTCCACGGAATAGAGGAGAGAAGAACTTCTCTCTTCACGATCCAAGAGCCAGAATCAGAAGACAATCGGCACGTTTGCCCACTGCCCTCCAGTACTCAAAAGGCTTGCGGCCGTTACTCCAGCACTCGTTAGTATATCTCTTACTGTTCCCGTAAAGCTACCTAGCAGGCTACTGAAAAACTCCCCTCGAAGTATTGTCAGTGAGATGTCGTAGAATCTATGTTTATGATCGGTGACGACGACCGCCAGGGGGACATGTTCAGTTACATTCCGCTGGAGAAGCGGATTCCCCAAGATCACCCGCTGCGCTCGATGCTGAAGATGGTCGATGGTGTGCTCGAGAAGCTGCGGCCTCGACTGCGGGAGCTGTATGCGCCGACGGGACGACCGTCGGTCGCGCCGGAGCGGCTG
Organism: Acidobacteriota bacterium; assembly: GCA_037388505.1. GTDB lineage: Bacteria > Acidobacteriota > UBA6911 > RPQK01 > JAPXNP01 > JARRKC01. The sequence continues at coordinate 1,195 of JARRKC010000109.1, read as the reverse complement.
TTGCGGGCCCTGCTGCCGCAGGTGCTCTACTCGATCCGCAGTGAACGGATGCTGATGGAACAGCTCGAATACAACCTGCTGTTCCGCTGGTTCGTGGGATTGGGCATGGACGATCGGGTCTGGGATCCGACGGTGTTCACGAAGAACCGGGACCGGCTGCTGAAAGGTGAAGTGGCGGGATGGTTCTTCGAAGAAGTGGTGGCGGAGGCGCGGCGCCGCCGGTTGCTGTCGGACGAACACTTCACGGTGGACGGCACACTGGTGGAAGCCTGGGCGGGAACAAAGAGCTTCCGGCGCCGGGACGAGGGAGCGGAGGAGCCGCAGGATCCCGATTCTCGAGGCGGCACGCGCAATCCGACGGTGGATTTCCGGGGGGAGAAACGGTGTAACGAAACGCATCGGTCGACGACGGACCCGGAGGCGAAACTGTATCGCAAGGGAAAGGGAACGGAATCGAAGCTCTGTTATCTGGGCCATGTGCTCATGGAGAACCGGAACGGACTGGCGGTCGATGGTCAAGTGACCGTGGCCGGTGGGACGCAGGAGCGAGAGGCGGCAGTCCGGATGGTGGCTCGGATTCCAGCCGGGAAGCGGATCACGCTGGGAGCGGATCGGGGATACGACACGCGCGAGTTTGTCGAAGAACTCCGAGGAATGGACGTTACGCCGCATGTAACCCAGAACGAGTCGGGACGCCGCAGCGCCATCGATGGACGAACGACGAGGCATGCCGGATATGGGGCCAGCCAACGCAAGCGAAAGCGGGTGGAAGAGATCTTCGGTTGGCTGAAGACGATCGGGTTGATGCGCAAGGTGAGGGTGCGAGGTCAGCGGAAAGTGAACTGGATGTTCCAGTTTGCCACCGCGGTCTACAACCTGGTTCGGATGCGCAATTTGGAGGCGGCGGCAAGTGTTTGAGTCGCACGGCAAGACCGAAACACACCGACTTACCACCTCGAACCGGCCGCAGTGGAATCGCCATCCACAGCTTGTGAAAGCGAAATCAGCCATTTCCCCTGAGTGAATCGACAACGGAGCAAAGCTATCGGGTCACAACCCCGTTTTTCCGCAGCCTGCTAGGCGGCGCTTCAATAGGTGCTGCCGCGACAGTGACACTGAATCAGCAGATTAGGTTCTCCAACGAAGCTGTAATTCTCATTCCTCCGCCCCAGCCCGATGGCGCGGAAGCCGCCCG
>JARRKC010000108.1:0-5592 GCA_037388505.1 Acidobacteriota bacterium | reverse complement strand
AATAGGTCCGCTCGGTGCGGCGGCTGTAGTGCCGGGAGCGCAGCGCCTCCCGCATGCGAGGCAGCAGCTTCGACCGGTACTTCGGTTCGGCGTCGGCACAGAACCCCCCATAAGGGAAATCATGGCTGGCAGACCCCAACGTTCCCGCAATCAACACTCTCACTCCCCCGCTTCACCTACTATAAACGTAGATGTCGGAAAATGTACGAGATTTCTGTGCCGCTCGCCGATTTGTCCTTGTCACCTCTCCTTGATTGGCGGAGCTGGCGGAGCCGGACGAGATCCGGCACACGGTTGGCAGGGTACATGTGTGAATTGCCGATGGCTTCAGCCTTCTCCGGCCAAGACGAAGCCTGCCCAGTAGAGCCGATAGGAATTTGCTTTTTGTGGGAGTGAGTCTGTCGGGGCGGAAAGGGTGAGTCAGCCCTGCAATGAGCGCCTGGGGGTTGCGGGTCCAGCGGGCCGAAGGGCTGAAACTGCTCCTGCCGATCCCAAACGCCGTTGCTGACCAGAGAGTGCAGGTGGGGATGGAAATTGAGTGGGTCGCCGTAGGTCTGGATCGCGACGATGGCCCCGCCGGCGGCGGCCCGGTCGAGCGACTGGCCCCGGGTATAGACCTCGAGTGTCTTCCAGGCGCAACGCGCCGGCTCTCCCAGCAGCCGCCGATCCCGCCGGAAGGTGGGACGCAGGACCCGGGGAATGGTCCACACCAGTTGACGGTGATCGACTGCTTCCAGGACCTGCTCGTTCAGCCATTCCACGAAAGCCGCCACTCGCTTGGCCTGAAAGGAGGGACAGAAGTAGCGGGTCTTGCGGGAAAAAGCGAGCAGATACTCCTTGCGACAGTGGCCACAGCGATGCGGGCAAAGCCGTGGCGGAGGATTCCGCACTCGAGGAAGCGCTCGACCGTTTTCTCGACGACCGGACGAAAGGGCCCGTAGTCTTGCTCGTACAAGGGAGTGTAGGATGTTTATGTCCGACTTCTGCATTCGGGTGAACTGAGGAGGGGCGTTCTGTCCTACGGGGGTACCATGCGAAGTGCTCTGCTGCGAAGGGTGGGGGCGGCAATCATTATCCTATCCGGGCTGCCGGTTTTCGGTGCCGACTTCGAGCGGCTGCCGATTACGTTCGAAGCGAATCACGGCCAAGCCCGTGGCGGTATGCCCTTTCTGTCTCGGGGGCCGGGTTACCTGCTGAGCATCTATCCGGACTCCATAGCCCTGACGCTCAAGGATGGGGCAAACGGAAGGGTGCCGATCCGGATCGTCTGGGAGAAGGCGAGTACCAAAGCCGAGGTCAGGGGAGAGGAGCCCACCGAGACGGTCAGTCACTACTTCCTCGGCTCCTCCCCAACGAATTGGGTCAGGGGCGTCAAGCACTACCGGAAAGTGCGGGTCCGGGAGATCTACCCTGGAGTTGACGTCGTGCTTTACGGCTCCGGCGGGCGCCTCGAGTTCGACGTGGAATTGGCCCCCGGAGTTGACCCGTCGGCCGTCGTCTTTCGCGTCGAGGGGGCCAGGCGGGCTCGGATCGACGGCGAGGATCTTCGAGTGGACCTGGGTCCACGAGACCTCGTCCTGCAACAGCCGGTCGCCTATCAGGTCGTCGGCGAGGCCAGGATCCCGGTTGAGGCGGCATTCCGGTCGCTCGGCGGCGATCGATTTACGCCGAGACTCGGCGACTATGACGCGGCACTGCCGCTCACGATCGATCCCGTCTTGAGCTATGCCAGCTATCTGGGCGGATCCGCATACGACTCCGTCACCGATCTGACCACCGACGCAGCGGGGAATGCCTACGTCGTCGGTTCTACGCTTTCCGGGGACTTTCCGACCCGAAATCCGATCATCGATTCGATCCGAGGCGGCGGGTGCTTCAAGTCGATCGACGCGGGCGCCCATTGGCAGACTTCCAGTAGCGGTCTGACCTCCCTCGAAGTTGTCGCGCTGGCGGTTGATGAGAGCGGCCAAGTGCTCTATGCCGGCACGGCCAACGACGGATTCTTCCGAAGCGACGATGGGGGCCAGTCCTGGAGGAATCTGGGAAGATCGGGGATTCCCTACACGGTCGCCATCGATTACATCGAAGTGCTGGTCGTCGCACCGGGAGACGCCGACACCCTCTACGGAGCCGCCATCCGGGATTTCTTTGCGACCGAGGACGGAGGATCCACCTGGAGGACGGGAGGGGTCGGACTTCCCTCGGACAAGGAGATCAAGACGATCGCCGTGGATCCGAGAGATTCGCAGGTCGTGCTTGTCGGGTTCGAAGAAGGTGGGATATATCGCAGTGAAGACGGGGGAAGAAGTTGGCAAGCCTCGAACGTTGGCTTCTCCAATCCCAACCAATTCGTGTCGGATATCATGTTCCAGTCGAAGAGCCCCTACATGGTCTTTGCCGGGACCGGCGGCTCGGGTGTCATCAAGAGCGCAGACGGAGGGAAGACCTGGTCGTCCACCGGCCTGAGCGGATCCGTTTCTCAATTGGCGATGTGCCGGGATTTCCCGAACACGCTGTTCGCGTTCATCGGGCCCTTCAGCTTCTACCGCTCCTCCGACGCCGGCAACAAGTGGCGATTCGGGCTTCCGACCCTGGCCATCTCGGAGGTCATCGCCGACCCGGAAGACGCCAACGTCTTCTATACGTTGTCACCGATCGGCGGACTTTCGAAGGGAACCTGCTCCAACCGGGACGACAACTACCTGAACATTGCCTACGAGACGCTCAATAGCGGGTTGTCGGAGTCGTTCGGCAACGAGGTCAACGCACTCGTCATCGATCCGAGCGATCCGGAGAAAATGTTTGCTGCGACCTCCGTCGTTTCCGATGGGTTCCTGGCCAAGCTCAGTCCGGAAGGATCGAAGCTTCTGTTCGCGACCTATTTCGGCGGACTGGGTGAGGACGAGGCCACGAGTGTCGCGCTCGGGCCCGGTGGGGAGATCTTCGTGGCCGGGAAGACCGGTTCACGCGATTTCCCGACGCACTCGGCCCTCCAGCCTGCCCACGGTGGGGGCGTCAACGACGGTTTCCTGATGAAGTTCTCCGCCGCAGGAGACCAGTTGATTTACTCGACCTTCTTCGGCGGAAGCGAGGAAGACAATGTGGAAGCCATGGTGGTGGACGGCTCGGGGCGTCCCCATTTCACCGGGGGAACCGAGTCTGCCGATTTTCCTCGCTTGAACCCGATTTCCGGAATCAACTTCGTCAAGAGTGAATACGCTTTTGTGACACGACTTTCCGCCTCGGGTCAACAGATCGAGTTCTCCACTTACCTGGGTGGCTCGACGCCCGAGTCGGGAAGCGAATACGGAACGGGGATCGATTTGACGGCGGACGGGAAGATCGTTGTGACCGGCTTGACGAAGGCCACCAATTTTCCTGTGCAGAACGGATTTCAAGCGACCTTTCGAGGTGGAACGACCGACGGGTTCATCGCGCAGTTGAGTGATACCGGAAACCAGATCCTGTTTGCGTCATATCTTGGCGGAGCCGGCGACGAGTACCCGGAAGCCCTCGTGATCGATGCGTCGGGCAGAGCCTGGGTAGGGGGCAGGACCAACTCCGCTGATTTTCCGAAAGTCAACCCGGCGCTCGACAGCCTCGGAGGGACCTGGGACGGTTTCCTGACTGCGGTCGATTTGAGCACCCGCCAGCCGGTCTACTCGACGTTCTGGGGCGGTTCCGGCTACGACCAGGTCTCCGGCCTCGCAAACGCTCCGGACGGCGGCGTGCTCGTCGGTGGATACACCAATTCGACCGACTTCCCAGTGCTCCGACCGTTCCAGCCGTACCTGGGTCAGGCGGATCTCTTTATCTCCAAGTTCCACGGCTCGATGCCCTCTCTCCAATACTCCTCCTGGTTCGGAGGCTACTACGCCGAAAACGGAGGTTTCGTAGCAGCTGCGGGAGAAGGTTCGTTCTGTCTGGCCGGATCGACCCGATCCGCCACGGGAACGATGCCGGCTACGAGCCTCAGGGACGGGGAGGCCTTTCAGCCGACAGCCGCCTGGGAATGGGCGGGCATGGTCGCACGGATCCGCGAAGTCGAGACCTTCATCTTTCCGATGTACGAGTCGACGGCACAGCAATTCACCTCCTTCGCCATTTCCAATCCCCGCGACCACGCGGTCCATCTCGAAATGACAGCCGGGAAGGCCGATGGGACGATCGTTCAGGCACCGCACAATCCGCAGAATCTGGACCTCGAGGGCGGCGCGCAGTTGGCCCGATTCGGACCCGAGGTCTTCGGTCACGACTCGGCACAGAGCGGGTGGGTCAGGATCGACTCCGACTCCCCGATCGGAGCGTTCATGCTCAGCGGAGATTTTGCCTCCCCCTTCATGCTCGATGGCGTCGTCGCGTCGACGGCGCGCGCGCACAAGCTCTGGTTCACTCGCGTCTATGAGGGCCCCAAGGCCTTCCAGGGAAAGTCGGCGACGACCCGCCTCTACCTGGCCAATCCGGCCGGCGGTCCCTCGACGGCGACGCTTCGCCTGCACAATGCCGCCGGAACCGTCGTCCGGACGGTCTCGGATGTCTCGGTTCCCGCCTCCGGCGTTCTGATGGGCAGTCTCAGCCAACTGTTCGGGGCCACTGTCCAGGCGGCCGAAGGCTATGTTTCGGTTGAGGTGTCCTCAGGTGTTGGTCTGGTGGGATTCGAGTGGATCTGCTTCGATGGTGCTCGGACGGCGATCGGACTGAATGCAGCCCTGGACAGCCGCCTGACTATGGGCTATTCGGCTCAGCTGGGTTCCGGCATGGGACTGTTCACTTCGATCAAGATCGTCAACACTTCCGACTCTACGAGAAATGTCTCGCTGACCGCTTTGGGCGAGGATGGCTCCCAATTGGTCCCCCGCGTCACACGGACCCTCGCGCCGGGAGAAGTCCTCGAGGAGGATGCCGGGTCGCTGTTCGGATTCGATGAGAACCAACTGACGGTAGGCTCGCTGCGTATGGGGCTGGGCGGAGACGGAGTGGTCGGTGACGTCGTCTTCGGCCGCCAATCGACCCTTGCCTATGCGGCTGCCTTGCCGATCGCTCACCGGGGATTCCGCGAGGCCATGTTCAGCCAGGTCGCCAATCAGGATCCCCTCTACACCGGGCTGGCCTTCTACAACACCTCGGCCTCGACGACCGACATTACGATCGAGGTCTTCGATCTGGACGGGAATCGAACGGCCATTACCGAGGAACCCATCCGGCTCGCGAGGTTTCAGAGGGTCTCTCAACTCCTGCACGAGTTGCTTCCTGCGACGGCCGGCCAGGTTCGTGGGTACATCGTCGTCCGATCAACCCAGCCGATCGTGGGCCAGCAGCTCTTCGGGGACTGGGCCGGTACCGCGCTCTCAGCGGTCCCCCCGACTGTCTTCTGGTAGCCGCCGCCGGTCCGATGAGCGAAACGCGAGCAAGACGCTCGTAAGTTGCTGCGAAGAAGCATTTCAGCCGACGGTGGCTGGCATCGACGGCAGCGGAAAGCCCCTCAAAACGGGGTCTCAAAACGGGGTCGGACCACGATAATGGACGGACTGGTCGTAACTTAAGCAGGCTGGGAGGCCCCAGGAAGCCGGTTACGCTGACTTTTCGGCCCCC
>JARRKC010000107.1:0-6213 GCA_037388505.1 Acidobacteriota bacterium | reverse complement strand
CCGGCCACCCGTCCTCCCGGCCACCCGTCCTCCCGGCCACCCGTCCTCCCGGCCACCCGTCCTCCCGGCCACCCGTCCTCCCGGCCACCCGTTCTCCCGCGCAGCCGGATCGGCCGGATGGTATGATTCCAGCGAATTTTCGCTTCAACCTGGGGGGAATCATGAAAGTCCTGATCAGCGATGCCATGTCGAACGAGGGAATCGAGTTCCTCGAGGGCGAGGGGCAGTTCCAGGTCGTCAACCGGCCCGGCCTTGCTCCCGCGGACCTGCTCGAGGAGGTTGCGGACGCCAGCGCCCTGATCGTCCGCAGCAAAACCAAAGTGACGGCCGAAGTGATCGAGGCTGCGAAACATCTGCGCGTGGTGGGCCGCGCCGGCGCCGGAGTCGACAACATCGATCTGGAGGCCGCAACGCGACGCGGGATCGTCGTCATGAACACGCCCGGCGGGAACTCGGTCAGCGCAGGCGAACACGCTTTTGCACTGCTGATGGCTCTGGCCCGCAAGATTCCCTTCGCCCATGCCACCCTGAAAGGGGGGAAATGGAACAAGTCGGCCTTCATGGGACGAGAGCTTCAGGGCAAGACCCTGGGTGTGCTCGGTCTCGGCAAGATCGGCGCCGTCGTCGCCAAGCGGGCCATCGGCTTCGATATGCAGGTCCTGGCCTATGATCCCTTCGTCGCCGAATCGTACGCCGCCGATCTGGGCGCCGAGCTCAAACCGCTGGAGGAGGTCCTCGCGCACTCCGACTTCGTGACGCTCCATCTGCCGCTGAACGAAACAACGCGCCACGTCATCAATAAGGAGAACATCGGCCGGATGAAGGATGGAGCTCTACTGATCAACGCGGCACGCGGAGCCCTCGTCGATGAAGCCGATCTGATCGAGGCGCTGGACAGCGGCAAGATCGGCGGGGCGGCGCTCGATGTCTTCGAGGCAGAGCCCAACGTCAGCGAGGCGCTGCGCAACGCACCGAACATCATCCTGACTCCCCACATCGCGGGTTCGACGCAGGAGGCACAGGCCAAGGTGGGCTACGACATTGCCGTCCAGATCTCCAATTACCTTCAGCACGAAGTGATCGTCAATGCCGTCAATTTCCCTTCGGTCACGACCAAGGAGCTCAAGAGTCTCGAACCCTTCATCCGCCTGGGAGAGAAGCTGGGGACCCTGGCGAGCAGCATCTCGACGATCCGGGTTTCGGAAATCGGTCTGCGCTATTACGGGGACCTGGCCCATACGAACTACAAACCGCTGTCGAACTACATTCTCAAGGCGATCTTGAAGCCGATCCTCTCCGAGGAGATCAATCAGGTCAACGCCCGCAAGCTGGCGATCGATCGAGGCATTTCGGTCATCGAAACGGTCAGCTCCCGGGAGCGGAGCTACTCGAACCTGATCAGCATCCAGCTGCGATCGCCCGACGCGATGTGCTGGGTCGAGGGCGCCATTCTCCACGAAGGAAACCTGCGGCTGGTTTCGGTCGATGGAATCAGCGCGGAGAGCCAGCTCGAGAAACACATCCTCTTCATCCGCAACGAGGACAAGCCCGGCGTCATCGGTCGACTGGGCACGATCCTGGGTGAGGCAGGCATCAACATCGGCTCCTTCGTTCTCGGCCGAAGCGCCGAGGTGGATCACGCCGTCGGAGTGATCAACACCGACAGTGAGATCCCGGAGCCGGTTTTGGAGGAAATACGTCAGCTGCCCGAAGTCCGATTTGCTCGATTGATCACATTCGAGGACTGACCCGCCGGAGCGCCGATTCACGGGTCGGAATCGTCCTGCAGGAATGCGGATCGGGCCGCTGCAGCACGAGGTGACCAGTGATGAGACGAATCCTGTTGGTCGTAGCTCTTTTCGCAGGCTCGAACGCTTTCGCCGCCGGCACCAGTCCGCTGGACGGCGTCGTGATTCCGCGCAAGACCGATCTCTTCATCGAGTTGATGCGCAGCATCAACAGCAAGACGGCTCAGGTGGGCGACAAGTTCTCCGCCACCGTCCAGGTTCCGGTGACGCTGAACGACACCATCATCATTCCGGTGGGCAGCTATGTCATCGGCCACGTCGAGGACCGGAAGGCGGCCGGATACGTCAAAGGGAAAGCTCAGATGCTGCTGGGCTTCGACACCGTGATCCTTCCCGATGGAACCACCCGGCAGATCCGAGCCGTGGTCCAGTCGGCCGATAAGTACTCCAGCGATCCGGCGGACGAGACCGGCCGCGTGGAGGCACCGGGGAATCAGGGGAAGGAGGTCGCGGTCGGAGCGGCCAAAGGCGCCGCCACCGGGGCCATCACCGGCGCCACCATCGGTATCTTCAACGGCCGGACGATGCGCGGAGCCGGGATCGGCAGCCTGATGGGGGCGGCCGGCGGAGCCCTGATCGGCCTGCTCGACAAAGGAGAGGAGGTCGAGCTGCCGAAGGGTGCCGGTTTGACGATTCAGCTGCAGGACGACATCGAGTTCGTCAAGCCCGAACCGGTCAACCGAGGCCAGGCCCTGAAGCCGTAAGCGAATGCGGGGCCGCGTGGGTGCGCGCGTCAGTGCGCGAATGCAATGCGCGACCCCCCTTTACGGCAGCCGACCCCCCCAATGCGTACACGCGGCACGCGGGCACGTTGTCCCTGGCACGTGGGCCTTTACCGGCCGGTCTTCCCGAGTTAAGGTTTCCCCTGTCTGGAGCGACCCAATGTCTACCAACTCCGCGAACGATCGGCTGCTGCTCTGTTGCGCCGGCACGCTCGATCGGCCGGAGCGCGAACGGGAAATCCGGTCCTGTCTGTCCGCCGGCCCGGATTGGGCGGCCCTGATCGAGGAGGCGGAAAACCACGGCATGGCGCCGCTGGTCTACTGGTACCTCCAGTCCTGCCCTGAGGACGTCCCCCGGGACGCCATGGAAGCCCTGAGACAGCGTTTCCTGGCCTCGGCGCGGCAGGGGCTCTTCCTGACTGCAAAGCTGCACAGGATCCTGCGGCTGTTCGGCCAGCACGGCATCCAGGCCATCCCCTTCAAGGGGCCGGTGCTGGCGTCGACGCTCTATGAGAACCCGGCTCTGCGCACGTACGGCGACCTGGACATTCTGGTTTGCCCTCCGCAGGTCTTCGCGGCCCTTCGCCTCCTCTCCCGGATCGGCTTCGCGTCGATTCCCGACTATGGGCCCCGGGTCGAGGCTCAGATCCTGAAGCGGGAATGGCAGTATCAGCTCACCCGCAATGACGACAAGTATTTCGTGGAGATCCACTGGACGGTCGTTCCCTGGTACCAGGTCCTGCGCCTTCCCGTCGAGACCTGGTGGGAGCGTTCGACGGCATCGACGATCGACGACCGCCCGGTCCGCCGTCTCGCACCGGAGGACCTGTTGACGGCCCTGTCCGTGCACGGAGGCCGGCACATGTGGCGATCGCTCAACTGGATCGCCGATCTGGCTCGACTGCTGAAATCGACGGAGGGGATGGACTGGGAGTATGTCCTGAGGAGGGATCAGCCCCCGGATCTGCTTCGTCTGATCCGGCTGGGACTGATGGTGGTGGAAGGGGTGCCGGGAACCCGCCTGCCGGCGGAGGTCTCAGCGGAGTGCCGGCGTGATCCGGCGGCAGTGGAATACGCGGATCGGTTCCGCCGGTCGCTGTTCCCGCACGGCGGCCGGAAGGATCTCGGGAGTTTTACCCGCTTTCAACTGCGCATGAAGTCGCGACGGATCGACCGGATTCGTTACTGCTACCGGGTCGTCGCAACCCCCACGCTGCACGAATGGGACCTGGGCCTGCCGGGATTCCTCTATCCGCTCTACTTCCTCACCCGCCCCTTCCGACTGGCGGCGAAGTATCTCCGCGGAAGGCGGCCGGACGGTCGGGAAGATGAGGGATTAAGGGATTAAGGGATTAGGGGGATTGGGGGATTGGGGGATTGAGGACTTTGCGCCTTCGCGCCTTCGCGGTTTCGATCCCCGGGGCCCGGAACCGCAAAGGCGCAAAGCCCTCAATCTCCGACTGTCGCCCAGCTGGAGTCGCGAGCCGTCTGGCGGTGCCACGAGTCCGCATAGAGCCCCCCGCGGGCGACCAGCTCGGCATGGGATCCCGATTCCCGGATTCGTCCCTCCGCCATGACGTGGATGGTGTCGGCCTGCATGGCGGTCGTGAACCGGTGGGTGATGATGAGGACCGTCCTCCCCTCGGCGTGGACGCGCAGACGCTCCAGCCAGTCGGCCTCGGCCCAGGAGTCCATCGAACTGGTCGGTTCGTCGAGCAGCAGAATCGGCGCCTGCCGCAGAAACGCCCGGGCCAGAGCGATTCTCTGCCACTCTCCGACGCTCAGCTCGGCGCCGGAGCGGAACGACTTCCCGAGCAGCGTCTCATAACCGCCGGGCAGCCGGGCGACCGGCCCATCGGCTCCCGCCGCCCGGGCGGCCGCCCGGATCTCGTCGGAGAGAACGATGCGCCCGACATCGCCGAAACCGATGTTGTCGTGAACGGTGTCGTTGTAGCGCACCGGCTGCTGGAACAGGACCGTGATCGAGCGCCGCAGCACGTCCAGATCCAGCTGTCGCAGGTCGACGCCCTCCCATCGGACGCTTCCCGCATCCGGATCGTAGAGCCGGCAGATCAGCTTGATCAGCGTGCTCTTCCCCGACCCGTTCGGACCGACCACCGCCGTGATCCGTCTCGCCGGTACGACCAAATCGAAATCCCGCAGAACGGGGACGTTCGCTCCCGGATAGCGGAAGCTCACGCCCTCGAAGCGGACCTCGGGGATGAGCGATATGTCGGTTCTCCCGCCTTCCCGTTCTTTAACCGTACGCGGGCACACGCTCACGCGCGACGCGGCCCGCCCCTCGATCCGCGACTGCAGATCCAAGAACTCGAACAGATTCCCCAGAAAGAGGCTGTTGTAGTAGATCTGTCCGACCTGATCGAGCAGCGAACGCATCAGCCTCTGTCCCTGATTGAAGGCCTGATAGAAGAGGGCCAGGTCCCCCAGTGTGACCCCTCCCCCGAGCGCCCTCCAGATCATCCAGGCCATCGACCCTCCGGTCACGGCCAGACCCGCCGCTGCGGCGCCCAACTCGGCCAGGCCCCGTCGGCGCGCCAGCTCGATCTGCTCGGTCCGCAATCTCCTGCGCAGCTTCTGGTAGCTGTCCCTGAAGAGATTCCCCAGACCGAAGAGCCGCAGCTCCGCCGCCGTCTGTCCGGTGGTCATCAGCCAGTCGTAGTACCAGGCCCGTCGCTCGTGCGGCGTGGAGCGCACCCGCCATTCGTGCCGGCGCAGGGCGTCGCGCAGCACGACATAGAGCGCCGGGAGGGTGCTCAGCAGAAGTGCCGCCGGCAGCCAGAGCCCGAAGGGCACCAGAACCGCCCCCATGGCCAGCAGGGTGATCCCGTTCTGCAGCAGGCTGCCCAGATTTTCGAGCAGCGCGACCGGCCGGTAGCCGGCCTCGTCGCGGGCCCGATGCAGGTGATCGTAGAAATCCGCCGATTCGTAGAAGGCCAGATCCGCGTCGATCGACTTCTGGTGGATGAGGAAGCTGATGTAGTCCCTGAGGAGTTCCGACTGGACGTCGCGCACCCAATTGACCGCCGCCCGCAGCAACTCCGAGACGATCAGCACGCCCGCCATGAGACCGCCGTACAGGAGAATCGGTTCCGCCGTCCGATCCAGCCCGCCGTCCAGCGACCGCCCGCCCGCGCGACCAGCGCCAGCGCCCGCGGCAGCGATCGCAGTTGCCGCCGCAGGCGATTCAGTCGGTTGAGCAATTCACGGAGCATGGGGAGGTTGAGGGATTTAGGGCATTGCGCCTTGGCGGTTTTAGGTCCTGGGGCCTTAGCCCCGGTAGGGGCGTGATTCTGTTAGCCCGGGGTCAAGCGACAGCGCGGCCCCGGGGTGCGAACGACGGGAGGAGTGGACAAGCCCCGGGCAGGGGCGCGATTGATGAACGGTATCCGATCCCGCGTACCGCGTGCCGGGAGGAGTCGGCTCCCGTACAGAGGGTCGCTCATTGCATTCGCGCACTGACGCGCGCACCCACGCGACGCCACCCGGCACACAACCACGCACCCCACCCCCAACGCCAAAACCTCACACTTCCAATCGAAAATCCCCAAATCCCCAAATCCCTAAAACCCCTCACACCCCCTTGGCGGTTCCCTCCATCACCGCCTCCACGACCTCGTCCATCCGGGCGAAATCCTTCGGGAAGCGCAGCCGCCGCACCGGCG
>JARRKC010000106.1:0-6253 GCA_037388505.1 Acidobacteriota bacterium | reverse complement strand
CAGATGATCGATTTCGCGGTTCAAGAATTCTGCCTTGATGCCGTCCATCGTGGCCAGTTCGTTGGTTGTGGACACGACATTGTTGATCCCGCGCACACCGATCAGACCGACCACCAAGGTGAGCCCGGCAACCCCCAAAAATGCAGCCACGAGTTTCGTTCGCAATCGCCAGTTGTGCATCCCCATAGTTCATTCCTCCTGAATACAGTTCGCCCGGTTCGATCTGTGTCGCTGCAACAGCCCAGTGCCGGGGTAGTGGCGGGTGTTTCGCGATTGAATGTTTGTGAATCGATTCGAACTCGAAGAATGTATCGACGGGGACTGTCCTTTACTGTAGAGGCACCAGTGGCGAACGAACTCACAAGATGGCAGCACATCTCCTACTGCATAAGGTCAATGTTGATTGCACTTTACATAGAGGCTATCCGCAGGGATAACTTGTAGAGTACCGACGCATAGAATACCCACCGATAGTGATAATGATCCTGGGTATTGACGTATAAACTCCGAAAGCATTCCTAACGATGCACTACAAATGCTCCGCAGACGGGTCAATCCCGCCTCGATCGGTTCGGCCCGTTTCCGCAAGGCCTCCAGCGCCTCGTCCGTGTTGAGGATAGTTCAACGGAGCATGCAGTTCTGCTGAGCCGTAGGAAAGGGGTGTTCGCAATGAGGGAGAGTTGGTTCAGTCGGTCCACATGACCACGCTTTGGCGCACGGTTCCGACGCATCGCTGGCTTCTTCGACAGGATCGTCCTCTGGAAATCGGCTCCGGTTTCGACGGGGATTCTCATGAAAGAACTCTCGTGCCAAAGGTCTCTTGTTTCCATTCCGATCAGCTGATGTAATTACATTTGGGATAACCTGGGATCGTTGGAAGGAGACAGACTTCGATGCGTTCCTCCGTCCTCACCTGCCTGATTGTCGTGGCCCTTGGCTTCTCTCCCGCCGGCACCCCGCTTCTGGCACAGGAACTCGAAGAAGAGCCGGTCTACATTGTGCTTCTCAAGCACTCTTCGGTCGCGGAACAACTCCTGGAAGCAATGCCCGGAGCGACCAAGTCGGAGCTTCGGAGCGCGCTGCGAGGGCAAATGCGGGCCGAGCGGCAGAGCGACACGGTCCGCAGCCAGCAGGAGTTTCTTGCACGCGTCCAGGGAGGAGTCGCCCCGGCAAACAGAGGATCATCGACCGGGAGTAGTGGAAGCGGGGGGATTCGCCTGATGGCCAGCCGAAGTCTCCTTCTCAATATGCTCGTGATTCGGACCGATCCGGCGATGGCAAGAGCTTTGCGAGGCCGTTCGGAGGTAGAGGGGGTATACCCCAATCGCGGCTACAGGCCGATGATGGACACAGCCCCTGGAGTCGTCGGCGCAGACGTAATCTGGGATCGACTGGGAGGCCCGGAGGCGGCCGGTAAGGGAGTGAAGATCGGGATTATCGATACGGGAATCCAGAATCACCATGCAATGTTCACGGACAACTCGCTGAGCCCTCCTGCCGGTTATCCGAAGCCTGCGGAGTTTGCCGAATTCACCAACAAGAAAGTCATCGTTGCCCGGAACTACGTCACGACCGCCTTCGGATATGCCGAACAGCCGATTCAGGACCCACGGGACGAGACCGACCACGGCTCTCACGTTGCGGGCATCGCCGCGGGGAATTCGACGTCCAGTCCCTACGGAACGTTGCGGGGGATCGCCCCCAAGGCTTTCTTGGGGAACTACAAGGTCTTCGGCGACCCGGATACCAACGCGCAAGCGAAGACTGCGGCGATACTGGCCGCTCTCGACGATGCGGTGGCCGACGAGATGGACGTGATCAACCTGAGCCTTGGCTCCGACCGGATTGAAAGGGAAGATGACCCGCTTCAGCTTGCGGTAGCGAAAGCTGTCGCGATGGGCTTCGTCGTTGTCGTCTCGGCTGGGAATGACGGCCCTGCGCTCGGTACCGTCGGCAGCCCGGGCAACGTGGCTGAGGCGATCACGGTCGGGGCCAGCGACAATGCCAGATTCTTTGGGTCGGAGATTGAAGTAACCGATTCAGACGGCAAGTCTGTGCCCGGACTTGCCGGAATTCTCGGCGTGCCGGGAGACGGACCGCAGCTCACCGAACCGCTGGGGCCGCTGCCCCTGGCCTCGGCGGCCTTGGCTGCTGGGACTTCCGGAGCGGGAAATTCCAACGCACTCGATTCCGAAGTCAAGAGTCTCGGACAACTGGCTTGTCTTCCACTCCCGGCGAACAGTCTCGTCGGCAAAGTGGCGCTGGTCTCTCGTGGGGAATGTACCTTTGCCACCAAAGCTCAGAATATTACCGATGCCGGGGGGTTGGCGATGATCGTGTATCGCCGGCTTTCGGATGCCCCCTTCGGAATGGGAGGACTTTCGGGCATCGAGATCCCTGCCGCCATGATCGCCATGGATTTCGGTATCGAGATGGAGGACCGTCTTGGACAGGGGGAGGGCCTCGAGGTGACGCTGGCACCTCAAACCGAACTGGAAAAGGTGGCGACTTCCCCGCTGGAGATTACTGATTTCAGCGGTGCGGGACCGGTCTACCCGAAATGGTTGGACTATTCGGGCACGGGGCTGACTTCGTTCATCAAGCCCGACGGGATCGCACCGGGCCGAAACATCATTTCCGCGTCGAACGTGGTCGGTGAGTTCAAGAACATGCAGGGGACCAGCATGTCGGCTCCCGTGGTTGCCGGGGGTGCCGCCCTGCTTGCGGCCCTGCACCCGAATTGGGGACCCCTCGAGATCAAGACTGCGCTCATGGTGACGGCTCGAAGGGTCGGGTCGTTCGAAAGCGTCGACGCGAGGGTATACCGACAGGGCAACGGACTGTTCGATTTCGGTCGGGCCGGCGCGCTCGATTACCTGCCTTCGCGCTCGAGCTTTTACTGCCCCCTGGTCACGGCAAACCCGCAGGCGCCCTCGTCGCAGGAGTACGGGTTCAGCATCCACAACCTGAGCTCAACACGTACCAGCTACCAGGTTGGACTGGAAACGATTGCAGATGTGTCGGGGGTGACGGTTTCCATTCAGCCGACGACGGCTGTGATCGGTCCTGGCCAGAGCGCCGCCTTTAACCTCAGCATCGGGTATGCGACGAAACTGCGCACCGGATCTTTTGAGGGCATCGTCAAGATCACGCCTTCCTCCGGAATCGCCGCTTCGATGCCCTACTTCGGTGCGATTGCCCTTCCCCGGGGGAATGTTCTGCAGGTCGCGCAGGCAGCGGCGGGAGCGGAACCGGAAAGCGTTGACCTTTCGACGGGTTCGTTCTCAACGGTCCAGGATGCCGTCGACGCCGCCGATCCGGGTGACATCGTCGAAATTGAAGACAGTTCCCGGTATCAGGAAAACGTGCGAATCGCATATCGCCCAAGTGACGCCGTGCCCCTCCACGGGTTGACTCTTCGAGGCCGGGCCGGTCAGTCCCCGGTGGTATCGACTGCCTCCTCTGATCCTGTAGTCGAGGTTGCTCACGTGCGGAAGGTGCAACTTTTCGACCTCGGGATCGAAGGTGGCAGTGCGGGCATTTACCTTCTCAACGGGTCGGGAATCGCGGCGTCCTGCCGGATACAGGATAGCTCCAGCGGAATCGTTCTCAACGCGGCCGACGCCAATCTATTCGACATCAAGGTTGTCAATTCGGACTATGGTCTGAATAGTTACACATCGTCCGTATTGCTCCAGCAGGGGCGGTTCTCGGGAAACGGCATCCGCGACTTCAGGGGGCAGGAAATCGATTTGAAGGAGACCAGCGTGTCGATCTTTGACAGCGATTTCGGTCCGTCGGACAAATGTTGCCAGTCCGTCCTGATCATCGGCACTCCCGCTCTGCTCAAAGGGAATCGGATTCAACCGGGGAACGGTGAGTCGGCCGATGGTTTTTACCTGCTCAACTCCGACCACCGAATTCAGGACAACCTGATCGTTGGCGCGGGGCGTTATGGCGGGATGCTGAGCCAGTCGAGCGGAACGCTTCTCCGGACACATTTCGTCGGCAGCAAGAGCCATGGCGTCAGCGTGAGCAAGTCCGATTCGCGGGCGGCAGGCCTGCTCAGCGTGGGTAGCGAAGGTTACGGCTTGGCCTGCTCCTACTCGGAGATGTCGGTAGCGGACTCAATTCTCGCCGAATCAACCGGGGACGGAGGGCTCGCGTATCACTGCACTCTCGACCTTCTCAACACCACCATAGCCGGCAACGGAGGAGTCTCGATACTGAACAGCGCCGGGACGGTTCGTGTGGTCAACTCGATCCTCGCCGGGAACCTGGGTGGCGACATGTCTCCGAGCCTGGGATGCACAACCAGGAACAATCTGATTCAGCAGGGTCAGTTCAGCTCTGAGGACGGCGACTTTTCGGCAGACCCCCTTTTCAAGGATCCCCAAGGCGGCGATTTCTCTCTTCTGAAGGGCTCTCCCGCGATCGATCGGTCAGCGCCTGACGAGGAATTCTTAGCCACGGATTATCTCGGTCACGACCGGAAGACGGATGGTGACCACGACGGTCTCCCGGTCGCGGACCTGGGTGCGCTGGAGTACGGACCCGGTTACGGTCCGGCCCTCATTCTGCCGGTTCTGAGTCAGAGTCAGAGTGAATTTGTGGGACTGGCAATGGCCAATGCTTTCGGATTTCCGCAGGCTGCTGCAGAAGACGGCTACCAGCTTCCGGAGGGCTGGTCAGGCCCCGCCCACCTTGTGCTGACGGGTTATGACCTGGGTGGACACTCGTTCGGGAAGTATGAAATCGACTTGGCGCGCGGAGCCCAGCGTTCGATTCTCCTGACGGAAGCGTTCAGCAACCTCCAGCAGGGTTGGATCGAAATCACTTCGAGTCAGCCGGACCTGGTCAGTTTTACGCTCCTGGGGGAGTCTACCTTGCGATTCATGGACGGGGGAAGCTTGTCATCGGCTGCCGCCGACCGCCTCGTCCTGCCGGAGATTCCCGACGGCTCCACGCGTCTGTTCGTTGTGAATCCGGGGAACCAGCCTCTGGGCGTGGGATTGACTCTCCAAACCGGCGCATCGGCCGTGACTCGCCGGCAGGTGCTTCCCGCAAGGGGAATGCTCCAAACGACAGTACAGCAGCTGTTCGGTGTGAGTTCCGGGGGATACGTTTCGATCCGTCCCGATGCTGGGGGTGAAGTGTCCGCCATGGAGCTCTTCGGAGATACGCAACGGCAAGGCGGTTTGACGGCGATCGGAGCCGGCTCTGGAGCGAACGAAGTCATGGGGGCGCACATCGCGACCGGGCTGGGTCTGGAGACGACAGTCAATCTCATCAACCTGGGGGCGCAAGGCGACGTGCACATGGAGATACTGGACGAGAGCGGAACCGTCCTGGCCGAGCGTGAGATCCCCGCCTTTGGAACGGATGCTCAGTTCCGAGCCGAGGTTGGCCAAGCCTTCGAACTCGGGCCTGGGCTCAAAGTCGGCTGGATCAGGATTCGTTCCGATGCCGAGGAAGCGGTGTTGCTGGGGAATGTGGTGTTCGGTGACGGCGCCCGATACCTGGCCGCACTTCCTCTTCAATCGCAGGGCTCCCGGGAATTCATTCTCAGCCACGTGGCGCAAAACCAGGACATCTTCACGGGAATCACCCTGCTCAACGGGCGGGCCGCCGATGCGGTCCTGACGCTCGAGGTCTTTGACCAGTCGGGGCGACAGACCGGCCTGGTCTTCGACGAGCTCAAGAGTGGTCAGAAGACAGCCCGGTTGCTCAACGAGTGGATCAGGGGATTCGAGCAGGTGGGGGGCTTCATCCGGGTGAGATCGAATGTCCCGCTTTTCGGATTCGAGCTCTTCGGCAACGGTACCCTCGATTTCATGGCGGCCGTGCCTGCACAGGCCGTGATCAATTGAAACCGCCGAATCCGATGATGGCACGACCTGCGCTCTACCGGGCGAGACGCCCTCGGGAAACTGCGCTCCAGCAGTGCCTGGAACATTGCCGGGAGGAGTTTCGGCTGGCCTACACTCCCTTGTACGAGCACGTCCCATCCCTTCAACCCGCTTGATTCGGACGGGCTCGCGCGGCTGTACCGACACCACGTCCCGGTTCAAGCGAATGTGAACCGTGATGTACCCAAGATCCCCAAGGATTGCGGCTCCCACTGAGCCTGAAAGTGGCGCGCCCGGCCCGACTTGAACGGGCGACCTTCGGTTTCGTAGACCGGCGCTCTATCCAACTGAGCTACGGGCGCGCATGACCCTATTTGAAGAAGCCGGATTATAGCATGAAACCT
>JARRKC010000105.1:0-6888 GCA_037388505.1 Acidobacteriota bacterium | reverse complement strand
TCGCGCGAATTCGCAAGGATCCAAGGGGGCCAATCCCCAGGCCGGGAAGATCGTTCGTTTGGGCGAAGTACTGCGAAGGCACTTGGGGAGCCCCGGAAGGGGCGGGATTCTTATAGCCCGGGGTCAAGCGAAGCCGCAGGCAGAGCACGACCCCGGGTTGAGGTTCGTCCCCCACGTTGGGCGCCCCGGGCAGGGGCGCGATAGGGTGGGCCACGTCCTCCCACTCACCTCTCAGCATTCCGACTTCGCCAGGTGAACCCGGCCGAAGCCGTGCGCTAGAGGTACTCCTCCTCGTATTCGATCTCGTATTCGTCGAGGAATTTCATCAGTTCTTCTTTGAACGTCATTGTCCGGTGGTGTTCTTCCTGGTTCGCGAAAAGATCAAGTGGATCCAGATGCAGGAAAATGATTGAGGCATGGGAATGTAGTTTAGGAGAGGGTTGGAATAGGGGAAACCCCGTTCATCTGCCGAAAGCGGCAGCATGGAGAGCTGCCGCCGGTCGGAAGCACATTTTCTCGTCGAAAGGCTGCGGAGGATCTTCCGGTTCTGATGCATGGAAACCGGGTTGGATCCTGTCGACTCAGGCTTCGGCCGCCGTATCGCGCCCCTGTCCGGGGCGCCTCCCCTTTGGTCATCGGGTTGCGAACCTGGGGTCGCGCCTTCGGCTTGACCCCAGGCTACGGGAATTGGGCCCCTTCCGGGGCCTCCGGCACGGGGACCGCGAAGTCTCAAGGAGCAGGGCGCCAAATCAGAAACAGCGGAAGCCAGTTGCGGCGTTGCGTGCTTTGCGTGGGGCCGGCTCAGCCGGGGTGTGATCGTGGACAAAGGCCCGTGGCCGAGCCGGCCTCACGCCAGGTATCGCACCTCGATCTTCAAGGCCGGTCGGCCTCGTTTTCGATGCCCAGATCCGGCATGCCCCGGGTTTCGGCCTGAAGTCGGCCGAGACCGTAGCAGTAGATGCTGGCGGGATAGAACATGACGGTCAGATTCTCGAAAACCCGGGTTCCTCGTTCTGTCTTCGTCGTGCAGTACACTCGGTCCAGTCCGTTCCTGACCCCGAACTCGATCAGTCCCTGGAGTTCCGTCGGCCTCGCAAAATAGCGGTCACTCCATTTTGCCTCGAGGGCCAGGATGGGAACCTGGGCGGCGTCCAGCCGAATGAAATCGACCTCCCGGCCCCCTTTCCAGCGTCCGTAAAACATCCTGAACTGAGGGAAATGGAAAAACTGGGCGAACACCGCTGTCTCGCAGACGGCACCGATCTGGGGATCGCCGTCACCCACCGGGCTGAACAGTGCAGCCCGCAGCGAGGGGTTCGTCAGATAGACCTTGAAGGTTCGAGCCCGCTGGAACCGCTTGCCCGCGGCGTCGACGCGGTGCAGAACCTTGATGAGGAATGCCGCCTCCAGATACTCGATGTATCGCTTGATCGTCGTCTTGCTGACTCCGGCGCTTTTCGAGACCTGGTCCAGTGAAAGTTCCTGCCCGGAATTGTAGGCAAGGCTGGTAAAAAGGGCATTGAGTTCCTGGATGTCGGAGATTCCGTAAAGCCCAGGGAGGTCGCGGAGCAGGACCTTGTCGATGATGTCACTCTTGATGTACCGGCCGAGATCGGATTTGATCTCGGGGTTGGAGACGATCTCCGGATACCCCCCCGCGTTGATGTACTCGAGGAATGCCGCGTTCAGCGCTTCAATGTCCGGTGAGTGTGGCAACAGCCGGGGGTCGTCCGGAGTTTCCACAAGCGAGCTCTGATCGGTCAGTTCCAGGTACTCGAAGAACGTGAGCGGCGGCAGCATGAAATCGGTAAACCTGCCGGCGCCCGATTCGATGCTTTTCAGCCTCAGCGCAGCCGCCGCCGACCCGGACGCGACGAACTTAACGTTCCGATGCGAGTCCACCAACGACTTGAGATGCACTTCCCATCCCTTCAAATACTGGATCTCGTCGAAGAAGACGAAGGTCCCGTCCAAGGACGCCCGGCCCGCCGCCCGGGTGAAGCGGTGCACGAGATCTTCGAGCGAGAGATTGTTGTACAGAGGGTGGTCGATGGAGAGGTAACAGATCCGTTCGGGGTCTGTGCCTTCGTCGATGAGCTTCTGAATGACCTGGTGGATGAGGACGGTTTTGCCGACTCGTCTTGGACCCATCAGGACAGGCGCGCGCACCGGAGCCCGACTGGAAACGAGTTCAAAGAACGGCTGCAGATAGGCACGCTCCTTGTAGACAGCGTACTCGGGAATGATCCGACCGGTCTCCCACCACGTGTTCTCAATGTGAATTCGCCGTTCCACGGCGCTCGAAGGAACTCGCTCCATGCTGCGAAGCCTATCAGCAAATAGAGCTAGTCGGCTAGCATTATTTGACAGACTTCATCTAAGTCATTTGAAATCAAAAGCTTGAAATTGGCAATTAGGGATGGCAGAAGGGACAGCGTTCTTCACTCATGCCGGGCCCCGCCTCGGTTCGGTCGTGATTCGGAGTCGGCCTTCGCGACCTTCTTCCCGGCACGGCATGCAGCGCCAGCTCGGCATGGGCTTCTTCGCGCGGCGCTGCGTTCCGCAGACCGGGCAGGTGTGGACGAACCAGAGGGAGGGTCGCGGTCTCCGCCGTCCCGGGTCTCAGCCTTGAAGGTTGCGGCGGGTTCGAAGCCGGCGAGCTCGACCAGGCGTTGCCATTCGGGACCATGGGGTCGGGCCCAAAAACGTCCTTTAACGCTGTCGACCCAGACGAGTGGGCTGCGTTGCGTTCGGCGACGAGGACAGATGAGATCTCCGGCGCAGCCCAGGACCGGTTTTACGGCGGGGGGCTTCTTAGAAGCCCAAAATGGGGGCCGAAAAGTCAGCGTAACCGGCTTCCTGGGGCCTCCCAGCCTGCTTAAGTTACGACCAGTCAGTCCATTATCGTGGTCCGACCCCGTTTTCAAGAGGGCAATGTCCCCGATCGAAAATATCGGTCGAGGACGGAGGCTTCGTTGTCGGTCTGCTTCCGTTACAGAAAGTGGCTCGACCTTCGAGCTGAGTCAGTACCCGGGCTGGATCACCTGCCAGTAGTAGCCCCATTCACCACAGAAGTAGTATCGAGTTCCCACCGGTACCGAAGAGTTGAAACGGACCTGAAACTCCAGGTGACAGGTGTCGCCCAGCAGGAACGGTTCCCAGTGAGCCTCGAAAAGTCCTCCCTCATCCGATGTCCGGGAAGGGACATTCCGGCACTGCGACAGGTCGTAGCCGGGCGGGATTACGACGGTTGCCGGTAGCGGATCGGCTGTTTCGACACTGGTACAGTTCTCGCCGAAGTAGCGCCGGTAATAGACGTGCGGAGAGTCGTACTCGGACTCGGGTGCGTGGGCCACGTCAAAAGTTACGTCAATGGTGCGGTTTGCGGGTACCTTGAATGTCGAGGCGTTAAAGTGCAAATCAATTCTGGGGCTGGCGTAGACCGGATCTTTGTGAGCGTGCACTGGAAGTTCTTCGTAGATCCCTGGCACCTCGGTCCGGCTGAGCGATCCGGACGAGTTCACGAATGTGGAGAGGTAGACGCCCGACTCTCCCGAAGCGATGTCGGTAACGCCCGGCGCCTCCGCCCACATCAGGCTGGTCTTTGATTCGGGCAACACCAGCGCAACCTGGCCGGCGTCCGGCTCGATCACCAGGATGTGGGTGGCCTGGGGGCAGCTCACCGACTTGCGATAGAGAACGAACTGTTGTGTCGGTCGATTCAGCCCGCTGACAATCGTGTCCGACAACCGCGTCGAGCGGTTAAAGCGCACGACTTCGCCTGAATTGCCGTCCGAGATGAAGAGGTTCCCGGAACATTGGTCCACGGACAAGCCGGTTGGGTTCCCCTCGTACAGAGTGTCGCCTGGAAATGATCTGGCCTGAGGCGCTACTCCGCGGGCACCGGTGCCGGCGAGCTGGTCCTGGAGAGTCGAGGCCGGGATCACGCTGACCCGATTGGCTTCCGCGACCAGGAGATCTCCCGTCAAGGGATCAATCACCAGGGCGGTCGGAGAGGCCAGGCCGGTGACCAGCTCTTTCGAAGTCTTGTGCACCGGATCAACGCTGATCACTTTGCCGGAAGTCTTGGCGGCAAGCAGCAAGAATTCCTGTCCACCCGCCTCAAAGGGGATCATCTTGGAAACTTCCTCACCCGGAAGGGAGAGGACCTTCTGGACCGACGGTGCCGTCACGTCAAAGATGGCGGTTTCTCCTGCGGCGGGCTCTGTCCCGGTCGGCACGACACCGAGTCCAACCGTGCCGGACAGTTCTGCCGTGTAAAGGCGCGACAGGCTCCGCAGGTAGGCGACCGAAAGGATCAGGCCTCTCCCAGTCAAAACCTGCTCCCGGGCCAGCAAATCGACCGAAGCTGCCGACTTTTGGTTCGAGAAAACCCCCGAGACGGTCACTGGCAGGTCAACTTCGAGTTGCGCCGGGGCCGAATAGCGGCCCGATGTGGAAATGGTCCCGGTTTTTGCGCTGCCGCCAGGTTGACCGTTGACCGACCATTGGACGGGCCCGGTTGCTCCGTCCAGCTTGAACGTGAAGGCGGTCGAAGGCTGAAGGACGGCCATTTGCGGTTGAACCCGGTATCTTGGGGTGTCCGAGTCCGGCTGGAAACCTACGGACACAGGTTGCGGCGGAATGTTCGCCAGCACGCCGTTCGTAACGTGCCCGAATAACGACGACATGAACAGCGGCACGTCGCTCGAGACCCAGACAAAGCCTCCTCCTTGGTCGACCGCATCCGGAATCAACTCCGTCACCAGGTTGCTGATTCTCTGACCGGGTTGCAGCGCAGTGGTGTAGATCCCGAGCCTTGATCCGTCCGCTCTGACCGCGACGACCCGGACATTGGCGGCCAGGGCCCCCGGATTCAGCAGGGCGATCCCCGTGTAGTAACCGAAGGTGGTTGCGATATGGGAGAAGATCGCTCGAGTCTTACCTTCCGGTGCCGATGCAACAGCAGCCCAGGAATTGCTTGAGGGTATCGAGTAACTGACTGAGCCATCGATCGATTCTGCGGATGACTCGACTTCCAGCCAACCGGCGATGGGGCCTTCCCCCGAGAAACCGAACATGGAGGCCACGTCCTCCTGGAGGATTGCACCGGGGGGAAGTGAGCGCGTGACGGGGTTCTGCTGGACGACTCCCGGGCCGAACATGCTCCCCTTCGGCTGGTGAGCCGTGATTGTGAGTATGACCGTGGCGTCACCCCGATTCGTGACGGTCAACTCCGTGAGGATGGGATTCAGTACGGCAATCTGAGGGAAATAGAGATGTGAAACGAGCTGGTTCGAGGGAATGGCATTTGAGCCCACCTGGTCCCCGGGCCCCGAAATGACGGCAAACCCGGCCACCTGACGGGAGGCGGAGGCCACCAGATAGTAGTGGCTGCCAGCCTCAAGGTTCTGAAACAGGGCCTCGGGATTCAGGCGCAGCACTCCATTGGCCGGAACCTCAACCTCCTTTTCCGTCGTGGTCACGGCGGATGCTCCGCCGGACCAGCCTACCAGTCGCAGCGTGGTCGGGGTTTTCGCGGCGTTTGGATTGACCAGATTAATTTCCGTCTCATAACCGGTTCCGACCCGAATCTCGTGGAAAACGAGCTCGTTTGCCAGTGCAGGTAAGTCAGCCCCGTCGAGCGAGGTGAGATCGGGCTTTAGGACCAGGAAGAAGCCGGTCAGTCCGCTCGAGTCGCTTCGGGCCTCGCACCAACCGTGGCGTCCGGCCTGACCGGTGTAGCCGAATAGTGCCGAAGTGGTCTGCGCGTACTGGCGTTGTGCAGCCACCTTGATGGTGACTGGATTGGTCACGCCCTTTCCACTGAGGAGCGTTCCATCGGATTGATAGGCGGTCAAGGTAACGGTGACCTCTCCCTCGAGAGGGTTTACAAAGGCGAGACCGGTTATGGTGTCGTCGTAGGATACCCTGGGGAAAATCAACCGGCTCTCCCCAAGGCCCACCGAAACGAGTAACCCTAGCGCCCCAAAGAAAAGCACCGTTCCCCGTAGAAGCGAACGATATCCGGGGTTTCTCTCGTTGCCGGGTTGCTTTACTCGAGTCTGCATCGGTCTTCTCCAATCCACTTCGCCCGAAACGCACCGTTACCGTACTTCTCCAATTCTGATGTCAACCGAGACGAATACAAGAGCAATTCTGGGGTTTTCGACGAGACCTTTTCCCAATTCTATCAAGCAACACCCCTCAGTCACCCGGTTGCGCCAGCGAATTATGCGAATCGCGAAAATGGGTCGTGCCCCTGACCGGGGCGCCGAGTTCGTTGCTGGGGTCCTCGACCTGGGGTCGGGTCTTCGGCATGCCCCCAGGCTATCGGAATCTGGCCCCTTCCGGGGCCCGGCCTCGATATCCCGGGGGAGCACGGCATACGGGGCACGGGAACAGTTCGGGGCGGAGGCGGCGTCGGTTCAGCTCTTCAGAAAGCGGCGGTCCCCTACGACCCAGACCCCGAACAGCGGTGGGTGAGAGACGGGTTTGAGGCGCTGGACCGTACCTTCGACGGCTTCGACGTCGAAGAGGCGGGTGAACGCCTGGTAGTCGGCCCAGCCGGCGCGTTCCTGGCTGAAGGAGTGGACGAGCAAAACCGCGGCTGCACAGCGGTATTGCTCACCGGTGAGGATCGCGGATGCTGCGCGGTGAAGCAGTTGATAGCGGACCTCGCCGGAAGGTCGGTTGGAGAGGCCGAGCGTCCGTACGAGGGATTTCAGTCGGGTCTGCTTGCCCCTCGAGGCGTTCTCGCGCCAGTCTCCGAGGCGCGGGCCGAACGACTCCGCCACCTTGCCCTCGACCATGATCGTCACGGGACCGACCGCCGAGCGCGCCAGGACGAACAGGTCATTCTGAGACGGACGGCTTCCACCCGGAAGG
>JARRKC010000104.1:0-7381 GCA_037388505.1 Acidobacteriota bacterium | reverse complement strand
TACAGCGGCGGCACGACCTGGTTCTTTGCGACCAACCACCTCGGCACGATCGCGGCGCGGATGAACGTGAAACTCATGGAGACCTACCGCTACCTCCCCTACGGCGAGCGCTACGCCGGCACCCAGACGCCCCACCAATACACGGGCAAGGAGCGGGACAACGAAAGCAACCTCGACTACTTCGGCGCGCGTTACTATGCCAGTGCCCACGGGAGGTGGATGAGCGTCGATCCCGAGATTCATTACCCTTTCGATCCTCAGAGCCTGAATCGATACTCCTATGTCCGTTCTGATCCCATCGGGAAGATTGATGTCAGCGGCCGCTGGTGGGAGACCGGGAACTGTGTCGATGTGGTGGTCGTAGAAGGTGGTTTTGTGGTCGGCATAAAGGCAGTCTATTGTGCTGAGACACTGTATGGGGAATTGTCCCGCGTAGCGTCCGCGGCGCTCAGAGCGGTTGGTGGAGCTGGCGGTGGCCCTCCAATCGCACAAACCCGCATCGCCAGAGACAAAGCAGTCAATCTGCTGGAATCCCTTGTCAGCAAGAAACCAAAGTGTGCTGACGCCCTTGGACTAAGGCCAGGCCAGACGCGCTCATTGCTTGACGCAATGGGCATCACTGTCTACGATGGCCCTCGACCGAAAAAGGAGAATGGGCAGTGGAAGATTACCTTTGCATTTACCAATACAACAATAGACCGGATATATATCAATGCCAATAGTGGATTCTCTCGACCCGACGGATTCATGCTGGGAACTGGGTCCACCACTACCGTAGTACCTTTGGATATTTTCAATCAAGAGAACCAAGATGCCATTCACGACATCGGGAAGACGGAATTGTCTGTGCAGGAATTTTGGGCCACGATTATCGGTCATGAGATGGGACATATTACCGGCGCACTTGAGTCGAATGATATGGGTGATGAGGAGAAGACTAAACGAAACAACAGAAAGGTGATTGAAAATTGTATCGGGGAGTAGCGATTCTGTCAATGATCGTGCCAATCCTATTGACTGCCCTTGCAGGTACATCCGCGCAGGTGGAAACTGAAATCTCTGTCATCGGAATCTATGGCTACGTGAAGGACGAGAGTTGGTTTGATGAAACAACCCATCCCCCTGTTCCCGGAGCTTTTGTTGAGCTCACTGAACTGAGAACAGGAAGAACTCGAAGGACAAAGGCTGACTCTGCCGGATTCTACGCCTTCGATTGTCTCGACTTGGGATTGTATGACCTACGTTTCAGTATGTCGGGGTTTCTGCCATCATCGGTCGAAATGATTCGATTCGATTCTCCAACTTCAATCCGTATTGATGAAATCCTCCACCTGGATCAGCCGCCTGTTTCGGATGAGTTTGGTCAAGTTCTTCTCAGGATTCTGGACTCCGCAGGTGAACCCATTGAGGGAGTTACTGTCTCGGAGGATGGAGGGTCTGAGTTCTCGGAACGCTCGGACCGTTGCGGGAACGTGTGGCGACGCTTTGAGCCTGGGCGTCACATCCTACTTCTTCAGAAGCACGGATTTGGCTCGACTCGCATATCAGTTTCCGCAAAGAGAGCGCCGACTGAGCTGAAAGCGGTTCTTGATCCAGTCAGAAAGTAGGCTAGCGGCGAGCAGCGGCTATCGGTTGCCGTTGGTGGAGCTCAGGACGTGTGTTTCGGTAGTTGACGGCGACGATCGGCAAAAGATTGACGTATGTTCGTTGTGTCTCGTGCAACCTGATCTTCTGGCGGGCTGTTTTGTTTGTGCAGAGAAGAGCAGACGCACGGGGCCTCTATTTGAAAACAAAAAGCCCGTAAAATGGGCGTTTCCGGCTTGGGAGCTGTCCTGCTTTGGGAGCAGGATGTCGGGGGTTCAAATCCCTCTGCCCCGACCAAGTCAAAGTGCGAGGTCCGAAGTGCGAAGTGCGAACTGAAGACCGACGGCGGTTCACGGCGCCAGTTCGCACTTCGCCCTTTCTCCCTCGCAGCTCGACCCTCCCCCTTTGCACCCGTGGCGAAGCCGCGAACATCAGTACGCGAACGCGAGTGAGCCGACCCCCTATGCAGTCGCCGACTTTCGGACTTGTCGCCCCGAAACGACCACAATCGGCAGCTTGACGAGCCGGCAGGCGGTGGGCTTTGCCGGGAACGATGAGCCCGGCGATTGGGCCTCCGTGCGTTCGTGTTCTGATCGGAGGCGGCTTGTACATCTTCGGGCAGTTGACGGGTCCCAGGGCAGCGTCAGTACGCGAACGCGAGTGAGCCGACACCCTGGCCAGTCGCCGGCTCCCTGACTTGTTGCCCCGAAAGAAGACAGATCCAACAACACCAACGAGGCCGGAGCCAGGCTTTCGCGAAGGGGCACCCGCGCCGACTTTTGGGAGATAAGTGCCAGACCGGCCCTGGAATCCTTTGTTCATAGCCAGTTACGATGTCGATACGTGCGTGTCACCTATCACGGGGAGAAGGTTGCTGGACAATGGACGAAGTTGTACGTTTCGGGGCTCGGCGGTAAGCTCGTCGAGTACAGCGGCGGTGTGACGTGGTTCTTTGCGACGAACCACCTCGGCACGATCGCGGCGCGGATGAACGTCGGCGGACAACTCATGGAAACCTACCGCTACCTCCCCTACGGCGAGCGCTACGCCGGCACGCCCACGCCCCACCAATACACGGGCAAGGAGCGCGACAACGAAAGCGGCCTCGACTACTTCGGAGCCCGGTACTATGCGAGTACTCACGGGAGATGGATGAGCGTGGATCCCGAACTGGGCAACGTCCAGAACCCCGAGCGACTCAATCGATACTCATACGTAGGCAACGACGCAGTCAACAACCTCGATCCAACGGGAAGCTACTGGGTTCCATGGTTTTGCGGCAAAATCCCAGGTTGGCACTGGGACCCCTCAATCCAAGATGAGGTCCAGAACACTAGGTGTTTCTGGTATTGGCAGGAGGTGAGGAGCACCGGAGGCGCGGGAGCAAACGTAAACCAAGGCAAGGGCCGGCCTTCTAGTATTCCCGGATTTCCGTACGGACCGAAGAGTCAGCCCGTGGCCCCGTGCATTAAGAGTTTCCTCGGCCCATTCTTTGAGGCGCTGAATACAATGTACCCCGGCATGGGATTTGACATCGATTTCTCCAAGGTCCGCATACATCCGTACGGTCTTCCCGATTCTGTTGAGACGTTTGCATGGTTTGATCCTGGCGCCTTTACGTGGGGGAATGATATATATTTTCCGCAGGGTGGATATGATCCGAACAGAATCGACAGTGACACGATCGGGCTGGTTGCTCATGAGCTCACCCATGTAGCTCAGTTCAACCGTCTGGGGGAGGTTGATTTTGCTCATTTATACATCTTATTTGCGTTTCTTGGGCGTATTCCATACCCATTCAATGGTATGAAAGCAACCTATGTGTGGAATCCCTTGGAATGGGAAGCAGAGAATTTTGAACAGTTCATTCGTCAATACCTCAAACAGTTAGAGTCAAGCTCGGAGGACGCGCCATGCCAGTAAGAGCGAAGACGTTCGGCGCTGTTCTCGCTTGGATCTTAACGTTATCCATAGCAGGTTGTGTCAGCCGTGGATGTTCTCCCGCCGAGAGACGATGTGAAGCATTCCAATTTGTCAGACTACCTATTAGCCCAGATACTCGCGAAGCATTCCTCGCTCTGTCCCCGAAAGAACAGGTCGAGGCCTATCTTTGTGCAGTGGATACTCTGCCCTCGCGAGAGTCATACGCCGATCTCCTCGCAGAACAGTGCACCGAGACTGTGCCTGTGATCGTAGCTCTCTTGCACGAGGACCACGATGACTTGGATCGAATGCATCTGATCTATGCGCTGAGCGAACTGTCTCAGAGCTGTAGACTCCCGGACATACTGCAAACGGCGAGTGTCGATGCCGCGGAGGCAGCCTTTTCAGAGATGAGGCACCCGTGGGCGAGACAACGAACAAGAGACTGGGTCGTAACGATCAAGCGACGCTGGGGGCAACTCACTCAGCCGCGTGAACCGGACCGAAGAAAGTGACGTACGGAACTGCTTTATCCTTGTTGGTGGAAGTCCCGTCCAATTGCAGAATGGGCAATGATTGCAGTGCCTGGTCTGGTGCTTCGGGGGCTGCGTCTCCTGCTTCTTCCAGGGCAAAACATGAGTTCCCTCCACGGGCTTGTAGTCAATTCTGTAGTCGCTCAAAGCCCCTCAGAACCACACAAAGCCACAGACTTCAACAGGCCGGCCGTAACTCGTTGGAACGAAAAGGCCCGCAAAATGGGCATTCTCGGGTTTGAAGCGGTCCTGCTTTGGGAGCAGGTGTCAGCCCTAGGGCATACACTCCCTGAAACCCCTTGTTTTCCAGATAGTTATGCGGTTTTCTGGCGTCGCAAGAAAGTGCAGCGTGGAAACGCACAGAGCAGGCGCGCGCAGACTCGTAACCGCCTGTTCAGCGATCATTTTTCGATTCCGGTAGGAACGGACGCGCTCCTGCCTTAAAGGCAGGATGTCTCTGCAATTCTGAGGGTCATTGGGCCGACGGGCTCTCTGCCACCGATATGCGGGCTGCCCGAGTCTTGACGGACAGCCTGGCGCCTGCCAAGCGTCTGCTCGCGGTGGGAAGACATCCACTCCCGCTGTCTTTGGTAGAGGGCACGAATTGTTCCGGCCGGGCAGGTTGGCTTAGAATCAGGCTATGACCGAGCGAGCGCAGACGTTACTTCGCGAGGCTCTGAGGTTGCCTGCGGACGAACGTGCCGATGTCGCTGTCGAGCTGCTGGCGAGCCTCGAGGGTGAGGCTGAAGATCCGGCAACGGTGCGAGCGGCCTGGGCAAAGGAGATCGAGCGCCGGGCCCGCCGCGTGTTGGCCGGGGAGTCGGCCGGCGAGCGGTGGGAAGAAGTGCGTGATCGGATCGACCATCGACTCTCCGAGCAGTAATGGCTGAACTGCGGATCGAGCCTGAAGCATCTGCGGAGCTGACGGAAGCGGCGGTCTGGTATGAAAAGCAAAGGACCGGCCTGGGTCGTCAGTTCCTCAGAAGCGTCGACGCCGCAGTGGAATTCATGGGTCGTTTTCCCGGTGCCGGCGCCCCCGTGCCCGAGCTTTCTTCCGAATTAGTCGTTCGTCGCATGCCGGTGAAGAGATTCCCCTTTCATGTGGTGTATCTGGAGCGGTCCGGCCAGATCCACATCCTCGCGTTCGCTCATGATCGGAGGTTGCCCGGGTACTGGCGGTCTCGAACGAAGAAGAGGTGAGCCGCAGATCGTGCATGTGGCCGGTGGGATGAACCGTGGACCTTCGCGGAAACCGGCCCACGCAGACGACGCCTTTGGCGTCTCAGTCCGATGCGGGGAAGCGGATGGATGGCGTGATGCATACGACTATCTTCCGAAGAACCGACTGATCTCAGGCGCGCAGCGAATTCTACCGCCTGGTATTGCGACCGACCAGTGATTTCAATTAGGGATGCCGCGAGGTTTCGCTTGGGACGGACGTGACGACCTGCATTTCGATTTGCGTTCGACTGTAGCCAATTCTGTAGTCGTCCAAAGCCCCTCAGAACCACACAGAGCCACAGAGTTCAACAGGGTTGCTGTAACTCATTGAAAAGACAAAGCCCGTAAAATGGGCGTTTTCGGGCTTGGAGCTTTCCTGCTTTGGGAGCAGGATGTCGGGGGTTCAAATCCCTCTGCCCCGACCAGATCAAAGTGCGAAGGGCGAAGTCCGAAGTGCAAACTGAAGACCGGCGGCGGCGGCAGAGTCGCATCCAGTTCGCACTTCGCACTTCGCACCTCCCAGCTGTGTGTTCGCACCTCTCCCTTGGAACCCCGAAAGCGGAGTGCTTCTTCCTTGGAATCCCCGAGAGCGGAGCACTCTTGCGTTCCGGGCGGGGAAGTCGGCTAACCGTCACACTGAGAGCGCCGGAGGCGCTTCCCGACCTTAGCCCAAGAGTTCACTCCTGGGTCCCCGGTGCGGTATCAACCCGCCCAGTCCCGGAGGGACGATCGAGCCGAGATCGGAAGGCGAGACGACAAGGGCCGGGCGGCCAACCTCCGAGCCGGAGTTCATCGATCTCTGACTCTGAGGAAGCACCGGATCGAATACGACAACCGGGATGGATTCGATGGACGGATCGCCTCGATTCGGTCGCCCCTCCAGGGCTTGGAGGGCGCGGGGTGTGACGCACCCAGGACTCGAAGTCCTGGGCTGGGATCGAGAAGTCCCTCCGGGACTATCGCTCGTGCGAAATCGACGCCGAACCGCCCGACGTTGGGCACGGCGGGCTACTGTCAGCGCGTCCATTTCGCACCTGTGTTCAAGGACATTACATTTCCCTGGGAAATGTAGTTGACGCCGGGGACACCTGCCACATTCTCCTTCGCCCCTCGCCCCTTCCCCTTGGCACCCCGTGGCGAAACCGCGAACATCAGAATGCGAACGAACCGACCCCCGTGTCAGTGGCCGATTCCCGGTCATCTCACCCCGAAAAGAACCGGCCTGGCGGTTCACCAACGAGGCCGGAGCCGGGCTCTCGGGCAAGGGCACCGACGCCGACTTTTCGGAGATAAGTGCCAGACTGCCGATGGAATCCTTTATTGATAGCCACTTACGACGCCGATCCGTGCGTGTCACCCATCTCGGTTGTAAGAAGATCAGCGGGCAATGGACGAGGTTGTACGTTTCGGGGCTCGGGGGTAAGCTCGTCGAGTACAGCGGCGGTGTGACCTGGTTCTTTGCGACGAACCACCTCGGCACGATCGCGGCGCGGATGAACGTGCGCGGGACTCTCATGGAAAGCACGATCAAGGCTATTCCCGATTGGAATGAATCAAGACGGCGATGGATCAGTCCTTTCCTAACGAGAACAATCGTTCTGATCGCTTCGATCCACATCCGATGCATTTGGCGTCATACCAGCTCATGGGAAGGCCGCACTTGGGACAACGCCAGCGTTCTTCTTCATATTTAACCCATTTCCGAACGCCCATTTCTCGAATTCTCTTAAGGTTTGGCAGATATTCATTCCGGTGCAGATAGCGACCCATATTCATCAAATTCTGAATACGAAAGCAGGGCAAGTCTTCACAGTCGGAACATCGATCATTATCTTGCCTGTTCAGTGCGCATAGCCTTATGTTGCATCTTTGGCAATGGGCCGCAAGCTTGCCGCCGCTGAGACAGCCGTCGCAAAGAAGGCCATCCATCCAATTCGAAGGCGGAATTCCGTTCCGTGCCTTCGTCGGCGCGAACGAAGATATCCTTTCCCGTTTCTTTCTGATCTCCTCGTCTTCGCCGTGTTTCACGAGGTAAGCCGGGCAGGCTCCGCAATAGGTTCCGCATGCGGCTGCCAGGTGCTCTCTATTCCCCGCGGCTTCGCCTTTCGATTCCGGATTCG
>JARRKC010000103.1:0-13500 GCA_037388505.1 Acidobacteriota bacterium | reverse complement strand
ACTCGGTCACCTTCCAGCGCCTCTACAGAGAGGACGATACCTGGAAGACCTCCCGGAGCTTCGGCCGCGACGACCTGCTCGTCCTCGCCAAGGTCGCCGATCTCGCCTACTCACGGATCCTCGAGCTGCAGGAGCAGCCCGAGACCGACTGAGTCCTCCCTTCGGGCCGGCGGCTTCCTCGCCGGCCCGTCTCATGGTTCCTTCGTCTCTCACCGCCGGGTGGAATAAGCTGTGGCCGGATGCAACTCCTGTGGCTCTGCTGGCCGATTCTCCCTTGCCCGCCCGCGACGGGGCTGCTGATTACTCGCTCCCAAGAGCCGGAGGCGCCGCTGAAATCGTCGAAAGGAAGTGTCCTTCACTTCCAGCCCGTTACTCCGACCCGCTGAAAGAGCATCGTCTTCTCTCTCTGCCGCTTCGACGAGCCGTCCCACGCCTGCCGCCTCCATCTGCGCGAGTCAGTCGTTCAGCTTGGATGGCTCGCTTTGTAGAGACCGTAAACTAATCGGATGCTGGTGCATCCACCGGCACAACGACAATGCTGACCCACGGGTCACCCCGCTGAACGTCTTCGATTCCTCCCACTGCGATCGGGATGGGGCTGGTAAATCGGATCCAACCATGAATGAACGGTGGTCTTCCAAAAAGCTCGCCTGCGTACTTGGCGATACGGTTCATTGGTGCCACTGAAACGTCAGTGGTGTCGGTGACTTCTCCGCGTTGATTGAGCACTTCGATGAGCACCTGAGCCGTCTCGCTCTCAGAGGGGTTGACGATAGCGAGCGCGGTTCGGCGGAAGAAACCGTCTCTCGAGAGAACCCAGAACTCTCTTGCCGGCCTTACTCCGGGAACCCGCACCGCCTTGAGATAAGGGTCTGGATTCGACACGTCCTCCAGAGTCCCGGCTGAAGCAGTGGACACTCCGCCTGCGCTGACACAACCCTCCGGCTGGGTTTGGAGCCGAATCTCTGAGCTTCCTCGAATCCGGACGTTGGGACTGAGGAGGACTCTGGCCCAGCCTGCGAAGTCGGGAAGCTCTCCCTCCTGGGTCGTTGTGGTGAATGAATCGCGTTCCCCATGGGAAGGGATCTCGAGATCGACTTCGAGAGAGGGATCCCCCGCCGGGCCGAGGGTGCACAAATCGAGAACTCGTGCTTGCGTACCGTCATCCCCAAAGGTCGTGATGGTCGCACGAACGGTGCTGTTCGACAGGTTTCCGAACGTCAGCGTCGTCTGCAGGCTGACGGGTTCGTCGACGAATTGACTGTGGACGATGGGAAAAATGAGCTCCATCCGCTCCTCCGTCCCCGGGGAGTCCTGACCGTACGAGGACGCACTCGCAGCGATCGCCATCAGAACAACCAAACCCATTGCAGCGCAGAATCCTCTCGCATTCATGACCGATCTCCTTTCACTCGAATCGCCCCTGTGACTCTGAAACACCTCCGGGCGCTCAGTTTGGACATTCGGACCCTGTCCGTGACGGGATGCTCGACCGGACTGCTGGTCGGTCACTTCAGGGTCGCCCGCGTCTCTCTCCTCGCGTAGCTACTCCAGTGGTTCAGACGCCTTCCAATATAGGACAAAGCACGTTACAGTCCAGTTAGATCTGCTCGAGAACATAGGTATTCATCTCTGTAAATCCGGCATGCCGTCGATTCCCGCGGCATCAGGGAGAGATCGTCGTAAGGCGACACTCGCCCACAGCCGCAGTTACAGCGGACACACCCCCGTGACAATTCAACACGCTCCGCCCCGATCGGGTTCCAGGAGAAACCTCCTGCAGGAGATCATCGAGGACGGTTCGCTCAGCGGACGAGATTCCGCTTCTTGGCCACAGGTCCTTTGACCCTCGTTCGGTACGTCTCGGACAGCTTCATGTAATCGCTCTCCTTGCTGACTGCGTGTCGGCTCACTTGCTCGATCTCGTGTTCTTTGACCCTCCAGCCCGGCATCTCCGAGCAGCATCCTTTGCGCCAGGGCCGGGCCCTGTCACTCGGGATGCCCGGCGCTTCGATGGCCGCCTTCCGGGCCCTTCCTTTGGGTCCTCCAGTTCGAGGTTTTTGGTTTCTCAGGGCGCGATGAAGAAACCGAAAAACCTTTCACTGGAGGACACAATCATGACGATCGAGCAAACGACCCAACCCGCCCATCAGCGAATCACCGATGCGATCCTCGAAAAGCTGGAACAGGGTGTCGTGCCCTGGCGGAAGCCCTGGACGACCCTGTGGCCTCAGAACATCGCCGGTTGGCAGTATCGCGGCATCAACGTGTTGACCCTTGCACTGGCCGGCTTCTCCAGCCCCTACTGGTTGACCTTCAATCAGGCCAGGAAACTCGGCGGTCACGTCCGACGAGGCCAGAAGTCGACGCCGGTGCTGTTCTGGAAGGTTTACTCGAAAGACCGCGAAGACGACAAAACCGGCGAAGTCGAGACTCATCGTCGCGTCTTTGCCCGTTGCTGGTGGGTGTTCAACCTGGAGCAGACCTCCGGGATCCCCGCCGACAAGCTGCCTGCAGCCGCCGACGGCACCTCGCAGTTCACTCCCATCGAAAGAGCGGCTCAAATCCTCGATTCCATGCCGAACCCTCCGGTGATCGAGTACGGCAAGAATGCGGCGTACTACTCTCCGGCACAGGACCGGATCGGGATGCCGGATCCGGAGCGCTTCATCTCTTCAGAGTCCTTTTTCGCCAGCGTCTACCATGAGGCATCTCACTGGACAGGTCATCCATCGAGGCTCGCTCGGTTCAGCCTGGACGATCCGGCCATCTTCGGCAGCGAGAGGCACGATCGATCAGAGTGCCGCGTACATCTCCGGCTGGCTGAAGCGCCTCCGCAACGACAAGAAGCTCATCGTTGTCGCCGCAGCCCAGGCGCAGAAGGCTGCTGATCTGATCCTGGGTACACAAACGGAGGGCGGCCAACAGTAGCGACATGCCGATTTGAGTGGCGATCCATCTATTGCTCTCCTCGAGGGTACTTCAGGCGTCCTGTCCTGTCGGTGGATTGGAGGAGAATGGGCTTGGATGCGATGGGAGAACGCGTTCAAGGCTTCCAGATCTTGATCTTGCAGTCTGACGGAGGAAAGACGGCTAAGCATGAGCATCTTTGAAAAGTCGTTCAACGAGATCAGCTCCCAAGATATCCTGGCGTTTCTCCGCCTCCGTCATGCTGAGGGCAAGAAAGTCGACTACAAGGCTGCGCTGAAGCTCAGAACCGATGGCCAGAGGAAGGAGTTTTTGGCAGATGTAGCTTCGTTCGCGAACTGCGACGGTGGAATCCTCCTCCTTGGCGTCGACGAAGCGAATGGCATCCCAAGAGACAAGCTTCCAGGAATCCCGTGTGATGACCCAGATGAGACCAAGGGGCGGATCGAGAACATCATCCTGTCTGGGATTGAGCCTTCCATTCGCGGACACGACATCGGCTTCTTCGAAGTAGAGGGAAAGACGATTCTCCTCTTGAGAGTCCCCCGGAGTTGGGCCAGGCCTCACATGGTTGTGTTTCAAAGAACCAATAAGTTCTACTCCCGGAACTCCCACGGAAAGTACCTGCTCGATGTGACAGAACTCAGAGAAGCATTTCTTCTCCAGGACACCATCGAGCGCACGATCTCAGACTTTCGGACACAGAGGATCAGCGAAATCGCCAATGGTGACCTTCCGTTTCAATTGGCGGGAGGCGGCAAGCTTATAGTTCACCTTTTTCCCATACCTGGAATTGCTGAGGTAGGCGAGGTAGACCTGCACAGGAGCGAGCAATGCAGGGTACCAAGGTTGGGGACTTCACGTCCTGCCGAACAGAGATACAACTTCGAGGGACTCCTGGCCAGCGTGTTCTCAGACGACGGCCAAGTGCTCTGTTATACGCAGATCTACCGAAAGGGGACGGTTGAAGCAGTGAATGCCGTGATGCTGCGGGAGAAGGTTATTAGGAGCGCAGCGCTGGAAAAATCGCTCGTGAGATTCCTTTTCGAATGTGTACGACACTATGGAGCGCTTGGTGTCAATCCCCCCCTGATCGTGACTGGCGCCATGACGGGGGTCAAAGGAATGAAAATGGGAGTCCGTGGCTCGGTCCCTCCGGGATACGCGCGAATGGCCATCGACAAGGACATCCTGGTCCTCCCTAAAGCCAGGATCGATTCTTTCGATGACCTCGGGACAGCAGCGGTTCTGAAGCCGCTAATTGACAGTGTGTGGAACGCCTGTGGATGGCCATGCTCCGAGAATTTCGATGTCGCCGGTATTTGGCAACTCAGCTTGTGAGAACATGTTCAGCACTCGGATGTGGCGTCCCAAAGCCGTTCCACCGTGACCGATCTAAACGCCAGACAACTCAAGCACATCGGCTAGCTGTGGTTGGTCCTTCACGACAGCAGTCTCCGAAATTGGATTCACGGGTCTTTCGACGGACCTTCCGGTCGTACGGGCTCCAGCCGACTGGCACGCTCGATCTTCTCCTCCATTGACCCTCCCGACGGAGCTCTCCGCTTCGCATTTCTCGCGCCCCTCAGGATTTGATCAACTCGTTTGACCGATCTCAACAGCTCCAGACACTGATCTGGAAGGTCAGAACATTGCTCAGACTGCCCTCGGCATCGCGCAGTTGCACCGTTACCGTACGAGCGTGGCTCGAGTAGCCCGTGATAGTGAGGACGAATCCGATATGCCCCGAGATCTCGCCGAGCCGATCGAAAATGGAGCCGGAGTGCGTCGCTTTTGAACAGCCCGCGTCCAGGATCAGGGCGGCACTCTGATCCGGCTGGCCCGGGACGTAGACGATGTCTGCGTCGGGATCTGCAAAGTCGAAGTCGATCGTTAGGGACACCTTGTTACCCGAGTACTCGAGGTCCCCGATCTCGACGTTGGAGATCGTCGGTGCCGTCCCAGCTGCCGGAGCGAGCACCGAGAATGCCAGGCTGTTCGAGGTCCCTCCCAGACCTGTGATGCTGACCTGGCGCTGGCCTTCGGCGGTTCCGGAAGCGATGGAGACCAGGGCGGACAGCCCGGTGTGATAATCCTGGATGTTGCTGACGCTGATCCCCGCAGCCGGTTCAAAGTTGACCGACGTGATGTTGTCGATATCCTCACCCGAAATGGTCATGTTGAAGCTGCGCCCGGGACGGCCAGATGCCGGTGAGATGGAGTTGATCTGAGGGGCAGGATGTTCCGGTTTGACAGTAAAGGGAAGCGCATTGGACGTCCCGCCGGGCGTCTTCACCGACAGCTGCCTTTCGCCGACGGCCGCACTCAGGCTGGCTGTCACGAATGCGCTGGCCTCGGTCTCCTGTTTGTTGATGAAGCCCACGGTGAGGCCGGCGGCGGGCTGGATGTCCTTCCCTCAACTGACACCGTCTGGCTTGTCAGACGGACCGAAAGATGACGGAGCCTGTCTTTGAAATCGGGCCCCGCCGCGTCACAAAGACGCCGGCGGCGACGATTGGATTGGATCCCGGTCTGCTGTCAGACGGCAAAACGGGTGATCTCCGAAGGGATCGACTGCAGGGGCAGGATCTTGTCGACGACACCCTTCTTGATCGCCTCGTTGGGCATCCCGAACACGACCGAGGTCGCCTCGTCCTGGGCGACGGTAAACGCACCGGCTTCCTTCATCTCAGCCATTCCCTGAGCCCCGTCGTCTCCCATCCCCGTCATGATCACACCGATGGCATTGGGGCCGACCCACCGCGCGGCGGACCGAAAGAGCACATCCACCGACGGCCGATGGCGAGAGACCAAAGGGCCGTCGTCGAGATCGACATAGTAGCGCGCACCTTGCCGCTTTACGAGGGTATGTCGATTCCCGGGCGCAATCAGAGCCAGCCCCCGCAGGACGCTGTCGCGGCTTTGCGCCTCACGCACTTCGATCCGACAGAGCTCGTTCAAGCGAGCGGCAAACGCCCGCGTGAACTTCTCCGGCATGTGCTGGACGATCACGAGGCCGGGTGAGTCTTCCGGAAGTGCCTCCAGGAGCTGCTGAAGAGCCACGGTGCCGCCTGTTGAAGCCCCCACCACGGCGACCTTGTCCGTGGTGGGCAAGTGGTTGAGACGAGCCGGACGCGCCAGGACGGCATCGGCGGTGAGCTTCTTGGGAACGGACGGTGCCGGGGGAGGAAGCGCTCGCAGGCGGGCCTGGGCTGCTGCTTTGACCGCGTCGCAGATGCGGACTCTGGATTCCTCCAGATATTTCTTGACATCGATGCGAGGCTTCGTGATGACGTCGACCGCCCCCGCCTCGAGAGCGCGGATCGTGGTCTCGCAGCCTTGGTCAGTGAGACTCGAGCACATCACGACGGGAATGGGATGCTGGGACATCAGTTTGCGGAGGAAGGTGATGCCGTCCATCCGCGGCATTTCGACGTCCAGGGTAATGACGTCCGGGACCTCGGACTGCAGCTTGCGCGCCGCGATGAAGGGATCACCCGCCGTCCCGATGACCTGGATGGCCGGATCGTCGTCAAGGATTTCGCTCAGCACCTGCCGGACGATTGCGGAATCGTCCACGATCAGTACCTTGACCTTTTCCTTCATTCCACCTCCTGGAGACCTCAGATGAAGAAAGAGAGCAGGATCAGCGGGCTCCGGCTTGTGGTCGGCACGGAACTTCCGTCTACTGGGTGGCTTCGAGCCCCGACTCTGCCTGTCCGACGATGGGGCCGTTCTCCGGTACGCACCCGTCCTGCATTTCGTCTCCTGCCGACTGGACTACGGCGAGCTCCTCCGAGGAGAGGATCTTGTCGATGTCGAGAATGAGCAGGAACTTTTCATCCAGGTGTCCCATACCTCGAAGGAACTCCGCTTTCAGGTTGGTTCCGAGCCTCGGGGGAGGTGAGATCTGAGCAGCGTCGAGCTCGGTCACTTCGTGTACGGAATCGACCAGGATGCCCATCTGTACCGGTTCCCCATCCATGTCGACTTCGATCACGATGATGCAGGTATCCACGGTCTTCTCGACTTCTTTGATGCCGAGTTTCAGCCCAAGGTCCACGACCGGCAGAACGTTGCCCCTCAGATTGAGAACACCCCTCAGGAATTCGGGCATTCTGGGCACCTTGGTGATGGTGGTGTAGTCCAGCACTTCGTGGACTTTCGGGATTTCGAGAGCGAACTCCTCTTCGTCCAAGGAAAAAGTCAGATAGGGCATTGCGTTCGAACCATTTTCCAGAGTCATTTCAAAACCTCACTCGAGATTGCCTATTCCGAGTTCGGGTTCTAGCAAGAAGGATGCCATTCATTCGACGACCCGGCGGATCTGTCGCGACCCTTCCGAACGGCAGTGTCAGCATTCCTTGTCCTTGAACAAATGGGCCGGTCTTCCTGGATATCCAGCCGGTTTCGCCAAAAGGGCCGGGATTCCGATCCCGACGTTCCCAGGGGAGGTCAAGGGCAAGATGGCCGGCTTACTGTCTTGCAGTGCAAGACTGCATTCCCGTTTCGTCAGACTCCCCCTCTTCCGCGGACTCCATGATCTTCTGCAGATCGAGTATCAGAGCAATGGTGCCGTCTGCGAGAATCGTTGCTCCGGAGAACTCCCGGGCACCCCGATAGACCCTGCCCAGGGCCTTGATCACTGTCTGGTGCTCTCCCACGACCTCATCGACGACGAGGCCGAACAGTTGGCTCCCAATCTCCGCGATGGCCACGTGCTGCAACTCGGGGGGTTCACCATCGACCTCGAACAGCGTTCGCAGGGGAAGAAACGGCACGAGTTCACCCCGGACCTCGATCAGGTTCTGCCTTCCGTGCCCGCTACCGTTTCGGGAGTTCAATTCGACGCACTCTCGAACCAGGGAAAGGGGCATAACGTAGAGATCCTCGGCCACCTTGACCAGAAGTCCGTCGATGATGGCCAACGTGAGAGGCAGTCGGACGCTGATCGTGGTCCCGCTTCCCCTCTCACTCTCGATCTCGATATCTCCGCGAAGAGCTTCAACAC
Source organism: Acidobacteriota bacterium (assembly GCA_037388505.1). GTDB lineage: Bacteria > Acidobacteriota > UBA6911 > RPQK01 > JAPXNP01 > JARRKC01. Next base: position 5,561 of record JARRKC010000103.1, on the reverse strand, counting down.
CCCGGCGGACCACGTCCATCCCCACGCCGCGTCCCGAGACGCTGGTGACTGCCTGGGCGGTTGAGAAGCCCGGAAGCATGATCAGTTCGAAGATCTCCTTCTCCGACAATTCGGCCGCGGGTGCAATGAGCCCTTTCTCGATCGCCTTGGATCGAATGACCTCGGGATCCAGGCCGGCTCCGTCGTCGCTGACCTCCACCAGGACGTAGGCCCCTTCGTGCGTCGCACGCAGATGAACCGTACCCTGGCACGGCTTGCTGACGTTCTCCCTCGCCTTCGGACTCTCGATCCCGTGATCGATGGCGTTTCTCAGAATGTGTACCAGTGGGTCGTGAAGGCGTTCGATGACCGTCTTGTCGAGTTCAGTCTCGCCACCTTCCATAACCAGTGTGACGTCCTTTCCCAACTCGCCGGAGAGATCCCGCACCAGTCTCTTGAGTTGACGGAAGGTTGTCCCGATCGGCACCATTCGGATGCTCATCGTGTTGTCCCGGAGTTCTGCAATCAGCCGCTCGACTTCCTCGGCCACTCCGCTGAGCTCCGGATGATCCACGGAACCTGCTATTCTGCTCAACCGCGCCTGCGTCGTCACCAGCTCCCCTGTGAGATCCATCAGCCGATCCAACCTCTCAGCGGGTACGCGGACGCTCGACACGACCTCGTGAGCCTGCCTCTTCTTTGACAAGGATTCGAGCTGACGCTGCTCGGCAAGGGCCGAATCCACCAGTCCGCGGGAGATCTTCCGGGTATCCACGAGAATGTCTCCAATCCGGCGCTGGAGGCCGAGCGCATGCTCGAGCTCTGCGGAAGAGACATCACCCCTCTCCACGAGGATTTCACCCAGCTTCTTGTGCACCTGGTCGAGATCCGCCGAGTCGGTTTCGTCGAGAGGCTGGATGTGAAGCTCGCTGTCTTCCTCAACGAAGATGAAGACCCCTCGGACCGCATCGATAGGATGAGGAGTTGTCAGGAGCACATCCCAGTAGACATAACACGACTCGGGATTCATGTCGTGGAGAGAGGGGATATCGTCCGTCTGGCCCATGACAATGCACTCCCCGAGCTCGCGGAGTTCATCGAGGAGCCGAAGAGGATTGGTCCCTGTGAGGAACAGTTGCTTCGAGGGACGGAACCGGATGCGAAAAGCTCGCTCACGGCCGTTGACTGTCTCGGACTCCGGCGGGTTCGGCGGAGTCGTTTGCACCCGGCCGCTCTCCGCGGAGAGGCTACCGAGACACTCGATGATGGCCTTACTGTCGAAATCCTCCTGCGGGGTCAGGGGAGTGGAGTCAGCCTCCTGAGCACGATCGAGGAGCAGCTTGATGTGGTCGCAACTGGCCAGGATAAGGTCGATGAGTTTGCGGGTGACTTGGATATGTCCGGCCCGCAACTGATCGAGCACGGTCTCGACCTCGTGGGTGAATGCGGCAAGGTCGTCGAAACCGAACATCTGGCCGGACCCCTTCAGCGTGTGAATCGCGCGAAAAATCCGATCGATCTGTTCGCTGTCGTCGGGGCTCTGCTCGAGAGTGAGCAGAGCGTCCTGGAGTTCCGTCAGCAGCTCGTAGGCTTCCTCGAGGAACGCGGCGCGGTGCTCGTCCATCATCCCAGCACCTTCTTGACGACTGCCAGGAGTTGTTCGGGCTTGAACGGTTTGGTGATCCATCCGGTCGCGCCGGCATCACGCCCCTCTTGCTTCTTGCCGGCCTGCGACTCGGTCGTCAAGATGATGATTGGCGTAAACTTATAGCTCGCGCTGCCTCTCAAAGCACGAATCAATCCGATCCCGTCCAATTGAGGCATGTTGATGTCGGTGATGACCATTCCGACAGGGGCTCCTCCCAGGCGATCAAGCGCATCCTTGCCGTTCACTGCCTCCCTCACTTCGTATCCGGCCTGCTTCAAGGTGAAACTCACCATTTGACGCATACTGGCCGAATCATCGACTGCCATGATGACCCTGCTCATCTTCACACCCCTCGCTATTCCACTCCTCTTGACTTCTTCGTCTCGGCGCCGAAGGCTCCCGTCAGTGCGTCTACGTGCCGCTGCTCTCGAGCTATCCCAAACCGTCGTGACCGCACGACCCTCGGAGAAGCCCGGCACGATCGATGGCACGATCCACCAGTTCCGGACGCTCTCCGCCGATCTCGAGGGTCCGGCCCATGGTTTCGCAGGCCGTTCGGACCGCATGCAGAATCTGAAGAAAGGACAGATCCACGTCCGAGATATCCTCGAACAGGATCGTCGCACGCTGCACCGTCAACTCACCCGAGAGCACGATGCGTCGGCCTTCGCCTTCAACTGTTGCTCTTCGATTCCCGTCTTTCATGTCATGCTCCAGCCATAGCCTCGCTTGGCCCCTCGGTCGCCTTCGCTCCGTTGTTCTCGTCAAAAGAGTTCCACATTGTTCTCGAAATGATCGTCTTCGGGCCCCCCCAAAATGGGCGTCGATTCCGGGCTGTTCCCGTCACTCGAACGGAGGAACGAGAGGTGGAGCTTTCGTTCCTGGTCCATCGTGTAGTGGGTTTCCAGATCCTGCAATTCGTTGCCGGAGATCGGCTCCGGGACGTCCTGTGACGGTCGATCCAGATTCTCCAGAATCTGAATGACTTCCGTCACTGCAGTCGAAACAGCCCGGCCGGTGTCCATCCCCATGAGCGTATCCTCAACTTCGTTGGACACACGTCTGAACATCTCTTCTGCGCTGGCCAGCGATGCACCGATTTCCTCTTCCATTGAGGTCAGATCAGTCGTGAGTTCGTCCAGTTCCTCTCCGACCTTTTGGATTTCCTGCAGGGAGCCCAGCGATTCTTCGCTCGAAAGATCGTCGCCGAGTTCTCCAATCTTTTCGAGGTACTCCGAGGCACAATGGACCTGGCTTCTGGTCCTGCTCGACAGCTCCTGAAGCTCCTCTGCCAACACTCCCACCGCTGCGCCTTGATTCCCCAAGTGCGCAGCCTTCACCGATGTGTTCAGTGCGGAAACGGTAGTCTTGAATGCGATGACATGGATCTCGTCGACGAGATCAGACACGTCATCGATGGCGTCGGCCGTCACGCCCAGGGCCTTGCTCAGTTCCTCGATCGCCGGAATGTATCTGGAGAGCGCAGACAGGATCGTTCCAAGGGTTCTTCCGAGCTCACCGAGACAAGTCACGGAGGTCTCCGATTTGGTTCCGGTGAGCTCGTGCACCTGTCCGGCGATCGATCTGAGGCTGGTGTTGACTCGGGAGAGACGATCGGCGATCAGATCGGCTGCAATCTGGAGTTCTCTGCCGGCCTCCCGAACCTGGCATTCCTGAAGCGAACAGATGCCCCGCACACGGGTCAGGTCGGGCTCGTCCGCCTCCGGAGCGGACCGGCCTCCGGCAAGTTGGCCAGCGACTTCGTCGAGCGCCCGCTGCACATGCTCGAGCCGCTGGCGGGTAATATCGTGGGACTGCAACGAAACGACGACCTCTCCAATGTGCTCGACTACCTGCTGGAATCGATCGGAGAGACCGCGGGCGATCTTCGAGGCCTGTGACTGCTTGGCGGTCAGCGCATGGGCTCCCTCGAGAGTACTCGACACCAGAACCTGGACCTGCACCTTGCTGGAGGAGGACAGCTCCCCCATCCTCCGCGCGGTCTCTCCGATGGCGTTTCGAGCGGCGTCGAAGTGGGCCAGAATCGTCTCGACTCTGGCCTCGATCTCCGATGTCAGATCTTTGATCTCGAGGGCAACGGATGAAAAGGATTCGCCCTGCCCGCTCAGGCGCGCACTCTCAATCCGAATCGTGATGCCGATGATCCTCAACGCACGAACGATTCGGCCAAACTCGCGCAGGTCTCTGTGGAAGGTTTCCAGCAGGTCCCCGGCCAGTTGAAGTGATTTCATCCGGCTCCGGCTCCTCTCATCGATGTTCCGGACTTGTCTCGAGAGCTCGAGCAGCCTGGCGTTCATCTGTAGCAGCCGTTCTCCGGAAAGCAGTTCTCCGACCATCTTGGTCAGGTTCGACAGTTCCGACGCCAGAGTCGAAGTCGCGGAGAGCCTCTCTCCGATCGTGAGAAACTGTGTTTCTGTTGATCGACTCAGTCCTCCCAAGACGGAGTTGACGGTCTGGATCCGTTCCATCCATTCCTCCGGCGATAAAGTGATCTCGTCCCCGAGGCAGACGGGTGGCGGAGTGTCCGTGCAATCATCCAGTGCACTGTGAACCGATGGATCGGTACTCGGGAGACTGATATCGTTCATCATGGTCCAAATCGCGCAGTGCTGCTATTGGGTTCGAGCTTCAGGCTTCGGGCCAGCACCTGCAATTCCAGCATCTTGCTCAGGACAGCGGCGACATCCGTGGGGTCCCTGTCGATGAAGGTCACGAACCGAGGGCGGAGGAAGTGTCCCTTAAAGACGGTCGCGGGGTCCCTGTCCGGCAACACCACGATGACTTTCTCCTCCCAGATGAGTTCATGAATCAGGAGCAGGTCAGCAAGTTCCTTCCTGGTCGCCGCGACCAAGACACCCAGTGACGGAGAGGCCCCAGGTTGCCTCAAACGGTCTGCCAGACTCTCGACCGACCGATAGTATTCGAGACCGACATGTGGATTCAGCGCCTCGACCACCGCAGAAAAGCACTCGCTGAATTCCCTGTCCTTTCTCAAGAGTAGGAAGATATTCATTCTTCAAAGACTCCTGGGTCTCCCTTGGAGTAATTAAGCAATCGAAGTGCCAGTTTTCCCAAGAACCGGAGGCCTGCATTCGGAAGATGCCACAACCCATTGAAGACACTGCGTCTATGCCGGAGTCGACTCAGTCCGCTTCATGCTTTGATCTTCCCCAAGAGGCAATGCGAGTCTTGTTGGGCAAGACGTTTCTTCCACGTGCGAGCGCGTCTCGCACAGTGACTGGAAATCCTCTCAGCTTCCCGCACGGTACACCGTAGGCTGGATCAAACGGAACGGCGTGCTGAGGCCAGTCAGCGTTTCGGAATGACCCACAAACAAATAGCCTCCGGGCCTCAGATAGTTGAAGAAACTGTTGACAATCTCTTCTTGCGTCTTCCGCGTGAAATAGATGAGCACATTTCGACAGAAAACGACGTCCACGGAGGCCCGCAGGCCGGGCTCTCTCTCCATGAGATTCAAGCGTCGAAAGGTTACTCTACTGCGGATTTCAGGTGCGATCCGGACTTCTCCGCGGGTCCTGTCCCTGCTCCTGAGCACGTACTTGAGCCTTAGGTCTTCGGGCACCGGTGCGATCCTCTCTTCGGCGTAGATTCCTCGTCGAGCGATCTCCAGGACCTGAGACGAGATGTCAGTCGCAAGAATCGTGAAGTCGAAATGCGAACCGGCTTGCCTCTCTCCGAATCCAGCCAGCACCATGGAGAGCGTGTAGGCCTCTTCGCCGGTCGAACAACCGGCGCTCCACAGACAGATGGGCGAACGATGCCCTTCATCCTGCCTGGAGAGATACTCGGGGAGAAGCTTATCGACGAGGAATTTGAAGTGGCGTGATTCGCGGAAGAAGTCCGTCTTGTTCGTCGTGATGGCGTCGATCATGTGGACCAACTCATCCCGCCC
>JARRKC010000102.1:0-7660 GCA_037388505.1 Acidobacteriota bacterium | reverse complement strand
GGCCTTCGGTGGCGCTCAGGGCATTGTAGGTCTCGCTGCCGGTGATATCTCCGGAGTCGGGAGAATAGGGTTCGTCTTTCACAGAGAGATATCCGTCTCGGAGCCAACCTCCGATCTCCCATTTCTGCTTGTCCGAACCCTCCATGCGCTGATCACCAATACTCATCGTGGTCTCGAGGATACCCTCGGCCCACCCTTTCGGGAGCCTGAGTCGATAAAGGCCCCTGCCCGGGTTGACCTGAAGATCCACCCAGAAACTTGAGGTCGATCCGTAGGAGTAGCTGGCATTACCGGATCCCCGTCCCCGGTTGATGATGGTGACAGGTTCTTTGGATTTGGTGGTACTGGTCGACGAAAGCTCGAAGCTGCTCTGCCAGGAACCTTCGGGGTACCAGCCTTCGAATCCTCCTTCATCGTTGGCCATCTCCCGGCAGCCGGTAACGCGCGCCCGCAAGCTGGCTTTCTCTTCTACGCGGACTTCCATGTCACCCACCTGCGAGGTTCCGCTGCGCGTCTGTCTGAAGGTGAGAGTGCCCGAGAAGGGCACGCGGATCCAGCGATCGAGTTGGGTTTTGTCCTGTGCAGCGAGCCGGGATGAAGGCAGAAGCGAAAAGAGAATCAAGAGAACCGCACGGGAGAGCATGAAGTCCCCCTTCACTGGTTTGAAGTTGACTCGAATGTTACGTTGGCGGCCCGATTGTATGGCCCAGTACCCGCACCGTCAACCCCTCCAACACCTCTCCGGTCAGCGGGAAGCTCACCCTTTGGTTCGTGATGGGGACTAGAATAGACACCACATGAAGGGGATGGCTGCGGATTCTGCCTCTGATGCGACGACACATTCGATCGATCTGCTCCGAGGAGGCGAGGTCTTCTTCCACCCCTTCGAGTTCCGAACCTTCGCCCCTCAGGAATCGATTCTGATTCTGCTGAATCTGGTCGTGCTCGCTTCCATTGTCGTGGCCCACATCCTGTTCGGCCCGGCCATCGGCTCGCCTCCCCCCCTCATCTTCGCGGTCATCACGGCTCGCTTCCTCATGCAGTCCGTGGAGCTGATCTGGCTTTCCACCCGGACTGAGCCTATAGGGGACGTGTGGGTTGCGATCTATGCCAACTTCTCGATCTGGATGAACATCGGATTCGCATTCTCTCTCTCGCTGCTCGGCGGATACTACGGGCTCCCAGACAGTCATTACAGTGAGCTCATGGCTATCCCGTTGATCGCCGCAGCCTTTCGATACTCCCTGCCCGGAGTCGGCCTGGTCTTTCTCACCGTGGCCTCACTCACTTTTGCTGAGGTCTCTTTCTATTTCTCTCAGAATCCGCCTCTGCAAGTCATGGAATTCTTCGAGGCGGCCAATACCGTTCTGATCTACCTGGTCGTTCTCTTAGTCGTCTACGTCCTGGTGCGCCGGTTGCGAAAGGACCAGCGACGGCTCCAGCGGAGTCTCGCCGATCTCGAACAAACGCGGGATCAATTGGTGGAGGAGGAGAAGCTGGCAGCAGTCGGCCGGTTGAGCAGTTCCATTGCCCACGAGATCCGAAACCCCGTGGCTATGATCATGAGTTCGGTGGCTCTGGCCGGCCGCCAGTCATCCAACTTCGTCGAGCGGAAGGAACTGTGCGACATCGTCTTTCGAGAAGCCGGACGGCTCGAGAAACTGACCAGCGATTTCCTGGCCTATGCTCGCATCAAACCTCCGCAGCGCAAAGTGACCTCGATCCGGACGATTCTCGACTATGTCGCCAGCGTCGTGCGGGCACAGGCAGAGGAACGAAATGTTTCCGTGGCCGTGCACTGCCCTGGAGAAATCGTCGCCAGCCTCGACGAATTCCAGATTCACCAGGCCTTGCTCAATCTGATCGTGAACGCGCTCGACGCTTCTCCCGAAGGCGGAACCATCAGGCTCCGTGGTTTCTCGATCTCCGACGCCATCTGCATCGAGATCGAAAATCCCGGGGATCCGATCCCTGACGATGCGATATCGAAAATCTTCGAACCCTTCTTTACGACTAAGCCCGCAGGAACCGGGTTGGGACTGGCTATCAGTCGCAACGTGCTCGTCTCCCACGGAGGGGAGATTCGCCTGGCTGCGAATGCGGCGGGCAGGGTCTGTTTCCGGTTGATACTTCCCGAGACCCCTCGGCTGAAGGAAGAAAGTGCAACAAGCGGTCCTCCGAGGGAGCCCGCTGTCCCTTTGCAGGCAGCCTCTTCCCGGGCCCTTTCGGCGGAAACGACGGATAACCCATCGGGGGACAATCTCACCGAAGACCAAAAAGAGGAGTAGCCAATACCCATGGCGCGAATTCTCGTAGTCGACGACGAAGCACACATGCGCAAGATTCTCGCTACGATTCTGTCGCAACTCAGCCACGAAGTAGTGGAGGCCGAGGGCGTCAAGTCGGCTCGGTTGAAGCTGGAAACATCCCGATTCGACCTGCTCATCACGGATCAACGGATGCCGGACGGAGAAGGGCTCGACCTCCTCGCATTTACGAGGGAGTTGGACCCGACCTTGCCGATCGTGTTCTTCAGCGCGTACGCGACGGTCGAGCTTGCCGTCGATGCGATGCGTCTCGGCGCATTCGACGTTATCCCCAAACCCTTCATGCCGGAAACCGTCGAGGCGGTCGTGGCTCGAGCTCTCGAGCGTACCCGCCTTGTTCGAGAAAACGAGGAACTGAAACGAACCGTACGGGTTCTCACATCCGCGGGGAAACTGATTGGAAAGAGTCCGGCGATGCGCGAAGTCTTCCATTTGATCGAGCGTGTCGCCCCCACACCCGCGACCGTCCTGATCACGGGTGAGACTGGGACCGGAAAAGAGCTCGTTGCGAGAGCGATCCACGAGAACAGTCCGCGCGCAAAGCAGCCTTTCGTGGCCGTCAACTGCGCGGCCTTCACAGAGACACTGCTCGAAGCCGAGCTCTTTGGCGCGGAGAGGGGGGCATACACGGGTGCCGACAGATCACGGCGTGGTCTGTTCGAAGCCGCCCATCAGGGAACACTCTTCCTGGACGAGGCAGGCGAGATGTCCCTCCCACTACAGTCCAGGCTACTCCGCGTCCTGATGAATGGAGAGATCGTCAGAGTCGGCTCGACGACCCCCCGCTCCGTGGATGTCCGCATCCTGGCTGCGACTCACCGAAATCTTTCCGAGAGAATCGGTCAGGGGCTCTTCCGGGAAGATCTCTACTATCGACTGGCCGTCGTGCCCGTCCATATTCCACCGTTGCGCGAGCGCCGGCAGGACATCCCACTTCTCTTGGAACACTTCTTGGAACAGATCGCACTCGATCTCAAGATGCCTCTGAAGCATCTGTCCCCACAGGCTCTCGCAACACTCGGTGCGTACTCCTTTCCCGGAAATATCCGTGAGCTCCGAAATCTCATCGAGCGAGGCTACATTCTTTCCCCCGGCGACGAGATCAGGGTGCGCGACCTGCCTTTGGGCCATCCGGGGACAGGTTTGGGAATCAGTTCATCCGCAAAAGGCCCGTCGTTGAGCACCACCGAAGAGTGTCGTCGCCTCTGGATCGAGAGTCTTCCCGACCAGATTGATTTGAAGACACTCGTGGAAGAAAGCGAGAGAGAGCTTCTTCTCCGTGCGCTGGAATTGTCGGGGGGCGTTCAGGCAGAGGCCTCGCGGAAACTTGGGATCTCACGAAGCGATCTCGCCTACAAGCTGCGCAAATACGGGATTGACGCCGCAACGATCGCGTGATCGATTTGCAGGCATTTGCTTGGCCGGTGCGATCCGTCGTGAGACCGGTCACCGGGGTTCTGAGGAGCGGGAATCAAACAGCCTGTCCCTTTGGTTTTCCGGGCGTCGGGCAAGCCAGAGTCAAACAGCCTGTCCCTTATGTTTCCTTTCGTTTCAAGAGCAGTTCTCCTCTTCGTGTCCTGATCGGCAATGCTGCCTCTTGAACCAGGGTACTGCCTTCATCTGGGCATGAGGTGTGTCCAAACTTTTGAACACCAACCCTGAATCTGTCTAAAAATTCGAACGAGCCACGTTCGGACCGGACCCCCACGACATCTTCCTAACTAGTTGAAGATGCGATCGTTAGCTGGTTCTGAAGGGGATTGGAACGGGCGATGCATTGAGGAGGGCAAGCCGCACGGTGCGGTATTTCCTGAACCCGAACTCACAGTAGGAGTGATTTGAAATGCATAAGTCCGTAAGTTCACTGATTCGCAGCCTCGGCCCCGGGCTTCTTATTGCGCTCGCTGCCTTCACCGTCTCACTCATGGCAGTCCCACCGGCACAAAGTTCCGGGAAGACCCTCGGGAACCTGATGGCGGCCTTCAACGGAGAGAGCAACGCCCACGCACGCTACCTGGCGTTTGCAGAGAAGGCGGACGAGGAAGGCTACGGAGAGGTGGCGAGCCTGTTCCGAGCGGCTGCCCGAGCCGAGGAGATTCACGCCAACAACCATGCAGAGGTGATTCGCAAGATGGGCGGAGTCCCCAAGGCAGATGTTCAACAGCCCGACATCAAGACGACGGCCGAGAATCTGCAGGCTGCGATCGAGGGAGAATCCTATGAGAGGGATAAGATGTACCCCGAATTCATCAGCCAGGCCCGATCGGAGAGGAATCGAGACGCTCTGCGATCGTTCAACTATGCTCTGTCTGCAGAGACCGAGCACGCAAAGCTCTACACGGCGGCACTCAACAACCTCGACACCCTCAAGGGCTCGCAGGCTCAGACGTACTATGTTTGCACGGTCTGCGGGTACACAACCGCGAAGCTCGATTTCACGAAGTGCCCCTCTTGTTTCAATCCGGTCGACGATGTCTATGTGAAGATCAGCTAGACCACTCTTTTACAGCACGGCGGCAGGAGCAGGCGTACTTCGGGTTTACCGTCACCCGCCGGACCCTAGCCTGCCGCCTTATCTTCCCGAGAATCCACGGGGAATCCCTGATTCGGGGGCATCCCCCAGGGTGAGGGCGAAAACACGGAGACAAATCATGATTGAGTTTCCTCCTATACCGAGTTGGGATGGATTGCACCCGCTGATCATCCATTTCCCGATCGCATTGCTGCTGGTCGCCCCCATCTTCATTGTCCTCGGAGCGCTTCTCCGCCGCACCGGTCGGAGCTTCTCCTTGGCAGCCCTGTTCCTCATGGTGCTCGGCACAGTTGCCGTCTTCATGGCAGTGGAGACTGGCGAGGCTGCAGGCGAACTGGCGGATCGCACACCACAGGTCATGCAGGTACTTCAACATCATCAAGAGCTTGCAGACCTGACTCGGTCGGTCTTCGTGGCTTTGACGGTGATCTATGCCGTCGTGCTATTCCTCCCGCCGTTGCTTTCGAACAGACTCTCGCACGGGCCGATTCTGGCGTTGCAGGGGGCTTTCCTGCTCCTCTATCTGGCGGGGGCAGTGGTGCTGATCAACACGGCTCACAACGGCGGCAGGCTGGTGCACGAACTGGGCGTGAGAGCGTTCGTCGCTTCCCCGATGGAGGCGGCCTCGACTTCGACTGCGTCCGACTCCATGAAGGACTGATCCCGTCGGAACGCGGGAGCGACGGGCCACTTCCGACTCGTTCAAATCAGCCCATCCAGCACGACTGCTCTGGCAACCACCTTCCCTGTCATCTTCGATCGAAAGTGTAGGACTCGATCCATTGACTCATTCATGAATCGGCCCGAGTCTGGGCATGGTATCCGTTGACGATCCGACCATTAGGGTTTGGTCAGCATCGAGCGTGACATAATACCCATCAGGGCGACCCTGTAGCGCCTGCTGGGCCGAACCTTGGCGAGCCCCAGCGTCTGGATCGTCCAGATCTGCGCAACTGAAAGAAGCTGCCTGAGGAGAGGAGCGATTCGAATGGCGAACGTCCCGCGAGTTCCGGAGCACGCACTCTCGAGGCCGGGCGCCTGGTGGCGAGTGCTCCGCAACGGCTTCGTGCTCTATGTCCTAGGGCTGGCGGTCCTGATCTTGAGTGAGAATCCGAATATCTTCCCAACAGTGCTCATGCTCGGAAGTTTCCTGGTGCCAGCCACCTACGTCGCCTTCTTCTACGAGCATCGACACCTGAGCAGGCTTTCCGTGGACGCACCCGCCCTGAGCTTTTTCTACGGAGGCGTCCTGGGGCTCTTCTCGGCGGCGCTACTGGAACCGTTGTTCATCAGCCGACTGGACTTCTTTACGGCGTTCGAAGTCGGTCTCATCGAGGAACTGGCGAAGATCCTCGGCGTCCTGGCCATCGCCCGTCGGCGGCGTCACAACTCTATGCTGGACGGTCTGATCCTGGGCGCAGCCGCCGGAATGGGCTTCGCCGCCCTCGAAAGCACAGGTTACGCCTTTACCGCCTTTCTGCGAAGCGGAGGCAACCTGACGACCACCGTCGCAGTGACTTTGCTGCGCGGGCTCCTGTCGCCCTTGGGGCATGGCACATGGACCGCCATCCTGGCCAGCGTGCTGTTCCGCGAAAGCTCTCCAGGTCGTTACCACTTCAACCGCAAAGTCATCGGTGCGTATCTCACCGTTTCGATCCTGCACGGACTCTGGGACGGCGTGCCAAGTCTTATCAATGCTTTTGTTGGCTCCGGTCTCGACATCCTCCTGGGTCAATCGCTCGTGGCGGCAACGGGCATTGGCATCCTTTGGCACCACTGGCGGGAAGCCAAGCGACTGCAGGAAGGTGACGTCGGGGCCACAGAGCAGCGAACGGACGCACCGCAATAGTCGCCTTGTCCGTCGGGCCACCGAGCGATGTGCCAACCAGCAGTTCTATTCCGAATGTTACGCGGGACTCGGCCTGGTAGAATCGCGTCAGCTTTCGTGATACCCAGGTGGCGGTGCCTTCAGCTTCAAAGGCACCTATTCCGGCCATCCCTTACTCGGAAAGGATCTACGTTCCTCGGGTTGACATTCTACCCAAGTCATCATATGCTTGGGTTGGATGTCTACCCAAGAGAACAACGCCGACCGCATCGCGCTCCTGCAAGGCACACTGGATCTGCTCATTTTGCGCACGCTCGTTCTCGGTCCGGAACACGGGCAGGGAATCGCCCGGATGATCCAACAGACCTCCGACGACGTATTGTTGATTGATCACGGTTCACTCTACCCGGCCCTGCAACGGCTGGAGACGAAGGGCTGGATCAAGGCGGACTGGGGAGTCAGCGAGAACAACCGCCGGGCCCGGTTCTACGAACTGACGCCCAAGGGACGCAGGCAACTGGTCCACGAGAAGGACCAGTGGCATCGCTTGGTCGCCGCTATCGGCCGAGTGCTGGGTCCGGAAGAAACCGAGGGATGAGACATGCTGGGAAAATCGGGCCGCAGCGATCAGGATTTCGCCGACGAGATCCGGTCGCACATCGAGATCGAGGCCGATCGACTGGTCGAGGAAGGCATGGATCGTGAGCAGGCTGTCGCCGTCGCTCGGCGTGCCTTCGGTAACGTCGCCATCAGCCGTGAGCGCTTCTACGAATCGAATCACTGGATGTGGCTCGACTATCTCAAAAGGAGCGTCCGGCAAGCCCTGCGCGCCATGGGACGTTCACCCGTTTCCACGGCGGCCATCATCCTCTCCCTGACCCTGGGCATCGGTGCCACGACGGCCATCTTCTCACTGGCCGACCAGGCGTTGTTGCGCACGCTCCCGATCCGGGACCCGGGACGTCTCGTTCA
>JARRKC010000101.1:0-11650 GCA_037388505.1 Acidobacteriota bacterium | reverse complement strand
CGGCACGACGCGGGAGGTCACCACGACGGCACGACGCGGGAGGTCACCACGACGGCACGACGTCGGAGGTCACCACGACGGACACAGCGGGGTGGTCATGGTGCATCAGGAGTCGCTGTGGTCCGAGCGGGCCAGACGTCTTTTCACCGCTTCGAAAACGGCCTCGACCGGAATGTCCATGCAGAAATGATCCCGGCACTTTCGCCGGTAGGGATGCGGACATGCCTTCGAGTGTACGACGACTTCGTCCTGGGGATCGAAGGGACCCGTACGCCAGGCCAACGCGGGCCCCAGGATCGCTACCGTCGGGGTGCCCATCGCAACGGCCAAATGCAGGGGGCCTGTGTCGCCGGCGACCATCAGACAGGACTGACGGCACAGAACGGCTAGTTCCAGCAGATCGCTCTGCAGGCATCTTTCCCCGGGCAATTCGGCCGTCGAGGCGGCTCGCTCGGCCAGGTCCTGCTCACCGGGACCGATCGTGAACAGCACCGGGATTCCCAGTTCTCGCTCGATTCGAACAGCGAGCTCTCCGAAGCGCTCGGGCGGCCATCTCTTGGTCTCCCAGCCTGCACCGGGATTCAACAGCAGAGGTCGAGACGGAGCGAGCGAGCGCAGGTAACCGGCCAACTTCTCTTCCAACCCTTGGGGAAGCGACAGCGGGAATCGCGCCGAAATCGGTTCCTGACAGGCCGGAGGGTCCAGAAGATCTACATGATGGAGCAGTTGGTGACGTTCGTCTCGGGTCGTGGAGATGCGATCGGTGTAGAAGAGAGCGGCCGTCGGCTCTCGGGCCTCGCTTCGGGAGAAGCCGCGGATGCGACGAGCCCCCGAGAAACGCGCCAGCGTGGCGGACTTCAGGAGACCCTGGAAATCGATCGCCTCATCGAACCGCTCCGCGCGCAGCGAGACGAGGAGCTGCAGGACCTCGCGTGCCCGGCGAGGACGCCGGCGCCAACCTTTTGTGTCCGCCGTCCACACGTGGTGGACGCCGGGGACACAGCTGAGTAGCGGTCGGTAGGCCGGCTCGGTCAGCCAATGGATCTCCGTCTCGGGTCGGGTCCGAAACAGATACTGCTGGGCGGGAATCGTCAGCACGATGTCCCCCAAAGCGCCAAGCCGTACCAGCAGGACTTTCCGACGCGGCGCCGGCCCGTCGGACGACAGCTCACGCAAGGGCTTCGGAGGAGTCTGCCGCGACGGGTCATCGACAGCCCCGGGCCGCTCCGGTGCAACGACTTCCTCTTGGGAGGGTAACGCTTCCTCGTTCGACGTGGGCCGATCCGGGCCATGCAACCGGGAAATCAAGTCCCGACTGGAATGGTTCTTGCGATCGCCCACGATTGCGACGCGGCCTCCGTAGGCTCGGACGGTCTCGCGTTCGGGAACCGTCTCAGTGGTGTAGTCCGTCCCTTTGGCATGGACGTCGGGCTTGAGCGCGCGGAGGATGCCGTCCACCGTCGGTTCATCGAAAAGGAAGACATAGTCGACCGACGCGAATGCTGATACGATCTCGGCACGCTCACTCTCGGGCATCACCGGCCGGGCCGGACCCTTCAATCTGCGGACGGAGGCGTCACCGTTGACGGCCACGATCAGCAGATCGCCCTCGGCGCGGGCACCCTCCAGGTAGCGCACGTGACCCACATGGATGAGATCGAAACACCCGTTGGCCAGTACGACGACCAGGCCTTTCGCGTGGGCGTCGCGGACGATGCCCTCCGCCTGTTCAAGTGTGATCGTTTTGGGGTGCATCGGTCCCTAGAAGGCCATCGCGTTGGCCAGTTCGTCGCGGGTCACCGTCGAGGTCCCTTTCTTCATGACCACGAGGCCTGCCGATACGTTGGCCAGCCGTGCCGCTGATTCGAAGTCGGCGCCGGCGGCCAAGGAGGTTGCGTAAGTCGCCGCCACAGTGTCGCCGGCTCCCGTCACATCGACGGCATCGTCGCTCCCGTGAGCCCGGATGTGGACAATACCGGAAGGAGCGAACAGCGACATCCCCAATTTGCCCCGCGTGACCAGCAGCGTGTCGACCTTCCACCTCCGGCGGGCCAGCTCACCGTATTTCTCGAGTTTTTCCAGATTCTCTCCGATCACGCGCCGCATCGTCGCTTCCACTTCCGAGATATTGGGAGTGACCGTGGTCGCGCCAGGAAAGGCCGACGGATGGTCCCGCGAGTCGATGATCACCGGGATCCCGCTCCTCCGCGCGGTCGCCATCGCTTCGCGTCTGATCCGCCCCGTAATGTTCCCGAGACTGTAGTCCGAAATGACGAGTGCATCCGCCTGCTCGAGAGCTGCGGACAGATTCGCCAGGACCTTTCTCTCCCAAGATGGGCGGTAGGGAATCGGCGCCTCATAGTCCATTCGAACGACCTGTTGCTGGAACGAGTGGAAGGAGCCGGCAAGAATCCGCGACTTTCGCGTGGTCTGCGCGCCGGGCTCGCGAATCAGGCCGGACTTGTCAACGTGGTCGGACCACATTCCGATCAGCTCGTCGGCGCCGCGGTCGTCCCCGACAATTCCGATCGGCAGGACCCGGGCGCCCAAGGCTGCTGCGTTAGCCACCGTATTGGCGGCTCCTCCGGGGCAGATGCGAGTCTCCTGATAGTGCAGGATCAGAACCGGAGCCTCCCGAGAGACTCGAGAGATCTCTCCGAACAGAAACTCATCGATCAGGAAGTCCCCGAGAACCACCAGCCGGACCCGGTCGAAATGCTCCAAAAGCGCCGCCAGTCGTTCGTTGGTCATCGTCCTGCTCCCGGAAACCGGCTAAGCATAGCAGAAGCACGGAACACGGAGAACACGGACGGACACGGACGGACACGGACGAACGCCGAAAGCGTAGGCGGTGGGTTCTTGATCCGTGGCAGTCCGCGTCAGTCCGTGTCCCCCAATTCCAGAAACCAGCGGACGGCCTGGAGGAGGTTCGGCGCGATGTGGTCGGGCTGCGGATCGGTCGGTCTGCGGGCCCGCCACTCTTCCAAGCCGTAGCCCGTCTCGACGAGGACGGTTCGACAGCCGGCCCGGCGTCCGGCTTCGACGTCACGGAGGCGGTCACCCACCATCAAGCTGTTCGCGAGGTCCAGTTCGAGATCTTCGGCGGCCCGCAGCAGCATCCCGGGATTGGGCTTACGGCACGGGCAGACTCGGCGGTACTCGTCGAGGACGGCTTCCGGATGATGGGGGCAGAAGTAAATGCCGTCTAGCCGCGCGCCGCCACTCTCGAGAAGTGCACTCAGGCGAGTATGGATTTCGTGCAATTCCGACTCGCTCAGCCAGGCTCGACCGATCGCCGACTGGTTGGTGACGAGCACGGTGGCGAGACCCGCCGACCTGGCCAGTCGAAGGGCTTCGAGGGATCCATCGAGGAGCCGGATCTGGTCGGCGTGAGCCAGATACCGGGCGTCCTCGATCAGGGTACCGTCCCGATCGAGGAAGACCGCTGGTTTCCCCGCGCACTTCTCAGCTCTCGAGTTCACTTCGAAGTATCCCCTGCGCTTTCTCGAAGACCTCGTCAACCGTGATTCGGGTAAAGCATCTCAGATCGATGGGACATGTCCGCCGCAGGCAGGGACTGCACTCGACGTGCTTGTGAATGACCGCTGCATTCGTGTCGAACGGCCCGGTGGCGATCTCGTCGGTCGAACCGAACAGCGCGATCTGAGGAACCTGGAGCGCGGCCGCCAGATGCATGGGCCCGGAGTCGTTCGTGATGAACAGCGAGCACTCCGAGATCAGGGCCGCCAGTGCCTCCAGTTTCGTGAGGCCGTTCAGAATGACCGGCCGCTCCTCCCGCATCGCCGCCCGGATCTTCTCCGCAATCGGCCGCTCGGCGGCCGAGCCGAAGATCAGGACGGTGGCGCCCGATTCTCGGATCAACCGGTCGGCGAGTTCGCCGTAGCGGTCGGTCAGCCAGCGTTTTGCCGGTCCAAACGTGGCTCCCGGATTCAGGCCGATCAATCTCGCTCCCGGCCCCACACCGGTCTGCTGAAGGATCCCTCGAGCCTGCTCGAGGCCTCCGGACGTCGGTCGAAGCCGGATGTCCGGAGTGAAATCGGAGCACGAGAGGTAGTCTGTTGAAGACAAACCCGTGAGATACAGGAGATCCAGGTAATAGAAGACCTGATGGAGGCGCCGGGCGGGTGCTCGGGGACGCGCTTTGCGGGTCAACAGCACGCCCCGGTGTTGGGTCGCGTAGCCCACGCGGTCACGGATGCCGGCGAGCGAGACGAGTAAGGCGGCCTCGAATGCATTTTGAAACAGAACGGCCCGGTCGAATCCTCGGATTCGACGAAGCAGGCGCAGGCTGGAACGGCTCGCCGGGAAGCTGATGATTTCGTCTGCCAGCCCCTGGCCCCTGTAGAGATCGGCGACCCAGTCGCGGGCCACCACGGCCAGGTGTGCTTCAGGATGAAGCCGACGGACCTCGCGCATGGCCGGCAGCGACATGACAACGTCGCCAATCCAATTGGTCGAGCGGATGAGAATCCTCTGGGGACCGGAGTTCACTGTTTCATTCCTCTCCCACCAGAGCTGGGGTGCAACCGCTCGCGCGTTTCCCGAATCCGATCGAGCAGCCATGGATGAAGCTTTTCCGGCTCAGCCGGCCGATAGCGTATATCCAGTGCCAGGAAGGGCAGCCCTCGGAAACTCAGACCCTCGAGTCGAACCACATCCTTCTCCGTCGTGACCACGAACTCCGCTCCGAGTCGATGGGCGCGCTCGATGACCACGTCGAGCTCCTCCTGGGTGTAGGGATGGTGATCACGGAACAAGAACTCGTTGACGACCTTGACCCCGGCGAGGGCAACGTCCTTTACGAATTGATCGGGGTTTCCCAGTGCTGCCAGCACGACACCCTTGCATCCGGCCCGGGCCGACGGCTCCTCGGTCCTCTGCCCGCCCAAATCCCGAAGTGCAACCGCCTCTGTTCGGAATAGAAAGCGGGGAGCCTCGGGAGCCAGCAACTCAATCTCTTCCTCGATTTTCGCGAGCCGGGCCTCGGCCAGGTGACAGCGTGTCAGGAGGATGCCGTCGGCCCGCGAGAGGGCGCGAGGCGATTCACGGAGCCTTCCGGCAGGCAAGAGCGATTCACCCTGGAGCGGGCGGGTCGCATCACACACGACCAGATCGAGATCGCGGGCAAGTCCGAGATGCTGGAAACCGTCGTCGAGCAGGAAGACTCGATCCGGATGTGGATTCAGTCTCTCGATGAGACGGCCCGACACCCAGCGGCGTCTTCCCACGGCGACCGGAACACCCGTAAGAATCCGAGCCAGCATCCAAGCCTCGTCTCCGGCCTCGGCCGGCGTGGCGAGAAGCTCGTTGCCGTCCGAAATGAGCCGGTTCGTCGACTCCGACGTCCCGCGATACCCACGGCTCAGGATGGCGGGCGCCATTCCGGCCTCTTGCAGGAACCCGGCGAAGTAACGGACGAGCGGGCTCTTACCCGTGCCTCCAACCGACAGGTTGCCGATACTGATAACCGGGTGATTCAACCACCGTGTCCGGAAGAGATGACGTCGATAGAACTCGTGACGGATCCGCACCCCCGTGCGGAAGAGCGGTTCGGCCAGCTTCGTCCATCGTCGAGAGCTCACGCCAGTATTCTAGCCCGACCCGATAGATTTCCGAGTTCCGAGGGTACGACCACCCTCTACAGGTACGCCTTCAGTATCTCCAGCGTGCGATCGACGGCGCCCTGATTGTCCCGAATCACCTTGCGGGCATTGCGCCCGAGCCACTCCCGCGCGTGCGAATCTTTCAGCAGATCGGACAGGCGGGCTTCCAGTTCTTCGGCGGACCCAACCTGCAATGCGCCGTAATTCGAGGTGAACACGGCCGCGATCTCCCGGAAGTTGTCCATGTGGGGACCGAACAGGATCGGCCTGCCGAAGGCCGCCGGTTCGATGATGTTCTGACCACCTTCCGGCACCAGGCTTCCGCCAATGAACACCAGATCGGCGATTTCGTACAGCCCTGCCAACTCACCGATACTGTCGAGCACGACGGCCTCCGCTGCCGGGAGTCGTTGCGACCCGATGTCGATGGTGCTGCGCCGCACGGTCGCGAAGCCGGCACCGCCCATGAGTTCGGTGACTTCGGCACCCCGATGCGGATGCCGGGGGGCCACGATCAGCTTCAAGGAGAAACCCGCTGCTCTCAGGCTGGCCCCGACCCGGGCGAGTTGCTCCTCCTCCCCCGGTTTCGTGCTTCCACACACGAGCAGGAGGTCCCCTTCCTGACGGCGCAAGATGCGGCTCAACGCTTCGTTCAGGCGGACCTGTTCCGGTGAAGAGGTCTGGTGGTAGTCGAACTTCAGGTTGCCGACCCAATTCACACGTTCGGGCTCAGCGCCCAGTTCGAGAATCCGCTGCTTGTCTTCCTTCGTCTGCATGCAGAAGTGAGAGACCGATTGGATCACAGGGTGAAAGAAGCGGTTGAACCTGTGGTAGCGACGGAACGAAGTGTCGGAGAGGCGTCCGTTGACCAGGACGACGGGAACGTTCTCGAGTTGTGATGCCGTCAGAAAGTTGGGCCAGAGTTCGGTTTCGGCCAGGACCACGAGAGTTGGTTTGAGTCGACGCAGGTAGCGCCTGCAAATCCGACGAAGATCGAGCGGGAAATAGAAGATCGTCGCCTGCTCCGAGAAGTCCCTTTGCGCCAGCGCTTGGCCGGTGCTGGTCGTCGTCGAGAGAAGCAGGCTGACGCGAGGCAGAGCCGAAAGTGCCCGGATGAGCGGTCGCATGGCGTTCAATTCGCCGACCGAGACCGCGTGAATCCATACGCACGGTCCGTCTCGTTCCACCGCTGCGCGGGCGGGTATCGTGGAGAGACCCAGGCGCGGGAGCAATGGGCTCCGACGGCCGCCGGTAAGCCGCCGAACCGTGACGACTCCGGAATACAGGACGAGACCAGCAGCGTAAATCAGAGAATAAACGTTGAGAAGAAGTCGACGATCGATTGAAACACCCATCCGAAAAGCGCCATCATAGTGTGTGAGCCGTGCCGCCGCAAGGTCCCTCGCCGGGGCCCCGGAACCGGCACCAATTCAGTGATTTGTGTTTGTAGATGCCCGGCCCTTTTGGTAAGATTGTCTCTTCCGCAGGGTCGGCTTGACACGTACTGTTGCGTCAAGCTAGCATTTGAAGTCCATTTCCGACGGCTGTCGATTTGGTGGTGTGGTGCCTCGGCATCACTTTTTTCTTTTTAGCGGGAGAACTGAAGAGTGCCAACGTTTAATCAGTTAGTCCGAAAAGGGAGACAAGCGATTCGGTCGAAGACCAAGAGTCCTGCTCTGGGGGGTAGTCCCCAGAAGCGGGGAGTCTGCGTCCGGGTCTATACACAGACTCCCAAGAAGCCGAACTCGGCCCTGAGAAAAGTAGCCCGTGTGCGGTTGACGAACGGGATTGAGGTGACAACCTATATCCCCGGTATCGGCCACAATCTGCAGGAGCACTCGATCGTGCTCATTCGCGGCGGTCGTGTCAAGGATCTCCCCGGCGTGCGCTACCACGTCATCCGGGGAACCCTGGACGCCGTCGGCGTCGAAGGCCGAGAGAACAGCCGCTCCAAATACGGCGCGAAAAGGCCGAAGGGATAGGCGGCATCGGTTAACTGTTTTCTGTTCAAGCTGCATGGATTCTTTTCTTCCTGCAGCTTGTTTTGTTTCTGGAGTGAAGGAATGCCAAGGCGCAGAGAAGTTCCGAAGCGTGAGATTCCGGCTGACGCGGTTTACGACAACGAACTGGTGAGCCGACTCATCAACAAGTTGATGGGGGGTGGCAAGAAGACTGTGGCCACGCGCATCTTTTATGACGCCATGAAGAAGATCGAAGAGCGAACGGGCGAAGACCCGCTCAAGATCTTCAAACAGGCGGTCGAGAATGCGCGGCCCTTCATGGAAACGAAGTCCCGTCGTGTCGGCGGCTCGACCTATCAGGTGCCGGTGGAAGTCAGCCCGCGTCGTCGAACGGCTTTGGGGTTGCGTTGGATCGTCTTCTCTTCTCGGAGTCGTGGCGAGAAGACGATGGCAGATCGATTGGCCAACGAATTGATCGATGCGGCGAACAATCGTGGGGGCGCTGTTAAGAAGCGCGAAGATGTTCACCGCATGGCGGATGCGAACCGGGCTTTTGCTCACTACCGCTGGTAGTTGGCTTTGTCGGGAGATCCGTCAACATTCCGTTTAGGGTGAGTAGGATAGATTGCCTTCCAGCAGGGATTCCCGAAGGAGTTCCGAGTGGGGGGATTTTGAAATACGAACGTTAGGGAGTGTGATAACAACGTGGCGAGAAGAGTGCCTCTAGAAAGAACCCGAAACATCGGGATCATGGCGCACATTGATGCCGGGAAGACGACCACGACGGAGAGGATCCTCTTCTACACGGGCATCAACTACAAGATAGGCGAGGTGCATGAAGGGACCGCGACCATGGACTGGATGGTCCAGGAACAGGAGCGCGGGATCACCATCACGTCCGCGGCGACGACGTGTTTCTGGAAGGACCATCGGATCAACATTATCGACACGCCGGGCCACGTGGATTTCACCGCTGAGGTGGAGCGTTCCCTGCGAGTTCTCGATGGTGCGGTGGCGGTATTCGACGCTGTAGCCGGAGTCGAGCCGCAGTCCGAGACCGTCTGGCGTCAGGCCGACCACTATCGGGTTCCGCGCATCGCATTCATGAACAAGATGGATCGCGCCGGCGCGGACTTCTTCAAATCCCTGGAGTCGATTTCCAAGAAGCTTCAAGCGAAGCCGGTGGCGCTCCAGATTCCGCTCGGCAGCGAGGAGAACCTGGAAGGCGTCATCGATTTGATCAGGATGAAGGCGTACGTCTATCGGGTCGAAACGCTGGGCGCCCAATACGACATGATCGAGATTCCGGAAGAGTATCGCGAACAGGCCGAGGAATGGCGCGAGAAGCTGGTCGAGACCGTGGCTGAAACGGACAACGATCTTCTGGAGAAGTATTTGGCGGAAGCTGAAATCAGTGAGGAGGAACTGACCCGAGCGATTCGGAAAGGCACCATCCATCTGGAATTCGTGCCCTGTTTGTGTGGGTCGGCTTTCAAGAACAAGGGAGTTCAACCGTTGCTCGACGCTGTCGTCAGCTTCCTGCCGTCGCCCTTGGACGTGCCCCCCGTGGAGGGCCACAAGCCCGGCGGGGAAGAGAAAGTGATTCGGAAGCCGAGCGACGAAGAACCTTTTTCTGCCTTGATCTTCAAGATCATGACCGATCCTTTCGTGGGTCAGTTGGCCTTTATGCGGGTCTATTCGGGATGGTTGAAGGCCGGATCGACGGTGTTCAACACTGCCAAGGAGCGTGACGAACGGATTGGGCGGTTGCTCAAGATGCACGCCAATAAGCGGGAGGAGATCGACGCCGTCTACTGCGGGGATATCGCGGCCGCGGTGGGGCTGAAGAATGTGGCCACCGGTGATACGGTTTGCGACAAGAAGTCGCCGATCATTCTGGAGGCGATGGACTTCCCCGAACCGGTGATCTCCGTGGCGATCGAGCCCAAGACACGTCAGGATCAGGACAAGCTCGGCTTCTCACTGAACAAGCTCATGCAGGAGGATCCGACTTTCAAGGTACACACGGATAAGGACACCGGTCAGACCATCATCTCCGGCATGGGCGAGCTCCATTTGGAGATCATCGTCGATCGGCTCCTGCGCGAGTTCAAGGTGGGCGCCAACGTCGGCAAGCCGCAAGTGGCCTACAAGGAGTCGATTACGAAGAAGGCCGAGGGCGAAGGCCGGTACGTGCGGCAGACCGGTGGGCGCGGACAGTACGGGCATGCCAAGATCCGGATCGAGCCCGGAGAGCCGGGCAGCGGCTACGTGTTCGAGAACGCCATCGTGGGCGGTACGATCCCCCGGGAATTCATCGATCCCGTGCGCGTCGGAATCGGCGAGGCGATGGAAGCCGGCGTTTTGGCGGGATATCCGGTCGAGGACATCAAAGTCGAGCTCTACGACGGTTCGTATCATGAGGTGGATTCCTCGGAGATGGCTTTCAAGATCGCAGGCTCCATGGCGTTCAAGAACGCTGCAAAGAAGGCCGGTCCGCGGCTTCTCGAGCCGGTTATGCGCGTAGAGGTCGTCGTGCCGGAAGAGTACATGGGCGCCGTGATCGGAGATCTCAACAGTCGTCGCGGCCGTATCGGTCAGATGGAGCCACGGGGTAATTCGCAGGTGGTGCAGGTCCTCGTCCCCTTGTCGGAGATGTTCGGCTACGCCACGGATCTGCGTTCGTTGACACAGGGCAGAGCGACCTATTCGATGCATTTTGGTCAGTACGACCCCGTGCCGCAGGCGACGGCTGAGGAATTGATTGCCAAGGCGCAAGGTAAATTGCTGGTAAAGTAGGGCGCCCCGACGGGGTGCCGGTTGGAGTGAGACGAAGGAGTCTCGGACCCAAACCAAGAGCTGAATTCTCGGGAGACGGACAACCATGGCAAGGGAGAAGTACGAACGAACGAAACCGCACATCAACGTGGGGACGATCGGGCATGTGGATCACGGGAAGACGACGCTGACGTCGGCGATCACGATGGTGCTGGCGAAGGCGAACCCGAAGATCCAGGTGCGGTCGTTCGATTCGATAGACAACGCGCCGGAAGAGAAGGAACGGGGCATCACGATCGCGACGGCGCACGTGGAGTACGAGACGGCGAACCGGCACTATGCGCATGTGGACTGCCCGGGGCACGCGGACTACGTGAAGAACATGATCACGGGAGCGGCGCAGATGGACGGGGCGATCCTGGTGGTCAGCGCGGCGGACGGGCCGATGCCGCAGACGCGGGAGCACATTCTGCTGGCGCGTCAGGTGGGGGTACCGTACATTCTGGTGTATTTGAACAAGACGGACATGGTGGACGATCCGGAGCTGCTGGATCTGGTGGAGCTGGAGGTGCGGGAGCTGCTGTCGCAGTACGAGTTTCCGGGGGACGATGTGCCGGTGATTCGGGGCAGCGCGCTGAAGGCGATGGAAGGGGACGAGAAGGAGCAGGCGTCGGTGCTGGAGCTGATGGAGGCGGCGGACAAGTACATTCCGCTGCCGCAGCGGGACGTGGACAAGCCGTTTTTGATGCCGATCGAAGACATTTTTTCGATCAGCGGCCGGGGGACGGTGGTGACGGGCCGGATCGAGCGAGGGAAGGTGCACACGGGAGACGAGATGGAGATCGTGGGCATCCGACCGACGATGAAGCGGGTGGTGACGGGCGTGGAGATGTTCCGCAAGCTGCTGGACGAAGGGCAGGCGGGAGACAACGTGGGGTTGCTGCTGCGGGGGACGGACAAGAAGGAAGTGGAGCGCGGACAGGTGGTGGCCCAGGTGGGGTCGATCACGCCGCACACGAAGTTTCAGGCGGAAGCGTACGTTCTGACGAAGGAAGAAGGGGGGCGGCACACGCCGTTTTTCACGGGGTACCGGCCGCAGTTCTACTTTCGGACGACGGATGTGACGGGAGATGTGACGTTGCCGGAAGGCACGGAGATGGTGATGCCGGGCGACAAGGTGACGATGAGCGTCGAGCTGATCACACCGATCGCGATGGAGAAGGGATTGCGCTTCGCCATCCGGGAAGGCGGCCGAACGGTCGGCGCCGGAACGATCACCGAAATCTT
>JARRKC010000100.1:0-17573 GCA_037388505.1 Acidobacteriota bacterium | reverse complement strand
TGAAAGCCCCCGAAGCCACGCAGGTGAGGGTGAATTTCTGGAGCGGGCCGAAGATGGCGATGGAGAAGCAGTCCGATGGATTCTGGACGGTGACGACTCCGCCCCAGGCGCCCGGTCTGCACTACTACACCGTGATCATCGACGGCGCCGAGGTTGCCGATCCCGGCAGCCATTCGTTTTTTGGTGGAGGCAAGGACGCCAGTGCCGTCGAGGTTCCCGAGAAGGGATCGACCTACTACCTGCCGGAAGATGTACCGCACGGGATGGTCCGTGAGATCTGGTACAACTCCAAGGTGACGGGCACGTGGCGGCACGCGTTGGTCTATACGCCGCCCAACTACGATACGCAGACCGAAGTGCGCTATCCGGTCCTGTACCTGCAGCATGGCGGCGGCGAGGACGAAACCGGCTGGACGAAGCAGGGGCACGCCAACTTCATCCTCGACAACCTGATTGCCGCCGGTAAATCCAAACCCATGCTCATCGTGATGGCCTATGGTTACGCCCGACGTGCGGGGTACACGCCTCCCGATTTGACCGGAAAGTCCTTTGGATCACCCGAGATGAGGAAGGCGATGCAGGAGATGATGACGGCGTTCGAAGACGATCTGACGCAGGTCCTGATTCCTTTCATCGATGCAAACTTCAGAACCCTGGCGGATCGCGACCATCGTGCGATGGCCGGCCTCTCTATGGGCGGGATGCAGACATTTCAGATCACCTTCGATCATCTGGACATGTGGAGCCGGAGGAGCCTTCCTGTTCGGCCAGAAATTCGACCCGAAAACCGCCTACAATGGAGCGCTTGCCGATCCGGCCGCCTTCGCCAAGCGGGTGCATCTGCTTTGGGTGGGCGTCGGAACCGAGGAACCGGAGAGAATGCGCGCCGGCCTCCTCGAGTTTCACAAGGCGCTGGATGACGCGGGGATCAAGCACGTCTTCTACGAGTCTCCCGGCACTGCGCACGAGTGGCAGACCTGGCGCCGTGATCTGAAAGATTTTGCGCCAAGGCTCTTCCAATAAGTGACAGTCAACTCACACTCACGTTCAAGAAGGGATACGCCCGCATGTCAGATTCCTCACACAATACGGGATTCATCGTTCTGATCACGCTGGTGGCCACGATCGGCGGTTTTCTGTTCGGATTCGATTCCGGCGTAATCAACGGCACGGTGGATGGATTGCGGACAGCATTTCATTCAGACAGTGTCGGTACGGGTTTCAACGTTGCATCCATGTTGCTCGGCTGTGCAGTCGGCGCCTTTCTGGCAGGAAGACTTGCCGACCTGTTCGGACGCAGGACGATCCTCATCATTTCCGCCGTCTTCTTCACGGTGAGCGCCTGGGGATCAGGAATCGCCGATGGATCTTTGGAATTCATCATTTATCGACTGCTCGGGGGGCTCGCTGTTGGAGCTGCGTCGGTGCTCGCCCCCGCCTATATCAGTGAAGTCGCCCCCGCGAAATACCGAGGTCGGCTCTCTTCGATCCAGCAAATTGCCATCATCAGCGGCCTCTTCATCGCCTTCCTCAGCAACTACCTGATCGCCGGGTCAGCCGGAAGTTCGCTGGATGTCTTCGCGCTGGGATACGAAGCCTGGCGCTGGATGTTCTGGGTGGAACTGGCACCTGCCATCACCTTTTTCTTCGCACTTCTCCTGATTCCGGAAAGCCCTCGCTTTCTGGTCTCTTCGGGGAAACGGGAGAAGGCCATGGCGGTGCTGACCAAGCTCATGGGAAACCGGGGAGTTCGTCCGATCGTCTGGTTCGGCATCGGCCTGGCCTCCTTTCAACAGCTGGTTGGAATCAACATCATTTTCTATTACGGTGCCGTGCTCTGGCAGTCTGCGGGTTTCACCGAATCCAACTCGTTGCTGATCAATGTCATCAGCGGTGCGTTGAGTATCGGCGCCTGCCTGGTCGCCTTTGCGGTCATTGACAAGATCGGCCGCAAACCGATGTTGTTGATCGGCTCGATCGGTATGGCGATCACGCTCAGCACCATGGCCGTCATCTTCGCCACAGCGGTACTCGGTGAAGGCGGCAGGCTGGTCCTGACCGGCTTACAGGGTCCGATTGCTTTGATCGCGGCCAACCTCTATGTGATCTTCTTCAACTTCTCGTGGGGACCGGTCATGTGGGTCATGCTCGGTGAGATGTTCCCGAATCAGATTCGTGGGAGCGGGATGGCCGTCAGCGGATTGTCGCAGTGGACATCCAACTTCGCCATTACGATGATCTTCCCCATCATGCTCACAGGCATCGGCTTGGGCGGAGCCTATGGGTTCTATGCGATATCCGCCATCGCCTCTTTCTTCTTTGTCTGGAGCTTTGCCCATGAAACGAAGGGAGTGGAGCTCGAGGCAATGGTGGGCTGAACGAAGCAGGGGACAGGAGTAGGGAGGAGTAGGGGACACTGTTTCTCTACGAAACCGAATGTCCCCTCATTGGGATGGGCCGGGCAACGGGGGATCGCCGATCTTCCGTTGCCCAGCCTGAAACGGGATCCTGCACAACGCCGCCGGCGACTCCGTCTCGCGCGATCTCACGACCCCGGTATTCGATGCGCCGCTCCAGCGGAGTCGAAGATCACTTACTGAAACTGAATCCAGTCGATGTCCACCGGCTTCGCGTCGGTCAGTGTGACGATGACGTCATGAACGCCGGAAGGAGCCGCGGACAGGGCGGCACTGACAACACTCCAATCCGTACCCGGAGCGATGTCGGCCCGCGCGATCGCCGGCCCGTCAATGCTGTCGAGCCGAACGGCGATGGTCCCTCCCGTTGAGGAGGAGGCCCTGAGCTTCAGCGCACCGGGCTTCTTGCTACCGAAATCAACCCTGTCGTAGCGCACCCAGGCATCCGGCGCCGCCAGCGTCGTCTTCCAGCCCTCGTGAGTGTTGGCATCGTTCAGAAATGAAACCGACACCCCGTCCCCGCTGATGGAACTGTACCGGTCCATTTGGATCTGGCTGCCCGCGTCGGTGATGCCCACCCCACGCAGGGTGGGGATGACCTTCTGGATCGTGCCGTCGGCGTTGAAGGAGAGAAAGTCCGCCCGAATGGACCGATTCTTGTCAAACTTGGGAGACAAATCGTCGTCGTGGTAGAACAGGTACCACTGCCCCTTGTACTCCACGATGGAGTGGTGGTTGGTCCAGCAGCCGCTGGGCGACTCGTCCATGATCACTCCCTTGGGCTCAAACGGTCCCATCGGACTCTTGCCGATGGCGTACTCCAGCCGCTCCGTCTTGTTCTCCACATGCGGATAGGTCAGGTAGTAGATGCCGTTCCTCTCGAACGTGAAGGGCCCCTCGATGAGCCCCTCGGTCGGGAGATTGCCGATGACCTGCGGCTCGCCAGCCAGTTCCAGCATGTTGTCCTTCAGCGGTGCGACGAAAATCTTGTTCAGGGAATAATAGATGTAGGCTTTCCCGTCCTTGTCGATAAAGACACAGGGATCGATCCCCAGAACGCCTTCGATGGGCTTGGCCTCCGGCTTGAAAGGACCATAGGGCTTGTCCGATACCGCAACCCCGATCTTCCTTCCCTTTTCCTTGGCGATCGCGGGGAAGTAGAAGTAGTAGGTCCCGTCCTTGAAAACGCAGTCCGGTGCCCACATGGCGTATGCGCTGGTATCGACCCAGTCCACGTCGTTCTGGCTCAGGATCACCCCATGATCCTTCCAGTTCGTCAGATCCCCGGAGGAGAAGACGTGATAATCCTCCATGCAGAACCAGCCGGGCCGCCCCTTGCCTGGACTCGCGAGAATATCGTGAGACGGATAGACGTAGATTTTGCCTTCAAAAACTCTGGCCGTTGGGTCGGCCGTAAACTGGTCCAGAATCAGCGGGTTCTGGGCCAGTCCGAGACTCGTGCCCAGCAGCGTCATCGCACCCAGGATCAGTGAGTAACGGACCCATCGATTTACCATGCCTTCTTCTCCTCTTCACAACGTAAGTTCAACTTGTCAGCACCGGATCCGGCGGTGCCATCCTCGAACTGGTACCAGACTCGCGATTGAGTCGTTTATTTGCAGATACTTACGATCGAGTTACGTGCGTGTCACCAATCTCAGCGTGTCACCAATCTCAGCATAAACTCCCGTATTGTAGCTTCTTTGGCAATACAAGATAGAGCAATTCCTGGGGTAGGATGGGCGACACAGTCGCCTTTACGACATCCGATCGACAGGAGGAGGAGCAGGGATGAAGATGTTGATACCGGTCCTGATGACCGCGTCTCTTTGGGCTCAACAGCCCAGACCTTTCGATGTCGTGCTCAAGGGAGGGCACGTGATCGATCCAAAGAACGGGATCGACCATGTCGCAGACGTGGCGATCCGCGACGGCACGGTTGTCCAGATCGCAGACTCACTCCCGGATGAATCGGCCCAGAAGGTCATCTCCGTGGATGGTCTATTCGTCGTTCCCGGCCTGGTCGACATCCATACTCATCTCTTCCATGGCACGGAAGAAGACGCGGATTACAGCAACGGATTCAGTGCCATATCTCCCGACAGCTTCAGCTTCCGCAGCGGAGTCACGACCATGGTGGATGCCGGGGGATCGGGATGGCGGAATTTCAAGCAGTTCAAGCGGCAGACCATCGACAGATCTCAGACCCGGGTCCTGGCATTCCTCAACATCGTGGGAAACGGCATGAAGGGCGGTCCGATCGAGCAGGACCTCTCCGACATGGACGCCAGACTGACGGCCATGCGGGCCTCGGAATTCAAGCCACTGATCGTCGGCGTTAAAGTGGCGCACTACAACGGTGCGGGATGGGAACCCGTAGATCGTGCAGTCGAGGCAGGCCGGATCGCTGGGATCCCGGTCATGATCGATTTCGGCTCCCACCAGCCTCCACTGTCTTTGCGCCAACTGCTGCTGGACCATCTGAGACCGGGCGATTTCCTGACTCACACCTATGCCGACGCCCAGGGGAGAGAAGCGATCGTCGGAGGGGATGGAATCGTCAAACCGTTCGTCCGCGAAGCCCGACAGAAGGGGGTCCTCTTCGATGTGGGCCACGGCGCCGGATCATTCGTCTGGCGACAGGTCGTACCCGCAATGGCTTCCGACTTTCCCCCGGATACGATCAGCACGGATCTCCATGTCCACAGCATGAATGCCGGGATGAAGGATCTCCTGAACGTGATGTCCAAGTTTCTGAACCTCGGAATGCCGCTCCAAGAGGCTGTTCTCCGCACGACCTGGGCCCCTGCCCGAGTCATCGGGCATCAGGAACTGGGTCACCTCAGCCCGGGAACCGAGGCGGACATCACGGTCCTGAACCTCCGGCGCGGCCCGTTCGGGTTCATCGATGCTGAGGGAGCGATGATCCCAGGGAATCAGAAACTCGAATGCGAACTGGTCCTTCGTGCAGGCCGCGTGGTTTGGGATCTCAACGGCCGCGCCGCCCGAAAGTGGCAGGATCCGGCTTCGGGGAGGCCCTGAGCTGTCGCTCGATGAGAGCGGAAGACACGATGCATCGTCAGGTCTTGTACATTCGCCGCATACTCGAGCGAGGATCGTTCTCATCGAAGGAGCAGGTTGCCACCGGAATCGGCGGCACTCTACGGGCCGATCTTGATCAGCTGCCGGGCCCAGAAGGCGGAAACAGCGAGGGCATTGGCGAATTCCTTTGTGTCTTTGCGGTTTTGAGCGGGATCGAATTGACGAGGTTAGGCGCTGCTGCCGAGTCTGGCGTAAACTGCTCGCTTGAAGGGAGGCACAGGTGAAGGACTTCAAAGGCAAAGTCGCAGTGATTACGGGCGGGGCGAGCGGCATCGGACGCGCGATCGCCCAGCGGTGTGTCAGTGAGGGGATAAGAGTCGTCCTCGCAGACGTCGATGAGACCAATCTCACCAGGGCCGAATGTGAACTGAAGACCCTCGGAGGAACCGCCCTGAGTCTGAGGACGGACGTCTCGAAACAGAGTGATGTCGAACGGCTGGCTCAGCAGGCGCTCGACGCATTCGGCCAGGTGGATCTGCTGTTCAACAATGCCGGGGTCGCTGCTGGAGGGGCACCCTGGGAGGCCACATGGAAGGACTGGGAGTGGGTGATCGGCGTCAATCTCTGGGGCGTCATCCATGGGGTGAAAGTCTTCATGCCGCTCATGCTCGAGCAGAAGACAGAGTGCCACATCGTCAACACCGCCTCGGCCGCCGGACTCATCGTCGGCACCGGTTCCGCACCGTACGCGACCACGAAGCATGCGGTGGTGGCCCTCTCGGAAAACCTGTACCTGACGCTTCAACAGCGGAGCTCGCTCGTCAGAGTATCGGTGCTCTGTCCGGGGCTGGTGCGCACGGACATCGCCAACGCCGAGCGTCACAGGCCCGAGGAGTTGCGTAATGACGAACCGATCCCGATGACTCCGGAAATGCAGACCGGTTTGGCCGCCTTCAAGGCCGCCATCGCGACGAGCATGCCTCCTCTCCAGGTCGCCGACGCGGTCTTCGATGCCATCCGGAAGGAACAGTTTTACATTCTGTCCCACCCCGAATGGACCGAGCTGATCCAGATGCGGACGGACAAACTGCTCCAGATGGAGAATCCGCAGAACCCCATAGAAACGGTCAGAAGACTCCTCGGCCTCCGCGGGTGAGTGAGGGGAGACAGGTCGATTGAGTGCGTCGATCGTCGAGACCAGGATCACCGCCAGGACCAGCATCTCTCTCCTCCTGCTGATCCTGGCGCTCTCCATTCCGTGGTTCACCATTGGGCGGATCGATCTGACTCGGACTGGAGCCTATGACCTGGCCCCTTGGCCGGATGGATACGAGTATTTCTCCGGGGCGGTGTCACTGGTGCGCTCGGGTTCCTACTCTCTGCCTTTCGCGGGCCAGCAACTTCCGCCCCGATATCCTTTCGGCTACAGCGTCCTCCAGGCGGCGACCATGGAACTTGGGGCCGAGCCCATCGCGGCACCGTTCATCGTCAATCTACTCGCCGTATACGCTCTGGTTGCCGGTGTCTTTCTCGGTATGCTTTGCCTGGGCGAGATGCTCGGCGGTGCGGTTGCAGCTCTCACCGTAGCCACGCTCCCGGCCGTCATTGTGCTGGGGAGGTCACCGCTCAGCGAGGTCTCGAGCATGGCTGTCGTGCTCACCGGGTTCTTTCTGTTGGTTCTTGGGTCGCGCCGACAGCAGAGCACAGGGCTGGCGATGCTTGGCGCGATTCTCCTCGGCCTTTCCGTGTGCTTTCGACTGAACAACTGCCTCTTCGGGCTGGTGTTCCTTTGGGTACCTCTGATGGGCGCAGACTCGAGGAAGCAATGGTTCCGCCGTCGACTGAAACTGGGAGTAGGATTCCTTCTCGGGGCATCTCCTGCCTTGCTCTACAACGCATGGACCTTCGGCAGTCCGTTGATGACGGGTTATCACATCTGGGTTGGCCGATGGGACAGTCTCGATTGGCTTTTCAACATCCGCAACCTGCCGGGAAACCTGGAGGTCCTGGCCGGAGAGTTGATGCGATCCCCAACGGGGTACCACGTCTCCGACCTCTATGGAACGGGCACCTACTTCGGTCCGGCTTTTGCCGCTCTGGCCGTGGCGGGACTCCTGTTTGCCTGGAGAAGCCGAGTCTTCCGCCCGTTCGCCGCAGGTGCACTGCTCTTTGCCGCCGTCATGGCCTTCTACTACCTGCATGACCCTCGGATGTTCTTTCCGTCACTCGTCTTGCTTGCGCCTCCGATCGGACACGCCTTCGAGAGAATCGTCGACTACTGTTGGAGAGAGGCGGGCCGCCTGCGACGGCTCCCGGCAGGACTGGCGGGCCTCTTCCTCTTGTCGGCCGTGGTGGGCGTTCCCGGCCAGGATGGGAGCGCAACCTTGAGCACACTGCTGAATGTGGACCGTCTGGAGAGACCGGCTCGACGTTATCAGGCGGCTCGTGGACTGGACGAGACTCCCGGCAGCGACGATGCGTTGATCCTCACAGACCTTCCGCCTCCCTACGTCAAAGCCGTCGTCGACGGCAAGAGGGTGGTTGCTCCGGCGACGTTCCGCCACCCATACAACGTTGACCCGCGGTTCTTCCACTTCGGACAGGAGGAGATCGAATACGCCATTCGTGAGACGCTGGCTCGAAAAGGTTCGGTCATCCTCCTCCTCGGACTCGACGAAGACGCGAGTCCTTCGGTTCTCCGCGTACCGCCGGACGGATTTGGATGGGCTCGACAACGGCACGCGTCTCTCTACGGAGCATACTGGAGACTGGTACCTCAATCGGCAACAGCGAGTACGGTTTCCGTAGCGGAGACCTCCGAAGCGCGATGCGTCTTTCCCTACTTAGCCCTCGGCGGCGGATTGGATGCCACGCTCGCGCTGGTCAATCGGACACCGGACTTCCTCGATGGGAATATCGTGCTGAGAGTCGAAGATCAGCGTCCATGGCCGGGCTTTCGCGCGGTTGAAGGAAGCCGGAAAACCGATCCGTCGACCTTTCATTTTCGGCTTGCCGGCCGAGAGCGACGGACCTTCGCTCTCCAGACACTCGAGCAGAGGCTGCGAGTCGGCTATCTGGAGATCGAAACGGACCAGCCTCCAGACTTGGAGGCGATGCTGAATCTGCGGCTCTCCTCCGGTCCCCGTCGTTTTGAGCTGGAGCTGCAGCCAAGTCCCTCGGCAACCCGTTTCTTGTTCGAGGTCGAGAGGGGACCCGGTGTGAATACCAGCCTGGCCTGGCTTCCGATGACCCACCGACAAGAACCGATCGAAATCTCGTTTTCCCTTCTCGACGAAACCGGTTCGCTGGTCGCTTCGAAACGCGTGCGATCCCAAGGGCACCATGCCCTCTTCTTCTCGGAATTGTTCGGAGGCGCCGGAGATGCAATCTTCAGCAAAGCCGAATTCCGGGGTGTCGTCCAGGTCTCCGCCCACGAACCGGTCTACCTGACCGCACTCAGGCAGGAGTCCGTTTCTCCCGGGGGATCGAAGATCACGCCTCTGCCCACGAATCCGCATTGAACCTTCTCTTTCCACGGAAGATCAGCCGATGAAGCCCGGACATCGCCGACGCATGACCGTCGGGACTTCTGCGAAAGGCCAAACCTGGTGGCTAGTTCGCGAGGTGAGCGTAATTCGCTGGCGAGTCGGTCGATTGAAGCCAGCCAACCCTGCCGATCACCCGAAAGGGACCTGGAGTCTGATTCGCGAGATATGCGCGATTCGCTGGCGAGTCGGTCCGACTGGGGCCAGCCAATTTCGCCGATCACGCGAAGTGAGCCCGCAGCCTGATTCGCGAGATATGCGCGATTCGCTGGCGAGTCGGTCCGATTGAAGCCAGCCAATCCCGCCAATCACGCGAAAGGAGCCCGGTGAAGGATCCCTGGGCTACAGCGGCGGCGAGCGGGAGGATGCCCGGCGCCCCGGTACTTCGATGTTCGTTTCCTCATCGGGCGTGGGCCTGTTGTTGGGTACGACCCTCGACTCCCTGGAAAAGGTGCGGAAAATCGTCTACTGGTCAGCGGGATATCCTATGGAGACCCGGGATGGCCTTCCTCTGTCGACTCTTCCCGTAGCGGCTCTGCCCGAACCGACGGTTCCCTGAGACTCGGGGAGCCGAAAAGTGCACCATCGAGATTGCGCGGATCCTGCTCTTCGCACTTCGCCCCTTGCAGTTTCGAACTGGTCTTCCCTTGCTCCGGACTCCCAGGTTCTTCGAGCCCGGTAGATGCGCAGTCCGAGGCAACTGGCTGAAATCCAAGGGGGTGAGCAATGAGACTCAATGTGAAGGCGCTGGGGTTTTCGGTAGCAATCTTCTGGGGAGGTTTGGTCTTCCTGGTCGGGCTCGTCAATCTCGCTTCGCCTGGGTATGGCGGGGCCTTCCTGGCCGTGGTTGCGTCAATCTATCCCGGGTATCATGCGACGGCATCCTTTGGCCAGGTGGTCGTCGGCGCGCTCTACGCGCTCGTGGACGGCGCCATCGGCGGGCTGATCTTCGCCTGGCTGTACAATTTGTTTGCGGGCACTGGAGGGGAGACCGGCCCGCGGGTGTGAGCGCGGTACATGTTGATCCTGAGCTCGACAGGAGTAACTCACTCCTTGTCCCCGTTTTTTGGATGACGATCAGACGCCTGAAGCTGTTTCAAGAGCTGGAGCGGATCAACCAACGGCCCAGACCGTTCGAGACCTATACTGCCGCCGATCTCTGGACCGACGAGCACACCTCCTCCAGGATGCTCGATCTTCACCTTGACGGCTCAGTCGACGTTTCCTCGAGACAGACACAGTTCATTGATCGCTCGGTAGAATGGATCACCTCCCGATTCGAAGTCGGCAGGGAGACGAAGATCGCCGATTTCGGTTGCGGCCCGGGCCTCTACACGAGTCGTCTCGCTCGACGCGGTGCACGGGTGACGGGCATCGATTTCTCGCCGAGATCCATCGACTACGCGAAACAAGTCGCGGCCCTGGAACACCTGGACATCCACTACGTGACGCAGGACTACCTGGATTTCGATACGGAGGAGCGCTTCGACCTCGTCCTGATGATCATGTGCGACTTCTGCGCCCTCAATCCTGCCCAACGAGGGCGGATGCTGAGCAAGTTCCACAGGATCCTCAAACGGGGCGGTTCAGTCCTGCTCGACGTCTATTCGATCGCTGATTTCGAGCAGATCAGAGAGACAGCCACGTATGCGCCCAACATGTTCGATGGTTTCTGGTCGCCACAGGACTACTTCTGCTTCAAGAACACCTTCAGGTATCCGGCGGAAAGGGTCGTGCTGGAGAAATACACCATCGTCGAGCTGGAACGTACGCGAACGGTCTACAACTGGTTTCAGTACTTCACCCCAGAGTCGTTGAAACAGGAGTTCCTGGAAAGCGACCTTTCCACTGAGGAGTTCTATTCGGACGTCGCCGGGACCCCCTATCAGCCACAGTCGAGGGAATTCGCGGTTGTCGCCACGAAGTGAGACCAACCATAGAGCAAAAGGGCGAAGGGCGAATTCCTGGGATCACCTTCTCTTCTCAATCGAGATTGACGTCGGCGCTCAACGCCATACCCCTCATGATTGCTCTCAGGATCTTGGCCCTTGATTTCATATCAGAACCATCGGTCTTTTCAGCCGTAAGCTCTTCCGCTCTCTGAGTCGCCTCTTCGATGGAGTCTCGCGACATCCTCGAGCAGAATTTACAGTAGAGACTCATCGATCGACCTTCGTTGTAGTTCTGGAGCAATTCCTCCAACAACGACTGTCTTTCTTCCTGCTGCTTCAGCCAAGCCTCCATGCCGACTTCCTGGATTTGACGCAAATTGTCGACAGCCGGAATCCACTCTGCCACCCTTCTCCTCAAAAAGATTGGACAAGTGAGTACTTCACAGCACTCCGCACAAGTCTCAAATCCGTGCTTCTTTACACAGCAGTTCCAGATGCTGCACCAGGAATGCTGTTCGCCTAATCCGCAACCAGCGCATCGGCTTGCTGCTTTCGACTGATACCTGCTGCACAATCCACAATACAAGCCGCAACAGCCGACCAAGCTCTTAGGTCCGCCGCTCTCCATTTTCCGCCTCCCCCTTCTCTTTAGCCCATGGTAGTGCAAGTCTTGGGAAACGTGCGACTCATCTCTGGAGATTCATTTCCCCATCTCAAAGGATGACTTCGGACGGTTCGTGATTTCGTACAGAAGGCACGCAGGCTTTTAGCGTACCTTTCCAGCAAAATCACGGATTACTTCTTCGATTCTCAACCGGAAGTTGTGGAGGTTTCCGACTTCCGGCACCGCCACTACTCCATCTCGGTGGTCACGGCTGTCCTGATCCAGATCAGCCAGGAGGTGAAGAAACGCCTCCCTCGCACCAGCTGAAGTGTCGCTCCTCACGGTCTAAGGACGGCGCCGTGCCCGGCAAGGACGAACGCCAAAAGACCGAAGCGCGAAGGGCGGAGTACAAATGACAAGGGGCGAAGTGCGAAAGGCGAACTAATGCCAGTAGTAGTGCCACTGGTAGTTGAGTTCCGTCTCTGCACCGGGGTCTAGAGTAGCGTCCCAGCGGGCGCGGCCCAGGCCGTTGACCGACGCCCACCACCAGGGCCAGGAAAAACGTGCCCACCAGGAGGCTGTGCCGGCGGCCTCCAGCGTCAGTTCGTCGTCGAAGGGGCTGCCGTCGGTGATGACGCCGTTCTGACCTACGGAGTCGAACTTGCCCAGGGCGTATCGCGTGACGATGAGCCTCGCAGAACGGTCCATGAAGTTCTTCAGAATCAGCTTGCCCGCCAGGTCGATCCGCATGAATTCTGTGCTGTTCAGGTGAAGCGCGGTGGGCGTTCGGCCCGTTTCCTGTTCCTCCTTCCGAACCTGCAGTCCGACGGCTGTCGTGATCTCCAGGTCCACTTCCCCTCCGACCGGCGTGTAGGTCATCAGTCCCTGGCCCAACGGGCGGCCGTCCTTTATGATCAAGGCCGGGGCCGTCGTCAGCGGATGCGGTCCCCGATTGGTCAGGCGCGCCTTGTGAACGGCGCGGGGCCGGCTCAACAGCCGCGCCACTTCGCGCCGTTGTTCGCTGTTCAGGTTGTCGACGATCTCGGGCGGCACGGCGAATGGAACGTTCACCGTGTAGATGTCGACGTAGTCCAAGGTTGCCGAAGCCAGCGGCACGGTCATGCGCTGTCCTTTCTCCAGGGTCACACCCGTCAGAGTGAACAGGTAGAGATCCTCCGTGCGGCCGGGAGCTTCGAGGGCCGGGCCCAGCTCCAGCGTTGGTCCCGCTTCGCGTTGCGCTCCGGTCCTCGCTGGCAGCGAGATCTGCTGGCTCATGATCGTGTTGCTCAAACTCATGAACTGCGAATCCGCTCCTGCCAGTGAAGCCAGCCGGGCCACCGTCGATTTCAGAGAGATGGGATCCACCTCGTCGGCGAATGTGAAGCTCGGCACGCCGATCGCCAGGTGTACGTCCGCACCCTTGAGATCGACCAACTCATTGATGAGTGTCGCCTCCAGTTCAACCCGGGCCCTGCCCATTTCCTCCAGCGTTACGCGGTAACTCGGAATCCAGCGCAGGCCGAGCTGCAGGTAGACGAGGCCGACGTCGGCACGACCATTGGCCGGAGCACCATCCAGCCGCAGAGTCAGTGCGTCGCGCCACTCCTCGCCGCTGCTCTTCTCCACCATCTGGTCGAGGAAGGTGACGTCGAGGATCCGGGCGATGGGCATGACCTTGGTTCCCCGGTCGGTGCGCAGCAAAACCAGGTCGCTCTTTTGGGGCAGCGGCGGATCGGCGTCGGGCGGATTTGTGTGCTCCAGCTCTTCCGAGCTGCGCTCCGGAAAGCCGGCGATGACCGCCTCCCAGGTCGTCTGGGACTCCTTGCCGAAGGGTTCGGAGATCAGGACCCGCTTGCCGACGTTTGCCCGCAGCAGATCGCCCAGATTTAGAGCCGTCCGCTCGATGGCGACCCGGCGCCGGCCGGCCACCACGCCCGTCAGCTTCACCGAACCGGTGGTAAACGGCCAGAAGGTACCGAGCACCGGTCGAGGCAGACGACCCAATGTGACGTTGCCCTGGGAGTCGGTCTCCATCTGCCCTTCGTGCAGCAGAAAAGCATGGCCGTCCTTGAAGACGGTCACCTCGCGCACCGGCAACCGGTCGTAGACCTCCGGCGGCGGTGTTTCACCAACGGCAACCACGGCACTCGCCATACAGATCCCGCCCAGCCAAGCCAGCTTCAGCAATCGGCCCCGATCTTTCACGGTTCTTCCCCCCTCACTTCGTACTTCGTACTTCGTACTTTCCACCTAGACTCCGCCTCTCGGCCATCAGGTCATTTCTTCGACGAGGACCTCCTCTCCCCCGATCCGCCGTCTCCGGCCGCTTTCGGTGCTTTCCTACCCGGGATCTCTTCATACGGATAGACCCGTCGGCGATTGTTGCGGAGCCACCGTTGCTCCTTCTGCTGCCACGGGATCCAGCCGCCCAGATCGAGCAGCAAAGAGGCGACGACGGAAATGGCGGACCGTTCGAAACCCCATCCGTCCCGGGACTGCAGCCGGAGGGTCTTCTGCCGGCAGTGAGGACCGTAGCTGGTGATTGGATGGAGATTCGCCATCGCTGCACAAGATTGTCCGACAGATGAAGGACAAAGGGCAAGTCACCAATCACGGGCAATTTCCGTAGGATCCCCCAGAGCCTTCAGTGGCAAGGTTTCCGGATCTCCTATGCGATTTCGTCGCTTTCATCGTGTGACGACGCTTCTGCGCCGGCCCTGCCGGCCCGGGTTGACTCGTGTATCCCAAGGTTCCCCCTGATTGTCCCGTCGTCCCGTTCTCCCGTCCTCCCGTCCTCCCAAATCGAAAACCTCACATCGCTTCCCTTTTGAACGGACCGGCGGGAGAATCCGTCCATCTCGTAGATCTGCCTGTACAGAGGGAGGAGGAGCAATGAACCGGAAGGAATTCCTGCGACGATCGGGGATGGGAGTGTGTTGCGGAGCGGCCGCAGTTCCGCTCTGGAATATCGCATCGGGCCAGGAGTCAGCCGAGGAACTCCCCCTGAGCCCTTGCGACGAGAAGGTCAGCCAGGGACAGGCTGTCATCCGCAGGCTGATGGATCAGATGGATGCGAACCTCGATGTCGAGACGCGCCGGAAGATCATGGAAAACTGTGGTCTCGCCTGCTATGAGGGTGCCAACGGCCGGAGGAGTTCGCAGAAGCCGGGCGAGGAGCAGGTCAAAGCATTTCTGGAAGGGATGCGAAAGTACGTCGGTGAAGACCAAGTCACTCGTGACGGCGATGAGATCGTCGTCTATTTCGAGTACACCGCGAATCCTCGCGGTCTGAAGGTCTCCGACGGGTACTGTCTGTGCCCGATTCTCGAGGACGCACCCCGAGACATCTCCGCCTCCTACTGTCAATGCTCCGTTGGGTATGTGAGAGAATTGTTCGAAAGGAACGTCGGCAGGCCGGTTGGTGTGGAGCTGACCGATTCGGTTCTGCGGGGCGGCAAGACCTGCTCTTTCACGGTGCGGTTCAGGGCCTGAGCGCAACCGGAAATCGTGTTTGGGAACGGCGATTGTCGATTTCGCCGGGAAACGGGAGTGGATCTTTTGTCCCGGGACGGTCGGTGAGAACGTTCTGGATTTCGAGTTCCGAGTTCCGCGTTGACGAAGCCCGAAGCCTGCTGAATTGGAGGTCCACTTCGAAGCGAAATCGGAAGCGCACCTCCGAAGTCCAAAGGCGCCTTTGGCGCCGACACAGCAAGAGACAAGGAGAAAGCCTGATGCCGCAGACTCTGTCGGAACTCTCGACGACTCAACTCAAGACTCGACTGGAGACCGAGAACCTGCAACTCATCGACGTGCGCTCGGCCGACGCGTTCAATGGATGGCGGTCGAATGGTGAGATCCGCGGTGGACATATCCCGGGTGCAACGAGCCTGCCCGCCAAGTGGAGTTCCTACCTCGACTGGCTCGACATCGTTCGTTCCAAGAGCATAGCTCCGGAAAAGCCCGTCGTGGTTTACGGCAGTGACGAAAGGGAAACGGAAGTGGTCGCCCGCCTCTTCGAGCGAGCCGGTTATGCGAACGTCGACCTCTATCACCAGTTCGTCCGCGAGTGGACGACCGATGAAGGTCTCCCCATGGCGCGTCTCGAACGCTATCGACATCTGGTTTCGGCACGGTGGTTGAATACGCTGCTGACCACCGGCAACGCCGACGAGTACGACAATTCGAGATTTGCAGTCTGTCATGCGCACTATCAGAACCGCCGTGCATACGAAGAAGGTCATATCCCGGGGGCTGTCGATGTCGACACCAATTCACTGGAATCGACCGAGACCTGGAACCGGCGATCGCCGGGCGAGCTGAAGCAGGTCCTGGAAGACCTGGGCATCACTCACGACACGACAGTCATTCTTTACGGGCGCTTTTCCTTTCCCGATAACGCCGACCCCTTCCCGGGAAGTAGTGCCGGACAGCTGGCCGCATTCCGATGCGCCTTCATCCTGCTGTATGCCGGCGTCCAGGACGTGCGCATTCTGAACGGAGGTCTCCAGTCATGGACCGATGCGGGTTTTGCAGTCAGTACCGAAGATTCGCCGAGACAGCCGGTGAACGACTTCGGGGCAGCGATTCCGGCACACCCGGAGTTTGCCGTCGATCTTCCCGAGGCCAGGGCGATCCTCCGATCCGCCGACCAGAATCTCGTCAGCGTCCGCAGTTGGCGAGAGTTCATCGGTGAGGTGAGCGGGTACAACTACATTGAGAAGAAGGGCCGCATCCCGGGTGCCGTATTCGGCAATTGCGGAAGCGACGCCTATCACATGGAGAACTACCGGAACCCCGACCACACGAGTCGAGCGTACCCCGAGATCGAGGCGTTCTGGAGAGAGGTCGGGGTGACGCCGGACAAGCTCAACGCCTTCTACTGCGGAACCGGTTGGCGGGCAAGTGAGGCCTTCTTCAGTGCGTGGCTCATGGGTTGGCCTCGCATCGCCGTTTACGACGGGGGATGGTTCGAATGGAGCAACGATGAGACAAACCCGATCGAGACTGGGATTCCGCAATGAAGGCGACTCCGATGACGCTCGACGAGATTCAGGACGAGATCATCGAGGACTTCCGCCGTTTCCGTGACGGGATGGAGAAGTACGAGTACATCATCGCTCTCGGCAAAGAGCACCCCGGGATGGACGATCGATGGAAGACGGATGAACACTCCGTGCCGGGCTGTCAGGCGACGGTCTGGTTGCGGAGTGAGCGTTGGGATGGAAGGCTCCACTTCTGGGCCGACAGCGATTCGCTCATCAACAAGGGCATCCTCGCCCTGCTGTTGCGCGTCCTCAATGACCAGCCGCCCCGGGAGGTTGCGAAAGCGGATCTCTACTTCATCCGCAAGATTGGGTTAAGCACGCAACTTTCACCCACCCGCAAGAACGGACTCGCGATCATCGTGCGGGAGATCAAGAAGCAAGGCCGGAGATGGGCGGAGGAAGATGGGGGAATCTGAGATTCGAGCGCGGCCGGAGGCCGCCCCAGTAATCCAGGCTGCCAGCCCGCCCGGGCGTCCAGTCAGCAGAGGAAAGATTGGGGATCTTTCGTAGAAACTCACGATTCTTGGTTGACGAGTGGTAGAAAGCAGGAGGCGGGGGACGGCTTCCCACCCCCTTGCGCGATCGTGAGCCGTAGACTCCGCGCAATCGGGTTCTACGGAGACCCTGCGGCCGACGGCCCACTGTTCGCTCCCGCAGTCGATGGACGCCGCAATCCAGCAGAGCAGTACCAGACTCACACCGGAAGCCTTTGTTGATAGGTACTTACAGTCGCATTTCGTGCGTGTCACCTGTCTCACACAACTCGACCTCTCTCCCCTCGACGACGCATCGATGATCGAAGTTTCGACTACATCCTCGAATTGAAGGTCAGTATACTTACAGCGTGACCAACAACCCAACAGACAGCTGTAAGCCTCGTGTCTAGAGAAAGAGCATCCGAGAACCTGGTCAGCGTCGTCGTCGTGAACTGGAACGGCGAGCGCTTCCTGGGCGACTGTCTGCAGTCGATCGACGAGCAGACCTGGCTCGATCGGGAACATATCATTGTCGACAACGGTTCCACGGAT
>JARRKC010000099.1:0-8187 GCA_037388505.1 Acidobacteriota bacterium | reverse complement strand
ACAGGGAGGCGTCCGTGACATAGACGGCCCGCTGTTCGCGGGGAGCCAACTCAATCAATTGGGTTCCTCGACGGGTGCCCTCGTTATCGAACAATATAAAGCGCAGGGTTACCGGTTGGTCGGCGTCCGGGTTGCTCACGGCAACTCCGGTATCTTCCGTGGCGTCCACCGAGACATAGACCTGATGACGGCTCCCCAGAGCCGCAGCGGGCACCGAAACCGAACTCCCTAGGACATCGAAGACTTCGGCTCCCTCCAGTTGGCCCCAACCGGCCAGGCTGGAGGTCACCTCGACAGGACCGGAAAGCAGTCCTCCCTGGCCATCGGTCACAATGTCGAGAGTCCCCCAGGGCGCAATCGTGAAAAGGTAGCTTTCCATCGGAGATCCTCCGATCGAGACAACCTGTGCGGCTCCGGCAGCGTCCCGAAACGTGATACTTCCTTCCTGGCCCAACGAGCCCGCATTGCGCAGGATGACCCGGGTGCGGTTCTGCACCGCACCGGTTTGCCCGGAAACGTACTGGGGGAAGACGAGGGCAGGAGGTGTAGTGAGCACCAGAATCCGCTCTTTCTGGGTTAAGTAGATGAAGTCGTCCCGTGCCGCCGTACCGTGAGGAGCACCGTCATTCTGGTGTCCACCTGGATTGAACCTCAGGATCAACTGGAGCCTCCGGTCGGCAATACGAAACACCCGGCCGTTGGTCAGGAGGTAGCCGCAGACGGCCTTTGCTGCCCGCCCTGAAGCCGTTTGGCTGTCAACTTCCGTGGGGAGTGTGGGATCGGCGAGTTCGTAGAGTCGAATCTTGCTGGATTCGAAGGCGGCCAACTGGCCGTCGACGACCGCAAGATGGTACGCAACATTTTCCGTGTCGACCAGCCGAACAGTGGACAAGCTGGAAAGGTTGGAAGCATCGATAACCCTGATTCGGGAGCTGACAGGATCTGAGCGATACTCTGAGACATACACCGTATTGCCGCTGGCGGCAACGGAGTAGCCGCCCCAACCATCCAGCGGCAAGCTGTCGATCAACTCGGGCTGAGACGGATCAGCGAGTGAAAAGACTGCGACCATGTCGGCGGAAGTGTAGAGCTGTTCACCATCCGAGAACACGTTTACGATGCCCCCCGGCGCCGAAACATTCCGCAGGAAAACAGGGCCGGACGCGTCGCTGATGTCATAGACCTTGATGCCGTTGTGGCTGTCGGCAACGTACGAAGGGCTGTATCCGAGAACGTAGAGGAAGTCCCCATTGCGGAGCAGGGTAGAGCCGCCCGCTTCGTCGATATGACCGACCGGCTCGTCGATGCTGGCAAAGGCGCCTTCCCGAGACACGGCCCGCAGGTCAAAGACGTAAAGGGTCCTCACACTGGTGACTGCGTATACGTACCCGTCCTTTTCTTCCACGCTGCGAAAACTCGGTCCTGCGGGGAGGTTGATTTCGGCGCGGGGATCGAACTGACCGTAAAGCAAAGGCATCAGGAAAAGCATGGCGATTCCGGCCGAAACACTTGGCGTTCGGAACATTCGACGGCTCTGCATTTGAGGGATCCTCCCTTCCCCGGGGCCTGGCCCCGAGCGTGAAATGGACTGTTGTAGAGATTCTCTCCGGAGTTGCTTGATCTGTAAATCGATTTTTCCCCCAAAACTTAATCACTGGTGGAATCGGGCCCCACTCCGGTCTCTCCCCCTGGTGGTCTCCCCGTAGCGGAGCCCTGCGGGGCCTCCTCTACTTCCTCCCACTGCGCATTTGGGTGCGTCGAGAAAGAGAGTGTCCCCGACTCCTTCTACTCTCTCATCACGGAAGAGCCGTTCTCGACACGGAGGACTTGTTCGGCCGCGAATCTTACACAATCCTCCGCCGCAGACGGGGTGGAAAGGGCGGTGGTCGTTGGCTGGGAGGGGTAGAAGGGAGAAATAGAGTGTCCCCTACTTCGGGCCGGCCGCGCATCGGATAGCGTCATGTATCGTCGACCCTAAGAACTCATAGACTCGACG
Source organism: Acidobacteriota bacterium (assembly GCA_037388505.1). Taxonomy (GTDB): domain Bacteria; phylum Acidobacteriota; class UBA6911; order RPQK01; family JAPXNP01; genus JARRKC01. The sequence goes on along the minus strand of JARRKC010000099.1, from coordinate 6,191 downwards.
CCTTTTCCGTCGTCGTGCTTGGCGAGATCCTCGGAGCTCCGGTCTTGACCGCATAGATGAACGCGTGATTTCCGAGACGATCGGCGCACGGCTTTGTTATCAGAAGGGCATCCAGGTAGCGAAGCGGGAAGAGGAGCCATCCCAACAAGACGTGAACCAATCTTCTCCACCAGAGTGCTTCCGACCAAGCCTTGACGAACTCCACCGTGAATACGATCCAGGTCGCCGCTGGTCCAGTGCGCCAGCCCGACGAGACGCAGTGGAGCCTGCCACGGCAAAACTGCCTCAAACCATCGAGCGTCAGCCGTCGAAAGTCGCGGGGATACTCATGAAAAGGATGACAAAACGGCACAACCAGGTGCGCAAGACCTCCAACCTCGAGACAACGCTCGATTTCGGACACCACCGCATCAGCATCCTCCACGTGCTCGAGCACTGCGTCGCACTCGACCCACCGGAAAAGGTCGCGACGAAAAGGAAGCTGCTCGGCAGAGCAAACGACATCGACTCCGTGGAGGGGGAAAAGGTCGACATTGACAAAATCGGGGATACGGGCACCGGCACCACCGATGTAAAGGTTCCAACGGCCCAAGCGGTAATTGCGCTCGATGATTCTCTCCGTCGGATTGTGGTACACCGGCGGAGGCGGTTCGATCAGCTTTCGCCAACGGCTTCGGCGGCGACGCCACAGCTTTGAGACTGATTTCGATACCTCAGCCATACAGGCAGATTATGGCATTCTGGATCCATAATGGCTTGTCGTGCCGCCCCTGCATCGATTCGAGCACGGATCACCTGCGTCGGAATCCGCCTTCAGGGAAAGCATGCTGATCTCATTGAGCCAACCGGCGATGTCATCCTCCTCTGGTCCCTGCCAGTGGTATGCGTGGTTCAGAGGCACCAGAGTCGCCCAATCCAGGAGCTGCTTCTTCGATATCTCCCCTCGCGCGTATTTGTCCATCGCGTTCCGGATGTCTTTCATTTCAGCGCCAATCGGCGGATGTGCCAGAAGGAGGAAGGAGGTCGGTTCCCGAAGCACGGGAGGACGGCGAACGTTCGGCTTCGACTGAGTCGGCGGGTCGCCGGAGACTACCATTTCGGGGGTGGAATGACCGGCAGCCGGCAACTGGAAAGGCGAGGCGACTCACCTTGTTCGCGCGCTGACTGCTCGCGCACCGACCTCGCGGGGCGTTCGTCGCTGGGTGACGGGACGGAGATGGAAGGAGAAGAAGACGAAAGGAAAAAGAGTGTCCCTGACTCCTCCCCTACTGGTCTCACTGCCTATCTGGGTGGGTCGAGAAGAAGAGTGTCTCTAACTCCTCCACACCGCAGTGCCTGACTGCGGGAATTGAGTCGCGCCTTGAGCACTCCAAGGCTGTCCGCTTGGCCGCGAAACATGGGCGTTGCCCACGGCTTTGGGATGAGACCCGACTCCGTTGGCGTCTCGAGACCGACAGCAAGGCGTCAACGGTCGTGACGAGTGGGGAGAGCAGGAGCCGATGGCTGGGAGGGCAGCTGGCTTTGTCCGCGTTCTGACTTTGGCGGCTTCGCTGCGGGGTGCGGGGGCTGCCGATGCAAAGTGAAAGGTGCGAAGGACGAACGAACAGATGCGAAGTGCGAACTTCGAAGGAGGAACTCTGTTCGCACTTCGTCATTCGCTCTTAGCATTCCAGGGGTGTGCTGCCGAAATCCTTTGGACCCTGCCTCGACCTTGGCACTCGTCCGTCGAGACGCACAGAAGAGCGTTTTCGCGCAAATACGCTACGGACGCCAAGGGTCCGAAGACGAAGGAATCCTTTGCGGACTCTGCGCCCTTGCGCGAGATCGAGTTGCCGAAGTTTCGCGCTGCGGCCGAGTGTCAAACCTCATCGGGGCTGGGACCATTTGGGCGGCACGCCCTCAAACTCCACAGTCTGGGCCGGCAGGGGTAATCGGACTCCAAGCGCCGACCGTTCGAGGCGGATCGAGGGACTCGAGATGCAGCCCTCACGAAGAGTGTGAACGGATCTTCCAGCCGCCTGGCATGGTCGAATCAGCCTGTCTTGAGCTGGCGGATCTTCTCGGTGAGCAGAGGCACGACCTTGGCCATGTCTCCCACGATGCCGTAAGCAGCAACATTGAAGATCGGCGCGTTCGGGTCGGAATTGATGGCGACGATGCAGCCGGAGTTGCGGATCCCCACGATGTGCTGAATCGCCCCCGAAATCCCTATAGCGAAGTAAAGCTTGGGGCTGACCGTTTGCCCCGAGCTACCGATCTGCCGGTCCCGCTCCAGCCAGCCGTTATCGACGATCGGTCGACTGGCCCCGATTTCGGCCCCCAGAGCAGAGGCAAGATCTTTGATGAGGGAGAGGTTCTCCTCATTACGAACGCCCCGTCCCACCCCTACGATGATCTCAGCCTTGGTCAGGTCGACGCGATCGGCCGTGACGGAGACCTCTTCCAGGAATTCGCGATGGATCGCGTCGCTGTCGATGTGGACCGTCCGAGCTTCGATCTCTGGAGTACCCCGCTCATCCGTACGTCCGCCGAAAGCACCGGACTGAATCGTGACCAGCCAAGGCTTGGGCGATCGAACGCGGATGTCGGCATTCAACTTGCCGTGAAACATCGGATGCACGAACACGGGAGGATCTTCGTCTTCACGGATTGCCACGCAGTCTGTGACCAGGGCACGCCGAATCCGCGCCGCCAGGCGTGGGGAAAGGTCCATGTTCTGATAGGTGTGCCCCATCAGAACCACATCCGGTCCATCCTCGGTGATGAGTTGCTCAAGGGCTTCTACGTACGCTCCCGGTGTGTACTTCTCGAGCAATGGATCATCGGCGAAACTGATCCTATCAACCGGCAAATGCTCGACTGCGGCCCGGATACCATCCAGGGAGCTGCCGAGAACGACTGCGTTGACCTTCCCGTTGGTCTTCGATGTGAGCCGCCGAGCCAGTGAACAGCATTCCAGCGACACCTGCGGCACCCGGCCTTCGGAATGGTCGATCAGGACGAGAACTTTCTGGAACATCGGTCTCTTCTCCGCCAAGTGGTGAAAAGGTCGACCCTAGAGGACCCTCTCCTCTTCGTGAAGCCGTCTAATCAGCTGGTCAACCGTCGTCTCCGTGTCCCCCTCGAAAACAACTGCTTTCCGTTCAATCTTGGGAAGATGAAGCCGCTGAATCTCAAGCGAAGGAGTTCCAGACAGGTCCACCCCGAGCTCCCCGATATTCGTTCGCCGGATCTCCTTCTTCTTTGCCTGCATGATCCCTTTAAGGGAAACATATCGGATAGGAGAGCTTCCCGCCTGGATTCCCAGCAGCGCTGGGAGTGGAAGGCGCAACCATTGAAACCGGCCGCTCTCCATCTCGTGCAGGAACCTCAGCGTTCCCTTCGAAGGATCGGCCTCGATCTTCATCACGAGGCTGGCATGCGGAATGTCAAGCAACCCGGCGAGCATGATGGCAGTCTGTCCGTAACCTGCGTCGTCGGACTGAGTGCCGGCCAAGACCAGATCGAAGGATTCCTGCTTGAGAAGGGTCGCCAGGATGGTTGCCAGCGAGAAGGGACTGTTGGTTGCTCGATCCTCATCGACCACCAGAACCGCTCGATCAGCGCCCATGGCCAGTCCCTTGCGGAGGACCTTCTCAGTCCTCGAGGGACCGATCGAAAGTAGGGTGACCTCTCCTCCGTGCTGTTCCTTTAGACGCAACGCCTCCTCGAGGGCATACTCATCGCACTCACTGATTTCGATGGACAGATTGCCCTCGTTGAGCCAGGTCGAGGAAGCATCCACTTCGAATCGGCTGTCCCGCGAGGGGACCTCTTTGAGACACACGAAGATCTTCATGTCTGGCGCCTCCCAGGTCGCGGTTCAGCGCTTGAACAGATTTTCGAAGGCCTGTCGCGGATCGGACGGGCCTCGTTGTTGGGTGACGGACGAAGACGTTATCTTTTCCACCGTCGAGCGGATCTCGAAAAACGGGCAGTCGGCACGCTTGTCTTTCGGACTGATCCGTTGTGAGATCGGCTCTTCACACTCGAAACGACTTGCCGGGTTGAAATAGGCGCAGTTCTTGCAGCAGTGAAGATCGGCCGAGCACTGCGGACACTGGCTGGTGTACCCAACCTCACCAAACCCGGGTGGCAACTTGGTTCCACACTGGGCACACCTGATGACGCGACCCAGACTCGTCATCCGTGGCGAGCGGGGCCCCTCCCGCGAGACGGGTCTCCTGTCCTGGCTCATCGGCTCGCGGCGTTCTCCCTGGTCTTGATACCCGGGCTGGCGGTACTTGCGGCTCATCCTTGTCTCCTAGCAATCTGGCGCGAAGATCGGGCGTGAGTAACGTGAGCAAACTGAAGCCACAGCTTTCCGAGGCTTCGTTGGCACAGAGGCGCACCTTCGTAGGGATAACGAAGGAATGATCACCCCCCCGAGAACTATATTCTATGCCAGCGGTTCCGTCGTTTCAAATCCAAAGTTCGCTTGGCCCCAAAAGACGTCGTCGCATTCGTGGTGCTTCCAGGGGATAGGACGGCGTGCTATCTTGGCCAGCGATGGCCTGTCAGACATGCGGTGATACGGGTTGGGTGCTTCAGCGCAGAGGCTCAGTCGATGTGGTTTCGCCTTGCCCGGATTGCCGGATGAGGGAGGCCGCCTCCCGGCGTCTTAGTCAGGCCCAGGTCCCCCTCCGCTACGCTGATCGCGATTTCGAGGGCTTCTATTGCGACCCCGAGAAGCACCCGCGTCAGGCAGGGGCATTAGCCCGCTGCATCGAATACGTCGAAGAGTTTCCAGCCGTCGAACGCGGACTCCTGCTCGTCGGTCGATGCGGCGTGGGCAAAACGCACCTTTCCGTCTCCGTCCTCAAAGCCCTGGTTCTCGAGAAGGGGATCCAGGGTCGCTTCGTTGATGAGGCGGAACTGCTCCGCCGGTTGCAGTACTCTTACGGTCCCGATTCACCCGATACCGAGCGCGAAGTCATGATCCCTTTGATGGAAAGCGATCTCCTTATCTGGGACGACTTGGGGACGGGCCGGCCCACGGAGTGGGTCCGGGAGACCACTCGAATGGTTCTCAACTATCGCTATACGAACCGGAAGCACACCATTCTGACCACCAACTGGCCCCTGCGAGTGGAACCTCGAAATGCGAGTCTCGGGCGCTCCGCCGAACAGACACTGGAAGAACGCATCGGTACGCGCATGTTCTCACGACTGATGGAGATGTGCGAGGTTCTGGAGGTCGACGGACCCGACGCCCGCACCGAGATCCAGAAACCCAGTCTGGATTCCCCTTTCCGAAAGCGGCGAGGCTCTCGATCCGGCCTCACAGTGACGCCTTCGATGCTCGAATGCCCCCACTGCGGCAAGAGGCGGGTCAAGATTCAGGACCGGAGCGCACTCAAGAAGTCGGGCAAATATCAGGAGCTCTCGTGTGTCTGCGAAGCCTGCTCGCGGCAGTTCCTCGCTCGCTTCTTTCCCGCCGACGCGGCCATTGAATACCCTGAGGACTGATCAGGTTCCCAGTCCCGAGGCTTGTGGCCAAACTCGGATCGACAACCGTGGCATAGTTCATTTGTATCGCTCTTTCCTTCTCTCCCCTGCGCGGCATCTCGAGCCTCCCCGCGGACGGCGCTTCCCACCACGCACAACGCGTCTGGCCACGGGCGGCGACTTTCTACCTTCTTCACGGAGCTTCTACAAATAGTCTTCGTAGTTTTTCGTTGTCGTTCGTTATTAGTAGGTGGGGTTAGGGGTTTGGCCTCCGCCTGGAGGGTTTACCCGGGGGACAGGTGTGCCCGCCGGGCGTTGGAGGGGGCTGGCGAGTGCGACCGGACCGCGGATAGACCGGACTGAGTGGACTGAGTGGGCTGAGTTGGGAGGAGCTGGGAACGTGCTGGGAACACTGCTTTTTCAGTGTTCGCTCTTCCCTGTTCGTGGGAGGTTCCTCTTCTCGTGACCACGGCTTGGCGGACATTCACCGGCCGGAGCGACCCGCGGAGAACAGTGCGGGCGGCTGACTACTTCGTCGTCGACGGAGCCACGGCTTCGCCGGAAAAGCTCTGACTGAGGAACTTCGCGACTTCCTCCAGGTGATCGACGACCAACTGCCACCCGTGCGGACCATTCTCATAGACCCGGTAGACGTGAGGGACATGACGAGCCGTGAGGGTCTCGTCGAGATCCTTGATTCCGGC
>JARRKC010000098.1:0-20038 GCA_037388505.1 Acidobacteriota bacterium | reverse complement strand
CGCGCTCCTCAACAACTGGCCGCATACGAATGCGATGCTCTGACCTCGTTTCGATCCCGTCCTCTGGCCGTCGTGCTGCCCGTGGACGAGGCCGAGGTGATCGAGACGGTCAGAGTCTGCCATCAGCAGCGGATTCCCTTCGTTGCGCGCGGCAGCGGTACCAGTCTCTCCGGCGGATCGCTGCCTCTCGAGGACGGGATCGTCATCGCTTTGAATCGCCTGAACCGCATCCTCGAAATCAACCCTCGAAACCGCATCGCCCGCGTTCAACCCGGGGTCTTCAACCTCAAGGTTACCGCCGCGGCAAGTCCTTACGGTCTCTACTACGCACCCGACCCCTCGAGCCAGCAGGTTTGCACGATCGGCGGCAATATCGCCTTCAATTCGGGAGGAGCCCATTGCCTCAAGCACGGGATGACGAGCAACCACGTACTCGGGCTGAAGGTGGTCCTGCCGGACGGTGAGATCGCGGAACTGGGCGGACCCAGCCTGGAGGGTTCCGGGCCCGACGTCACCGGCCTGTTCGTCGGCTCGGAAGGTCTATTCGGCATTGCGCTGGAGATCACGCTGCGGCTTCTCCCCAAGCCGCAGGCCTACCGAACCGTGATGGCGGCTTACCCGAACCTTGGTCAGGCCGGAGACACCGTGGCCCGCGTGATTGCCGCAGGCCTCCTCCCTGGAGCCATGGAGATCATGGATCGACTGGCCATCAAGGCGGCCGAAGCGGCCGTCGGCGCCAGTTACCCTGCCGGCGCCGGGGCGGTCCTGATCGTCGAGTTGGACGGAGATCAGGCCGACGTCGATTCAGAGTTCGAGTTGCTGCGGGATGTGATCGCAGATTCCCGTCCCTTCGAGTTCAAGATCGCCGCCGACGCCGACGAACGGGCGCGGATCTGGAAAGGCCGCAAAGGCGCGTTTTCGTCCGTGGGGCGTTTGAGTCCCGACTATGTTGTCCAAGACGGCGTGGTTCCCCGGGGCCGGCTCGGAGAGGCTCTCTCCGAAATCGAGCGCCTTTCGAGTGCTGCAAAGCTCAACGTGGCCAACGTCTTCCACGCAGGAGACGGCAACCTTCATCCCCTGATTCTGTTCGACGGGACCGAACCGGGCGCACTGGAGAAAGCCGAAGAGCTGGCCGGACGGATTCTCGAGATGTGCATTCGGATGGGTGGATCCATCACGGGGGAGCATGGCGTCGGCGTCGAGAAACGGGAATTCCTGCCCAGGATGTTCACCGAGGCCGACATGACCGTATTTCGGAGACTCCGCGATACGATCGATCCCGACCGGTTGGCCAACCGAGGGAAGATGCTGTCCTGCGAGGAAGCCGTCCGATCGGTGGCGCCGGCCCCGCCACCGGACGACATTTCTTGGTCTCGGATGGACGCAACGTTCACCCCGGAAGAGATTCGAGAGTTGCGGGAGTGCGTCCTCGAGCAACGAGTTCTCCGGATCTGCGGGGCCGGGACCAAACCCGCGCTGACGGCCTCAAGCCGGGAGGCGGCGATTCTCCAGACCCGCAAGCTCTGCGGAATGATCGACTACGAACCGACAGAGTTCGTGTTCACCGCTTCAGCAGGCACCCCTCTGTCAGAGATCGAGAAACATCTCGACCGGGAGGGTCAGTTCCTGCCCTTTGATCCTGTCCTGGTTGCACGAGGTTCCACACTGGGAGGAGCGGTGGCGAGCGGGATGGCCGGTCCGGGTCGCCTTCGCTACGGCGGACCCCGGGATTTCGTGATCGGCGTGAAACTCGTGACCGGACTCGGCGAGGTGGTTTCCGGCGGCGGAAGAGTGGTCAAGAACGCCGCCGGTTTCGACCTGCCGAAGCTGATGGTAGGCAGTTGCGGCACTCTGGGGGTTCTGGTCGAGTTGACGTTGAAAGTCTTTCCCCGACCGCAGGAGTTTCGAACGCTGATCGTCGATTGCCGGAGTCTCGAGGCTGCGTTGAACACCCTCCACACCGCCGGTTGCTCTCCGATCACCTTCGAGGCGATCGATTTGAAACCGCCGGGCTTTTTGATGCTGAGACTTGGAGGCCGGCCCGGGGCCGTCGAGACCCGGACGGCGGCCGCGCGCCAGCTCCTGGGCGGCGGCGAAGTCCTGTCTGAAGCCGATGAGTCCGCTGTCTGGAAGGAAGCCACCGAATTCGAATGGGTGCCCGACGGCTGGTCGCTGTGGAAGGTTCCCCTCTCGCCCACTCTCATCCCCGAGTTGGAGACTGCCTTGGAGGGCTCGGGATGTCGGCGCAGATACAGTGTGGGCGGGAACCTTGGCTGGCTGGCGGCGGATGGCGGCACAACAGACCTGCTGGAAACGCTCAGTGCGCTCTCGCTCAACGCGGTTCCCCTGTTCGGTGCTCCGGGGCCTGACCCTGCGGCGCCACGGAGAGTTTCCCAGTTCTCGGCCAGGATCAAGCGCGCCCTGGACCCTCACGGTCGCTTCCCGGAGATTTGAATGCAGCATCGGATCAGCGTCGAGAAGTATGGAAGCCCGGGCCAGGCAATGGCCGAGCAGATCCAGGCATGCGTCCATTGTGGATTCTGCCTGCCGACGTGCCCCACTTACGAGGTGTTGGGCGAGGAAATGGATTCTCCCCGGGGTCGGATCTTCCTGATGAAAGAAGTGCTCGAGGAAGGTCTGCCCTTGCACGATGCACTGACCCACATCGACCGATGCCTGGGGTGTCTGGCTTGCGTCCCGGCATGCCCCTCGGGTGTCCAGTATGGGGAACTTCTGAGTCTGTTCCGGAACGTCTCGGAGACCGGCCGGCGACGGCCGCCGGTCGACCGTTTGTTTCGACTCGTCACCCAGCGGACCCTGCCCTTCCCGGGTCGTTTCTACATTGCCGCAAAGCTGGGCAAGCTGGGTGCTCCCGTTAGGTCCATCCTTCCTCGGATCTTCTCCCCCATGCTCGAACTCCTCCCCTCGAAGATCAGCCGGCCGAAGGCTCTGCCGAAGCTGATCAGGGCCGAGGGCGAGTGCAGGGCGAGAGTGGCTTTCCTCAAGGGATGCGTCCAGACGGTCCTCGACCCCGAGATCAATGCTGCGACGTTGCGTGTGCTGAGTCGAAACGGAGTCGAGATCGTGATCGTCGCGGATCAGGGCTGCTGCGGGGCCCTGGCCATCCATACGGGTGACCTGGACCAGGCAAGGAGCCTGGCCCGCAGGAATCTGGAGAGTTTCCCCCGCGACGTGGATGCGATCATCACGAATGCTGCCGGCTGCGGCTCCGGGATGAAGGAGTATCCGTTGATCTTTCGTGGGCTCCCCGAGGAGGAGCGGGCACGCGAATTCGCCGGCAAAGTCAGGGACGTGACCGAATTCCTGTACGAGCTTGGTCTCGTCTCTCCTCAGGCGGCGAGCCGCAGTCTGCGGCTTGCCTACCACGACGCCTGTCATCTGGCGAATGCTCAGGGGGTGCGTACGGCCCCGCGGGAGTTGCTGAAGGCCATTCCGAATGTGGAACTGCTGGAGGTTCCCGACGGCGAATTCTGTTGTGGCTCGGCCGGGACCTACAACATCGAACAGCCTGAAATCGCCACCGTGCTGGGGAAGCAGAAGGCCCGGAGAATCCTGGACACCGGTGCCGATGCCGTCGCCGCCGGGAACATCGGCTGCCTGGTCCAGATCCGGAAAGCGCTCGACAAGAACGGAAAGCGCATCTCCGTCCACCACACCATGGAGTTTCTGGACCGGGCGTATTCCGGCCGACTCTGAAATAGGTGACACGAAATAGGTGACACGCACGTAACTCGATCATAAGTACCTGCGAATAAAGAATTCCGAGTCGAGTCTGGCACTTAACTTCGAATTGCGGGACGAGCCGATACCGGGAGCAACCGGTGTGGCCTCCGGTACAGGACGCTTTCTCCGGCAGACATGGCTCCGAACCAGGATCGGCGAGTTGACCCACCTGCCGCAGCCTTCTAAACTGCGACTCGATGAAGATCAACCGCATTCCGTACCTCGTGGGTCTGGCCCTTTCCTTGTCGCTTCTCTTCTGCTTCCCTTCCCGGGTTTTGGCGCAGCCTGCCCCACGGGCGGAAAGCATCCTGCTGTGGCCCGGCGGCGCGCCGGGGGCTGTCGGGGATACAGATCTGGATAAACCGGACCTGACCCTCTATCCGGCTCACGGACCAAATGTGACGAGAACGGCCGTCGTGATCTGCCCCGGCGGCGGCTATGCCCATCTGGCCATAGGTCACGAAGGCCACGATGTCGCCCGCTGGTTCAACTCCATCGGAGTCTCCGCGTTCGTTCTCAAGTATCGTCTCGGGATGCGTTATCACTATCCGGCCCAGCTTCAGGACGTCCAGCGTGCCCTGCGCTATGTCCGGGCTCACAGCTCGGACTGGGGCGTTGATCCCCAGCGCATCGGCGTCATGGGCTTCTCCGCCGGAGGGCACCTGGCCTCCACCGCCGGAACCCATTTCGATTCCGGTGACTCGAACAGCTCGGACGCGATCGATCGACAGAGCTCGCGACCGGATTTCATGATCCTCATCTACCCGGTGATCACCCTGACGGACGAGTATACCCACCAGGGATCGAAGCACTACCTGCTCGGAGAGAACCCCGATCCGGCCCTGGTCGAGCTTCTCTCCAACGAGAAGCAAGTCACGAAAGACACGCCGCCGACCTTCCTGATTCACGCCGACGACGATACGACCGTACCGCCTCAGAACTCCATCCTCTTCTATCTGGCTTTGAAGAAGGCCGGGGTCCGGGCGGAGATGCACATCTTTCGGCACGGAGGACACGGGTTCGGCTTGGCCCCCCGAGATGCCGTCCTCGGGGCTTGGCCGGGGCTCCTCCGGAACTGGTTGCTGGACTCGGGGCTCCTGCGCTGAACGGTCTTCCCTTTGGAAGTTCGAGGATCCGAGCGGGTCGACACCGGAGCGACCCCATCCAACCACGAGCCACGCGAGCGCTGTCCGCAAGGGCGGCTCCTCGGGTCCGCGACCATCCCGCAGCGTCGGTGCATGAACGAACGTGAGTGTGGCACGGGTTTTCAGCCGCCCCAGACGAATCGTGCCTGGAAGAACCCGTCGCCCGGCGGCCCGGCGAGCTGCCCCGTTGTCGTCATGTCGGCGTGGGGCAAGTCAGGAGGCCGGCGTCTGTGCAGGGGGGTCGCTCACGCGTGTTCGCGCACTGATCTCTCGCAGCCGGCCCTTGCCGTGCCCCAAACCTCCAAACCATGCAACTCAGGTTACCCGTCCGCGTAGCCGTGACCGAATGTAATACACTGATGTGTTCTCAGCGACCTATGTTCGATCAATCGAAGATCCGCAATTTCTGCATCATTGCTCACATCGATCACGGGAAGTCGACCCTCGCCGACCGCATCCTGGAGGAGACCGGCACCGTCGAGGCCCGCAAGATGCGCGAGCAGCTGCTCGACCAGATGGATCTGGAGCGGGAACGCGGCATTACCATCAAGATGGCCGCGGTTCGCCTCTACTACCGCGCACACGACGGCGAGATGTACGAGCTCAATCTGATTGAAGTCTCGCGCAGTCTGGCCGCCTGTGAAGGAGCTGTCGTCGTGGTCGACGCGGTGCAGGGGGTGGAAGCTCAGACCCTGGCCAACGTCAATCTCGCCATGGGTCAGGATCTGGTCCTGGTTCCCGTGATCAACAAGATCGATCTGCCGGGGTCGGATCCCCAGAGAGTCAAGGAGGAAATGGAGGAGAGCCTGCTGATCGATCCGTCCGACGTTCTCCTGGCGTCTGCCAAGCAGGGGATCGGCATCGAGGAGATTCTGGAGGCTATCGTCGCGCGCGTGCCTCCTCCCCGTGGGAAACTCGACGCTCCTTTGCGCGCCTTGATCTTCGACAGCCACTTCGACCCCTACCTCGGCATCGTGGCCTACGTCCGGGTGGTGGACGGCCACCTCGAACCCGGGATGCGCATCAAGATGATGGCTTCGGGTACGCATGCCGAGGTGGCCGGCGTCGGGGTCTTCTCTCCCGCCATGAGCGCCTGCGACCGGCTGGTTGCCGGTCAGGTCGGCTTCGCCCACGCGGCGATCAAGGAGATCGGTCTGTGCCGCGTCGGCGACACCATCACCGATCGGGACAACCCGGCGTCAACCGCGCTCCCTGGCTACAAGCAGGTCAAGGCCATGGTCTTTTGCGGACTCTATCCGGTCGACAGTGACCGCTTCGGCGAGCTTCGGGAGGCCCTTGCCAGGCTCCAGCTCAACGACGCTTCGCTGCAGTTCGAGCCGGAGACCTCTGCCGCGTTGGGATTCGGTTTCCGTTGCGGCTTCCTGGGGCTGCTGCACAGCGAGATTGTCCAGGAACGGCTGGAACGTGAATTCGATCTGGAACTGGTGGCCACCGCCCCCTCGGTCGTGTACAAGGTGAAGTTGCGCAACGGCGACGAGCGGATGATCGACAATCCGGCGCGCTGGCCCTTGCTGGGCGAGATCGAGACGGTCTCCGAACCCTACGTTCGAGCGGTCATCTTCACACCCAACGATTACGTCGGATCGGTCATGGACCTCTGCACCGAGCGACGGGGCGATTTCGTCACCATGGAATACACCACGACCGAGCGCGTCCTGTTGACGTATGAATTGCCGCTGGCCGAGATCCTGATGGACTTCTTCGATACGCTCAAGAGCCGGACGCGGGGTTATGCCTCTTTCGACTACGAATTCTCCGGCTACCAGGAGAACGATTTGGTGAAGATGGACATTCGGATCAACAACGACCCGGTCGATGCGCTGAGTTTCATCACCCATCGCGATCGCGCCTTCTACAAGGGCAAGGCACTCGTTAGCCGGCTGCGGGAAGTCCTGCCGCGCCAGCTGTTCGAGATCCGGATCCAGGCTTCGATCGGCTCCAAGGTGATCGCCGCCGAGCGGGTGCAGGCCATGCGGAAGAATGTCCTGGCGAAGTGCTACGGCGGCGACATCACGAGAAAACGGAAGCTCCTCGAGAAACAGAAGGAAGGCAAGCGCCGCATGAAATCCGTCGGCCGCATCGAGATTCCCCAGGAAGCGTTCCTGAGTGTCCTCCGCGTAGGGAATGAGTAGTTCCGAGTTCCGAGTTTCGAGTTCCGAGTTCCGTGCTTGTCCAGCGCCATCCATGGACAACCGGGGACGGTCATCCTACCCGGTCGGGGCAGCGGGACGACCGAGGACGTCGGTTCTACATTCGGGGAAGGCCGCCAGCGTGCGCTCGACGAGCAGGAATCCTCCCTGCACGTTCCGAACCTCCGTCCAGCCCCGGTTGAGCAGGATGCGTTGGGCCACGTAGCTTCGATGACCGCTGCGGCACAGGGTGACGATGGAGAGGTGGCGGGGGATCTCGTCGATGCGCTCCCTGAGGTCGTCGACCGGGATGTTGACGGCCCCCTCCAGGTGTCCCAGGCCATACTCCTGATGGGTGCGCACGTCGAGAACCATAGGGGGATTGGGCCCGGCGAGTTCCCTGAACAGCTCGGCCGGAGCGATGGCGGGCATCACACCACGCCGCATGTTCTCACCGGCAAAACCCAGCATGATGGCGACGTCCCGGGCCGAACCGACCGGGGGGGCGTAGCAAAGGTCGAGCTGCTCGAGATCCTCGACGCACAAACCTCCGCTGATGGCCGTGGCCAGCACATCCACCCGCTTGTCGACTCCCTCGCCGCCGACGGCCTGCGCCCCGAGAATCCTGCCGGAGTCCGGATCGTACAGCACCTTGAGAAACATGGATTGCGCGTTTGGGTAGTAGCCGGCATGGTTGGGCCCGACCATGAACGCAACCCGATAGGGCACTCCGCACTCCTCCGCCGTCTTTTGGGAGAGTCCCGTAATCGCGGCCAGTTGACTCAGAACGCGCACGACCGCGGTGCCCAGCACTCCCTGAAACACCATCCTCCTGGGGTCGTCTTCATCCGCTCCCATAAGATCCAGTGCAGCGTTGGCTCCGGCGATCCGTCCCATCTTGTTGGCGGGCCCGGCGAGTGGGATGTTGACCGGCCGATCGAGCACCCGATGACGAGCCTCGCAATTGTCGCCGGCCGCAAAGACCCGGAAGTCACTCGCGCGCTGCCGGTTGTCGACTGAAATCGCTCCCGTCTCGCCCATCCCAAGCCCCATACGAAGAGCCAGATCGACGTTGGGACGAACCCCTACGGCCATGATCCCAAGATCGAACGGCAATTCCCTGCCCTGCTCGGTTCGGGCCAGCGGCCCATCCTCCGTCTCGAGGATCTCCGCGACTCCGTCACCGACGATGACCTGCACGCCGGCAGACTCCAGTTCAGCCTGAAGAGGGTAAGCCATCTCCGGATCCATGCTGAGCATGACCTGAGGGGCCCGTTCGACGAGTGTGACCTGGAAGCCCAGGCGGAGCAACTGCTCGGCGCTCTCCAGACCGATATATCCGCCCCCGATCACCAGAGCCCGGCCCGGCTGACCGGGGCCATCGTCCTGACCACGGTCGAGGCGCTCCACATGCGCCCGGATCTGGTCGACGTCCGGAACGGTTCGAACCATGAAGATGCTCCTCGAGTCCAATCCGGGTATGGGTGGCATGAGAGGAAGGGTACCGGTGGCCAGGATGAGGCGGTCGTAGGTCAGTTGACCCAACGCGCCAGTCTCGGTCTCGTAAGTCACCAGGCATCGATCCGGATCCACCTCGACGACCCTGGAGCCGGTCCGCACGTCGACGTTGAAGCGCCGAGCAAAGGAAGCGGCGTCGGTGACGAACAGTCGTTCCCTCTGCCCGATCTCTCCACCCACGAAATACGGAAGACCGCAATTGGCGAAACTAATGTAGAGTCCCGCCTCGATCAAAACAATCTCGATCTCCTCACTCATCCGCCGAGCCTTGGCGGCGGCGGAAGCACCGGCAGCCACGCCGCCGACGATCACAAGCTTCTTTTCGTCCATATCTCTTTAACCTACATTCGATTCCATAGACCGCGACGCCAGAATGGGTGAGCGACTGTCGATCCCGGGTCACCACTTCCCTTCCCCAATCCGCCGCTTCTCCGCAGTCCTATACGTCGCCAAAGGCGCGTTCGTCTCCACAGAGATTCCGTTTTCGTGAGAGAATCTCTGGAGTGTGAGGGGCGCAGGCTTCGCAATCTACGTTCATATACCAATTTGTGCACACAAGTGCTACTACTGCGATTTCCACTCCCGACCCGTGAAGTCGGAAGATCGCAACCGGTATCTGCGCGCCCTCGGACAGGAGATTCGAGAATCGCGCTGGAAGGGAGATCGGGCCCAAACCCTCTTTCTCGGAGGTGGAACGCCCTCCGAGTTGACCGGCGACGAGATCGAAGCCATCATCCAAGCCCTCGAAGACACATTCGATTTCGCCAGTGACTCCGAGTGGACCATCGAGTGCAATCCGGGCACGGTGAGTCCGGCCGCCTGCGATCGACTTCTCGAACTGGGCTTCGATCGGATCAGCCTGGGTGTTCAGTCCTTTCAGGACCACCATCTCAAACGTCTTGGGCGCATCCATTCCGCCGAAGATGCTCTTCAGAGCTACGAGTGGTTCCGCGGAGCAGGCTTCGAAAACGTCTCCCTCGATCTGATGTTCGGATTGCCCGATCAGACCGTCAAGGAGTGGCGGGAAGACCTGAAGCGCGCCCTGCAACTCGGCCCGGAGCACTTGTCGCTGTACAGCCTTTCCATCGAGCCCGGAACTCCGTTCGGTCATCTCCTGGAGGTGGGAGCGCTGCCCGAGGCCTCGGATGATCTGGTGGCCGACATGTACGAGATGGCGATGGATCTGATGCAGGAGGCGGGTTACGGCCAGTACGAGATCTCCAACTACGCGCTGCCCGGATATGAATGCGTCCACAACCTGGCTTACTGGACCAATTCTCCCTATCTCGGTTTCGGGATCAGCGCGGCTTCCTACGCCGACGGTTTCCGTTGGACGAACACCTGCGACTGGGAGGCCTACTTCGAAGGTGCAGAGAAAGGCGTCATCCCATCCGCGAGTCTCGAGCGACTGCAGTGGAACCTGGCCATGGGCGAGGAGATCATGCTCGGTTTGCGCATGGGACAAGGGATCTCGACCAATCGGCTCTCGGGGAAGTACCGCTGCGATTTCGAGCGTTTGTTTCGGCTCTCGATCAATTTCCTGACCGAGCAGAGTCTGCTGGCCCGCGACGGGGACCGGTTGCTGCTGACCCGGCGTGGCAAGCTCCTGGCAAACGAGGTGTGCAGCGAATTCCTCAAGTCGGCTCGCGCCATCTCTCCCGATCCCACGGCCTCTTTACAGCAGATCGAGTTTCCTCACGTGGAAGGCGCCAACCTGGCTCCCTCCCCAACTCCCAGGGCAGGGCGAACGAGATTGGACGGGAAAGATCCAGACGATCACTCAGCACAGGCCGGTCGTCGCTGAGGGTCACCTGCCGCTGTCCGGTTCCGTCAACCAGGTCGAGATATCTTCCAGGTCTTTCTTTGCGAGGACTGGAACGGTGGCATCGTCCGCCGGAAAGCCGACCGGAAAAAGCATGAACGCTCTCTCATTCGGGGGACGCTGCAGGATCTCCCCGAGAAACCCCATCGGGCTCGGGGTATGCGTCAGAGTCGCAAGCCCCATCTGATGGATGGCCGCGATGAAGAGGCCGCAGGCGATGCCGACGCTCTCTTGTACGTAGTAGTTCTTGCGTTTGGCGCCGGTTTCCGAAACCCGGAAGGACTCCGCAAAGACGACCACCAGCCAGGGAGCCGTCTCGAGGAAGGATTTGTGCCAATCCGTTCCGACCTGCCTCAATTCCTCCAGCCATTCCTCGGGCATTCGACTCTCATAGTTCTTCCGCTCTTCGGCTTCTGCCGCTGCTCGGATGCGGGCCTTGACGGCTGGGTCCGCAACCGCCACGAAATGCCAGGGCTGACAGTTTGCGCCGGAGGGCGCGCTTCCCGCAGTTCGGACCGCAAGTTCGATCCATTCGCGAGGCACGGGCTCTGCTGAAAATGCGCGCACGCTACGCCTCAGACGCATTTTTCCGAAGAACTCACGCGCCTTCTGCGCGCTCACTTTCCGAGGGAGACAGCGGAATTGAAGAGGTTCGAACTGAGCCATAACTGGACCCTTCGTCAGCTCACCGGCGACTCGAGGAGCTGGATCGTCCCCTGGTCCGCATCGATTTCCGCCGGAATCCCTTCCGGCAACGTGAACTTGTTCCGGATGTGACCAATCATCGCTCCCTGGTAGGCCGGGATCCCCAGAGGCTTGATGTGGTCGTCGAAGACCTGGTCGAGGGTCAGGGATCCATACCCGCCTTGACCGGGCTCACAATCCTTGCACTGTCCGAAGACGAGCCCGGAGACCCGGCCCAGTATCCCGGCCAGCTGAAGCTGAGTGAGCATGCGGTCGATCCGATAGATGTATTCGTTGATGTCCTCCAAAAAAAGGATCGCACCGTCCCAGTCGGGCAGATAGCGGGAGCCCACGATCGCCGAAAGAACCGTCAGATTGCCGCCCAGAAGACGACCTCGCGCCTTACCTGGGGAAATCGTCTGAACCCGGTCCGCAACCTGGGTCAGGTTGTCGCCGATATTGGTCGGGTTGCTGTAGAGCACCGGCTCCCCATCGAACAGGACTCGTTTGAAATAGTCCACGGTGAATCGGTTCCAGGGTCCCAGCCCGACCGGTCCGTGAAAGGTCACCAGACCGGTGAGGGCATGCACGGCGAGCAGGAGCGCCGTGACATCGCTGTAGCCGATCAGAATCTTGGGGTTCCGGGCGATCATGTCGAAGTCGAGCAAAGGCAGAATCCTCGCACATCCCCATCCACCGCGAACCGCCACGATCCCGGCGACGGAGTCATCGGCGAACTGGGCATTCACATCGGCGGCTCGCTCGGCGTCGGTACCGGCCAGGTACCCGTACCGATCCATGAGATGCTCGGAGTGTTTGACTTTGAGTCCGAGAGCTTCGAGACTCTCGGTGACGATCTGCACTTCGACACGATACGCCGTCGCTCCCGCAGGGTTGACCAGAGCCACCTGGTCTCCGGGGCGAAGGCGGGCCGGCTTCACCGTTTTCGGGGCCCCCTGTGCACTGCGGCTTCTCAAACCGCCGGCCAGGACAGCGGTCGACAAGCATCCTCCAAGGAACTGACGCCTCTTCACCTACTTCTCTCCTCCCCCGCCTGCTTCGGTCTGGTTCGCTTCCTTCTCCTCCCGTGGCCAGCGTTCGCGTGGCAGAGGAGAATCGAGTTCGGCGGTGCGATAGGCAAACCAGGCCATGACGATGGCTGCCTGCTTCAGATCGGGTATCGAGGCGTGTTCGTAGACATCCATATTGGAGTGGTGAGTCCGAGTCTCGTAGTCCAAGGGATCCTGGATGAACTGGAAACCTGGAAGACCGACGTTGTCGAAAGGAAGGTGATCGGTCCCCCCCGTGTTCCGAATCGTCAGCGTGGTCACACCGAGATCCCGGATCGGCGCGATGAAATCCTCGAAGATCGGGCGCACCGCATCGTTGCCCTGAAGATAGACGCCTCGGATCTTCCCCGATCCGTTGTCCAGGTTGTAGTAGGCGTCGAGCGTCGCATACTCGGGCAGCGTCCGCCCCGACTCCGGATCGGCGAAATGATTCTTCACATACGCCCGGGACCCCAGCAGTCCCTGCTCCTCGCCGCTCCAAAGTGCGACGCGCAGCGTCCTGCGCAGCCGGATTCCCAGCACATTCAACAGTCGCGCCGCTTCCATGACGACGGCACAACCGGCCGCATCATCGGTCGCACCGGTTCCGGCCTGCCAGGAATCCAGGTGGGCGCCCAGCATGATGATCTGCGAAGACACCGATGGGTCCGTGCCCGGCAACTCGGCAAGCAGGTTGAATCCCTGAGGGTTCTCCTCGTAAGTCCGGGACTGGAGCTCCACACGAACCTTGAGTGGGGCTCCCGCCTCCAAAATCCGAATCATCCTTCCAAACTGCTCGGAGGAAATGACGACTGCCGGCAATCCGAGGGGCTCACTGAGGTCTTGGGAACCTCCGCCGGCAACGAAGACGGTCCCGTCATCGCCCTGGCTCTGCTCGAGCACGACGCGGACACCCTCTTCACGAAGAAAGACACGGATCTTCCGCTGGAACTCCCTGAAGGCCCTGTAGCGACGTCGGCGGGCCTGCATATTCTCCTCAGACGGCAGTGGCGCCCGGCCGAGCTCCTCCAACTGCGCATCGGTGTAGCGTCCCTCCTCCTGCTCATACCCGGAAGCGCCGCCGGGGCTGCTACGCACCAGCAACACGATGGCCCCCTTGAGCTTTCCTTTGTAGTCTCCGAAATCCTTTTCCTCGCTGATCCGAACGACCACGGGCGTTCCCTCAACGGGCGTCTCGAGACTTGCCGTCCAAGCCTTGGGATAGGCGATCAGGGGAAAGTCATAAGGTTCGATCATCTCGACCCGGCATCTTTGGAAATCCCAGCCTCTCCCGAACTCTCCCCAGTCCTCCAGGCGCGCATCCTTCATTCCCCATTCAGTCAGCTTGGCTTTGACCCAGTCGGCCGCACGGGCGAAGCCGGGAGAACCCGTCAGCCGCGGTCCGTTCACATCGGACAACTGGATGAGAACCTTGGCCAGCTCGGAGCTGTGCGCTTCCTCAGTCCGCAACTCGGAAAGGACACGGAGGTCCGATTCCGCTGCCCGTAGCGCAACCGGAATGAGGAATAGAAAGGTCAAAGTGAACAGGAGTGCTCGTTTCATCGTCAGTAAGGATAGATCAATTCGCACGGTCCCGCTCGTCGGAAAGGAGCAGGACGGCGGAAAAAGACGTTGGAGGTGGAACCTTTTCGCGTTTCAAACGTTTGAACAGTAAGACACTCCTTTAATACTTAGACATGTCTATCGGATTGCGGGGAATTCCATGAATCACCATCCGAGCCTACTGGAGACTGTAGACCAGTCTGACCGGATTTGGCATCTGGGCCGGGTCACGCTACTGGAGGGTCTGGGAGATGAGGATCTCAAGACCATCGTTGGCCGGCTGACCGATCGAATCGTTCCGGAAGGACAGGTCATCTTCAATCCGGGGGATAGTGCCGACCATGTCTTCTTCGTGAATCGCGGTTCGGTCCGGCTGTCTCTGGTCCCCGACTCGAGCCGAGAGAAGACGATCGAAATCCTCAAAGGTGGGGATGCCTTCGGAATCGACGCCGTCGGCGGAGAATCGACGTATCACATGCAGGCCGTCGCTCATGAGGAGACCTGGATCTCATCGATGAGGCGGGAGGACTTCTTCACTCTCGCGCGGGAACGAACCGTTGTTTGCCACAACCTCATCCGGCTCCTCACGCAGCAGGTCCATCAGGCGCATGAAGAGGTCAAGGAACTCTGTTTCCTGGATATCCAGCAGAGATTGATCCAGGCGCTACTGCGCCTTGGCCAGAAGCATGGACATCGGCTCGCCAGCAAGGAAAATCTGGTGCGCCTCAAGCTGAAGCTCTCTCACGATTTCCTGGCCCGACTCACGGGTGCCAACCGACCGTACCTCTCGAACATCATGTCCTCGCTCAAGAAGAAAGGCTGGATTCAGTACCAGCGCAAGCATCTGCTGATCGATGTGGATGCGCTCGAGCAGGGCACCTCCCTGCTCACCCCTCACAACGGCAGCGGGGCATCGGCGCCCTCTCGAAGTTGACCTGTCCAAAGGCAATGTGGTGCGATTGGAGGCTGTGCGATACGGCCTCTTTGCACTGCTGCTCGGATCTCTCACTCTATCCGCGGGCTGTGTCCGCCACACGATCACCTCTGCGGCCCACAGCTATCAGCTGGGCGATACTCTGATTGAATCGGTTCTGTACCGGGCTCAGGGTTCCGATCTGCTGATGTTCAATCTTCACGAGAACGAAAGCACCTCCGTTGAGGCGGCCCTGCATTTGATTCGACGCCGCGGGGGACAGGTGCTGGCCCTCCATCACACGGGCGAGCGTCAAATCAAGTTTCTCCTTTCGGGCCGCTGGTTCAGTTTCGACCCGAACCGGATCTTCACCGACTCCGGGGCGGTGGCTACGATTTCGCCCAACGGCGCGGAGAAGCCCGACGCCATCACCGTGGTTCGCGATTTTGCGAGAGAAATCGTCTCCACCTACTCGCTGGACTCCTCGTCGGTCATCGTCACGCTGCACAACAATACCGATCAAGAATACTCGGTCGAGAGTTACCTGCCGGGGGGGCAGTACGCTCTCGACGCGCGAAAGGTCTTCGTCAACCGCCGGCGAGACCCGGACGACTTCTTCTTCGTCACCGATGCAACCTTCTTTACCAGACTGAGCCGGGCCGGTTTCAACGTGGTCCTTCAAAACAACCGGTTCGTCACCGATGATGGCTCCCTGGCGGCCCGCCACGACATTCCCTACATCAACGTGGAAGCCCAGCACGGCCATTCTAAAGCGCAGGAGAAGATGCTGAAGGCGATTGCGAAGTTGCTGGGGTGAGAGCAAGGCATAGATGGAACATCCTGGGACCGATGGGACACATCGGACCTATGAGACAAGAAGAACGCGGACGACCATATCCTTCAGCCGGTCGACGCAGGAACTCGTCGCGGTCCCATATGTCCTATGCGTCCCATAGGTCCCAGGCCGTCCCATAACTCACTGCAACCGGGCGGCCAGGTTGTTCTGTTCCCGGAGCATCTGAGGGTCCTCGGGACTTCCGTCCTTGAGTTCGACGAACTTCGGGTCGACAACCTCGATCTTCCCGTCCGCCCCGACATTCAAACGAAGGTCCCCCATATAACGGCCTCGTTCGACGCCGGAAAGCACCGTCGCGTGACCCAACGTCTGGGGGTGGTAGAGGATGTCTCGCTTCTCGGTCGTGAGAATCAGGCAGATCTCGGGATTCTCTTCCGCCAGCTTGCGAACCGGGGAGTTGGCCGGAAATGAACCCACCGGCCGGATGATGTCCCAGAGCACGACCAGAGCATCGGCCTGCTGCATGACCTCCGGCTTCACTTTCCTCACGGCTTCGATTGGATCCAGGGCCCGGAAACCGGAATTCGGCTTCACGCGGGCAGGGTCGGCCAGCCCCAAAAACCCCAAGCGAAGCTTCTGCTTCGAGTTACCCGCCAGTGGGATATCGAGAACGGCAAAGGCCGCGGGTACGGCCAATCCGGATCGCCGCGGAACCAGGTTCGTCGAGATGATGTGCGTCTCCGACCGTGCCTCCTTCGAAAGTGCAGACCACCAGTAGAGATCGTCGACTCCGAGATTCATGACCGAAATCGGAATCCGGTCCAGGCTCTGGAACATCATTTGATTGATCGCCTGAGCGTTTGGACCCGGGGCGGCCAGGTAGTTCCCGGCATCGATCTGGATTAGAGGTCCATGCCAGTCCTTCCGCACTTCATCGCGGTATCCCAGACGACGCGCCAACCCGCCCGTAGGTCCGCCGGCACAACCGCAGGGCTGAAAGCCTCCTTGCACCTCTCCGGAAAACAGGACCCGGACCTCCGATCCCGAATCGTCGGCCGCCAGGATCACGGCAGCACCGCCCAAAATCAGACACGAACCCAGCAGCAGTGCACCGGCCAGTCGAAAATGCATTTCCCACTCAAAGATGAGAGAATCCTCCCGAAAGTCGCAACACTTCAAAGCTCATGGCCAGGTTTTCAGACCTCAGACTCAAGGATCGTATCTTCATGTCCGCCTACCGGTACCGGTCGGTCGACTGGCAACCGGGTGCCCGGCTGATCAAGCCTTTGTGTGAGTCGCGCCTGGCCCTCGTGACGACGGCAGCCCTCTACGCTCCCGATCAGGAGCCGTTTGACGAGAAGTTCCGGGGCGGAGACTTCTCCTACCGCGTGCTCGACTCCGAGGTCGATCTGGCGTCGCTTCGGATGGGGCATCGGAGTCTGTCGTTTGATCACTCCGGAGTCGAGCAGGATCCCAATCTGGCCCTTCCCCTCGATCGCTTTCGCGAGCTCGAGCGGGATGGCATCATCGGCAGCCTGAATCAACGACACTACAGCTTCATGGGATCGATCACCGCACCCGGCCGGCTGCTCGCCCAGACTGCTCCAATGTCGGCCCAGGCGCTGCAGAGAGACGACGTCGATGCGGCCTTCCTCACACCCGTTTGACCTATGTGCAATCAGTCGGTCGGACTGATCCAGAGCGTCATCGAGAAGGCCGGCATACCCACGGTATCGATCACGCTGCTCCGCGAGGTTACGGAAAAGGTCCAGCCGCCGCGGGCGCTGTTCGTTCCTTTTCCCCTGGGCTACCCTCTCGGAAAACCGGCTGACCCGGGGCTTCAGCGCCGTATCATCGTGGCGGCGCTCTCCTTGCTCGAAAAGGAGTCGCTGCCCTTGATCGAGGAGTTTCGTCCTTGAGTTTCACGGTGCGAAGGCTGAATATTTCCGACGTCCCTGCGTAGGCAGATTGACCGAGCCGAAACACGCCGGTCGCTTGATTTGGGTCCCGATCCTCGAGGAGTGGGGCCCGCTTCAAAGGGGGAAGTGCCATGGAGTCGTTGATTGCCCTGTTCGCCGTCGGCTTTGCCGCCATCGTTGCTTATCTCATCGTACGAGGTCGCTACAAGAAGGCCGGTCCGGACGAAGCACTGATCGTGTTCGGGCGCCGCAAGCTTCTGGGCCGGAAGGTCCGTGACGAGAAAGGCGATATCGAGAGCTTCCGGATCATCCGTGGAGGCGGCACGTTCGTGTGGCCGGCATGGGAGAGCTACGAATACATCTCGCTCAAGATGATTACTCTGGATATCGATCTCCAACATGTCTACACCGTTCAGGGCATCCCCATCAACGTCAAAGCGGTCGCTCAGGTCAAGATCCCGAGCGACATCTCACACATCCGCCGGGCGGCGGAGGGATTCCTCGGTGTTACTCCGGAGCAGGTCAAAGCGACGATCAAAGAAACCGTCTCGGGACATCTCCGCGGCATCGTCGGCACCTTGACGGTCGAAGAGCTCTACCGGGACCAGAAGCGTTTCCAGGAGAGCGTACGCGAAGAAGCCCACCTCGATCTGGTCGGCATGGGCTTCGAGTTCCGCTCCTTCGTCTTCCAGGAGATCCAGGACGATGAGGGGTACCTGAATGCCCTCGGTCAACCTAAGATTCAGGAAGCGCTGAAGAACGCACGTATCGCCAAGGCCACCACCGACCGCGACGCCCGAATCGAAGAAGAGGGAGCGCGCCAGGAGAAGGAGCGCAAGAAGCTCAGCGTCGACGAAGGGATCGCCGTCGCCGAGAAGTCTCTCAACCTGAAGCGTGCTTCCATCAAGCAGGAGGTCGATGTTGCCAATGCCAAGGCGGTCAAAGCCGGGGAGATGGAGATCAAGGTTCAGGACATCGAAATCGCCAAGCGGGAGGTCGATCGCCAGAAGCTCGAATTGAACGCCACCATCCGCGAGAAAGCGGATGCCCAGAAATACGAGGCCGAACGCCTGGCTGATGCGGATCAGTACCGCATCGAGCGCAAAGCCGCAGCCGATCGAAAGCAGCGCGAGGAGGCCGCCGAAGCCGTCAAGGCCGAGGGTCTGGCCCAGGCGGAGGCCGAGTCGGTGAAGCGCCGCGATATCGGTCTGGCCGAAGCGGACGCCATTCGTGCGAAGGGGGAAGCCGAAGCGGAGGCGCGGCGTCTCCTGGCCGAGGCTCTGAAGCTGTACAACGAGGCGGGTCTCTCCATCGAGGCCCTCAAAGTCCTCCCTGAGATCGCGGCCGCCGTCTCCGAACCCTTGGCACGGGCCGGATCCACGACCATCATCAGCAACAGTGATGGAGCAACGGGAACCGGAGCATCGAAACTGACCGAAGACGTCACGCAGGTCCTGAGCCAACTTCCGCCCATCATGCAGCAACTTGCGGGTGTGGACATCAAGCAGTTTCTGCAGGATATTTCGCAACTTCCGGCACGGACCGAGAACCCCTCGCCTTCTGAGAGGAAGATCAAGTGAACGGCGAAGTGCAGCACCGGCTCAAGGAATTGACCCGGATTCTGTCGGAGTTGGCCGTCCCTCATCCTCCCTTGGAGCGCTTCAAACTGGCCTCTCGGCTGTGGCGCCTCATCGCCGGTTTGTCGAGGGAGGAGCAGAAGCAGCTCTTGCGAGAGTTCGGGCTGAAGGAGGCCGGCCACCTCGAACAACTCGTCGAGGGACGAACGGGGACCATGCCCGCGACCTTTCTGGAGTTCATCGAGCGAGGTGCAGAGACGCTCACACCGGAACGAATCGACAGAGTGCTGGGAGCCGTTGCGGTCGTCGCCGGACGGCAGGTGCCCCCGCCTCCGGCACCACTCGGTCAGTCTGCCCAGCCTGATGCTGAGGAGACCGATGTGTCCTCGACCGAACCCGCTGTCCCCTCGACGGATTTCTTGGAGGATGAAGAAGATGAGCGGGAGGCGTCGGAGTCGGACGCTTCGATTGCCGGGAACCAAGCCGTCGCTGAAACCGAAACTCCAGAACACCCGAGCCCCGGGGACAAGCCTGTCTCCTCGCGCTCGCTCGGCGAAGAGGACGCGGAGCCGGAGGAGATTGCAGCCACGGCTGTCGACAAAATCAACCCTGGCTTACCTGTCTCGGCACCGCCCGGTACGCTCGGCGAACCTGGGCCAGCATCGACTTCATCCGGCGTGCCCCTCCTGACGGAGCGCTGCGGCCGTCTCGAATCCTCCTGGAAGAGGCGTCGTTTCTGGGTGGACATCGTCCGGCAAGGTGTCGAACCTCAGGATGCGGGAGCGCTCCTTCGCGCGGTCTCCGAGTCCGGCCTGCCCTCGCAGGACTACGTCTGGGTGGTTGACGAGATGGTCGTGCAGGGCCTGCTGCCCGAGGACCTGTACCCGGCTGCCGTCGAACTCGCTCCCTCGGAGAGGGGCGCCAGGCTTCTCCAGCGAAGGCTTCTCACGCTCTCCGACTCGTGGACCAGCAAATCCCGCCGCCGGAGCCAATAGGAACCGGAGCCTGATTCGCGAGATAGGCGTGATTCGCTGGCGTGTCTGTCCGATTGGAGCCGGCCAATCTCGCCGATCACGCGAAAACAGCCGGGTATTTGATTCGCGGGATGAGTGTGATTCGCTGGCGGGACGCATGATTCGCTGGCTTCGCCCTCGGCTC
>JARRKC010000097.1:0-8363 GCA_037388505.1 Acidobacteriota bacterium | reverse complement strand
GGCTGACTCCACATCCAGCCACTTTCACCGGGCCCTCCACCCCGTCTTCGCACTCTCGTCGCACTCAGGGTTGATTCTGGGCGTGCCTCGGCCTGCCAGCTGGAGGTTTATGAAACATCCGGGCTAAGGTGAAAACTCCCGACTACGCCTTACCTCGGGATCGGATAGGCTCGGACCGGCGGAGGAGGCGAAAGATCAACCGGGGGAATCGAAGAACCCTCGGCATTCCACTCGCAGGGATTCGTTCCCCAATAGCACGCTTCCATCCAATCGGAAAAGCCGTCGCCGTCCTCGTCTCCGAGGCCCGATGGATCGATTCCTCCTCCGTTGAGATCCATCACCAGCGCCACGCAGAGCGAATTGGAGGCAACGAGGGGTAGGGGAAGACCTCTGTCCGCACCGTAGGCGACAGCCTCGCCGCTGATCTCGAGAGGGCCACACGTCGTGGGAGCGCAACAGTCATGACGGCCCCAGCGCCCTGTTCCATCACAATGGCAATCCGGCTGCCACCGCGAGACGAGGGAGAAGAGGTGAGAATCCGGACCGTCCGTTTCGGGACGCCAGAGGATCTGAGTCGCTCCCTGGCCGTTGTTGCGCAGATTGCTGCCCCAGATCAGAGGATTGTCCCGAAGCCTCCTGCTGTACCCGTCGAGGACCGACCAGTCGGAGGAAACCGTGTCCTCAACGGCCACGAAGGAGGGGCCTCCGGAGAAGTCATAGGTTGACTGGAAGCAATAGAAGCGCCGCTCGGCTGAGCCGGCCGGGATGGCCAGGTCGTTCCAACGCTCGAAGTCCGACTCGACTGGCTCCGCGCAGGCTTCGCTGAGCTGCTTCGTCAGACAGCGGATGGAAATCGAGGCTTGGTCCATGTAGACGTCGCCGAGTGCAGGAACTTCGCCCTCCGAGTATGAGGGGAGTCCGCTGTACGAGAAGCTGACCACGGCGATACAACCCGGGTCTTCATCGGGGTACTCGGGGAATCCTTCTGGAAAACCCGGAAACTCCCCGGGAAAGGAGCGCAATCCAAAGTCGGCGTAGAGATCTAATTCGAACGAGAGGTTGGTCAGATTGCTCCGCGTGCGATCCGAGTAGGTCCGTGTGGCGATGCTCGTGGCCTTCGCAACGCTCAAGAAGGACTCTGTCCCCCAAGGACCCGTTTCCCCCAAAATCAACTTGCCTCCCGTGTAGGTCGTCCGAACGATCCTCTTCCGCGATCCGAACGGGAGCACGATGGTACGGTCTCCGTCCAGAACGAGGCCGGATAACGAGAAGCTGTCTCCCATCGCAGAGAATTCATTGCCATCGCTTCCGGTGTCACCACCGTAGAGCTTCTCGGTCCAGGAAGTGACGGAGAAGTCGTAGGGTTGGGTGTAGTTGCCCGTGGG
The DNA here is from genome assembly GCA_037388505.1 of Acidobacteriota bacterium. GTDB lineage: Bacteria > Acidobacteriota > UBA6911 > RPQK01 > JAPXNP01 > JARRKC01. The sequence continues at coordinate 6,978 of JARRKC010000097.1, read as the reverse complement.
CGGCTGTGCGATGAGTGAGGCGCAAACCGCCAGGGTTACCATCAAGCAGCTGGTCGCGACCTTTCGCATCGGGTTCGCTCCTTTCTGGTTAACAAGTCAGACGATTGCCGGGCATCCCACTCGCGGCACGAGTTGGAGAGAGCGGAAGTAGGGACCGGTGTGACGAACGAGCACCGTGGGAGCCTCCTTCCTTGATGGCGGCAGCTTAGACCGTCATCACGAAACTGTCAACCGGGTCCGCGCCGGGGCTCTGAATAGGGGACACTGTTCTTTTCGGAACCGTTCTATCGGTCCTGTCTGAGTAAGGGGACGAGTCGGGAGTAAGGGGACGAGTCGGGGACACTGTTCTTTTCCAAAGGGTTCTTCCAGAAGCATGAAAGTCGCCGGCAATCCTTCTCGTGACCGACAGAATGCATCGGCGCTTGGTCTAGAACCGGAAATTGTAGCGAAGCTTGACCCGGGCGGTACTTTCAGCCAGTTGCATGCGCTGAAAGGGTTCACGCCAGTTGGAGTTCCAGACCACCAGAATTTCATTGCCCGGCTTCAGGATCCAGCGGAAGCGGGACTGCCAACCCATCGTGCGTGACAGGTTGTCATACTGAAGGAAGCTGTAGAGGGTCACATCCGGGCTGAAAAGGACGTCGACATTCACCCGGGACACGTTGGTCGTGAAGTCTCCATCGGCGAGCAACACGCGATTGCGGTCAATGCCGAACTCGACGTAAAGCGGAAGAGCCACTTTGTATCCTCCGGCAAAGGAAGTGTCCGTTCGCCGGCCCGTGTAGAACGAACCCCATTCGTAGCCGGTGGCAAACCAGAGGTTTCGACGGCGGGCACTCTGGAATTCTACTTGGTGTCGATAGAACTCGTATCCTCCAAGCGGAATGAGATGTTCCGGGTGGATCTGGAAGTCCCCAGTCAGGTACTCGTAGTCACTGCCCGTCTTCACGGAGAAACCGTCGCCGGAGAGAAAGAGCACCCTCAGTGGTGTCACATCGATGCGGCGTGTCAGGAGCCGGTTGTCCAGGTCCGTCACATAGTCAAGACCGGCTCCGAAAAACAGCTGGAGAACTCCCCAACGCTCCGGTCTGGGACCGACTGTCGCCTCGGCGTAGGATTCGCGCACGTCGACTCGAGGCACGAAGCCCACACCAGCAAGGAAGTTCTTCTCGATTTGACGGAACCCGGCGCCCAGACTCAAGAAGTCATTGGGATACGAGAACTCGGCGCCGAATGCGCGGTCCTCTCCGGCCAGGCCCGTGGTCTCGGATTTGAGCCCATAGAGAAAGAACGCGACGTTCTTGTTGCCCCGAAAGGTGGAACTGGCCAGTTTGAAATCCCCACCTACCATGGAGTTGTCGGCATCGGAAAGGGCGTTGCCTGAGGTGGCTATGACACCAACGGACGACTGGTCACCGAGGTTGCGACGAACCCGAAGCACCGTGGGACGGGTCGGGGACACTCTTCTGGCGAGGGCGAGTGGGGGGAGTGGGGCGACGAGTCGGGGACACTGTTTATCCAGGGATGAGTTGGCAGATGGGGGACGAGTGGGGGACACTCTTCCGGCGAGCCTGGGAGCCTGGGGCGGTGGAACAGACGGGAAGTCAGGCTCGGACACGGCACGAGACAGCTGAATCCATCCTTGCCGAGGAAATCTCTGTTTGGGTATGGTAGTCTGGCTTCCCGTTTCACCTTCTATTTGGATGGCCGGACAAGGAGGTCTCCTGACGGGCTACGGCACAGCTAGACTATTGGTCTGTCGGTCCCTTACAGGTGCGTGCGCTGATGCTCGTTTGCACTCGGGCTGTGCTTCAGTCACTACGGAGGAGCCCATGTGATGAGACTGTTTCCAACTGGCCTGCGCGCGAAGCGCACCCTGCTCTTGCTGGCAAGCCTCACGGTCTCGCTCGTTCTGGTCGAACTTCTCATCCCCGTGGGATTCCGGGTCGTGCGAGGTCGGCAATTTCCGCGAGAGAAGATCCGCGAACAACTGGCCGGGCTCGCTGCGATGCAGAACAATGACCAGGCCGCGCTGACCACATCTGCTCCGACGGTCGACGAGAGCGCCCGATACGTGAGGCACCCATACCTTGGGTACGCGCTAAACCTCGACTTGAAGAAACACGCGCCCGATTCTCCACTGATGGGTTACGCGGTTCAGTGGATGAAGCGGGGGCCGCAGCATCTCGTGGTCGCCTTGATGGGGGGATCATTTGCGGCTCAGACCGCTTTCTTCGGCGGGGCCCAGCTCACGACCGAACTCGCGAAGGCATCAGGACGGGAGATCCGGCTGGTTAGCCTGGGAATGGGCGGCTATAAGCAACCGCAGCAACTGATGACCCTCGCATATCTGTACAGTCTGGGAGCGGAATTCGATCTTGTGATCAATATCGACGGCTTCAACGAGGTAGCGCTACCGCCTACCGAACTCGCGCCCAGAGGTGTCTTTCCCCTTTACCCGAGGGATTGGTACGTTCAAACGATCCATCTGGAACCCTCTGACAAAAAGCAACTTGCACGATTGAATTCGTTCCAGGCTCTACGAAAGCGCTGTGCCCGCGTCTTCCAGGCGTGGCCGCTGCGTTGGTCCAATGCCGCTTTGGCCCTGTGGAAGAGCCTCGACCTCCGCCTTCAATCTAGAATTGCGCGTCTCACTCTCGGTTTCGGAAGGGGAACGAAGGAGATCCCGTGGGAAGTCAGCGGCCCCCAATTGACTCTTAGCAGCGATGACGCGCTCCTGGAATTCCTCGCAGAGAATTGGGCGCGCAGTTCGATTCAGATGAGTCGTCTGTGCAAAGCCGACGGTTCGTACTACCTCCACTGCCTCCAGCCCAACCAGTACGTTGAAGGATCCAAACCGATGTCGCCGGAAGAGAGAGCCATCGCCATTGATGATGATCATCCCTATGCGAGCTGGGCAAGGCGGGGTTACCCTCATCTGCTTCGGCTCGGAGAGCGCCTTTCCCTGCAAGGGGTGGATTTTCACGACCTCTCGATGATGTTTCGGAATGTTGTGCGGCCACTCTATGTGGACGACTGTTGTCATTTGAACGAGGAGGGATACAGGTTGGTCGTGCGAGAGATCATCGCGATTCTTGCCGACGAAGGCTATTTTCAGCAGTTCAGGACCTCACGACGACCGGCTCCGACGACAGGATCCCAATGAGACGGGCACGCCGTGTCGGCCTAACCGACGAGCAACAGACCCGGCACTTCTTTGATTGTCGAGGAATCAACCTCGACGGTCAGACGCCGGCACACGTCGGCTCGGTCGAGGCATTGGACTACAGTACGGCCGTTGTGCGGAAGAAACGAGCCGGATCTCAGAGAAACAACATCAAAGGGGACGAGTGAGACTCTCCAAGAGGTCGACGAGACGGGATGGTGTTGGCGTTCCGAGCGTCCGTAGGCTCAGACGCTGTGCCCTTGGGGTCATGCTTTTGTGCTCCCGACACCCGGCGGCCAGTGTACTGCTCATCGGGTTGGGGATCGCCGGAGTGAAGGTCATCCTGGCTCTGACCTTGGTTGCCCCGGTTGTCTGGGGTGACTCCGCACTTTACCTCAGCCGCGCACGCAACCTCGCTCAATTCGGTTGGCCCGTCATCGACAATTTCTGTGGTCCGGACTATCCACCCCTCTACTCGATCCTGATTTCTCCCGCCTTTTTGATCAGAGCAGTTCCTGAAGTCTCATACCATCTGTGCCTAGCTATCAACGCACTGGTCGGCACAAGCATAGTCTTCCCGGCCTACCTGATTCACGAACGGTTGACCGGGAAGGCAGTTCCATCCTTGGCCGTTGCTTCGATCGTGGCCTTCCTCCCCGCCTCCTTCGTCTTCAGTCAGTCGATCATGGCAGAGAATCTGATGCTTCCGCTTGTGATGTGGCTCTCCCTGGCTGCGCTCCACTACCCGGAAACACGACGCGGTGCCGCATTTGCGGTTGGGGCGCTGGCCTCCGCATCCATCCTCACGAAGTCTTTGGCTCTCGGGCTCCTTCCCGGGCTCTTAGTACTGGGGCTCGTTACTCTTTTTGAAGCCCGCGACGATCCGAAACGCAAGAAAAGGGCATTCGTCTCTTTCGGAGCCATGTTCGGTGGGCTCTTCGTGCCGTGGGCTCTCTGGCAAGGATGGGACTGGTTAGCTCAGGCGCACCGAGCGGTGCCTGCGTCCCTCGAGGGATCGTATCCATTCAACTGGTACAAGGGTGCTCTTATCTCCGCCATCACAGACCTTAATGGAACGATGATCTTCCTGCGAGTTCTGATTGGGCAACTCGTCTACCTGTTCTTTTCGACTTTCGGGTTGGCAGCGGTGGCCGTCGTTGGAATCCTCCTGTTCCTGATTCACAGACCGAAGCGTTCGAGCAGAGCGCCGTGGGCTGCATTTCTGGTCTTTTCTGTGGGCATTCTCTTCGTGGGTTCGGTTCACTGTGCGAGCTATTACACGATGAGCCCTGAGCGCTACTCGTTCTTCGGAAGATACGCGGACTCTGCCGCCGTACCCCTCGTCGTGCTGGGCGCCGCATTCCTGCAGCAGACCAGCACCATGCGTAAGCGAATCCTCATGATCGCATTGCCGGTCGGAGTGCTGGCCGCATGCGCAATCCCTTATCCTGGCTGGATCTGGCTGCACCGAGTTGGAATCTTCTACCTGCGCCCGATCAAGGACCTCTCGTCTTACCGTGCGATGGCGCTGGTACTGGCCATTTTGCCGCTGATGTGCGCCTTTGGGTTCTGGAGACGATCATGGCGCGTTGCGGCAGTCCTGGTCCTGGGAGTCGGCGTCACTTTCTCGTCAGCCCTCGCTTTCAGCGCCGTCCATGCTGCGAGCCGAGATTTCTATGAGCATCACCCCATCGCGGGATTTCTGAGAAATCACTTCACCACCGGAGGTGATCAACTGCTCGTAGCCGCTTCGGAATTCAAGCGGCAGGGTTGCTTTCACGGTCAGCACTGGATGCTCCTCTACCAGACCGGATCGGCTTTTTCTCTGTTCTCAAGGGTTGAGGACCTGGAGCGATTCCCTCGAGGTCACGACGTCTACTTTGCCACCACGGAGGCACTCCCCAATCAACGGGCTGTGGCCTCCGAAGGTAACCTTTTCCTTTTCCGCGTTCGGGCGCAGCGGCTCATCAACATCCTTGAAGAAAAGAACCCAGACTCTCGAGAGCGAACGGATCGGGTGCGATCTGCGAAAGCCGTTTGTCCCTCAGGAGCGGGTGACGAGGCCGGAAGAGCTCATGGGGAGAAAAGAAAGTGAGTGGGCTGCAGTTCCCCCACGCATGGCTCTACAGCACTGTCGACGGTCGCCGGCTGTTGAGGGACGATGTTCGCGCCGCAGGGAAGGACCGCACGTGATGGGCCGTTGTCTTGACAGCGCGAGAGGGTTCTTGGCTCCCCTGACACATCGAGAGAGGACTCGACAATCACCAGGATCTGCTGGTCATGCAGAGGAAGTCGCAGGGGGCAGACGATGAGTCGAGGAGGAGGCTTGCGGGCCGTGATCCCGGAATCCTCATCTCTGCACTGCAGCGTCGCACGGTTGTGACCAACGCGTCAGGCTTTTCGAGCAACCAGGAGGAACTCGTGTCCCCTCATCGCTCGGCGCAGGTGCCGGTCCAGGCCTGGTGTCCAACCATAAAGGACTTTGAAGAACCTGAGCTGCAGTACCTGCTGATGGAAAGGTGAGAAGGCAAATTGGCGCAGCCGCTGTGCGACCTTCCTGATGAGGAGCCAGCGCCTTCGCTCCAACGCGTCACATACTCCCTGCAGCAAAGCATCCTCGAGAAGGAAATAGAGATTTGGAGCGTGAGTCCAAGTCTCCTTTGCCTGGACAGATAATCCTCGACCTTCAACGGCGTCAGCCAGACTTCCCAGGGAGAAGTACTGAACATGACCCGGCGTGTAGATCCAACTCCAGTAGCGGCCGGCGAGCCGGTAGATTGCGGCGTCCAGGTTGGGTGAGTTCAGAATCAGTATCCCGCCTGGTTTCATAGCTTCGACGGCATGATCGAGGATCCGGCCCGGGCGGTTCAGGTGTTCGAGGACATGCCAGAATGTCAGCACATCGACCGACTCCTTCGGCAGCATCTCGATCGCTATTCCGATATCCTCCGCTATGATGTCCAAATCGAACTCGCGCCCTGCAAACTGCAGGGGGTGTCCCGAGTAGTCGATGCCGGTCACCGACCAACCCCGATTCCTGGCTTCGTTGAGGAAGAAGCCGTATCCGCATCCTGCGTCGACGAGATGACCTGTCGGCCGGTTTCCCCACCACTTCTGAACCAGCTTCAAACGGTCGCGTGCGAGAACCTTGAACCATGCGCGCGATCGATTCAGTTGCTCGTCTGAATAGCCCTGCTGGTAGTGTTCGAGTGTCTCCTCGTAGGACGGAAGAGGATCAACGAACACGTGGCCGCAACTGCAGCGCCAGTATTGCCACCCCTGTTTCAAGAATTCGAGTTGTCGCTGTGGGGATCCACAGAGGGGGCAACTCCTTCTCGTCGGCTCCTGGGCTTTTGCGGACATCCTCCCTCCTACACTACATCCGATCGGAATTTCTGTAAAACTTGAAGGTGCCTAAAGAAAACCGCCAGACGGCTGCCTACAAGGTGAGATAGGTGTTCCAACTTGGCTTACTAACACAGCATCCACCCCGGAGCTGACGAAACACAATCGGTGTTAGCCAGAAACGTCACTAGGGGATTCGCCCAATATCGCCTCGCCTCGGCTGACTTGGATTAGGGCTTCTCCTGGTGCCCGTGCTACACTTTGACCAACTTTCCGGGCGACGCCTTGCTCGCATTGAGCCCCTGGGGATGCGTGGGCGCTTGTGGCGCAAATCGGTTCTCTCAGCTCATGAGGCACGCCACCGGGTCGATCGCTCAGCACCATACGGACCCTGCCCAGGGAGCAATCGAATGGTCGAACGCACATACGATGCCGTGATCGTCGGGGGAAGATGTGCAGGCGCCGCG
>JARRKC010000096.1:0-8594 GCA_037388505.1 Acidobacteriota bacterium | reverse complement strand
ACGGCGGCCATCATCCTCTCCCTGACCCTGGGCATCGGTGCCACGACGGCCATCTTCTCACTGGCCGACCAGGCGTTGTTGCGCACGCTCCCGATCCGGGACCCGGGACGTCTCGTTCAGCTCAAATGGAACGGCCTGTTCGTCGGCAACGGCATGGGCAATGTCGGCACCGGCAGTCTGATTCCGTATCCGCTCTACGAACAGTTGCGCAAAGAAAACGAGGTGTTCGAGGACATGCTCGCCGTTGCGCCCGCGGGTGTCCATCTGGCTGTCGGAGACGAATCCGAGCCCGCCGGCGTCGAGCTGGTCACCGGATCCTATTTTCAGACGCTCGGCGTGCGGCCGGCACTCGGTCGACTCCTGACGGAGGACGATAACCTCCAGGAGAACGCCCACCCGGTGGTCGTCCTCTCCAATGACTACTGGCAGAACCGGTTGGGCGGTGATCCCGCTGTCGTCGGGCGTACCGTGCGGGTCAACAACTACCCCATGACCGTCGTTGGCGTCGCCGAATCCGGCTTCCGCGGCATGGAGTGGATTCAGCCTCCGGAGTTGTGGGTCCCGATGATGATGAAGCTCGAGGTGACGCCTCCCTGGAGCGGCATCCGGGAACGGCGGGCCCGATTCGCTCATGTCTTCGGGCGTCTGAAGCCCGGCATCAACCGGGAGCAGGCCGAGGCCTCGCTCCAGGTGTGGTTTCAGGCCTACCTCCGCGTCGACATGACGAGCGAGGATTGGCCGCAACTCACCGAAGAGCAGCTTCGTGAGTATCTGGGCTCCCGACTCGAACTCCTTCCCGGAGGACAGGGGGATACCTTCCTCCGGGACTATCTGTTCGAGAAACCCATCCTGATTCTGGTGGCGGCGACGTCCCTGATCCTGCTTCTGGCCTGCCTGAACGTGGCCAATCTCTCGTTGGCGAGAGTGCTGGCGCGCCGCCGCTCCACGGCGTTGCGGACCGCTCTGGGGGCTTCGCGACGGCATATCGTGACCGAACAGTTGATCGAGAGCGCATTGCTGGCCGTCGCCGGGTGCCTCGGCGGGGCGCTTCTGGCCCCCGTGGTCAGCCGCTCTCTCCTGTCGTTCTTGCCCTCCTTCGGTCCCGTGGGGCCGGCGCTGACCGCCGATTTGGACCTTCGGGTGCTTGGTTTTGCTTTTGGCATCGCTGTGCTTGCCGCGGCGCTGTCCGGCACGGCGCCGGCCCTGTTCGCGGCCTCCGTCCGCCCGGTGACTGCCTTGAAGGAGCAAACGAGATCGGTCGCCGCGGGGCTTGGCTTTCGCAAGGCGCTGGTCGTCGGACAGTTCGCACTGGCCTTGGTGCTGCTGATCGGTGCGGGCTTATTTGCTCGAACGCTTGGATCGCTGCGGGCCGAGGGCCCCGGCTTCTCGACAGCCAACCTGCTGATGTTCAGCCTCTCTCCGGTCGATGACGGATACACCGTCGACGAGACGAAGCCCCTGGTGCGCCGGGTGCTCGAGGAGTTGAAGAGCCGGCCCGACGTTGAAAGTGCGGGAGCGGTTCGGATGGGGTTGCTCGGAGTCGCCAGCTGGAACAACCCCGTGACGGTCGAGGCCGGCGGCCACCGGATCGTCAGCGACGTCCTCGCCATGGAGGCCGTCACGCCGGATCTGTTCCGCACGCTGGGCGCACCCATCACACGAGGCCGCAACTTCGACCAGCGCGATTCGCGGGATGACTCCCGATGGGACCTGCGGTCGGCGATCGTCAATGAGGAGTTCGTGAAGCGTTATCTGCCGGACGTCGACCCCATAGGGGCGACCCTGGGCATCGGTGACCGACCCGACACGGTGGCGGGCTCCAGGATCGTGGGAGTGGTGAGGAGCTTTCACAACTGGGGATTGCGGAATCCGGAGCCTCAGGTCTTCTTCGCTCTGTGGGAGATCGGCCTCAGCGATGCAACCTTCTACGTCCGGTCCCGAGGTTCCGTGGAAGCGACGGCGGGCTCGATCCGCACGGCGCTGGGCCGCATCGATCGCTCTCTGACGGTCCTCGAGTTGCGCACCGTGGACGATCAACTCGATCGGCTGCTCTTCATCGAGCGGATGATGGCCACGCTGGCCGGAGCCTTTGCGGTGGTCGCGACACTGCTTGCCATGATCGGGCTCTACGGAGTGCTGTCGTTTTCGGCGGCCCGCCGGACCAAGGAGATCGGGATTCGGCTCGCTCTGGGGGCGCAGCGATGGGCGGCCGCGGGCCTGATCATCCGCGAGGCGCTCGTTTTGACGATCATCGGCGCCGCCATCGCCCTGCCGGTGTCGTGGGTGCTGGGCCGCCTGATCGAGAGCCAACTGTTCGGCGTCCGTCCCATGGACGTCGCGACGATCGCCGGGGCCACGCTGATCCTGGCCCTGGTCTGTCTGGCAGCCAGCGCCAACCCGGCCCGAAAAGCGAGTTCCGTGAACCCTGTCGAGACGCTCCGCAGCGAATGAAGAGCCTGAGATACGTGACACGCACCTATTGCATTCGTAACTGCCTGTGCAGAAAGGATTCTAACAGCGGTCTGGGACCGTTTTGGACGAACCCTCCTCCCGACTGGTGCCCGCGAGGGTCTCCCCATCGACGATCATCTGCCTTCTTCATCTGCCTTCTGTCCCTATCGTGCGCTCGACTCAACAGGCTGGCAGCCTGAACTACGCTACACCGATGTCCTCATTCCATAGTTCGGGTTTTGATCTGATGAAGTCCTCCATCAGACGGATGCACTCGGCGTCTTGAATGACCTCCAGTCGCACCCCACGGGAGCGAATATAGTCTTCCGGTCCTTGGAAGGTCTTGTTCTCACCAATTACAATTCTGGGGATCTTGTAGAGCAAAGCTGCTCCGCTGCACATGTCACATGGTGAGAGCGTGGAGTAAAGGACGGATCGCCCGTAGTCGCCGGCCGTCAGACGACCCGCATTTTCCAGGCAGTCCATCTCGGCATGAAGAATGGCGCTGGCGCTCTGAACCCGCCGGTTGTGGCCGCGCCCGACAATCTCATTGTCAATGATCAGCACGGACCCGATCGGAATTCCCCCTTCGGCGAGACCCCTCTTGGCTTCTTTGATGGCGGCTTCTAAGAATGGATCCCTCATCGTCGCTCCCTCCTCGGATGCTGTGGACTGCAAAAAGGTGTGTGCCCCCTTGAGTCGTCACAACAGGCCCCTTTTCTGTCGCGATTCATGCTGATTCCTGGAATAAGACCGAACCGGACGGCAAACTGGTGTCCCTGCCTCCGATTATACTTGTCTCCCAATTGCGTATTGACGGCGTGCGCCGTAGCCGCGTCGCCGGACGCAATGGCCTTCAAGGGCTTCATCGGCTGGAATCCGCTCCTCGCCTTCCTCCAACCTGGCTTCATGGGTACTTGCTGTCGGAATCTTCAGGCCCTAGCAATCATTCGGGATATCCGGACATAATGGTGTGCAGTCGCTTCTCGACTTCAACAGACCGAGGATCTGATGGCAAAGGAATCCGTCGTCGAGGCACGTCCCCTGCGAATGGCCGGCTACGGGATCAGTTATCTGCTCGTTTTTCTGTACCTCTTCGTCGCTGTCTTCGCGTTGGCTCTGCTGACCGCCGTTCAGCCCCATACCGACGATGGGCTGCTCCATCAAATTGGAAAGAACTGCGCGCTGGTGGCTTTCGTTCTATTGGCGATGCAGGCGCTCTTGGCAGCCCGGTTCTACTGGGTGGAGCATCCCTTCGGCATGGATATGGTGCTGCGCTACCACCGGGCGGCGGCGCTCGTCGCACTGGGGCTCCTCCTGCTCCACCCGACCTTCATCGCCTGGGGAAGTCGAGATTGGGGGCTGTTTACGGGAGGCCACGTTCCGGTCCGGGTCTGGCTCGGCCGGGTGGCCCTGCTGCTGCTCGTGATCAATGTCGTCATCAGCCTGTGGCGGCGCCGCATGCAGATCGAGTTTCAGAGATGGCGATTCCTGCACAACGGATTTGCGGTCGCTATTCTGTCTCTCGCATTCCTCCATAGCAGCCTGATGGGAGCCGATCTCTCGAATCCCACTTTGTGGGTCTTCTGGGTGATTGCCTTCGTATTGTTCTGGGTGCTCTACCTCTACCACAAGACGGTCCGGCCAAACCTGCTCAAACGCAGTCGCTTCACGGTCACCGACGTTCGCCGCGAGACCCCGGACGTCTGGACAGTTCATTTGGAACCACCGGAAGGTGGGAAGGTTGCTCCCTACCTCCCGGGGCAGTTTCACTATGTCACCTTTTTCCGGGCCCCCGGGCTTCCCGTCGAAGAACATCACTGGACCATCTCATCGAGCCCGACTCGCTCCGGTATCTCGTCCACGATCAAGGAGTCGGGGGATTTCACTTCGATGATCGGAGAGACGCGGCCCGGCGACACAGCAGCCGTACAGGGCCCTTTTGGCCGGTTTTCCTATCTTCTCCACCCCGATGCTTCGGATCTCCTGTTCCTCTGCGGCGGCATCGGAATCACACCTTTTCTCGGGATGCTTCGCCACATGCACGACACCGGTGCTCAGCAGAATGTCCTGCTGTTGTGGGGCAACCGAACCGAACAGGACATCGTCGCTCGCGATGAGCTTGAGCAGATTGCCGCATCGGGCATTCCGAAACTGCGAGTCGTCCATTTTCTCTCCCGACCCGGCGATGATTGGGAGAGCGAACGGGGGCGCATCGACCGGGGATCGCTGAACCGGTACCTGAGCAGTGAGGATGCAGCATGGGAGGTCTACATCTGCTGTCCTCCCTCCATGTCGAAGGCCCTTTTTCAGATTCTGCGGGAGCTGCGTGTCCCGTCCCGCCGGATCCACTACGAAGGGTTTTCTCTCTAGCGAAGCAGGAGGAGGCTCTGATGCATCGAAGGCTGCAGTATCTAGTCCTGGTGATCGTCCTGCTTGTCGCGGTCGTTTCCGCAGCCATTGTTGTAAGCGCGGCGATCCGCTACAACCGGGATGCAGGTGTATTCGACACCATCGAATCCAACCAGGGAAAGTAGCCATACCGGCTTCCGGAAGTCGCTAGAAGCCCGTCTAACCGTCTGATACGATGGGGGTAGCTGCTGCCGCGGTGCGACCACACACGCTTCGGGGCCCCACAGAAGAACCCTCCCGATGAGCTCTGTCGCCCGGCATTTCGGGGGCCCAGACTGCACGCCCAAGGTGCACAGGGCCAGGTTTTCCGAAGCAACCGTGCAGCCGCCTCAAACCGCCCGATGAGGAGGAATAGAAGAAGATGAGCGAGAACTCCCCGAAAAGCAATATCGAGTCGATCGAAAAGTACCTCGGGCCGAGGGCTGAGGGCCTGCTGGCATTCGACAGTCCCAAGATTTCACGTGATCGGTTGCATCTACCCGGTCCCGACAGCGTGGACCGACTGTTCGCAGGGTCCGACCGAAACAACCGGGTGCTGGTCAATCTCCAGCGCATCCACTCTCACGGCCGTCTCGCCGGCACGGGCTACGTCTCCATCCTGCCGGTCGACCAGGGCATCGAGCACTCGGCAGGCGCCAGTTTTACCCCGAATCCTGATTACTTCGACCCGGAGAAGATCGTCGAGCTTGCGATCGAAGGCGGCTGCAACGCCGTGGCCTCGACGTTCGGTATCCTCGGATCAGTGGCTCGAAAATACGCCCACAAGATCCCGTTCCTGGTCAAGATCAACCACAACGAGCTGTTGACCTATCCGAACCACTACGACCAAGTTCTGTTCGGAACCGTTCAGCAGGCGCTGGACATGGGAGCCGCCGCGGTCGGTGCAACCATCTACTTCGGGTCGGAGGAAAGCGACCGGCAGCTGATTGAGATCAGCGAAGCGTTCGCCCTGGCACACGAAATGGGGATGGCCACAGTCCTCTGGTGCTACCTGCGTAATTCCGCGTTCAAGAAGGACAAGGACTACCATCTCTCTGCGGACCTCACGGGACAGGCGAATCATCTGGGTGTCACGATTCAGGCCGACATCGTCAAGCAGAAACTCCCAGAGAACAACGGAGGGTTCCTGGCTCTGAACAGCGAAGGCGTCTCCTACGGAAAGTACGACAAGCGAATGTACTCGGAGCTGTGCAGCGACCATCCCATCGACTTGTGCCGCTATCAGGTGGCGAACTGCTACATGGGTCGGCTCGGCCTGATCAACAGCGGAGGTGCCTCCGGGGCCAACGATTTCGCCGACGCGGTTGCCACTGCGGTGACCAATAAACGCGCGGGCGGCATGGGTCTGATCACCGGCCGCAAGGCATTCCAGCGACCGATGAAGGAGGGTATCAAGCTGCTGAATGCTGTCCAGGACGTCTACCTCTGCCCCGACGTGACGATCCCGTAGTCGCGGGACGGGGCTGCATTACACCGAAAGGGACAGACTCGTTTGGTTGGGACGAAAGGGTCCGGTACGAAAGGGACAGGCTGCTTCCATTCGAGGTACGAGGCCGGAAGGGACAGCGTGCTTCCGGTGGAGAGCCGGCGTCCCTTCCGCTTGGCCGCTGAATGCGATTTCAAGTGTACTCAGGAATGTGGCAAGGGCGCCGTGAAGTTCAGGCTGTAGTTGTCCTGAAGCACGGCGCTTGTGGCGAAGGGCTCCACAACCGCGAGCGGCCCGGCCGTCGGCGCAGACCGATCGACCGCCGAACCGGGGATCCCGCATACGAGACCTATCCGTCGATCGTGACGAGTTCCGGCAAACTCAGGTTCTTTCCCGTCACCCCGACACCCGCCACCGTTACGGTTCCTACGTTGTAGATCTTCAGATCCTGAAACTGCTCATCACCCAAGCGCAGACTCGAGGCGGAAAGGCTGGCCGCGTACTGCCCGTTGGGCAACGCCACGGAGTAGTCTCCGTCGGCGGCAACCTTGGCCGTTGCTCCGGTCCTCAGGTCGGCCGAAGTCCACTGAACGGAGACCTCACCATGCTCGGGAAGAACCTCTAGACCACCTCCGAACCTCGGCAGGCTCCGTCCCCGGGTTGAAGAACGCCACTCCCGTGTTGAAGCTGCCGGTCGTGTCGACGGGAACCGCAACCGAATCGTAGAGGGCGCAATCTTCGCCCTATTCGATGCTAGACTGGAAGACATCTTATGCCTTGTCTTCTTGGATGTCTTGCCTTAGCGGTGCCCCGGTTGGTGATCATTCTGTTGTTTCTCTTCAGCGATTACCTGGGAAGGGCCTATGTGACCGTAGTTTGGCCGCTTCTGGGGTTCATTTTCTTTCCGACGGCAACTCTCGCCTACGCCTTCGCGATCAACCAGAACTACTCTCTGACCGGAATCTATCTTGTGATATTCGTGATCGCTGTCCTGATCGACTTAGGCTTGATCGGTAGCGGAAGCCATCAGGGCTACCGATACCGTAGACGTCGAAGCTGAGTTCGAGATGGTGGACCAGGCTCCCAGTCCCCCGGTGCGGAAGCGAAATCGGAAGGACGAATCAGCGTTCCACGACGCCGCGGCAGAAACCCCGCTGAGACCTCTCGATGAAGGCGACGAGATGATCGACTTCCGGCGACTGGATCCGTCGGAGTTGCGAGAGCTTCTCTTCGAGTCGACCACCCTGTCGAAACAGAAGTCGGTAGGCCTGTTTCAGTGCTCGCAGCGACTCGGCTGAAAATCCGGCTCTTTTCAGGCCTATCAGATTCAACCCGCGCGTTCGGGCAGGTACACCGTCGACGAGAAAGTAGGGAAGGACGTCCTTCTCGACCTTGGCATTCCCCCCTGTCATCGAGTAGCAGCCCACCTTGCTGAATTGATGGACCACCACACCACCGGAGAGGAATGCTCCGTTTTCGATTTCGACATGTCCCGCCAGGGCGACGTTGTTCGCCAGAATCACGTGGTCACCAAGGATGCACTCATGAGCGACGTGAGAACACGCCATCAGAAAGCAACGACTCCCAATGCGGGTGGCGGCTCCTTCCTCCGTAGCTTTGTGCACGGTGACATTCTCACGGAAGACGTTCCCGTCTCCGATCTCGAGGCGGGACTCGGATTCGCGGTACTTCAGGTCCTGGGGCGGGCCACCGAGTACGGCTCCTTCAAAGACCTGGTTGCCGTCCCCCATACGGGTGGAGCCTCGGATGACCGCGTGAGTGCCGATTCGACAACCTCTTCCAATCACCGCTCCAGCTTCAATGACGGCCAGAGGCCCAACCTCGGTACCCTCGCCGATGAAGGCGCCTTCTGCGATGATTGCGCTGGGGTGAGCAGTGAAGATCATGATGAGATCCAGTCAAGCGATCCGACCTTAGGTGACGAGCAGGAACACCCGCCGTGCGCAATGGCTTATGGCTCGTGTTCGGTGGTGATTCCGGTTCCTTTCACTGTCGGTTCCGTATCCGCGCGATCATAATCCAGTAGCCGGGCGGAGAAAAGCTCTGTTGAGGCACATTCCGCCGGATTGCTGAAGGAGTCTGCCGAAAGTACCTGCTGAACCGTCTTAACGAGCTGATCGCGTCGAATCCTCGCTCCGCCGGCCAAGTTCCAGAAAGGGACAGCCTCGTCTGCCTGACGGAAAGGGACAGGCTGCTGCACCGGGATGAAAGGGACAGACTGTTTCTTGGGACGCGGGCCCGAGGAGGGGAACAAGACTCGACGGGGAGGAGACCGACGACGGGG
>JARRKC010000095.1:0-14463 GCA_037388505.1 Acidobacteriota bacterium | reverse complement strand
TCACTGATCGTGTACGTGAAACTGTCCATGCCGACATAGTTCGTCGACGGCGTGTACCGGACGATGCTGCTCGACAGAATGGCCGTCATCCCGTGTGCGGCGGACCCGACTTGACTCACGGTCAGCGGATCGCCGTCCGGATCGTTGTCATTGGCCGTTACGTTGACGTACGCCGAGGAGTTCACCGTGATCGTCGAGCTGTCGTTGACGGCTACCGGTGGCGTGTTCGGAGAAGGGGACGTGTAAGAGACCTGATTGGAGTAACCACTCTCGAGACCCGACGAGTTGACTGCGGTGCAGACATAGTAGTAGGTCGAGCCTGGGGTGAGAGAGCTGTCCGTGTAACTTGTTGAGGAAAGCAGATTTGAGTTGAGCTTGCTGTAACCTGAGCCCGGTGTGTTGGAACGGTACACATTGTAGCCTGCAAGATCCGACTCCGAATTCGGATCCCAGTGCAGTGTGACACTATCCGCCGCAAGGGTCGCACCGAGGAGAAAGAACGAGCATAGAACAAGTGTTGGGAGAGTAAGTGGGATGAATCTCTGCAGGCTTCGAAACATGAGTCCTCCGTCCGCGAAAGAATAGGGCGTGAGGTCTCGCTTCCCGTGTGGTCTCGGTCACACGGATTTTGTGAGGTGGGTCACAGGAATAAGTTTGGCGGGTGCTAAGTTGACGGCAATGTTCAGGTTCTGCGATTTACGGTGATGGCGGCCGGGTGACAAAGATGGGGCAGAAACTCGCGGAGCATGGTTGAGTCACGTTCGGGAGCGAACGCGAGGGGAAGGGGGCCAACAGAGATGGCTACCCTTTGGGAATCGGCATTTGGAGAGCCGGCGTGGTCTGGGTTCCGGGCAGCAGGAGAAGTGAGGGCGCCTGCGCTACTCGAGGATCGCGGCGCCGGTGGCTTTGACGCGAATGACTCGATAGGGCGGCCCTGCGATCGACGACTCATCGAACTCGCGGCCATTCTCCTCCGCCATGTGTTTTAGCCACGATACATAGCCCTCTCGGCTCATGTCGAGGACTTCGACCTGCCCTTCGGCTATGGCGCTGCTGCCAATGGCGTCGACCGGAAAGATGATCACCCCGTCGTCGACCTTGATCTGGATGCCCCGGCCTGAGTCGTCCCTGATGTCCATCCAGCAGCCGGCCTTGCGGCAGACATCGGTGATGCGTCCCTGCACCCGCACGGCTTTCCCGGCGAATGCCTCGGGGTTCGCGAGGATATTGGAGATTGGAGTCACATCTCCCTGGGTGACTCCCTCACCGTACGACTTCATGTCTGCGGCAAGCAGGATCGTGCATACCCCAACCAGCAGGATCAGTTGAAAAACAAGAATCTTCCGCATGTTTCTTCAAGCCTCCAAAAGCCGTTCTCAGTAGGACAACCGTCCCCGGTTGTCCCCTGCCCCGAACGAACAGCGGTTGTATACGCAAAAGTACGTCCCGGTCTCGATGGACTTTTCCGCTTCCCTGGTGGCGGCCGGCTCGCCAACCGGACAAGCGAGGACGCCTATCTTACTCACGCTCCCGTTCTCCCGTCTGAACGTTGGAGCTCAGGATGAACAACGCTCGTGAAGTCACGACCTCAGGCCGAGACAAGCGAGGACGCTGATCCTACTCAGTTGCCGGCGCTGTCACTGGCCGCGACCAGGATCTCCTGACCCGGATGGATGAGGTCTCCCGGTCTCAGATGATTCCACCTGAAGAGATCGCTCAAGCGCACCCCGTAATGCCGGGCAATCTTGTATAACGAGTCTCCCCTCCGGACGATGTGGCTCCCATTGCCGGACTGATCCGACACCCCGACCGCAGCCCTCCAGTCGGACAGCGGGATCACCAGGTTCTGACCCAGTGAGAGCCGGTTGATGTTCCGGATGTGGTTGATCTCGGCGATAGCCCGGATGGATACACCATAGTGGCCGGCAATCTGAGAGAGCGTCTCGCCGCTGCGCACCTGGTGATGTGTCCAGCGCAGGCGCTTTTCCGGCGGCAGGGACGCGATTCGTTCCGCGGCAAGCTGGCCCAGACCGGCCGGCACCCTCAGCTGGTAGTCCACACCGCCGCCCGGGGTGATCCCCCTCAGCAACTCGGGGTTGAGCTCTCGGAGCCGGTCGGCGTCGACACCAAGCGCCTCAGCGACGACGCGCAAATCCGCCTGAAAGCCGATGGGAACCGTCTCGTAGTCGAGTGGCGCCTCGCGTTGCTCAACGTTGAACCCGTATCGTTCCGGATTTCGATAAATGATCATCGCGGCCATGATCGACGGAACGAAATTGCGTGTTTCCCGGGGCAGCAGACGTCGCTTCACCATTTGCCAGTAATCCATGTCGGAGTGGCGCTTCAAGACTCGGCTCACGCGACCCTTTCCGACGTTGTAAGCAGCTAGAACCAGGTACCAGTCGCCGAATTCGTCATGCAGATCCTTCAGGTAGCGCGCCGCTGTCCTGGTCGATTTTTCGACATCGAGCCGCTCGTCGACCCACCAGCCCACTTTGAGTCCGTACAGCCTCGCCGTTCCGGACATGAATTGCCAGATTCCTCGAGCTCGGGCACGGGAATAGGCCGTGGTCTTGAAGAGACTCTCGACGTGCGCCATGTAGACGAGATCCTGCGGTAACCCCTCATCGGCGAAGATCTTGCGAAACTCCCGCACATACCGGCCTGAACGGATCAGCGCCGCCTCCATGGCCCCCCGGCCCCGGCCCTGGTAGTAGTCCAGGAACTTGAGGACCTCCTGATTGACGACGATTGGAAAATCGAACGGAGTCTGTTTGAGATCGGCATCGACGAGGTCTTCCAGCCGGGGATCGACCTTGACCGCATAGAGGTCCAACGAGGCGATCTCGTCAAGTGGAGACAGAGAGTCCGCCACCTCATCGGCCAGCGGAAACGGAGCCTGCTCCGGCGTCATCGCAGCCATGACATCGAGGCGTCGGATCTCTGCCGTCAGTTCATCTCGTGCCGTCTCGAGTGCTGGATAGTCGGTCGGATCCAATCCCGAGTTCGAGAGCAGATCCAACGCTTCTTTCAGGTAAAGACGTCCCTCCCCCGCACGGCCGTTCCGCTGCAACTCCTTGAACTTGCTGTGCAGCAACCGCAGATCCTTCACCAGAAAGTCGACTTCCTTCTCACGTTGCCGTGCGACGTATTCCGGTTCCTGCGAGAGTACGACCTGAGGGGCTTCTTCTTGATCCGCTGCGGCGGGAGCTTCTCTATCACCCCGCTTGACGGAAGCTTGGCGCTTGCTGCAAGCAAACGGGAAGATGAGCGAGAGAGCGAGTACAAGCAGCAACAACTTCGATCGGCTTCCGGACAGTTCCATCCCCATTCCTTTCCACGAGGAGCCCCAGCGGCTGTCAAATCTACACGAATCTACCGATTCTAGGCCGCAATAGCTCATTTTGCCAGTGCGCACGGACACTTCTTTGCGCGTTCCGCGGTTCCGGGTGGCGGGTACCGGTGGCGGGTGCCGGGTGCCGGGTGGCGCGGGGTTGCGCAGGGGGCCGGGCCGCGGATGCCGGGTTCAGGAGGCGTCCCGGAGGGACGTTTCGTCCCTAGCCCAGGGCTTCGAGCCCTGGGTCTCGCGTTCTCCCGTCCTCCGGTTCTCCCGTTCTCATCGGGAGCGACCGACCCGCAGAGCGAAGGCGAAACTGGTTCTCGGTCCGGGGTTCAGGTTCGTCGGTGGTTCCCCGGGGTTCCAGTCCGGCCTTGCGGGACGGTATTCGAATCCTGCATTGAGCGCGCGAACTCTGGAGTTTAGAATCGCAGCCGATGGAGAGCGGTGCGAAACGCGGCTGGCTGTGGAATGAATGATGTGTCAGGGCCGCAGAATTCCCGAATCAGGGATCGGAATCGCCGGACGGGCGCTATAACCAAACCGGACGTCCGGATCCCGAGCGGAAAGGACTAAACCCTCATGTACAGAGTCCTCTCACTTGTCCTCGGTGCACTCTTTCTCTTCCCGGCGTGTTCGGAGAAACCGGCCGCCAATCCGGCTGCTTCGATGCGCCCGAATATCCTCTGGATCTCGACCGAGGATCTCAGCCCCAGATTGGGTTGCTACGGCGATTCCGTCGCCCGAACACCCAATCTCGATCGGCTGGCTTCCGAAGGCCGGCGCTTCATGTGGGCCTTCACCAGCGCCGGGGTTTGTGCTCCCAGCCGGGCCGCCATCATCACGGGGATGTACCAGAATTCGATCGGCGCCCATCATATGCGCACGACGACGGAGCCGGAAGGGAACATGCCGACGCCCTACTTCACGGTTCCACCGCCCTACGTCAAGGCCTTTACGGAATACCTGCGTGCGGCTGGGTACTATTGCACCAACAACTCGAAGACCGACTATCAGTTCGGTGAGCCACGAACGGTCTGGGACGAATCAAGCGAGTCGGCGCACTGGAGGAACCGCGCCGAGGGGCAGCCGTTCTTCGCCGTCTTCAACTTCATGACGACTCACGAGAGCCGGATCTGGCCCCGGGCGGACCGCGAGTTGGTTACCGAGCCTTCGACCGTCGAAGTCCCTCCCTACTATCCCGACACGCCCGTGGTCAGGCGAGACCTGGCCCAGCATTACGACAACATCGCGACCATGGATACACAGGCGGGCGAGCTTCTGCGCCAGCTGGACGAAGAGGGGTTGTCGGAGAATACTGTCGTGTTCTTCTGGGGGGACCATGGTGACGGGCTTCCCCGGGCCAAGCGCTGGCCGAATGAGTCCGGAACGCGAGTCCCGCTCATCGTCCGCTGGCCCCATCGTTTGGACCCCGCCTCGGTCGACGAGCGCCTTGTCAGCCTGGTTGATCTTGGACCGACCGTCCTCTCGATCGCAGGCATTCCCATTCCGGAACATATGCAGGGGAAAGCGTTCCTCGGGGACGCTGCGGCCCTCGAGCGTGAATACGTCTATGCCGCCCGAGACCGGATCGACGAATCGTATGACTACGTCCGGTCCGTCCGAGATCGACGTTACCGCTTGATTCGTAACTTGTACCCGGATAGGCCCTACATCCTCCCCGTGGCCTACCGAAATCGGATGCCGACGATGCAGGAAATCCTGCGTCTGGACAAGGAGGGTCTGTTGACCGGGCCGGCGGCCCTGTGGGCCCGCAAGACCCGACCCCCGGAGGAGCTGTACGACATCGAAACGGATCCCTGGGAGGTTCACAACCTGATCGACGACCCGGAATACGGCGAAATCGCCGACCGCCTGCGTGGTGCTCTGGATCGTTGGAGGAACGACATCCACGATATGGGCGACATTCCCGAAGCCGAGATGGTCGAGCGGATGTGGCCGGGTCACCAACAGCCCCAGACGGGAATGCCTGCTGCGGATCCGGCGGAAGGCCGCTTCGATGAGCCCGTCGATGTTCGCCTGACTTGTCCCACCGAGGGCGCCTCGATTGCCTACACGACGGAAGAGGGTGATTCGGCGCACTGGCTCCTCTACAGCAAGCCTCTTCATCTCCAGGGCGGCACGCGGTTACGGGTGCGGGCGATCCGCTACGGCTACAAGGAGAGCGAGGAGGCCGTCGTCGAGTACCGCTTCGGGCCGGAGAGAAGGTAGGAGACGGTCCGAGGTTCCACGTTCCGGGTGCCGGTGCCGGGCGCCGGGTGCCGGGTGGCAACGTTCCGGGTGCCGGGTACCGGTGCCGGGTGCCGGGTGCCGGGTGGCGCGGTGGCGCAGGGGGCCGAGCCCCGGATGCGCGGTTCATGAGGCGTCCCGGAGGGACGTTTCGTCCCTAGCCCAGGGCTTCGAGCCCTGGGTCTCGCGTTCTCCCGTCCTCCGGTTCTCCCGTCCTCCGGTTCTCCCGTTCTCATCGGGAGCGACCGACCCGCAGAGCGAAGGCGAAACTGGTTTCGAGGTTCTACTCCTCCCGACTCCTCAGCCTGCGAATCCCGGTAGAATAGTGACGTGGATCAACGTCCGAGCGGCCGCCGTTCCGCCCTCCTGGTGGGGGTTGCGATCGTGGCGGTGGCCTTCTTTGCGCAGCTCTATTTCTCCCACTCGGATTCGCAGCCTGTCGTCGTCAGGCAGGATCGGATCCTGATGGGTACGGTTTGGTCGCTGCAGGTCGTGCCGAGCGGACAGCCGCACGACGCGACCGAGCAGACTTTGGACCAAGCCTTTGCCGAAGTCAGTCGCATCGACCGACTGATGAGCGAGTGGAAACCGGAGTCACCACTGAGTGCCATCAACGCGGCCGCGGGCACCGGCGGCATCGAAGTGCCTGCTGAACTCGTTGACATTATCCGTCGCGGCATTCGTTACGGGGACTTGACCGACGGTGCTTTCGATATCACCTGGCTGGGAATGGGTAAGCTCTGGCACTTCGATCAGGCCTTTACTCCTCCCTCAGAGTCCCAGGTCATGGAGGCGAGATCTCGCGTCGATTATCGGAAGATCCGGATCGACGGTAACCATGTGTCAATTCCCGCCGGCTGGAAGATCGGCCTGGGCGGAATCGCCAAGGGATACGCCATCGATCGAGCGGCCGACAAGCTGCGTGAGGCCGGCTTCCGCAATTTCCTGGTCAACGGAGGCGGCGACGTTCTGGTCGTCGGCCGCAAAGGGGAACACGACTGGACGGTGGGGGTGCGGGATCCGCGAGGAGGCCCTCAGGATCTCGTGGCCCGGGTTCGTACCGACGGTGCCGTGGTCACCTCAGGTGACTATGAACGCTTTCGCATCGTGGACGGCGTGCGCTATCACCACATCATCGACCCTCGAACCGGCCGGCCCGCCCGGCTGTGTCGCTCGGTAACGATCGTCGCGGACCAGGCCGAGCGTGCCGACGTTCTAGCGACGTCGGTCTTCGTTTTGGGGCCCACTCGGGGACTGCAGCTGGTTTCCACTTTGCCCCATGTGGAAGCTTTCATCATCGATTCCAGCGGCAAGCGTTGGATGAGCGAAGGGTTCCAGAGGATCGCCGAATTCGCCTCCGAGTAGGATAACTGTGCTACACAAAAAGGGGCACGGTTCTCGCAAACCGTGCCCCTTCTCCTCCCTTGCGCGCCGGCTTCTCGGACTACTCGTTGAAGGGCGTGGCCCTTTCGACCCACTTCTTCAGATCTTTCTCACTCTTGTTCAGAGGAGCGCCCGGATGAATCGATCCGGACGGACAACGCTCGGCGGCCAGCACGAGATCCTTGAACGTGCCGTTCTTGGGATCCGAGATGGTGGCCTTGCCGTTCGGGCCGTAGACGAACAGCTTCGCGTTGATCTTCATGCAGTCGTCACAGGCCGTGCAGGTCTCTTCGTCGATCCAAGGACCCATTCCCAGGTCCTCTTCTTCCGCCTCCGCCGGCTTGGCGGCTCCACCGTCGGTCTTGGGCTCCTCGACGGCCACCGCTGCGGAAGAAGCGGAAGCTTGGTGCGGTCCGTTGCCCACCGACTTCGAAGCGGTTGAGGCGGGTACGCTCGAAACGGTCGAGATGAAGCTGCTCAGCGAGGAAGAGGACTGCCCCATGAGCGCTTCCGCCATGCGGCGGGCGACATCCTGTGGATAGGTCTTCTTCAGCTCCTCGATCTGACCTTCGTACTCGGCCCGAATCTTCGCAAGTCGGTCTTCGAACTCGGATTCCTTCTGGGCCGCAATCTGATCGCGAACATCGTCGGGGATCCTGTCGCCGGCCATCTCCCGGATTTCGTTCCAGAAGTCGAGTCGTTCCCGACCCAGGGCGACGATTTCGTCGGCGACCGCCATGCGATCCAGCCGCTGATCCTTGGTCAGCACGTAGATGAAGGCCGTTTTCCCTTTGGCTTCTTCGGGGGAAAGCGCGACACACTCGTGGTAGGGAACCAACTCGCCCTTGATCTTGGCCGGATCGATCCGCTTGAAGTGCTTGGAGAAGCGGGTCTCGGTCGCCGCCCAGTCCGCGATGGTCATGGGCAGCACCATGGATTGCTCTTTCCCGTATTCATCCTTGTACTTCAGCTCGTAGGTCGGCCAATCCTCCTCGATGGAAGGATTTCCTTCGAGGTCGAAACGATCGGTCAACGAGGTTCCGGCATCCGGATCGTAGACCAGGACCGGAACGGCGCGACTCTCCAGTGCAAGCTTGGCATGGTGCTCGGATGAGTTGTCCGGAATGCCGTGCTCGGTCTGACAAGGCGTATAGATGTTGAAAACAGCAGGTCTTCGCGACGCCAGCCCTCGCAGGATACCGGCCACCATATGAGCGGGTACGGCCTGTGAAGACTGCAGCACGAAGGACGTTCGGTGGGCCATTGCGATCAGAGCCAGTTCCTTGCGGGCTTCTGCCTTGCCGTGCAGAGCGCGTCCGTAGGTGGCCATGTCGGAAATCTGTCCCGTGAAGCCCGAGGTGCAGGCCTGACCACCGGTATTGGAGTAGACCTGGGTGTCAAGAACCACGACCCGCAAAGGTTTTCCGGAAGCCAGCAGCCGGGAGAGGTTCTGGAAGCCAATGTCGTACATGGCGCCGTCACCCCCCATCGAGACGATCGGAGGACAAAGCAGGAATTCGTCATCCGTGAACTTCTCGTAGTTGAACGCGGTGAAGAATCCGTCATGCACTTCCGGATTGTAGGCGTCCTCAACTTCAAGCTCCGCCTTGCGGACGAGCGCGAAGTTGTCGGCCATCTTGCGCATGTGTCCTTCGAAGATGCCGATGGCCAGTGACGGGGCGTCCTGGAACAGGTGGTTCGCCCAGGGGAAGGGATAAGGGTTGTACGGATAAGTACTGCCCCAGACTGATGAACAGCCGGTCGAGTTGGTCATCCCAAGCGCGGCCCGGCCCCTGCCGCTCGGTCCACTCTTGTAGCGCCAGCTCAGGTCTTTGAGATTCCGGATCAGCTTGGTCAGATCCTCGAGACGGCGGCGATTTTCTCCCGCCAGAGGAATGCCAACTTGGTCGCTTCCAGACAACCCGTCGAGATCGACGTCCTTGGCGAGCAGCAAGCGGGCTTTCGAATCCAGCTTCTGAATCAGTCCGTCGACCTTCTCGACGAAAGCCAGCACGTGGGGCTGCAGAGAGGCCTCGATAGCCGAGACGACCAGATGTGTCGCGGTTTTCTCACCGCAACCCATGCACGAGCCGTCGCCTCCGACCATCATGCGGTAGTTTTCCTTCTTCAGAAGCAACGTGTGCAGAACGCCGATGCCTTCGTGAAGGTTGCGGACCTGAACGAACCGCTCCGGAGTATCGGGCAGCTGTTCCCAGAACTTCCACCCTTCCTTGAGATCGTCCACGATGGACTCGTCCTGCTTGACGGTGACCAACGCTTCATCGGGGCAAACTTCCACGCAGAGGTTGCAGCCTTTGCACGCATACGGGTTGATCGTCACGGCCAACAGACCGCCGCTTCCTGCCTCCTTCTTCTCGGGAACGTCGAAGAAGGGGAGCGTTTTCGAAACCGGGAACTTAGTCAGAATCGAGGCGACCTTGGCGAACTCCGAATCCAGCACGCCCTGTTTTCCCGCCTCCAGTTGAAGATTCTTCGAGACGTTGCGGAAAGCCAAGTCGAGAACGCCGTCCACCGATGATTTCGGGACGGTTTTGAGCAACTCCCGGATCTCGTCGGCCAGAGGGTCGACGATCTGCGGAAACTCGGTCAGCGGCTGTCCGTTGGCGGCCTGCCGCGCAGCCGAAAGGAGCAGCTGATCGATCTCGATGACGAGGCCCGGAATCGCCGCGTCCGGACATTGAGTCCAGCAGTGCCCACAACCGGTGCACTTCTCGGCGACGAATTTGGGGACCTCGAACCGGATGTTAGTCATGTCGCGGAAGGTGCCGGTTGCGGCCGGAATGGCACTCAAGGCTGCAAACGGATCCGCAAGAGGATCCTGGCCGGTTCGATAGAGGTCGTAGACCTGATCGAAGAACCGCTCGGCATCCCCAACCCCGGGCTGCGGCGTGGCCGCGACCGGCGATTGGGCCTTCTCGACAGCCATCTCGACCAGCTCTTCCCGCTTGTCGGGAAGCTTCGCGTAATCGAGCTGGTGGAGTTCCTTGTATCCACGCGTGATGACGCGAACATTCGCCTCAACGACCTGGGCGCCGCGGTGCCCGAACTTCTTGTTCAACTGCTTGTGGATGGCTTCGAACAGTTCTTGTTCCTTCAGATTCTCGCGTTCCATCAGCGGGGAAGCGGCAAAGAACGATCCCTGGAAGGCCGCTCCCTGCATCCTGTACTGCAGCTCCAGGTCAGGCGCTTCGGATCGGGCGATGGCGAAGGCGTCGATATGAAAGACCTTGATCTTGTTCTTGCGAATGAATTCTTTGGCCCAGGATGGAAGGCTCAGCCACAACTCTTCCGCCGGCTGCTCATTCTGAATGATGAAGACCCCACCCTCACAGAGACCCGACAATGGGTTGGAGTGGCGGAAAACGTTCGGATCGGGAGAAAGCACCACATCCACGAACCGCAGATCGCAGTTGAGGCGAATCGGGTCGTGAGCAAATGTGGCGTAGAACGTCGTCGGCTGCCCCTTCTTTTCCGAACCGTATTTCGGGTTGGCCTTGACCTGCATGCCGAGCAGACTCGACAGAGTCAGCGCCAGGTTCTTGCCGGTCGTGATGGCGCCCCAGCCTCCGACCGAATGGATACGAACCGCCAGGGAGCTCTTCGGCATCAAATTGACGTTCTGCTCCGGCGCCAGCACCATGTCCCCGATGTTCGGATAGGCCTTCAGAATATTCTGTTGGTGTTCGGACAACTTCTCGGAAACGCCCTCCCGCGTGAAGTCGATTCCCATGTAAAAGAACCGCTTCTGCTCGGAGTCGGGCATCATGTTGCGGAAGGCAGCAATCAGATCGCCCGGCTGGACGTCGCGGCTGCCCAGTCCGAAGCAGCCCGAGTAGAAATCCGGGGCTTCATCGAAGCCGAAGGCTCCGATCTGAGGGTAAGCCTTCTGCCCATTCTTCGACCGGCCGTTCTCCAGCGCCTTGAGCACCGCACCACGGACTTCCCTCAAGACCGGGAGGTCACCCGCCAACGGCTGGTCGACGCGCTCAACGACCAGCGCCGCTTTCTTACCCCGCAGCATTTCAGCAACGAGGTCTTCGGGGAAGGGCCGGAACATGGTCAGGTTGACAGCACCAGCTTTCATTCCTTTGGCTCGGAGGTAGTCCACGACCTCCTCGAGATTCCACACGATAGAACCCTGACCCAACACGACGTACTCTGCGTCTTCCACTTGGTAACCGGAGGCTCTGGCATAAGTCCGGCCCGTCAAAGCGGCAAACTCGGCAAAGACCTGATCGGCGATCTCTCGAATGTGCTGGAAAAAGAACGGTCGCTGGGCTGCAACTCCTTGTGCGTAGGAATCCTGGTTTTGAACGACGCCCAGCATCGCGGGGTAATCGAGATCGAACAGCTCAGGTATTCGCCGCCGCTTCTCCCCGAAAAGCATTTTCTGCGCAGGAGTCGGACTGGCGATGATGTCCGAGGGGTCACCCAGAAACTCTTTGACCAGTTCCGCCTCCGGCAGGCTGAGACTCTCAATGACGTGGCTGGTCAGGAAGCCGTCCTGCGCCAGAATGCCGGGATTCAACGAGATTTCGGCAATCTTGTGGGCGCACAGGTTCAAGTCCGCCACCTCTTGCACGTTCTTGGCAAAGATCTGAAAGAAGCCCGTATCGTCCACGGCGTGATAGTCATCGTGACCGCAATGGATATTGAGGGCCTGCTTGGTCATGGCACGGCTGGCAATATTCAGGACGTAGGTCAGCCGCTTGCCGACCGCCGCATAGAGCGACTCGTGCATGTAGGCGATACCCTGGCCGGCGGAGAAGTTTGCCGACCTCAAACCGGTCATGCTCATACCCGCCGTCACCGCGGCAGCAGCATGCTCACCTTCCGGCTCGAAAAAGACCAGACGCCGGCCGAAGACATTTGGCTTTCCGGCCGCCGAGGCTGCGGCGAACCCTTCACCCATGTTGCTGGCCGGGGTAATCGGATAGACACCGCCCGCTTCGCTTCCGGCTGTCTCCATCGCAACGGCGGCCGCCGTTCCGTCCATAGCCTGGGGTACACCAGGATATTTATACTGAGCCTGACTCTTATCCTTTGCCATCAATCCTATTCTCCCTTCAAAATCCGCACCCCCCAGCTCTGCAGGAAAGCCTTCTCAATCTGCCTTCTCACAGGCCTGGAATTCAGCCGCTAACCTGAACGGACACATCTGTTGCTTTGAAAGTGGATTCAGAAGTGTGTCAAGCAAGCTGAGCTTCGAGTCGGACCAGAGTTCATTTTACCTCGATTGCACGATTCATGCCCAAGCCGAGAAAGACCCGGTTTTCCTTGCTCAAAACCTGGTTGAGAGTCCTTTCCCCCAGGGATTTCGAACGTAGGCCCGCCACGCTCTGCGCGATTTCCCCCAGATCCGCTGAGCGAAATCACCGGGAAACGGGTGTGGACCGCGCCTCGCCGATCACCGAGCACAGCCCTCTGAGCAGATCCTGCAATCGGCCTCGCAGAGTCTTGGCGACACGGAGGACTTCATCATGGTTGAGTCGGTCCGAAAAGGTGCCGGCCGCCATGTTCGTCAAGCAGGCGACTGCCATCACCTCACGATCCATTTGTCGAAGCGCAAGCGCCTCGGGCACGGTGGACATGCCCACGGCGTCAGCACCCAGTAGCCGCATCATCCTGACCTCGGCCGGTGTTTCGTAACTCGGACCCTGCACAGCCATGTAGACTCCCTGTCGCAAAGTCAGCTTCAACTCGGCCGCACAACAGAGAGCAAGATCATTCAAGTGGCGGCTGTAGACTTCCGTCATGTCCGGAAACCGGGGCCCCAGCGCGGGAAGATCGGGACCGGTAAGAGGATTGTGCCCCATAAGATTGATGTGGTCCCGAATCAGCATGAGATCCCCGGGGGCATAGTCGACATTGATCGCTCCGGCAGCACATGCCAAGACGAAGTTCCTCACACCCCACAGGGCCAGTGCCCGAATCGGAAATACGACGCGGTGCAGGGGCAGACCCTCGTAACAGTGGACGCGGCCCCGTGAGAACAGCGTGCGCTGCCCCGCTACGGAAGCCTCCACCAGTCGGCCCTCATGTCCGGTCACCGAGACAGATGGGAAAAAGGGGACCTCCTCCCAGCCGATGTCCCGTTCGATGTTCAGGCCGTCGACGAGATCTCCCAAGCCGCTTCCGAGGATGACCGCGGTCGGCGGGGGCGTGCCGAATTCCTGCGCCAGGTGATCACGTGCTCCTCCAAGTTCCCCCAGATAGGTTGATCCCTCGAACTCTTCGTGCATCGACTCGATCCTAACTCCCTTCATCGAGGATCCAAAACAAAAAGACCCGGGTACGGCCACCCGGGTCGACTTCGCTCGGAATAGAAAGGGCTTCAGCTCTGTTTCGCCATCTTCTTGCGGGCGCGTTTAACGGCCAGGGCTCTCTTGAGTCGTCGTTTCTCACCGGGCTTCAAGAAAAAGGCGTGTTTCTTGGATTCGCGAATGATGTCTTCCTGCTGGACCTTTCTCTTGAAGCGCCGCAGGGCGCTTTCCAAGGACTCTCCATCCTGCACGACTACTACTGCCAAGGTCACCCCCCCTTTCTATATGGGAATCTACGGACGAACTCCGCCTCGACCAAAAAGGAGAGTCTATAAAAAGGCCTCTAGGCTGTCAAGGAATCGAGGTAGCTGTCGACCTCGCCGACAACGTCCGAAGGCAGCGCGCGACAGAGCACTTCGTCCATGTAGACCGCGCGCAGAATCGTCATTACGGCGGCGTCTCGGCGATTGTCGGCCTGCTGGCCCGGCAGATCCAGCATCGAGGACCGCCGATCCTTCTGCCGGGCGCGGCGCTCGGCATCCCGGGTCGCCAGCAACTTGAGCGCGGCCCGAACATCGCCTCGCTCTCTCAGTTGATCAGCGAGCCCCTGCTCGGAGACGGCCATCACGACCTTGAAGAGGCAAGGGTTCTGCTGCCGGCAGAGATCCAAGTCGATGCCCAGATCGACGCTTCGCGGCCGCCTTCGGCGCAGGAGCAGCCAGGCGATCACGGCCAACAGAACAGCCCCTAACACGATCAAAATGAGTACGGCCTGGTCCTGAGTCAGGCCGAGTCGGTTCGGAAGTTCCTGCAGCCAACTTAGTGTACGTTCCATAATCCCGGCTCGTAGTACTTACGTTTCGCCAACAAACGATCCAGCAGCTCTTGTCGTTTGTCTGAAGGATAATCGTCTGGACTGATATTTCTGACGGTCTCGATCGCTTCAGGCAGCCGATCGAGGAATTCGTAACTCTCGATGAGACCCAGCTGCGCCTGCAATCTACAGTCCGGACAGGGATCCGACGACAGCACATTCTGGAAGCGCTGGATCGATCCCTGGAAGTCCTTATGAAGCTGGAGGATTGCGCCGAGTCGGAGCTGCGCCTCGTTCCGTGTGTGCTTGTCGACCTGCTTGATGGCAGCGATCTTCTCGAACTCCCCGCGAGCATCATCGAACAGGCCGCTGCGAAAGTGAGCATCGGCCACTTT
>JARRKC010000094.1:0-8978 GCA_037388505.1 Acidobacteriota bacterium | reverse complement strand
CAAGTAGGCTGTCCCACAAATCCAGTCCGGAAATCTGTCTCACCTCCCTTCGAGGGATCTCGATAACCGAGATGCAGCGTTAGTTTGAGGACATATCGATGCGCGAAACCAGCCGCTTCAGACGTTCCGTCGCCGCCCTACTGACCGTGACTATCCTCGTCGTCTTCCACGGCAGCCAAGCGCTGGCCGTGACCGGTCAGTACCTTCGGCAGACTTCGATCACCGGCAATCAGGCGATCGAGTCGATCCGACGAGAGACACGACCCCGCATGGAAAGCCGCATGGGGAACTCGGTGGACACGGCGACGGGGGCGTTCATCCTCGACATTCCCTTCGTGTCGGTTACGGGCGGGAGATCTCTGGATTTCAATCTTCACTACAACTCTCTCCTCACCCAGAACCGGGGGCTGATGGGGTATGGATGGACCACCCCGTTCGAGGCCTTTCTCGAAGGGAACACGACGGGAGCGGTGACCGTCCACTGGGACCAGAGCCAAGAGAATCGTTTTCAGTACGCCGGCCCCAATCAAGACTTCACTCCCCTGGACGAGGCCGTCCGCTACGATCGGCTGTTTCGCAGACCCGACAACGACTGGCGTCTGATCCGCCAGGACGGCTCGGTCTACGAATTCAGTGCCGCCGACGGCAGTCTTCTTCGGATGGGCAACAAGGTCGAGCAGTACCTGGTCCCACACTACTTCAACGGCCGGATGACCTCTGTCGAGGAGCCGATCTCCGGGCGCAGGCTCTATTTTTACTATACGTTCGGCGGTCTGCTCGAGACGATCCAGGATTCCACGGACTTCCAGCAGAAGCGCATCTATCACATCACCTACGGCCCGGGTGATCTGATCTCGACCATTCACAGCCCGGTGACGCTTGGGGACGAGTACGGGACCTGCTGCCCGAACGTCGACATACCCGACAACGATCCGAACGGACTCGATTTCACGGTCCAGGTCACCGAGTCGGGTCCCATCGGTCTGACCCAAATCAGTACGGGGTCCATCAGCCACGCCCGCCTCGGGGATCTCGAAGTCACCCTGACCTCACCCCAGGGCACCCAACTCGTACTCTTCAACC
Organism: Acidobacteriota bacterium; assembly: GCA_037388505.1. GTDB lineage: Bacteria > Acidobacteriota > UBA6911 > RPQK01 > JAPXNP01 > JARRKC01. Next base: position 7,895 of record JARRKC010000094.1, on the reverse strand, counting down.
AGATTCCGATGAGCGTCAGCACACTGGATTTCGGCGGAAAGGTGACCGACGCCTTCTATGGCGAAAACCCGCAGGGTACCTGGCACGTCCACATCGTCGACAAAGTGCCCGGAACGAGCGGGAAGTTGAGCGGCTGGGCGCTGCGCTTCAGCGGGCCGACCAAGGCCACGCACTTCATCTACCAGGGCCGCCAGATCGTCCGCTCGACGGACGCCATGGGAGATCAGATCTCTGCGAACACCTACGACGGCCAGGGGCGGGTCGCGACCCAGGACGACGGGATCTCCACCAACCAGATCGCGACCTTCCAATACCAGGATCTTCCCGACGGCGGCGTTCGCACCAGTTACCGCAACCGGGTCGGGGACACGACGACCGTCGAGCATGACTCGGGATACCATCTGCGAAGCATCACCGACGCGCTCGGAAACACCTCCACCTGGGAATACGACTCCGACGGCAACCGGATCCGTGCCACCGACGCGCTCGGACATACCACGCATTTCGGCTACGACGACAACGGGAACCTGACTTCCTTCGTCGATCCCGCGGGCAACACGACGACTTTCGAGTATGTGGGCGACGGCAACCTCATTTCGGTCCGGGACGCGCTCGGCAAGGAGACGCGCTTCAATTACGATCCCAACAACAACCTGAAGCGAATCACCGACGCTCTCGGCAACGAGGACAACAAAAGCTACAACGGGAACTCCCAGTTGACCGGGAACCTGCTCGCCGGCCGCGGCGGCATCAATATGACGTATGCCGCCGGCCTGCCGAAGACGGCATCTCACCCGGCTGAATCCGGACATGTCGGCATGGACTACGACGCCCAGGGGCGGATGACCTCGATGACCGATATGGACGGATACACCAGGACGGTGGAGTACAGTCCGACGGATCAGATCACGAAGCAGACCGACGCCATCGGCGATAGTGTGACGTCCGAGTACGACTACCGAGACCGTCTGACCAGGAAGACCGACGCCAAGGGCAACCAGACCCAGTTCCAGTATGACGGAAACGACAACCGAATCTCCATGACCGACGCCCTCGGCCGGGTCACGCACTACGTCTATGACGGCGAGGACCGGCTCATCCGGACCACGGATCCCGCAGGCCACACGATTTCGCTCACCTATGACGCTCTCGGACGCGTCGTCGGTGAGACGGATGCACTCGGACACACGGCCACCCACGAGTACGACGCCGTCGGCAACGAAGTTGCTACCTATGACGCGCAGGGGAACAAGATTCGCGCGGTCGAGTACGATTCACGGAACTTCCCCGTTCGCAGCCGGGATGCCTTTGGGCAGGCGTCTACGCTCGAGTATGATGCCCTCGGGCGGCTGACCGCAACCGTCGACGCAATGGGTCGCCGGACCCAGTACGGCTATGACGCGCTCGATCGTCCCACATCCGTCCAGGACCCGTCGGGCCGGGTCAGTTCGAAGACCTACTGGGCCGACGATTTCGTCAAGAACATCATCGATCCCAAAGGAAACGAGACCGAATTCCGCTACGACCAGGCCCGCCGCCCCTCGAGCGTTCAAACGCAACTCGGGACAACGACCCAGTTCCAGATGGACAAGCGCGATCTCCTGACCCAGGTGACCCGGCCCTCGGGCTCGACCTACAACTACACCTATGACGAGGTGGGGCGGGTGACCCGCTTCTCCACCGGTGGACCCGGGTTGATCGTTCCGGACATCTATTACGACTACGACGAGAACGGCAATGTGACGACCGTGAGCACCCGGGGGTTCGACGATTTCGAGCCGGTGCCGCGGCTCGTGCGGACCTACGACGCCCTGGACCGGATGACTTCCTACACCGATGCACAAGGCAACACGGTCGGTTACGAGTATGACACCGCCGGCAATCTGTCGGCTCTCGTCTATCCCGACGGCAAGCGCGTGACCTACACCTACGATGCGGCGAATCGGCTCATCCGGATCTCGGACTGGGCGGGTCGCCACACCGACTACACCTGGAACTCCAACGACCTGCTGACCCGAGTCGAGTTCCCGAACGGGACCCGACGCGAAATGGATTACGATCTCGAAGGGCGCGTGCTCGCCCGTCGCGATATCGACAGCTCCGGCCAGCTCATCGTGGGTTACCGTTACACCTACGACGCCGTGGGCCAGATCAATGCCGAGCAGGTCGATGGGGCTTCTCCGCAGGCGTACCAGCCCCAACCCGTGACGATGACCTACGACTCAGGGAACCGGCTGCTGAGCTTCAACGGCCAGGCCCCCACCTTCGACGCCGACGGCAACATGACGCGCGGCCCCCTAGGAAACGGCTTCGACGACTTCTTCTACGATCACAAGGGCAACCTGCTCTCGGCTGGGAACCTGTCCTATTCCTACAATCCCGAGGATCAGCTGGTCGGCTTCGGTTCCGGCAACCAGCGGACGAATCTGGTGGTGTCCCCCTCGGGCAACCTGTCGCAGGTCATTCAGAGTACGAATCCTTCGGGCGTCAAGACCTACTACGTCTACGGCGTCGGGCTGGTGTACGAAGTGACCGGCTCGCAGGTGCGCGTCTATCACTACGATCAACGAGGCAGTACGACGGCATTCAGCGGACCGTCGGGCACGGTGACGGGAAGGATCGATTATGGACCTTTCGGAGAAATCTCCGGGCGTTCCGGTTCGACCGATTCCCTGTTCCTCTTTTGCGGCATGTTCGGAGTGATCACCGATCCCAACGGCCTCAACTATATGCGGTACCGCTGGTACTCGCCGCAGATCAAGCGCTTCGTCAATGCCGACGCCCACTATGGCGACATCGCACTACCTGATTCCCTGAACCGGTACGCCTACACCGGGAACAATCCCGTGATGCGGATGGACCCGGGGGGCGAATTCTGGAACATCGTCCTCGGTGCCCTCATCGGCGCTGCGGCGAGTGTGGCGATCAAGATCGCGTCGGATGCCATTTCGGGAAAGAAGGTCGACTTCACGAGCGGCGACTACTGGGCGGAACTCGGAGGGGCGGCCATCGAAGGTGCGGTGACCGGCGCCTGTCTTTCCACGGGAGTCGGCATCGCGGGCGGTGCCGCGTGCGGTGCATTGGGAGCATCGGCCGGTTACTTGACGACACAGGGTATCAAGGGCGACCAGGTCGATCCCGGACAGCTGGCCTTCGAGGCGGGCGTGGGGGCGGTTGCCGGAGGCTTCGCCGGCGGGGCCGCCCGCTTTGCCCGCTTCGGCCCCAAGACGGCAGTGGGAAACCGCTTCACTCAGTTCCGACAAGGTTTCGCCGCCAAGGATCCCCTGGGCTTCAAGCTGGGTCTGCTGGCGCGAGACAAGGCCGTCATGGGAAGCGATGAATATCTGGTCGCCCAGATCCTCCCGAAGCTCACTTTCAGGCAGAGGTTCTTTACCGCTCCAGGCAAGGCCGTCGGCAAGGCCCTGGCGCGTCGAACGAGCACCGTAACCTACCGGGCCTGGAAGGGAGGGGAGAAGTTGTCGAAGGGAGCCGGGTTCATCATAGGAAACGCCCTCTTCGATTCCAGCGGCGGAGGCGGTTCTGCCGGAGCGGCGGAATCTTCGGCCGGTATCCAGCAATCAGGCTGGAACGAGGTCAGTGCGGGACACAAGGGTGTCTTTGGGGAGTTCATTCACTATCACCTCTACATCAGCGCCCTCCGCGCCGCGGGCCGACCGATTCCCGACAATCCGAACAACGTGCTGGCCACCTTCTAGAGGAGACGAACGATGAAAGAGCATAAGACTCCGAAGCGACGAATCCCCTCGAAAGTCAATTCAACGGCGACCCTCGGGCTCGTCGTTTTCTTGCTGTCAATCGCGACCACTTGGGCGGCGAGCTACTTCTATGACGATGCCGGCCGCCTGACTCAGGTGGCCTATCCCGACGGGTCCGGCGTCGGTTATACCTACGACGACGCCGACAACATGACGGCCGTGACCCCACTGAGTCTGCCTCCTGCACCCGTCCTGATCAGTGTCACGCGGACGTCCCCCGATTCGGCGAAACTCGTCTGGCAGGAGAACTCCAATCAGGAGACGGGTTTCCTGATCCAGCGGCGTTCCGCCGACAACCGACTCTGGGAGACGGTGGCGCCAGTCGGGGCGAACACGACCAGCTATACCGACACGGGGCTGGACCCCAACTCCGACTATGTCTATCGCATCGTGGCCCAGGCAGGCAGTGCCTTTTCCGCCTATTCCGAGGAGTTTTCTGCCAGTCCGGCCGGTCCCGTGGGCTCATCGGTCAGCCTGTCTCTCGATTCGCTTGGAGTCAACACCACGGAGACACAGGGTTCCGGGGCCTCTGCTCAACCCGGCTATGCCATCGTGACGGTCCAAACCGGGGCCACCCCTTATGGCACAGCAGTCTTCGGTCTTTCCCAGAACGGGGTCGTCGTAAGCGAGGCCGGGGTGCCGGCTTCTCCACCCACGACCGACTCACGGATTTTCATCGACTATCGAACTCGAGTCCGCGCCCGCTCGAACGAATACCAGGGAACGATCGAAATCAACACGGGTCTGGCCGTTGTCAACACTGGCTCGGCGACGGCAAGCATCAGTTTCACACTTCGAAATGCGGCAGGCCAGATGGTGTCCAGTGGGACCGGCTCGCTGGAACCGGGAGCCCACTTCTCCAAATTCATCAATCAGTTGAGAGAGATCTCCCCCGACTTCGTGCTGCCGAGCAACTTTGCCACTGCGGTACAGTTCGGCACGCTGGATCTCTCCAGTGACCAGCCCCTTTCAGTTCTGGCCCTTCGGCTGACCAGCAACCAGCGTGGCGAAGCTCTGCTGACCACGACGCCGGCCTCCGATCTGACTCAACAGCCTTCGACTGAATCGCTCTATCTCCCCCAGTTCGTGGACGGAGAGGGGGCGACCTCCTCACTGATCCTTCTGAATACGAGCGGTGATTCACTGACGGGGACGATTCGGATGTTCGACCAGAACGGTGCGCCGCTGCAGGTACGTCAGGCGGGAGGCGCTCGTTCATCGGTTTTTGCCTATTCGGTCGCGGCAAATGGAGCCTACGTCCTTCAGACCGACGGCTCGTCTCCTTCACTGGCCGTGGGCTGGGTGTTGCTGACGCCCGACCCGGGCAACATCGCCCCGCTCGCGGGCGGAGTCTTCCAGCTCAGCCAAAACGGCCTCGTTATCACGGAGTCCGGGGTTCCGGCTGCTTCGCTGACGACCCACGCCCGAGTCTACGTGGACACGACTGGGGGGCACAACACAGGCCTGGCCATCGCCAATCCCGGCGGAAGCGGCGCCGAGATCACGATCGCAGCTTATGAAAACGACGGCAACACACCCGCCGGAGCGGGAGCTCCCCCTCCGATCGAACTCAAGGCACGCGGGCAGGATGCCCAGTTCGCCAGCGAGCTCGTCTCGGGCTTGCCGGCCAACTTCACGGGGGTCCTCGACCTGCAATCGTCGACGCCGTTCGCGGCCCTCACCTTGCGCTCGTTGTACAACACCCGGAAGGACTTCTTGCTCACGACGTTCCCGGTGGCAGATCTGACGAGGCCCGCTCCTGCTCCGATCGTCTTTCCGCAAATTGCAGACGGGGGAGGCATCCGCACCCAGTTCATCCTGATCAACCCGAGCAACAACTCCGTGATCAACATCCAGTTCTACGACGAACAGGGAGCGCCGCTCGCGATCGGCGCTCCCTGAAACGGCAGGTTCTCCGTCCCGTCCGGGTGGCGCCTTCACTGAGCCGAATCGAGTGCTCTTCGCGCATGAAGTGGTGAGAAGGCAAACGATTCCAATCATCAAGGAGCACCACAATGGCAATGTTCGTAATCGAAAGAAGGATCCCGGGATCCGGGGAAATGACCCCTGAGGACCTGAAGGGAATCGCCAGGAAATCGTGTGATGTGGCAGCCCAGCTCGACGGCTACAACTGGGTGCACAGCTACGTCACCGACGACACCTGGTACTGCATCCACGAAGCCCCCAACGCTGATGTCGTTCTGGAGCATGCGCGGCGCGGAGGATTCCCGGCGGATCGGATCTCTGAGGTCCGGTCCATCGTCAACTCGAGAACGGGCAGGGAGTGAATGCGGGGCGACCCCCAAAACAGGTCCGGGATCTCATCGCATTGGTGCCGGTGAGGCGTCTGCAGGTGCGGCTTCGAGGGCTTTCCCGTTCGCCCGGACATTCTCGAGGACGAGGTTCTTCACGCCTCGGATGAAGTCGGGCTGCGCAACACTCTGAAATGTGCAATTCCGCAGAGCGACACCCCTGATCGGAGAGCGATCGTAGCCGTCAAGGTATAGGACCCGTCCACACTGTCGACCGGTGATCCCCTCCATCTGAATATTGCGCACGACAGGCGTGTAGGGGCCGTGATCGCCCTCTTCGTAACGAAAGTTGACCTTCAGGACCGCTTCGGCGACCTGTCCGATCGTGATGCGCCGGACGAAGACGTTTTCGACGAATCCGCCACGCACCGCATTCGTCTTGATTCGAATTGCGCGATCGAGATGGGGGCTGTCCATCGTGCAATCCTCGATGAAGACGCTGCGGATACCACCAGTCATCTCACTGCCCATGACGACACCGCCGTGACCGTTCTTCATCACGCAGTCCCGCACGACGATGTCTTCGCTCGGTATCCCTACCCTTCGGCCGTCGTTATTCCGGCCCGACTTGATGGCGATGCAGTCGTCGCCCGTGTTGAAAGTGCAGCCGGAGATCAGGACGTCGCGGCTCGATTCCGGATCGCAACCGTCATTGTTCGGCCCCATTCCGGTCACCGTCACGTCTTTGATCGTGACGTTTTGGGAAAGAACCGGATGAATGTGCCAGAACGGACTGTCTTTGATCGTGAGTCCTTCGATGAGGACGTTTCTGCACCGGTAGAACTGAATCATGAGCGGGCGGAGCTTGGAACCCCGGCCGAATACGCGCTGCTCGACAGGGACTCCCTCGTCTCCGTATCGACCCAGCCTGGCTCGGTCTTCCTTCTGCAATCGCGAAAATCGCCACCAGTTCTCGTCGCTGCTTTGTCCGTCGAGTACGCCTCGGCCGGTCAGGGCGATATTCTCTTGCCCGTAGGCATAGATCAAAGGGGAGTACATCATGCACTCGATGCCTTCCCAGCGGCTGTAGACGGGCGGCAGATAATCCTCGGGATTGGTCGAGAACGCGATCCGTGCCCCCTTCGCCAGGTGAAGGTTGATGTTGCTCTTCAGGTGGATTGGACCCGACAGGAAGGTTCCCTCCGGAACGACAACCCGTCCGCCACCCTCCGCAGCGGCCGTGTCGATGGCACGCCTGAACGCCTGGGTGCAATCCGTGCGCCCGTCGCCGACGGCGCCGTAGTCGGTCACCCTGAAATCGTGATCCGGAATTCGGGGAGGCTGGATCCGGCTCAGAATTTCCCGAACCTGTTGCCAGCCCTCCTCTGGGGAGGCATGGCAGAGTGAGAAGGTCAGGCAACAGACGACGAGCAGCAGAAGCGTCGTTGGACGGTCCGCTCGGGCGCGTGAAGTCCCTCGCATGGATCGCTGGGAAGAGTGCATGAAAGCCGGTTCGTTTCTCGTACGATGTGAACCTGGAAAGCGGGCATTCATGTGACACGGACGGATGCCCACGACTGTACTGTCCGGTGGCGGCCAACCGCCGGTATCACGAGCTGCTCTGTGGCTGACCGTCTCGACGAACGAGTCCCCTGTCATCGGAACGTCGCCGTGGCTGGATGGGCTTCCTTGTCTCATCCCTCGAGCATCGCGGTCAGTTCTTCAAGCGGCAGCGGATTACGGCCCTGCAACACGGCCTCCATCCGGACTCGTACGAACTCGTCAAACTCAGGATGGGTCAGAATGTAGAACCTCTCCTCTCTAATGCCCTGAAAGACGTCATTCGCTACCTTCTCCGGGGGTATTC
>JARRKC010000093.1:0-11108 GCA_037388505.1 Acidobacteriota bacterium | reverse complement strand
ACTCGCCCGCCCTCGAAGTCCACGGTGAGTTTTCTGTCGGGGTGGAAGGGTAACGTGTACTGGCATTCTGTTTGTTTCACATGCCCTCCTCTTTGGGATTGAGGTTTTTGGTCAACCCTCTATTTACCAAAGAGGTAGGGCATTTTTTCGTGCCCCTCTACCCGTCTTCGCGGAACGGTTTATGAAATATCCGGGTTAGAGGAATCGACCATTTCACGGTTTCAGAGAGGCTTCGTCTCCCGGGGGAGTGACGGTCAGGAAGGGGTTGGGCGGTCTTCAGTAGATTAGTTGAGCTCCCGTGAATTCCTGGCGGAAACCACGAGCTCTTTGAAGCGTTGATCGTCTCTCAGGAAGCGGAAGTCCGGGTTCCCTGCGATTTCCTCGACCTGAATCCCGTTCTCGATAGCCCGAGCCAGCAGTGTGAGGGTTGTCTCCTTCTCGAATCGTCTGGCCGCGACCGTGGCCAACTCTGACAGAGCCAGCCCAATGTAGATCGGGTTGCTCTGTTCGTAGATCGCAAGAGCCCTTCGAAGCAGGGGTTCGGCTTGGCTTGCCTTCCCCGTCTTCAGGTACAGCTCTGCCAGGCTGTGGAGGTAGAGACCGTAATCGAAGTCCTTTGGAGCAAGCACGCGGCCCGCCCTCTCAACCAGACCCTCGAGGACCACCAGGGCCTCATCGTACTGTCCCGATGTTGTCAAAAGCACCCCAAGTTCATTCATGGTGGACAGCGTCGTACGGCTGTCTTTGCCGAAGACGTCCTCACGTGTCGACAGCACAGTTCGGTAGAGAGACTCAGCCTGCTCCATGTCCCCCTTCAGCTGGTGGATCCAAGCGAGCTGTCCCATCATGCTAAGGGTTCCGTTGTGGCGATCTCCGAGGACCCGTCTCATCCGATCGATGCACTCAGTGCAGAGCGACGCTGCCTCGTCGAGGAGCCCCAGCGAAGTGGTCGCTTCGACAAGACTCGCCAACGTATAGACGGTATCCGGATGATCCTCTCCGAGCACGGTCCTTTGAGACTCGAGGACCGCTCTTAGAATGGGCTCCGCCTGCTCGAACTGGCCTCCCATCAAGTAGACTCTGGCCAGCATGAACGACGACGCGAGAGTGTCCTCATGCGTCTCTCCAAGCACTTCGGCTTGTCTTTCTCTGGTCGCGCGCAACTGCTCCTCCGCCCTGTTCAACTGGCCGCCCGCCAGTGAGTTGAGAGCCAGGTTGTACCTTGAAACGAGCGTCTCCCGGTCGTCTTCTCCGAGAACTCGAGCTTGGATTTCGAGGACCCGCTTGTAGAGTCCATCAGCCTGTTCGTAGTCGCCCCTGATGGAGTAGAGTCCTGCCAGCGTGCTGAGGGTCGACAGGGTCTGAGGGTCTTCATCGCCCAATCTCTCACGTCTGATCTCCCACGCCCGATCCAGGAGGGGCTCAGCTTCAGAGAGCCGATCAAGATTCCGGTACACCTTGCCGATTGCGTGCATCAGTCCGGCTTGAACCTCGGGCTGAGCGCTCAACTCTGTCGAGACTCTCCGGGCACCTCTGTCCAGGACCTCGGCTATGGTGACGTCCTTCCCCCGAGCCTTCCAGGGATCATTGACCGCAAACAGATCCGTCAGGAAATCCGTAACTTCTTTGGACGTCATGGCTTCGCGATTCGCCACGTCCCGCTGTTCCGCGATACGCAGATTCTGGACTGCGACGGCTATCGAAAACGCCACCATAGAGACGGCGAAGATCGCAGCAAAGGCCACACCGATTCGATGGCGCCTGACGAACTTCCGGGTCTGATAGATACGACTCGGTGGGCTCGCCGCGACGGTCTCATGCCTCAGGTGCCTTCGGATGTCCGCCGCCAACTCGGAGGCGGTGGCGTACCGCCGGTCGCGATCCTTCTCCAGCGCCTTCAGGCAGACCCAATCGAGATCGCCGCGCAGCGCTCTGCGGAGGGAGACCGCGTCACTCCGGCGGTTGCGAGCGACGACGCCGGATGTATCGGAGATCTCTCGGAGGACCAGGACCTCATAAAGAAGGATCCCAAGTGAGTAGACGTCGGTTCTGGTGTCGACTTCGACTCCCTGGAGCCCCACTTGCTCCGGGCTCATATAAGAAGGAGTTCCGACGAGTTGTCCGACCTCCGTGAAGACGGTTGCTTCCGTGAGCTGACGATCGATAGCTTTGGCAACGCCGAAGTCGATGATCTTTGGCACCGGACGGCCGTCCTGGATGGAAACGAGAACGTTCGACGGCTTGATGTCGCGGTGAATGATGCCCTTCTGGTGGGCGTGTTGAACTCCGTCGCACACTTGGCTGAACAGATGGAGCCTGTCACGGAGCGGGAGTCGATGCAGATCGCAGTACCGGGTGATGGGGATGCCCTCCACGTACTCCATCACAAAATAGGGGAGCCCGAGCGGAGTCGTCCCCGCATCATAGACACGGGCAATATTGAGATGGTTCATGAGGGCCAGGGCTTGTCTCTCGGTGTCGAATCGGCCCATGACCATCGCCGAGTCCGTCCCGGCCCGAATGACTTTGAACGCAACCTTGCGTCGCAGGGGCTCGAGCTGCTCGGCGAGATAGACGGTGCCCATCCCTCCTTCCCCGAGCTTCTCCTGAATCCGGTAGTTCGAAATGAGCTGACCGATCACCGCCAGCCTCCAGCTTTCGTCACGACGGACGACCAGGGACAGGACTTTCGGGCTCGGTTCATCGAGAGAAGGACCATCAGAGCCGCTCACCGAGCCAACCACCAGTGCCGGAACCGGATCTGCGCTTTGAGCCAATGATGGGGCCGTGTGCACGAGATGTCAATGCGCGGGCGGCATCGGCGAGCGCAGGTCGTGGATGGCCGAAGGGAGTCGGGGTTCTGCCGGTCACGAGAAGGATGGCCGGCGACCTTCGTGGCTTTGGAGGAATCCCTTACTGCAGTTTCAGCGTACCTCTGATTGTCCTGTCCAGCCCGGAGGGTAGATCCTGCGGCGGCTGCAGAAGTCTCAGCTCAATGGAGGGGTTGCTCGAGTGCCGAAGCTACCAGCGAAACTCGGCCCGCAAACGGTCCGCCGTTTCTCTCTGCGCTGGCCCTCGGGTATGGCGACCATGGTCGTCTGCTTCTTGGCCGGAATCTGGGTTGGTGTCGCAGCGCCTGCGTTGTCCCGCACTGCGCTAGGAGAATTCACCGGCATGGTAGTCGGGCCGGAGGGAACCGGCCTGCCGGGCGCCCTGATCACGGTTCGGAATCTGGATGGCGGCAGTCCGATCCTGGTTGCTGCCGGGGAGAGGGGGGTCTACCGCGCGTCGGCATTGCCGGCCGGTCGTTACAGTCTCAAAGCTGAACTCCCAGGATTTGAAGCGAAGTCCGTGCCCGATGTCGCAGTCGGCGTCGGCGAAACCAGGAAGCTGGATTTCCAGCTCTCCCTGGCGGCCTTGCACGAAGTCGTCACCGTCATCGGGTCGTCTCCCCGTGACAGCCTCGAAGCATCACGGGCACGCGAAACGGCGGCCCGGGATGTCGGAGAGGCCCTGGAGCAGAATCCCGCCGTCTGGAAGATCCGCAAGGGAGGGATCGCCAGCGACGTCGTCCTGCGCGGCTTTCAGAGCGACAATGTCAATGTTCTCATCGACGGTCAAAGGGTCTATGGCGCCTGCCCGAACCGAATGGATCCTCCCGCGTTCCACGTCGATTTCTCAGAAGTGGACCGGGTCGAGATGGGAAAGGGCCCATTCGACATCAGGAATCAGGGGAGTCTGGGCGGCGTGGTCAATATCGTGACCCGCAAGCCTGCCGATGGTCTGCACTCGGATCTGAACTTTTCGTCGGGTAGTGACGGATTCGTGAACCCGTCTCTGACGGTGTCCTATGGCCGGAAGGGATACGCGGCGCTGGCCGGTTACTCGTACCGAACTTCGAATCCGTACACGGACGGTTCCGGGCGACGTTTCACCGAGTACGGCAACTACCGCCCCGACCTGTACGGCAGCGATGCTTTCCGGGTCGACTCCGGTTGGCTCAGGCTGTCTGCACAACCGGCGGCGAATCAGAGTGTCCAGTTCTCCTATTCCAGGCAGAATGCGGACCACGTTCTGTATCCCTATCTCCAGATGGATGCGGTCTATGACGACACCGACCGGGCCGGGCTCGACTATCGGATCGACGACCTGTCCGATTCGGTCCGGTCGATCAGGTTCCAGACCTACTTCACGCGGGTCCGCCACTGGATGACGGACGAGTTCCGCACGTCATCCCTAAACGCCCCACGGCCTTACAGCATGGGCACTCTAGCCGAGACTCGGGCCGTCGGCGGACGAGTCGAGGCCGCCGTTCAGGACGTAACTCTGGGCTTTGAGACATTCCAGAGATCCTGGGCAGCAACGACTGAACTTGCGGGGAGAGGATGCTCTCCCCAATTCTCGATCCCGGACGTCAAGACGAATTCGATCGGCCTCTACGCCGAATACACCCGCTTGCTGACGGAGGCCCTGACGCTGGATGCCGGCCTGCGTTTGGACCGGGCAGCGAGTGAAGCGAACTCGGCGCAAGCGGACACGAATCTGTACTATGCCTACAACTCCACGCGGCAGACCTCCGCCGCGAACGTGCTCCCTTCGGCTACCGTGCGTTTCGACTACCGCGCCCCGCACGGCATCCAGTTGAGTGCCGGTATCGGGCACACGGTCAGGATGCCCGATCCTCGGGAGAGGTACTTCGCTTTGCGGCGGATGGGTTCCGACTGGGTGGGGAATCCACTCCTGGATCCCAGTAAGAACACGGGCGCCGATGCTGCTTTGTCCTTCCGCTGGCAGGGGCTTCTGCTGACTTCTGATCTCTACTACAACCGCGTTTCGGACTTCATCACTGTGCGCAACGCCTCCAGAATCAACCCCGTTGCGGGTGTCATGAATTCGGTGGCACGCTCCTACGCCAACGTCGACGCCCGGATCTATGGTGGAGAGTGGGAAGCCATCTATCTGATCACCGAGCGCTTCTTCTTCTCGAGTGCGCTCTCCTATGTGCGCGGCGAGCAGACTCCCGATCCGGCGTTGAACGTCCACTCGAGTAACCTCGCCGAGATGCCTCCTTTGACGTCCAGGTCTTCGCTGCGTTACGACACGGGCCGGTTCGCGGTGGCGTTGGAAGGCCTGTTCACCGCGGCGCAGATCAGGGTCGATACCGATTTGCTGGAGCAGAAAACCGCCGGCTACGGTATTGCGAACCTGACTGCGAGTGCCAATCTCGGGTCATTTACCCTGCGAGGGGGCGTCTGGAATATTCTGGATCGGTATTTCACCGAGCACCTCTCGTATCAACGTGACCCGTTCCGCTCCGGTGTCCGCGTGGCGGAACCCGGCAGAAATCTGTACGTCAACCTCGCATACCGATACTGAGAGCCTCCTCGGCGGTGAAACTGAGGTCGGACCGCGTCAGTTCCTCGAACACCCGGGCGGAAGGAGACAAAGTGAAACTCAAGGAAACTTACATCATAGCTTGGTAAGTGTTATCATTGCGGTATGGTTCGTACACAGATTCAACTTACCGATAAGCAGTACGGAGCCCTCAAGGAACGTGCCAGGGAGTTGAACATCTCGATGGCCGAGGTGATCCGGGAGAGTGTTCAGCTCTACCTCTCCAAGGCTGAGTTCCGATCAATTGAAGAGAGAAGAGAATCCGCTCGTTCCATTGCCGGACGGTTCGACTCAGGGTTGACAGATTTGGCCGAAGAGCACGATCGGTACGCCGGCGAGGCTTACTCGGAATGAGATGCTTCGTCGACACGTCGGCGTTCCTGGCGGTGATCGATCGATCGGATCGGTACCACGTGCGCGCTTCGGAGCTCTGGTCGAGGCTCCTGGGTGATCCGCAAACCGCGCTGGTTTCCACCAACTACGTCCTGGTCGAGACCATGGCTCTGATTCAGGGTCGCATGGGTCTCGCCGCTTTGCGGTCCTTTTCTTCGGACGTCCAGCCAATCCTCCAAGTCATCTGGATCGACCAGATCTTGCATGAACGGGCCGTGGCCGGTCTCCTGAGCCAATTCCGCAGGCGCCTCAGCCTGGTCGACTGCTCGAGCTTCGAAGTGATGCGGGATCTGGGAATCCAGATGTATTTTGCCTTCGACCGCGACTTCGACGAACAGGGGTTTCAACCATTGGACGTCGAGCAATAGCGACGACGAATGTGGCGTCGGGTCACGGAGCGCCCCTGAATACGATCTTCACGGTCAACGACTTCGGCAGTGTGGTCTCCGCCACCAATCCGAGGGGGTACACGAGCACCTACGACTATACCGACAGCTGGTACGGCAGCAACTGCCTGCCTTCGGCCAACAGCCACGCCTACGTCAACGAGATCACGAATCCGCTGGGGCAAAGAACGCGCTTCAGTTACTATCCCTGCACGGGCCTCAAGCGCAGCGTCAAGGATGAAAAGCAGATTCTGGCGGGCAGCGCCGGCACGATTTCCAGTTACGACCTCCTGGGCCGGGTCACTTAGATCGACTTCCCCGATGGAGGCCGGAAGGCCAAAGCCTATACCGATGTTCCGCCGGTCTCGGTTCCGGAGACCACCATCGTCTGGTGACGAACCCGTCGACGATTCTGGATCTGGACTACTCCTTCAAGCGATCAGGGGACAACAAGAACAGCGGGAATGTCTTCGCCATTTACGACAACATCAGTGGCAATCGGGATCAAGCTTTCCCCACGTACGATAGGTTGAATCGCCTGACCGCCTATTCGACGGGGGCCAGACGCAAACGGCGTCGTTTCATCCGAAAGCTTTGGGCAGTCGCCCAAAGTTTGACGTTTGGCGGTTCGGCGTTGGCGGGGAGAACCCGACGCGGGAGGACTGGAGAACGGGAAACTCCCAGGGATCCGGCCGCTTTGCGGCCTGGTCAAGTTTCAGTGCGCGAACGACCAGTGAGCGACCCCCTGCTCAGCCGTCGACTCCCTGTTTTGTCGTCCCGAATTGAACACGCCCGGCAGCTTGACGACTCGGCAAGCGACGGCTCTTTTGGGAAAACGATCCGTCCGGGGCAGCTGAACATCCGGCCGCACTCACTCGCGTTCATGCACTGAACTGCGTGGTGGTCGAGCGATCTCGGCCAAGGCCGCATGTGTCCCATCGATCCCATCAGTCTCAGGCCGTCCCATCCCGGATCCGAAGACTCCCACCCAACCGTCAGTCGTCCCATCCGTCGCATCCGTCGAATGAGTCCCAGGCTGCCCACGTCATTTCCAGGTGCCCCCCCTCGCCCCAGCAGTCGATGCAACGGCTGTCGGACCACGAGATGAAATCCGCCGGGCGTGGGAGCAGCACTTTGAGCGTTGAGGGGACGAACATCTCGAAGAACGGCCTCTGGTTCCCGGTGGGCGATGCGGAACGGTTCCTTCCCCTTGAAGAGTTCCCGTGGTTTCGTGACGCTACCATTGGCGAATTGCTCAACGTCGAGTTGCCGCACCCCCCACCTCTATTGGCCGGACCTGGATAGGGCGGACAGGAAAGCCTCCAGTTTGTGTAGCAATAGGCGGGGCGGCGCTTCTTATTCCGTTCTCAATGCATCCATCGGGTCGACGTGAGATGCGCGCCAGGCCGGGAGCGCGCAGGCACTCAGGGCGACGGCGGCAACCATGCCGAGACCGATCAGGATCGAGAGCGGGCTCAGGGGGCTGATCCCGTAGACCAGCGAGCGCAGGATGAAGGAGAGAGCCAGGGTGAGCCCGAGACCGCCGGCGAGACCTCTAATGAGCCAGGTACCGGCCTGCTTCCAGACGAACCGGTAAATGTGTCGGTGCAGCGCCCCGACCGCGATGCGAAGCCCGATTTCGCGCCTGCGCTGCAGCAGGTTATAGGAAAGCGTCCCGTAGATACCCACGGCGGCCAGGAGCAGGGTAATCCCCATGAAAAGATTGACCAGGGAGGCCGACATCCGCCGGTCGCTGGTGGCGGCGTCGAGCACTTCTTTCATGGTCCGCACGTTCGCCAGCGGCAGATCCGGATCGATCCGCTCCAGTTCGGTCCGGATCGCAGGGCTCAGCGCCATCGCATCGGCGGGCGCCCGAACGATCAGAAAGCCCCAGCTGGGCGCCTCCGCGGCGGCCGGAGAGTAAATCTCCGGCAGCGCTTGACGCTCCGCTCCCCATTGGCGCACGTTCTCAACCACTCCAATTACCTGGTAGGTCACCGGGACGTTCGGTCCGTTGGGGCGCATCCGATGTCCGATCGGATCCTCTCCCGGCCAAAGCCGTTCCGCAGCGGCACGGTTGATGGCGACGCCGGGCATCTCCCGACGTGCGTCCTCGGGTTCCGGTTCCCGCCCGCGCAGCAGGTGCAGCCCCATGGCCGAGAAATAGCCCGGAGATATGGTCGATTGCTCGACCAGCGTGCCTTCCACTTTGGGATCGTAGATCTGGTCATCGACGATGAAGTCCGAATTGCTTCCACCCTCCAGCGGCAGCTTGTTCGTGATCCCCGTGTACTGTACGCCGGGCAGCGCGGCCACCCGTTCTCTGAGTTCCCTCCAAAACTGGAGACGCGATGCTTCCTCGCTGTACCGATCGCTGCGCAACGAAATCTCAGCCGACAGCACCTGGTCCGTGTCCACGGTCTGGTTGCTTCTGAAGACGTTCAGATAGCTGGCGAACAGGAGGATGGCGCCGTTGGCCAGCAGAACGGCCAGGGCGATCTGAACGACGACGAGTTGGTGGAGGAACCGGTGGTGGACGCGGGTTCCGGTCTGTGACCTGCCGGCCGCCTTCAGGGACTCGACCACCGAAGTCCGCGCAGCCGTCAGGGCGGGCAACAGACCGGCCAGCAAGGCCGTCACGAGAGCCAGAACCATGGAGAACAGAAGCACCGTTCCGTCGATCTGGATGGCTTCGCGGCGCGCTTCGATGATGAGCGCCGGGGGAATTAAGCTTCGAAACAGAGCTGCCCCTCCGTAGGCCAAAAGGATCCCGACGATGCTCCCGAAAAGGCTCAGCAGGAGGGTCTCCGTCAGCAGCATGCGAACCAGGGAGCCCTGCGAGACACCGAGCGCCAGACGCACGCCGAACTCGTCCTGTCGCCGCGTTCCCCGGGCCAGAAGCATGGAAGCGACATTGACACAGGCAACGAGAAGCAAGAGGGAGACGGCGCCGAGCAGGGTTCGCATCCGGGAGGCGGTGTTGGTCCCCACTTCATTCCACATCGAGTGCACCAGGAAAGGGATGTGCAGGTTGGTGTCCGGATACTCCTTCGCGAGTCGAGCGCCGATGGCTTTGACCTCAGCGTCGGCTCTCCCAATCGTGGTTCCCTCCTTCAGACGGCCCACACACAAAAGCCAGTGGCTGCCACGGCTCTGGTTGCGGCGGCTCTGGCTTGGGCTCAAGCTGAGGGGGACCCACACTTCATAGTCATGCCCCTGATACCAGGGCGAGGGAAACTCGAAATCGGGCGGCATGACGCCGACCACCGTGGTCGGTGTACCGTTGAGTCTGATCTGACGCCCGATGATCGTGGGATCCGATGAGAAGGATCGGGTCCACAGGGAATGGCTGATCACGGCCACCGGATGGGCACCCGGTGCTTCGTCCTCCGCATTCAGCGGTCGCCCCAGGACCGGCGCCATTCCCAGGGTCCGAAGCACCCCGGCCGTGCATTGAATCGCATACAGGGACTCGGGCTTCTCCGCCCCGAAGTTCAGGCGCTCAGGCCTGTACACTCCGATCTCGTCGTATGACTTGCTCTGGTCACGAACGTCTTTGAAATCCGGCACGGACAGCGGCTGCCCGGGATTCGAGCGGATGTAAACGATTCGCTCGGCGTGGTCGAAAGGGAATGGATCCAGCACGAGTGCCTTCAGTACGCTGAACAGCGAGGTCGTCGCCCCAATGCCCAGCGCCAGGGTCAGCACGGCCATCGCCGTAAAGCCGGGATTCTTCCATAGCTGTCGAAGGGCATATCGAAAGTCCTGCCAGATTCTGTTCATTCCTGGACGCTCCTGGTTTCCGGTGTGAGCTTCAAAGTTCCGCGTTCGAGGTTTAGGACTCCGGAACGAGCGGATTGGTTGAGGCGGTTCAAGCAGACGCCTGCAGGAGGCACAAATGAATCAGCATGCCCTCGATCCCTGGCTCGAGTCCTTTCTCGCTGATCCGGGATACTCTTTGTGGGCAACAGCTTTGGCCAGCCGGAACCGTTCGCCTACCTCATCGCCCATGCGCTCAAACTGCTCGGGGGTGCCCCGTGTGTTGTTATGTCTCATTGAGACGCCCGGTCGGAAAGCTCGCCTAGAAAGCTGAAGGGTTGCTCCGGAGGGCCGACAGCGGCTATTCGACCTGGAATGCGACCGGCGCCAGATTCAGAGAGGCCTCGGGATTGTAGTAGTCGAAGAGCCGGGAGGCCGGGGCAACGGCCTGTTCGGGATAACGCGGCCGGAAGGTGAATTCGAAGCCGTACTCTCCTGCCAGAGGCCAGACGTAGGCGGTCACTCGATCGGGTGCGACTTCGTAGCGGTAGACGGCCTTTTGTGCGTCGAGCGACGCCCGATCGACCTCGGCTCCCGGCGGAAGCCCGATCTCCGCGATCAGCATCCCCCAGGATCTTTCGCTGCGCCCGATCCTCACGCGACAGCGCACGGACTCACCGAGCCGCAGCCGTGTCGGTTCATACCGGACAGCGAATGTCAGGTCTTCGTTGGAGACGGTTCGTCTGTCCAGTTCCTCCTGTGTCCAGGGCACGAAGTAGTCGGCCGTCCACTGGACGAGCGCCCCTCCGGCGCCCGGAAACTCCATCTCGAGCGCGTTGCTGCCATCTTTCAGCGCGGACACGGGGATCGCCGCAGTGAGGATTCCCTGTCGATCGGCAGGGCCGAGATCCCGGGCGGGCAGCTCCTGTCCGTTGAGGAGGACCCGGGCGGGTGCTAGGGAAGGCTGATCCAGGTGGAGTCGCTCCCGGGCGGCGAGCAGGACCTCGAGGACGCGCACCGTGGCCTGCGTCGACCACCAGACGCGGAACCGGTCGCGATTCTCGCACAGGAACAGGAGGGCGCCCCTCAGAATGTTGTCCGGAAGCAACGACTGATCGGAAAGGGCGGAGCCCTGGAGAAGCACTATGAGTACCTGAGCCGTGAGCTCGATCCGTG
>JARRKC010000092.1:0-9128 GCA_037388505.1 Acidobacteriota bacterium | reverse complement strand
AGCACAACCTCGAGTTCGAGGAAGGAGCCCAGGCCCTCCACCTCGTCGAGATGAATGCGTGTGTTTCCAGCCAAATACAGACGGCGCCGCTTGCGGACTCTGCCGATGACCCCCAGAGCATCGCTCAACGCCAGGCGAAGCTCAGCCGGTCTCGACGTCGGCACAATGGAGTATTCCGATATCCTGGGACCCGCCTTGTCCTCGCGCAGGTAGAAGATCAGCTCGCCGCGCTCAGACGCAAGTTCTCGAAGCTTCAAGCGACCGTGTGCACAAGCAAAGAAGGTATCGTCCTGAGCAAGATCGAAGGGACCCTTGTCCGCGATCTCCCGGACTCGAGACTCGAGCTCCCGAGGGTCCGCGACTCGTGCTTTGATCTCAACGTTTCGGGCCATGACGAGACGCCATTTCACCAGCCGATCCTGACGAATTCGTCTTCATGCCCGCCTCCCCACATTCATGGGAGGCGGCCGCCTGCTCCTGGACGTTGCCAGGTGCGGCCGCAGAAGGCACAATTCGGGAGGGGGCTGAATCATGTCATTTCGAATTTCACCTGCGTGGTGGCCGGTCTTGGCTGTGTCTTCGCCGGTCGTCGTTCCCTGGCTATGGGTCAGAAACCGTCATTTCCGCGAGAACTGCATCCAGGCTGCAGAACTCAACCGAAAACGCATCGGTCGGGCTTCGCGCTTGGAGCTTCCCGAACTCGAGTTCCTGGACCTGACGGTGCTCGTGGACTGGAGGACCGAGGAGGGTTTCCTGGGTGATGCCGGTGTGTCCTACTGGCTCAAGACCGAATTGGGCGCCATGCTGTTCGACGTCGGTTTCGGGGCGACCCGCCCGGCCCTGGTTCACAACGCTGCCAAGATTGGTTTCGATCTGGAAAAGGTGGATGCTCTCACGATCTCACACCTTCACGCTGATCATATGGGAGGGATCCCTGCTGCGCGCTCGCGGCAGGTGACGGTGCCCGATGAACTGATGGCGCGGGAGCCGAAGCCGTGTTTCCTGCCTGACCGAGCCGAAGCCGGAGGATTCAAGGCGGAGTTGGTCGAAGGACCCCGGCTGCTGACCGCCGGCATCGCTTCCACCGGCCCTCTCGCACGCAGCCTGTTCATGCTCGGCTTCACGGAAGAGCAGGCCCTGTTGGCCCGGCTCAAGAACAAGGGACTCGTCATCATCACAGGCTGCGGCCATCCGACCATCGAGGTGGTTCTGGAGATGGTGGCACACCTGTCGCGCGAACCCGTCCACGCCATCGCCGGTGGTCTCCATCTTCCCGTGACCGGCGGCAGAGGCAACCGGGCGGGCATCCAGCTCCAGACACTGATCGGTACTGGCAAGCCGCCCTGGCAACGAATCACCGAGGACGACCTGAGCAGTAACATAGCCATCATGAATCGTACGGGCGCCAGGAGAATCTGTCTTTCGGGCCACGACACCTGCGATCATGCGCTCGAGCGCATGAAGGCCGAGCTCACTGCCGAGACTGAGGTCCTAAAGGCGGGAGCGACGTACCATTTTGGATGATGTTTCCGGTCACGGCCGACGATTGCCGATGTACGAGTTGCATACTCCGGCAGCATGCTCTCTGCGCCCCGCCGAGAAAGCTTGCTCAATAAAGGACGGTTGCCTCCTGGAAGGTGCGGGGTTAAGATTAGGGTCGTCGATTCCCATACCCCAGGAGGCATCTCTTGGAAAAGGAAACCGCTCGAAGTCATCGAATCAGGGAGATACTCTCCGGTCGAGGTATGGGACTCCGCTGCAGGCTAGATTGCACACTCCCGGGACACGATTTGCGCGTTCCAGCATTCCGCGAGCGTTGCTCTGAGAGATCACTTCTCCAAGCACGATTCCTGTGCAAAACGGACTACGAATCAGCCCGAAATTACCCTCACCTTTGCACCGCAACCGAGATCGTCGACCCGAAGGTTCAGTCCTGCAGTTCTTCGGTGCACATTCGTTCGTAAGGCGCGAGATCGTCGTTTGGCCACAACCTGGCGAGGGGGTGCAGGATGTCGACCCGTTCTATCGTCGCCACGATCGGGGTGGTTCTTCTCTCTACGTTTCTCCTTCCGCTTCCATGTCTTGCCCAAGGCACCGAAGGCGGCATCGTCGGCGTTGTTCGTGACGCCTCAGACGCGGTAATTCCGGGTGTTGAGGTGACTGTTCGCAACCAGGACACAGGTATCTCGAGGCAACTCTGGACCGACGAGCAAGGCAGATACACCGCGACGGCGTTGCCCGTAGGAACCTACGCGGTCTCCGCCGAGCTCTCCGGGTTCAAGACGTTCGTGCAGACCGATATCCGGCTCGATGTCTTGGACCGCCTGCGCATCGTCGTTGTGTTGCAGATCGGAGATGTCAACGAAACGGTGACCGTGGCCTCGGGGGCGGCCGAGCTCCAGACCGAGACGGGGGAGCTGAGCGATTTGATCGAGGGGAGCCAGATCACGGAGCTTGCGATCAACGGCCGAAGCTTCATCTCTCTGGCCGGCCTGACGACCGGTGCCGTCAATTTGCTGCCCGACGAAGTCGGAGTACAAGCGCATTCCGGGGGGGTCTTCCTCAACGGTCAGAGGGGTACTTTCACCAACTGGACGGTCGACGGTGCCCAGAACACGGATGTCGGCAATCAAGGTACCTTGTGCACGTACCCGGCGATCGAGGCCCTCGGTGAGTTCCGGGTCCTGACCAGCAACTACAGTGCGGAGTACGGGACGGCCGGCGCCGGTATCATCTCGGCCGCGACGAAGTCGGGCGGTCGGGAATTCCATGGAAGCCTCTATTACTTCCATCGCAACGACGCCCTGGATGCCGCGCCTTTCTTTGCCCGGCTCGAGCAGGGTAAGAAGACCAAGTCCCCACTGCGCTTGAACAATTTCGGCTACACTCTCGGGGGTCCTTTCGCCATCCCTGGAAAATATAACGAGGAAAGGAGTCACGATTTCTTCTTCTGGTCTCAGGAATGGAAGATCCGACGAAGCGGAACCGTCTTTCAAGCTCTTGTCCCAACAGCCGCCATGCGTGGCGGCGACTTCTCCGCTTTACTGCCCGATGTGCAACTCGTCAATCCGGCGACTGGAGAGCCGTTCCCCGACAACCAGATTCCTTCCGACCTGATCAATCCGGAATCGGCAAAGATCCTTGCCTACTACCCGATGCCCAACACCTCCGGCTCTTTCAATTTCAATTCGTCTCCCAGTGTCCCGCTCAATTTCCGACAAGAATTGATTCGCTGGGACCACCACTTCAACGAGAGCCTCTCGTTGGTGGGACGGTTTGTTCATGACTCCTTCCGAAATACATCCGCTACGACGCCGTTCTGGGACAGCCGATGGCCCCGACCCCTTCCGACCATCAGAGGGGTTATCGACGCTCCCGGGTTGAACTTCATGGCCAAGCTGACTCACGTGATCAACCCGAACCTGGTTCACGAGCTCAACTACAGTCAGGCGGGAAATAACCTCGACATGGGGCTCGAGGGACAGTTCCAACGCTCGTCTGATATGGCGATTCCGGAGCTCTTCCCGGAGAACCGGGCAAACCGGATTCCGACGATCCATTTGACAGGTGGTCGGGGCACCGTGTCCGCAGAGACCTTTCCTTGGTCCAATCTGTTCGACATCTGGACCTTCGACGACAAGTGGAGCCTCATCCGTGGCAATCACTCTTTCAAGTTCGGCGCCGTCTACATGTGGCAACGCAAGAACCAGGAGGCGTACGGTGTTACGCAGGGGGCGTTTCTCTTTGACGGCAGTTTCACCGGAGATCCAGTGGCGGACCTTCTGCTCGGCACGGCCAGAGAATTCAGCGAACTGGATACTCAGAGAACCGGTTTTTACCGTTACCACCAGTTCGAAGCCTTCGTTCAGGATGATTGGAAGATTACGCCCCACCTGACCTTGAACCTGGGTTTGCGCTACTTTCTGATTCCCCATCTGTACGAGAAGAACGATGCGATCACGGCGTTCGTTCCTTCTGCCTACGATCCTACCCTCGCGGTGAAACTGGAACCGACCAGTGGGGCCATATTTCCGGATTCCGGGGATCCTCTGAACGGCGTGGTCCAGGCCGGTGAGCGGGGCCTACCGAGAGGGCTCACCCGAACGAGCAAAACCGATGTCGCGCCGAGACTGGGGTTCTCCTGGGATCCGACCGGAAGCGGCACCTGGCTGTTTCGCGGGGGATACGGGATCGGTTACTACCGCACGGAGGGCAACGATCTCTATGACTTTATCAATTACCCCCCCTTCGCCCGCGACGTCACCATCAACAGGCCGTTGATCGACGACCTCACGGCGGGCGTTGAGGGAGCTGTATTCCCGTCCACGATCGGGTGTTTCGAAGACCTCTATGATCCGCCGCGGATCCACCAGTGGAGTGTGGGACTGCAGTTCGATACCGGGAGGTTGTTGGGAGACAGTCTGACGACGATCTCCTATGTCGGCAACCACGTCGGCAATCTTCCACTGAGGCGGGACATCAATCAGCCGCGGTCCATCGAGGAATTCGACTTCAATCCGGTCATCAATGACAGTACCACCGCAACCAATGCTCTTCGACCCTTCCTCGGATTCGGTTTCATCGGGCAATTCGAGACATCCGGCCGGTCCAATTACCACTCGCTGCAGGCCAATTTCAACAAGCGCTTTTCGAGAGGACTCAAGTTCCAGGTTGCCTATACCTTCGGCAAGGCACTCAACAACTCGAACGGCTTCGGGGACAATCCCCAGAATGCCTATGACATCCAGGCCGACTACGGTCTCGCAGCTTGGGATGTGACGCACACGGCGTCGATCAATTACATCTGGGAGCTGCCCTGGTTCGCCGAGCGGAGAGGTGCGGTCGGGCAGATCCTCGGTGGATGGGAGATCTCGGGCATCACTGTGTTTCAGTCCGGCAGGGCCTGGGAGCCGTCAGTAGAATACCTCGCCGGGAGCGGATTGGCGACACGCCCAGACCTCAACGGCAGTATCGAAGGGCCCAAAACGGTTGAAAAGTGGTTCAACACCGAGGCTTTTTCTCCACCTGATCCGGGATTTTTCGGGAACGCAGGCCGCAATATCATCCGCGGGCCGGGAGTGAACAAGTGGGACGTGTCGCTCTTCAAGAACGGCCGGATTCCCTGGTTCGGCGAGGAAGGCGCCGATCTGCAGCTCCGTGCCGAGTTCTTCAACGCTCCCAATCACTCGAACTTCAACGGTCTGGGCACATACGTTGCCTCAGGTTACTTCGGGGCTCTGATCAGCGCCCGCGATCCACGGATCCTTCAGTTCGGCTTGAAGATCGACTTTTGATCAGCGAAAATTCTCCGCCAGGATTAATTCCGACTCAGGAGAAAGGAATTCGGTGAACAGGAGCCACTTTTCGTCGCGTGAGACCGTGAGGTCGTGGCCGTGTTCGAAGCGACCTTGCTTCCGATAGAGCGTTCTGACCTCTCCCGTTCCGAAATCAAGGAAGTGGATGCGAAAACCCAGGTGGTCCGATTTCGCGAAGTAGACCCCTTTCTTTCCGACGGCGTAATTTCGAAGATAGATCTCCGACAGCACCCTCTCTTCCTCGCCTTGTCCACTGCTTGGCAAACGCCATAGACCTGGACGCGAAATGTAGTACACATACCGTCCATCTCGAGACTCCACCGCGCAGAATCCGCCATTCCGAGTCAACTGAATCGACTCACCGCCTTCCGCGGGCATCCTGTAGATTTCCGATCTGCCCGTCCGGGTTGAGGCGAAGTAGATCCACCTGCCGTCATGGGACCACGTCCCCATGTTCTCGTCCGAGGGATCGGTGGTCAGTTGACGCGGGATGCCGCCTTCCGCGTCGATCAGCCACAAGTCCCAGTTGCCGGAGTGAAGCGAATCGAAAACGATCGTCTTACCGTCCGGAGACCACCGCGGAGTGCCGCTCTTTTCCTCAAGATCCGTGAGCGGCGCGCAGTTCGAGCCGTCGATGTTGCACTTCCAGACCGTTCCGTAGCCACTCCTGGTGGACTCGAACACGATCTGGCGGCCGTCGGGCGAGATATCGGCGTTGCCACTTCCGTAGGTCGAGTGCGTCAACTGTTCCGACTCGGACGCATCATTCGCAGCGACCGCGACCCGATGGACCTGCGGACGGGATTCCGTCCGCTGCACGAAGACCAGCAGGTTCTTCCAAACGCCGACGAATCCCACTCTTTGCCCGGGACCCGCGACGGGGTTCCGTTTGCCGCTTTCCACGTCCACTCGCCAGACTTGTGAGACGGAGCTGGTCTGAGCCGCAGTGAAGACAATCGAACCACCGTCGGCAGTCCAGGCAGGGCGTGTAGCAAAGACGCTTTCCAGCTCGGTCAACCGGCGGGCGGCACCACCACTCACGGACTGGACCCAGGCGTCGACCCGCCCCGCAACATTCGAACTCGCGCGCAGGAAAGCAATCTGACTACCGTCCGGCGAGAACTCCGGCTCAGCATCACCCCAAGCTCCCTGCGTAGGGTGGGTCAAGACCTTCTTTTCGAGGGTATCGATCGATATCTGGACGATGTGAAACGCATCCTCGCGACTCTCCCGCTCTGAGAAGACCAGTGACCTGCCGTCGGGCGACCAACTCAGGAGAGCGAGGAACTGGCCGAGGATCTGCGCAGGCGCACCGAGCGTCTGACGATCCACGAGCTTCTGCTCCTGGCCTCCCAATGAAGGCACGCGATAAATTGCGGCCCGCCTTCTATCTTCGGAAATCCGTGTAAAGGCGATCTCCCGGCCGTCGGGAGACCACTCCGGTGCGACGTCCATGCCCGGGTCATCGGTCAAGCGGAGAGGCTCCGAACGGACCCCCAGCGCTTTGACCCAGATATCCCGGTTGTCGCCTGTGGGACCGTCCCAGTCATAGGCCACGCGCTCTCCGTCCGGGGAAAAACTCGGATACTGCTTCATCCCTCCGTCCGTCGTAAAAGGAGTGATCTTCAAAGGCGCCGTCGGACCCCGGTCCGAATCCGACGACGGCGGCCGCCACCACAGTGCCGCCGCAACCAATACGGCCATCGTGATCAGCACGGCCGCTGCCGTCACCCAGACATGTCGGACAGGGGCCCTTTGCTCCTTCGAGAGCTCGATCAGATTCGTCCGGACTTCATGGATCGACTGGTAGCGCCCGTCCGGATCCTTGGCCAGCATCCGGTCGAGCGTGTGCTGAAGCAGCTCCGGAGGCTGCCGAATGAATCGGGCCAGCGGGGCGGGTTCCTCCTTCAGAATGGCGGCGATCGTCTCGGCCTGCCGCACGTGCCGGAACGGATGGACGCCCGTGAGCATCTCATACAGCACGACCCCAAACGAGAAGATATCGGAACGGCAATCGACCGCCTCCGCCTTGACCTGCTCGGGAGACATATAGGCCGGTGTGCCCAGCGTCGTACCTTCCCGCGTCAGCGCCGTCGTGATCTCCTGTCCCGTGTCGTCCTCGCGTCCGATCTTTTTCGCCAAGCCGAAATCCATCACTTCGGCATGGCCTTTGGCCGTCAGCATGATGTTCGACGGCTTGAGGTCCCGGTGGACAATCCCTTTCTCGTGGGCTTCCTCCAACGCCTCGGCGAGCTCCGAGGCAATGCGTAGCGCCTCCTTCAAGGGCAGCGGACCGTCGGCCAGACATTGCTGCAACGTCCGGCCTTCGACATATTCCATGACGATGACGTCCCGGCTGTCGTGGCGAATGATCTCATGGGTGTGGCAGATGAAGGGATGATCCAGAGCAGCGGCCGAGACGGCTTCCCGCAGAAAGCGCTTGCGGGCCAGTTCGTCGTCGGCCAAGGACGCGGGCAGGAACTTCAGCGCCACCTTGCGTTGCAGCGAGGTGTCCTCGGCCAGGTAGACTTCCCCCATCCCTCCTTCGCCGATCTTCTCGACGATCCGGTAATGACAAATAGTCTGACCGATCATGCCGCTTCCCCCTCGGCACACAGATCGAAGTTGCCTTCCATGGTAGGAGAAGTGCATCGGAACGGCAACAGAATTGACCGAGCGGCGTCGGTCCAAAACCGGATCCGGTTCGAATCGGCTTCGGGCGGCTCGATTCCGCGCAAAACCGCTATGAACGCCATGGGCCTCTTTGCGGTAGAGGGCCCGAAGTGGAGATGGACCGTGTCCCGGAGGGAGACTGCGAGAATAGCGCGGCACGTCAGAGCCGGGACCGTTTTGACGCAAACACTTCCAGGCTCGGGACAGCGGGGACTCTCAGACGATTCGGCGCCTTCGGCGCTCCGACCAGAGGTCGGTAGACTCAGTGGAAGTTCTCCGCGAGCATCAGTTCCGCTTCCGGCCATGGAACTTCGCCGAAGAGAAGCCACTTTTCGTCCGGGGAGACGGCGAGACCGGGGTGATCGAAAGCCCCTTGTCGGCGATAGAGCTCCGTGGTTTCTCCGCTTTTCAGATCGTAAAACTGGATGCGGTAATCCTGAGGCGCATAGGCAGCAAAGTAGATCCCTCGGTCCCCGACAGCCCAATTGGTAAAACGAACCTGTGACAACATGTGTATGCTCTCGCCCTGGCCGCTCGCCGGGAGACGCCACAGGCCTGGTTCGGACTGTCGTGTGTAGTACACAGACTTTCCGTCGGTGGATTCCAGCGCGTACCATCCGCCGTCCCGCGTCAACTGAACGGGCTTCCCTCCTTCCGCGGGCATCTTGAAGATCTCGTTCCTGCCGGTTCTGGCGGAGGTGAAATAGATCCACCTGCCGTCCCGAGACCAGGTTCCCTGGTTCTCGTCCGAGAGATCGTTCGTAAGTTGATGTGGCGCTCCGCCCTCGGGATCCATCAGCCACAGGTCCCAGTTCCCGGATTGATTCGAATCGAAGACGATCCTCCTGCCATCCGGTGACCAGCGCGGCGTGCCGCAGAATCCTTCGAGGACCGTCAACTGCAGCGGTTTGGAGCCGTCACTCCGGCACTTCCAGATGGCATTCTTCCCGCTCCTGTTGGACTCGAAGACAATCTCACGGCCTTCGGGTGAGATGTCGGCATTCCAGTCGTTGTAGGCCGAGCCGATCAGGAGCTTCGGCTCGGCACGCGGCTCCGGTCGGATCGGAACTCGATAGATGTCCCGATGGTATCGCCGGAATTCTGCAAAGACCAGCCGATCCTTCCACACGCTGACAAAAC
>JARRKC010000091.1:9554-15161 GCA_037388505.1 Acidobacteriota bacterium | reverse complement strand
CTCAATAGACGAGGTACTTCCGGCAGGTCACCCGGCACTTCTCGCGGCTGACCCGAATCTCGACTTCATGGTCCTTCACCTTCGGGCCGGGTTCGACGTAGAAACCGATGGTGTAGGTGTTCAGGAGACGCCCTTTGAGATCGGTGAAGGCGTCCTCGATGAACTTGTACTCGCCGGCCAGGTAGGCGCGCCCCGCCGTTTCCTTGACGAGATTCTCGAAGAAGTAGGTATTCACCCTCTCTCCGAAGCTCCGGCCGGGCCCGCTCATGAACCTCGGAGCCAGCGAGAGCACGAAGACGTCGACTCCGGTATTGCGCAGCATGAGCTCGTACTCTTCCAGGTTCCTGGCCGACTCGCGATCGACCGTGCGGGTGACCAGGAAAAGCACCTTCCGCCTTTCGGGGCGAGCCTTCAGGATGTCCACGCCTCGACCGATCACCCTGCCCACCCTGATTTGATCCAGGACGACTCCGTTGGCGTGCGGCTGGAGCTTGTTCAGGGCATCCAGCAGATAGGATTCGTCGTCTGTGAAGTCCCGCAGGATGTGAATCTGTTCGAAGAATTCGGCCAGCATCACGTGGCCGATCCGGCACAGCGGAGGGAAGAAGTCGTCCAGCAATTCGTAGCGGACGCGGTCGATCAGGTTGATCTGACCGTATTGAGGAATGCTTACGGAATTCTCAGCGGTCCTCGGACTGTTCTCGAGGAAGATCGCGACCGCCGTATCGGTTCCCCCCGAACTCAGATACCCGACGTCGACCTTCTTGCCGTCCAACTTGAGTTGGACCTCATTCTGCTCGAGATCACGCAGGAAGATGCCGTAACGATTGACGGCGGAGAAGGTCAGGAAGCGGACCTCTCTTGCCTGGCAAACGCCTACAGTCAGCAGGGCTACGGTTCCGAAGCACAGACCGGCGGCGATCCGCTTCCGAGTCCGGTCGAGGAACCCGAGGCGTCTGGAGATCCGGCCCTGGGGGCCGTCGCCGGAAACGATTCCGGTTCGAGAACTCACACTCACTCCTTCAGTGATTCGCGGAGCTCTTCGAGTTCTCGATTCAGTTCTCTCTGCCGGCCGTTCAGATAGACCAGATAGACGAAAACCAGCGTCCAGAAGATCGCGTATCCAAAGAATAGGTACCAGTTCAAGCTGCTGTCCTCCCGCGATCAAGGATCTCCTGCCTCAGCTGTTCGACTGCGAGCGCATGAAGCCGCATGGCGCCACGCAACAGAACCAGCACGAAAAGGGCGACGAACCAGGCCAGAATGGCCGCCAGCATGCTTTGAAGCATCCGCGGTTCGAGGTTCGCGCCCGAGCTGGTGATGACGACAGGGTGGATCGTACGCCACCACCGAATCGACATCCAGACAATCGGCACGTCCAGAAATCCGATGATCCCAAAGACCGCACAGAATTTATATTTCTTGTCCCCTTCGGGCAGGCTCGAGCGGAGAATCAGATAGGCAACATAGATGAGCCACAGAACCAGCGTCGTCATCACCCGCGGGTCTCCCCAGGGAAACCAGGTATTCCAGACCGGCTTCGCCCAGACCGGCCCGGTCGTCAGCACGATGGTCGTGAAGACGATCCCAACTTCCACCGCAGCGGCCGCCAGCTGATCCCACAGGACTTTTCGGGTGGCCAGATAGAGAATGCCCGCCACGAAGACAATGAAGAAAGCCAGGAAAGCGTCGAAAGCAGCCGCGACGTGGTGATAGAAGATCCTCTGCACATCACCCATCACCCGTTCGGTCGGCGCGTAGACGAAGGCACCGTAAAGTCCGATCAGGACCAGGAAATAGAGAGGGACCTGCAGCCATTTCGCCCAGCGCAGCCAGGTCGCCGCCGTCCTGAGTTCAGGAGAATAGTCGGTCATGCTCCACCGATTATATCGTGCACTAGTCTTCGACCACGAAGTCGAACAGGAGGAAGGCGCCGGCCAGGAAGACCACGTCCGTCACCACGAGCAGCTTGATCCACTG
The DNA here is from genome assembly GCA_037388505.1 of Acidobacteriota bacterium. Classification (GTDB taxonomy): domain Bacteria; phylum Acidobacteriota; class UBA6911; order RPQK01; family JAPXNP01; genus JARRKC01. Next base: position 13,181 of record JARRKC010000091.1, on the reverse strand, counting down.
ATAGAAGAACTGGAACTCCCCCGTTCCGAACAGCTCCCTCGTGGCGTTCACGGCCGCAATGACGACGGGCACCAGGATGGGGAACAGCAGGATGGGCAAGAGGACGTCCCGGGTCCGGAGCCCACTGACCATCGCCGCAAACAGGGTTCCCACCGAAGAAAAGACCAGGCCGACCAGCACCAGCAACAGGGGCAGCCAGAAGAGCCGGGACGACAGGGGAAAGTTGTAGAAGATCAGAAACGCTCCGAGGATCAGCAGATCGACCAGAGTGAGCAGAATCCAGTTGGCCAGGAGCTTTCCCACGAAGATGATGCCGCGGTCCACGGGGGACAGAATCAGGGCGAACAGTGTCCCTTCTTCCCTTTCCGACTGAAACGAGCGATTCAGCTGAATCACACCCGGAAACAGCAGCGACACCCAGAGAATGCCGGACGCGGCCGCGCGGATCTTTTCGTCGCCCGGGTCGAAAGCGAAATTGAAAATGATCAGGATCAGCAGAGCGAAGAAGACGGTGGTCAGGAACGCCTGACGAGATCGATACTCGATCCGCAGGTCCTTCGCAGTCAGCGTCCAGATCAACCGCAATGTCTTCATGTCCCGGTTCCGACGTCCTATCCTTCCACCAACTGAAAGTAGAGGCTCTCGAAGGCACTATCGTCGATTTCGGCGCGCGCCGACCGATAGACCGTCTGACCTCGGCTCATGACCATGACGTGGCTCGACAGAGCCAGCCCGGCGGCCAGATTGTGCGTGATCATGAGAACCGTGCGCTTCTCCCGCTTGACTTCCGACAGCACCTCGGTCAGGAGCCGGCTGCCGTGCTGGTCGAGACCGGCAAAAGGTTCGTCCAGAAGCAGGAGACCCGGATTGTGGAGCAGGGCCCGAGCCAGCGTCAAACGCTGCTTCATGCCGCTCGAGTAGCCGCGCGTCTGTCGATGGCGCGACCCGCTCAGATGCATCTGTTCCAGAAGCTGCTCGGCACGGCTCTGCGGATCAGGAAGACCATAGAGGCGTCCGAAGAAGATCAGATTCTCGAGCCCCGTCAATTCCCCGTAGAGCAGGCTCTGATGCGAGACATATCCGATCCGGCCGCGGCCCTCGTCGGGATTGAGGAATTCGATCGTTCCCTCGCTCGGGCGGGTCAACTGAGCGAGCGTTCGAAGCAAGGTCGACTTTCCCGCTCCGTTGGGACCGAAGATGACCCAGAAATCGCCTGGGCGGATCTCGAGATCGACTTTCCAGACAGCCGTCAGAGAACCAAATCGCTTGGTGAGCTGCTTAGTCGTAAGAATCGGAACAGATGCAGCGGGCATGGATCAGGAGCGGCCGGAAGACCGCTGATTTTTGGACAGAGACTCCACGTTCTGAAGAGCCTTGACAGCCGCAGCCTCCCACTCCTCCTTCAGGCGCGCATAGTCGTCTTCGGAGAGCTTTCCCATCCGGAAGTCCATTTCGATGTCCTTGAGGTTCGAGATGGCATTCTCTTTCTCCTCCAGGGCGAGATCGAGTGCAGAGGTTTCCTCCGGCGCCTCCTGTTCGGGCTCGTCCTTGAGCAGCGGCCAGGCCACGAAGAGCACGAGAGAGATCAAGATGACGGGGGGCAACAGCATTACCATTACGAACTCGATTCTAACTGAAAACTCCTGAGCAGGTGGTCGATGACCGCCATTCCAACCCGGCCTCCGCTCCCCTCCGCCGGTGGCGACGGTTCGGGTCACGCGATCCGAAGGAGACAGGGGCTATGCGGCAGCGTCACGCACCTTGGCATCCGGCTTCTCGGCCGATCGCGCGGCGGCCATCTTCTTGTCCGGAAAGAGTACGAACATGCCGCCCAGAGCCATCACGGCGATCCCCATCCAAATCAACTGGACGAGGGGATTGACGAAGGCGTGGATGGTTACGCTCCCACTTTCGTCCCAACCCGACAACACCACGTAGAGGTCCTCGTTCAATCGTGAACGGATGGCGACCTCGGTCGTCGGCTGCTCGCTCTTATGGTAGAAGTACCGCTGGGGGTAGACATTGTCGATCTTCTGACCGCCCCGATAGACCCCTATCCTGGCAAAGACGACATCCTTCTCCGGGTCGCGGCGCTGCGAGAGACCGTCGAACTTGAGCGAGTACCCGGCCAACTGGAACATCTGCCCCTGTTTCACCGTGAAGGTCTGATCCTGACTGAAGAAGGAACTCGCGATGATCCCCACGAAGACCAGCACGGTGCCGGCGTGAATGATGAACCCTCCGTACCGGCGCTTGTTCATCAGGGTCAGGTCCTTCAAGGCCGTGAAGAAATGGGACGGACGAATGCTCTGACGGGCGCGCGCTCCCTTGAAGAATTCGAACAGAATCGTCCAGCCCACGAAGACGGCGGACGAGAAGAAGGCCAGCGGAATCGGCTGTCGCACGCCCAGCATGTACAAGAGAATGCCGGCGGAGAGACCGGAAACCAGGGGATAGATGAAGTTTCTTCGGAAGTTCCTCGCCGTCGCCTTCCTCCAGGCGATGAGAGGACAAATCCCGGTCAGGATGAGCAGAGCCAGGCCGAGCGGCCAGGTGACCTGGTTGAAGAAGGGTGTCGAGACGGAGATCTTCTCACCCTGAACCGCTTCCGAAACGATCGGGAAGACGGTTCCCCAGAACACGGCAAAGCAGATCGAGATCAGCAGCCAGTTGTTGAGCAGGAAGCTGGCCTCTCGCGAGAGAAAGGACCGCATGCGGAGTTCGCTGCGCAATTCCGACTGCCTATAGAACACCCAGAAGAGCCCGAAGAAAGCGCTTACGGCCAGGAATACCACGAAGAACGGCCCGATGTTGGACAGCGCGAACGAGTGCACGGACGAGATCACGCCGCTTCGGGTGATGAAGGTCCCGAAGATGGAAAGCTCAAAGGCGAGGATGATCAGGACGAAATTCCAGAGTTTGAGCATGCCCTTCCGCTCGGTGATCATGATCGAGTGCAGAAAGGCGGTCGCCACCAGCCAGGGCATGAAGGAGGCGTTCTCAACCGGATCCCAGGCCCAGTATCCTCCCCATCCCAGCTCTTCATACGCCCAGCGCCCGCCGAGTGTGAATCCGATGGTCAGGAAGATCCAACTCAGCAGCGTCCATTTCCTGGTCGTGCGAATCCACGAAACGTCGATCTTTCCGCTGATCAGCGCACCCATGGAAAAGGCAAAGGGGATGGCCATGCCCACATAACCCAGGTACAGCATCGGCGGATGAATGATCATGTACCAGTTCTGAAGCAGCGGGTTGAGTCCCCGGCCGTCGGCCTGCGCCGCAGGCAGCGTATCGAACGGACTGGCTGCGAAAGTGAGCAGCACCGAAAAGAAGAGCATGACGCCCAGCAGGCAGACCGTCACCCAGGGCATCAAGCTCCGATGTTTGTGCCGATTCTGGACGATCGCCACGGTCGAAAACACGGACAGCACGAGGGCCCAGAGCAGCAGGCTCCCCGACTGACCTCCCCAGAAGGCCGTGAACTTGAAATCGAGGGGCATGTCGACGGAGCTGTACTCGGTGACGTATTTGACCAGGAAGTTGTCGGTCAGCAGAAGATACCAGAGACTGATGGAGGCGACCAGAATGAGCGCGGCACTGGCCATCAATGCGTTTTCAGCGCTGCGC
>JARRKC010000091.1:0-9467 GCA_037388505.1 Acidobacteriota bacterium | reverse complement strand
CCAGAATCGCGTAGTAGCCAAGCTGAATCATGGAGACAGTGTTGCCCCTTCTATTTCACCGGCACGTCGTCCGGGTGCTGGTCTCCCATGGCCTCGTATTTCGAGGGGCATTTGGCCAGCAGTGTGTTGGCAGTGAAGGTGGGAGACGAGGGATCGTAGATGCCTTCGACCACGACCTCGGCATTGTCCTTGAACGTATCGGGGATGATGCCCGTGTAGACGACCGGGATCTCCCGGTTCGTGGACTTTTCGTAGACGTCGAACTGGACCCGCGAACCGCTCTTGGCGCGGTCGATGGATCCGGGACGAACGAAACCGCTGATTCGAACACCCTGCCCCGCGAGGGTCCGGGACTGTTCCGACAACTCGGTCAACGTGTAGTAATACACCATCGAGCGATTGATGCCGCTGAACATCAGGTAGCAAATTCCGCCGACAATAAGGGCTCCGGCGATCAGGAATTTCGCGTTCGGCAACCTCATGATTGATCCTCTTGCCGCACCGCAGCGCGCCACGGCCTCCCGAGATTAAGAACTGGAGGACATTTTAGCAGGAAAAGCGGGGGAGTGGAACGCACGCCGATCGCGACAGGATGCCCCTGAGGAGAAGACGGATCGAAGCCCCGGACCATCCGCGTGACCAACGAAAACGCCGGGGCTTCGACAATCGATCAGCAATCAGAGATAGAGGACGACCACGAAGGTCAAAAGCGCCAGAAACTCGATGAACGCCAATCCCAGAATCACGAAGAATCGAATCGTGTCGACGGCGCCCGGATTGCGGGATACGCCTTCGCATCCGCCCGCGATAGCCCGGCTCTGAGCGATGCCACAGCCGGCGGCCGCAATCGCCATCGCGACGGCCAGCCAGTGCGTCTGCATCGTAGTCGTCGTGCCGCCACCTTCGGCCTGCGCATACACGGGCAACGTCAACAGACAGAGTAGTAGGAGACCGACAGTTAGCAGCGCAAACTTCCTCATGTGAGCATACTCCTTGTCTTCAGGGACTCAGGCCTCGGGAAGGCTCAGGCCCCTCTTCTTCCGGGCCGTGTTCGAGAGCACCACCCAGGTAGACCATGGTCAGGACGATGAATATGAAAGCCTGAATCGTACTGGCGAAAAGTGCAAGACCCATCACCGGGAGGCTGAGCACAAACGGAAACATCCCGTTCAGAGTCCCGATGATCGTCTCCTCAGCATAGATGTTTCCAAACAACCTGACCGAGAGTGAGACAGGTCGGGCAAAGTGACTGATGATCTCGATCACGAACAAAAGGGGAGCGATCGCAAGCGAGGGTCCCGCAAAGTGCCCGAGATACTTCAAGAAACCATGCGTCCGGAAGCCGACGTAGTTGTAGTAGAAGAACACCACGATGGCGCAGCTGCCGGTCACATTGAGGTTGCTCGTCGGCGACATGAATCCGGGAAGCATGCCGAGGACATTCCCCAGGAGGATGTAGAGGAACAGCCCGCCCAGCAGGGGAAAGAAGCGTACCGCCGCCCCACCGATGATGTCGCGGGCCAGCCCCATGGTACCTTCCGCCCAGAGTTCGAGAAACTGCTGAACCGCCCCCGGATCCTCGACGTTGAACCGCTTACGGGCCAGCAGGGACAACACGATGAGCGTCAGGCCGACGATGATGACCATCACCACATGCGCCGGCAGCACTTCCGGTGAAAGGTGGTAGCCGAAAAGGGACGCCACCCAGACGATCAACCGGTTGAAAACGGCGGCTACGAAGACCTCGTGATGCTCCATGACCAGGCTGACCCCTCACTACTTGCGCATCAGCAGGAGAATCGCTTCCAGAAAACCAGCGACGACGAAGATCGCCATCCCCCCCACAGCCCCAAAGAGGCTCAAAAAAGAAAGTTGGATGATAGCAAACAGCCCTACCAAGATCAATAAGAGACGCCCCAGAAAGCCCATCATCAGGATCGTTGGGCTGTGCCGGGAATGTCCCGTCAAAACCCGGTCCATCGCCAGCTTCAGCCAGTGGAAGTTCAGACAGGCAATGACGCCGCCCAGCAGAATCGAGACCGCAATCCTCCAACCCCAGATGACCTCTCCGGCAACGGTCATGACCCCCAGGATCCAGAGCCCGCGCCTGAAGATGTCCTCGACCGTCCTGCGCTGGCCGCCTGGATGGAAACCGTTCTCCCCCTCTCGCGTCACCCCGTCACTCCGCATCAATCCCGATCCCGCTTCAGCAGCCAGAACAGCTCGAAGAACGTGGCGATGCATCCGACGAACAGCCCGACCAACATCATCCAGGGATCGGTGCCCCAGTACTCATCGAGAAGATGTCCGAGGTACACGGGAACGACCAGCATCACGGCGATGGCAGAGATCAGACCCGTGTACACGGCCAGACGTTGAAGCTCTTTATTCTCGGGCGACATGTGATCCAGCGTCCTGCGCTCGAGTCGCAGCCCGGCGCCCTTCAAGACGCTCGTCGAGACAGCTGATCATCGAAATAGTCGATGGTTTGCCGTAACCCCTCCCTCAGCCCGACCTGAGGCGCCCAGCCCAGCTCCCGGGCTGCCTTCGTGATATCGGGGCGCCGCCGCACCGGATCATCCTTCGGCAGGGGGGCAAACTGAATACCCGCCTGCGTCCCGGTCAGCTCCACAACCAGCTCCGCCAGTTCCAGGATGGTCACTTCCTGCGGATTGCCGAGATTGACGGGTCCGGTTCCACCCTCCCAGTTCATCAGAAGATCCAGACCACGAATCAGATCCGAGATGAAGCAGAACGAACGAGTCTGAGTCCCCTCTCCATAGACGGTCAAAGGTTCATTGCGCAGAGCGGAGACGATGAGATTGCTGACCACCCGGCCGTCGTGGATGGACATGCGCGGCCCGTAGGTGTTGAAGATCCGGGCAATCCTGACCTGCACGCCGTTCTGGCGGTGGTAATCCATCATGAGAGTCTCGGCCAGGCGCTTGCCCTCATCGTAACAACTGCGAGGCCCGATCGGATTCACGGATCCCCAGTAGTCCTCCCGCTGAGGATGCACTTCCGGGTCCCCGTAGACCTCCGAAGTGCTGGCCTGGAGGATCCGGGCCCGCACACGCTTGGCCAGACCCAGCATATGGAGGGTTCCCATGACGTTCGTCTTGACGGTCTTGACCGGATTGTACTGATAGTGAACCGGAGAGGCCGGGCAGGCCAGGTTGAAGATGCGATCCACCTCTGCGTAGACCGGATGAGTGATGTCATGTCGAAGGAACTCGAAGGAAGGGTTACCGAGAAAGCCGACGATATTCTGTTTGGTACTGGAGAAGAGGTTGTCGAGACAGATCACCTCGCAGCCGTCTTCCAGAAGCTTCTCGCACAGATGGCTTCCGATGAAACCCGCGCCCCCTGTCACCAGCACCCGCTTCATAGTCAGTATCTCCGGTTGCATGCCCACTTCCAGGCAGTCTCGAAAATCTCTTGAAGCCCGGAGCATTCAGCTGTCCAGTTCAGCTTCTCCCGCGCCTTGGAAGGGTCGGCGACCAGTTCCGGAGGATCCCCCGCTCGCCGACCGCTGAGACGGACCGGAATCTCCTTTCCCGTCACCCGCCGAGCGGTCTCGATCATCTCGAGCACGCTGTAACCCCGCCCCGTCCCCAGATTGAAGGCTTCGCTCGGCTCTCCACGCAGGAGCCACTCGAGAGCGCGGATGTGCGCCTTCGCCAGGTCGACGACGTGGATATAGTCGCGAATGCAGGTTCCGTCAGCCGTCGGGTAGTCGTTCCCGTAGACCTCGATCGCATCCCTAGTCCCGAGCGCGACTTCGAGGATCAGCGGGATGAGATGCGTCTCCGGATCGTGGGACTCGCCGATGCGCCCCTCCGCGTCGCACCCCGCCGCATTGAAGTAGCGCAGGTTCACGTGGCGGAGTCCGTAGGCGCGATCATATTGGCGAAGGATTCTCTCGACGAAGTACTTCGTCTCACCGTACGGATTGACGGGATCCTGGGGATGGCTTTCGCCGATTGGAAGCCTCACCGGGTTGCCGTAGGTAGCGCAGGTCGACGACAAGATGAAAACCTTGACGTTGTGGCGCAACATCACGCGCAACAACGTCAGCGCGTTGCCCACGTTTTGCTCGTAGTAGAGCCGCGGCTGCTCCACGGATTCGCCGACGTAGCAGCGACTGGCAAAGTGCATCACCCCACCGAACCGGTGTCGCGCAAAGAGTCCGTCGAGAAAGCCCTCATCCGCCAGATCGCCGACTTCGAGCGGCCCTTCGAGAACCGCCTCCGCGTGGCCCTCGCTCAGATTGTCCAGCGTGACGGGGCGAAAGCCGGCAGAGGCCAACGCGATCAGAGCGTGGCTTCCGATATAGCCGGCGCCGCCCGTGACCAGGATCTCTTCCAATCTGTGTCCTCTCCGTGAGAAACGCGAGTCTTCCCGACCATCGCTGAGGTCAGAGCCGGCCGATCAACGCGGTCGCCTCCGATTCGAAGGTGAAAACGTACCGGTAACCCGGGAAGTCGACCGGACGCTGATAGGTCATGATGACGTGGAGCCTGGAGGCCGATTGAAACCGCCCCGTTCGATCTACCTTGATCTTCGTCTTGTCGACCATGAAACCGAAACCGCGCGCCGAAGTCAGGATCTGATCTCGAATCGTCCGATCATGCCAGTTCTCCGCACCCGCACGATTGACGATTCTAGCCATTTCGTCTTCGAAGTTTATCTTATCCATGTAGATCGGGGCGATCTTATACGCAAAAAAGAGAGAGACCAAGACCAGCAGCAGCATCAACAGGCAGCCGGCTTTGCTCTCGCCGCGGTTGTTCCCAAACATTCTCCTCTCGACCTCCCTCGGGCAGATTTGAATCCCCGTTTCAGCCATCCTTCCGTTCGAAGCCGGAGTAGAGATAGGCTGCGTCACGCAGAGCATTCTGCTTGCCGTCGTGCACGGCGAATTGCCTGCCGTCATACATCGAGACTCCGGCGAATTCACCCGCCTTGTTCACGATGTAGAAGGAGAGATGGAATGCCGGCCGTCCCTGTGAGTCCTTCAAATAGGGCTCGACCGTATTCTCGGCGATTCGCTTCAGCACCCGCAACCCGGCCTCTTCGGGATGCACACCCTGCCGCATGAACTCAACCACCATGAAACTGGCGCAGGTTCGAATATTGGATTCCCCACGGCCCGTGCTGCCGCAGGCTCCGACTTCGTTGTCGACGTACAGCCCGGCTCCGATGATCGGTGAATCGCCGACTCTTCCGGGTATCTTGTAGGAGAGTCCGCTCGTCGTCGTCACACCGGAGATATCGCCGTTTGCATCGACCGCATTGCAGTTGATCGTTCCGTAGGTCTGCATGACGGCGCTCATTTTGCGCCGCTGTCTTGCCGACAGGGCCTTCGGGATGCGATCCGCGGGGTCGATCCAGTTATCGTTGGCGTTGAGCATGGTCTTCCATTTCAACCACATCTCACGCGATTCGTCTGTGAGCAGGCTCTCTTTTTGGAAACCCATGGCAAGCGCGAACTCGAGGGCACCTTCTCCCACAAGGAAGATGTGATTGGTCCGCTCCATGACCAGCTTGGCCACGCGCGACGGCGTCTTGATCCCCTCCAGAGCCCCTACGGCTCCAGCGCCCCGCGTGGGCCCGTGCATCACGGAAGCGTCGAGTTGGACGACGCCATCCTCATTGGGAAGACCGCCGTATCCGACGGTCATGTCTTGGGGATCTTCTTCCACGAGGTTGACACCGGCCACGACGGCGTCCAGCGTGTCCGCTCCCTGTTGCATCATCTCCATGGCGCGTTCGGTCGCCCTCAAGCCGTTCCTGCTGGCGATCACGATCGGGCGCGACGGCCCCGGCGCAGGCGCTCCCCGCGAGGTCGTTGCGGCCAAAGCTGCAGCACCGGATGTCAAGACGAACTCCCTGCGATTCATGGCGCCCCCTCGCTACGAACCCCGGTCAGCCGTGCAGATCAGCGCATGGCGTGACCCGTCAATCTGGTCAGAACTTCGAAGAATCCTGGAAAAGAAATATCGACGCAGTCGGGCTCGTCGAGCTCGACACCATTCTCCGAGAGAAGTCCCAGCACGGCGAAGGCCATGGCGATCCGGTGGTCACCGCAGGTGCGGATGCTGCCACCGGGTATTCTCGGGGTGTAAGGGACCCTGAATCCGTCGGGGAACTGTTCGGCGGCCACGCCGGCCGCCTGAAGGTTCCCGACCACGGCGTCGATCCGATCCGATTCCTTCTTCCTCAGCTCGGCGGCGTCCCGGACTTCGAGTCCGTTCGGCAGCTGCGTTGCGAGCACGGCCAGAATGGGAATCTCATCGATCAGATTCGGAATCTGTTTGCCCGCGACCCGTTGAGGAAAGTCGTTCACGAAATCGAGGGACCCGGCGACCTCGAGATCGCACACGGGCTCCTCGCTCACTCGGGTCTCGTACTGCCGGTGGATGGCGGCGCCGGACTCCTCCAGCAATCGGAGGTATCCGTCCCGGGTAGGATTCACTCCGATCCTGGGCAGGGTCAGAGTGGAACCGGGACGCAGCAGGGTTGCGGTGATGAGAAAGCTGGCGGAGGAGAGGTCGCCCGGCACGTGGACCACGGCGCCGTAGAGATGGACGGGACCTCTCACCGAGATTCCCAGTCCATCTCGTCGTACGGGAACCCCAAAGACATGCAGAGCCCGTTCCGTATGATCCCTCGACGGCGCCGGCTCGACGACCGTCGTCTGGCCGGGCGCCGTCAAACCGGCCAGCAGCACGCAGGATTTGACCTGGGCACTCGCCACCGGCAGAACGTAGTGAATGGGATTCAGGAGGGCCCCGTGGATTTCGAGAGGTGGATACTCGCCTTCCCGGCAGTGGATCGTCGCACCCATGCGGGTCAACGGTTCTACGATCCTCCGCATCGGGCGCCGGTTCAGTGATTCGTCTCCGCCGATCCGGCTGACGAAGGGGCGCGCAGCCAGAAGACCCGAGAGAAGCCTCATCGTCGTCCCGCTGTTTCCGGCATCGAGGTCCTCAGCCGGAGCGGTCAGCCGGTCCCATCCCGGGCTGACCATCTCGATGCGATCCGCTTCGACATGCATTTCGACACCCAGCTCCCGCAGGCAGCGCAGCGTCGATCGGCAGTCTTCGCTCGGGGAATAGTTGGTGATTCGAGTCCTGCCCCGAGCCATGGCCCCAAGGATGGCAAAACGATGGGAGATGGACTTGTCCCCCGGAAGATCGACTCGGCCGCGCAGTTCAGCGGCCGGCTTGACTCGCATCAATTCCCCCTCCAAAGTCCATTTCCAGATCCTGCAGTCGTTTGATTCTATCTCGACACTCCGCCGCTTTTTCGAATTCGAACCGCTCCGCTGCCGCTTTCATCTGCCCGCGCAGCTCTTCGATCTTCTTCTCGACCTCCTCCATGGACTCATAGTCGGCCGCCTCTTCGGCAACCAGCGGGACCTCGTAGTAATCGAGTTCCGCCATGGCGAACACGCTTCGGTCCACCGGCTTCAGGATGGTGGTCGGAGTGATGCCGTGCTCCCGATTGAATTCCTCCTGAATCTCGCGGCGGCGACGCGTCTCATCCAGAGCTCGCTGCATCGAGCCGGTGATCCGGTCGCCGTAGAAGATCACCATGCCGTGAACGTTGCGTGCGGCGCGCCCGGACATCTGGATCAGGGAGGTATCACTTCGAAGATAGCCTTCCTTATCCGCATCCAGAACAGCCACGAGAGAGACCTCGGGCAGATCGAGACCCTCTCTGAGCAGATTGACGCCGACCAGAACGTCGAAACGGCCCAGGCGAAGGTCTCTCAGGATTCGCACGCGTTCCAGGGTCTCCACTTCCGAGTGCAGGTAGCGTACGGACACCCCGACTTCCGTGTAGTACTCGGTCAGTTCTTCCGCCATTCGCTTGGTCAGCGTGGCGACCAGGACCCGCTCGCCGACCGACGTCCTGCGCTGGATCTCCTCGAGCAGGTCGTCGATCTGTCCCGCTACCGGGCGGACCGCCACCTCGGGATCCATGAGGCCGGTCGGGCGGATGATCTGCTCGACGACCCGCCCCTGGCACAGGGCCAGTTCGTAGGCGCCGGGGGTGGCGGACACGTAGATCGTCTGGGGGCGCCGTTCTTCGAACTCCTGGAAGTTGAGGGGGCGGTTATCGAGCGCCGAAGGGAGCCGGAAGCCGTAGCGCACCAGATTCAGCTTCCGGGAGCGATCTCCCTCGTACATGCCCCGGACCTGGGGGATGGTGACGTGGCTCTCGTCGATCAGAAGAAGCGCATCCCGCGGAAGGTAGTCCATCAGCGTCGGGGGAGGTTCACCGGGCGTCCGGCCGGTCAGATGCCTCGAGTAGTTTTCGATTCCGCGACAGTAGCCGAGCGTCTTGAGCATCTCGACATCGAACCGGGTCCGCTGGTGAATCCGCTCCGCCTCCAGGATTTGGCCCTCCTTCCGCAGGTTCTCGCAGTGCTGTTCGAGTTCCTCGAGGATGCTCTCTACGGCGATCTCCCATCGTTCCTGCGGAACCACATAGTGCGTTCGGGGGTAGATCGGAACCCGTTCATGCTGAGTGAGGATCTCGCCGGTCAACGGATCGAACTGGCACAGCTCGTCGATTTCGTCGCCGAAGAGCTCGATCCGAATCCCGTATTCCTCGTACGAGGGGATGACCTCGACCACGTCTCCTCTGACCCGGAACGAACCGCGGATCAGATCGAAATCGTTGCGTTGATATTGGAGTTCCACCAGCCGCTTGAGAATCTCGCGCCGGCTGATCGTCTGCCCGCGTTCCAGCATGAGAAGCATGCCGTAGTAGGCTTCCGGGGACCCCAGGCCGTAGATGCAGCTGACACTGCTGACGATGATGCAGTCCCGGCGCTCGAAGAGGGATCGCGTCGCCGAGTGACGCATCTTGTCGATCTCGTCGTTGATGGTGGCTTCCTTCTCGATGTAGGTATCCGTCGAAGCGATATAGGCTTCAGGCTGGTAGTAATCGTAGTAGCTGACGAAGTACTCGACGGCATTGTTTGGAAAGAAGCCCCGGAATTCCTGGTACAGCTGTGCGGCGAGGGTCTTGTTGTGGCTGAGAACGAGCGTCGGGCGATTGAGTCGCGCGATCATTTCGGCCATGGTGAAGGTCTTGCCCGACCCCGTGACTCCAAGCAGGACCTGGTCGCGGCGTCCTTCCCGGATTCCCTGTTCGAGTCCGCGTATGGCGGCCGCCTGATCGTCGCTCGGAGTGAAATCCGAGACGAGCTCGAACTTGCCGGACCGCGTCAGGGCCTGGCCGTATCGGATGCCGGAATGTTCAATCTCGGGAGGCTGGGACACGGGAGAACATTATAGTCGGGAGGGAGGGATTGGGGGATTGGGGGGATTTAGGGGATTTGGATTGAGGGATCGCCAGTCCCGCCCAATCCCAAAATCCTCAAATCCATTAATCCCTAAAATCCATTAATCCCCAGAATCCCTTAATCCTTTAATCCCTTGAATCTTCGA
>JARRKC010000090.1:0-9628 GCA_037388505.1 Acidobacteriota bacterium | reverse complement strand
GACGGCACGATCTCGATGCACCGGGCAGGTTTCCCGATAGCCGCGATCCCGCCGACTGGACAACCGTCCCCGGTTGTCCCACCACTCCGAATGAACAACCGCGGCAAGGTGCACGCGGACGGCACGATCTCGATGCGCCGGGCAGGTTTCCCGATAGCCGCGATCCCGCCAACTGGACAACCGTCCCCGGTTGTCCTACCGACTCACCAACGACAGATCGAGCCTGATCTTGACTTCGCTTCCGACCATGACGCCTCCACCCTCGAGATTCTGATTCCAGTCGACGCCGAAATCATGCCGGTTGATGCAAGTGGTGGCGACCAAACCGATGCGATCGTTACCCCACGGATCCTTGACCGTGGAAGTCGGTCCTTCCACGTTGAGCGTGACCTCGTGAGTCACACCCCTGATCGTCAGAGCTCCGTCGATCCTTAACCGGCCGTCGTCCGAGCGGTAGAAACGTGTGGAGTGGAAAGCCAGTCGGGGATAGTGCTCGACATCGAAGAAATCCGCGCTGCGCAGATGCTGATCACGCTTTTCATTGCCGGTGTTGACGCTGTCGGCCTGAATCAAGACGTCCACCGAGCACTCGCCGAGATCCTCGAGAGTGAAGCGCACATCCGCCTTGAATTTCGTGAATTCCCCGTGAACGTCGGTGATCATGAGGTGACGCACCGAGAAGCCCACTGTGGAATGGACGGGATCGATGGTAAAGACGGAGATGGCTGCAGCCGATGACGAGCCGGCCGATGAAGCGACCCGGAGCCTTGAAGCTGACTCACTCATGATCTCCTCCTTTCGGTCCGAAACCAGGGACCTGTACTGCTTTGGGGAAGCTGACGCAACTGACGCCTTCCTCGAGCCGAAACCCCTCATGCATGATCTTCTCTTGTCTCAACCATTTAGATGCCACTTACCGGCCGCAGGTTGCGTCAGTGAGACATCTAGCTCGTTGTCCTCGGCCGTCGACGTTCCGCGGTTCCGCGCTTCCGGGGCGTGCTGCCCCAATGGTCTCAGCCCCGGCTCGCCTGGAAACTTCGCACACATGCGAAACCTTGCCGGTTCGATCTCACGCACAGCCGCGGAGAAGGCCAAGGATTTCGGCAAGGCGCCCCCGGGAATCCCGGTCTGGTCCACCCCGGTCCCTACAGCGGCATGCGCAGAGCAAGTGAAGACCCTGATCCCATTCCCACTCCGCCCCTCCCGTTCTCCGCCCCTCCCGTTCTCCGGTTCTCCCGTTCTCCCGTTCTCCCGCCCCCGAGCGAAGCTCGTGAGAAACGGCATTTGCGGAAGACGAGCCGACGCTCACCGCCCTCTGGGCTGAACAAAGGGCATCACGTACGGCCCTTCAGGAATGACGGCCAGTCTCTGCTCGCTCCCGACGCTTTCGTGGACGGCATTCAGGAATACGTCCAGGTCGTCGATGACATCGATGCCCGTCAGTGCATGGTCCGATCTGTCGAGGCCCCTGCTGAACAGGCGGATTCGGCCTCTGCGCATCGGCCTCAGCTGCATCTCCGTCTGCCACTCGTCGATGCGGGCGTGTTGCCGGGTTTCGATTTCGTTCAGAAAACCGTCCGGGCCCAGATCGGAGAGAAGCTTCTGTGCCTCCAGATAGTGGACACTCCCCATGCCCTCGCTGATTTCGGAGACGATGAAGAGATCCCCGCCCGATGCCAGGATCTCCCGGGCGGCCACCATGCCCTTGACGGTCTGGTAGTAGGTCTTGTCCAACGGATAGCCGGCCGAGCTCGTGATCACCGTTCCGAAGGGCCCGGGAACCGCGACTTCGGCATAGTCACGAATGAAATCCACGGCCTGAAGATGGGCATCCACGATATTTCCGAAATTGACGAACGAGAGCCTGCGGTGCGGATCGATAATCGTATTGATACCCAGCACCGTGCCCAGCAGGTGCACGATCTCCAGCTGTTCCTGATGGAGGGGGTTCCCCTCCAGGACGCAGTTCGTGGCTTTGGGGTGTTCCATGTACGCCGCGCTGTGGAGCCGGCGGATCGTCTGCTCATGACAGATTCCCGGAGTGATGACCTTGCGGCCTCCGGAATAGCCGGCCATCAGATGCGGTTCGACGAGCCCGATCACGAGTTTCAGGTCGGCTTCGACGAAGCGTCTGTCCAGCAGAACCTCCGTGCCCCGGCTGGTGACGCCGACGCGGACATGGTCCTCGTCTCGGCGGCCATAGTGGTTGGAGACTTTCACCGTCTGGAGGATGTGGTCGCTGCCCACGACCTCGCGCATCTCCTCGTCCAGATTCGGGCGGTGCAGGCCCGTGGCAATCAGGATCTCGATGTTGCGCGGCTCAATGCCCGCGGCCATCAGCGCGCGCAGGACTTGCGGCAGAACCAGGCCATTGGGTACGGGACGCGTGATGTCGCAAATGAGGATGCAGACCCTTCGTTTACCTCTCGCCTCCTCCACAAGAGGGCCACTGCCGATGGGTGTGGATAGGGCCTTCTCGACGGCTTGCTCCGGCTTCGGCTCGAGGGGCATCGATCTCTTCTCGATGACTTGGACGTCCCAGGCATCCGGCAACTCGAGCATCAGGCCGTGCCTGCCGTAGTTCATCGTGACTTGCATGGTTTCCTCCGGATTTCGGGTGTGCCGGTGCCCAGTGTATCAGCCGCTCGAGCGATCGGCTTCGCCCGGCGCCGGACCATGTCGGCGGAACCTGTATCGAGTGGGTTGCGGCGCCTCGTCAGCTTCTTCAGGATAATATGCTGAAAACGAGAGGCTTGTCGTGACCCGATTGCAGAGTCGGTCAGACTTCAGGACGGAGTATCGAGATGAGTAGAGAGACGACAAAATCGCGCCAGTGTGAGATTTGCGGGAAAGTCTTCGCCGCTCGGGATCTTGTGCCGGCGGGAGTCCTTCGCGATGAATTGTCCCGAGTCATTGCCGCGGCCCATCCCTCCTGGTCGGCACAGAGCTACATCTGCCGTCCCGATCTCAACCGCTTTCGCGAAGACTACGTCCACGCGCTGCTCGAGTCCGAGAAGGGCGACCTTTCCTCCCTGGAACAGGAAGTGGTTGCCAGTCTTCAGGAGCACGAAGTTCTGTCGCGGAACGTCGAACTGGAATTCGATCAGAAGTGGACCTTGGGCGACCGACTGGCGGATCGGATTGCCTCGTTCGGCGGGAGTTGGACGTTCCTGATCCTTTTCGGCGCTTTCCTGGCGCTCTGGATCATGATCAACACCGTCGTCTTGATCGTCCGTCCCGTCGATCCCTATCCCTTTATTCTGTTGAACCTGGTTCTCTCCTGTCTGGCGGCCATCCAGGCACCCATCATCATGATGAGTCAGAATCGCCAGGAGGCGAAGGATCGTCTCCGCTCGCAGCACGACTACCAGGTCAATCTCAAAGCCGAACTGGAAATCCGACATCTTCATGAGAAGGTGGATCATCTTCTGTCGAGCCAGTGGGATCGACTGGCTCAGATCCAGGAGATCCAGTTGGAAGTCTTATCGGAAATCGGCAAGAAGGAATAGGTCGTCGATCTGCGGTTTCCAGAAGCGGCGATGCGGGTACGCTACTCCTCGGGTGGAGTGCGCAGAGAGGAGGCGGCCTGCATCCCCCGGGCCACCTCGTTCACGATGCCCAGCTTCACATAGATCGGGCGCACGACTTTGCGCAGGTGTCCCAGTCGGGAGGCGAACCAGAGTGCTCCTGCAACGCAACAGATGCCGGAGATCAACACCGTGTGCGACGCTCCGATCCTGGAAGCGAGGCTGCCGGCCAACAGGCTTCCGAAAGGCGCCATCCCGATGAAGGCCATCGCATAGAAGCTCATCACTCGGCCGCGTCGCTCGTCGGGAATGATGGTCTGGAGGATCGTATTACTGGAGGCCAGCTGGGTAATCATCCCAAAACCCGTTCCGAGCAGCAGGATGAGCGACAGCCAAAGCAGCCGCGACTGGGAGAAGGCGATCAGGCTCCCTCCGAAGACCCCGGTCGCGATCGGGATCATCTTACCCAAGCCCCTGACGGACTTGCGGGCGGCCAGAGCGATCGCGCCAATCAAGGCTCCGAGCCCGGAGGCCGCCATCAGGAAGCCCAGCGTGTGTGCCCCGCCGTGCAGCACCTGGGCCGCGAAGACCGGCATCAGAATCATGTAGGGCATCCCCACCAGACTGACCAGTGCGAGCAGAAGCAGTATGGACCGCACCGGAGAGAAATGCGCCACGTAGCTCAGGCCGTCCCTGAGTTCCTGAACGACTCGGCTGCGCTTCGAGAACCTCTGAGAAGGCAAGTTCCGCATGGCGGTCAGTGAGAGGATGACCGCACTGTAGCTCACCCCGTCGATAAGGAAACAATACCCTTCGCCGAGGGCGGCGATGACGAATCCTGCCAGCGACGGTCCGATCAGTCGAGCCACGTTCACCATGGAGGAATTGAGGGCAATGGCATTTCCCAAATCCTGCTTCTCCTCCACCATCTGGACGACGAATGCCTGACGGGTCGGCATGTCAAAAGCGTTGATGAAACCCTGGAAGCAGGCCAGCACAATGATCTGCGGGACGGTGATGATGTGGCTCAGGGCCAGGCCGGCCAGGGTGAGGGACTGAAGCATGGCCAGGGTTTGCGTCGCCACCAGGACACGATGCCGGTTCAGGCGATCCGCCCAGACGCCGGCAAAAGGTGAGAAGACGAAAACGGGAATCTGGCCGGCAAACCCCACGATGCCGAGCAAAAGGGCCGACCCGGTCAGACGATAGACCAGCCAGGCCGTGGCGACGCGGGTCATCCAGGTGCCAATCAGAGAAATGCTCTGGCCGCCGAAGAAGAGTCGGTAGTTCCGATGGCGCAGGGCGCGAAGCGCGAAAATCAGCCCGCCGGGCGTTGTTCCACCGACGGGGGAAGTGGGTTGAGTCGCCAAGACGGTTCACGCCTCCGTGTAGCCGGAGATCCCGGCCGTTCACGCCCATACCGGTCTCTGTAGCCAGGAAAAATGAAGCGCCCAATCCTCTGCAGGATGGATCTCCCGTGAACCCGGCGAAACGACGTTGGCTGTCGGGTTCCAGGGCCGGCGCTCCCCGGCATTCTACAACAGGCGGAGTCCTCGATACCGGTTCGACGCGGGGTCGTTGGTCATTGATCCGAGCTGAATCTATAATAGGTATCTCGACCTGTTCAGAGGAACCTGAGGAAGCCGGGTCTCTTCGAAGCCTCTGCTTGCCGACAGCCGGGTTCGCGCGGACGGGTCCAAACGAGATGAGCAACGTGGATTGGGGTGGGCAAGGATGACAATGGAGGGGATCCCGGAGCGAAGGGGTGGAGGAGCTTCTGATGCCCGATGAAGAGCTCGCCGAATCCGCATCCCAGCTAACTCGCCGACTGCAGATCCAAAACCGCATACTGCGGGCACTGAGTGACAGCCACCAGGCTCTGATGCGGGACACGGATGAAGAAACGCTCCTTCGGGACGTCTGTCGAATCATCGTCGAGGACTGCGGCTACGCCATGGTCTGGGTCGGATTTGCGGAAGACGATGAGTCGAAGTCGGTTCGCCCCGTCGCGTATTCGGGTTTCGAGAGCGGTTACCTCGAGACGCTTGCTCTCACCTGGGGCGGGGAGGCCGAGCGAGGCCTGGGCCCGACCGGCAGTGCCATTCGCACCGCCCAGACCCGCATGTGTCGCAACATGCTCACGGATCCCCAGTTCCTACCCTGGCGGGAGGAAGCGTTGCGTCGCGGCTATGCCTCTTCGATCGCCATCCCGCTGCTGAGAGGGGAAGGTGCCTATGGCGCTCTGACGATCTACTCCCGGGAACCGGACCCCTTTTCCGACGATGAAGTGAAGTTGCTGACGGAACTGGTCGGAGACCTCTCACAGGGGATCTTTGCGATCCGACTGCAGGAGGTCCATGCCAAGGCGGAAGAAGCAGTCAGGCAGAGCGAGGAGCGCTATCGACGGCTTTTCGAGGACGACCTGACGGGAGACTTCATTGCGGATCCGGACGGGCGAATCCTGCTCTGCAACCCGGCTTTCGTTCGACTCTTCGGTTTTCGCGACATGGAGGAAGCGCTCGGCAGCAGCATGGCCGATCGGCATCCCGATGCCGGCTCCTGGAGCCGGTTCATTGAACTCGTCAGCAGACACAAGGTCCTCGAGCGGTATGAGTGCGAGCGCCTCCAGTCGGATGGGACGGTCATCTACATCGTCGAAAACGCTGTGGGAACGTTCGACGAAGAAGGGAATCTGATCCGACTCAAAGGCTATGTCTTCGATGACACCGAGCGCCGGCGCGCGCTGATGGCCATTCAGGAGGCCAATGAGCAGCTCCAGGAGCAGACCGAGGAGCTTTCCGCGATGAATGAAGAGCTCCACGCACAGACCGAGGAGCTTTCCGCGATGAATGAGGAGCTCCAGGCACAGACCGAAGAGCTCAGGGTCGCCAACGACGAATTGAGGGCTGCCGAGCTCCATCTGGGAGCTGCGCGGGATGCGGCCGAGCATCAGAAAAGGCGTTTGGAAGCGGTGATGGAAGCCCTACCGGTGGGGGTTTCTCTGATCGATTCCGAAGGAGGGATCACCACCTCCAACGCCGCCTTCGAGGAAGTCTGGGGCGGCCCGCCGCCACCGACGAAGTCGGTTCGCGACTATGAGGCGTACCGGGCTTGGTGGGCTGACACCGGCGAGCGGGTCGAGCCCTCCGACTGGGCTGCCGCCAGGGCGGTCAGTCTGGGTCAGGTCGTGACCGGCCAACTGTTGCAGATCAGGCGCTTCGATGGATCCGACGGCTTTGTGATCAACAGTGCCGCGCCGATTACGGATGCCAGTGGAAAGATCGTCGGTAGTGCAGTGGCCATTCAGGATATTACTGAAGTTCACAAGATGCAGCAGGATCTGCGGGAATTGAACGAGGAACTCGAACTGCGCGTCGCCGAGAGAACGGAAACCCTGGAGAGGACCGTTGCCCAGCTCGAAGACGAGGTGCAGCGACGCGTTGAGGTCGAGGAGAAGCTACAGGATCGCTCACGCCTTCTGGAGGGTTTCTTCCGTCACACCATTGCCCCGCTGGCCTTCATGGACCGGGATTTCAGACTCATCCGCGTCAATGAAGCCTTCGCTCGGATATTCGCAAGGAAACCGGAGGATTTCGTCGGCCGACACTACTTCTCCTTCGATCTCAGCGAGGAAACCCGCTCCGACTTCGAGCGAGCCGTGCAGGCCAAACAGACCTTTCATGCCTTCGCGAGGCCCTTTGCCGGGTTGGGTCAATCGGATCAGGTGACTTACTGGAACAGCCGGTTGACTCCCGTCCTCGACGATGGGGGAGAGGTGCAGTTTCTGGTCTTCAATCTGGAGGATGTCACCGAAAGACAAGAAGCCTTCCGGGAGTTGCAGCAGCGGGCCAAGCAGCTTCAACGACTGACCATGGAACTGTCTCACGCAGAAGACCGGGAGCGCAGGCGCCTGGCTCAGATCCTGCACGACGATCTCCAGCAGTTGTTGGTCGGGGTCCGGCTGCATTTCGACTTCCTGGAGAAAAAGCTGAAAGATTCAGAAGAAGACACGGTCCAGGCTCTGGAGCGCACTCGGGGACTCCTCGTGCAAGCTGTCGAGAAGTCGAGGAACCTCTCCCATGAACTGAGTCCGCCCTTCGTCAGTCAGGGCACCCTGGCCCAGGCCCTCGACTGGCTGTCCAAGCAGATGCATACGACCTGCGGTCTAACGGTGGACCTCGACGCCGACAGCGAAGCGAACTTCCAGTCGGAGGCGCTCCGATCGTTCATCTACAAGGCGACCCAAGAGATGCTCTTCAACGTGATCAAGCACGCCCGTGTTCGGCGGGCCAGGGTGAAACTGCGCCGTCACAACGGATTCATCCAGCTTACCGTGGCCGATCGAGGCGAGGGATTCGACAGCGATCGGCTCAGGCGCAATGAAGGGTTTGGACTCTTCAGCATCCAGGAGCGCGCATCGCTTTTGGGCGGTCGTATGAGGGTCAAGAGCGCCCCCGGGCGTGGCTGTGTGTTCCTGCTGTCGATCCCAGCCGACAGCGACACAAAGTAGGACAACCGTCCCCGGTTGTCCCGCTGACGCAGCCATCTCCCGTTCTCCCGTTCTCCCGCCCTCCCGTCCTCTCCGCTCAGCCAGTGAGAACCGGTTGTGGGAGCCCCGGTAGGGGCTTGATTCTGTTAGCCCGGGGTCAAGCGACAGCGCGACCCCGGGTTCGCGCCGCCGCGGCGCGGGAGAAAGCCCCGGCGAGGGGCGCGATCGATGAACGGCGCCCGACGCGAATCGGGACACGAGGCACCGACGCGGGGGCATGCGGGCACGCGCACACGCATTTGGACACCCGACGCCAACCGCACGGCCACGACACCGCGGATGGGGTCGCGCCCCTGCCCGGGGCTTCGGGAATGTCTGGGCGTGGGCCGAACCCGGGGCCGCGCCGAAACGACTTGGCCCCGGGCTAACGGGGGCTAACGGGATTCTGGCCCCTACCGGGGCCAAAGGCTCCGAAGGCCCCAAGGGTCCAAGGCCCGAAATCCGGCTCGCCCGTTCTCCCGCCCTCCCGTCCTCCCGGCGACCCGTCCTCCCGGCCACCCGTTCTACCGTTCTCTCCTGACTTCCGGAGCTCAGCATGAACAACGCCCGTGAAGGCACGTTTGCCGGCAGAGAGGATGCTTGTCCCAGCCTCCAACCCATTCGCTCCGCACTCACTGCTAGACTGAAAAGAACACCGTCGCAAGAAACGAATTTCAAGGAGAGAAAATATGACGCGGATTCTGGTCCTTTACTACAGCATGTACGGTCACATCGAAACCATGGCCTACGCCGTCGCCGAAGGGGTTCGCGCCGTTCCCGCAGTGGACGTCGTCGTCAAGCGGGTACCGGAACTAATGCCCGAGGAGGTGGCGCGCAAGGCGGGGGTGAAGCTCGACCAGAAAGCGCCGATCGCCACGGTCGACGAGTTGCCCGAATACGATGCGATCATCTTTGGGACGCCGACACGCTTCGGCAACATGTGCGCTCAGATGCGCAATTTTCTCGATCAGACCGGGAGGCATTGGACGACGGGTGCACTGGCCGGTAAAGCAGGAAGTGTGTTCACCTCGACGGCCACTCAGCATGGCGGCCAGGAGACGACCATCACTTCCTTCCACAGTACGCTGCTCCACCAGGGATTCGTCATCATCGGCGTGCCCTATACCTGCAGCCGCTTGCTGAAGATGGATGAGATTACGGGTGGATCGCCCTACGGTGCGGGCACGCTCGCCGGGGGCGACGGCAGTCGCCGTCCTTCGGAAAACGAACTCGAGATCGCCCGTTTTCAGGGGAGGCACGTCGCCGAAATCGCGAAGAAACTCGCCGGCTAGGCGAATTGTGAACGTGGCCCGAGGTCGCCGGAGTCGTTCAGGTTGCCATCCTACCCGTCGCCTCGTCCGACGTAGTTGACGACGTGGACCAAGTGGACTGGGGTGGACGGGAGGACCAGCCCGTAAATCCGCAATCCCTAACCCCGGAACCCGGAACTCGGGGGCGTGTTGCCCAAATGGCGTCAGCGCAGACTCACGCCGCGAGATCAGGACGCGAACCCTGGCTGTTGCCGCAGAGGCAGGCACGGCTGGAGTGAGACGCCAACGGCGTCGTTTCATCC
>JARRKC010000089.1:0-22665 GCA_037388505.1 Acidobacteriota bacterium | reverse complement strand
CGGGTGAACGGAGGTGGGTTCGTAAGCCCCGATAGGGGCGTGATTCATGAACGCCATCCGATCCCGACCGGGCCCAGGGTCCCGAAGGCCCCCAATCCCCCAATCCCTCAATCCCCCAATCCCTAAAACCCCCAAAATCCTTCACTCCCCTTTCCTTGACACTCGCCGAGACTGATCTTATATGAAATCCGTAGCTTAAATAATTGAGATTCAGAATCTTAAGAGCATAGATGTGCGGCAATCGTAGTTTGAAGGAGGCCTTTGAATGGGAAAGATCATTGGAATCGATTTAGGGACCACCAACTCAGTTGTGGCGGTGATGGAAGGTGGCAGCCCCAACGTCATCACGAATCCTGAAGGGGGGCGGACGACGCCCTCGGTCGTGGCATTTGCCAAGGGCGGCGATCAGCTCGTCGGGCAGGTGGCCAAACGTCAGGCGATCACGAATCCCGAGAACACGGTCTATTCGATCAAGAGATTCATGGGACGGAAGTTCGGCGAAGTGAGCGAAGAGATCTCAATGGTCCCGTACAAGGTGATCCAGGCCAAGAATGGCGATGCCGCCGTTCAGATCGGCTCGACGACGTATTCTCCGCCCGAAATCTCCGCTCGCATCCTCATGAAGTTGAAGGAAGCGGCGGAAGATTATCTGGGAGAGAAGGTGACTCAGGCCGTGATCACGGTTCCGGCTTACTTCAACGATTCCCAACGACAGGCCACCAAGGATGCGGGTAAGATCGCCGGTCTGGAAGTGCTTCGTCTGGTCAACGAGCCGACTGCCGCGGCGCTGGCCTACGGACTGGACAAGGAGAAGGACGAGACGATTGCCGTTTTCGATTTTGGCGGAGGAACGTTCGACATTTCGATCCTCGAGGTGGGCGAAGGCGTTGTCGAAGTCAAGGCGACCAACGGCGACACGCATCTGGGCGGCGACAACGTCGATCAGCGCATCATCGATTGGATCGTTGCGGAGTTCAAGAAGGATCAGGGCATCGATCTCTCGCAGGACAAGATGGCCCTCCAGCGGCTCAAGGAAGCGGCGGAGAAGGCCAAGATGGAGCTGTCCACCACTCCGGAGACCGACATCAATCTGCCGTTCATCACCGCCGACGCCAGTGGTCCGAAGCATCTCAACCTGAAGTTGTCGAGAGCGAAGTTCGAGCAGCTCACCGATGACATTCTGCAAAGAACACTCGAGCCCTGCCGGCTGGCCCTGAAGGATGCCGGCATCGGTGCGGAGAAGATCGATGAGGTCGTTCTGGTCGGTGGGTCCACGAGGATCCCGAGGGTCCAGCAGCTGGTCAAGGACTTCTTCGGCAGGGAGCCCCACAAGGGTGTCAATCCGGACGAGGTCGTGGCGGTCGGTGCGGCCGTGCAGGCCGGAGTCCTGGGTGGGGACGTCAAGGATGTCCTTCTGCTCGATGTGACGCCTTTGTCGCTGGGGATCGAGACTCTGGGCGGTGTCGCAACGGTTCTGATCCAACGCAACACCACCATCCCCACGCGCAAGAGCGAAGTCTTCTCGACGGCGGCGGACAGCCAGACCTCGGTCGAAATCCACGTGGTCCAGGGCGAACGGCCCATGGCCCGGGACAACAAATCGCTGGGGCGTTTCCATCTGGTTGGAATTCCGCCGGCACCGCGCGGCGTGCCTCAGATCGAGGTCACCTTCGACATCGACGCCAACGGCATCCTGAACGTCTCGGCCAAGGACCGCGGGACCGGGCAGGAGCAAAAGATCACCATCACCGGCTCGAGCGGCCTTAAGGACGACGAGATCAGCGAAATGGTCAAGAACGCCGAGGCTCATGCCGAGGAAGACCGGCGCAAGAAGGAAGAGATCGAAGCGCGCAACCGCGCCGACAACATGATCTACAGTTGCGAGAAGCTGCTGCGCGACAACCGCGAGAAGGTAGGGGCGAGCGAAGCGAAGACGGTGGAAGACGCGATCGCCAAGGCCAGGAAGGCGCTGGAATCAGGCGACGTGGACAGCATCAATGCCGCCGTCGAGGAACTGACCCAGGCGTCCCATCGTCTGGCGGAAGTGATCTATCAGTCGGCCCAGTCCCAACCGGGCGGCGAGGGCGGCGAGGGCGGCCAGGGCGGTCAGGGTGGTCCGACCGGGTCCTCGCAGGGAGAAACGGCCTCTTCCGACGACGAGGGTGAAGTCATCGACGCCGAATACGTCGACGTAGACGACAAGAAGTAAGGTCCCAAGATCCCGGGCGGCGCCGCCCGCCCGGGACGATGCGTGATCGTCCATGCGTGATCGTCGATGCGCGATCGTCCATGCGCGATCGTCGGTGCGTGAACGCGAGTGAGCGACCCCCTGCACAGCCGCCGACTTCTGGACTCGTCGGCCCGCACTGACCACAGCCGGCAGGTTGCCGGATCGGTTGGCGGTGGGTATTGCCCGACGCGGCCCGTCCGGGGCGGCTGGGACACCGCGTGGCACTCACTGACGTTCGTGCGCGGACGCTGCAGCCTCCCCTTCAACCTCTCCCAGTCGTCTTCTTAGATCCTGGTACACGCGGCGCCGCTTCGGCGGCTCGGGGGTCGCTTTCTTGAGCTCCTCGAGGAGTCCCTCCAACTCCGGAACGAACCCGGACGTGCGGTTCGGTTCATAGGGGATCAGCACCGAGGCCAGGCCGATTTCGCCGAAAACCTGCAGGTATCGCGCCGTCGGCATATCGGGACAGGTCACCCGTTTCCGGCCCAGCCGGAGCTCATAGCCCAGGAAAGTCTTCATCAGTTGGGGCGTGCACTTTCTTCCCAGCAGGTGGACACGCCGCGTGCGGGCTGGCAGAATCTCGTCCCGGTATAATGAAACCAGCCTGGAAACCAATTCGCGAACCGATGAAGCTGCCATGTTGACCGACCATCCTGCCGATGCCGCTCGAGCCCGCCTTTTGTCGCACTCTGGCTGCTATTCTTGGACCAAGACCCGCAGGAAGCTGGGATCTTACAGGACAATCGGTGTACAGTTCCACCTGATCGGAACGAGGGGAGGATCACGGGGTCGAGGCTTGGCTGCACGAACTGGACGGAATCCACTGCACCTGGCAATGGTGCGGTGCCGGCAAAGACACCCCGGAGGGCGGGATATCCGGCATTTTCAGGCTGCGCAAAGGCGCATGGCTTCTGCTTCTCTGCTTTCGACGATGGGAAATGGGCTGACGTGGAACGGGATGTGCCTCTCCACGAGTTCGGGCGCTGTGACACAGTTGCGGTAGGGAATATGTTCTTGGTGGAACTAACCGGAATCACGGGATGGATCTATACGGCGGCGCGTGCTCTTTACGATTTTGCGCAGGGACTCGGGGGACCGGGGCTCTTTCTGATCGCCCTTGCCGATTCCTCGTTCCTGTCGGTGCCCGAAGGCAACGATATTCTCATCGTGGTGCTCTCGATCGGACAGAGCTGGGAGGTCATGCTCTACTACGTCGCGATGACCGTGGTGGGGTCCGCGATCGGCTGCTCCATGGTCTATTGGCTCGGCAGTCACGGCGGGAGGATCGTGGAGAATCGCCTCAGTCCGAAACGTCTCGACGGGATTCGGCATCAGTACCATCGGTGGGGAGTCTGGGCGATCGTGATACCGGCGATTCTGCCTCCGCCGACGCCCTTCAAGCTCTTCGTGCTGGCTGCAGGTATCTTCAATCTGCCCTTCGCGAGGTTCGTGTTCGCGGTGAGTCTCGGGCGCTCCATCCGCTATCTGACTTGGGGTGTGCTGGCCGTGCTCTATGGACCGTGGGCGCGTCAGTTTCTCGAGCGGAACCTCCACACGGTGGGAGTGGTGCTGGCTCTTATCCTGCTGGCAGGTATTGCCGGTTATCTCGGCATGAAACTGAAGAACCGCCTTCGATCCCGATCGTTGGCCTAGGAATGACGATGTCGCTGCGCAAGCATCAAATACTGATCCTTCTGCTGTTGATGACCGGATGCGGCGCGGTCAAAGAGCGCAAGGTCCTGACCGTTCCCCCGGCCTACACCGCCGCCCAGACGGCCAGCCTGGAAGACCTGGTGACGTTGATCAACACGCGCTACGCCGGGATCCATTCGCTGATCGTCTCGCACCTGACGGTGGAGTTCACCGGTCGATCGATTGAGGAGGGGTACTTCGAGAAATACCACAAGGCCGGCGGATACCTGGTCGCGGAAGAGCCCGACTCGATCTTCCTGAACATTCTGAATCCGCTGACCCACTCCTCGGTGCTCGTCATGGCTTCCCGGGCCGAGCGTTTCGAGATCTGGATCCCCTCCCGCAACCAGTTCGTCACGGGGAGGACGAATCTGAAGGTCCAGGAAGAGAATCCGGTGTACAATGTGCGCCCTCTGCACATCCTGCAGGGCATTCTGGTCGATCCGGTTCCGAACCAGCCCGAATACCGATACTCAGTCGAACAGAGTCAGGACGTACACTATAAGTATTACGTGTTGGAGATTTTCAGGATGGAACAGAATTCACAGGTGCTCCAGCTCCTGCGCAAGATCTGGATCGAGCGCAGCCGGCTTCATCTCGCCCGGCAGCAGTTCTTTCGGGGATCGGAGGTGGTCAGCGACGTGACCTATGCGGATCCGGTGGATATCCAGGACCGGCTGGTGAGCACCCGTGTGAATATCGACAGGCCCGTCGACGGGTACTCCATCGCCTTTACGTTCGAGGCGGACAAGATCGAGTTGAATCGGGCGGTCAAAGAAGATGCGTTCCAACTCGAGCAACCTCCGGGCGCAGAATTGATCCAAGTAGATGAGGGACAATAGTCGATAGCACATGATGAAGCATATATTCGCGAATCTGCTACAGCGGCCGACTCGAACCGTGGTCAGTACACTGGCCATCTCGGTGGGTGTGGTGCTCATTCTCGTCAGTGTCGGATTGACGTACGGCCAGCTCAGCGACAATGCTGAACGGACGCGCCGGGTGGGCGGCGACTTCATGGTCCAGCCCCCGGACGCCTCTTTCATCTTTGCGCTCAACAGCGGAACCCTTCCCGTCAAGATTCAGCGGGTCATCGAGGAGGTTCCCGGCATCGAATCCGCCACTCCCGTGCTGGCCAAGTTCATCAGCGACAAATTCCACATCGTTTTCGGCATCGACCGCGAAAGTTTTCAGCGAGTCAACAGCTCGCTTCGGTTCGTCAGGGGGCGGCTGTTCGATCGTCCCGACGAGGTCGTCATCGACACGGTCTATGCGAAATCGAACAACTTGGGCGTCGGCGATCATCTGGAATTATTGGGTCGAGAATTTCTGATCTGTGGCGTCTTCGAACAGGGGACTGCCGCTCGCGTGCTCATGCCCCTCGAGACGCTTCAGGAGATGAACGGGACGCCGCAAAAGGCGACGATGTTCTTCGCTCGAATTGCGCCCGGAAACAAGGTCGACGAAGTGTACGAACGCTTGAGGGCACGCATGCCTCACTACAAGATCACCAAGACGGCCGATTTGCAGGAGCTGATGGCATCGAATACTCCCGTCTTCAAGCAGTTCCTGACGGCGATCGTATTCCTGGCGGTGGTCATCAGTTTTCTGATCGTTCTTTTGGCGATGTATAGCACGATCACCGAGCGAACCCGCGAGATCGGAATCTTGAAATCGCTGGGAGCGTCACGGACCTATATCATTCAGCTCATACTCAAGGAATCGATAGCGATCTGTGCTTTGGGAGTGTTGCTGGGCTTCATTTTGACTTTCATTTCAATCCAGCTTATTCTAGTTGCCTTCCCAGCGATACCGGTGATGATCCCCACCTTGTGGCGGGTCGCCGCCGCTTCGTTGGCTGTTGCGGGGGGGNNNGTTCTGGGGGCATTGTATCCTGCAGTGAAGGCGGCTCAACTGGATCCCGTGAAGGCGCTTGGATATGAGTAGAACTGTTGGTATCAGCCAGCGACGGGATATAGTGGTCACGGAAAACCTGCACATGGTTTACCGCGTCGGCAAAGTCGACGTGCCCGCGCTTCGGGGTGTCGACATGACCGTCAAAGAAGGCGAGTTCGTGGCGGTCATGGGGCCAAGCGGTTGCGGGAAGTCGACGCTTCTGCACCTGCTGGGCGGACTCCTGACGCCGACTGGAGGAACGGTCAGGATCGACGGGATCGATCTGACCACCGTCGGGGATGCGCGCAGGACCGAGATACGCCGGCGAAAGATCGGATTCGTGTTTCAGCGCTACAACCTGCTTCCGACGCTGACCGCGGCCGACAATATCGAGTTGGCCCGCCGCATTCATGGCAACGGGCAGCTTCGGAACGGGCAGAACAGCGTGCGTCAGATCCTGGCCATGTTGGGGCTCGAGCACAAAATCCATCACAAACCCTCCGAACTGTCAGGGGGCGAGCAGCAGAGAGTGGCCATCGCTCGGGCCGTCATCAATCGGCCGGCCATCCTGCTGGCCGACGAACCGACCGGCAACCTGGATTCCGAGAATTCGCAGATGGTCCTGGAGATGCTCCAGAACCTGAATCGGCAGTACAGGCAGACCATCGTGATGATTACCCACGATCCGGAGGCCGCCGCCGCCGCTTCCCGGATGCTCGAGATGCGGGACGGCCGCATCCTGAACCGCGTACGGAACCTTTTCTATGCTGTCGAACCGACGGGTGTCTGAAATGGCGGACGAACAGCCCTCCCGATCCTTCGGCCACGTTCTCTTTTGGCGGTACCCGCGCGGAAGTTGGCAGTACGATATTCTGTGTCTGCTGATCCTCGCTTTCATCTTTCTGACTCCCCGGGGCGTTTTCGATGGAAGTTATTTCGACAAGGCGAAGCAGGAGAGCGATCAAGTGAGGACAGTGGACCGGAACGACCCCTCGGCGCCGTCGGGTCGCGTGGATGAGAAACCTCTCGCCAGGCAGCCTTGACCGCCACAGGAATCGGACCACATTTTCGGGTTGACTGAAACCTGCTCCCCCACATTCGAATCTGAAGGAATGGAATGAAGCAAGCTCTTCGATCGATCTGGCTGCTCTCCGTGGTCCTGGGCTTATGCCTTGGCCTGGCTACGGCAACCGTCTCAGCCGCAGTCACCCTTGATGCCATTCTCAGCAACATGGACAAGGTCGGCCAGAACCTGCGCAGCATGGAAGCCGATATCGTTCAGAAGAAGTGGACCGACATTCTGTCCGAGTATGACGAAGGCGAGGAGGGGCAGTTCCTGTTTCTGAAGGAAAACAACGCCATCTATCTCCGCAAACAGATCACCGAGCCGACCGCGAGTGTACTGGTCATCAAAGACGGGAAGGTCACCTTCTATCAGCCCGCCATCAAGCAGGCTCAGGAGTACAAGCTCGGCAACAATAAGGACAAGGCCGAGTTCATGCTGCTGGGCTTTGGGACCAACAAGACAGCTCTGCGGGAGACCTACAACATCACCGATCTCGGAGAGGAAAAACTCGACGGGAAGCCGACTTACAAGCTGGAGTTGAAGCCGAAATCGGAGAAGATCGCCGCGTTCTTCGTCCGGATCGTCCTCTGGGTCGATGCGGAACGCTGGATCCCGATCCAACAGCAGCTGGTGGAACCGACCCAGGACCATCTGCTGATTCGTTTCTCGAACATCCGGCTCAATCCGAGGATTCCCAAGTCCGAATTCGACGTCAGGCTGCCCAAGGATGTCCGAGTCATCCGCAACTGATGGGGCGGCCTCCCGCTACTGCGTTCGAAACGACGGGTTGACGGCCCCATGCTTTCCCAGCATCACGGCCCGGGTATAGAGGATGCGGTGGACCACCGTCCAGTTCGAAAGGACGGCGATGACCCACAAGACGGGATCCATGAAGTAGAACGCGCCGATGATCAGGAGCACGATGCGCTCCGGTCGTTCCAGGAATCCAACCTTACATTTGGGAATCAGTGATTCCGCACGCGCTCTGGCATAACTCGTCAGGACGGAACCCATCATGACGATGCCCACCAGGACCACGTAGGTGATCCTCTCGGAGCGGCCGTAATAGATGATCAGGCCGAGATACATGATGAGATCGGAATAGCGATCCATGATGGAGTCGAAGAAGGCTCCAAAGGGGGTCTCCGCATTGAGCTTGCGGGCAACCATCCCATCGACCATATCGAAGAGACCCGCAATGATGAGCAGGGCTCCGGCCAGCCGGAATCGACCTTCAGCGAAGACGGAGGCTACCACGATACTCATCAGGAACCCCGCCAAGGTCAAGTGATTGGGCTTGACCCGCAAGAAGATCAGCGCAGCTATGATACCCCGCAGCAGAACCTGCGCACCCTGTCCGATTTTCCTGGAGATCATTCCTCCTCCGTTCAAAAAAGCTGAAATCTGATCGTAAGGTATTTCTTTGGATCCTTCCGGATGTCGTAGATCAGCTTGATGATCTCCGACGAGACGGAATCCAAGTTGTTGTACAGTTGTTCGTTCGTCGTCAGTTGCCCCAGCGTTCCTTTTCCCGACTCCACATCTTTCAGGATGGCGGTCAGTTCGTCAACACTGTCCCGCAGCTTGACGTAGAGCTGATCGTCGGTGGAGAGCTTTCCCAGGGTCCCCTCGCCGCGGTTCATACGGCCCGTGATGTCATCCAGATTCGTGAGCAGCGCTTCACTGCGACGGTAGACCGACGGATCGTTGACGAAGCGCCCCAGCGTTCCCTCTCCGCTGTTGATTTTCTCAGCCAGCGTCTTCATGTCGCTGATCGTCGACAGCAGGTCGTTGTAGAGCGTGTCGTCGTGAATCAGTTTGGACATCGTCCCGCCGGCGCTGTCGATGTTCGAGATCAGGGTCCCCAGCTTTTCCACGGTGCTGTTCGCATTCTCGATCGTGGCGTTCAGGTTGTTGAAGAACTCGGGATTGGTCAGGAACTTGCCGACCGTCCCCTCGCCGGCCTCCAGGTTTCGAACGATGTCCTGGACCTGGCTGGACAGGGTCTCGAAGTTGGCCAGAATGTCGTTGGCGCCCGTGATCAGCTCTCCAAACGACGCCTGCTGCGTGCCGGTGATGAAGACCGCCTCGCGGGTTTCGGATCCCAGCCAGGTGCTCACCGTCACCTCCACCGTCTTGGGAGGCTGATCCGTCCGCCCCAGGGAAATCTCGATGTACTTGTCTCCCAGCAGGCCGATGGATCCCAGCGAGATGCTGCTGTCCTCACGGACCCAGTCCCGGTAGGACGCGTTGATCCGCATCTCCACCTCGATATTCTGCAGACCGGATCGGGCATCTTCGATATCCCCTCGAATATCCGACACAGTGGACTCGTGGTCCTCGAGTCGCTGGTCCAGATTCTGGACCTGTCGATCCAGACGCCTCGCCTCCGGCCAGTCGCTGCCGTGCTCCCGAACCGCCGCCCGGAACTGGGTTCGGACCTGTTGCAGCCTCGATTCCGTCTCCTGCATCTGGGCTTGGGCACTCTCCAACTGGTCCATCAGATGGGCGACTCTCTGGAGGATCCGAGAGTTCGTCTCCGTCTGCGGCAACTCTCCCGGCTGTGAAATCGTCACGGCCTGCACGTTGCCTACCTCCACACCACCCAAAAGGACGATGTCACCCGGCTTGAGCCCCGAGACGTTGGAAAGATAGGTGACGGCGAGGAAGTGCTTTTCGAAGAGGCCAACCTGGGATCCGATCGCGAAGATGGCCAGGGCCAGGACAGCGCAGACAACGACTACGAATATCCCGACTCTCAGCTCGATCCATGTGAATTGCTGTTTCGGACTCATGGCTACACCTCAATCAAGAAACTCGCGAATGTACGGATTCGCCGAGTCGTGGAACTCACGCTCGGTTCCCTCCATCAAAACCGATCCCTTCTCCAACATCATGATTCGCGTCCGGTTGTCGTCGCCGGCCGTCAGCCGCTCGAAGCGAACCTCGCCGTCGGCTTCGGCGACCGTGCGTTCGCTCGCCAGCGTGTGGACCGCGTGAAGATCGTTGGTGACAAAGATCGAAGTCACCTCGCGAAGGTCTCGCAATCGCATGACGAGCTCAATGATCGTTCGGCTGGTGATCGGATCGAGACCGGCCGTCGGTTCATCGTACAGCATGACCTCGGGATGTCCCACCAGAGCGCGGGCAATCGCGACTCGTCGCCGCATTCCTCCCGACAAATCAGCCGGCAGCTTGTCGAACGTATCCTGCAGGCCGACGAAACCCAGAAAGGACTCGACCGTCTCCTCGATCTCGCCCTCGCTCAATTCTCCCTGTTCCCGGAGCCGGTAGGCAACGTTCTCCCCGACCGAGAGCGAATCGAACAGCGCTCCCGCCTGAAAAACGACGCCGATCTTCTCCCGAATGGGCATCAGTTCGTCTTCCTCGAGGCGGGTAATGTCCCGGCCGAGGACGTAGACCTGACCCCGGTCGGGTTTGATCAGACCGAGGACGATCCTCAGGATCGTCGACTTGCCGGTGCCGCTGCCCCCCAGCAGGACCCTCATCGAGGCTTTGTCGATATCCATGCTGAACTGGCGCAACACCGGCGTGCCGTTGAACGTCTTGGTCACTGAATCGAACCGGATGACACTCAAAGTCGAAACTCCAGGACGATCTTACTCAGGAAGAAGTCACTGATGATCACCAGGATCGAGGCGAAAACAACCGCCTGGGTCGTCGATTGCCCCACGCCGCGCGTGCCTCCCCGGGTCCGCAGACCCGCATAGCAGCCGACCATCCCGATGATGAAGCCGAAGACAATGGGTTTGATCAGCCCTTCGAGGACGTCCGAGTATTGCACCGAGCGGAGGGCGGTGTTCCAGTACAAATTGGTGTTGAGACGAAGTGTATAGAAGGCGACGATCCATCCTCCGATCAGACCGAACAGGTCGGCCAGGACGGTCAGCAGGGGGACCATCGTCGTGCAGGCCACCATCCTGGGGGTCACCAGCTTCTTGGTCGGATCGGTCCCCAGCGCGCGCATGGCGTCGACCTGCTCCGTGACGACCATGGAGCCGAGCTCGGAGGCGATACCCGAACCGACTCTCCCGGCGATCATCAGGGCCGTCAGAACCGGACCCAGTTCGCGGATCAGCGAGAGCGCCACGAGCTGCCCGGTCAGATTCACCGCGCCGAAGGACTGAAGCGA
Organism: Acidobacteriota bacterium; assembly: GCA_037388505.1. GTDB lineage: Bacteria > Acidobacteriota > UBA6911 > RPQK01 > JAPXNP01 > JARRKC01. The sequence goes on along the minus strand of JARRKC010000089.1, from coordinate 11,628 downwards.
CTTGGAGGACTGCAGCGCCAGCACGCCGCCGGTGAAGAAGCCGGTCAGGACGATGATGGTCATCGAACTGACACCCACCGTGTCCATCTGCTGGAACGTGTCCTGGAAATAGCGGGGGCCGCGGAAGAGATTCCCGAGAGACTTGACCGAAAGGAGAACGAACTCCTGGATTTCGTATAGTGCGCGGTAGATTGGATTCATCGTATCGTCATCGCGGTAGCAAGACGCCCCAGCCTCGGGGGAATTCTACCAGAGAATCCTGAGAGTATCGCGCACCCCATCCGGTTTGTTCGTTCAACTTTACCTTGCCCCGGAACCTTGCCCTTGGAATCCGCATCTGTATGATTTTGATGGACCTTCGAACCGAGCTCGGGTGCTCGGCGTCGTAAACTAGTAATGAGGAAGTGAATGATTAGACCGATTGTGAAGTATCCCGAGCCGGGGCTCGAGCAGGAATGCAGCAAAGTCGAGGTCTTCGACGAGAGTCTGCGGCAGTTGGCCACGGATATGCTCGAGACGATGTATGCCGCGCCGGGCATTGGGCTGGCCGCACCCCAGGTGGGCGAGAACATCCGGCTGCTGGTCATCGACATTACCGCGGGAGGGGAGGACGGTCACAAGCTGATCGTGGTCAACCCGGAGATCGTCGAAGCGGAGGGCAGGCAGAAGGAGGAGGAAGGCTGTCTCAGTCTGCCCGGGATCACGGCGGTCGTGGAACGGCCCTCGAAGATCGTGGTCAAGGCCCAGGATTTGGACGGCAACCCGTTGGAAATCAACGGGGAGGAGCTGACGGCACGGGTCTTGTGTCACGAGATCGATCACCTGGACGGGGTTCTCTACCTGGATCGCATCTCGCCACTGAAACGGGATTTGTTGAAGCGTAAGATTCGCAAGCTGATCCGAGCCGGGGAATGGTAAACAAGGTTGTCTTTCTGGGAACGCCTGAGTTCGCGGTCCCCAGTCTGAAGGCGCTGGCTTCCGATCCCAGCCTCGAAGTGGCGGCGGTGATCACCCAGCCCGATCGTCCGTCCGGTCGAGGTCAGAGACCGGCCCCTCCGCCCGTCAAGGAAGCGGCTCTCGAAGCAGGTCTGCCCGTCCACCAGTTCGAACGCATTCGGAACAATCCGAAGGCCCTGGCCGTCCTGGAGAAGAGCCGGCCTGAGGTCTGCGTCGTGGCGGCTTTCGGCCAGATCTTGCCGGCCGGGTTCTTCGATCTGCCTCCCTTCGGGACGGTCAATGTCCATGCCTCGGTGCTGCCCGCCTATCGCGGCGCCTCTCCGATCGTTCGTGCCATCCTGAACGGAGACAACGAGACCGGCGTCACGATCATGAAGATCGATGCCGGGATGGATACCGGCGATATTCTCAGTGTGCGCTGGGCTCCGATTCCGCCGGCTGCGACGGCCGGTGAGCTGGAGGCGGTCCTGGCCGAGCAGGGCGCACGGCTTCTTCTGCCGACGCTCCGGGAGTATCTGGCGGGCCAGTTGAAGCCCACGCCCCAGCCTGCAGAGTCCGCCACCTACGCACCCAGGGTGACCAAGGAGGACGGCCGGATCGACTGGGCAAACTCGGCCGTCGAAGTGCACAACCGCATCCGAGCCATGAACCCCTGGCCCGGTGCCTTCACCGAGTGGAGGGAAGGGGAGCTCAAAATCTGGAGGGCCGGCCTGGCCGCCCTCGATTCCCGGGAAGCCGCCCCGGGAACCATACTCGAGTTGCGTCCGAGCGGGGTCGACGTGCAGTGCGGATCCGGGAAGATCAGCCTGACGGAGCTTCAGCTGCCCAGCCGCAAGCGCGTCGGGGCCAGGGATTTCATCAACGGCACACGGGTGCGCGTCGGAGAAGTCCTGGGGCAGGCCTCGGTGTCGTGAAGCGCGGAGAACGGGTGGCCGGGAGGACGGGAGAACCGGAGGACGGGAGGACGGGAGCGTCAGTGCGCGAACGCCAGTGAGCGACCCCCCGTACGGGTCGTCGACTCCGTCTCTCGCAGCCCCCGTTCTCCCGTCCTCCCGTCCTCCCGTTCTCAGGCAAGCCGGGTCGGCCGGCGCGGGGAGATCCATGAAAAACGGCCCACACGAAACGTTCGAACCATCCAGTCGTTCGGCGGCCTCCGACGCCCGTCGCGAGGCGATCCGGATCCTGCGCCGGCGCTTCGAGGGATCCACCCCTTTTGTCGACGGCTACGCCGCTCCCGACTTTCGCAGGCTCTCTCTGGCGGACCGGCTGCTGGTCCGAGAGCTGATCGGGGGAGTCGTCCGTCACCTTTCCCTGATCGACTCCTGGATCGCCCGAGTCTCCAGTCGTCCCCTCGACCAGGTGGATGTGGGGGTGCTGTGGGTCCTGCGGATCTCCATCTATCAGATTCACTGGCTCCGGATCCCGGACTACGCGAGTGTAGATGAGGCCGTCCGGCTGGTCGGCGCCCTGGGCCGCGGCCGTGCTCGATCGTTCGTCAACGCCGTCTTGAGGAACTTTCTGCGAGCTCGCCCCGGCGAGCCCGAGGGCCGCTCCCCGCAAGCGCTGGCGGTCCGCTACAGCCATCCGCTGTGGCTGGTGGAGCGATGGTGCGAGCGCTTCGGAGCGGCATCCACGGAGGAGATCCTGCGCCGCAACAATGGGCTCCCACCTTCGGTGGTTCGGGTCAACACCTTCCTCACGACGACGCCGGAATTCCTCCGGCGACTCGCGGAGGACGGGATTCCCGCCGAACCGCTCACCGGGATACCGGCCTGCGTGAGACTGGAAAGCCGCGGCTTCGTTCGGCACGACCTCTATCGACAGGGGCACTGCTTCTTCATGGACTACTCCAGCCAGCAGGTCGCCAACCTGGGAGAGCCCGAACGCGCGCGCCGGGTGGCCGACCTGTGTGCGGCGCCGGGAGGGAAGAGCTTCATTCTGGCTTCCCGGCTGCAGCCCGGATCTGTGCTGATTTGTGCCGATGCCGACCTGGGACGCCTGGGGACGATGCGGGACAGAGCCCGGGATCTCGCCGTGGGGCCCCTGGAATTCCTGCAGGCCGACGCGACCGCGCCCGTTCCCTTGCGGTCGGAATTCGAACTGGTTCTGGCCGACGTGCCCTGTTCGGGGCTGGGAACCATCCGCTCGAACCCGGATATCAAGTGGTTCGTTCGAGAGTCCGATCTGTTGCGCTGGCAGGCACGTCAGCGCCGGATTCTGCTCAACGCCTTTCAGATTCTCCAACCCGGCGGAGAAGTCATCTACTCGACCTGCTCCACGGAGCCGGAGGAGAACGAACAGGTCGTCGAATTCCTGCTGGATACCGATTCCCGAGCCCGCCTGCAGGGTGATTACTGGAGGAGTTTCCCTCCCGACGGTCCGGGAGACGGCTTCTTCGCGGCGCGGATCAGGCGATCGTGAGCGATTTGTGATAACTTTTCGTGCAGCTCGAAATGTCGCAAAGAAAGCGGGTCGATCTACAGAGTAAATTCGTGGGCTGGGGTAAGGTCTGTTTGCTCGGGGGAATCCTCGTGACTGCCTTTCTGATCAGCATGGTCATCGGCATGAGGCTGGCGGTCCGCGGGCACGAAGTGCAGACGCCGACCCTGGTGGGCATGGCTCTGTCGGATGCGGAGGTGGTCTTCCACCGCCTCAATTTGAAGCTCGTCGTGAGCGGTCACCGCTACGACCAAATGGTTCCCAAGGGAGCGATCATCAGTCAGGTCCCGGGTGCCGGAGTGAGCACCAAGGAGGCGGGGACCGTTCAGGTCATCGTGAGTCTGGGGCGGCGAACGCGTCCCATCCCCGAGCTCGCCGGATCGTCGGTTCGAGCCGCCCGGCTGCTGCTCGAGCAGGAGCAGTATCGATTGGGTCGGATCTCCGAGCTGCCTTCGGCGAACGGGCGCGACGTGGTGGTGGCCCAATGGCCGCGGCCGCAGGCGGGCGCCATAGCCGCGGATCGCATCGACGTACTGGTCGAGACGAAGGCCGACGAGCGCTTTGTCATGCCGGAATTCGTGGGTGCCAACCTCAACCGGGCGCTCGTCTCCCTGGAGCAACTCGGTTTCGAGACCCACACCTACTACCGGGACTATCCGGGAGCGCGCAGGGGCACCGTGGTGCGTCAGTTTCCCGATCCGGGATATCCGGTGACGCTCGACCAGGTCGTCAATCTGGAGGTGGCCCGTTGAAACCACGAGTGGTACCTTCGATTCTCTCGGCGGATTTTGCCAATCTCGAGGCTGCCGTCCGCCTGATGGAGGATGCCGGAGCCGACTGGATCCATATCGACGTCATGGACGGACATTTCGTCCCCAACCTGACCGTCGGTCTCCCCGTCGTTCGACGGATCCGGCAGGTGACCGACCGTCATCTGGATGTCCACCTGATGATTTCCAATCCGGACAGCATGGCGGTCGAGTACGCCAAAGCCGGTGCCGACTCCGTGTTGGTGCACTTCGAAGCGACGACCCACCTGCATGAAATCCTGAGCGCGATCCGCCGGGCGGGGGCCTGGGCCGGGATCGCTTTGAACCCTCACACCTCGGTCAACGTCTTAGAAGAGATCCTCCCCTTTTGCGACTACATCCTGATCATGTCGGTGAATCCGGGCTTCGGGGGGCAGGAGTTCATTTCAACTAGCTTCGAAAAAGTGCGAAAATTGGTACGTTTGATTCAGACCAGGGGCTTGAACCGCGTACGGATTGAGATCGACGGGGGAATTGGTCCGCACAATTCCGCCGAGGCGGTAGCAGCCGGCGTAGATCTTCTGGTTTCGGGCAGTGCGATCTTCGGATCATCCGACCCAGCCGGGACGTTTCGACAGATGCGCGCATCCGCTGAGAGCGCTGCCGTCATCACTTGAGCAGGGGTAATGATGAAATGGCTGCCATGAAGCGAATGCTGCTGGTTCTTTTCGGTGCGCTCCTTTTGACGTCCTGTGGTCAGAAGAGCGTGGGGCTTCAGGAAGGCGCCGCACCTCCGGACACTCAGCTGTACGAGAACGGCATGACCTATCTCGAGAAGGCCCACTACACGAAAGCCCGCCTGGCCTTTCAGACTTTGATCAATACCTATCCGGACAGCGACTATACGCCGGCCGCCTTTCTGGCCATCGCCGATTCCTACTATGGTGAGCAGGGCGTCGAGAACTATCTGCAGGCCGAAGCGCAGTACAAGGATTTTCTGATCTTCTATCCGACTCACGAGATGGCCGACGATGCCCAGATGAAGATCTGCGCGCTCAACTTCAGGCTGATCAAGCCCTACGACCGGGATCCGACCTACGCCAAGAAGGCGGAGATCGAATGCAAGCGCGTTCTCGACAACTATCCCGACAGCGAGTTGGCGCCCACTGCGCGCGAGGCCCTGCGCGACGTGCAGGACGTCCTGGCCCGGCACGACCAGGATATCGGCGACTTTTATTTCAGACGGGCGGCATACAATGCGGCTGAGGGCCGCTACAAGGAAGTGCTGGACAAGTATCCGGACTACGGACGCATGGACGAGACGCTCTACAGGTTGGCTGAATCCCTCGAGCAGACGGGTCGAGTGACCGAGGCCAGCGTCTACTATGAGCAGATTGCCCGCGAGTATCCGTTCAGCAGGTACTTCGAGGATTCCAAGAACAAGCTCGTGTTGCTGGAGCAGCAGGTTCCGCCGGTGGACCAGCAGGCAGCGGCCCGTCACGAACAGAATCGAACCGATGAATCCTTCTCGCTGATGGATCCTCTGCGCAGTGTCTGGCAGGTCTTTACGGGTCGTCCCGACATCTACGAGGTGGCGCGCAAGCGGGCCGAGGAACGCCGGATGCACCAGCACACCGGGCTGCCGGAAGAGGGTGCGCCGATTCCGCAGAAATGATCGCTCATGTACCGAATCATTCTCGCCGACGACAGTAAGACGATTCAGAAAGTCGTGATGCTTTCGTTTGCCGGGGAGGGGTTCCAGGTCGAATCCTTCTCGGACGGGCACTCCGCTCTCGCTCATGTTCGGCGATGGGGCGCCGACGTCGTTCTGGCCGACGTCACGCTGCCGGAGAAGGATGGCTACGAGCTGTGCCGCGACATCAAGCGCGACCTCTCGACGGCTGCGATTCCGGTCGTGCTGCTGGCCGGATCCTTCGAGCCGGTCGAGGCGGATCGGCTGGCTTGGGCCGGCGCCGACGCGACGCTGACCAAGCCTTTCGAGACGGCTCGACTCGTCAGCGTCGTGGAAGGGTTGATCCGCCGTCGCCGGACCGAGCGCGAACCGGTGGCCGTCCAGCCGGAGCTCGCAGGATCGGCCGAACCTCTGTGGGACACCTCGCCTCAGGAACTCTCGATCCCGGGCCAGCTGTTCAAGTTGACTCCGGACGAGTGCCGGGCCGATTTTCGGCTGAGGACCCGGCGAATCTGGAAGCGTCCGCGCCTGCCCGAACTGACCGATGCGCAGTTCCAGGCGCTGGTGGATGCCGTCTCCCAGAGACTGCCGGAAACCCTGCGGGCCCTTCTCCCGGATGTAGCCCGCGACATTCTGGGGCGCTCGAACGCCTAGCCTGGGCAGTTCCTCTCTCCTTCAGTGTCTAGGCTATAATTCACGTTTTCTCGAGCCGGAAAAAGGAGACTCCTTTGGGTACCGACATTCCGAAAAGCTACGAACCGCGCGGGACGGAGCAGACGCTCTACAAGTGGTGGGAAGAGCAAGGCTTCTTCAACGCCGACGTCGATTCGCCACTCCCGCCCTTCTCGATGGTGCTGCCTCCTCCCAACGTGACGGGCGCCCTGCACATGGGTCACGCGCTCAACATCACGCTGCAGGACATTCTGGCCCGCTGGAAGCGCATGGACGGGCACAACGTATTGTGGGTCCCCGGCACCGATCACGCCGGCATCGCCACCCAGAATGTCGTCGAGAAGAATCTGGCGGCGGAAGGCAAGAAGCGAACCGATTTCACCCGTGAGGAGTTCGAGGCGATCGTCTGGCGCTGGAAGGAAGAGTACGAGGCCCGGATCCTCGGACAGATCAAGCAGTTGGGCTGCTCCTGCGACTGGAGCCGGCAGCGGTTCACGATGGATGAAGGACTGTCGCGCGCCGTTCGTGAGGTCTTCGTGCGCCTGTGGGAGGACGGGCTGATCTACAAGGGCGAGTACCTGGTCAACTGGTGCCCGCGCTGCGTCACGGCGATTTCGGATCTGGAAGTCGAATATGAGCCGGCCGAGGGCAAGCTCTGGTACATCCGCTACCCGATCGAGGATTCTTCCGAGTTCGTGGTGGTGGCGACGACCCGTCCCGAGACGATGCTCGGCGACACCGCCGTGGCCGTCCATCCCGACGATGAGCGCTATCGCGGGCTCCGGGGCAAGAGAATCGTGTTGCCTCTGATGAATCGGGAGATCCCCGTGATCTTCGATTCCTTCGTCGAACGGGAATTCGGCACCGGCGTCGTCAAGGTGACCCCGGGCCATGACCCGGCCGACTTCGAAGCCGGCCGCCGGCACGACCTGCCCATCATCCGGGTGATCGGCGATGACGGGACCATGACCGCCGCCGCCGGCCCCTACCGCGGGCTCGATCGTTACGAGGCCCGCCGGCGGGTGGTGGCGGATCTGGAAGCCCTCGGCCTGCTGGAGAAGGTCGAGCGGCACGCCCACAACATCGGACACTGCCAGCGCTGCGAGACCATCGTCGAACCTCTCGTCTCGAATCAGTGGTTCGTCCGGGTCCAGCCCCTGGCCGATGAAGCGATCCGTGCCGTCGAGCAGGGGCGGACGGACTTTCAGCCGAAGAACTTCGAGAAGGTCTATTTCGAGTGGATGCGCAACATTCACGACTGGTGCATCAGCCGCCAGCTCTGGTGGGGACATCGGATTCCGGCCTGGTACTGCGACGGGTGCCGGGAGACGATCGTGGCGCGCGAGGCGCCGCAGAGCTGCCCGAAATGCGGCGGCACGAAGCTGCGACAGGAGACCGACGTGCTGGACACCTGGTTCAGCTCGGCCCTGTGGCCCTTTTCGACCCTCGGCTGGCCCGACCGGACGAGGGAGCAGGAGCTGTTCTATCCGACTTCGGCCATGGTGACCGGCTTCGACATCATCTTCTTCTGGGTGGCCCGGATGATGATGATGGGTCTTCGCTTCAAAGAAGACGTGCCCTTCCGCCACGTGTTCATCAACGGTCTGGTGCGGGACGCCCAGGGTCAGAAGATGTCGAAATCGAGGGGCAACAGCATCGATCCGCTGGCCATCATCGAGGAATACGGCACGGACGCCGTGCGCTTCACGCTGGCCGTGATGGCGGTCCCGGGGACCGACATTCCCTTCTCGATCGATCGCATGGCGGGCTACCGGGCCTTCTGCAACAAGATCTGGAATGCCGCCCGGTTCCTGCTCATGAACCTGGACAGCGACGCGCCGGTCGACGAGGCCGAGATCGACGCCGTCCTCGCCGGTCCCGAACCGGGTCTGCACCATCGCTGGATCCTGGCCCGCCTCAGCGAGGTGATCGCGAGCACCCGCCGGGATCTGGACCGGTTCTTCGTGCACGAGGCGACCAACACCCTCTACCACTTCTTCTGGGGCGAGCTGTGCGACTGGTACATCGAGCTGGTCAAGGAAGATCTCTCGGGAGACGATCCGGCTCGCCGCGAGCGGGCGCAGAAGGTGACCTGCTTCGTGCTGGAGACGGCGATGCGGCTCCTTCACCCGTTCATTCCTTTCATCACCGAAGAGATCTGGCAAAAGGTCCCCCATCGCGGCGAGACGATCATGCTCCGCCCCTATCCGCAGGCCTTTCCCCGCTGGCAGGATGCGGCGGTGCTGGAGCGGATGCAGCGGATCCAGGACCTGATCTCCGCCATGCGGACGGCCCGGGCCGAGAACAACGTCGATCCGAGGAAGTGGGTGACCGTCTATCTGCGCTGCGACGACGAGGCCCGCGAGCTGGTGGAATCCCAACTGGCCAACCTGAAGCGTCTGGTGCGGGCCCATGAGGTCGTCTTCACGGACCGTTTCCCGGCGGAGCGGATCCTGCTGCAGGGGGTCACTTCGCTCGGCGAGTTCGCCCTTCTGCTCGACGAAGTGATCGACGTGGAAGTGGAGAAACAGCGGCTTCAGAAGGAACTCCAGAAGCTCGACACGGAGCGGCTGAGTCTCGAGAAGAAGCTGGCCAACGAAGGTTTCCTCGAGAAGGCTCCGGCCGAGGTGGTGGCGAAGGCCCGCTCGCGCCGGGATGAGGTCGAGGGACTGCAGGTGAAGACGCGGGAGAAACTGAGACGGCTGGCGCCCTGAAGGCGGCCGGCGTAGGACGAGCAGCTCTGATTGTCGTTCGCTGAAATCGGGACGTCGGTCGGGAGAACGGGAGAACCGGAGAACCGGTGGCCGGGAGAACCGGAGGTCGAGAGGACCGGAGGACGGGAGAACGGGAGCGGGGGTAGGATAAGCGTCCTCGCTTGTCTTGATGGGCGGCCGTGACGCCACGAGCGTTGTTCGGCATGAGCTCCGAAGGTCGGCCCGGGAGAACGGGATTGAGGGATGGGGATCTGGAATTTGGGCCTTCGGGGCCTCAGCCCCGTTAGGGGCGCGATTCCGTTAGCCCGGGGTCAAGCGACAGCGCGACCCCGGGTTCGTTTCGCTGCGGCACGAAACAGAGCCCCGGCGAGGGGCGCGATCGATGAACGAATCCCGAACCCAATCGAGACACCGAACCCCAACGCGTCGACCGCCGGCACGGGACCCGGAACGGCGCCAACATCCCCGACGCCCACGACACCCGAAACGCAATCACGCCCCTACCCGGGGCCTGGCCCTCCCGGCCACCCGTCCTCCCGTCCTCCCGTTCTCCCAACCGAGAACCCCGCCCGGGCCGCATGCCCGGTCACAGCACGAAGCTGCGGAAGTGAACAAACGATGTTCGAAACGATAGAGATCCTGGATCGTGTGGACTCCACCAACGACCACCTCAAGGCCTTCATCTCCGAAGGGATCCCGAGGATGGTCGTGGCCGGCGAGCAGACCGCCGGGAAGGGCAGGCACGGCCGCCGCTGGCATTCGCCCCCGGGCCGGGGCCTGTACGTCTCCTACCTGTACTTTCCGACCTGGGAGCTGGCCCGATCGGAGGTGATCAACCAGGCCTCCAGCCTGGCCGTGGCCGACACCATCCGCCGCTTCGACCCACAGGCGGACGTGCGGCTCAAGCGTCCCAACGACGTCTATATCGGTACCCGAAAGGTCTGCGGGATCCTCACCGAGCTGGGATCGACCGGTGAGCGGGTGAACTGGGCGATCGTCGGCATCGGCGTGAATCTGTACCAGCGCGAGTTCCCGGCGGAACTGGAAGCAACAGCCACTTCGCTCGAACGTGAGAGAATCAAGGTGGCGCACGTGCTGGACTTCTGCGGCGAGCTTACCGCCCGGCTGGCGCACAACCTCGAGCTTGCGGCTTCACCCGACTGGAAGAAGCTGGAAATGCGATACGAACAGGAAGTCCGATGAGCATCTTCAACTATAGAGAACAGCCCGGCTACTTCAAACGCATGAAGGATGCGTTCCAGGTCACCGCGCAGGACATCAATCACCAGCTCTCGCGTCTGACGGGAACGGCCGAAAGTCCCATCACGGAGGAGCAGATCGAGGATCTGGAAGAGACCCTGCTGGGCGCGGATATGGGTGTGCAGACGACCGAGCACCTGCTGGGCAAGATCCGGGAGGCGACCGCGGGCGATCGCTTCATCACCCGCCAACAGGTGAAACGATTGATCCGCCGCGAGCTGCTGCAGATCCTGGGCGAATCGGAGGGGCCCCTCGATCGGGCCCTCAGCCGGAAGGATCTCTCGGTCGTGTTCGTGGTGGGGGTCAACGGGGTCGGCAAGACGACCACGATCGGCAAGCTGGCGCGCCTGTACCAGGGCGAGGGGAAAAAGGTGCTCTTTTCGGCCTCGGATACGTTTCGGGCGGCCGCCGTCGAGCAGCTGGAGATCTGGGGAGAGCGGACCCAGTCGCCCGTCATCAAGCAGAGCCCCGGGGCCGACCCGGCCGCCGTCCTGTTCGACGCCATTGCGGCGGGACGGGCCCGCGCGGCCGATATCGTCATCGTCGATACGGCGGGCCGGATCCACACCAAGAGCAACCTGATGCAGGAGCTCGAGAAGATGAGCCGGGTGGCGTCGCGGGAGATCGAAGACGGGCCCCACGAGGTGTTTCTGGTGCTGGATGCCACGACGGGACAGAACGGGCTGGTGCAGGCCCGGGAATTCCTGCGCAGCTCCGGCGTCACGGGGCTGATCGTGACCAAACTCGACGGCACCGCCAAGGGAGGCATCCTGATCGCGATCGCCCGGGAGTTGCACATCCCGATCCGCTACATCGGTGTCGGGGAAAAGGTGGAAGACCTGCTCGTCTTCGACCCGGAAGCCTACATCGACACGCTCCTCCAAATCGGCGACCAAGACCGGTAACTTCTCCATTGAAAGCCCCGGTAGGGGCGCGATTCCCGTTAGCCCGGGGCCAAGCCGTTGCGGCGCGGCCCCGGGTTTCGGCGCACACCCACACATTCCGGGAGCCCCGGGCAGGGGCGTGATCGATGAACGGCCGCCGATTCGGGTCCAATGCCATCGGTGAGGTCGTGCCCATCCGGGTGTCGGGGTGCACGCCCCTACCGGGGCTTCCAAACCGCGGAACCGCGAAGACGCAAGGG
>JARRKC010000088.1:0-12086 GCA_037388505.1 Acidobacteriota bacterium | reverse complement strand
GACCTGCCGTCGAACTGGGTCTACGACGGTCGGGTGAACTTCATGATGGACAACCTGCTGGCCGAAGGCAAAGCCGTCCCCATGGTGATCGCCATCCCCAACAATCAGGTTCTCCACCGCAACCATCCCCGGCACGTGGAGCTGACGTTCGATCTCTTCGAGTCGGAACTCCGCAAGCAGGTCATTCCACTGGTGGAGCGGGAATACAGCGTCCGCCGCGATCCCAAGGGCCGAGCGCTTTCGGGCTTGTCCATGGGCGGGCGCCATACTCTCTTCATCGGGCTCCGTTCCCTGGACCTATTCGCTTCGTTCGGCGTGCTGAGCGCCGGCGACGTCGACAGCGAAACATCCATCGCGAGTTTCCTCAACGATCCGGACGCCAACAAGAAGGTCGACTACCTGTTCGTCGGCCAGGGCACGGAGGAGGCCAAAGGACGGCTCGGCGCCCGATGCGTGGCGCTGCACGAGGCTTTGCTGAACCACCACATCGATCATGAGTATTACGTCGGCGGATACGGCGGCCACGACTGGGCCACCTGGCGCCATCTGCTCTATTACCGTTTTCTGCCGAACCTGTGGCGAAAGGAGTAGGGAGGACTGAAATGAAATCTCCTCGTCGAACTTTTCTGAAGAAGGGCTCGCTGCTTCTGGCAGGGGGACGGGCCGCGCTGGGAGTTCCGTTCGCTGCGGCGGTCGCCTGTTCGTCGCCCCCCTCCGAGCCCATCGCAACGACCACCTACGGCAAACTCCGAGGCCGCACGGAAGATGGCGTCCACGTGTTTCGCGGCGTCCCTTACGGCGCGAACACGACGGGCAAAAACCGCTTCATGCCGCCGCAGAAACCCGCCCCGTGGACGGACGTCCGCGACGCGCTCACCTGGGGTCACCTGGCGCCACAGCCGCTCCCGGGCGGGAACTACGATGCGACACGGGCGACGCAGTGGTTCACCATGACCGGCGGCATGGGCGAAGACTGCCTGGTGCTCAACATCTGGACACCCGCCCTCGAGGACGGCGGCAAGCGGGCCGTGATGTTCTGCATCCACGGAGGCGGCTACACCAGCGGCACGAGTCATAACCCCGTCTTCGACGGCCGCGCACTGGTGAAGATGGGCAATGTCGTCGTCGTGACCATCAACCACAGGCTCGGCGCTCTGGGCTACCTGCACCTGGCCGACCTGGCACCGGAGTTCGCGCACTCGAGCGTTGCCGGGATGATGGATATCGTGGCGGCTCTGGAGTGGGTCCGCGACAACATCGAAAACTTCGGCGGCGATCCCCGGAAGGTCCTGATCTTTGGCCAGTCCGGAGGGGGCGGCAAGGTCTGCCACCTGATGACGATGCCGTCGGCGAAGGGCCTGTTTCACCGCGCGGCGATTCAGAGCGGCGCGACGCTGCGCTCGGGCAACCGCGAAGACGCGTCCCGCGCGACGGACGCCCTGATGGAACAACTGGGATTGGTGAAATCGCGATTCCGCGAGTTGCAGGACGTCCCCTTCGAAATGATCGTGGGTGCGCAAACGGCCATCCGCGCGCGGTTTTCTCCGATCGTGGACGGCACGGTCGTGCCGCGGGATCCGTTCGAACCGGACGCGCCCGCCATCTCGGCGGACGTTCCGATGCTGGGCGGCAGCAATCTCCATGATTTTGGCTCGTGGCGCACCGATGTCACGGTCGACGAGGCGGCCGCGCAGGAGCAGGCGGCCGGCACCCTGGGCGCCGACAGCGGTCGGATCTGGAGCGCTTACCGCGCCGCGGACCCGAACGCCAGCCCGTCTCTGCTGCTGGCACGGATGCCCGGGTTCCTGTACCTGCTGACCTGGCCGGCGCCGTACATGAACGGCCGCTTCGGCTCGGTCCATGGGACCGATGTTCCGCTGATCTTTCATAACCCGGAACTGTGGCCTCTCACGGCGGGCTCCAGTGAAAGCGGGATCCTGGCGGATCGGATGGCGGGGGCGTTCATCGCGTTTGCGAAGACGGGAGACCCGAGCACGCCGGAGCTGCCTTGGCCGGCCTACGGTCCCAATACCCGGCCCACGATGATTTTCGATGTTCAAAGCGGCGCGCAGAACGACCCTGACGGGGACCTCCTTGCGCTGCTGCCGCCGCCGGGAAGAGGTATGCCATAGGACGGGAATGACGTTTCGAGTTCCGGGTTTCTAGTTTCGGGTCTTCAGCTCTCGAAACCCGAAACCCGTGACCCGAAACCAGCAGGGTGACAACTTCTGAGCAGGAATTGATGGCCCTCGGAAGGGGTCTCTGAAAAGGAAACAATGGAATGATGAAGAAGACACTTGTGATCGCGGTGTTGTCGGCGTTGGCGACCGGAATCGGCGTCGCGCAGCAGCCTGCACCGGTCAAGACCGAGTATGGATTGGTTCAGGGAACGTCCGAGGACGGATTGACGGTTTACCGGGGCATTCCGTTCGCCGCCCCGCCGGTTGGTGATTTGCGCTGGAGGGCTCCCGAGCCGGCCGCCAGTTGGGAGGGCGTCCGGCAGGCCACGAAGTTCGCTCCCATGCCCGTGCAGAGGATGGGGAACCCCTCCGGCGAGCAGCGCCCCATGAGCGAGGATTGCCTGTACCTCAACGTCTGGACACCAGCGAAATCCGCGAGCGACCACATTCCCGTGCTGGTCTGGATTTACGGTGGCGGATTCAACATGGGGTCCACCTCCGAACCGAACTACAGCGGTGAGAAGCTGGCGCAGAAGGGCGTGGTGCTCGTGAGCATCGCCTACCGCGTGGGGCAGCTCGGGTTTCTGGCCCACCCGGAATTGAGCGCCGAGAGCCCGCACCATGTTTCGGGAAACTACGGCCTGCTGGATATGATCGCGGGTCTCCAATGGGTGCAGAAGAACATCGCCGCGTTCGGCGGCGATCCCGGCAAAGTCACGATTTTCGGGGAATCGGCCGGAGGCATCGCGGTCAGCATGCTCTGCGCCTCGCCGCTGGCCAAAGGGCTGTTCCATGGAGCCATTTCGCAGAGCGGAGGCTCCTTCGGACCTCCGCGGCCTACACTTTTTCCCGGTGAGAACCTGAAGGTCCTCGCCGATGCGGAGCGCTCCGGAGAAGAGTACGCAAAGAGCGCGGGGGTGACGTCCATCGCGGAACTGCGGAAGATTCCCGGCGACAAGCTGCCGGCAGGTGGTTTCGGCCGGGCCATGGCCTGGCCGATCATCGACGGCTGGGTGATTCCCGACGATCAGTACAAGCTCTACGAAGCGGGCCACTACAACGACACGCCCATCCTGGTGGGCTACAACTCGGACGAGGGGGCGAGCTTTCGGCCTCCGAAGACGCCCGAGGAGTACATCACCGGCGTCAAGGCGCGCTACGGCCCGTTCGCAGATCGCCTCCTGAAGGCCTACCCGGTTGGGACCGACACGGTGCCCAAGACCGCGCGCGATCTGACCCGCGATGCGGCCTTCGGCTGGCACACCTGGATCTGGGCGCGGCTGCAAGCCCGGACCGGGAAGTCCAAAGTCTTCTATTACTATTTCGACCGGCACCCGGACTATCCGGCGGACTCGCCCCGGGCCGGGTACGGATCACCGCATGGGATGGATGTAGCGTACGTCTTCGAGCATCTCGACAGCTCGAAGCCGGGGATTACGGAGACGGATCTGGAGATCTCGGACGCCATGTCCACCTACTGGGTGAACTTCGCCAAGCACGGCGATCCGAACGGCCCCGGGGTCCCCGAGTGGCCGGCCTTCAGCGACGCCCACCCCGAGGTGATGTATTTCGACAAGACACCGCACCCGGGCCCGGTCCCCAGCGCCAAAGCACTCGAGGTTCTGGACGCCTATTTCGCTTGGCGCCGCACCCCGGAAGGCCAAGCCTGGGCGAAATAGGTGACACGCACGTAATGCGATCGTAAGTGCCTACGAATAAAGGATTCCAGAGCCGGTCTGGTACTTAATTCAGGATTTCAGCGGACCAGCCCGGGGGCTTGCCGGCCGGCGGGTCCGCCGAGAGGGCGGTGACAAACAGGCAGCGCACGGCGACGGAGGTTGATGCCCCGCCTGATCCTGGGTCTACCGCGAAAACCCGAAATAGGTACCAGACCTGACACAGAATCCTTTGTTGATGGGCACTTGCAGACCCAATGCGTGCGTGTCACCTATTGAGCCGGCTGCGGCAGCTTCAGCTGCGACTCGAGTTGTAGCGCCAGAGGGCGTGATCGTGGAAGATAGGGGCATGACCGAAGGGCCGGGGTTCGAAGCGGATCGCGTTCTCTTCCTCGAGGTCCAGCGCTTTACGCAGTGGTGGCTGCGGGCAATCCTGTTCGGGGTGGCGGCGTTGTCGGCATGGATCTTCGTTCAGCAAATCGTGTTGGGCAGGCCGTTCGGGAACCATCCTGCTCCCGACTGGGTCGTCTGGCTCCTGCTCTTCGCGGTCGGCATGGGCCTGCCCCTTCTCCTGCTGACGATGACGATGCAGACGCGGGTCACTCCCGGCCGGATCACGATTCGGTTCTCGCCTCTGTACCGACGCACCATTCCACTGAATTCGGTAACCAGCTTCCGGGCTCGAACCTATCGACCTATCCGGGAATTCGGCGGATGGGGAATCCGTTGGGTGCCCGGAAAAGGCGTGGCCTACAACGTGAGCGGAAACCAGGGAGTCGAACTCCGGCTCACGAATGGACGCATCATCCTGATCGGATCACAAAGGTCCCACGAACTGGAGACGGCTATCCGGCAAGCCCGTGAAATAGGTGACACGAAATAGGTGACACGCACGTCGTTCGATCGTAGGTGCCTGCGGATAAAGAATTCCAAAGCCGGTCTGGTACGTAACTCGAGAAAGTGGCTGATCGCACCAGAACCTTCTCCAATCGGGGGTCTGCTGAAGGCGTCACAGAAAGGCTGCCTCCAACCTGAACTAATGAGCAACGCCCGATCTGGGATGTGCCGTGAAAACCCGAGATAGGTACCAGACCTGACCTAAAACGCTTTATAGGAAACCAGTTACGATCGAATTACGTGCGTGTCACCGGTTGGTCACCGATTTGGCTTGGCGCAGAGCTCTTCGAACAGCGCAGGGTCGTACTCCTCCAGGCCTGTGATTCCGTAGAGGTGATTCGAGGAGACCCAGGGCAGCCAGAACCGGTGGCCGCCAATGCCTCGTCCCGAGCCGCCCGGGCCCAGACCCCAGTGCTCCTGCTGCCATCCGATGCCCTTCAGGTCATATTGCCGGCCCGGCAGGGCCACCATGGACTTCGTGTCGTGGAGCAGAACCCGGGCTACGTCGAGGTAATGCTCGTCCTTCGTGTAGTTGTAGAGCTTCGCGTACGAGGGCACCGCCCAGTCCAAGTATTCGTCGGCACCGCCGGCGGCCAGCGCCGTGATGCCCTGCAGCCCGATCGTTGGAACGCCCTTCTTCCAGTGGAGCTGCGCGTCGTCGGCATCCACCGGCATAGGCAGATTCCAGATCCAGATCCAGCTCTCAGCGAAATTCGCCGCAGCCTTGGCCCGCTCCAGCCACTTCGGTTCCTTCGTCGAATCATAGAGACTCAGGTAGGCTTCCAGGCTGAGCATCCCGGCCTCTTTGTCGGTAATGTTCGGATTATCGCTGGCGCCACCGATGAAGACGCCTCGGGTCCCCCAGTTCGCCCAGACGTACTCGGCCGCGCGAATGGCGGACTGCTCGTACTTGGGGTCCCCTGTCTCTTCGGTCATGATGATGAGCAACGGCACGGGGTTGTAGCTCGTCGTTCCAGAGGGCTCCTCGACCTCGCTCGTACCAGCTTTCCACCGCCGCGGGAAGGAACCGTCCGGTCGCTGCTGCTGAATCAGCCAGTCGACATAAGACTTCACCCAGTCGAACCATTCCGGGTGCGGACGGCCCAGGGCGCGCTCGCGCCGGTAGGCCCGCATGAGCACGCGCATACCTTCGGTGGCGTTGCGCAGCCAGGGAGCGAGCCAGATGTGGTCGTAGGGCTTGCCGGTGGCCAGGTCGTAACCGGTCGCCTGGAGCGGCACGCTCGACAGGGCCTGGATCATGGACGAGATGACCGCCAGACCGATCCGGCGCATCTTTTGCCCGCGCTCGGTCGGGTCCCGATCGCCTTCGCGCAGGAGTTGGTCGGCGCACTCGAGGTCCTTGCCCACGAAACCCATCGCCGCCATCGTCCAGTTCCATTGAAGCTTGTCCGTGACGGTGGAGAGGACGAAGGGAATGGCGGTCCGCCCGTCGATCGTGGCGGCCTGAGCCGCCAGGTGGTCCGTCAGAACCCGCCGCATTTGCTCGACGTCGATGTAAGTGACGGCGGGATTCAGCGTGTTCCACGCCCAGCGCCACGCGTCTCGCGTCACGTCGCGAAACGACTCGTTCTGCCCGAACCGAAAGCGCACCTCGTAGTCATGAGCCACCCCCGAAGCGATCGGGTGGTAGCGTCGCACCCATCTCTCCGTCGCTGGAGTGTCACGACGACCCCGGAAGCTGATCACGGTGCCGGGGAACCAAAAGCCGAACTCGACGGGTTCCTCGCCGACCTGCCGGGCTCCGAGCGCACCGAACTGAAATCGGGCGTCGGTCATCACGGGTTCCGAGAGCTTCGTTTCCTCCATGGTCGAATCACCACGCGGCGCAGGATCCAGCACGGCAATCGAAGCACCGTTGGGAAAGGAGAGTGCAAACAGAGGCGCCGGGAGGAGATCCTCACGCATCAGAAAGTGCCGGGCCGCGTAGTTCAACGTCCCACCGGGCGAGCGGTCGCCGTCGTAGGTCGGGTCCCCATACAGAACACCGGGAGCCAGATAGTTCACATCCGACCAGCCGACGGAAGGATCGACTGTGAACACGATGGACGAGTCGAAACCGCCCGGTGCCTTCCCCTTCACTTCCACCTGCCTGCGCATCGAAACCACCGCTCCCTCGAGGCTCCAGTGGTCGTCGACACGAAAGACAACGTCCGGGCCGTAGGGGATTTCGGCGCGGGCCTCGATTCCGGCTGCCGTTTTCCGGACCGTCCCGTATCCGGCCTCGAGTTCGTGGATGTCCTCCGCTGAGCGAAAGACCTCCAGTTTCGCGGGTCTCGTCTGCAGGATTCGTGGAGCTGCCCCACCGGATATTTCGATGCCCCACTCGCCGGTCGACGCACGAACGAACGAAACGGCTGCCCCGGTCGTCAGGCGACCCAGTTCAACCCGAGCGTCCGGTTGATGAGAACATGACACCGATCCTGCCAGACACAGCCCCCATATCAGGTAGAGTCGATACGCGGTCTTGCCAAACATGGCGCGATACTGACAGAGCGTCTTGCAGAGTGTCAACGGGGCCGAGCTTCCGAGATAGGTGCGAGATAGGTGACACGCACGGAATTCGATCGTAAATGCTTACGAATAAAGAATTCCAGAGCCGGTCTGGTACGTAATCCAAGATTGCAGTTGATCGACGTGAAGAACCTCCGATCGAAAGGTCCGCCAAGAGCGGCGACGGGGGAGGACGCTCGCTCTGATCCCGGATGCGCTGAGAAAACCCGAGATAGGTGCCAGACCGGGCACAGAATCCTTTATTGATGGGCACTTGCAGGCCTAATGCGTGCGTGTCACCAATGTGGACGATTCGCCGCCCCGCTTCGCAAATCAGAACAGGGTTCCGATCCCAAAGTACAACCGGAACCGGCCCGATTCTCCCCAGCTGCCTCCGAGGAAGAGCGGACCCACGACCGAATCGACCAGGACGGCTGCCGAGCCGACATGCCGCACAGTCGCATCCTGATTCCGGTCGAAGGCCGAACCCATCTCGTACCAGGCGCCGATATAGGTAGCACCACGCACCAACAGCGTGTTGTCCACGACTCGATGCAGGAACCCGGCGGAACCGTAGAAGAAGCGGGACCCTCGGAAGCGACCCTGCTCGTAGGCACCCAAGCGAAGCGGGCCCCCGAGAGCGTAGTCGAGTGAAAAGGGGGCATCTTTCTCGAATGTGGTTCCACCCGCCAGACGGACAAAGAGCCGGTCCCTGGGGTTGAGAGGTTCGAACAGCAGGGCCTGTGCATCCGCTTGATTGAGGCTGCTCACCTCGGGCGCCGCAAAGTAGTGCCGCCAGCGCAGACTCGTCCGCAGGCCCTTCGCGGGAATGACGGGATCATCGAGGTGGTCGTAGGTCCCCTCGACTCGGGCCAGGTGAACCGTCTGGTTCGTCGGCGGCAGGACCGGCTCGCCCACCGATACTTTTCCCGTCGCATGGAACAGATCGTAGCCGAGGCGGACTTCGCCGTGTGTCGAGCCGACGCCGTATCCCGTGTCGAGACCAAAGCCTGCCCGGGTTTCCAGGAAGTCCGATACCCGATCATCCCCCGAGAAGACGCCTGTGGTTTCGCGCACTCCGTAGGCTCTCGGCGCCAGGAACCAGGGTCCGGCAAGCGGCAGATAGTACTCGAGTGCCGCCAGGTGCGGTCGTCCCAACCCCAGATCGATCCGAGTCTCGGAGCCGGGGTGGCCCAGGTCGAAAAGAGTCGTCCGGGCCCGGACTCCGAATCTGATGTCGTCGAGGTTCGAGCCGTCGATGTTCAGGCCGAAGCGCACGAAGGGTGGTCCGTAGGAATGCCGGCGGACCAGGATGTCGAGTCGGTTGGCGCCTTCCTGCTCGACGACCTGATACCCGACCGAGGCATACTGGCCCCGACCGTAAATTCGCGTGAGAGCCCGGTCGAGCCTGTCGGGCTCGACGGGACCGGTGGCGTAGGCAGACAATCGGCGGGTGAGCGTGCGCGACATGGCGGGGTCGACGCCCAAAACCTCGATTCCCCGGACGGACGGGGTCTGGGTCCGACGACGTTGGCGTCTCCGGCGGAGGTAACTCTGCCACTCGGATTCGGAGAGAGCCAGCGGGCTCAGCAGCGCGCTTCGGGAAGAGGCCGCCGCCGCCCCCACCCGGATGATCTCGGTGGATTTCTTGAAGTCCAGGGATTGAAAGCCCACCAGATCGGGTGACAGGACGAGGTCGGCTTCTCGAATGCTGCGGCGCAGATTCTGCAGCATCATGATGTTGATCGTCTGGTCGATGACGTTGAGGAGGGATTCCAGAGACTCACGATTCTGCAGGGGAGTCTCCACGTCGACGGCGATGACAATGTCCGCGCCCAGAGAGCGGGCCACATCGGTGGGGAGGTTGTTGAGGACACCTCCGTCAATCAGGAGTCGTCCCCCGACTTGGGCGGGAGTGAACACGCCGGGAATCGCCATCGTCGCTCGGAGCGCCTGCCAGAGTGGACCGTCGCCGAACACGACCTGGTTGCCGGTTTCGAGGTCGACGGCCACGCAGCGGAACGGCGTCGGGAGGTCGTCGAAGTTGGGCAGATCCGAGTAGGGCAGGGTCAGGCGCTGGAACAGGAGATCGATGAAATGGCCCGTGTTGAGTCCACGGGGGATCTTGACCCCACCCTTCAGTCCGAGCTCGAATCGCACCGGGTATTCCGCCGCATCCTGCTTGCGTCGAAACTGGAGATCGGTGTATGGGGGAGAGCTGGCGAAGAGCTCGTCCCAGTCGAGCCCTTCGACCAGTTGTTCCATCTCCTGCGGAGAGTAGCCCATCGCGTAGAGGGAGCCGACAAGGCCTCCCATGCTGGTTCCGACGACGTAGTCGACGGGAATCCGGTTCTCCGCAAACCATTCGAGGACCCCGATGTCGGCAAATCCGCGGGCGCTCCCTCCCCCGAGGACGAGCCCGATCTTCGGTCGGGCGACTACGGAAGCGGGAAGAAGCAGCAGGGTCAACAGTCCGACCACGATCCAGTCGCAGCGGGCCGCTGGGGAGGAACGAAAAGAACTTGGGGGTTTCTCCATCGACGTCCCGATCCCTCCTCGGCAAACCAGTGACTGACACCCGCTGGCGGATCCTCTATTCGTACTTCGCCGGGCCGGTGTCGAACCTTTCCAGTGCCTCGCGGGCCAGCCCGATCTCGCGGGCTCGAGCATCGGTGGTTGCCTGTTCCACCGCCTTTTGATCCGTATCGTTCGGATCTCGTGGTATTCCATCCGACCCTCTTCCCTGCGGGATCCGTCTTTTTCCGCCTATCCTACCATTGGGGATTCCCGAATTTGAGCGGGCCGCCGGACCCGACAGCAGGCTGGAGGCTTGGATCACTCTCGTGGCCGGGGGCCGCAGTCCAAGCGAAGGAGGACGGAGCACTTCCCATGGCCGTCAGAGGCTGCGATGGATTGCTGATTTACGGCCCGAAAGCCTTCTGCTACCATCGCCCCGTGGTCCGGCGGCTCGAGTGACGGTTGCCGTCGCAGGCCGCATCGGTCCGGCACGTGAAGAAGGATTTCTTCTCCATCATTCCGCCAGCGAGGTGAGGCCATGATTCGATCCATCACGCTTCTTTGTATCTTGATCAGCACTCCATGCTGGGCTCAGCCGGCGGGCGATTCGGAGCCTGCCCCCACGAACGTTATGGGCGCCGAATATCCCCGCGTCGACTCCGAGAACCGGGTGAGCTTTCAGCTGAAGGCGCCCGACGCGCAGACCGTCCAGGTGCACATCTACCATGACCGGTTCGACATGACCAAAGGGGCGGACGGAGTCTGGAGCGTCACCACCTCCCCACTCGTCCCGGGTTTCCACTACTACTCGCTCATCGTGGACGGCGTCGCGGTCAACGACCCCGGCAGCCACACCTTCTACGGCACCGGAAAGGACGCGAGCGGCATCGAGGTACCGGAAAAAGGGGTGGACTACTATTCGCTCAAAGACGTTCCCCACGGCGACGTCCGCATCCACCAGTACTTCTCCAGAATCACGGGCCGGTGGCGACGATGCTTCGTCTACACTCCGCCGGGCTACGATTCCGATGTGAGTGTGCGCTATCCGGTTCTGTACCTGCAGCACGGAATGGGCGAAGACGAAACGGGTTGGACGTTTCAGGGTCACGCCAACCTGATCCTCGACAATCTCATCGCGGCGACGAAGGCCGTCCCCATGATCATTGTGATGGATAACGGCTATGCATCCAGGCCGCGCCAGGTGGCTCCGCAACGCGCCGATGCCGCGCATCCGGGAGCCGCTGCGACCTCCGCCTTCGTCGACGTGATGATCCAGGAGATCATCCCCATGATCGACTCCACCTTCCGCACCATTCCGGATCGCGAACACAGAGCGATGGCCGGCCTTTCGATGGGCGGAAATCAGACCTGCCAGGTGACCATCCGCAATCTCGACAAGTTTGCCTATATCGGGGCCTTCAGCGGCACGATGAACGGCTTGAGCACGGACCCGCTCGATCCGGCCACGGCGTTCAACGGCGCGTTCAAGGACGGTGAGGACTTCAACAAGAAGGTCAGACTCCTCTGGATCGGGATGGGCACCGAGGAACCGAATCCGTTCCCGGGTGCGATTGGAGCGTTCCGGGCGATGCTCGACAAGGCCGGAATTCGTTACGTCTATTTCGAGTCGCCGGGCACGGCTCACGAGTGGCTCACCTGGCGGCGGGACCTGAATGACTTCGCGCCGCGGCTGTTCCGCTGACGAACAAAAGGAGCCGGCATGATGAGAGCCATGAGAATGCGTTGGCCCATCTTGGCGGGAATCGCTCTCGCGCTGACCGTTGGACTGACCCGGGCGGAGAAACCGCTGAAGGACTGGCTGGTATCTATTCAACCTGATGATTCAGGGATATTGGGGTGAGATCCACGGACTCTTCTACCCGGACGGCACCATTCGCGATCCCGCGACCATTGCGGCCATCATGTTCGGGCAGGCGGACGGGCCGCGCTCGCGTCACCGTTCGGGGTGACGGCTGCCCGGTCGGCACCTGCCGAGCCCATCGCAACGACCACCTACGGGAGGCTCCGAGGCCGCACGGAAGATGGCGTCCACGTGTTTCGCGGCGTCCCCTGCGGCGCCAACACGACCGGCAAGAACCGCTTCATGCCGCCCCAGAAGCCCGCCGCGTGGCAAGACGTCCGCGACGCACTCACGTGGGGCCACGTGGCGCCGCAGCCACGCACACCCGAGCTTCCCTGGCCGACCTACGATCCCGACACCAGGCCCACGATGATTTTCGACCTTCAAAGCGGCGCGCAGAACAACCCTCATGGAGACCTCCTTGCGCTGCTGCCGCACGGAACG
>JARRKC010000087.1:0-24337 GCA_037388505.1 Acidobacteriota bacterium | reverse complement strand
CGTCTTCCGGGCTCAACATGCTACGGTTCTTCTCATGCTGTCTCTTTCGGCGTTGGCTCTCCCTTTTTTCCGGATTCCTTCAAGCGAAGCTGTTCGCGGATCTGTCTCCGGCGCAAGTTCCTCTTCTTGAGTTCTCTTTGAAATCGGGCTTTATCTCCCTTGTTTTCCGACACGCTATTCTCCTTATGTGATGATCTGCCGCCGCTCCCTGTCCGGAGACGGCGGCCCGAGCTTCATCTTGCGCCGAGGAGATTTTTCCGTCCGTTCTGTTCGACACAGCTCCCTGGTCAAAACTGCTCATATCGGCAGCTGCGGCGCCAGAACCGGCTACTGGTGAGTCGGGGACGGATGAATCGGTGCCGAAGAGATCCGCACGGTTTGGGCTTCTGACTCCCGAGGCGTGCATGAGGCAGCAACCGGCTCGGTGACCCGATACTCCACATCCCGCGAAATCAGTGTGTGGGGCCCGAGTATCCGGACCGTGGCCGTCGCTTCTAAATTCGTCTGCAGCCACATCCCGCTCACCTCGCCGTAGAGAAGCGTGATATTCACGTTCCTCAGCCACCATGAGGGAGATTTTGCAGGCTCGCCTTGGACACGACGGGGCAGGTAGGTAGCGGCATCGATCCAGATGCTCCCGCGGAGAAGGTGCTTGTCCTCCCGTCGTGGCAGCAACTCGAGCTCATAGGAGCACCGGCCACCTATGTTTTCCGCGCGCGTGAAACGGAAATCATAATTGTCCGCCGAAAAGTCGGTCAGTGCGTAATCCTTTGCCATATCCACTTCGCCTGCGAGCGTGCGGCGGACGATTCTTTTCCCCAGGCCCGAGCCAGTGGCCTGCCGGATAGCATACTTCTTGGCATCCGGGGGAGTGAAGGTCATATCGGCCAAGACGCGGGCTTTGGTCCTTTCTCTGTCCTTGCCGAACAGCCTGTAATCGCGCGTGACCACATACGGGCGAAAACAGGCCTGGTTCTCAGCCCGAGCTTCCGCCATTCGGGCGATGATGGTTTCGACCGTTGGGAGTGCGTTCCCCGTTTCATCCGATGCGTCGCACATCACGAAGATGACCAGGAAGGAGAAGAGCATCGAGAAGGTTACTTGCCGCATACCACACACCTCTGTCCCACCCTGGCTGAGGGATTATCGGTTGCCGAGGGATCGCGATTGGTACTTGCTGATCAGGCGCGAACCAGGTTCCAAAACATCCTATCTCGAGCATCTGGGCTCGACCCTACGTCCTCACAACCTGCATTTCGACATCCTGATCGAGCTGGAAGCTGAAGAGCTGTTCGACTCCAAACTCCACGTCCTTGCCGGGCGTGGCGAGAACCACGCCGGTTCCAGCTCCTGCCCCGATCGCTCCACCGATCGCCGCGCCCTTGCCGCCGCCGGCGATCGCTCCGATCACGGCACCGAGACCGGCGCCAATGCCAACCTTCGTGGCGTCCGCCTTACCCGTCCCCTGCGCTTCGAAGGCCAGGGTGTTGGTCCGGATCCCGTAAGCCTCCTGCCCGACTTCGATACTCGTCAGGGCCACTGAGAGAGTGGCTCGTCCCTGGACCTTTCCCGATGCTTTGACGTTCGAGAGCCGTCCGACTACTTTGCTTCCTTGGGGGGCCACGAGTTTCCCGTCCACAATGAGGTCGTCTTCGAGTGTCGCCTTAAACGTGTCTCCGTCCTGGTTCTGTTTCGAACTGATTACCTGGTCGAGACGCACCTTGAAGGGAGTCCCTTTCGGAAGGACTTCAGTCGCGGACTGAGGAGGAGGCGCCGGTACGTCGGTCCGGGCCGTTGCGGCCGGCTCGGGAGCGGCCTCAGCACTGGAGGCGGGCGTGCGGGACGACTGTGCCGATGCCGGCGTCGGTTTCGTGGCCGGCGGAGTTGAGGGCGGTTTTTCCGCCGTTGCCGCTATAACTGCGGGTGATTCTTGGGCGGTTGTCGACTTGGAGTCTGCTGCCTGTCCAGAACTGGACGCCTCAAAATCACGTTGGCTCTCGATAATCGTGTGGAGGGTCAGGCCGGTGGGCAACTGGCCGTTGGTCAGTTCAGGGTGCACCCTTTTGAGATAGTCGAGGACCAGCCGGTATTCGTCGTAGGAGAGCTCAGTCTTGGCTCCTTCAGAGATCTGAGAGACGTTTTCCGGGGTGATGGCCTGGCTGAGGAGATCGTTCGCTTGTTCCGAGGTAGAATTCCTCGAGCAGCCAGGCAGTACGATCAGGAGTGCCAGTGCCGTGAAAGATGCAGCGTAAGAAGAAAATCGGGATTTCGTCATGTTCGTATACCTTCATCGTTTGAGGTCAGTAACCCTCTCGAGGGGACTCTAATGGGTCTGACTGTAACGTTCGAACCGTTGGATTGACCGACTTCGCCCCCCAAAAGGCGGGCTTGGGTGTCGCCATCCGTCACCATTCGGCCCGCCCCTTTAATCCTCGCTCGCGGAAGATGGCGTGGCTGTTCAGCACCGCTCGCGGCTCTGGTCAATAGCTCCAGGAAGACGGTCAACTCCCCACACGGAATCCGCTGAGTGAGTGGAAGAGTCCGAAGATGTTCAGTAGCCACAAAACCACGGCAATGACTACCACCACATTCAGGATTCTCTTAATTGAACCCTGCATTGGGATGAAGCTGTTTACCAGCCAAAGGAGAACGCCAATCACAACCAGAATTATGACAAGTTGAATTAGGGGCATGGTGCACCTCCATTAAATTGGGAGCAGGCCTCGAGGGCCGCTCCCGGTTTAGCACTGACGAGACCAAGTTCCATTCCGATCCGGCCCTTCTATCTCCGTAGTCGGGCGATCTCTGTTCAGGATCGACTCCGGCCTTTCAAAACCAGGCCGACGGGATTTCCATCGGCCTGGCATTCATTGTCGAAAGCGAACGGAACGAAGCATGTTCTGAAATGTGCTCTCATAATTCCTGAAGTCACGATCAGGTGCGACGAACACGATGAAAAGGAGGCCTTCCGGTCGCTGCAGAGTGACCAGCCAATTCGTTTCCCGACCTCCGAGAGGCGAGTCGTTGGTCAGATAGGTCGACTCAGCCCCCTGCCCGTCGACTCGGAAGTATTCGGGCCGGCTGACAATTCGCATCCCGGGATTGGAGTGGCTGAGCTCTTCAATCAAGCCACTGGTGGCATCCTCCAGGAGTTGCTGTTCCCGTTCGTCCCCCCGGGAGGTTCCTCTCGAAGGCAGCCCGTAACCGTCGGGCTGAAGTTGCTGACGGCCGCTGCGGCTAATAAGCGGTTCGTAGATGTTCACGATGACGCCGTAAGCCAGGGCCTGGTTGCCCTGGCCGTCGCCGATGATGCCCCGGTCCGGTGCAATCGTGACGGTCACATCTCCCTGTCCGTACGCCTGCCAATTGTCCGGGTGATCTATGCGCAAAGTGGCGTTTTCGTAACGATTCGACCGGTTTGACGGCCGGTCGGGTTGCGTGTTGGTCTGTGCGACGGTTCCCGACTGCTGCTGTTCGGTGGGAATGGAAACCCACTGCTTCTCCGGAACAACCACCCGGCGGGTTGCCCGCCCGTGCTCCCTTGCGCGATACCCGTGCCGCCATTCGCCGGAGGTCCCGCGAGCGCCTGTTCGTACCGCTTGATGTCCTGGAACGCTCGCGAATCGGTCATGGAATTGCGCGGCGTGCCGCCGAGGTTGGCGATTTCCTCATCCACACGCCCTTCACGGTTCTCCGGGTTGGGATGACTGGAGAAGAATGTCGGCGGTTGCCCACCCTGGCTTTCCGCCTGGATCTTCTGGAAGAACTGGGCCATGGCCTTCGGGTCGTAACCCGAATCGTAGAGAATTTGCGTGCCCAGGACGTCGGCCTGGCTTTCAGCATTCCGCGAGTACTTCAGCAACAGGGAGTCGACTGCAAATCCCGCGCCGAGTTGCGCCAGTACGGCACCCGTCGAGTTGCTGCCCAGTGCGCCTCCCAGGATGGCAAGCGGCACCTGAGCGATGTAGGCCTTCGAGGCCTGATTGGTTCCGTGGCGAAGGGCCACGTGGGCGATTTCGTGTGCGATCACGCCGGCGAGTTGCGCTTCGTTATCGGCGGCATCGATCACGCCGCGGTTGATGTAAAGAAATCCCCCGGGCAGCGCGAAAGCGTTAATGGCCCGGTCGTTGACGGCTTTGAACTGATAAGGAAACTTTGCACCCGGCGCGTGCGCTGCGAGCTTTCGTCCCAGGTCGTTCAGGTATTGGTCTACCCGCGAGTTATTGAGCATTTGCAGTTGCCGCTCGGCCTCGACCGAGGTTTGTTGACCGACTTCGACATCCTGCTGGGCGGAGAACATGTTCCAGCCGGGTTTCAGTTCCGTCCGGCTGGCCCAAACCAGCGGCGCCAGAATGAGCATTACCACGGCTATGAGCATCATGGACCGTGGCTTGTTCCGGCTGCTATCTACTATTTCTTTCCTGTCCATTTCTGGCTCCTCCTAAACTCCTCATTGTGATGTCAAATCGGTGCGAGGGGGGCTATCCCAAACGTCACTGGCGATACTTCGGAACATACTTCACGAGGGACGCGATGAAAGGGTCGAACCACCTGATTCGTTCTTACCTTGCCCCTGAGCAGGATGTCCTCTCCAGTCACCGGGCGTCCATAGACCGCCTCGTTGGCGCTGTCATCCATGGTTATGCTGGCGCCTTGAAGGGAGACTCCTGCAAAGAGTCCCTTGCTGCGGGAGTAGGAGTAAATGGCAGAGCTGAGCGTGATGTCGGTCGAACCGCTGGCGGTTCTACCCACCGGTCCGGCTGCCACTGAGGCGTCTCCACCCAGGGTGAACTTGCCCTTGAGTAATGGCTTGAGGCCGTCTTCGTTGGTGAAGACCAGAACCAGATCGGTAGCTGAGCCGCCAATCTGAAAACCCACACTTCCGCCACCAATGGTGATGAAGGCGGGGGCGGTCCAGTTGCCGTCTGTGCCTCGACGGGAGATCAGTCCTTTGCCGTAACGTCCGCCCACGATGAACGCGCCCTTGACGACATGCGGGATAATCGCAATCGCGTGGGCTTTCTCCAGTAAATCCTCGGGGATCCCCTGATCGGGAGCGCCCATGATCTCCGAAAGAACGCTTCCGGCTTTTCGGGCCCGTTCGGACTCGTCTGCCACGTCGCCCTGAACAGGCTGGTCAGTCCTGTCGGCGAACCGACTTGCCTGCATGTCCAGCTTCACCCCGAGGGCGTCCTGGGTCTTCTGGTCGAGCTTTCCGGTCGGCTCCAGACTGTTGCTCTTCTGAAACTCCCGAATGGCCGCATCAGTCTTGGGTCCCATCAGCCCGTCGAGGGGTCCTGGGCTAAAGCCCTTGTCTTTCAGGATCGTCTGAACGTCCTGGATGGTTTGATCGGGGCTGACAGCCAGAAGGGACACCGTCAGGAGCGCGACCGTCACGAGAAACAGAAACGGTAAAGTTGCTATCTTCTTCATTGTTATCCTCCTCAGGAGAGAGGGCCTCCCTGAGTCTGCATTGGTCTTTCGAGTTGGCACCAATCGTTGCTCTGGCTGTCGAGTCCAAAGCCAGGAAGTAGTCACAAGACTGATAATCGCCCAGCACATGCTGAGGCTCGTTCCGACCTCCGGTTTCTGCCAGATCCTGGCAGGGCGGTTGTTCTTTCTCTTTTTACCTTTTGAACGAGCGTCGTGTCAGTTCAGCATTGCTCGTGCTTCCGGTCAGAATTGCTCATGACGCTTAAAGCGGCGGTGAACTTCACACCCCGGGGTCGGTCGAATGTGCACGCACTGCGTTCTTCCGATCGTCGTAAGAGAAAACCTTGCGGTACTCCCCCGCCAGTTCGATCAGCACCTTGCCCTGCGCGTCATAAACCCTGCCGGTGGTAGGGGGCTCGAAACGGATGAAGGGCTCGAGGTCTGGGAGCCCGGTTCGATCAAAGTAGACGTAATGGATGACTGCACCGGGCAGGATGAGCAGGAGCAGCGCCAGGGAGGAGGGTACTCCCCCGCCAGTTCGATCAACACCTTGCCCTGCGCGTCATAAACTCTGCCGGTGGTAGCGGGTTCGAAACGGATGAAGGGCTCGAGGTCTGGTAGCCCGGTTCGATCAAAGTAGACGTACTGGTTCTTCGCTTCTTACCGGGACTCACCTGACAGGGCGATGTCGGTGCCGATAAGTTCGCCGGAGACAATGAGTTCGACGCGCCGATTGCTCTGCCGGCCTGCGGCGGTGTCGTTCGTGGCTACGGGTCGGGACTTGCCGAACCCTTTGGCCGGGAACAGGTTCATCCCCGCAATCCCCTGTTCGATGAGATAGTCGCGCACCGATTCAGCCCGTTGTTCCGAGAGTCGCTGGTTGTACGCCTCACCGCCAACACTATCGGTATGACCTTCGACCTCCAGCTTCAAGCCCGGGTGGCCCAGCAGAATACCGGCCACCTTGGCCAGCCGCTCACGCGCCGCCGGCCGCAGGGAGTACTGTGCCGTGTCGAAAAGCACATCCGACATATTCACGATGAGTCCGCGGGCTGTGTCGCGAGTTTCAAGAATCGAGTTGAACTGGCGTAACAGCTGAGCGCGCAACTCCGCCTTTTCCGCCTCTGCGTTGAGGCGCACGCGGTCGGCTTCCTGAGTTGCCAACAGGATTCTGTCAGCCTCGGCCTGGGCTGCCGTACGGGCTGCCTGCTCGGCCTCGGCCTGAGCGGCAACTCGCGCTGCCTCTGATTTGATTCGGACCGCCGCGGTCTCAGCCTCGGCCGCGTTGCGTTCCAGCTCAGCATTCGCCCTCCGCTCGGCCTCTATCCTGAGGTCGGTCTCCGCCTGAACTCTCATTTGTGCCTCAGCCTCGGCCGCTGCCTGGGCTGTCGCTTCACGGTCCGCGCCGGCCTGACGCTCGCGCGCAAGGCGCTCCTCCTCCTGACGCTGGACTGCGATGGCTCTGGAATCTTCCGCGGTCTGAACGGCCACCCGTGCGGCCCTCACTATTGTTTTGTGCCCCTCTTTGCGCGCCTGGTACCCTTCGGCCTGTCTCAGACTGTTTTCGGCCTTGGCGAAGGTGTCGGAGGCGAACTGGTCCGCGCCGGCGGTCCGAGCGATCTGGACGGCGTTTCGTGCCTCGTAGAGTTCCAGAGGCACCTTCGGGTCACTTTTCAGGACCAGGGGATTCGACAACTGCTCATACTGGCCTCTCTGCAGCAATTCATACTTGGCATCCATCTCCTCGATCTGGCCCTTCGTGTCCTTGCGCACCGCGTTTTCCATCACGACCAGGTTGCTCGGCATGGTCACCGCAAAGTAAGGCTCCGCCGTCACGGCAAGGCCGAAGACCTGCAACTCAGTGGTCACGTCCAGCTTGCTCTTGGTTCCTCCGTTCAGAAGGAGCTCGCCCAAGTTGGATGTTCGGCCTTCCGGGGTGATCGCCCAGAGCACGTACGTGAGGTATTCGGCGCCGTACCTGGTGGCCGGCTGCATATCATCGAATTCCACTTCGATCTCGAGGTAGCCTTTCTTGCTTTCCACTTTGGCCTCGCCACGTGCATTCGGCTGCAGATCGGTGCCGCGGAAATCTATCTTTGTAGCGCCGCTCCGGTGTTGATAGTTGATCGCCTTCATCGTCCGCTCTATCAAAGTGACGTGATAGACGGGCATGGCGCTGTCCGTTGAACTTTGCACGGACTGCGGCGGCGGATTTGCGGCCAGCGGCACCTGTGTGCACAGCAAGCCCAAAGACAAGCCGAATAAAGCTAAGTACATGTTGACTCTTCTCATTTCTCTTTTCCTCCTGTGATTTGCCCTCCGCTGAATCCCAGGCAGTGGACACTCCTCAACCCCGGAAACGACCGGTTGTCAGCCCGCCGGGCAGCTCAAGGCATCCCCTTTTATAGCCTTGGCTGATTCCAGTGTCAGTTCAGTGCGGCTCATCCTTCCGGTCAAAACCGCTCACATCGCCGTAGAGAAGCGTGATGCGCACGTCCCGGAGCCACCATGAAGGAGACTTCGCAGGCTCGCCTTGGAAGCGACGAGGCAGGTAAGTACTGGCATCGATCCAGATGCGCCCGCGGAGGAGATGCTTGTCCTCTCGTCGTGGCAGCAACTCGAACTCGTAGAGGCGCCGGCCGCCTATATTCTCCACGCGCGTGACGACATACGGGCGAAAACAGGCCTGGTTCTCAGCCCGAGCTTCCGCCATCAAGGAATCATGTGAGCGCGAACGATAAACCTCTTGGGTGTGGGCCCCACAGAATAGGCTCAGCGCGAGGAGGCCAGTTACGAAAAGGAGGTACCGGCTCCAACGGATCAGCGAACTATTTCGCGCCGGAAGAGCCCGCCTCCACACTCCCATCATGTTCATGGCGTTTCCCTGGGCAGCTGAGATGGTTGCGCCTGCAAGGGTGCGTAGTAGCCTGCTCGGGTGCGTACCAGAAGGCGTTCACAATCCCTCGTCCTGGCATTCACGGTAATGACCCGATAGGGTCCGTCTTGCTTTCCATTGGTGGGCCGGTACGCGAGGGAGTACTGGTTACGAATGTCTCGGGCGATTTGTGTGCAGATCGGATAGATTTTGTTGACTGAATCTGGCAGGAAAGCCTCGCCGCCCGTGGCCTCTGCAAGCTTCTTGAGCGCACCAGGACTCCGGTCGGGATCATCCCGATCAAAGATACCTATCGTGTAGCTGATCGCATCGGACTGGCCCGCCGCAGCCATGATCTGCGCGAGCGTGAGTTCGCTGGCGTTGTCGCCTCCATCGCTGATCACGATCAGCCGACTTACCCCGGAATTGCCCGC
Organism: Acidobacteriota bacterium; assembly: GCA_037388505.1. Taxonomy (GTDB): domain Bacteria; phylum Acidobacteriota; class UBA6911; order RPQK01; family JAPXNP01; genus JARRKC01. Next base: position 15,595 of record JARRKC010000087.1, on the reverse strand, counting down.
CACGAAGCTCCTCTCCCTCGACGGACGAGCCCTATCCGGAAAGACGATCCCGCTCCGGAGCGATCGCCGTGAACATACCGTCGAAATGAAGGTCCGCGTCGAGTGAGCAGATTTGACCAGACGGATGAGCCAACCTGAACTGACATCAACACTTCACCGCATTTATCCTTGGGAAAGATGGGGAATGGGCGGGACAGTCATGGAGACCGACCCGCCGACCTCCTCCTACGAATGGTGAGGTAAAAATGTCAACATTATTGATTGTGATCTTATTGGTGCTATTGCTGGGCGGCGGAGGCTGGGGCTACAGCCGTTGGCGCCGGTAGCGCTCACCCACCCATTCATCGGGCGGCGCTCAGAACAGTTATGTCTTTTTGGGCGAAAAAGGAGAACCATGAAGAATAGAATATTCATTTTCGCTGTCATCGGAAGTATTGCCGGAATGTTTTTGGTGGGCTGTGGAAAAACATCAGAACAGAACGTTGAGGCATCCAGGCAACAGTTGAAAGACGCAAAAGCCGATTACGTTGCAGAATGGAATAAGTTCAAGTCCCAGTCTGAAGAGAAAATCAAGGCCAATGAGGAAAGGATCGAGGCATTCAAAGTAAAGCTAGAAGAGACCGATACAAGTACTGATACTATGACCAAGTACAATAAATCAGTGGCTGAGTTAGAACAAAAGAATCGCGACCTCAAGAGCGCGCTAGATGAATATAAAGACGAGGGCGAAAGCAAGTGGGAGGTGTTCAAAGCGAACTTCAGTCACGACTTGGACGCGGTTGGCAACACAATTGAAGATCTGTTCAAAAAGAATGGCTAGAATTGGTCGTCGTGAAACCTGCAGATTTGAAGGCCGTTCCAGCACACTTCGATCGTCGGAGCGCTGGAAGACGTGATCGTGGTAGGTGGTTTGAGCGCCGTCGGCGCGGGCCTGGACAGCATTGGCATCCCGAACGACAGTGTGCTCACGTATGAGGCTGCCATCAAAGGCGACAGGTTCATTCTCCTCGCCCGCGGCACAGCTACTGAACTCACCCGCGCCCAGGAAATCATTCAAACCACCTATGCTGTGGACTCGGATTTGCACGACCTTCGGGTCGAAAAAGTAGCTCCCGCAAGTCCTTGAAGGCTCCCCTGGGGGAACCAAGCAATAGGGGCACCCGTTTGTTTGGGTCAAAAACTTCGGATGGAGGAGTTGCAGTTTCGGCTCGACGCGGAAAGTAGACGCTCGTTGTTGATTGGTCTTGAAGCTATCGACGTGGATGGCAAGGATGGCGTCGTCCGACACGTCATCGGAGCGGCGAATCCGCAAGGCCGCCGAGTCCTCAGCTTCAAGAAACCATCGTCGAAGGAAGACGCCTCATGAACCCCAATGCCGACCCGTCCGAGGCTCCCGAATCGAAGGCAGGATCAAAGCCCAACGCGAAGGACGTTTTGAAATCCCTCCCCTTGCCGGAACTGGAGAAGGCCTTAGGGTCGTCTCCGAACGGCCTCAGTCAAGTTGAGGCACAGAAACGGCTGACCCAATATGGGCCTAACGAAATCGAAGAAAAGAAGACCCGTCCGTTCCTGAAATTCCTCACCTATTTTTGGGGTCCCATCCCATGGATGATCGAAGCGGCCGTGATCCTTTCGGCGGTCGCCCGGCACTGGCCGGACTTTGCCATCATCCTCCTTTTGCTTCTGGCCAACGCCGTCGTCGGGTTCTGGGAAGAACACCAGGCGGGCAACGCCATCGCCGAGCTAAAGTCCACGCTGGCGATCAAGGCGCGGGTGAAACGTGATGGGAAGTGGATCACCCCGGCGGCGCGCGAGTTGGTCCCGGGCGACATCATTCGCCTGCGCCTGGGCGACATTGTGCCAGCCGATGCGCGCTTGCTGGAAGGGGACTCGCTGGAGGTCGATCAGTCCGCATTGACAGGGGAGTCGTTGCCCGTAACGCGCAAACCTGGTGAGGCGGTCTATTCCGGTTCGTTCAGTCTTTGGCCTTATGGGAAGATTCGATCATGACAAGGCCGGAATTGACCTGCTTCGGAAGCTTCACGAGGCTGCCCAGATTGAAGCCGTCTCTGACCTTCCCTTTCACACTCACACGCGCTCCTTCCCGGGGCACACCTTTCTCGGAGACGACCCAGAGGCGCCCCGTGCCGTCATCGACCTGGTACGCGCCCCTTCCGAGGACCGAATAACTGTCCGTCACACCTCCCTCGATTCGAACCTCTTTATTCGCATAGCGGCTGGGATCCGCCATGATTTGATTGATCGTTCGAACTGCACATCCGGAAAGAAACATGGCCACAATGGTCAGCAATGCTGTCGCTCTTGCTGTCGATTTCACACTCATCTCAGCACCCCCTGTTGGTTTGAGATCGCCCCGCCGGAACCTTCGAAATGAACATATGTTGGGCAATGGCACGATCCACCGCGGGTTCGGAAGCGAGCCAATCGGTTCAGATGTTGGGTCACCGAGAAATCGTTCGAACCGTTCCTTGTCTTCAGTGACTCCGGCTGTTCAATAACTCTTCCGGGAAGGGCTCCTTCTCGCAGGAAGCGGGAGTGCCCCCGGCCGATGACGGTGAGGATATGCTCAGGAGCCGCCAACTCAGCCGGGCGACGAACGGTGCCTTCGAGCATGGAACGCTCCCCGTAGAAGGAACAGTATTGCTTGGGACGGGACTCACCGAGCCAGCGCTCAACGAAAGGGCGCATCCCCTGGCCTTCTCCGCCGGCAAGCAGAATGGCCCACCGATGCGACAATGTCGACAGGGCCAGTTGGCGCCTTTCGGACGGATTCACAAGCTGTTCTCCGGTACGCTCCTCCGGCATGGTCAAAAAGACATTGATCCGGCTATCGCACGTTTTCGGAAGGGGTCTTGCTGGAATCCGAGAAGCCCCGCTCTGCCCCTTTCGTGATGAACCTCGCTTGAGCGAAAGTCTATGAGCTTTGGGCGAATGCATCTGTTCAAAAGTGAACACTCCGGCTGGAATCCAACGGTTTACCGCCCTGCAACCTCACCTGTGCTGAGGCTGCAGACGTTGCAGACAACAGAGCCGTGAGTTTAGATCCTGGTGTCAGGTGACCTGTGCGCCCTGCAAAAGGTGCGATCGACCGGATCCTCGGTCCCCGCCTCGCCAGCTCGTTGACTGCTATGGGCAATTCTGACCATGCGTGTGAGCAATGCTGAACTGACACACATGACACCACAGAGTACAGAATGTTGTGAGGACTTGAATAACCGGATGGCGACGAGGCAGAGCTGCGGGATCAAACAGATGCTGGTGTTTGCCGAGAGTAACTCTGCGGGCAAAAGACCGGTCGGAGGAATTGGCGATGGCCACTAAAGGAAGTCCGGCTGTCGATTGGGAATCCTTCCTTTCGGGAATCCCCGAGGCGAGGACGCTGGAATACGGCGCGAGCCGCAACATCTACTGGGAAGGAGACTCGGCGGATTCCGTGCTCTTTCTCCGGCAGGGCAAGGTGAAGCTCTCGGTTACGTCCAAACAGGGCAAAGAGGCCATTATCGCGGTTCTAGACAGCGGTGAGTTTTTGGGTGAGGGTTGCCTGGCCGGTCAACCGGTTCGCATGGCAACGGCGACCGCCCTCACCGATTGCAGCCTGTCCCGCCTGGATAAGACCCTGATGGTGCGGCTTCTCCACGATCAGCATGAGATCTCGGAGATGTTCGTGACCCATCTGTTGTCGCGCAACATCCGGTATGAAGCGGATCTCGTCGATCAGCTCTTCAACTCGTGCGAGAAGCGACTGGCTCGGATCCTTTTGCTGCTCTCCCATTTCGGCAAGGACAGCCGAGCCGAACCGGTGCTTCCCAGGATCAGCCACGAGAACCTGGCCGAAATGCTGGGCACTACTCGGTCGAGAGTCAGTCATTTCATGAACAAGTTCAGAGAACTCGGCTTTATCGACTACGGCGAGAAGGGAGGCTTGACGGTCAATAGCGGCCTCCTGAGCGTGGTTCTTCACGATTAGCCCAGCTCATTGCCCGACCTGCCACCTGGATCGCCAATCTCGTTGGTGTCGTCGACTTCCCCGTCGTTTTCACTTCCCTCGACCGGATCATCGCTGCCACAGGATTAGTGGAGCTTCCAGGGGAATCGCGACGCCGTCTTTCTTCGGGATGACTCTCGCAGTGTAGTCGGTCGCTGCGCGTGTGGCCGGCACCATTGCACGATAAACGCAGGCGCCGGAGGCACCCGCGGGAGCGGAGACACGCTGCATCTCCCGGCGCTCCGGACTGCCGCCGGCGATTCCGTCGGCGTAAAGCTCGACTTGCACTACCTTCGGGTCGAGTTCATTGAGATCGAGCTGAACTTCGAAGAGGTGCTGCTCGCCTTTCGCCTCCACCTTCACTTCGCCGAAGCGCAACCCTGTCCATTTCTGCTCCAATGCCCGGAGCCAATCAACCACCTGCCTGCCGACCGCGCCTTCATCGGTCGCCCGCTCACGGTAGGCGGCAGCAGCCGGGAGGTAGTGTTGCTCGGTGTATTCGCGCACTGTGCGGTTGGCGGAGAAACGCGGGGACAGCCGTGCCATGCTTTCGCGCATCCGCTTGACCCAGGCGATGGGAATGCCGCTCTCGTTGCGCGTGTAAAACTCTGGGATCACCTCCCGCTCGAGCAGATCATAGAGCGCGTCGGCTTCGACAGCGTCCCAGGCGGGATCGTCGCCATGCTCCCGACCGTCTCCCAGCGCCCACCCCACTTCCGGCGTATAGGCTTCCGCCCACCAGCCGTCCAACTCCGAGAGATTGATGCCGCCGTTGACGAGCACCTTCATGCCGCTCGTTCCGCTCGCTTCCCAGGGTCGTCGCGGCGTGTTGATCCAGACATCGACCCCCTGCACCAAGTGCGCGGTCAGATCCATGTCATAGTCACCGAGGAAGATCACATGGGGGCGGAGCTCGGGCCGCCGGATGAAATGCGTCCACTCCTGAATCAACGCCTGCCCCGCGTGGTCTGCCGGATGGGCCTTGCCGGCAAGGATGAGTTGTACCGGGCGCTGCGAATTGCTCAACAGACGAAGCAGTCGCTCCGGGTCCCGCAGCAGCAGGTTCGGTCTCTTGTAGGTCGCAAAACGGCGCGCAAAACCCAGCGTCAATACATGGGGATCAAACAGATGCTTCGCCTCCTCAACTGCCTCGGGCGATGCCCCTGAGGCGATCAGTTGCCGGAACAGCCGTTCGCGGGCGTATTCAACCAGTGACTTGCCGGCGGCGATGCGAAACTGCCAGAGTGTGGCGTCGGAAACGCGACGAATGTCCTGCTCCAGGGATTCCGTTGTCCCCAGCCAGCGGTCCTTCCCGCAGGCTTCTGTCCAAAGATCATCGGCCGGGGCCGAGTCCCAGGTCGGCACGTGGACCCCGTTGGTCACGTGTCCGACGGGAACTTCGTCCTCTGGCCAGCGCGGAAAGAGAGACTCAAACAGATGCCGGCTGACTTTCCCGTGCAGTCGGCTTACGCCGTTGACCGCCCCGCTCCCCCGGATCGCCAGATAAGCCATGTTGAAACTCTCCGACGAGTCGTTCGGGTCGCTTCGGCCCAGGGCCAGCAAATCATCGAGGGGAATGCTCAGCTCTCTTTCGGCATACCCGTAGAGGTATTGCTCGATGAGCGCAGGAGCGAATCGGTCGAAGCCGGCGGCCACCGCCGTGTGCGTGGTGAAGAGGTTCCCCGCTCGAGTAACGGCCAGCGCGACTTCAAAGGGTTGCCCGGTTTCTTGCATGAACCCGCGTGCGCGTTCCAACACAGCGAAGGCCGCGTGCCCTTCATTGAGATGGCAGACTTCCGGTCGGATGCCGAGCGCAGTCAGCAGTCTCCATCCGCCGATTCCGAGGAGGAGTTCCTGTTTCAGGCGCAGTTCCGATCCGCCGCCGTACAACTCGCTGGTAATCCCTCGATGAGCGGGAAAGTTCGCCGCGTCGTTGCTGTCCAGCAGGTAGAGCTTCACTCTGCCGACCTGGGCCTGCCAGGCACGCAGCCAGACCGAGTAACCGGGGAGCGCGATTTCCAGCCGCAACCACTCACCGTTCGTCTGGCGCAGAGGCGTGATCGGCAGCTGTCCGGGGTCGTTATAGGGAAAGAGGGCCTGTTGCGCTCCGTCCTTGTCGATCACCTGGCGAAAATAGCCTTGCTGGTACATCAGTCCTACGCCGACCACTGGCACGCCCAGATCACTGGCGGCTTTGAGCTGATCGCCGGCGACATTGCCAAGACCGCCCGAGTAAATGGGCAAAGCTTCGCTCAGCATGAATTCCATGCTGAAATACGCGACACACGTCAACGGAGGCTGCGAATGATCCTGCTGAAACCACGCCGGAGCCTCGAACTCTTGCCGCCTGGTCCTCACCAGGCCATCAACGTTCCTGCGAAAAACGGGATTCGCCAACACGCGCTCGATCTGGTCGCGCGAGACCGTCTGTAGAACTACCCACGGGTTATGTGTGATTTCCCACAGCTCGGGATCCAGCTGGCGCCACACTTGGTCGGTGGCGTGATTCCACGACCAGCGCATGTCCAGGGCCAGCTCAGCAAGGGAATCGAACCCCTCGATTTCCGTGGGTAGAAAATTGTAGATAGGGTGAATGGCACGGGTCTGCCTGCTCATGATCTCTCCCTGGCTCTTCGCGCTCCTATCTCGGCTCGGTCAGCAGGCGCTCGAGCACCGCCATCGCCTTGCCGAATCCTTCCCAGTCTCCTTCCTGAAGAGCCTTCTGAGCTTCCTCGAGCTGCGTCCTCGCCTGCCCCAATTCAGGCTGCCTGCTGCTGGTTGTCTGCGCCGCGCCCTCTTGGGGTTTCTGTGTGCCGAAGAGGCCGTTGAGCGCCCCGTTGAGCGTGGGCTCCATCACCACCTTGTCTCCCGATACCACGATGACGCGCTTGAGCTGCGGGATATTCGTGCCTTCGGCCGTGAGGTAGACCGGTTCGACATAGAGGAAGGAGTTTTCGATCGGGATGACGATCAGGTTCCCGCGGGTGACTCTCGACCCCTTCTGATCCCAGAGAGACAGCTGTCCGGAGATCGTCGTGTTTTGATCGATCATCGCCTCGATCTGCATCGGGCCCAGAACCAGCTTATCCTTCGGGAGCTGGTAAACGAGAATCTCTCCATACCGAGGAAAGTCGCACCTGGCGGCCATCCAGGCGACCATGTTGTCCCGGTTCTGAGGTGAGAAGGGCATCATGAGGAGGTACTGGAGCTCGTCGCTTCCGGGAAGTTTCATCAGGATGTAATAGGGTTCCATCGGGAGCGCCGTGCCGGCATACTTCTGCTCAGGAAGGTCCTTGAAAACACCCGGAAACGCAAGCCGATAGACAGCCAAGACCGGATCCTTGGGATCCATGACATAAAAGGAAACCGTTCCGTCGTACATGTCCACAACCACCTTCACGGAGTTCCGGATGTAGTTCAGGCTCTCTCCGAAGCCGATCGGGTACGGATTCGCATAGGGGAAGCGATCCGAGGTTGTGTAGGCATCCTGGATCCAGTACTGCCTGCCCTCACTCAACACGGCGTAAGGATCGTTGTCGAGACGCAAGAACGGAGCGATCTGACTTACGCGTTCCTGAACCCGCCTCCAGATCTGGATTCGGCTTGTCGGGTCGAGATAGGAGGTCAACAGGATGTTGACATCGGACTGGGTCCAGGAGAAGAGAAGCCTTTTCCACGCGCTGTCCAGCGGGATGCCTCCTTTCCCCTGATAGCTCGTGTAAACATTCTGATCTCCTTTGGGGTAGTCGAGCTCTTTGACCCTGGTCCCGACGATTCGATACCCCGGCATCGCCTCACCATAGTAGACGGCGGGCTGGGTCACCGTCAGTTCGTAGTTGGATTCCGGGGGAATATTCTTGATGAGATACTGCGGGAAACCTTCTCCTACGATCTCCGAGACGAAGCTCATGACGAGGCCATAACCATGCGTGAACTGCAGGTACTGGTTGACCCAGGTTTGAGCCTTCGGGGGGAGCTCCGCCGAGAGTTCCCGGGCCGAGAGCATCACCTGATGATAGCCATCCACGAGGTGGTACCGATCGACATCGACATTGTAGAACTGGTAGTAGAGGCGTATCTCCTGGGTTTGGCGATAGGTCTGAAGCAGCAGGCGCCAGTCCCACAGACGCACGTTCTGAACCGTATCCTGATTCCTGGCAATCGTCTCCGGGGTCAGATCCGAGAGAGCAGGGTAAGATGTTTCCTGGATTGCACTCAGGTTATAGGCCGCCCGAGTGAACTCGATATTGTTCCTGAGATAGGGGCTCTCGAGGGCCAGCTCGTTGGGCTGTACCATGAACCTCTGGAACAAGATCGGCAGCAGCAGGACCGCGATGATGTACAGGGCCGCGTAGGTGCCGCATCCAAAAACCACCGCTCTGAATGCGGGTCGGAAGAAATTGAAAACGAGCAGAGAGCACAGCACTGCCGAGGCGCCAACCATGCCCCACAGAGCGATCCTGGTCACATGGTCTGCCGTATAGCCGGCTCCGTGCACCACTCCCAGATTGGAGAAGAGAAGCTCAAAATGATCCAGGTAGAATCCCCAGCCCCAGCTCGCGACCAGGACGAAGAGGAGTGCGGACAGGTGTGAAATCCCGGTTCTCCCCTTCTTCAGCCCTCCGCTGCGACTGAACTGCAGAAGCCCAAAGTAACCGTAGGTGATCAGTACGGCCACGAGCGTGACCAGGCTCAACCCGGTCAGGCCGTTTTGCAGCAGCTCGTAGAACGGCAGACGGAACATATAGAACCCGACATCGACTCCGAAAAGAGGATCGGGCAGCCCAAAGGACCCACCATAGCGAAAGCGAAGATACGTATCCCATTGCGCATAGAACAGGAGGGCAAACAAGCAGGCGACGACCGCACTGACCGCTACCATGGCCAGCTTCAGGCCGGCGGGCGAGATCTGGATACCGCTTTCCTCGACAATGTACAACGAGCCTGCCGAATGGCCTGCGTGGACGCGGATGCCTTTCTTGGCAGCAAGCCGGAGATTGATCCACAGGTACAAGAACACGACCACAAAAGCCAGGAAGAACATCTGCCACTTCGCGGAGAGGAGTGTCCAGAAGATGCCGCCGTAGTCGAGTTGTTTCATCCAGAGCCATTTCTGGATCACGCCGGAAACGATGGCCAGAATGAGGCCGCCCAAGATTGCGGCACCAATGATGAAGGTCAGCAGGCGACCCCTCCGGGTCAGTTGGAATTGGTCTTCCATCGGCCGTTCAAACATCAAGCGACCGTGATCCCCCTCAGTCATTGACCCACCACCGCGTGGAAGGCCATCGCCCGCAGCCCTGCTGAGCGATCTCTTGTCACTTTCCACGGTTTCCCGGACCGAAGCTGCGATTTGATTCAAGCGGTGAGGGTGGGCCCCTGACCACTTTCCCTTGATGGAGCCTTCAGGCCGTCGCACCGACCGCCTCCCTGGTCTTGAGTTCATGGCTGGAAACCTCAGAAGGATGGGTAGTACGGATGATGTCCTGGGCACGGGTGACCTCATCCGCGGTGCCGTGGGCGAGGACAAGGAACTTGTCTCCCTTGATTGCGGTTTCATACTTGAGCACGCTGTCCTTCGGGATGCCGATGCTGCACAGGCCGGCGCCGAGAGCGCTCACACCACCCACCACGATCGCGCCTTCCAGGGCTCCGACGATCCACGCCACCAACGGTCCCGCGACCAGCACCGGTCCGACACCGGGGATAGCAAAGAAGGCGGCTCCCAGCAACAGCCCCCAGATCCCGCCCCAGAAAGCGCCCTGCTTTCCCCAGTACTTCATCCGGTAAGTGGTGTTGTAGTATCCAATGACATGTTCTTCGGAGTGGTGTTGTTTTGCCACAATGGAGAGTTTCTTCATGTCGAAGCCGGCTTTGTGAAGTTCCCTGATTGCGATTTCTGCCTCGATATGCCTTGTGTGAATTGCCACCATTACTTGGTTGTCCGACAACTCGCGTTCTCCTTGGTCTCCCGAGTGTGTTAACTGACTACAGCCTCATGGGTGAGCCTGACCTAATCATGACCTGGGGACCTGTGAATTCTCTGTTCAATATTGCACACTGCGCTGTCCACAACGGCTCAACCCGATGCCACCAGGTCCAAGGGGCCGCTTTCGCGTCCAGGAGCTGCCGGTGTGCAGAAGTGAACAGAAGACTGTTCACTTCTGCACTGACGTCAAACTCAACGACGTCTACCCTTGTTTCCAGACTGCCGGCGGAATCCTGCCAGGCTGAGCACCGGAGATGCCATGAAATCGAGAATCCAGCTCTACTTGATCAAACCATCCAGTTACGACGACGACGGCTACATCGTCCGCTATTTTCGCGGCGTGCTGCCGAGCAACACCCTCGCGTGTCTGGCTTCTCTGACGAGGGCAGCCTGCGATCGCGAACCCCTGGATCAGTTCGAATTCACGATCCGCGAGATCGACGAAGCGGTCATGAAGGTCGACACCCGGCGGATTTGTCGATCCTCCAAAAAGGCTGAGCGGGTGATCGTCTGCCTGGTCGGAGTACAGACCCATCAGTATCCTCGAGCGTCGGACTTGGCGAAGGAATTCCGGCGAGCAGGCCTGACCGTCATGATCGGCGGGTTTCACGTCAGCGGACAGTTGGCGATGACTCCCGGAATTGCGCCTGAAATCCAGGAGGGCGGACCGATCATGAAGCGGTTCGTGGCGTCGAAGCACGGAACCATCGATTGCGGACGCGGCTGTCCCTTCGAGTGCAGCTTCTGCACCATCATCAACGTCCAGGGCCGCAAGATGAGGTTTCGGTCTCCGGCCCTGATTGCTGAAGCCATCCGGGAGAACTATCGCCGCAAGGGGATGACGTTCTATTTCTTCACCGACGACAACTTCGCCAGGAATCAAGCCTGGAATGAAATCTTTGATGCCCTCATTGACCTGCGGGAGAACGAACAGATACCGGTGGAGTTCATGATGCAGGTGGATGTCCTTTCTTACAGGATCAAGGGCTTTGTCGAGAAGGCCCGCAGGGCGGGCTGCAGTAACGTGTTCATCGGCATGGAAAGCCTCAATGACGACAATTTGAAGGCGGCTAAGAAGCGGCAAAACCATGTCGAGGATTACCGAAATCTGATCGACGCCTATCGAAGTGCCGAGATTGCCACCCACGTCGGCTACATTCTGGGCTTCCCCTTCGACAGCCCGGAATCGATCCGTCGGGACCTCCGCAAGCTGACGCACGAGGTTCGCCCGGACATGGCTTCTTTCTTCATCCTGACACCCTTGCCGGGCTCGCGCGATCATTGGGAGATGCATCGCGAGAATCGGTACATGGACCCCGACTACAACAAGTATGACTCGCAGCACGAGACTATGAACCACCCTTACTTTCCGGAGAAGGGGAGCCTGCTGGCCGCCTACCGGAACGCATGGCTGACCTTTTACAGCTACGAGAACATGAGCCGGATCCTACGCCGGGCGCCGCAGCGCAACTACTGGAATCTCTTCGGCAATTTCTTCTGGTACAAGAGTGCTGCGGTGATCGAGAAGCGACATCCGATGATGGCCGGTTTGCTTCGTCTGAAGGGTCGCCTCAGGGTGAGGGCCGGCATCGAACCGCGCCCGAGACGTTTCTATTACGCTAATCGCGTGCGGGAGTTGGGCCGTCTGGTTGCCGGCAGTTTTCAACTGTTGCTCGAGATGCAGCTGCTTTGGCTGGAGACGCGCTCGAAATCTCCCGCCGAACAGCGGGTGCTCGAGGAGTTGAGGCAGCTGCGCAGCGGCGAAGCCTTCAAAGCGAGGGTGGCGGAGATCCAGACCGCATATCGAAGAGCCCGTGCCACGTTGCCTGAACTCGCGGTGCCCTCTCGGGTCCGGCTCTTCTGCAGGAAATGGAACCCCTTCTCGTCGTTCAGCGGATTCTATCTGTCGCAGGATGTTCTGAGATTCTGGGAGGATTGTCTGCAGACCTTGAAGAAGAGACGGTTTTCCGATCTGCCCCTTCGGACGATGATGAGTCGGTTCCTGCTGGACCTCCGACTTTCGATTCATTTCGCCACTGCCTGGCTGAAAAGACTCGACGCCTGACTGAAGGAGTCTCCGACTTTCGGTTTCAATCAGTGGAGCCTGCTTAACGGTCGCTGCCTGCCCCGTCTCGAGGCAGGCCCGCGAACCCCCCGACTTCAGTGGGAAGATGGCCGTATATCGGGTGGCCGACACGGGCCGGCACGCTCATGGTCTCATCTCAGAGAGTTGGGCCTTCTATTGCGAGGGAAGTCCGCGATCAGCGGGCAAGATTTCCCCGTAGCAGGTTTGACCGAACCGAGGGCGCGGCCTACACTGAAAGATGCACCGAGGGTAGGGCACGCGGTCAGGCTGAGCCGACGACGTTCCCGAAAGGAGCATTGGAGAAGGATCTGCACGCCGAGACGGGGAGGAAACCCCTATGGCTCTCAGAGACAGGCAGTCCATCGATTGGGAGCAGTTTTTTTCTGGTGTCCCTGCGGCGAAAGCCTTGGAATATGGCGCGAACCGCAGCATCTTCTGGGCAGGGGATCCTGCGGATTCCGTATTCTTCCTCCGGCAAGGCCAGGTGAAGCTCTCGGTCACCTCCCAACAAGGCAAAGAAGCGATTATCGCTATTCTGGGCAGCGGTGATTTTTTCGGCGAGGGCTGCCTGGCCGGTCAGCCCCTACGCATGGCAACGGCGACGGCCCTGACCGACTGCGGCCTTGTTCGGCTCGAGAAGCACCAGATGGTGACCCTCCTTCACGAACAGCACGAGATCTCGGAAGTCTTCGTTAAACATCTGTTGTCGCGCAACATCCGGTACGAAGCAGATCTCGTCGATCAACTCTTCAACTCGAGCGAGAAGCGTCTGGCGCGGATCCTGTTACTGCTGTCTAACTTCGGCAAGGACAGCAGATCCGAGCCTGTGCTTCCCAGAATCAGTCAGGAGAATCTCGCCGAAATGGTCGGCACGACCCGGTCGAGGGTCAGTCATTTCATGAATAAGTTCAGGCAGCTCGGGTTTATCGATTATGGCAATGAAGGAGGCTTGACGGTCAATAGCGGGCTCCTGAGCGTGATCCTTCACGATTAGAAAGAGTTGGGGAGCTCCCGCCCATCCGAGGTCTGGCGCGTTTCATGCCCATAGTGTATGCTTCCGCCCCAGATCGGAAGGGAGTCCCATGCGTCTCGCCCAGAGTGTTTCGCGGTCAGGACGTTCACCCGTTGGGCGAATCCGTCGCTGGCTCATCGCCTGGTTGATCGTCGCTGCACTGCTTGCCGTCCTGCTGCTGGCGAACTCCGTCAGGGACTACTTTTTCGTCTGGCGCATCATTGCGGTTCAGCAGGTGCGTCATCAAATGTCCGGATACGTCGTTGCCCTCGAACAGTCGCTCCGCCATTCTTCGACGTCAACCGCGCCCTCTGGCGAGTTTCCGACCGCCGAGTTCGAAGAGACGGCGAAAGGCGCGCTGTGGTTCGAGGTGCGACGGTCGGACGGGAGTGTGCTCGCGCGCCACGGGAACGTCGAGGGCCAGGTGTTTACTGCGGAAGAGGAGAGCTCCCACTTCCGCAGTCGCCAACCGCTCTACAAGATCGTTCCGTCATCCGGGGGAGAGGTCGTGGTCGAAGTCTTTCCCGTCTATGATCGGGGACTGGCCTCTTCCGCCGGCCCTGCCGGATCAGCAGCGGCGGGTGTGGCGCGCGGTCCGCGCTCGCTGCTCACCGTGGAGATCGCGGAACGGCTCGCCATCCGGGAGCCGTCGGTCCTCTGGCCGATTCGCCAGAACCTCGTGATCAACTGCGCCGGAGCACTGGCTTTGCTTGCCACCGTCATCATCGCGGCTCTGGCGTTCCGCTCCTACGAGCGTCGCCGGTGGTTGGAGGCTCAGCTCGAGATCGCGCGCGAAGTGCAGTCCGCCCTTTTGCCCTCTCGAACCGACGACTACGAGCCGGTCCGACTGGCGGCTTTCTACAGACCGGCCGAGCAGGTGGGCGGGGATTTCTACGACGTCTTCCGCGCCGAGAACGGGCGAATCGCCATCGTGATCGGGGACGTCTCGGGCAAGGGGGTTCCCGCCGCGCTGCTGACCGGCGTCATCCATGGCGCCGTCCGCTCCGCCGGGTGGACGGAGTCCGGCGCGCGGCACGAGCGGGAGTCCGAGCAGCTGAACCGGCTCCTTTGCGATGACGCCTCGGGCGGTCGCTATGCCAGCATGTTCTGGTGCTATTATGACTCGCTTTCCTCTCTGCTCCACTACGTGAACGCGGGCCACCTTCCCCCGATCCTGCTCCGCCGCGGGGATCGTGGCACGGATCCTTCCCCTCTCGACACAGGTGGCCCCGTGCTCGGCGTTCTGGGCGGCGCCCGCTACGAGCAGGGTCGCCGCGAGCTTCGACCCGGTGACATACTCGTCCTGTACTCGGACGGCCTGATTGAGGCCACCAACTCGGCGGGTGAAGAGTATGGTGTGGATCGACTGCGCGAGCGGGTGAAAGCCTGCGGCCACTCAAGCCCGCACGAGATCAGGGACGCCATCGTGAGTGCGGTGGGTGACTTCATGGGCGCAGTCGCACCGCGGGACGATCTGACCCTCGTCGTCGCTAGCATCGGGTCTCCCTACTAGCAAGCGGAACCTGCTTATGCCCCGCGGGGGTCGCCCGGACCCAAGCATTCGCGCTGGAAGTCCTTGTAGCGCCTCCTATCCAAGTGGATATTGCCCCGGTAGGAGAGATTGCCCACGAGACTGATCAGCGGCTGGCGACGGTGCCAGGTGCTGCTGCAGACTCTGCCCAGAATGCGCGGAAGGGAGTAGAAGCTGCGGTTGCAGTTCTGTGCCTCCCGGATAATGTCGTCCTGAGACAGTTGCCGATAACGGGCAACTGGCAAAGTGAGGGTGTAGTACTTCCAGTCCTCCGGGAATCTGTCGAAGGCCAAACGGTCTGCGGACTTCATCTCGTCCCAGAGACGAGTGCCGGGTAGAGGCGTCAGAAAGAGCAGGTTGAGATTGTCCACTCCGTAGTGGTTGGCCGCTTTGCTGATACGTTTACCTATGCCCGGTCCGTCGATGTCCAGGCCGATGATGAAAGAGCCGACGACCAGGATGTTATGGCGCTGTATGCGACGCACCGAGGCGCGAAAATTCCGGCCCTTCACCAGGTTGAATTTCTTGCCCAACTCTCGCAGGCCTTCCGGCGAAGGAGATTCGAAACCAATGAACACACCCGCACAACCCGCCTTGGCGGCCAGTGACAGAAGTTCCTCGTCATCGGCGAAGTTGACGGTGGCCTGGGCAACCCATTTCTTCCCCAGATTCGCCTTGGCCAGGGCGCGGAACAGTTCTTTGGCCCGGGCTATGTGCTCCGCCCGGGTGCCGATGAGGTTGTCGTCGACGATCAGAACGTGTTTCTCGCGGATCGACTGGAATTCGCGCACGACATCCTCTATCGGCCGCTGCCGGTAACGCGCGCCGTTGAACGTCGTCACGCTGCAGAAACCGCAGTTCAAGGGACAGCCGCGGGTAGTCTGAACGGCACCGAAGGCGTAGGCTGGTGGCAACAGATCGTGGCGAGCCGCCGGAATGTCCTTCATGTCGGCAAATCCGCCGTCATACCG
>JARRKC010000086.1:0-11262 GCA_037388505.1 Acidobacteriota bacterium | reverse complement strand
GAACAAAGGCTGCAACAGCTCCGGATCGCCCTTTCGGAGATGCCTCAGCCCTTTCTGGAAGAGGCCTATCTAAGGTGGACGACCGAGAGGGACCTGCTCGACGTTGGGGTCCAGGGCTGTGCGGGTTTGTGCACGCCAGGGTGTGAGAACCGTCTCGCTCAGCTGATCACCGGACCGCTAGAAACAGAGGTCGAAGGACCGGCGCTCATGCACGCACTCCGAGGGCTTGGTGCATGCGGCGATCGCTCCTACCTTTCATTCCTGCGGAGCGTGTCAGGTGACCTTGACGAGTTTCTTCAGCCAGTGGCCATCGTGGCCTACGGCCGACTGGGTGGAGATGCGGCCATTCTCTGGCTGAAGCAACTGGCTTCCAACGATGATTTCCGGATCCGCCGACTTGCGATCCAGGGTTTGTTTCACACGGAAACACGGGCGGCGGTTTCTGTTCTCTTTGGGATGCTGACGGATCCTGAGCCGTCCATAAGGGAATCCGCTGGCAACGCTCTGAGGCTCCTGACTCACCGCATCGTCAAAGACTCCGCAGAAAAGGACTTCCAGACAGTCGCCGGGGAGTGGGCGACGTGGTGGAAGGAGTTCGGTCAGGCGGCTCCCGTATACGATCAGAGAGACTGCACCGGCCATTTCGAAGAGATTCCCTGACGAGCCACACGGTCTCTGCCCCTCATCTGGCCCGTCTCCGCCAGCTTTCTCATGATCGCTCTGTTTGTGGGCTGAGTGTTGGCTCGCTTGCTCGATCTTGTTTGTGTCAACCCATCTGGCCGGGTCTCCGCGCAGCATCCTTTGCGCCAGGGTGGGGCCTGTCACTCTGGATGCCCGGCGCTTTGACAGCCGCCTTCTGGGTCCTTCTTTGGGGTCCTCCATTTCGAGGTTTTTGGTTTCTCAGGGCGCGGTGAAGAAACCGAAAACCCTTTCACTGGAGGACAAAGCCATGAAGATCGAGCGAGCCCACCGACGGACCCACAAACCGACAGTCCAGGAATACCGGTTCAAAGAGGCCCAACTGGTCGTTCGCGACAACCCGTCGCTGCCGGTGGAAATCGAAGCGCTGGCCGGTGTCCAGTTCATAGAGTTCCGGGCATGCGCCGCCGTGCCTGTTCCATCAACGACATCGAAGTGGAGAGTCCATGAGTCTGGTGTATGTCTTCGCCGCTTCACCCATGGAGGGGAAGCCCGTCGAGAAACTGGCCACTCCTCCGGAGCCCGGATCGCCCGGTCGCTGCGGGCCCAATGAGGTGGTTCTCGCCATCACCGGGATGGGGCCGAAGAACGCCCAGAAGAAAGCTGAGGCGGTCCTGGGATTGACCCCGAACCAGCCGCGGGCGACAAGACCCGACGCCGTGCTCGTCGTCGGACTGTGTGGAGGGCTGACCGAGTCCCTCCGGGAGGGCCGATTCGTGACCTACTCCGAATGCCGTTCGACGAAGTCCGCGTCCTCCAGATGCTGACCTCGCAACGTCGCCTCAGCCGGGACTTCGGCCATCGGCTGCGCTCCTGGCATCCTTCGGGCTTTCAGGTTTACTGTGGGCCTCCGATTGATCGAGCCGATCAATCGGCTCTGGAACGATTGTCGGCGAGGAGTGGAGCGTCATCCGCAAGATCGTTCAGCACCCGAATCTCTGGGAGCGCTCGCCGCGCTCTCCACCCCCGCCACGCCTCTTGCCCCACAAGCTGGAGGCTTTCCTGACCACCCTCTCTCCCCGCCAGGCCCAACAGGTGCAAGCCTCCACCGATTCCGTCTTCTGGGACGACGTCCCCGTCTATCGCGGCTGAAGAGCCGCGGCTCTGCAGCCCCCGCCGATATCCCTGCGTCTGCTTGTGCCCCCGATTCCGGCTCAAAGACCGACTCACCCACTCCCCACAACTCCGAAACCAGCCCCCGCGCCCCTTCCTTCCTGTCCGCCCTATCTGAACCCGCAACCCCGGGCTCATCGCAGGGTTGACTCACCGTTTCCCCTCCGATGGACTCACTCCCGGCAAAAGCAAATTCCTATCTCTATCTCTTATCTCTTACGGCCTGACCGGCAGCTTGAGCCTTCCACGGATCGCCGAGCATCTGGCTTCGGCCGACGCTCTCTGGATCGGAGTGGCCTTCAGCCTCGTGCTGGTTGGTTACGGTTTCGAGATCACGATCGTCCCCTTCCATTTCTGGTCTCCCGATGTCTTCGAAGGTGCCACGGCACCGATCAGCGGCTTTCTGTCCGTCATTCCCAAGGTGGCGGCGTTTGCGGGGCTGATCCGGCTGCTGATCCAAGGCCTGCCGGAGGGAACGATTCAGTGGAGCGCGGTCGTCGTGGGCGAAGCGGTGATCACCATGACCTTGGGAAATCTGGCGGCCCTTCGCCAAAGGCGGTTGAAGCGGCTTCTGGCGTACTCGAGCATTGCCCAGGCCGGATACATGCTAATGGCTCTGGCCGTGGCCAGGCAGGTTGATGCTGCACTCCCCGCGATCTTCTACTACCTGGCCGCCTACCTTTTCATGAATATCGGAGCCTTTGCAGCAGTAGCTCACCTGGAGCGAACGCTTGGAAGCGACCGTTTTAAAGCAGTGCGTGGCCTGGGTAGAAGGGCGCCCGCGGTATCGGTCGTGCTGACCCTGTCTCTTCTCTCTCTGGCCGGGATCCCCCCGCTGGCAGGCTTTCTCGGCAAGGTACTGCTTTTCGAAGCCGTGCTCGAAGGGGGCTTGGCCTGGCTCGCCGTCTTCGCAGCGGTGAACATGGTGATTGGCCTCTTCTACTACGTGCGGTCATCGCGGAGATCTACCTGAAAGCCCCCTTCTACGACTACCCCCTCCCGTCGATGACCGGCTATGGGATCACCTATGTCGTCTGCCTGACCGGTACTCTGCTCCTCGGCGTTTACCCGAAACCTTTCTGGCAACTCGCGACCCTGGCCTCTCGCTTGGCAGGATGACGTAAGGAGGCACCGATGTCGGTTGCCAAAGCCGCGCGATGACCGGAGGGAAGCGTGCTGACCGTGACCTTTCATGGTGCACTGCAAGGGTGAGAAAGTGACGCGAAGCAGTGAGGAACGCGTAGTAACTCCGGAGCATCTTCCGTTCTCTCTGCTGTGGCGGCTAGAATTCGAAATAGGGCCCGACACTCCAGTCGAGGTACCAGTGTCCGCTTGACAGCCTGAACTCGTAGACTCCGGATGAAGAACCCAGTTCGCGACGAACGTATCGGGACCTCACATCGCCCCGGATGCCCCACACTTTCCCCATCGGGAACTTGGCGCCCCCGCCGGCCGCCAGGTATCCGCTGTGCAGTGCATCCAGCTCGAATGAATTGAAGATCGACCTCGATGGATCTCCGACATCGGAAACGACACCGGTGACAACCCCCAGCCCGGTCCGAACAGTCAGTCCGACTGCGCCCGTCAGGAAGAAATCCACCCGACCGAATCTGAGAAGGGAATAGCGAACTCCACCGTCGATGTTGTACGTATCTCCTCCGGAAAACAGGGCGGTGCCGGACCCGGTCGACCCGGGGAACGAGGTCCCGCTGGCCGGGTAGCGAAGAAGTGCGCTTCGCGCGGAATTCGCGAACGCAAGACTTCCTTCAACAGACCATCGATCCGTCAGTCGTCGGGTGGCCCTAAAACCTACCGCGTTCTGTTCCAGGCGGAGCGAGTCAATGACGTCTATGTCGGAGTCGTCGAAGTACACCACCCGTTCCCGTGCTGCACTCGTTGATTTACTCGTGGACGAAGAACGGCCGAAGAACAGTGAAATCTCCCAGTCCCTGTTGTGTTCGTTCGGCGGACGCGATGCACCGGTGGAAGCAGTCTGAGCGGACGCGACAGCGCCCGAGATGGCGAGTAAGAGAGGTGCGATGTAGTGGATTCTTCTCTTCATAGTCTTGTCCCCGACCGTCAGGTGGCCTTCCCGCTCGTCTCCGTCGTCGGCTCCTAGAATTCGAAATAGGGTCCCGCAGTCCAGTCGAGGTACAGGGCACCGCCGGAGGGACTGAGGTCGTGTTGAGCCCAGCGGGTCTTTACGTCTCCTCGCATGCCCCAGTGACGTCCAAGTGGGAACTTCACACCAGGCCCCGTCGTCAGATAGCCACTGCAATCGCTGTCCAAACCGATCTGTGGCGCGCCCAGGAGTCCAACCCAGCCAAGCCCGGTACGAACGGTCAGACCGATCCCGGGCGTGAGAAACAGCTCAAGTCTGCGGAATCTATGCAGGGTAAATCGTGTTCCACCCTCTACGAGGTATGTGCTTCCAGCCGAAAGGTCGGCAGCACCGGTCACCGTTAGAGGAGAAGGGGGCTGGTAGGGGCCCAAGTCGGTTGAGCGAGTCAAATACACCTCCCTCGGCGAGTCCGCCATGGCGACACTTCCCTCAATGGCGAACCACCGACTGAGCCTTCGATCCACTCGTACACCGAGCAGGCCTCCTTCTGAGGCTGGCTCTTCGTGGAACAGCAGGATTTGGTCGCCCAGCCGCCTCACTTCATGTCGCCCATGAGCTCCTCCAGCGACCGCTCGAAAACGGCCGCAGAAGAGTGAGACTTCCCATTTCAGACTGTCCCTCCCTTGTCCGGCCGAAGTACCGATGGGAGGGTTCTGGGCGAACGCAAGAGAACCGATCACAGCAAGCAAGAGAGGTAACAGCAGGCGCATTGATTTGTGCATAGGATTATTTACCATCGTAGGAGCATGCCGGTCGTGCGGTGGTTTTGTACCAGTCAATGACGGAAAATCTCTTTGTGGCCGAGAGGACGGGACTCGAGACCCTGGCAGAAACAGGCGGATTCGAGTCTGGACAGGTACAAAATGTCCCTCTGGGAGGCATTCAGATGAGGAAACTCAGCTTACTGGCGGGCCTTGTGGGTACGGAAGTCGACTATCTCTTTGAATGTGAAGAACGCGCAGGTCGCCGTCTGGTGAAGGGCCGTCATCTCTCCGACGAAGCATGCTTTGCTCGCATGCGGGTGGGGGATCCCGAGCCGCTCGGCACCCTCTTCGTTCGCTACCACCGGCTCGTCTTCGCAATCTGCATTCGGATCCTTCGCGACGAAGCCGAGGCCGAAGACGTCATGCAGGCTGTCTTCATCGAACTCCTGCGTTCGGCGGATCGATTCGATTCCCGCAAGGGTTCGGCCCGGTCGTGGATCGTCCAATACGCGTACCACCGCAGCTTCAATCGGAAGAAGTACCTCGCCCTTCGCGGGCACTATCTGAGCTTGGACAAACAGGCCGACAAGCAGTCTGAACCGTTTGACGTCATGGCGAGGATGACCGCTGAGGAGTGCAGGATGACGCTGCGGAAGGCGATGGAAACTCTCAGCGAAGAACAGCGATCGACGATCGAGAAGGTCTTTTTCGGAGGTTACCGTCTGCGGGAAGCGGCCGAAGAACTCGGCGTATCGCCGGAGAACGCCCGCCATTACTACTACCGCGGCCTGGACAAGTTAAGGCGCTTTTTCGCGAAAGCGGCGGTGATGTGAGATGAAAGAGCACGAACACGAGTATTTTCGAGAGCTCTGTGCCTTGGCGCCCGTCGGCGAACTGAGCGACGAAGAGGCACGAAAGCTCCACGAGCACCTTGCCGACTGTGAAGAGTGCCGGAATCTGTCCGAGGAGTTCGAGCGTGTGTCCTTCGGTGCACTTCCGCTCCGAGGAGAAGACGAGGACTTCCCAGACTCGACCTCGTCCGATCAACAGATTCAGAGGTTTCAGGCGAGACTCGGTGAGGAGTTGGCGGGAGATCCACGCAGGTCGAGATACAATGAAAACAGGCCATCGGTTACCCGACTTCAGGGACGTCCGGAGATTTCGTCCTCCCGTGGCGGACGAAGGTCGTCCCGATGGCTGCTGGCCGCAGCGGTCCCGCTGCTCGCTGCGACCGGAGCGCTGTGGTACGTCTGGAGAGGGGCTGTGGAGGCAAACCAGATATTGGCTCGAGACAATGCTTCCCTCTTGCTCGAGCTGGAGACCGCTCAGCGAAGCCTCTCCGAGCTAAAAGCTTCCCACGCCTCGGAAACACCTCCTGAATCTGCGCCTGAGGAGAACCTTCCTGCCACCGACCAGCGGGTGGATCCGGACCAGTTTCAACAGGTGAAGGCTCAACTCGCGCAAACCAATGAGAGGATGACTCGGCTGGTCGGGGAGAAGGCCAAGCTGACCGCTGACGTCGCCGAGCTGCGACGGACGATCGATCAGAAGGACGCGTTGATCCGAAAGCAGCGAGCTTCGATCGAGAGCTCGGAGGCCAGATCTCATGCCGTAGATGAACGGGTCCGACGCCAGCGAGAGCAGATCGACACCCTGAAGACCCGGTTGGTGAAACTCGACCGGGAAAAGCAGTCGCTCCAGCTGAGTCTCCGGGAGAACGTGGGGATGCTCTTCGATCCCTCCTTGACTATGGTGAGCGTCTTCAACGTGCAGAACAGAAGCGCCCGCTCGAATGCCGGCGGGCGCATCCTGTTGAGAGCGGGTCACCCGGCCGTCCTGTATGCCTTCGATCTAAAGTCTCCCGACTGGCCGGATTCTCCTTCCAAGAGCCGGTTCCAGCTCTGGGGGCTCAAGGAGGTCCATCCGGACCTGGATGCGATGACCTTCAATCTACTTGCCAAGTCCCCGGCGACTAATTACCTGGGACAGTTAGCCGAGGAACCCTCGCATGGAACCTGGTCGGTGTCGTTCGACCCCGACCTGCTCAACGGCCTCACCTACCTTCTCATCGTCAGGCCCGGCAAGGATTCCGTAGAACTGGGCGACAAGATCGTTTTGTACGGCAGGCTCCAGGGCAGGTAGGAGAATCGGCTTCTCTGCACACCTTCTTGGGAACCTCACCCAGCGCCACTTCGGCTGTTGACCCGACGGATGGATGCTCTGGACTGGATCGCTCTGGTGACTTCCCACATCCCCGACCCCACCAGCAGATGGTCCGCTACTACGGCCGCTATTCCAACGCCTCGCACGGCTGGAGACGCAAACAGACCGTGCCGGCGCCCTTGAACACGGGAATCGACTCAGCACCGCAACCGGACTCGCCCGCCGAGCGCTTCGCTCGCCAACGACGCCGCAATTGGGCCCGTTTGCTCAAAAAGATCTATGAGGTGGTCCCGCTTCGCTGTCCTCGCTGCGGACATCAGATGCAGATCATGGCCTTCATCGAAAACTGGACCGTCATCCGCAAGATCCTTCAGCACCCGAATCTCCGGGAGCACTCGCCGCGCTCTCCACCCCCGCCCCGCCTCTTGCCCCACAAACTCGAGGCTTTCCTGGCCACCCTCTCTCCCCGCCAGGCTCAACAGGTGCGAGCCTCCACCGATGCCGTCTTCTGGGACGACGTCCCCGTCTATCGCGGCTGAAGAGCCGCGGCTCTTCAGCCCCGGCCGATATCCCTTCGTCTGCTTTTGCCCCGATTCCGGCTGATCGGCCGACCCTGCCACTGCGAGATCCCTGAACCACGTCCTGCGAGCCTCCTTTCTGCCGGACTCTGCTTGAACCGTTCATCCCAGCCCCTCATTTCAGGGTTTACTCGCCATTTCCGCCGACATAGACTCACATCGGGGAAAAAGCAAATTCCTATCTCATCGGTGTCCTCCTCCCGGCCGACGTCGTACAGCGCGCAGATGTGCGGGTGGTTGAGCGATGAGATCGACCGCGCCTCCCGCTCGAACCGCGCGCGGACCTCCGGGTTCGTGGAGAGGTGCTGCGGCAGCACCTTCACCGCGACGTCACGCCCCAGCCGCGTGTCGCGGGCGCGATACACCTCACCCATGCCCCCCGCGCCGAGCGGGGAGAGGATCTCGTAGGGGCCGAGCCGGGTGCCTGGCTTCAGGGTCATGACCGGTGGAGGGTATCATGTGGCCATGATTGGCCGGACTCTCGCGCACTACCGCATCATCGAGCCGATCGGCACCGGCGGGATGGGCGCGGTGTACCGGGCGACCGACACGAAGCTCGGTCGCGACGTGGCGCTCAAGGTGCTGCCCGCGGGCACGACCGGCGACGCGGAGCAGCTCGCGCGATTCCGGCGTGAGGCGACGCTGCTGGCCACCCTGGATCATCCGGGCATCGTCACGGTCTACTCGGTCGAGGAGGCCGAGGGCATCCACTTCCTCACGATGCAACTCGTGGAGGGGCGGACGCTCGACCGGCTCATCCCGGCCGAGGGGATGCCCGCCGGGCGGCTGCTCGACATCGCGATCGTCCTCACCGAGGCCCTCGCAGCGGCGCACGTGAAGGGCGTGATCCACCGGGACCTGAAGCCGTCCAACGTCATGGTGGACGGGAACGGCCGCGTGAAGATCCTCGACTTCGGGCTCGCCAAGCTCAGCGGGGCGCCCTCGGAGGCGGACGACAGGTCGAGCCTGCCGACCCTGGCACGGACCCGCGAGGGCGTCGTGATGGGCACCCTCCCCTACATGTCACCCGAGCAGTTGCAGGGTCACGCGCTCGATCATCGGACCGACATCTTCTCTCTCGGGGCGATGCTCCACGAGATGGCGACCGGCAGCCGCCCGTTCGTTTCGGATAACCAGGCCGGGCTGGTGTCGGCGATCCTGCGCGACACGCCACCGCCCGTCTCGAGCCGGCGACACGACCTTCCCGCCGGGCTCACCCATGTGATCGGCCGCTGCCTGGAGAAGGCACCGGATGACCGGTATCAGACTGCCGCCGAGCTGCACGACGACCTGCGGGCGCTGGCCCGGGGCGAAAGCGGGCCGGCGGCGCCACCCCCGGAACCCACCACCGCCGGCGGGTCACGGCGCCGACGCTGGCTTCCTCTCGTCGCTCTCGGCGCCCTCGTGCTGGCCGCCGTCACCGTGATTCTCCTGATGCGCGGGCGCCCCGGCGACTTCGACGAGTCCCCTTCCGTGGCGGTCCTGCCGTTCGTGGACATGAGCCCGGGCCGGACGGACACCTACCTGGGCGACGGGATGGCCGAGACGCTCATCAACGCGCTGGCCGGGATACCCGGGCTGGGTGTCGCGGCACGCACGTCGGCCTTCTCGTTCCGGGACGGGAACACGGACGTCAAGGAGATCGGGCGACTGCTGGGTGTCACCGCCGTGCTCGAAGGAAGCGTCCAGCGGATCGACGACCGGCTGCGTGTGACCGCCGAGCTGATCAAGACATCGGATGGCTTCCATCTCTGGTCCGAGAGCTTCGACCGTGACGCCGGCGATATCTTCGCGGTGCAGGACGAGGTCGCCGGCGCGGTCGTCACGGCCCTCCGGGGCCACCTGCAGGCCGGCCGCTCGCTGTCGGGCACGAGCACACGGGAGCCGGCCGCGTACGACGCCTATCTTCAGGGTCGCTTCTTCTGGGGCAAGCGCACGGTACCCGATCTCCGGCGCGCGATCGAGTTCTTCCAGCGCGCCATCGATCGGGATCCCGGCTTCTCGGAGGCCTGGGCGGGTCTTGCCGACGCCCACCTGACGCTGCCGTTCTACAGCGACATCCCGACGAAGGAGACCGTCCCGGAGGCGCTGCGCGCGGCGCGCAGGGCGCTCGAGATCGACCCCGACCTCGCCGAGGCCCATACGACCCTGGCCTATTCCTTTGCCCTGTACGACTGGGACTGGGACGCGTCCGACCGCGAGTTCCGACGGGCTCTGGAGCTCGATCCCCGGTACACCACCGCCCTGAAGTGGCAGAGCGACGTGCTGTCGATCGAAGGACGTCATGACGCCGCGATGGAGGCGATTCGCCGGGCCGCGACGCTCGATCCACTCTCACCGAACATCCAGACGATCCTCGGCCTGAAGTACTGGTTCACCGGACGCGAGGACGAAGCCCTGGCCCAGTTCGACAAGGCGCTCGAGCTGGATCCTTCCTTTCCGCTGACCCTCATGCACAAGTCGTGGCTGTGCTGGACCACGGGAGACGTGGAGTCGTTCTTCGAGACGTACGAGCGGCTGGAGAAGGTGTCGGCGAGAGCCGAGGTCCCCGCGGCGGATCTGAGACACGCGTACGCGACCGGCGGGCGCGAGGCGGTGCTCCGTCTGCTGCTCGACTCCCCGAGCGCGAAGCTCCGGCCGGTCGACCGGGCACGATGGCACACGTCGCTCGGCGACCTGGACGCGGCGTTCCTCGATCTCGATCAGGCGATGGAGGAGCGCGCCGTCTGGCTGCCGTTCGTGGTGAACCGGCCGGATCTGAAACCCCTGCACGACGACCCGCGCTGGAGGTCCATGCTGGTACGCATGAACCTCCTTCCCTAGCGTCTCGCGTCAGTTGCCGAGACCCGATCTCCAGTCGCTGACGAGGACCATGGAACCTGTCGAAGGATCCTCGCCGGAGGCGAACCTCTGAATGAGGAACCGCTTCCCGTCGGACGAGACACCGTATCCCTGCCACAAGTTCTGCGAGTAGCTCTCGAGGGGGAATAGACTCTCCGAGGCCGCCACCTTCACCACGTTTCCCTGTGTCTCCAACCGTGTCGCGACGAGCATCCTTCCCGGACCGACGTACTACAATTCCTTCCCATCCCCCCGCCATTGGGGCGACTGTCCTCCCTGCGTCGACACCTGGCACCTGAGCTCGGGATTCTCGAAGGATCCCACGTAGATTTCGAACGCCCCGGTTTCATTGGAAGCATAGGCAATCCACCGGCCATCGGGTGAGAAGCTCGGGTTTACCTCGAGGCTCTTCGTACCGACATAGCGATAGCGTTCGCCACAGCCGGGACTTCGCCCACCGGCTGCGCTCCTTCAGGTTTACTGTGGGCCTCCGATTGATCGAGCCGATCAGCCGGCTCTCGAACGATTGTCGGCCTACATCCTGCGCCCCAGTTTCGCCGGAACGCGACTCCACTACGATGCGGACAACGCACAGATCGAGTACCGGACCACCAAGGGTTTGACCCGACGGATGGATGCTCTGGACTGGATCGCTCTGGTGACGTCCCACATCCCCGACCCCCACCAGCAGATGGTCCGCTACTACGGCCGCTATTCCAACGCCTCGCGCGGCTGGAGACGCAAACAGACCGTGACGGCGCCCTTGAA
The DNA here is from genome assembly GCA_037388505.1 of Acidobacteriota bacterium. GTDB lineage: Bacteria > Acidobacteriota > UBA6911 > RPQK01 > JAPXNP01 > JARRKC01. The sequence goes on along the minus strand of JARRKC010000086.1, from coordinate 274 downwards.
CGTGGGACTCGACTCGGCACCGCAACCGGACTCGCCCGCCGAGCATTTTGCCCGCCAACGACGCCGCAATTGGGCCCGTTTACTCAAGAAGATCTACGAGGTGGATCCTTTGTCCTATCGTCGCTGCGGAAATCGGATGCAGATTATTGCCTTCATCGAAGACTGGACCGTGATCCGCAAGATCCTCCAGCATCTGAATCTCTGGGAGCACTCGCCGCGCTCTCCACCCCCGCCCCGCCTCTTGCCCCACAAACTCGAGGCTTTCCTGGCCACC
>JARRKC010000085.1:0-28153 GCA_037388505.1 Acidobacteriota bacterium | reverse complement strand
GCCATTCCTCTCGGGACTGAAGGGGAATACAGGATTCATCAACTGGCAACTTGATCTCCTCCGGGCGCTCGGGGCGCTGATTGCTCGTTGGAACGACCTGCTTGCGGAGGGGGAGACAGGATTGATTGGTCTCTTGCCCTCAGTGAAATGTCCCGGTCTTTCTGAGACTGGTGGCTTCGGTCCGCTGGCTAGGAAACCGGAATGCAACCGCCTCCACCTCGCTTCGGAGACGAGGTGTATCCCCGGTGCTCAACATAAGCCGACTTCAAAATGGGCACGGACCGCTGACTTTGCGTGACCGCACGAGTGGCAGCAGCGACGATGCCTTCCCTTCACCCAGATGAGAGCACCGGGAGGACCCGAAAACGTCTACCCTTGCACGACCTCCCGGAAGACCTGCAGGGTTTTCTGTGCGCATTTCTTCCAGCTGAATAGCTTCGACCGCTCGAATCCTCGTTCGACCAGCCGGCGAGCGAGGTCCTTGTCCGTTAACAGGCGGTATGCGGCTTCGGCGATCTCTTCGGGACACAACGGGTTGACCTTCAAAGCAGCATCTCCTGCGAGCTCCTCCAATCCCGTCCCGTGGGAGGTGACGATCGGGGTCCCGCATGCCATGGCCTCCGTGATCGGAACAGGAAACGCCTCAATGATGGTCGGGTAGAGGTAGAGAGAGGCCAGATTGTAGAAGGCAGGCAGGTCCCGTTGCTCTACGAAGCCGGGGAAAAGAACATCTTCGGCGATGCCCAATTCGTCGATTCGATGCTCGGTCCCATAGCGGTCACAGTCCTTTCCCACGACCACGAACTGATGTTCCACCCGACGGTCCTTCTTCAAAAGCGCAAACGCCTTGAACATGTTCCCGGCGTTCTTTAGCGTGTTCGGTGTGCCCGTATCGTACCGGATCACCGTGAGGATGAACTTCTCAGGCAATCCGTAACGGCCTCGAACCGCCTCCAGTTCCTTCCGATCCTGGATGGGTCGAAAAGCAGCATGCGGACCGAAGTAGGTCGTAATCAGCCGATCCTTGTAGCGGGGTATGGCATGGGCGAAGCCCTCCGTCGTGCATTTAGAGACGCACAGGATCTTAGAACAGGCCCCGAAGTAGTAGGGCCTCACCAAACGGTTGTACACGACATCGAAGCGATTGAATTCCTTGGCGTAATTCGGCAGCATCGTGGCTGCACCGTGCATAACCATGATTCGTCTCGCCGAAGCGAAGAGAGGCACCGTGAACTTGGGATGAAAGATCAGATCCACTCTATCTCGCTTTGCAGCGAGTGGAACTGCAACTTGGTCCCACGTGACTTTAAAGCGCCCTGGAACATGGCGTTCCAACACGTTGGGGAAACCCTGGAGAGAGCCCAGAAGGTCCCGGTTTCTGAAATACACGAAGTACTTGTTCTGCGTGTCGAGAGTCAGCAGCTCTCGAATGATATTCCTCGTGTAGACTCCGATCCCGCCCTTCTCGTCGAAAGAGCGAGCCATGATCGCTATTCGCATGCTTAGTGACCCTTACCCTTTACCATATGTGTGGGCGAACGTTCGAACGTCACCTGCCTCGCTCTAGCTATGGCATTGATTCCAGAACTCGGCCCGACCGAGTGCACCACGGATCCTTCTCCTCTATTCCCTCTGTCCAATGACCTGGGCCGGAACGCCGGCGACGATGGCGTATTCAGCAACGTCACCTTGTACGACACTCCCGGCTCCGACCACCGCTCCGCGACCCACCGAACAGCCCGGAAGGATTACCGCGCCGGCGCCCAGCAGTACATCATCACCGATCCGAACGCCTCTTCGCGACGATTCTCCCTGTTGCAGGATCGGCACATCCTTCCTTTTGAACTCCTTTGTGCCGCCAACAATCGTCACATTGGGAGCGACTCTCACATAATCGCCAATAATGATGTCCCCGTCCCCTGTGGAAATGTGATCGAAGCTGCTGACAGCACACTCACGACCGAACGATATCCGGCCGAGATGTGTCGTTATAACAGCATAGGGTTTGACCACGGTCCCTCTTCCAAAAGAAACGACGCTGGACAGCTGAACGCGCGCAGCCGGACTGACCAAACTCCGATACTTGAGGAAATAGTACGCAGAAACTGCGACACCGGGAACGAAGTATCGTTGAAGCATACGAAGCAAAGGCGGCAACATGAGCTATCCTCCCCAGCAGAAACAAAAACCGTGGGGAACAAACGGGCCCTCCACCCGACACCGCAAGAGACGGAAATCTTCGATAACTGCTTTCAACGCTTGATGGCGGTAACCGAATACTTGTACGCGAGCTTGAGAGCAATCCGAGATGGAATCGAATTGTACAGTGGCTTAAAGATGAATCTGTAAAGGTTTGCCTTCAGTCCAAACCGACAGACCGGCAACGCTCGGTGGTGTTCCCGCGCTGTTCCCACGATCTCGAAACCACCAAACATGTTTTCGATTTCCCGCTCGGTATAGAACTCGTTCACCGGAGGATCCTCGCTCTTGTACTCAATATTCTCCCGACCAAGGCCATGCATCCAGTACATCCATGAGGGCTTTCGGTAGAAATGGGAGATTATTGCGCGGCCACCCGGCCTGAGCACCCGACGGACTTCCTGGATAGCCAAAGGAGTGTCGCCGGTGGCGTGCAGCACGCCATTGGACCAAACAGCATCGAAAGTCTCGTCTGGAAACGGCAAGTTCAGGGCGCTGGCCACCTTCAACTCTTCGGCCGTAACACCAGCAATCTGGAAATGCCTTGATGCATATTCGATCGCGTTGGGCGTCAGATCCACTGCCGTGACCCGAACGCCGCGTTACAAGAATTCGAGACTGTCGTACCCCATGCCGCACCCGATTTCCCAGTAATCTCGGACGGCAGAAACCGTGCTGTCTAGGTTTTTCATCGCTTCTTACACCATGGCTGAATGGGATTAACGGAGACGTCTCAGGATTCGAACGATATCATGAGAAGCCGGTAGTGAACGTTTCATCTATGGAGATTGCACGCATTGAGGATGGCTCAAGCCCAGGTACCGGAGGTCACGGAGCAAACGGTGGCGGTCCTTTCAAGCGACCCTCGGGTCCGCATGTGCTTTCGCCATCTCCGGATGCAGCCGGTGGACGTGCTGCAATAGAGGCTGCCAGTGCTTCGGGTTGAGACCCCAATCGGTACGTCGCATGATGAGATCGCCCATGCAGGTCACCGCCTCCGACTGAACGATCCGCGTCGTTTCCTTGCGCGTTTCGGCCTCAGAGGCGCTGAGGAATCCCTCTGGACTCGTCAAATCCAGTTCACCCCTGGATTGCGGCGGCCGATCGGTGGAGGGTCCGTAAGGTATGGAACGCCAGCACGAGTTTGCCGCTCCGAGGGCTTGTTCCGCCACCAGCCTTGCTGTTGTGAATTTGACTCCACAGATGCTGATAAGACCTCTTGGGCCTCCTTCAGAGGCGTGGACATGCATCGCCGGCCGCCGGCTGATCTTGTCCGACCCGGCTCCTGCTGCCGGCAAAAGACCCGCGAACACGCGACCGATCTCACTGCGCTGCAGGTGCAGGCCGGGGACAGCGTCGTTGATATCGTCGATCAGGTGAACAAGTGCGCTTTCCTCGACATCCGGCGCGCTCACAGGTTTGTTCCATTCAGCATGGACCGTCCCGAGAAAGAGTCCCCCCTGGCATGGATGCATGAAATAGACCGGAGCCCCTGGCCGCGCCGGTTGGACCGCCAGTGCCAGGGGGCAGGGGGGCTCATGTTCCACGAATACATTGAACGCCAGCGAAGGGAAGAAGATGGACGGCACGTCGCGGTCAAAGCCAGCAGCCAGTTCTCGACTCCAGGGGCCTGCGCAGTTGATGACGGTATTCGCTCGGAACTCGATCGGATCCTTTGTCAGCCGGTCACGAGCTCCGACGCCCACGACTCTTCCTTGCTGGGTCAGAAGCTTCTCCGCCTCCACGTAGTTCAGCGCTCGGCCACCCAGGAGGCATGCCCATCGCAGAATCTCCATCAGAACGCGCTGAGGACTCAGCATCACCGTATCGTGCCAGAGGGCCGCGCCCTCCAGACGCTCCTTCTTCACGAGTGGAAACATCCCCGCCGTCTCTCGGACGCTCAGGATTCGTCCATCGGGAAGACGGACCGCGTCAGACACACCCGCGTTGCGGCGAGAGGAAAGGAAGTCGTTGAGTCGAAGAGCCGGACCAAATAACACTTTGCGCTTGAGCCCTCTGCCATAGAGCGGCATGAGACAGGGCAAGGGCCTCACCAACTCGGGGAACCAGAAGGAAAACCAGCGTCGCTCCGCTACCGATTCCCTGAAACGCTTCAGATCCAGGTGTTGCAGGTAGCGCAACCCTCCGTGCAGGATGCGCAAGGAGTTCCAACTCGTCGCCCCACCGAAATCATCGCGTTCCAGGACTAGAGAACTCAGTCCACGTCGGGACGCCTCCAGACTGAGACAAGCACCGTAAATCCCACCCCCGATGATCAGGAGGTCGTAGGAATCCCGTGAAAACAAGGCAGGATTGCGCTCGATCATACTTTCCACCTTCGCCGCCAATCCTGGAAGACCATCATCGTCCAGAGAATGTGACTATGATTGGCTCGGTTCGAAAGGTGCTCTTGCTTCAATCTCTCGGCGACGGATGCGTCGAAGATCCCCTCCGCCCCCAGCTGATCAGTGGAAAGCAGATCCTCCATCAAGGGCCGGCACTCTGCTTTCAGCCAAGTCTTGATCGGGATACTGAACCCCTCTTTGGGACGATAGACGCACTCCTCAGGAACGTGACGGGACGCAATCCGTTTCAGGAGGATTTTCGTCTTCCCACTGTTCACCTTCAGGCGCGACGGGACTCGAAACGCCAGCTCTACGACCTCCTTGTCCAGCAGGGGGACCCGTGCCTCCAGGGAGACCGCCATGGACATGCGGTCCATCTTCACCAGGCAGTTGTCGACCAGATAGCTCTTGAAGTCGAGATAGAGGGCTCGGTCGACGTCACTGAGATGCTCCGTTCGGGTCGCCAGCCGGGTCAGGTGTGTATCCACGGGCGACGGCATTTGTCTCAGAGCTTCCGGGGTGAACAATTGCTTCCTCATGGCTTCGCCGACAAACAGGCGCCAGCGCGCGTGTCCCAGTGAATGGTCATGCTCGAGCCCCTCGACGAAACGGAGGGCTTTGTTGACGAGGCCCTTTTTCGCCTCCTGGGGCGGCAACCGGCGGACCGCTGGCTCCAACATTCCGGATCGCAGGAGACGAGGGATTCGGTTCCAGCGTCCTTCCCACTCCTGCGCAAGATAGGTTTCGTATCCTCCGAACAGCTCGTCTCCCCCGTCCCCGGACAGGGCCACGGTGACTTCGCGGCGTGCATGGCGTGAAACCAGGTACGTCGGAAAGATCGAGAAGTCACCGATGGGATCATCCATGAACGGCATCAGACGGTCGAACAGATCCTCCACATGTGCCGACAAGACATCCGTACTGTGCTTGACGTGCAGATGTTCGGCCACTCGACGCGCCCACGGGAGTTCGTTATAAGTCGAATCATCGAAACCGATGCTGAAAGCGTGGGCTCCTGCTCCCATGCCCGCGACGACCAGAGAACTGTCCACGCCACCGGAGAGAAACGCCCCGAGAGGCACATCGCTGACCAGCTGCCGTTGGACCGCCTCGTGGATGGTTTGGTCGACTATCTCCTCCCAGTCGCGCTCTGCGAGCGGCCCGCCAGAATCCTCTGCGGGAGCGAGCGGGACATCCCAGAATTGGACGAGGCGTGAATCCGTGGAGGCAAGATCGAGCTCGAGCAAGTGACCGGCCTTGAGCTTGCGAATCGACTTCAGGAGGGTGCCCTCGCCCGGTATGTATTCCCAGGCCAGCAGCTGCCCCAGGGCATCCACGTCAAGCTCCCGGTCAATGAGTCCGGATGAGAGTAGCACCTTGATCTCGGATCCAAACACGAGCCCATGTGGTGACAGGGAGTAGAACAGAGGCTTGATCCCGACATGATCGCGCGCGAGCACCAGGGTCTGGCCGCGCAGATCGTGCAGGGCAATGGCAAACATGCCGTTGAGCCGCGAAGCGAAGTCGCTTCCAAGCTTCTCCCACAAATGCACGATGACTTCCGTATCGCTGTTGGAAGAAAACCGATGACCCTCCGCCTCCAGTTCACGACGCAATTCTCGGTAGTTGTAGATCTCTCCGTTGAACACGACGCGTACCGACCGGTCTTCGTTGAAAATCGGTTGGTGGCCGCCGCTGACGTCGATAATGGACAGGCGCCGCATCCCCAGTGCCACTCCCTGCCGAACGTCCGATCCGAAATCGTCCGGACCCCGGTGGGTCATCGCGTCGCACATCTTTTTCAGACGGGCTTCCGGCGCGTCCACCGGAGAAGAGAAACTGACAAACCCAGCTATTCCGCACATGGCGTAGGCATCACCACATCCAGAAGCCGCCGCATCCGCTCCTGGTAAATCTCGGGAGAATACTTCTCCTCATAGAGTCTGCGTGCAGCGGAAGTCACCATTCTTGCCCGCTCCAGCTCGCTGACGGCCGCGACGATCCCGTCGGCCATGGACTCGGGGGTGGGCTCCACAAGGAAGCAGACTTCGGGAGACAGCACCTGGGTATGTGACCAGATATTGGTGGCAATGATCGGCTTTTTCGCCGCAAGCAATTCATACAGCTTCAGAGGAGTGTTCGTCCCATGCAGACGAGGCGAGGCCACCGCGTTGGCCGAGGCGAGCCATTTGGCCGCCGTCTCCCGACTGACCTGTCCGACGAACAGACAGGATCCATCGACTTCGCACTCGTCTGCCAACTTTTTCATGTCCCGAATCTGGTCAGGTGTCCCTCCTACCAGAACCAACTCCAGATCGGGCCGGCGTTGCCTGGCCTCGGCAAAGCCACGTATCAGTAAGTCGACTCCTTGATAAGGTTCGAAGGTACCGGCATAGACGATGCGGGGACCCGATGGGGGCCTTACCGTTTCCAGGTCGTCCGCCAGCCCTCCCTTCCGGGAGCGCTTCAACCGAACAGGCTCGAACAGGGAGTTCTCGATGAGCAATGCTCGCTTGGGCTCGACCCCGTTCTTCAAGGCCTGGTCGTAAAGGTCCGGACAGATCGCGATGACGGCGTCGCTCACCCGCAACACGCTCTTTTCGAGCCAAGCGAACAACCCGATCAGCAGCTTGGATCTGGTGAAATGGAAGTTCGTCAGCTGCTGGGGCAGACTCGAGTGCATATCGTAGATCAGCTTGAAGCGGAAGAGCGGCTTGAGAGAACGCGCCCAAAACACGGCTTCTTCGTGAGCGTGCACCAAGTCGTACCTGGACCGCAAAAGGAGCGCCACAGTCCAGGCGATCATGAACACATCGAGGAAGGCTTTGAGGAGGGACGGCCCCACCTTGATGCGATGGCAACCGGGAAGACGCGGAATGCGGATGATACGGACTCCGGGAATGTCCACATCTTCGCCTTCGCCATAGGTCAGCAAGTCCACCTTGACCCCCATGCGGGCGGTGACTAGGGTCCGATAGTACACGCTGAACGGCGTGCCCCGGAACGAGAAGAAGGGCTGTGGAGAAATGACCAGAGCCTTCATTGACGACTCACAATTCGATTGCGGATGTGGATCGCGCCCTGATTCCAGAGAAAGGCCAGCGGGCCCTGCAGCGATCCGTACACGGGCGGTTGATCCTGGATTCCGGCCAGCAGTCGCACGACATCAAGTTCGGGCCGCTCCGGATCGATCTCTCCATGAAGGATGAACCCATACCCGCCGATGCGCTTCACGTGTGACACGAAAGGAAAGGGGTCGGAGCCGGGAAGTATGGGAATCTCCTTCAGTCGCGCGAGGTCGAGAAGCCGCGGGGTCGGGCCAAAGCGGAGTCGGCCGCTGTTGTCTCCGAGGGTGATTCGACAAGCCCAAGGCGAATCGAGCAGCTCCCGGACCAGCATTCCACGGGCCCCCGTCCATTTTCCGAATCCCCAAGGAATGATGCACAGCCGTGCCCTCCGAAGCCCTTCCTCCAGTACATCCGCGAGCGCGTCGCCTTCGCCAAAATGCGCCGGGCAACCACAGGCCAGTACTTCGAGCCTCTCCTTTGTTTGTATCTGCCGGCCTGCGACGACGACGAAAGGTGGTTCACCGTCCGCTTCAGCGACCACGGTCTCCGGGATGGTACCTGGGCGTATCTGCCAATTTCCCAGTTCGATTCCGGTCTCACTTTGCAGCTCCGAGAACCGGTTGACCGGGTCCGATTCGGTGAGGAGCAGGCACCCGTAGATCCTCTCGGAAGTCCTGCGACGGGCTGCAGCGCGACGAACATTGACGGCGGAATGGCTCAGGACTTTCGACAGATCGAAGCATGGGTGCAAGTGCACGTGCCCGTCGGCGAAGACATGGGCAAATCGGTCTTGATTCAACATCGGACGGTACGTGCGCGCTCCACCCATTCTTCCAGCGCCATCAAGCTGGTGGACTCGATCCAATACCGATAGAAGAGCTCTAGCGTGAAGAGCAACCAGAGACGGTAGTTGTGGTCGATGCTACCTGAGACATGTTCGCGGACGAGGCGTTCCATTTCGCCGCGGCGGAGAATCCCGTCACGGGCCAGATGGCTGGTTGAGACCGTCTCTTCGATCAGTGGGCGCAGCCCCTCTCGAAACCAGATGGCGAGGGGAAAGCCGAACCCCTGTTTCTTGCGTTCGACCAGCTCCCTGGGAAGATAGCGCCGACTCAACGCTCGCGCCATGTACTTGATTCGTCCGCGACGGAGTTTCCAGGCAGCAGGGATCCGCATGGCATACTCGGCGACACGGCGATCGAGAAAGGGGCTTCGAACTTCCAGGCTGTGAGCCATCGACATCCGATCGACGATCGGTAGAGAGTGCTCTGAGAGACGTGTCATGCAGTCCGTGTGCAGCATCTGATCAATGAACTGGTCGGCGCTTCCATCCTCAAAGTGCGCTTCCAGGATCTGGGTACTCGAGTGAACTTCCAGTTCCTTCCAGACCGAGTCCTCGAACAGGTACTGTTTCATGTGGTGAGGGAACCGCAAGAACGCGGCACTTTCAGCATATCGATCGACCCCTTCGAGCTCCGCCATCTGATCCAACCAGCGCAGCTTTGTCGCGAGGCTCTTGTACCCGAAACTCTCCGGAACGAGGCGTAGTAGGGGACGAAGCAGGCGGCGGCGTGCAGGTCCGGGAATGCAGGAATAACGCTCGGCCAGCATCTGACCGATGTAGCGATCGTAGCCAGCGAACAGCTCGTCTCCGCCATCCCCGCCAAGGCAGACCTTGACGTCTTCGGCCGCGACCCCGGAAGCGACGTAGACGCCGGCGGCGAACGGATCCACCGGTTCTTCCATGAAAGAGACCATGACCGGAGCCAGAGCCGCGAGGTCCGGCTCCACGACCCTCTCGTGGTGCAGCGTATGGTAGCGCTCGGCCACGACCCTGGCCCAGGGGAGTTCACTTTGGGACTCTTCGTTCACTCCTACGCTGAAGGTTCTCAGCGGTTCTTTCGAAGCCGTTGCCGCGTAAGCGACGACCAGGCTGCTGTCGATCCCGCCGCTCAGGAAGGCCCCCAAAGGAACATCGCTCATCAGGTGCTCGGCGATGACCTCCCTGAGAAGTTCATCGAGGCCGTCGAGCACCGATTCTTCCGACCCTCTCCATTTGTCGCTGTAGTCGGGGGTCCAGTATTTATGAAACGTGCGAGTCGCGGCACCGATTTCGGCCCAATGTGCCGGTGGCAGCTTGAAAATACCTCTGAAGAAAGTACTGGTTCCCGGAAGGTGACGGGTGCTCAGATAATGCGAAAGGGCTTGGAGATCCATTTCTCGCTTCACATCGTCAAGGACCAGCAACGCCTTGATCTCCGAGGCGAAGATCCAGCCCAGCGCGGTTTCGGTGTAGTAGATGGATTTCTGCCCCAGCCAGTCCCGCGCGAGCGTGAGCGCTCGGCGCCGTTCGTCCCAGATCGCCAGACCGAACATGCCTTCGAGCCGCTTCAGTCCCGCCTTTCCCCAACAATCGAATACGTGAAGAACCGTTTCCGTGTCGCAGTGTGTCTTGAAGTGATGGCCGAGTGGCTCCAACTCCGTCCGCAATCGCTGATGATTGTAGACCTCACCATTGAAGACGATGACCTTGCTCCGATCGGGAGTGAACATCGGTTGCCGGCCCAGGGAGACATCGACTATGCTCAATCGGCGCATCCCCAAAGCGATTCGAGGCGTGGTGAAGAAGCCCTCGTCATCCGGCCCCCGGTGCGCAATTGCCGAAGCCATGCGGCGCAGCAAGCTTGCCAGGTGCTCGGGATCCTCAGTTTCCCGCGGAACAATACCGACGATGCCGCACATTAGAGAAAGAGCCTAAGAAATGGAATGGTCATCCGGTTCAGTTTCGATCGGCCTCACCAAGGTCGAGCCAGTCCTTGGTAAGCTGCAACCCCTGTTCCAGACTGAATGCGGGGCGAAATCCGAGCACCCTGGTCGCCCGACTGATGTCGAAGGCGTTGTCGGTGTCGAAGAACTCGAGGCTGCGTCGCGTAATCGGAGGGACTTTGCCGACGAGACCAAACAGGCTCTCGGCAGTCGCGACCATCGGCCTGATTACAGAATAGGGCACTCGAATCCGAGGCTTCGGAAGCTCGAGAGCGCGACAGAAACTGTCCACCAGTTCCTGACTCGTGACAGCCGAATCCCCTGCGATGAGGTATGCAGCCCCCGCCGCGTCTGGAGCAGTGAGGGCCAATCGGCACGCACTGACGAAATCAGCGATGAAGACGGGGTGACGAAGGTTACGCCCAGCGCCGATCATCACAAACTTCCGCCTCTTCAAGGCACGGTAGAGCTTGCGGGTCCTGGGACAGCCTGGGCCATAGACCCAGGCGGGACGCAGAACAACCACAGGGAATCCCGTCGATCTGTGAAATTCGAGAGCCCTGCGTTCCCCTTCGAGTTTCGTCCTACCATAGATCGATTGCGGCTCACAAGGGGTGTCCTCGTCCGCGGGACATTGTCTTAAGTTTCCGTAAATGCCCACCGAGCTGACATGAACGAAGGCCTGAACGCCAGCCGCTCGGGCTCGCTCCAGGAACACCGGAACACTGTGCACGTTGACATCCCAGTATTCCGATTCCGGCAGCGCAGTGTCGAGATGCGCACTGGCCAAGTGGATGACCGCATCGACGCCTTCGAGGGCTTGCTCGGAAATCACAGGGTCGCGAAAGTCCCCCAGAATGGGAGTGAATCGAGGTTCCCGTCCGGCTCCCGGTCGTTCCGGGAAATGAAGATCGAGCCCATGGACCGAGAATCCGTCGTCTGCGAGCTCATTGCCGAGGTTATACCCGATGAATCCGCCGGCTCCCGTGACTAAGAAACGCTTCCTGCTCATGCCCGATCCGGATGCCGTCTCCCTTCCACGAGACTCACGTAGCCGGAAGTAAAGAACAATGCGTAGTCCAGTTTCGAGATCGACCACACGAACGGGAATAGGATCGAATAGAGCCTGTAGGCCTTTTCGACCGACTTGAGTTGCTGAGCGGTAGCAGGTGCGATCGTCCCTTTTTCAACCTTCACGGAGCTTTTGCTTGCCATCTTCTTGACGTACGCAAAGTTGATCGCCAATTCGACGAGTTCTGTAAAGAAACGAGAGAAGGTGATCTGTCGACGAGGCTCGATGCTCGCCCCCGCCATGAGGTCGCTGAGCTCTGCGACCGAGAAGCCGTCTCGAACATGTCCGTATTCCTCTTTGGTCATGCCGACGAAGGCCTTGAGACGGTTCGCAAGCTTTCTTCGGTCGCCGCCCGGAACAGTGATGATGACCTGGCCGCCATCGGCGGTGATCCGGGTGAGCTCGCGGGTAAAACCTTCCGCGTCCCGGATGTGCTCGAGGACATCGATGCACACGACGTGACGGAACGTCTTCTCCTCGAACGGCAGGCGATCCGACGTGGCACGATAAACCGGATCGCCCAACAAATCGGACATCTCGGCAATACTCTTCTCCTCCAAATCGGCCCAGCTCCATTGTCCGCCTAACTCCCGAAGGTACCAGTTCATCGCCCCATTGTTATCACCGCATGTAATCAGCAGGCAACGCTCGTCGGCTTCTGGCCGTCCGAGGACATTCTGCAGTTGGCGCAAGCGCTGTTGTTTCTTCAGCGTCTTCTTGAACAGACGAAGCTGCCATGGGGTCATCGGAGTCTTCATGGATGGCCTATCCAGGTATTCTCGACGGTTTGCTCGGATGGCGATGTTGTCGAAAAGTTGTCGAAGGCATGCCGCAAAACGAGGCTGATCGAGGGTTTCACCATGGCCTGCACCTCCGCACGGGCTGCCAGACTAAATTCGATGTCCGACAATCGCCAGGTCTGCACCGATACAGCTTCGCCTTCTGACTTACACTTGAAGATGCAAGTGCGGAGTGCGGCCGACGGTCGTGTGCCAGGGCCGCAATATTCGTGCCACTCTCTCTTCTTGGCTTCCGGAACCTGATCGCGACCACTACCGCCCTCTCGCTTGACGTTTCTTTGATCAGCATGCAGACCCGTTGTCCTCAGAAACTGGGTAGCCGAATTCCCGTCTGCGTGTTCCCCGGAGTACACAGTTCTCGTGAGGCCCGTCCTAATGCCGTATGCCGACAGATTCGGCCGAGGTCGGTTCATCGGCTCGAATGACGCGGCGAATCTTGTAGGGTGCCTGCCCCTGACTCTCATGGTAGATACGGACGAGCAGTTCCGAAACGACTCCGATCATGAGCAGCATGACCGAGGTGATGAAAACCATCATGGCAAAGAGAACGAAGATGCTGTCGTTGAGCATGACGGCGCGCCCGTGTTCTGTGAGATATCCCAGCTTCTGCACAATTGCGAAAGCGACACAAACAGCGGCGATCGCAACGCCTACGAGGGCGGTCTTCCCAAAGAAGTAGATCGGTTTCGTGAGATAGTCGCCCAGGAACTTCACGGTCAACAAATCGAAAAGAACCTTGATCGATCTTTTGAGACCGTATTTGGTCTCTCCGGCCGTGCGGGGTCTATGATTGACCACCAGCTCGCCCAAGCGTGCGCCACGCCACCTGCAGAGCGCAGGAAGGAAGCGGTGCATCTCTCCATACAGGCGAATATCCTCGAGCGTCTCCCGTCGATAAGCTTTCAGCGAACAGCCGAAGTCATGAATCTCGGGGCACCAGGTCAATCTTCGAATCAAGCGGTTCGCAAGAACAGACGGTAGGCGACGGGTCAACCACGTATCCTGGCGGTTCTTTCGCCACCCGCTTACGATGTCGCACTTAGGAGGTCCCTCGAGCCGATCGATCAGCCTCGGGATGTCGCGGGGATCATTTTGTCCATCTCCGTCCATCGCCACAATGATCTTTCCTCTCGCATGCCTGAAACCGGCAGCGAGGGCCGCAGCCTGGCCGAAACCTCTTGTGAACTCGATGACCACAAACCGCGGGTCTTTCTCCGCCATCTTCTCGATCTCGGGACCGGTTCCGTCAGTGCTGCCGTCGTCGATGACGATGACCTCATAGCGCCGCCCGTCCGTCGACATGAGAGACTCGATCTCATTGCACACGCGCCGGACATTCTCGTGTTCATCCCGCATCGGTATGACGAGGCTGACATCAATGTCTGCGCTCAGTTCGGCCGTGTCTGTTCTCTCTGCTGTTTTCATGGTTTACGGCACTCCTTTGAGCAATGCGGTCCAAGCGACGTGACCGGCGACGGATTCATCTCGAGCACCCCGACAAACGGCGCACGAAGTGACGGGAATTTCAGTAAGCCTCCCCTCCGTTCGGAGCAGCCACTTCGGAAACCCCTTTCAGAACTTCTCGGTGTTTCTCGGAATCAAGACTTCTTTGACCGGACGCGCCCACTCGGGTTGGCTTTGTATCTGCGGCGAATAGTGGATGGGATAGAGTACGACCTGTCGACCGGCGTACGAGCACTCGAAAACGGGAGCTCCCAGTTGAACCAGTTCATTCTTCTGTATTGCCGCCCGGTAGAATTCGGAGTCCCTTGTCTCGGAGAAGAGGAAGAAATCGGGCCTGACACTCGCGATTCTCGCCGCAGCGTTGAAGCTGTGGTTCATGTACAGCGCGTGGAGATCCGTGCCCAAGGTGAGGAAGGGAGCCCAATCGCCGCCTACGGAAGCACCCCGAGGAACAGTGGCTGCCAGCGTTTCTCGGATCTCCCGTGCCTGAAAGGACGGGTGGACGAGAAACGCAACAATTCGGCCGGCATCTAGAACGAGCATCAATGCCAGAACGACTCCCCCGGCCCACTTCAACGCTCTCAAATCCCGAATCTTCCGCGTAATCCACCATAGCGCCGCCCCACCGACGAGAATGGGTGCGGACAGAAATCGGAATTGTGTGCTGTAGGAGATGCCGGGAGCCGTCCCCAGTTCGATCGGCAGCAGACCCAGCACAGTGGAAAGGAGGAATCCGGCCAGCGCAAAGCCGGCGATCCACGTGAAGAGGAGTTCACTGATCGTGCAAAACACAGACAGGAGGGGCCGCTTCCCGGCCGTCTGCTCGGCGGAAGCCGTGGACACATCTGCTTGTGGTTCCTTCCGGAGAGCGTGCACGGCCAAGAGAATGCCCACCGGTATGACTGGAACATAGTATCGGAGGGGATCATAGGAAAACACGGCAAGGCCACAAATCGGGCCAAGAAATGCGGAGCTCAGTGTGACCGAATACTCATCACCGACGGTCGGCCGCACCCGGCGAACCCTGGCTCGCAGGCAGTAGATCCCCAACAAACCGACACCCAAAACCAGTAGCGGGGCTTCCTGGGTGAGAGTAGGCACACATAGCCGTCTCAAGACGCCGAACCAATCCAGGCTGAGCCTGTGGAGATAGTGAGCACTGGTGTGGACGACCCAGGCGACTGCCGTCAACAGAAGAAGCCCCATCGCCAGAATCCCGCCAACATGAACGCGCTGACGCAATCCGCGCAATAAGGAATGCAATGACTGAATCGCCTGGCGTGAAGAACGGCAGTGAACGGCGACCATGCCCAACACTGCACCGGCGAGCGCCGAGCCGAAACAAATCACACTGCTGACCTTTATCCCGACAACGGCGATCACCGCACAAACTGCCAGCCCCACTATCGCACGAAGATGAGACCGCTCTACAGAATCGAAATACCAGATCAGCCCGATTCCCAGTGTACAGGCGACGAGGCCTTCCAAAAGCGCAATCCTGGTAAAGAAGAAGAATGTGGACTGAATCCCTAGCAGTCCTATACCAAAGAGCGTGAGTCGGGCGTCATAGTGTTTCTTCGCTAGAACCACGAACACTAGCGACAACACGAGAAATGACAGAACGGTGACACTTCTGGCGCTTGCTATTGTGACCCCGAAAAGCACGAAGGCAAGGTAGTGGAGGGCCTCAGGAAGCGGGCTCCCCCAGAACCAGCCGGGATAGTCGTCGTTCGGGTTCCAGTGACGAAGTCCGTAGAGAGCAAGATTTCTGGCGTCGAGAGTCTTGTAGCCTTCGTCCACCCACACTCCTGCACTTGGGGTGTGCAGCGTTTGCGGTGTATCGGCGTCGAGGTGAATGAGCCGGAGACCCGCCGGCGCGATCGCGAGCAGGAACAGCCATGCGATCGCCTTGGGCCGAGCCAAGTGCGCTGTCGCACGCGAACTTCCGCCCGAGGTATGGCGAATAAGAGAACCCCACCAGGTCCTCGTCTCCAGCTTCACTTCTCTGAACAATCTCTCTCCAAAGCGGTTGATGGCGCAGCTTGAAGGCACTTGCGGGGCGACTTCATAAAGGATCACGCTCAGCGGCGACATCCTTCCATTTCATGCGTGATGTCCTTCACCGACACCCGGGACGTCACTTGGCCGTCCCGAATCGGGGATGGTAGAAGCAATGATGCGGCGGTAAAGGGATTCAAGACTTTTTATCAGAAGCTCTTGCTTGAAGCACTCTTCCACCAGCTGTCTACCGGCTCGGCCCATCGCGGGCCAACAATCGTGGTCTTCGATGAGACTCTCTATGGTCCTGGCCAACGCGAAGTGGTCGCGTTCCGGGACCAGGATTGCGGATTTCCCCTCGGCAACGCCCTCGGGGATGCCATTGTGACGAGTCGAAACGACCGGGATTCCGCGAGCCTGTGCTTCCTGCAGAACAAGCGCTTGCCCTTCCATGTCTCCGTTTGAAGCCGTGACACTGGGCAAGAGGAAAATGTGGCTTTTGTCGTACTCTTTGTCGAGCTCCAAATCGCTCAGGTACCCGGTGAAGCGAACGGCCCGTCGGATTCCCAGATCGTCAACCAGTTGTTCAAGCTGTCCTCGTAGCCGACCGTCTCCCACCAGAACGTACTCAATCGGCAAGCCTTTGCGCAAGAGGTCTGCCACCGCACGCAGACCGTACTCGATACCCTTCTTTGCGACAAACCGTCCCACAGTCAGGATTCTCGTGCTCTCCCCTGGTGCGATGTGTCTCTCGCGGAAGACTGCATGCCGTGTATCGATACTCATGGGCAATATGAAGGTTCTCTCCGGCGGACAGCCCAGTTCCTGTGCCCGCTGCGCGGTGAATCGAGTATTGGCAGAAAAGGCGTCACCCTGTTCGAAGAGCGTCCGGTAAAAGCCGGGCCGAAGACGATATTCGTGCAGGTTCACATCGTAGCCGTGAAACGATGTCAAGAAGGGAGTCCGGAATCGAGAGAATGCTTTCCAGGGAGCGAGTACCGCTCCACTCGTTGCGAAATGGCAGTGCACGACGTCGTAGTCGTTCAGTACCGCGATTTTCTGAGCGAGCAATAGACAATCGACCACGCGATGTGCATCAAAAGGAGAACGCAACAGCTTGACCATTCTCCGAGCTGCCGCGGGGTCCGAGGCCGAGAGGCGCAACAGACGTTCAATACCACGACAAGCCCGAGAATAGTATGTTCTCCCAGGAGAGGGCAGGTATTCGACCCGGTCCATAAGTTTGTATTCCAGCACGGACGGATGGAACACATTGTCATCTTTCCTGGCTATCGCAAGCAGGTCGACCCGATGCCCCAAGTCCATCAGGCCGGTGATCTGGTTCAAGATGAAGGTCTCAGAGACCACTGGAAACTCCGACAGGAAGAAACAGATCTTCAGATTCCCGGATCGCTGTGGGGCCTTGGCTTGCGGACGAGGTCCGTGGAGCTTGGAGTCTTCCCGCGGTGCTGCTCCAGTCGCCACCGACAGAGAGATCCGTCTCTCCGCCACCAGATCTCCGTATAATTCCAGCAGTATTCTGTGCTGGGTCTCAGCGTTGTAGTCTCGTTCTACTCGCCGACGCCCGGCCTCCCCGAACCGTCGCCACAAAGGCGGATTCCGCCAGATGCGCTTCAGACATTGGGCGAGGCCGAGAACATCTCTCGGATTCACCAGGAAGCCAGATTCGCCGTCACTGACGAGTTCCGGAATCCCACTGTGCCGGGTGGAAACGACCAACATCCCGGTCGCCATGGCTTCCATGAGGACAACGGGAATCCCTTCCTGGTCGCCGTTGAGTGCCGTGATGCTGGGAGCCAGCAACACATCTGATTCGTACATGGCCCTTCTGACAACACGCGCATCCTGCGTACCGAGCCAGTGAGTGTCGGCATCCAGCCGCTCGCGGGTGGCAATATGCTTCAGCCTCGATCCCAAGGGTCCCGAACCGACGATCGTAAGCACAAGAGGAATCCCTTGTCTCAAAAGAGAACCGACCGCCTTTATTCCGTACTCAAGCCCCTTCTTTTCAACAAACCGGCCCACCATGAGTATCCGAAGACGCTCTCCCGGAGTGCGGGCCTTGAAAGCGAAGTCGGTGCAATCGACGCCGACGTGGTGCACAATTGTTTTCTCTTCCGGAGACCCGAACTCGATGAGCCTGTCCCTCCATCGCCGACTGACCGGCAGAAAGAGGTCACCCAGCCGAAAGAGCGCCGCGTACTTCTGTGCCAGAAGCGGACTCTCCACACTCATGTCGGCGCCATGAAAGGTCGTGACCAATTTGGCATCAAGGAGGCCCAGCGCCTTGAGCTGCGCTGCGAGTTGTCCATTCCAGCCGAAATGCGCGTGAACGATATCGAATGAGCTCGCGTCGAAGAGTGCACTGCCCTTGAAGAAGAGATTGAGTGAACAGGCTTGCCGTAATCCGACCCTGAGAGGATTCAGAAGCCTAAGGGATTTCAGATCCGACCTGCCGAGTCTGTCTTTCAGGAGCCGCAATCCCGTCCACACCCGCCGGCCGATGGGGCGAGGCATGTGCCACCCGTAGTGTGTGAGGTCGTTCAACTCGAAGTCCTCGAAAGCAGGGTGGGTCATCAATTCGTTTCGTCGTCGCCCAGCGAAAACCTCCACATGCTGTCCCATCGACAGCAGCCCTGTAATCTGGCTCAGGACAAAGGTCTCCGAAATCGCGGGGAATTCGGAAAGGAGAAATGCTATTCGCATGAGATTTCGGGGGTCCTGAAAACCTAGTTCTTCACCGCATTCCTGACTGCCGTACGGGATTCCAGGAACACGGTCAGGGCAGTTTCGCGCAGATCTCTCAATGCCTGTCGTGCTTGAGGCAAGATCAAATAGATGAACATAGTCGCGACTGTCCCTGCGCTTCCGGTGATTACGAGATTGAAGAACACGTTGGAGCTCAGAGGGAATTGTCGCAGGGCGAGGACGGCACCACACACAGCTACTGCTCCCAACAGGCCCGGCATCATGAAGCGATAGAAATCCAGGAACGAGACGGGTCCCTTACGTCCTGCGAACCAGAAAAGAAGCGGATCACGAATGAGCACGGCAGAAACGGCATAGGAGGTCGCCACGCCGAGGCCTCCCCACGGAACTCCGACAACGATCGAAAGGACGGACAGAGCGCTGCCGACGGCGCCCCAGTTCAACATTTCGCGGGTCCGGTCCTGACTCATGAACAGCCAGCCTGTGGAGTTCGCCACCGGTTGGGCGAGTCCGGCAATGCAGAGCGCGGCGAACATGGGTCCCGCCGCCACCCATTGGTTCCCCAGCAGAAGGCGAATGATCCAATCGTTCGTGGCAAACATGAACGCCACGAGAGGCATCGCCAACATGCAGATCTTCTCGACGAGACGTTGATAGGCCCGCCGATATCTCGGTCCTTCGGTCGAGAGCCGACTCAGAGTCGACAGAGCCACGCTTTGGAGAGGCGCGTTCAGCTGGCCCAGGGGCAGAAGAAACAGACTGTAGGCCTTCGAATAAAGCCCCAGCTCGACCGCGCCCCAAAACTTCCCGATCAGGAAGTTGTCGGAGTTTCTCGAGAAGTAGTTCAGAACGTTGAAACCCGTAAGGTTCGCACCAAATCCCACGAGCTCGCGAATCTCTCGAAGATTCAGTACCATTCTGGGGCGCCACGAGTTCACCAACCAGAAGCCCAGGGTTACGGCGAGAGCACTACTCATTTGCTGAAGAACCAGAGCCCAGTACCCCGCTCCGAGGAGCGCGGCGGTCAATGCAACCGCGAGACTCAGAGCCGTTGCGCTCAACTCGACGACAGCCATGCGCTCGAAGCGCATCTCGCGGGCCAGTAGCGCCTGATGCTGGATTCCCAAACCGGCGAAAACGAACCCCGGGGCCAGGGCCATCGTGATCCAAAAGACGCGACTCTCGCCATAGAACCAAGCCAAAAGTGGCGACAGACACGCGGCAAACAAAGCCACAACCGCACTGACGATCAGATTCAGCCAAAACAGAGAGTCGAGCTGTCTTCTCGTGAGATTCTCTCTCTGAATCGTAGCTGAGGACAATCCGATGTCTTTGAAGAGACCGAGGAAGTTGACAACCACGGCCACCATTCCGACGAGCCCGTACGCAGTCGGATCCAGGACTCTGGCGAGGACCACCGTTGCTCCAGTCTTCAACAGAAAGCTGGCCGAGTAAGAGATGAGCCGGGCAGCACCTCCCCGAAATGCGCGCGAACCGAACCTGGAAGAGCCATCCTGGTTCATCTGGGAGTCCGGGGAAAGCATGACGATCCAAAGTCAAATGGGTCGTGAAGTCGAAATATCGTTCAGGCGGCAGGCGATCCTCTCGACCTGCTCCTGGCGCTCGTACTGCAGCACATCCGGCGGCACTGGTCGAGCTTCGGGTCGTCGCCCAGCCGCTTGCCATGCCTCGATTCGCTGGAGCAGGATGGCGGCCATGCCTTGGACGTCATCGGGCCTGGTGACGAAGGCCCGATCCATTCCGGTCAGAAGGTCACGCGCGTCCCCGTCGGGGACAGCACCGAGAATGGGGCAGCCGCTGGCAATATACTCGAATGTCTTGCCCGGGATGATTGTCGCCCGCTGCCCCTGACTCAGATTATGCATCGGGAGGAACAGGAGATCCGCACTGCGCATGTACGCGACGGCCTCCGAGTGGGACAGATATCCGGGACAGAAGACCTGGTCTTGCAGGCCGGACTCCTCGACGATTCTCATGTCGCCTTTCGACAATCTGCCCACCAGGTGGACCTCAACGCAGTCGGCCAGTTTCGGATGGTTGCGCTTGAGTTCGTGGAGGGCGCGCATCAGGTACACATGAGAACGCGTGAGGAATTCTACTCCACTGCAAATGCCACCCAACCACCTGCGATAGATCCGTTTGGAGTCGTAGCGCTCACCCATTTCGGTATGCAGGTATCCCGTATGCACGATTCGGAACTTCCCGTCCGAACGTTCGGGGATGCTGGCATCGAAATCTCTGAGGTCGAACCCATTCGTGACCACATCCATGTTGATTGAGAGCCCCTTGGATTCCGCTTCGGCTCGCAGGCGCGAGGCGGCTTCGCGTGTGTTCACAATAGTCAGACTCGAGCGCGAGAGCGTAGTGAGCATCCGGCGGATCTCGATTCTCCGATGAAGGGCTGTCGGGTAGACCGCCATCTCATCCAGTGCCCAGGGATCACGTAAGTCCGCAACCCACGGTACCTTGGCAAGCTCAGCGGCACGACACGCGACCTTGGCACTTTCGAACGGTGACATCGTTGCGAGAACTAGGTCGACTGGAGTGTTTCGCAGAACCTCTGAACAGCGTCGTGTCGCGACCCGTCTCCACCAGCGAGAGAATACACTCGGCAAACCAAGCCATCGGTTAAGACGTTGGAAAGATGCGTTTCGCGAGAGTTCGTCTGGAGAGGCTTCGACGTGTTCGACTGCAACTCTCTCATCCAGTTCCTCCGCCAGCGAGTGATCGGTCGGACTCCAACGATCGGAAGGCGGAACACGCGGACCTGCCACAACGATCGGCTGCCAGCCAAAGGCAGGCAGATAGTTGGCTATCTTCAAGGCCCTTTGGACGCCGGCGCCGCCCATCGGAGGGAAGAAATAGGCGATCAGCAGGAGCTTCTTCAAGGCGAAGGACTCATTCAACCGTCCGAATTACGCGTGCAGGTGCCCCGACGGCCACAGAGAAATCCGGAACATCGCGATTCACGACGGAGTTTGCCCCGACAACGGCTCCGCGGCCTATCGTGGTGCCGGGGCAGATTACGACGTTCTGACCCAGCCAAGCTCCTCGCCCGATCCTCACAGGCGCGATCTTCGTGATGCCTTGAAGCCGAATGGGAAGGCTCTTATCTTCGAAGGCATGTGAGTGATCCGCGATGTAGACGTTCCTGGCCAGCAGAACATCCTGTTCCAAGACGATCTCTTGAGCGGCCGATAGGACATCCATGCCGGCAAGGCTTGCTCCGTCGCCGATACGAATGCTCCCTCCGCTCAGGGAATCCAACACCTGCAGCCAACTCCCGCTTCCGATAAAGACATTGCTGCCGACCGCAATGTCCCAGCTCCGCACTCCAGAAAACCTCCCCTAATGAGGAGGGTGTAGAACCGCCGACGCCCCCTGGACAGGTAACGAAGTATCGGCGGTGCTACCCTGGCGAACCGGACAGGCATAGATACATCCTTACATCCGCGAAACTGGAATGATCGATCTACCGTCCAAAACGGCATGTGCTGAGGAGTCGGCCAAACCGGGGACACGACAATCCAGTCGACGGGTTCCGTTCTTCAGTGGTTGCGCTTCAGCCCGAGGAGACGGGTGTCAGTCACCGACGCGAAGGTTGCGAGGAGGAGCAATTGTGACGGCAGTTCCGGTCCATTCAAACGCTCCGACGTCCCAACCGTTTCCCTGGGGGCGTAGAATTCCGCGGAAATCGTGCCGGTATGTACTGGCCAATGGTTCGCCGGCATCCACGACACTCACGGCATTCGCATTCGGCTCCAGGAGAGAGGATGTAGCCAGTCCCTGCGTTGCTGCCTTGCTTGAAGACAGGCTGACATTGGACCTCTCGGTCAAGCTATCAGCACCTCCGCAAGATCCACCCACACAAATGGTTTCGGAGGTGTCACTGACCAGGAGGTTGTTGCGGATATCCAACACACTAACAGGATACGATCGTGGCACTACCCGGATGCAGGCACTGCCATGCTGCAATGAATTGTTGAACACCCTGACTGTCGTAAAGGATGAAGCAACGCTCCCGGAGGGATCCACCTGGATCGGAATGGGACCGGTGTTGTACACCACATTATTATAGACCTCAATCGTCCCCGAGCGACCTCCCCAGCCGGGAATCGGATAGACCGCCGTTCCTACGGTGACGTCGTGCATAACGTTGTTGAAGAATACGGTGCCTGGATTCAGCCAAGCTCCATTCTCATGCCGGGCAGAATCAAAGGAGTCCAGCACGTTGTAAATCGTGCATCCCTCTACGGTGCCGGAGACTTTCAATCCTGTACTGACGTTGGAAATGTCGCAGCCGGAGATCTCCTGATAGTCTCCGTCCAATCCGCAACCACTGGACTTTCCACCGGAAAGCTGGGGGCCGTGGACGCGGAGTTGTCGGACGATGACCCCGGAGGATGATGCACTGGTCACACCTCCAAAAGTGCTGTCCACAGACGTGCCACTCACGTCCCAATCGTGAAGATAACAATCCTCAATCAGAATGCCGGAAGACCCTTCCACCGAGATTCCACCCCGGCTGTACTCCTGACCGGAGATGATCTTCTGGTTCCGCACCTCAATCGACCTCACGACGACGTTGGACACGTTGGTGATCCGGATCGGCCTTGAATCACGCGGCATCCCTTGATTCTGAAGATCAAAAACCGGTCGGGACCACGAGGAGCCCTGATACCAGGACTTGTCGACATCGTAGCGGTCCGGCGCCGATGAACTTCCCCCACTCGAAATGAGCAGAGCGAAACAACTGTTCGGCCATGTCACACCCCCTCGGAAGATGAAGACGTCACCCGGAGAATGTGAATAGCTGCCGGACCAGCCGTTCATGTACGGGTGCCTCTTCCAGGGGCTGGATTTTGACGTTCCAGAGTTCTGGTCATTGCCCTGACCCCAATCGATGTAGTAAGTCGCACCGAAGGCCGAAGCTGCCGCTCCCGTCACCATGAGTACGGTGAAAAAGAAAATGCCGAAAAAAAGCCGGAATCGCTTGGGGTTCACTGTCATGATGATAGCCTCTTCTGAAGGTTCGTCAACCTAGCCGGAGTGTACACAGTCCGGACGCAGGGCGCTGTGCTTCACGTCACAGAGCCTCTCAGGGTCGATGATCGAAAGTGTACCCTGGAAACAGGCCAAGATCCGGTTCAAAAAGAGTCCTCTTCACCCCCTGTCGCCGAAGATTCTCACTTGCCACTATAACCGCACGGTCTGCTGAGGATTATCTTTCGAGGGCCGTTCTCCCCCGCGCGGCATCCGCTGTGCCCCGCCGACCGTACCAAAGGAGAGCCTTTCCAAAACGCGCCGTCGTTGTTCTGAGCGCAGGAACTGGTGAACGGGGACCGGCGTGGCAACGCGCACGCCTGAAATCCAGGCCCAGAAATACCCGGCCAAGTGGGCGAAGGAAGACCGGAACATTCCTTGTGACAGTGTCCTGCTCCAAGCTTTGAGAATCTCATAGAGAAGACCGCTGCCGACTGCTCTGGCACGGATCCCGTCCTGGAATCGGGCCCTGAGAACAACCTGCGAGAGGCTCCCCCCGGTCGCCCTACGATGATGGACCGGAAGATCGGAAAAGCTCCGAATATCCCATCCATTCATCCTCGCCTGAATCTCCATCACCCAGTCTTCGCCACCATACGGGAGCAATGGGAATCTCCCTCCCATTGACTCAAGACATTCCCTCCGGAAGAACTGCGTTGCTCCTGCGACCGAATGGGTGCGGTTGCTCCTCCGAGCTCTGTGTTGCCCCCTGCTTTCCTCGTGAATTGCACCTCCGGCAATCCCCAGCCGAGGATCGCCCAACATGCGTTCCATCAGGACTTCGAAGTACGTTTTGTCGAATGTCACGTCAGCGTCCAGGATTCCTACAAACTCGACTCTCCGCCAATCGCAAGATCTCAATCCCCAGTTGAGCGCCGTTGCCTTCGAGGAGAAATCTCGCGGACCCGTGTCCGCGGGCTTGCCGAGTATACGGATCCACGGATACTGTTCCGCAAGTTCCATCCCGAGCCTTCGCGTGCCGTCTTGGGAACAGTCATCGACGATGATCCACTGATGTGGCAACGCCGTTTGATCCACGACTGATTGGCCCAGAAATCCGAGGCTCTGCTCCTCATCCCGCGCAGCAGTGATGACCGAATAGTTGTGCAACTGCCTTACCTGGAACCCTGTTCCCGGCGAATCCCCATGAGCCAGGCCATGGCCGCCCAACTCCTGGTTGCCTTAAACGCCCGGGGCAAAGTTGAACCAACGGGGAATAGGGCCAGAAACCTATACCCGAGAAACCGGAGCCCATGATGCAGGATCATAACGAAGCGGTAGATGGGATACGTCCATGCTGGTCTGTGCTTGCTCCAGACGATCGAATTCGCCTTCTGCTGCTCTAGATAATAGGTCAGCGGCGCGAGTTTCGAACTTCCACCTCCGTAGTGGATCATTTTGGCGGCGCTGCAGAACCACACCTCCCAGCCGCACTTCCAGAATCTCCAACACCAATCGACATCCTCTCCGTACATAAAAAGGCGTTCATCCAGAAGCCCAACCTCGCCGATCGCCTGCCGCCTGATCAACCAGCAACAGCCATTGACAACCTCGACCCTGCTGGTCCTGTCGTGCGCGAAGCCCGTCTGGAGGTAACTACCCAAGCGTCCGTTCGGGAACCACTCATCGATTGCGAGCGCCCGCCCAAACAGATTTGGGAGTGTCGGAAAACACATCGAGCTTCTTTGCACTCGTCGGTCCGGGAGCAGCACCTGCGGACCCACGAGTCCAATCCTGTCGCTGGACTGGCAGAAACGGACCAGCTCACTCAAGCAGCCAGGAAGCATGATCGTGTCGGGATTCATCAGACATACGAAGGTGCTTCGTGACTGCTTGATTCCTACATTGCAGCCCGCGGCGTAACCCAGATTCTCATCCATGCGGGCAATCTCCACATCTGGGAATTCAGCGCTTACAAAGTCCACGGACCCATCCGTTGACCCGTTGTCGACGAGGAGAATCCGCTTCTCGAAATCGACCTCCTGACTCTGGATGGATTGCAGGCACGCCCGGAGGAAATCGCGGGCATTCCAATTGACGACCGCTATGGTGAGTTCGTCGCGCACTCGGATTTCTCGATTCCTATTATGACGAGCGTCCCAGCCAGTGCCCATTGGGCAACCAGAATCCGCAGCATTTGGTCGAAATAAGCAATTCCGAAAAAGGAGACGAGGTGCACGCCGAGGATAGCGCCGAAGATCCACAGGCTGTAGCTGCCCGGGAGCTGCCAGTGTTCCGACGCCTGACCCAAGCCACGCAAGAGACGCCAAAAGACCGCCAGGAAGGCGAACAGGGCCAGGCCACCCCCCTCCACGCCTACGAAGACATACATATTCGTAATATCGAAAAGATGGTCGTAAGCCCCTCCCCAACCCGAGGTCGATCGACTCCCGACGAGCACCCAATTCGGCCAGTGGCGGATGAATGAATCAAACAAGAAATACCGATGCCAAGCGGTCGATGCGCCAAAGACCGCAGCCCTTGCCATCAAGGCCCATATGGGAGCCTTCATGACCAGCTGGAGAAAGATCATCATAGCGATGGCTCCCCAGACCAACGCTCGCATCCTCCGGCGCCAGAACCAGGCGAGGAGAAGACCAACGGCCGCCATCAGCGAAATGACGGGGCCGCTCGATCGCGGAAGCAGTGCGATCGCAATCATAGAAAGACCGGTCACTACTCCAAGTGTCTTCCAACCTCTCGCATAGAGGTACACGGCAAACGGAAAACACGCCGCTCCGAAGGTTCCCGCCAAAATCGGATGAGAGAACGGGCCCTGGCTCCTTATGCCCCCTTCCCTGACCGCAATGCGCCAGTTGGCACCAAGCCACGAAAAGGCATTCCACCCCGTCAGTTGCTCTGCGATCATGGCCAAACAGATCGGAATCGAGCACCAGGCAAACGTCCTGATGACCGCATCCACTCGCTCGGAGTCATCCAATGCGAATCGAAAGGCGAGAAGGGTACCCAGAATATCGATAGCAAAGCCAACGCGATTGATCAAAGCGCTCATCGTTCCAAACAGGATCGTCTTCGCCACAACCGACGTTAGGACCCACAGCAGAATGAATCGGTCCGCCCGGCCCCACTGAATCTCCTTGAATTGCCCTGACAGTAGGATTCGAAAACCGACGACGATCAGTAGGACTCGGAACAGATCGAGATCGACCCCGTAGATCACAACACGAGCGGCCAGGGGCAGCAGGATCATTCCGACCGCGAGGGCGGGCCCCACGACCTGACGCCTTCCGAAAAGCACGTAGACCAGAAGTATCGCCAGGATGATGCCAGCGAGCCACGTCACGTTGGTCGCCGATTCGCTTCCGACTCTTAGGAGTATGTCTCTCTGCAAAGGTGCCTCTGGTGAACGAACTTGGAATGACTGGGGATCCGGACTACAGCGTCACGACCGCAACGACCGCCCGTCCATCCCCCACTTCTTGACCTCACGATGATCCCTTTGAAGTTCTCTTCCCGCGGGAAGAGAACTTCACGGTCGTCCTTTTCTCGGGTCAGCCCTTCCTTCTCTCCTCCGCAAGGATGGCGTCCAGGGACGAGACAATATCGGAGAGAGCCTTGCGTTGCTGGGGCTTCAGTCGATCGGAAGACGGGCGCTTTACTAAAGCCACCTTCTTCGGGATGTCGGAAACAGACTTGATGATGGACAGACGTCCCTGGGCGCTGAGAGACCGGTCCACAGCCCCCAGTGGACCACGGAAAATACTGTGCACGGGAACCCCCAGTGCGGCGGCCTCTCTGTTCATGGTGCCCCCTCCGCTGACTACGACGTCGGAATGCCAGAGCAGATTCATCCCGTCTACGGCGTGTTGAGGTATGATCAGACGCCCACCGCCGAACCACTCTGGATGCTGTTCTTTCAAGTCGTCGGTCTGTCGCCGGTTTCTGGGCAAGAGAACGATTTTGGCTTCGGACTCACTGAGAATCCAATCGATCAGCCAGGCAAGCAGGATCTCGCTCTCTGCGTTGTGGTAGTGGGCCTCCGTGGCCGGAGGTCGCACCGTAACGATTAGATCGGTTTCCGATAGACCTAGGGTTTCCAGTAGCCCCGGGGCAGGTTGCAGTGTCTCCGCATAGACGTCCTCCTTAATTCCGGCATACTTCAGCACCCGTTTGCAGGGAACGTCGTCGCTGGAGATGACATCAGGGACAATCTCCCATTTCGGTCGGCAGAATGGGGGCGTCCTGGCGTGTTCGTAGTCCATGATGAGCACAGTCGGGATTCTCAGGAGATTCGCCAAGAGCAGCTGGGATCTGGCCCCGTGCGACAGCGCGAGATCGGGTTTCTCCTTGAGGGCAAACGGCAGCAGTTGCGCCGAACGCCAGAGCCACCCAAATACCTTGAACGAAAGATGCTTTCCATAGTGATGGCCGATCTTCGTATACGCCAGCCCGCTCTGTGTCGCGAGTTCACAGACTTGAAAGGCGTCCCGCGCCGTCAGTACGACTCGGTACCCACGCCTGGTCAGCTCAGCGATGATCGGAATGAAGAAAGGGACATGGGGCGTATTGTCCAGATCGATCCAAATGACCTGCGATTTCAACGTGATTCTCCGCAGGGACCCTGGGGTTCTTGATCCAACAGGATTCTGGCAATCCGCTTTGCAGTCTGACCATCCCACAACGAAG
>JARRKC010000084.1:0-11072 GCA_037388505.1 Acidobacteriota bacterium | reverse complement strand
CCACCGTCAGCGGGGGTGACCTCTCCGACTCCGGAGGTTCCAACACCAGGAAGTGCTGGCCGTCGGGAGTGACATCGTAAGGGGAGTCGATGCCGGGAAACGGCCGGGTGGCAACCAGTTCCGAGGGGGTGTCGCTCTGGATGCGTGTGCCGGTGGTTCGCATCCGGGCCGCCAGGATCGTATGCGAGTTGAACTGGGGGATAAAGAACAGTTCGGTTCCATCACGGCTCCATTTGGGCCGGCTTCCGCCCCGGCTCGATACTTGCCACTTGCCACCGGAGGAGGGATACCCTTGAACATAGATCTCGTCTTGGCCCGACTCGTCCGATTGGTAGGCGATCCATTTACCGTCGGGCGAAAACTTGCCATCACCCCATGCCCCGTGGCCGTGGAGGACAAGGACCGGTTTGCGGTCTCCCTCCAGCGGCAACTCCCACAAGTCGTATCCCGTTGCGGAGCCGGGTCCGACATAAAGAAGGTGTCGCCCGTCCCGAGGATCACACCCGCCTGCGTGGCGGCCATCGAGATAGTTGGCGAATGGTCCGGGTCCTGTTCATCGCCCGACGCCGTGCGCGGCCGCACCTTCGCCAAGCCGAAGTCCAGGACTTTGACAGCTTTATTGGGCTTCAGGATGACGTTGCCCGGCTTGAGATCCCGATGCACGATGCCGTTGTCGTGCGCCGCCTCCAGCGCATCCGCGACCTGGCGGGCGATGGCCAGCGCTTCCTCCAGTGGAATCGGGCCTTCCTGGATTCTCTGCGCCAGTGTCGGACCCTCCACCAGCTCCATCACCAAGTAGTTGGGTCCCACGTCGTGCAACGTGCAGATGTTGGGATGGTTCAGCGCCGCGATGGCTCGGGCTTCCCGCTCGAAGCGTTCTCCGAAATGCTCGGCGGAGACTTTGATCGCTACGTCGCGGTGGAGGCGCGTGTCGGTGGCGCGGTACACCTCTCCCATCCCGCCCTTGCCAAGATGGCCGACGATCTCGTAGGGCCCCAGTTTGTCGCCGGCTCCCAGTGCCATGACTGCCGACGAGTCTACCGCAAAACGTAATCCGATGAGGCTGAAGCGATAGTGGAGAGGTAACGGCCCAACTCGATGTTGGGCAGGCCGTGGTCGAGTTGACGGGGAACGCCGTTTTACGTGCTCAACTTCCCGATGATCGACGGTCCTGGCAGAACCCAACGTGGAGTACGACATCAGCCAGGATTTTGTCTACATCGGAGACTTCTACAGCGGCCGCGGCAGCCTTGAAGTCCTGAATGGCTCGGTCAATATCGTCACGACGGAAACCACGACGGAGACCCGACAGTTCAACCTGGAAGTCCGGGACGCCTGATCGTCGGAGTTCAGCGACACGTTCTACTTTCCGCTCTTCGGCGACGGCGTGGCCGGCGGGATCCGACTCCAGAGCAGCCTGCTTCTGGCCAGCGTCGTTCCTGAGGATCGCAACCTGGTCGTGGAGTTCTACGACCGTTCGGGATCGCCGCTTGCGATCGAGCTGGGCCAGCAGGAGCCCTCCACACACTTCGACCTGACCTTCTCGGGCGGAAGTGTCTACTCGGCCCAGACTCCGGCGACCGGCGCGCTTCAGGTCGGCTACGCTGTCGTCAAGGTTCGGACCCCGGAGGCCGCCGCGAACCAGACCCGGATCCGCGCGCAGATCGGTGCCGATGCGACGGCGGAGATCGACGGAACCGTCGTTTTCACCCGCACGGACTCGGGCGTGACGGTGACCGAAGCCGGCATCCCGGCCGCACGGCCGCTTCGGGACTTCACGGTCCTGCTCGATTCGATCGCGGCCAAGGACACCGGCCTGGCCCTGGTCAACCCGCCCGGCGACGTGACCGATCCGGGAACGACGGCCCACCTGGTCGTCCGGGTCTGGGATCAGGCCTTCCAGAACCAGCTCGGTGAGGTCCAGCTCACGCTCGCACCGGGCGAAGCGATCGGCCAGTTCATCTGGGAGATCTTCCAGGCCAACGGAGCCCCGGCCGAGCTGGTGGCGCAGCTGCAGGAGACCCAGGCCGTGGTGACGGTCGGCAGCGACGTGCCCGTCGCCGCCCTGACCCTGCGCCAGAACGACGATGCGGCCATCGCCTATCCCGACGAGGTCCCGATTCTGACGGCCTTCCCCGTCATCCCGGGCCGGGCGGATGCGAACTGAGGTGGGCTAGTCATCGGGCACGAGGAAACGGCAACGCGGGCCGGGAGACCGCGCGAGCTTCAGATCCAGCGTTGCCAGCCGCGCCGGGAGGGTTTCGGCCAGCGCCACGTACCAAGCGTCATACGCCGTGAGATTCGTCCGGAGCGACCAAATGCGGGGTGCAAACGGCTCATAGGGGAACAGATCGAGGCGCAGCGCAAGAAGATCCGCGTGAGCCAGCGCAGCCGTTTCCTTCGAGATCTCTCCGGCCAGTTCGGCCCGTCGCAGGATGTTGGCCACCTCGGCCGGCAGCAGGCAGGGACCCGCGAGATCCTCCCCCGACAAGAGGTCTTCCGCCCAAACCCCGTCCACTCCGGAATCCGCCAAAGCGGCCACTACGACCGAGGCGTCGACCACCACCGTCATCGGCGGTCGGCCTCGCGATGCCCCAGGATCCGTTCACGCGACAGTCTGGGTTGGGTATGTTCCTTTCGTTCGCGGATCCGGGCAATCAGGGCTTCGGGTTCGGGTCGACGGGCCAGCTCGATCAACTGGCTGCGAACGTACTCCTGAAGCGACCGTCCCGTGCGGGCGGCTCGAGCTGCGAGCTCGTCCCGCGTCTCCAAAGGCACGTCGCGAATCGTGATCGATTTGCTCATAGCATCATTATGCTGCTATGAGCAGTTATGTGCAAGCATGATCACCAATCCGTACGCCCATCGTCCCCATTGTGGTCTACCCAAATCTCCGCGGACTCTGAACCAGTGGGTTGAACCCATTTGCGAGATCCGCGCGATTCGCTGGCCACCGTAACCCCTGCGAGATTCGCGAGATTCGCTGGAAATCTCCCTTCGCTGGTCGCCCCCTTTTCGCTTTCGCGGCTTGCGCTGGAATCGGTTCACCCTAAAGGCGTACCAGACCGGACAGAGAATCCTTTGTTCGCGGTACGTTACGATCGAAATGCGTGCGTGTCACCCATTTGAGCCAATTTGAGGATCAGCGGAAGTTTTCCGCCAGCATCAGTTCCGCCTCTACCTGCGGAAGCTCACCAAAGAGGACCCATTCTTCGTCGGGTGAGACGGTGAATCCGGGGTGACGCAAGAAGCCTTGCTTTTGATAGAGTTCCGTCGTTTCTCCGCTGTCGGGATCGAGGCAGCGAATGCGGTAATCCTGCGAGACAACGGTCGCGAAATAGATTTTGCGGGTACCGAGGGCCCAACCTGCCAGGTGATTGTTGGGCAAGACCAGTTCCTCCCTGCGTACACCGTTGCTCGCGACGCGCCAGATCCCCGGAGTGGTGGAGTTCCCGGTGTAGTAAACGTACCGCCCGTCACTCGATTCGCGGGCGTACCACCCGCCATTCTCAGTGAGCTGAATGGGCTCCCCTCCCTTTGAAGGCATCCGAAAAATCTCGGTCCGGCCCGTCCGGCTGGAGGTGAAGTAAATCCACTCGCCGTCCCGAGACCACGTCCCCATCTTCTCATCCGAAGGATCGTCCGTGAGTTGTTGTGGTACACCGCCCTCCGGGTCGATCAGCCAGAGATCCCAGTTGCCGGATTGATTCGAAGCGAATACGATTCTCCTCCCGTCCGGCGACCATCGCGGGGTTTCACAGTACTTTTCAAAGTGGGTCAGCTGCATCGGGTGGGAGCCATCGCTTTCGCACCGCCAGATGGCGTTCTGGCCGCTCCGGTTGGACTCGAAAGCAATCCAACGGCCGTCCTGCGAGACGTCCGCATTCCAGTCATCGTATGCCGAGCCGATCAGCAGTTCCGACTGGGAAGCCTGATCCGGTGAGATCGGAACCCGGTAGATGTCCTGATGGTATTGCTGCACTTCGACGAAGACCAGCCGATTTTCCCAGACATCGGCCGGCCCCACCTTCGGCCCGGGACCCGCGACCGGATCGCATCGACCACTCGCAACGTCGACTCGCCAGAGCTGTCTCAATGAACGCGTACGTGCCGCAACAAAAACAACTGAGCGCCCATCTGACGTCCAGGCAAGCTGGCCAATCCAGAACGCCCCGAAGTGCGTCAACCGGTGGGGGTGTCCTCCTGTCACGGGCTGGACCCAGACGTCCAAGTTCAATCCCGTTTTGGAGCCCACGCGCACAAAGGCAATCTGGCTGCCGTCGGGCGAAAACGCCGGAATGACGTCTCCCAGAGTGTCCTCCGGGGGATTCGTCAGAACTGTCCTTTTGATTGTGTCCTTCGATATCGCGACGACCCGAGCCGGACCCTGAGGAGACTTGGATTCGGAGAAGATCAGTGTCTCGCCGTCCGGAGACCAGCTGGCCAATGTGAGCAGATTCCCTGTGTCAAGCCTCAGGACCCCTTCACGATCGATCAGTTTACGCTCGGGACCACCCAGCGAAGGTACGAGGAAGATCGCCCCGCTCCCGTCCTGATAGATACGGGTGAAGGCGATTTGGCGGCCATCCGGGGACCACGCTGGGGCGCAATCCTCTGCCGGGTCACGGGTCAAGGGGATGGGGGCTGCACCGGCAGCCAACCCCTTGACGTAGATGTCCCAGTTGTCGCGGGCGGGGCCGTCCCACTTATACGCGATGCGCTCCCCATCCGGTGAGAATCTCGGGAAGGTCTTCGCACCGCCCTCGGTGGTAAAAGGTATGATCTCGAGAGGTGCGGTCCCGGAGGTGCCTGGGTCTCTCAACTGCCACCAAAAGGCAACTCCGATCAGGACCACAAGGATGACCGGCACCCATACCCAGGGGGTCCGGCTCCAGCGGTATTCTCCTTGCCGCTCCACGGCGCCCCTGTGAGATTCCGCCGGCTCCGCTGAAATTCTGCGTTCCGGCAACCGGTCCACATCCGCCGGCAGCCCGCGCGCCTTCCCGTGCCCGAGGTTCCAGTTCTTCTCCGGACACTTGTCACTCACCTTCGTGAGATCTTCGGGAATCTGTGGCTTCGGCTCGCTCAGGGAGACCGGAGCCTTGTTCAGGATCTCGTCGATCACAGCGCCGGACGGATTCGCTTCCAACGGGACCCGACCGGTGGCCGCAGGGTTGGAGAGAAGACCTTTGAGCTCGCCGTGGACTTCCAGAGTGGAACTGAAACGCTCGCCCGGTTCCTTGTCCAACATCTTCCGCACGAGGCGCTCGAGCCTTTCCGGAGCATCAGTTCGAAGCGTACCCAGCGGTCTCGGGACCTGGTCGAGGATTGCAGCAGTCGTTTCCAGCTTCGTGGCTCTTCGGAATGGGTGGTTGCCGGCGAGCATCTCGTAGAGCACCATGCCGAACTGGAACAGGTCGCTGCGCGGATCGAGCGGTTCGCCCCGGATCTGCTCCGGGCTCATGTAGTCGGGTGTCCCGGGACTCTCGTGCGCGGCATCCGTGAGCGTTCCTTCCTCCTGTTCACCCTCGTCTTTGCGAAACCGCTTGGCGATCCCGAAGTCCGTGACCTTCACGTGCCCCTGCCCGGTCAGAATGATGTTCGACGGCTTGATGTCGCGGTGCACGATCCCGTTGCTGTGGGCGCATTCGAGTGCTTCCGCGATCTCCAGGCCGATCCGGAGCGCCTCCTCCAGTGGCAATGGGCCCTGCTCGATCCGCCGGCTCAGCTTCTCGCCTTCGACGTACTCCATGGCAATGAAGTCCCGCCCGTCGAGCTGGCCGGTCTCATAGACCTTGCAGATGTAGGGATGATCGAGGGCGGCCGCGGCGCGCGCTTCCCGCATCAGGCGGCGAAGCCAGAGTTCATCCTTCTCTTTCTCCGGCTGGAGGAATTTCAGAGCGACGCGCCGGTGGAGGATCGTGTCCCGCGCCAGGAAGACTTCACCCATGCCGCCTTGGCCGAGCCTTTCCAGGAGCACGTAGCGGGACTCCTCCTCGGCAGGCTTCTCGAAGGTCAC
Organism: Acidobacteriota bacterium; assembly: GCA_037388505.1. GTDB lineage: Bacteria > Acidobacteriota > UBA6911 > RPQK01 > JAPXNP01 > JARRKC01. The sequence goes on along the minus strand of JARRKC010000084.1, from coordinate 5,053 downwards.
TTCGGCAATCAGCCGATACCCGCGTCGAGGAATCGTTTCGATGAACCGGGGATCCCTGGCGTCATCCCCCAGCAACTGGCGTAGTCTGGTGATCGAGTAAGTGACAGCGCCGTCGGTCACGAAGGCCTCAGGCCAGACGGCTCGCACGAGTCGATCTTTCGAGAGCACCTCGCCGGCGTGGTCGGCCAGGTAGACGAGAAGATCCATCGCCCGGGGCTCGAGGTGGCGTGCTTCCTCTCCCCTCTCGATGCGATTCAAGGGCGGCCGGACCCGCCATTCGCCGACCGTGAAGGTCCTCACATCCGCCTCCCCTTGCTGATCCCGCTGCAGCGGAGAACGGTTCGAACCAGCGTTTCTTCCCCGCTTCTCTTCTGGCGAAGGGCTCTAAGCGCCGTACGCGACGACCCAATCTCCCCACCCGAGCAAGCCAGGGCACAGCGAGGTTGAGCTTTATTGTAACGTCTGTCGGATCACCTGCACACCCTTGACCGTCGGACGATCCCGTCTTCACAAGGAAAACGCAGCAAAACCCTCTTCGTTTCCTACAGACTCCCGTGCGCCCACAGGAAGACACTCGGACGGCAGGCAACACGGAAAGTTCTGCTGATACCCCGGCATCTCTGAGTGAGAACGGGGGGGAGTCATCTCGCGGTGATGACGCGGGGTTAGTTCAGGCTTTCAGGAAAAAGGGTAGCAGTCATGAACGCGGCAATTCCGCTGCGTCCATCGGGCAAAGGAGGTAAGTCATGCGAAAACGAACCAAACTGATGATCGGGTCTGTGGCGGTCTTGCTGGTCTGCTTCGTCGCGCCGGCAAGCGCAGCCAACGGATCGGGGAGGCAACACCGGCCGCAACATCATCCGCGGTCCAAACAGTGCGAGCAGGTCAAGGCCTATCTGAGCGATTACGTTGATTTCTCGGGAGACGAGGCCTGCTCTTCGGAGGGCTACGCCCTCTGTATCGAGGCCGAGCTCCACGGCACGATCAACGGACGGATGCTGATCCTGGCTGCAGCTCCGATCATCGAGTTCCCTCCCGCGGTTGGCGACACCATGCTCTGGAGAGTACCGATCGTCTACGAGACGAAGCATGGAGAAATCTTTGGGGACGCCGTCGGAATGAACTTTCAGTTGGTGTATTTCACACTCGGCGTCGGCCGGGTGCAGCAGACCGCCTTGATCACCGGTGGAACGGGCCGCTACGAGGGGGCCACCGGAGTCATTCTTTCCAACTGGCAGGGCCCGGACCTGGTCTTCGGAGAAGTGACGGGGGAGATCTGCTGGCCCGAGGATTAGCCGACATCCCAGTGGTGTTGGAGTCTGAGATTTGCCCGCTCACGTTTCGATGCGGAGGTGAGTAGAGGTCCATTCTGCCGCAGCCACCATACTTCTGGCCGGGAGAGCCACGACCGCGAGGTGAGGCTCTCTCGGCCATCCGCGACACCATGTCGCTCTCGCCACCCCGGAAAGGGGCGCGAGGCGATTGAACGTTCCCATTCGCACAGGATCGGGAATCCCCAGATCGAGAACGGACTCGCTCGCTGAAGGAGCTTCCTGAGGCTTCGCGGCTTGCGCTGGAATCGGTCCACCGCAGATACGTACCAGACCGGACAGAGAACCCTTTGTTCTCGGCACGTTACGATCGAAAGGCGTGCGCGCCGAATTCGACGGACCAACGCCCCCAATCAGCCTCCCCTCTGCGATGACGAGATTCCTACACAGTCGGTAAAATCAGAGCGTGAATGAAATGCGCTTCGGCCTCTCGTCTCACCTCATCGACCTGGGCCGTCCCACGTCTCCCCCATGGTGTTGATGGGGAAGCGCTCGCCGTCACCGCTGACCGCCATCGTCTGTGGGGCGTCGCGTTGGAAGACCTGGAACAGCGGTGTCTCGCCCAACACGTGGAAGTCGTCGCCGGTTCCATCGACGGAGACCGCCATGAGCATCGCGTCCGTAGCGGCCGAGACGTGTACCGGGAGCGAGGTTCACCCCTTCGAAGTCACGGTGTAGAGCACCGAGCTGTAGTTCCACGTTGCGTAGACCATCGCCTTCAGGTCGTTGCCGATCGACACCGTCAGCACGCTGACCAGGCCCACGCGATGGCCTCCCAGCGTCGCGATGGTTTCGCGGCGACCCGTGGACACATCGATACGGTCCACCGGCGTCGGAACCGTAGCCTGGTGGAACGCGTAGACCGCGGTGGCATCGGGGCTCCAGCGGATCAGCAGATCGCTCACCGTCATCGATGGCACCGGGGAGCCCTCCCCGTCGCCCGAGATGGGGAAGACCGACCACCCCGATTGCGTGCGCGCCGCGAACACCTTTCCGTCCGGCGATGGCCGCCCCTCCCGGATGCCTTCCGGCCCGATCGGCGTCGCTTCGCGCGTCGTCGGGTCCAGCAGGAAACAGCGCGGCGGTTGATCGGCGAGATTTCCGCTGACCAGAACGTGCGCTCCGTCCGGCGTCCAGTACGCGTCGGAGATGTTCTCGAACTGGCCACGGTCGAGCTGTACCGATTGCCCGGCGCCGACCGGATACGACATGACGCGCGGCGGTGTACTGGGAACCACCGACAGGACGAACCGGCCGTCGACCGAGAAGTCGGTACCAAACCCTTCGCCCAGCCGCACGATGGCGCCGCCTGACGTCGGGCGCAATGTCGCCGAGTAATTGGGGCCGGCCGCCTCGCTCTCGTCGGTGAACAGGATTGTCCTGCCGTCCGGCGAGAGCTTGGGGTAAAGCGCGGCGTCGAGCCACGACAGGTTCGTCTCGGTGTCGTTGTCCAGGTCTCGAAGCAAGATCTCGGTGGGCGTGTCATCACCCGTGACGATCCAGGTGCCGTCGGGCGCGATGTCGTGGATGATCAGAAGCCCCGCGCTCTGCCGGGCGAGCCGCGCGCCCCCGGCGATGTCGGCGCGGTACACGGAGAACTCGGAGCCGCCGATGGCGGCGCTGAAGTACACGGCGTCGTCGGCCGGCGACCAGGCGAGCCCCTCCATGCCCCAGTATCCGCTGGCCAGCTCGCGCGCGCGTCCCCCGAGGTCGATCACCTTGACCGACCCGCGGTCGTCGAACCGCGCCGGGTGCTCCATGAATGCGATGCTGTCCCCGCCATGCGACACGCGCATGTCGCTCAGGTATCCCGACGACCGGTACAGCACGTGGCCGATGGGGAACTCCAGCTGATCGCCATCGGCGACCTCGTGGATGATGGCCAGCTCGCTCCCGTCGGGCGACCAGTCTGCTTCACGAACGTGTTCGAGGATGTCGCGCGGCGCGCCACCCTCCAGCGGCATGCGCGCCAGCGTTCCGTCGAACAGCCGATGATGACCGGTGAAACGGGCGTGGTTGAGGACCGCCAGCTCGCCGCGCGATGAAACAGCGAGCAGGTGAACGTTCTTCATGCCCAGCGACTGCGGCTCGGGGTACTCGGGGCGGATGACGTAGAGCCCGGTGGTATTCCCCTCGAGCGCCGCGCTGAGCACGATCGTTTTGCCGTTGGGCATAAAGCGCGCCGTGAAGATGGCCTGCTTGCGGAAGGTCTTGCGGTGGAACTGGACGTCGTTCGACGTCGCCGGCGGCGCGCTCCGCCGGCCCGCCAGAAACCCCGCAGCGACCGCGATGATTGCGACGACCACGACCGCCGCCATCGCCCGGCGCATTCCGCCCGCGCCGCCGTGCGACTGTGCCGGCGCGGCAGCGGCCGGTGTCGAGGGTGCGGCAGCGCTCGATTCGGCGCGCATCCATTCGAGCTGCAGCCCGACGTCGTGCGCCGTTTGTATGCGGTCGTCGGGGTCCTTGGCCAGGCACGCCCGCACCAGGCGGTCGAGCGCGGGTGGCGAGGCAGGGGAGAGCTCGCTGAGCGCGCGCGGTGGCTTCTCCATGATGGCGGCGATGAGGCTGGCCTGGCTCTTGCCCTCGAACGGCCGCTTGCCCGTCACCATCTCGTAGAGCACGCACCCCAGCGCCCACACATCGCTGCGCGAGTCGGCCTCTCTGCCTTCGAGCTGCTCCGGAGCCATGTACTGGAACGTGCCGACGATGGTGCCCTCGGCCGTCAGCGGCTGGGCGACCGTGGGCGATTCCGTGAGGTCGCCGACAGCCTCGGCGTCGAGGCCCGTCGCACGCGCGAGCCCGAAGTCCATGAGCTTGGCGCCGCTCTTCGTGAGCATGACGTTTCCGGGCTTGAGGTCGCGGTGCACGATGCCGGCACGGTGCGCGCGCGCCAGCGCAGCGGCGATCTGCGTGCCCAGCGCCAGCACCTGGTCGGTCCGGAGCGGCCCCTTGGCGACGCGCGCCGCCAGCGTCTCGCCGTCGATCAGCTCCATCACCAGGTAGTCGGTGTCGCCCTCGCGGCCAATGTCGTAGAGCGTGCAGATATTCGGGTGGTTGAGCGACGAGACGGTTCTTGCCTCGCGCTCGAAGCGTGCGCGCACTTCGGCGCTCGACGAGAGATGTTGGGGAAGCACCTTGACGGCTACGTCACGACCCAGCCGCGTGTCGCGTGCGCGGTAGACCTCGCCCATGCCGCCCGCACCGAGCAGCGCGACGATCTCGTAGGGGCCGAGTCGTGTGCCGGGAGTGAGCTGCATCCGACGCATTGTACAGGAAACCGCGGGCGCCCCACAGAAGATCGAGAGATTGGGAGTCGGGCGTCTGGAGCGGGTCGATGCCGTCTTCGGATCGCTGCCGTTTCACGGTTCTCCCCGCTCGTTCATCGCGGTCAGCGCGTCGAGGTTTGTCGAGGGTGCTACCCAGCACCTTGCGGCTGGCGTCTGCGGCCCGGAAGAACAGGCCCGCACTGAAAAGCAGCACCAGAGACAGTGCAAGCTGAGCCATGAGCAGGCAATGCCGTCCGGAAAACAGTCGCCCCCACCGATCGGTCGTCGTCCGGGTTGCCTGAGGGAGCGCAACCGTGCCATGCGCTACGTCGCGGGCGATATGCCAGGCGGGACCGACTGCGAAGACAAGGATGGCAGCTGCGCAGAAAACCGGGGTAGCCGGCAGGACCCGGATGTCCGGGGTCACATCAAGCGACACCCCGAACCCGAGTG
>JARRKC010000083.1:0-12063 GCA_037388505.1 Acidobacteriota bacterium | reverse complement strand
CCTGATCCAACAGGATTCTGGCAATCCGCTTTGCAGTCTGACCATCCCACAACGAAGGCCGGCGATGAGAAGGGGAGGAGGTTCGGCGCTCCAAGGCACTGTCGGCCGCAGCCACGATCGCCCCCTTTCTGGAAGCGACCAGCCGGTTGGTACCGACCGTGATTGTCACAGGCCGCTCGGTATTCGGTCGGACTGTGACGCAGGGCACCCCAAGATACGTCGTTTCCTCCTGAACGCCGCCAGAGTCGGTGATCACCGTTGCGGCGTGCTCCATCAACGCCAGAAATTCGAGATAACCCAAAGGCTCCGTGATTCTTAGGTTCTCGTTGGTCTCAATTCCGGACAACGCCTCTATCCTGGCACGTGTCCGGGGGTGAACCGGAAAGATGACGATTCGACTCTTCGAAAGGTCCAAGAGCGCCTGCATCACTTCTTCCAACACCGCAGGCTCATCTACGTTGCTGGGCCTATGAAGAGTCACGAGGACGAAGTCTCGAGGAGCACCTCCGTTCGGGGCAAGCTCAAAGAGTCTTTCGAGAACAGTCCAGCGAAGACGCGCAGCAGGCAGCATCCTGACAAGCGAATCGATTGATTTCCTCGGGCATCGTTCGATCGAATGACCTGAGGCCGGCTTCGACGTGAATTACCTGGATCTGAAGTTTTGCCGCCGCCAGCGCGCATGCCAGAGTCGAGTTGACGTCTCCGACGACCAACACCTGGTCCGGCTTTTCCTGCGCAAGCACGTCCTCAAATGCAGCCAGCACCTTGGCCGTCTGTTGTCCGTGGGTACCTGAACCGACTCCCAGGTAGATGTCAGGCTCGGGCATGTTCAGATCATCAAAGAACACTTCGGACATGTTTGCATCGTAGTGCTGTCCCGTATGGACAAGAATGTTCTCAAAGACGTCTGTGTGGCGTGACATCTCGCGGAGTATTGGAGCCACCTTCATGAAATTGGGCCGAGCGCCCACGACGTGAATGGTCTTCTTCCGCTTCATCAGAAATGCAGCATCCTGTCAATGAAATCCCGTAGGTCCACGGCGCAGATGTCCCCGGAAATGCAGAAGGCGGAGAGACACTCATTCGGCCAGCGCCAGAGTCGGAACAGCGGCGCTTGAACTGAATCGAGCTTCTGGAGTATCGCGCGTTTGTCTTTGTCGTCGAACCCAGGGTAGTCTAGAAACGGGTTCGCCTCTTCACCGGCGTCGCCGTACTCGGCACAAAAGCCCTCTTCCTTGAGCCAGTCCAGGAGAGACTCCGGACTGCGCTTGCTGACCGTGATCGTCCAGGCCGGCCACCGAGCGGATGGCTCGGCAACCCTGAAGCTTCCGAGAAATGGGCAGGTCGACCTCACAGGAATCTGACACGAATCCTCGCACCCCGCGGCATTGACCAAGAATGTCGAACCCTCGGGCGCCGTGACTTCGAGACCCCCGCTTTGAACCCTGGTCCAAGTCCAGTTTCCACGTTCCCTCCACCATTCCCCCACTTCTCTGAGCGTCGCCATCCAAACGGGCGGACGTGAATTTGAAACGCGCTCCACGAGACTACCGATGACGGCATCCGTGTATGGAAACCGCTCCGGGTGGAAGAGGATCTGACAGAGCTCGCCACGCTGGTGAACAGCATCGAAAACACTCGTCCACGCCCTCAGGAGTCCATCGGTATCTCTGACCCGACAGCGCTCATAAAGCATTTCATCGTCGGGTGCGCAAACGGGAATATCGAGGACCTCATTTCGCCGATCCGGCAACGCGATCTCTTCTTCTGAAGAGAGGAGGTTATAGAGAGGCTCGAGACGTTCCACGCAAAGGCAGTTATCAGAACCCCAATCCCACAGGATGACTCTGCCGCTCGTCCAAAGGAAGCGGCTGGACTCCAGGGCCTCGCGTGTGCCCTGGTCGTAGCTCAGATATGGACTTCGGAAACCTTGAGGATCAAACCCAGCTCTCTCGAGAAGAATCTGGCTTTCCTCCAGAACATGCAACTGCCGAGATCGGTCAAGGAGATCCATGCGGCTGTGATACACACCATGCGATCCGATCTCATGGCCCAGGCGTTTCAGTCGCTCGATTCTCGAACGGTGTCGCCCGATGACCCCCGCACTGACGAAAAAGGTGATCCGAACCTGGTGAGATCCTAGAGTCTTTTCGACCAGGTCGATAATATGGTCGAGCCGACGGCCGCCTCGAGTAAACCGCCAGACAACCTCCAGAAATCGCTCCAGCCCATGCCCCGGCCCCTTGGTCTGGAGGAAGTGGCGAAAAAAGTTGAGCATCAGTAGGGAGGGGCTGGCCGGGTCTCGAGTGCCCGCCGTCGCTATTCAGCGCAGCACAACGAATCTCAACTATCCAGCAAGCCTGTGTGAATCACGGGTTCGGCTGAACCCGAGAATGATCCGATTCGTTTGGAAGCTCTGTCCACCTGTTCGGGGGTGAGGTCAGGAAACATCGGAAGGGAGAGAATCTCCGAGGTGACTCTTTCCGTCACGGGAAGGTCCCCGGGTCGATAGTTCCAATCTCGGTAGCAGTGCTGCAGGTGTACCGGTACAGGGTAGTGCAAGGCCGTGTAGATCTGGTAGTTCTCGAGATACGCCATCAGTCCGTCACGATTCGGATGGCGGATGACATAGAGGTGGTAGATGGAACGGGTGTTCTCCGGCTCATAAGGGATCGTGACAAGGTCCGCGTTTGATTGCTTAGCCAGCAGTTGGCCGTAGAGTTTGGCGGCGGCGCGGCGCTTGCTGTTCCACTCATCCAGATGGCGCAGCTTGATCCGAAGCATTCCGGCTTGGATAGCATCGAGACGCCCATTGTAGCCTTCCAGGTGATGATAGTACTTCTGCGCCTGGCCGTGGTCCCGGATCATCTTGACCTTTTTGATGACTTCCTCATCGCTGGAAACGACGGCCCCGGCTTCGCCACAGGCACCGAGGTTCTTACCGGGGTAGAAGGAGAACGCGGCGGCCTTTCCGAAGGAGCCGGCGCGCTGCCAGCGGGGTTCGAAGCCCACCGTTTCGGGTTCCGAGTTCCGGACTCCGCTCGCCGGGTGACCGCACCTTGTCAGGTACTCTGCGCCTTGGGCTTGCGCGGCGTCTTCGATGACCACGAGGCCGTACTTGGCGGCCAGGTCGAGGATGGGGTCCATGTTGGAGCACTGGCCGTACAAATGCACGGGGACAACCGCTTTGATGGGGAGACCGCTTCGCTTTCCTCGCGGGCGGCCGGTTGCACCGTCGATTTCACAAGATCCCAGGTAGTCCCGCAGACAGCTGGGGCTCATATTGTAGGTTCTCTCGTCGATGTCGACGAATTCGACTGCCGCACCGGTCTGGCTGATTGCTTCGATCGTGGCGATGAAGGTGTGGGAGACGGTGACAACCGCGTCGCCTTTGCCAACACCGCAGGCCATCAATGCGAAGCGGACCGCATCGGTGCCGTTGCCGACGCCCGCGCAAAAGGGGACGCCGCAGTAGGCCGCGAACTCCTGTTCGAAGCCCTCGACTTCGAGACCCCCGATGAAGCGGGCGGACTTGATCGCGCGGCGACAGACGGCGATCAGCTCTTCTTCCAGGGGTTTGTGGAGGGAAACGAGATCAAGAAAGGGAATCGGATCTTTGTTCATAGGAACCCCGAATTCCGGGGGCGTGTTGCCCCAAGGCCTTGGCCCCGGTTTGGTGTGAAGGTTCGGCACCCACGCGAAACCCTCGCGGTTTCTTGTGGGTTCGGCTCTGACCCATTCAGCTTCCCTATGAGGCCCGACGGTCCGACCTTAGGAAAGCGCCAGCCGCCGAAAGGATTCAGGAACCACGCTCCGAATTCTTCTGCCGTGCCTCTTAAGTTGGATACAGCTTCGCCCTGTCAATTACAGCGCATCATTATAGAACGGCGGGAAGTTGACTTTCTTTACCCGTCCGTGAGGCGTGGTTCGGTCGGAACCCTGCCGAAGAGGCGAAGGTAGTGTGAGGATAGAAGGTCTGCTCTGTCAGGGGCTGATCGTGATTTGAACAGTGCTCTGTTTGTGCTTCTGCCCATATTGGGCATCGACCCGGAATTCGAGCGTCGTTGCTTCGGCCACTACCGGCGCGGGAAATACCAGCTCCGGCCTGGCCAGGTCGACCGGCAAAACCACGGGGCCTGCGAGCTGAACCCAGCCGTAGGTCACGCCGGTGGTGATACCAGTGTCGGCGACGACGACGACCAGATCCCCACTTTGAAAGACGGCCCCTGCGGAATCCGGTCGGACTGAGACCAAGAAGCGGTCGATGCAGACTTCGTTGGAAGGTGCGCTCTCCCGGGCGTCGGCACCGACCGTCGTGACATAGTAACAGTAGGTGCCCCCCGGGTCGAGGGTGGGATCGTCGTCGACATACCAAGTGTCTTCGACGATTGTTGCGTTGATGGGTCCGGTGAAGGTCCCGTCTTTGCTGGTCGCCCGGTAGATGTTGTAGCCCTTGCTCCAAGCTGTCCCGCTCGGGTCCCAAGCGAGGCGAACAGGTGCGGTTGCCGCCATCATATCCACGGCGGAGGGTGTAAAGAGCGCAAGGGCCAAACCAAAGAGAAAGGGCCTCCGAAGCGACCCGTAACAAGTACGCAGGGCAAATCTCATTTCGAGGTGGGAACCGCGACGTAGATCTTGTTGGCTTGGACGAAGATCTCCTCGGCCACAATCGGGTTGTCGGATTCGACTTTGATATAGCCGCCGACCTGGGTTGCCGATTCCGGAACCAGCGATGAAAGGCTATCCGAGAACCTCGAGAACGGGTCCAGCATGAAATCGAACTGCCCCACATCGTGGCCCGAGGCATCGAAGACTCTCAGAGTGCCGCTTACCTTGACTTCGCCCGGGTTGAACAGCGCCAAGCCTGTGGAGAAGCTCCCGACGTTGGCCACCTGACTGAAGATCGATAGAGTCGTCGGCTCGGCTTCGAGTTGCATGGCGGCCGCATAATCGAGATTCGCTTGCAGGAACAAGACGTCCCCGATCACTCCGGGGGCGTCGGACCGGACTAAGAGCGATCCGATGGTCGTCGACGAGAGTCCGAAGACGTCCTGGAGGTCGCCGATCCAAGCCGATCCAGGCTGGAGCTGCAGAGCCGTAGAATCCGTCACCAGGCCGGAATCGTCGTAAATTGAAAGCTCGACCTGTGCGGCTTCCGCACCCGAATTGACCAAGTGTAGATTTGTATAGAGAACATCCGGAATGTAGGCGACTTGCGCCGAGTAGAGAAGAGTGGCCGTTGAGTCAGTCCAGGGGCTCAGTCCCAACAATGTGCCGGGAGGGTCCGCCCGAAGCGTTTCAAAGCCGGCGATTCCGGTACCGTTGGTGACGTCGACGGTGAGGTAGTCACCATCATTGGCCACAGAACCGAACAGATCACTGATTGGAGCGCGTAGGACGCTCAGAGCGCCAAGACTGCGCGAGGTCTCAGACACAATGGACCCGGTACTGTCACGGAGACGGAGGTCGATCCCACACTGCTCCGAGTAGGGGTTGATCAGACTCAGGGTCGTCTGGACGAGTTGGCCTCGCAGGAGGTTCCGTACACGGGTGAAGACCAGATGCCGGGCGGACTCCCGTGCCGGAAGTCCGCCATCCATCATCCCTTCACCGTCAGTAAACAGAAAGAAGCCCCGTTCCTTCTCAGAATCGAGTGTGACCCGCACCCATCCATCGAAGACCAAATCTCCAGGAGCCGAAGCGGCACATCCGGGGCCGGGCTCGGCGCATAGCCAGAACTCCCTTCCCAACAGCGCTTTCTGCTCGCCGGGTTGGAGCTGTACGCTCGCATTCGCGAGGGCTTCACCCTGGGCGCCGAACTGCTCCAACATGATGCTGCCGACGCCGGAGGGCATAGGATTACTGAAAGCGAAACTGGTGAAATCCCATGCAGAGCTGGTTCGTTCCGAGTAGTACGGGAACAGGAACTCGACCTTCCAACTCCCACCGACCTGTGCATGGCTCATGAAAGCCTCCACTTGAGGGTCGCTGGTCTGGAGGAGGTTACCTCTGAAGTCGGAAGATCCCTCCCGCAGGTTGGTTAGATTCAGGATGCCATCAGGGATCGTTCCATGGAATTGATTCGAGCGGATGGACAGAATCCGCAAATTGCTCAACTCCGTCCATTGACTCGGAAACTCCTGCCGAATCTCGTTCCGGGCCAGATTCAGCACTTCGAGTTCACTGGAATGAGAAAGATCGGGCGCTGAGACAAGTCGGTTGTCTTGGAGATTGAGCATACGTAGCTGTGGCAGGTGGGCGAACAGGTCACCTTCAATCTGCGGGCCGATTTGATCGTGGGCCAGGTTGAGTACCTGCAGGTCACTATCGGAAGCGAGAGTGGCAGGCAGTGATGAGAATCGGTTTCCTGCCAGATTCAGGACGGTAAGGCCGGGCTTCAGAAACAGATCAGCCGGGACCTGACCCTCGAAGCGATTGCCGGTCAGGTCGAGTGCGGGTCCCAGGATGAACTTCGCCAACCCTTCGGGCAAGGCACCGCTGAACTGATTCTGGTCGAGATGCAGCTCTCGCAGCAACGGATGTTCGAAGAGGTCGGCAGGAATCGACCCGGCGAATGCGTTTTCGGAAATGTCGAGTCGCTCAAGACTTGGCAGACCGCTGACTGACGACGGGAGACTTCCACTCAATCGATTCCTCGAGAGATCCAAGTAACGAAGACGAGGGAGTTGCCAGAGCGACGTCGGCACTTCACCGCTAAGCCCTACCGTGCTGCTGTCAGCGGATTGGTGGCCGGCAAGATTCAGATACTCGAGCTGCTGGAGTTGGCCGATCGAGTCTGGGACGGTGCCGGAGAATTGGTTTCCGGACAGGTCGAGGATAGTCAGAGCCGAAAGTTCGCCGAGGCTCGGGGGTATGGATCCAGAGAGATCGTTGTCTTCCAACGAGAGTCGACGAAGTCCGGTCAGCTGGGTCAGTTCTGCCGGCATGTCACCGCTCAGTTGATTATCGTTGAGAGCGAGGGTCTCCAGTCTGGAAAGGTTTCCCATCTCGGTGGGAATCCCGCCTGTTAGGCGGTTTCCTCCAAAAGAGCAATATCTCAATTGCTCGAACTGTCCAAGGGACGTGGGAATCGGACCGCTGAAAGCATTGTCGCTGAGACTCAGCGATCGGAGCTGATTCAGAGCACCAAGGTCGGGTGGCAGAGTCCCATCGAGATTGTTACCCGAGAGATCGAGATTTCTGAGCTCCGTTAGCCCGGTCCAACTCGCGGGTATTGCGCCCTGCAGTGAGTTTCCGCTGAGATCAAGGGAAACAAGATGAGTCAACTGGCCCAGATTCGGCGGAGCTCCGGACAGCTGATTGTTGGAAAGACTGAGCGTCTGAAGCTGCGTCAAATCATTGAGACTGGCCGGAATCGTGCCTGAGAGGCGATTGTGAGACAGTCTGAGGATCTTGAGATCTGCAAGCTGACCAAAGCTTCCCGGAATCGGTCCACCCAGCTCGTTGTCGCTCAGAATCAGGGTCTCGAGATCGGTGAGCCCACCAAGGCTTCCTGGAATAGTGCCGGCAAGATGATTGCCCGAGAGATCCAGCGTCCTCAATGCCGCAAGACTGCTCAAGGAATCGGGAATTGGCCCTGAGAGCTCGTTGTTGGTCAAATAGAGCTCGTGCAGTGCGGTCAGGTTCCCCAATTCCGAAGGAATTTCCCCGGAAAGAGAGTTCGTACTCAAGAAGACGACCTCGAGCGCTGCCAGGCTGCCGAGCTCTTTGGGAATGGAGCCGGTAAACCCATTCTGGTAGGCCAGCAGGACCCGCAGCTGGACCAGGTTTCCCAGTTCTGGCGGGATCTGGTGGTCGAGATCGTTGGTATAGAGGTAGAGCTCTTCCAGATTCTCCAGTTGACCGAGTTCCGGCGGAACGGGGCCGCTGAGCTGGTTGACTTCGAGGGAAAGAACCCGGAGGTTGATGAGGTAGCCGATCTCTTTCGGGATGACTCCGCTGAGTTGGTTACCGCCGAGGCGAAGTTCTTGCAGGTTCTCCAGGTTCTCGAGCTCGGGGGCGATCGCGCCCTTCAGGTTGTTGTCGCTGAGGTCGAGCGCGACAATGTGGCCGCTCTCGACCAGCACCCCGTACCACGTGTCCACGGTGGCCTGGGGGTCGAGCCAGTTCTGGTTGTTTGTCCAGTTTTGACCATCCGTCGAGTCGTAGAGGGCGAGGAGGGCTGAGCGCTCCGTGGGCGAGACGTCCTGGGCGTGGAGGATCCCCGGGATCACGAGCGTTCCGAATAGAATGAGCTGAGGGGTTTTCACGGCTGGGACGCTATGGCGCGAAGGGTCCGCCAAGGGAATCTTGGCTACAGTTTCCGGAGCACGCGGGCCGGGTTGCCGGCTACTATCGTTCGAGGCGGGACGTCCTTCGTCACGACGGCTCCGGCACCGACTATTGCGCCTTCTCCGATCGTGACCCTCGAGAGGATCGTCGAGCCGGAACCTATCGAGGCCCCCTTCTTCACCAGGGTCGTCTCGACTTCCCAATCGGCCTCGGTCTGCAAGTGACCTTCGGCCGTCGCCCGGGGATAGCTGTCATTGATGAAGACAACACCGTGGCCGACGAAGACGTCGTCTTCGATGGTCACACCTTCACAGACGAAGGTGTGGCTCGAGATCTTGCAGTTGTTACCGATGATCGCGTTCTTCTGGATCTCAACAAAGGCGCCTATCTTCGTGTTGTCGCCGATCCTGCAGCCGTACAGATTGATGAATTTTCCCAGATAGACGTCTTTTCCAAGGGTCACGTTATTGAGGGATCGGAATGCGTCCATACTGCTCGTTCCGATGGAGCTGCAAAAAAAGAATTCCTGGTTCGCTTTAGAGCTCGACCAGTCTGCCGCGGTTGTGGATCGACTGGTCGGCTGCTTCCAGCATCTCTACGATTCGGACTCCAGCCTGTCCGTCGTTGAAGGGCCGCTCGCCCTTTTCGATACAGTCCAGAAAGTACCGAGTCTCCAGCTTGAGGGCCTCCACGGGTTCGACCTTTGGGGCTAACATATCGCCGGTCCGATAGCTCACAAGCAGATCGTAGACTTCGCCGCGGGTTTCTACCTCGACACCCTTATCGTAGACTTTGATCTTCTCGTCCGGCTCCAGATCGTTCCAGACCATCATCCGCTTTTCGCCACCGATCAGGGTCATTCGTACCTTGACTGGCGAAAGCCAGTTGACGTTGAAGTGGGCGATCACCGAATCGGAGTAGTAGACGGTGATGTAAGCCACATCTTCGAACCCATTGAAGTGGGTTTCGCCCGTGGCGACCAAAGCCTCAGGACGCCCGGGAATCAAATGATCCATGATCGAAAGGTCGTGGGGGGCCAGATCCCAGACAACATTGACGTCGTGCTGGAAAAGTCCCAGGTTGACGCGCGTCGAATCATAGTAGTAGAGCTTTCCGAGACTGTCTTGGTCGACCAGCTCCTTGATCTTCCTGACAGCGCCGGTGAAGAGGAAGGTATGGTCCACCATGATCATGAGGTTGTTCTTGTCGGCCAGGTCGATCAACTGCCTTCCCTGGTCGGAAGTCAGTGTGAAGGGCTTCTCGACGAAAACATGTTTCCCATTCTCCAAGGCCTCTTTCGCAAACGAGAAGTGAGTAGAGACCGGAGTAATGACGGCGACCGCATCAAGAGAAGGAGAACGAAGGAGCTCATGCGCATCAGTGCTGAGCTTCGCGCCCGGATAGAGCTTGCGTGCCCGCTCGAGCGAACAGGGGCTCGCGTCGCAAATCATGGCGACATCACAATCTGCGTGACCCATGAGATTGCGTACGATATTGGGACCCCAATACCCGTAACCGATGACTCCGATCCTGATCATAAAGGTCTCCTCTTCTGAATCATCGGTGGATAGAGGGGAGGAGATTAGGAGGGATTTGAAATTTGAGATCGCAGATTTGCGATGGAGGTGCTACCGCCGTGAAGCGGTTGGAACGAAAATGTCCCAGCGGTTCAGGAGAAACCGAAAATCTTAGATCTTAAACCTCAAATCTGTTCCAGTCGCTCAGTCTGCACCGTTTTCGACTATACTGCCCCATCACCACGAAGGACCGCGGCGGGAGTCTGGCAGAGCAGTTTCAAATCCAGCCAGAGCGACCAGGTGCGGGCGTATCGGAGGTCCATACGGACCATCTCGTCGAACGTCGTCCGGCTGCGACCGTAGACCTGCCACATGCCGGTGATTCCCGGTCTGACTTCGAGAATTCGTCGCCGGTGCCAAACATCATAGTTCTTGAGTTCATACCGAATGGGCGGGCGCGGGCCGACGAGTGACATCTCGCCGCGGGCGACGTTGAAAAACTGCGGCAACTCGTCGAGACTCAACTTCCGAAGGATGCGACCTACCGGCGTTACTCGGGGATCTTCGACCAACTTGAACAAGGGTTTTCCATTGACATCCGTCTTGGTTGCTTTTCCGTTGCCGATGAACTCCTGAATGTACTTCTCGTGTATGGAATTGTCCGTGTTGATGTACATCGACCGGAATTTCAAAAACGGGAACGGCTTGCCGAATTGTCCCAGTCGTTCCTGCCGAAACAGGATCGGTCCCTTCGACGTCAACTTGATCGCCACGGCGATCAGCAGAAGCAGCGGCGAAAGCATCAGTAACAGGATGAGACTCAAAGTGAGGTCGATGCCTCGCTTCAAGGCGCCCGCGCTCCGGCGAGCGGTTTCGCCCCCCGCCAAATCGGGATACAGCACGTCGAGGACTTCGTCGGACAACTCGCCCCGAAAGTTGTCTGGAAAGCGGACCGCCGAGACCGAGACCTTATGAGCAACGTCGTCCGGTAGGTGGCAGTTCAGGCAATGACGAACCTTCGCCAGGACGATCGAGAGGACGTCGAGTTTCCTGCCGTCGCCCAATTCAGTCAAAATGGCGGCCGCGGTATGATCGCGGTGATACCAGCCGACAATATCGGTCTCCCGGAAAGTGCACAACATAAGGGAAAAGAGAACATCTTGAAAGGCAGGATCAACCTGTCCGGTCCCATCCCGGAGGCGGGAGACATCAATATTGACAAGAATGAAGGGGTCTCGCGATCGCTCGGAACGTTTTCTTTCCAGGACCAGGGCCTTTTCGAAGGATTCCTCCGAGAGGATTCTATTGTGACGGAGCAGGTTCTCCTGATGGTCGGAACCCCATTCCGGTTCGATTACCGCTGAAGTACTCATAGCTGCATCCCTCCCCGATGGCCGCACAAATGGGCCACTCTCTGGTATGGGCCTAAAGGCAGATTCGATTCAGAAGCCATACCAAACATCGCCATCCGATATGGCTTCGCCCCCTCACTCCCATCGATGCTCTCATCACGTCAGAACCAAATCAGAGAATGAGAAGACGCTCCCTCCTCCCTGCAAGCTCGATGCCACTCATTCTCGGGAGACCCGCGCCGCCGCTCAAATTCGCCTGATTCGCCTGATGGCGTCGGCCCCGCGCGTTTTTGAATCGGCCTGTCTTCGTCCGGAAAAGGAAGGAAATGGGTAGTCGAGTTCCGGTACCACTATTTCCCGGACTACACAATCCCCTTAGAAACGGAACATGATGACTGCCGGCCTCCCCCAAAGAGTTCGCAGCCTCACAAGTTGCGCAGAGTATACTGCAGGAACTTTGTGAAGTGAACCAGATATTTGCTAGGCTCATAAAGCGCAACCTTGGAGCGGCGATTGCGCCCAGCGGGACAGCCCTCACGCTGGGAACCGAGAATCGGGTGAAATGCGAATGTCGTTGGGACAGGATCGATCGGAACGACTTCTCACCAGCAACCGCTGGCGCTGGTTCGTTCTCAGTGCCCTGACTGTCCTGCTGTTCACCCGCCCCCTGATCGACCTCTCTCTGCTGACCCTCGAGGGAGACGATCATTACAGTCATGTCGGACTGATCCCTCTCATCTTTCTCTATCTCATCTGGAGCGAGCGGGAGCGGGTGTTTGCCGGCGGGCGGACGAAGGCCTGGGTGGCAGTCTTTCCGGCGATCGGGGCGCTGGTCCTCGCGACGGCTGGGTTGTCGGGAGCAGGGCAGACGGACGGGTACGATCATCTTTCTTTCATGATCG
>JARRKC010000082.1:0-17682 GCA_037388505.1 Acidobacteriota bacterium | reverse complement strand
CCTCGGTCCCCGACAGCCCAAATGGTAGAACGAACCTTTGACAACATGTGCATGCTCTCGCCCTGGCCGCTCGTCGGGAGACGCCAGAGGCCTGGTTCGGACTGTCGTGTGTAGTACACAGACTTTCCGTCGGTGGATTCCAGCGCGTACCATCCGCCGTCCCGTGTCAACTGAACGGGCTTCCCTCCTTCCGCGGGCATCTTGAAGATCTCGTTTCTGCCGGTTCTGGCGGAGGTGAAATAGATCCACCTTCCGTCCCGAGACCAGGTTCCCTGGTTCTCGTCCGAGAGATCGTTCGTGAGTTGAAGTGGCACTCCGCCCTCGGGATCCATCAGCCACAGGTCCCAGTTCCCGGATTGATTCGAATCGAAGAGGATCCTCTTTCCGTCCGGTGACCAGCGCGGGGTGCCGCAGAATCCTTCGAGGACCGTCAACTGCAGAGGCTAGGAGCCGTCACTCCGGCACTTCCAGATGGCGTTCTTTCCGCTCCGGTTGGACTCAAAGACAATCTGACGGCCTTCAGTTGAGACGTCGGCATTCCAGTCGTTGTAGGCCGAACCGATCAGGAGCTCTGGCTCGGCACGCGGCTCCGGTCGGATCGGAACTCGGTAGATGTCCCGGTGGTATCGCCGTAATTCTGCAAAGACCAGCCGATGTCTCCACACGCTGACAAAACCCACCCCCTGCCCGATGCCGGCGACGGCGTCCAGTCTGCGACTCTCCAGGTCGACTTGCCAGAGCTGGGACGACGATAACGTACTGTACGCTGCAAAGAGGATCGAGCGACCGTCGGCGGTCCACGCAGGGGGTGCAATCCCAAACGCCCCCAATTCGGTCAATCGCCGGGCGACACCGCCGTCCAGAAACTGCAGGAAGAGGTCACCCAGACTATTCTTTGGGGGAGTCGTGAGGGCCTTCTTCCGGAGCGTGTCGATCGACAGTCCGACAATTTGAGCCGGCCCCTGGGAAATGTTCGATTCGGAGAAGATCAATGAACCACCGTCCGGAGACCAACTGACAATTCCGAGCGGATAACCCATACGAAGGTGAGTCACTCCCTCGAGGTCGACCAGCTTGCGCTCCGGGCCACCTAGAGATGGCGTGACATAGATGGCACCCGTCTCGTTCGGAAAGAAACGGGTGAACGCAATCTGGCGGCCGTCCGGCGACCATGCCGGGCCGAGATCCTCGGCGGGATCATCCGTCAGACGGCTGGGTTCCGAGCCGGCCCCCAAACCCTTCACGTAGATATCCAAGTTGTCGCGTGTCGGACCGTCCCAGGAATAGGCGACGCGCTCCCCATCCGGGGAAAAACGGGGCAGTCGCTTCACACTACCGTCCGTGGTAAAAGGCGTGACCTTCAAGGGCGCCGCCGGCGTACGATCCAGGCTCCATGGCGACCACCACAGCGCCACCGCGACCAGACCTGCAATCGCGATCAACAGAGCCGGGCCGCCCGCCCAAAGAACCGCTCGCGGCGCCCTTTGCACGGTGACCTTCTGTTCGCCGGCAATTGCCTTCAGATCCGTCTGGACTTCGTGCACGGACTGATAGCGGTCAACGGGGAGCTTTGCCAGCAGCTTGCGAACTGTGTGCTGCAGCAGTTCCGGCGGCTCCCGAGTGAACTCGGCCAGCGGGACGGGCTCCTCCTTCAGGATCGCCACGATCGTCTCGGCCTGTCGCGCTTTCCGGAAGGGGTGGACACCTGTCAGCATCTCGTAGAGGATCACTCCCAAGGAGAAGATGTCGGAGCGGTGGTCGACTTCTTCTGCCTTGACCTGCTCGGGAGACATGTAGGCCAGCGTGCCGAGCGTCGTGCCTTCCCTGGTGAGGGCCGTCGTGATCTCCTGTCCCGCCCCGTCTTGGCCGCCGACCTTCTTGGCCAAGCCAAAATCCATCACCTTGGCATGGCCTCCCATGGTCAACATGATGTTGGACGGCTTCAAATCCCGATGGACGATCCCCTTCCTGTGGGCCTCCTCCAGGGCCTCTGCGATCTCCGCGACAATTTGCAGAGCCTCCTGCAGGGGCAGTGAGCCCTCCGCGAGCTTCTGCAGAAGGGTATCGCCCTCGACGTACTCCATGACGATGACGTCCTGGCTGCCGTGGCGAACGACTTCGTGGATGTGACAGATGAAAGGGTGATCGAGGGATGCGGCTGAGGCGGCTTCCCGCAGGAACCGCTTACGGGCCAGCTCATCGTCGGCCACGGAGGCCGGCAGAAACTTGAGCGCCACCCGACGCGGCAGGGAGGTGTCTTCGGCGAGGTAAACTTCCCCCATCCCGCCTTTGCCGATCTTCGCTTCGATGCGATAGTGAGAGACCGTCTGTCCGATCAAGACTCCTCCGTGAGAAACTCATTGGAAGTTTTCGGCCAGCATCAGCTCCGCTCGCGGGACCGGTGATTCGCTGAAAAGAAGCCACTTCTCGTCGGGTGAGACGGCCAGCTCCTGGTGTGGAAGGGCTTTTTGCCTTCGGTAAAGCTCCGTGTTCTCTCCGGTTTCAAGATCGAACAGGTGGATGCTGTAGTCCTGGCCGTCCCTTTCTACGAAGTAGATACCCCTCGTCCCAACGGCCCAGTCTCTCCAGAAGACCTCCGGGAGGACCTGCTCCTCCTCGCCCTCTCCGTCGGTCGTCAGGCGGAACAGGGGACCAGGCTTGGTTGCTCTCTTGTAGTACAGATAGCGTCCATCCCGAGATTCCAGGGCATACCACCCGCCCTTCTTCGAGAGCTGCTCAGTTGCGCCGCCTTCGGCCGGCATTCGGTAGATCTCGGTTCGGCCGGTCCGGAGAGAGGTGAAATAAATCCATTTTCCATCGTGAGACCAGGTTCCCATGCCCTCGTCCGAAGGGTTCGTGGTGAGCTGGCGGGGAATGCCTCCTTCCGGATCGATCAGCCAAAGGTCCCAGTTGCCCGAGTGAAGCGAGTCGAACACGATCATTTTGCCGTCGGGCGACCAGCGCGGCGTTCCGCTGTGCTCCTTGAAACTCGTCAGCTGGATGGGGTTCGACCCGTCGCTGTTGCACATCCAAATGTTGAAGCCGCCCCCTCTTTCCGACTGGAACACGATCCGGCCCCCATCGGGCGAGAAGTCAGCATTGTATTCGTTTCTCGAAGAGGAGATGAGCTTTTCGGAGTCCGTCCTGTCGACTGCCGCAACCGGGATTCGGTGGATATCCCAGTCCAGCGGTTGCACTTCCTGGAAGACCAGCCGATCGCGCCAGACATCGACGTTGCCGACGTTCCGCCCAAGTCCTGGAATGGCATCCACCCTCCCGCTCGATACGTCCACTCGCGAAAGCTGTGGGGAGGCATCGACCGGTGCGCTGTGGAAGAGAATCGAGCGGCCGTCCGAAGTCCATGCGAGAAGACCGCCGACTTCGAACTCCAGCTGCGTCAGACGTCGGGCCTCTCCTCCTTTCGCCGGTTGGACCCAGACATCCAGTTTCCCAAGGACCCTGGAGCCGGATCGGAGGAAAGCGATCTGGCTGCCGTCGGGCGAAAACGCAGGGAAAACATCGCCCAGGGTGTCCTCCGGGGGCGTCGTGACAGCTCTCTTCTCGAGGGCTTCGATCGAGATCGCGACAATACGAGCGGGCCCCTCCCGGGTCTTCGACTCGGAGAAGATCAGCGTCTTGCCGTCCGGAGACCAGCTGAACGGCAGGAGGGAACCAGCAAAGCCAAGTTGAAGTGCCCCTTCACGATCTACCAGCTTGCGTTCCGGGCCTCCCATCGAGGGTACGAGATAAATGGCGGCGGTACCGTTGTGGGAGTAACGAACGAACGCGATCTGTCGCCCATCCGGCGACCAGGCTGGAAAGACATCACCAGACGGATCATCCGTCAGCCGCAACGGTGCGGCGCCGGGCCCCAAAGCCTTGACATAAATGTCCCGGTTGCCTCCCCCAGTCGCGTCCCAGGAATAGGCGACACGTTCTCCGTCCCGAGAGAAACGCGGAGGCTGCTTGATCCCTCCGTCCGTGGTAAAGGGAGTGATCTTCAGGTGGGGTGGCGGAGAGCTGAGCAGGCCCCGTGACGGCCACTGCCACAGCATCACACCGACCACAACGGCAATCGTGATCAGGGATCCAACGCCCACGGCCCAAAGATACCAATGAGGTATCCTCCGGATCCTGGTTTGGGATTCGGCTGCGATCGCGTTCAGGTCCGTCTGGACTTCGTGCACGGACTGATACCGGTCGCCCGGGGTCTTGGCCAGCATTTTGCCCAGCGTATGCTCGAGCAGCTCCGGGGCATTCTTCAGGAAGCGGTCGAGCCGCTCGGGTTCCTGATGCAGGATCGCTCCCACGGTCTCAACCTGTCGTGCTTTCCTAAATGGGTGGACTCCGGTCAGCATCTCGTACAGGATGACTCCGAAGGAGAAGATGTCCGTGCGGTGATCGACCGCCTCCGCCTTGAGCTGCTCCGGAGACATGTAGGGCAGCGTGCCCAGGGTCGAGCCTTCCTTCGTCAGGGCCGTCGTGAGGTCCTGTTCCGTTCCGTCCTCCTGCCCGACCTTCTTGGCCAGGCCGAAGTCCATGATCTCGGCGTGTCCGTCCGCCGTCAGCATGATGTTCGACGGCTTCAGGTCGCGATGGATGATGTCCTTCTTGTGGGCCAGCTCGAGAGCCTCCGAAACCTCCAGGCCGATCCGCAGTGCCTCCCTCAAGGCAAGCGGACCCTCGGCAATCTTCTGCTGAAGCGTCTGACCGTCGACATACTCCATGACGATGACGTCCCGGCTGTCGTCACGGATGACTTCGTGGATGTGGCAGATGAAGGGATGATCGAGAGCGGCCGCCGAGGAGGCTTCCCGCAGGAAACGCTTGTGCGCCAGCTCATCGTCGGCCAGAGCGGGGGGCAAGAACTTCAGGGCCACCCGACGCGGGAGGGAGGTGTCCTCGGCGAGGTAGACTTCTCCCATCCCGCCTTCACCGATCTTCTCGACGATCCGATAGTGGGAAATCGTCTGCCCGATCATACGACTACCCCTCCGGCACGCAGATCGAAGTCGCCTTTCATGGTAGGAGAAGTAAATCGGAATAACAACAGATTTGGGGAGCCGTCACTGGGCACGCCCTGCCCGGCAGCAGTCCTAAACGCTAGTGCATCGACTCCTCCTCGCTTCGCAACTTCGACTCGCAAGCCCCGTTCGCAGATGCATGCCCGTTTCTGACTTGGGACACTAGGGCCAGACGCCCTTGATGCCTTCGATCAGGATCTGGGTGCCGATCACGGCCAGGATCAGGCCCATGAAGCGGGTGACCACCTTGACGCCGCCCTGACCGACGTAGCGGATGAACCGTTGGCCCGCCACGAAGAACACGTAGGTGATGGCGCAAAGCACCAGAAATGCCGAGACTGTGATCAAGATGGACAGGGGCCTGTCCCTGGAAACAAAGGTCATCGCCGTGGTGATCGTTCCCGGACCGGCCAGGATCGGAACCGCCAGCGGCGAGATCGCGACTTCCAGCTCGGCCTCGAGGTCCAAGTCAGTCTTGGAGGGGTTGTGAACCCGGGATTGTTCACCCTGAAGCATCTTGAGTCCGATCCCGAAGACCACAATGCCTCCTGCAATCTGAAACGCCGGGAAAGTGATGCCGAACAACTTGAGGATGTAAGCCCCGAACAGGCAGAACACGGTGACCACCAGAAAGGCCACCAGCACGGCACGGCGGGCGACGCGCTTCCTCACCTGATCCGAATCACCTTCGGTCAACCCGAGAAAGACCGGAGTGTTGGCCACCGGGTTCATGACGGCAAACAGTCCCATGAATGCGGACAGCGACTGGGAAACGTAGTCTGACATAGTCCTTCTCCCGTCCTGACTGCTGTTGATTGCCCGAGAACCGGGGTCGATCGTCGATGAGCACCGGAAACCGGTTGATCTGTCTCCCGATCGCTCCCTCCACCCGGGGGATTCCGTCCCGCCGGCGCCGACTGAGTGTACTCGACAATCGGCGGAAGCGGCAAACTCGATCGCGCGGGGGTCAGTCGTGGACCGGTGTCATCCGTCCGTGCATCTTCACCCCGAGTCGCAGCGGCCGCAGGTCTCCCGAAGGGGTGACGGTCACTTCGACCCACAGCGCCTCGCCCTTCTCCCGGATCGAAGGATCCGGGGCGTGCTCCGGGATGAAGAATGCCAGCGGAATCAGCGGCTGCGCCCAGGAGCCCACATCGTCACGCCACAACCTCAGGTACGAGGCGTCGTCCCCCGGGGGGGCCGGCTCCGCCACGAGACTGCCGTGTTCGAGGACCAGTTTGCCGGGCCGCATCTGCCTTGGGGCCGATCGCCGATCGGCAGCGGTTCCCTCCCCTGAGGCCGGCGGCGTGAAGCTGTCATCCGGAAACGCACTGGCATCCACGACGATTCCCAGTTGAAGATACCTGCCGCGGATCGGAAGTTTGGGATCGACGGGAGCCGTCTTCACCCAGACACGAGGATAATGCGCCCGGTCATAGAGCAGTTTCCCGCCCAGGCTGGCGACAATCACGACTTGAATCAACGCCAACGAAAGCCCTCTCCAGGGAATTCTCATGATGCCACTCCACCGTTCAGCCGCTTCAGCAGGGTCCCGCGAAGCCGTGTCAGCAGGAAGCCGAGAAGGATGAAGACGATCCCGAAGAC
Organism: Acidobacteriota bacterium; assembly: GCA_037388505.1. Taxonomy (GTDB): domain Bacteria; phylum Acidobacteriota; class UBA6911; order RPQK01; family JAPXNP01; genus JARRKC01. Next base: position 11,053 of record JARRKC010000082.1, on the reverse strand, counting down.
CATCAATCCCACGGACCGGTTGAGCATGTCCATGACGTTCGAGAAGTAGAAGGAGAGCACGGTCAAACCGAATCCGGCGACGCCGAAGTTGATCCTTTCCTTCCGCTCCTCCCGGACTCCCCACCACATCATTCCAAGAGATGCGACACCACAAAGGACATAAGGCAAGGCCGAATCGAAGGTGGTTTGGGCCAGGATCACGACCCAGACTGCGGCAATGACGTTGCCCAGAAAGTCGCCCCTTTTTACGAGGAATGCGAATATCAAAGGGGCGCCAATTGCGGCCGACCAGCCCAACAGCAAGAGGGGAGTCGAGATCGACTTCGCATCCGCAGGAAATTCCCGGGGAACCCAGGTCGTCATGGCGCCGAAGGAGATCATTGCGGGAAAGAACGCGAGGCCTCCCATCCAGCCCAGCACCAGGCTGAACGGCCGAGTCTCGTCAGTCCTGGGAACAGTGAGGTACGTCAGCGCCAGAAGCGTCACTGCCGCCGGGACGACCAGATGCGCGCCGATCATGTACCGGGTCAGTTCGATCCACTCACCGGCCAGCCAGATCGGAATCAGAATGACCGCCAGTGCCGCCTGGATCCAGTCCTTCAAAAGTGCCCACCCGGCCAGTGCGGCAAGCGACCAGAGCAAGAACCCACCCGGCCAGTGCTCCGAGAGATGAAAAATCTGTGCCGCCAGGAATATCCCTGCGCCGCAGGTGACGGTTCCGGCCGCGTGAAAAACCCGCGCCAGTATGGGCTGTGAGGCCGCAACCGCAACCCCCGCGACGTGGAACAGGGCGACCCCGGCCAGCACCAGAAGAAACCGTTGGGTCGGGGACCAGTCATCCCAGTTCGCCGCAATGAAGAGAAGAACGCCCGCCATCAGCATCAGCCCGCCAAAAGTCCAGGCGGCCAGGACCGGCCACCGCAGCGCGAGCCGATCGCCCGCACGCGCTTCGAACGCCCGGATCCGATCCGCTGTCTCCGCCTTCAGCACTCCCGCTTCGAGCCATCTCGAAACCGCCCGTTCCAATGTCCTCTTCATATCGTTCCTCCTTGTCTCCTGTCCTTACCCCCGCACCCGCCCCGAGAAGCCTCACTTGACAAGGGGACTACTGCAATCGGTATTCATGCATACAGATCCTCTGGGAAGAGGTTACGCCGGATGTGGCCAAAGGGACAGCCGTTCCATCCCCGGGGCTGAATCGTGCCTACAGCGTTCCGTCGCTGACCTTCGATTCAAAATCCGGTCGAACCGCCGGGTGCCTCCGCCGGAGGAGCATGTGACCTCACGGCTGAGTGAAATGCCCCCGAGTTGCGTTTCCCGGCGTGACCCCATAACTGCACAGCCCCGCCCAAATCCGCAACCCAGGAGCGTATTTCCCCGGTCATTTCAAGCCTTTACTCGCCCCTTCGGCTGGGATACACTCCCCGCCCGTAGCAGGCAACTTCCTATTGATTCGCGGTGAGACCCAAACCAACAGCCACTGCCGTCGTCAGCGCCACCGATTCGATGCGCTGGTCTATGGCACTCCTCGTTAGCGCGGCCATCGCCATCAGCTATCTCGACCGGCAAACGTTGCCCTGGGCGATCAACGCCATCCAGGCGGACTTTCCCATCAGCTACGAGGTCAAGGCAGGGTTGGACTCCGCGTTCCTCATCACCTACGGCCTGATGTACCTGGGCGGGGGCTGGCTGCTGGACCGACTGGGAACCCGCCGGGGGTTCCTCATCGTGATGACCTTTTGGTCGCTGGCCTGTGCGAGTCACGGTCTGGCCGGCGGGGTGATCGCCCTGGCGGCCAGTCGATTGCTGCTCGGAATCGGGGAAGGCGGTGGGTTTCCGGCGGCCACTCGTGCGGTAGCGGAGTGGTTTCCCGTCAATCAACGAGCCACGGCCATGGGCATCGTCAACGGCGGCACTGCGGTCGGTGCCGTCATCGCACCGCCCCTGATCGCGCTGGTCCTGACGCACGCGTACTGGTTCGATCTTTCGCCGTGGCGCTGGGTGTTCTTCCTGACCGGCGGACTCGGTCTGCTCTGGGTGTTCTGGTGGTGGCGCGTCTACTATCCGCCGGGCGAATCGCGCACCACTGCGGCAAGCGTGCCCAAGCCGACCATCGGCCTGCCCGAGCTGCTGCGGCATCGAGAGATCTTGGGCGTGGTCTTTGCGAAATTCCTGAGCGACGCAGCGTGGTATTTCTACCTGTTCTGGCTGCCCAAGTACCTCTTCGACGCGTATCAATTCGATATCAAGCAGGCAAGCAATATCGGTTGGATTCCCTACGCTGCGTCGGGCGTCGGGTGTCTGGTCGGAGGCGGATTGTCGAGCTGGCTGCTGATGCGCGGCTACAGCGTGAACTTCTCGCGAAAGATGGCGCTCGGCATCAGCGCGGCCCTGATGCCATGGGTGATCCTGGTCCCGCAATTGCCGTCGGTCGCGTGGGTGATCGTGGTCTTCAGTCTCGCCTTTTTCGGTCAGCAGTCCTGGTCCACACTGGTCATGATTCTGCCGACGGACCTGGTCCCACGAGAAGCGTTGGGCAAAGTGGCCGGACTTGTCGGCTTCGGCGGCGCCATGGGGGGCGTGGTGCTCGGCCAACTCGCCGGCTGGTTGCTCGACCACGGTTTCAGCTACACGCCCGTACTGGCCATTGCCGGATCGCTCCACGTCGTCGCGTTCGCCGTGATTTGTCTGGGCGTCCCAAAACTTCAGGAGCTTTCCTTCTCGACCGCGAGAGAACGATATGAGAATCACTGAAATCCGAACCCGGGCCATCCGATGGAAAGGCAGCACCGTTCCGTTGCCGCCTCACTTCTGCACGAATCCCATGGACGCGGTCTCGCCCATGCTGACCAGGGCCACCATGGGCACCTTCACCTTTCACGGCTGGTTGCTCGTCGAGATCTTTACGGACGACGGCCTGGTCGGGCTCGGCAATGCGGCACTCTCTCCGCTCGTCACCAAACAGGTGATCGACGTCTACCTCAAACCGCTGCTCATGGGGGCGGATCCGTGGGATCTGGAATTGCTGTGGCAGCACATGTATCGCAGGACCATGGCGTTCGGGCGCAAGGGGATCGGAATGGTCGCGATCAGCGCGGTGGATATCGCGCTTTGGGATTTACTCGGCAAATCTGCGAAACAGCCGGTCTATCGTCTGCTCGGCGGCCGCACCAAACCGAAGATCCCCGTCTACGCCAGCCGCCTCTACGCGACGCCGCTCCAGGAACTGGCCGAGGAGGCCCGTAAGTACAAGGAGCAAGGATACAGGGCGATGAAGCTGCGCTTCGGATGGGGGCCTACCGACGGCGCGGAAGGGATGCAAAAGAATGTCGCCCTCGTACGCACGGTAAGGGAGACGGTTGGCGACGGTGTGGATGTCATGGCCGACGCCTATATGGGCTGGAACCTCGACTACGCCAAACGCATGCTTCCACTGCTCGAACCATTCCATCTGCGCTGGCTCGAGGAGCCGGTGATTCCCGATGATATCCAAGGCTACGCGGAGTTGAGACGCATCGGCCGTATCCCGGTTGCCGGCGGCGAGCACGAGCAGACGCTCTACGGATTCCGCGAACTGATCGAAGCGCGGGCCGTGGACTACATCCAGTTCGACACGAACCGGGTCGGTGGGCTCACGCAGGCACGGAAGATTGCGGCGCTCGCCGAGGCGCATTCGATCCCGGTGATCCCGCACGCCGGCCAGATGCACAACTACCATCTCGTGATGGCCAGCCTGAATTCCCCCATGGCCGAATTCTTCCCGCCGGTGGACGTCGAGGTCGGCAACGAGCTCTTCTGGTACATCTTCCAGGGTGAACCCACGCCGACGGGTGGATTCATCGATCTCGATGAATCCGCGCCCGGCCTTGGTTTGACGGTGGACGAATCGGCCCTCGAGAAGTTTGACATCCAAGCATGAACGTGTGTCCCATTCAAAGTCGCTCCGCGACTCTTCGGATCACCGTGGATGTCTTCCGGACGGAACGAATACTCCGGATGTCCTACCTCTCCGAGCAACCACTTTCCTACTGACCGTTCCGCACCGGGAAAAATGTCAAAATGATCGCAAGGTCGGTCGCTTCGGGGCCGCTTAGACAAACCGGGAGAGGAGATGTCCGGGCATTTTTTGTGGCCGCTGCTGGCAGTGACGCTCCTGTTGGTGGCCTACGGGCTGGTGGAGGCAACGCTCCATCGCCGCCGGCTGCGGCGGATTCCGATTCGGATACACGTGAACGGCACGCGGGGGAAGTCCTCCGTCACGCGACTGATCGCGGCAGGCCTTCGCGAAGGGGGGATGGCTGTCTGCGCCAAGACGACGGGGACGATGCCTCGCTTGATTCTCCCCGACGGCGACGAATATCAGATTTTCAGGCTATCTCATGCGAATGTGATCGAACAGGTGAGGATCGTCTCTGCCGCGGCCAGGATTGGCGCTCACGCGCTGGTTGTCGAGTGCATGGCGATCCGGCCGTTTCTGCAGTGGTTGAGCCAGGCGAGGTTGATCCGGGCGACGCACGCCGTCATCACCAATGCGCGGGCCGATCACCTGGAGGAAATGGGGCCGACCGAGCGGGACGTTGCTCTGGCCCTGGCCGGAACGATCCCTCACGGCGGCGTCCTGTACACGGCCGAACGCAAACATCTGGCACTCTTGAGCAGAATCGCAGGGGAATGCGGGACAAAGTGTGTGGCGGTGACCGACGACGAGGTGGAATCGGTAGGAGAGGCTGTGATGAGCGGCTTCGACCACATGGAGCATGCGGAGAACGTGGCCCTGGCATTGAGAGTCTGCCAGGACTTTGGCATCGATCGGGAAACGGCACTGCGCGGGATGTGGCATTCGACTCCGGATCCGGGAGCCATGACGGCCCACGAACTTGATTTCTTCGGACGCCGTATTGTCTTCGTCAACGGTTTCGCCGCCAACGATCCCGAATCGAGTCGCCTGATTTGGGAGATGATGCTGGCCCGCTATCCGGAAAGGGAGAAGAAGATCATCCTGTTCAATTGCAGGGGCGACCGGCCCGACCGTTCCAGTCAATTGGGCCGGGATTGCGTAGGCTGGCCGCCGGCCGATCATTATGTCCTGATCGGAGAGGGGACTTACATTCTGGCACGGGCCGCGGTAAAGGGCGGCCTGGATATCCGAAAGATCGTCTACGCCGACAACCGTCCGGTCAGCGAGGTTTTCGAAGTGTGCGTGGGCCTGTCGGGACGCTCGTCGCTGGTCATGGGACTGGCCAATATCGGTGGACAGGGACTGGAGATCGTGGAGTACTTCAGGAATCGGAGCATGTTGAAACCGACGGTGTGAGAAACGGCACCCGGGAGTTGAAAATCCCGGCCAATCAAGGAGGCGAGCCGCCATGGATCCGCTGAACCCTGAGACGCTGGCGCAGGCGATTGGAATCGGCCTGGCGCTGAACCTGTTGTCAGCCGAGGTAATTGGGCTGGCCGCCGGCGGGATGGTCGTGCCCGGCTATATCGCCCTCTTTCTGGACAAACCCTGGAGCGTGGTCCTGACTCTGGGAGCGGCCCTGGCAACCTTCCTGATCGTGCGCGCTCTGTCGTCGCTCGTGATCATTTACGGTCGGCGGCGGACGGTGCTCATGATCCTGGTAGGGTACCTGATCGGGACGGCGATTCGGGCAGGAGAAGGGCAATACGTTCCCTACAGCGACCAGGCATTCACCGTGATCGGTTACATCATTCCCGGATTGATCGCCTTATGGATGGATCGCCAGGGATTGGTGGAGACTGTTTGCGCCCTGTTCATCGCCTCGGTCATGACTCGTCTGCTGCTGGTCATCTTCCTGGGGGTGGAATTGCTGCCATGACGTCTCCAGATAGACTTGCCGCCTTTCGGAGAAGGATCTACTGGCCGGGCTGTGGGCCGTGGAACGGTACCGGGTGGAAAAACGCCGGCCTTACTACACGGAAAAGCTCGATGCGGCGTCCCTCGCCGAGCGGGCGATGCGGGCCGTCAAGGCCGAGCGTCTGAAGCTGGGAATCCCGATCGATCCCGCAACCGATCCGACCGAATCGGGGCTGCTGGGAGCGATGTGGACACCGGTGACGACGGAAATGGGCCGACTGGCGGCCAAGCAAACGACAGTGAATCCCAACTTCGCGGCCGTTCTGGTGCAGATGCTCGAGGAAGCGGGGGCGGAGAGCGGCACCGAGGTAGCCATCGGGTATTCGGGGTCTTTTCCGGCGATGAACCTCTGCGTACTGGCGGCCGTTCAGACTCTCCATCTCAGGCCCCTCATCATCTCCAGTTGCGGCGCCTCCCAGTGGGGCGCCAACGAGCCCGGCTTCCTGTGGATCGACATGGAACACCTCCTGTATGACGAGGGCATATTCAAATACCATTCGCTGGCGGCCTCAATCGGCGGCGACGACGATCTGGGCGTGGGGATGGACCCCAAGGGGCGGGAGGAAATCATTGAGGCGATCCACCGGCTGAAACTGCCGTTCATCCATGAGCCGAGCTATGCGGAGAGCGTGGACCGGCGGATGGAGATCTACCGGGACCGGGCCGGCGACAGACCTATCCGGATATATGTCAACGTGGGCGGAGGGGCCAGTTCGCTGGGGCGCGGAGCCGGCCAGGTGGAGTTCCCTCCCGGAGTCGTCACCCGCCCACCGCCTGGCATCGGAGCGCGCTCGTCCGTAATCATGCGATTCTTGACCGAGGAACATGCCCGGGTCATTGACATCCGTGACATCGAGTTCCTGGCGCACAAGTACGGCCTTCCCGTCATGCCGACGTCCATGCCCGGAGTAGGCGAAGGAGGAGTCTTCCAGCGTACGGAATTCAACAACTGGCTTGCCCTTGGCATCCTGGCGGTTCTGGTTTTGATGATTTGGGGATTCCTGCGGACCGAGTGGGGCGGGAGGGTTTTCCGCACTACCCACCCGACCCACCACCCCGGCCCGCCGGAACCGATGATTTAGCCCTTCGTCTCTGAACGGATCGGCTTCGGAGAAACATCCCTCACAGGGCACCGTGACCACGGAGAGACTCTACTTGATCAATGCCTTGACGTCCGGTGGGATTTCGAACTTCTCGGCAGGGATCGCGGTGTTGTCTTCAACCGATGTGGCATCAATGTCGAAGGAAAACTGGGGCAGCGCGATGTGCATCTTGTGCGCGACCATGACCTCGCCCACCTTGCGGTAGTTGGATAAATCGGTCTGGACCGTCTGTCCGTCGATCACCACTTCGAGCCTGCTCAGTAGATTCGTCTCCTTGTCGAAATACATCGACGTTGCGAGGCCTTCTGCATCGCTCAAAACGAGCTTCGTGCAGGGCTTTCCCTCAACCGTGCCTTCTCCTGCGACCTCCGCCTTGGCGAAGAACTGCTTCCAATCCATAAGCGGATCGATCACGGCTTGACGCAGCCTGGCCCTGCGCTCGGCACCCTCGAGGATTCGAGGACCCACCATTGGATTCAGGTCCCAGGCGACGTCTCCGTTCACGCCATTGGAGGAAGAACACGATCATGAAACCTCCGGGCAGGAGTTGGATTGAGTAGATTCCCTCCTGCACCACAGCGAAGAAGGGGCCTGCGAGCCGGGGCAGGCCAGCTTTGTTTCCGGCCCTCCCCTGGCTGGAGACACGCCACAGCGCAGCATTGGTCCCCCAGCCAGTGGCCCCCCAGGGTTTTGTGTAGTCGATGGTCTGTCCATCTGGTGACACGCGGGCATAGCGCCCACCGTCTCGTGTGATCTGGACGGCATTGGCACCGCCTTCTTCGGCCGACATCTTCCAGATCTGCCAGTCGCCGCTCCGTTTTGAACCAAAGTAGATCCAGTCTCCATCCGGCGACCATATGGGTGCTTCATCGTCGGCCGGGTCCGTCGTCAAACTTCTGCTGGAGTGTCTGGCCCTTGACGTACTCCATGACGATGACGTCCTGGTTGTCGTCGCGGACAACTTCATAGATGTGACAGATGAAGGGATGATCCAGAGCGGCAACCGAGACGGCCTCCCTCAAAAAGCGCTTGCGGGCGAGTTCATCGTCGGCCTGAGCGGGGGGCAGGAACTTCAGCGCCACCTTGCGCGGCAGGGAGGTGTCTTCGGCCAGGTAGACTTCCCCCATCCCTCCTTCGCCGATCTTCTCGACGATCCGGTAATGTGAGATGGTTCGGCCGATCATGTCGCCGCCCCTTCCAGATGCCGGACCAGGGAAACCAGCACGTTCATTGACGATCGTCGCGTCCCGCGCTGATCGTGGACTGCAAACTTAGCACCGGATCCGAGTTTGCACCACAGGCAAAGTCCCGGCTCGGACTCAGGTCCACTTCATTGACGCAAGGACAGCACGTGCGGACGATCGGATGCATCGCAGGACGGTCAGGCTGAAGCGGCTTTGTGAGCCGACTTTCCCTCCACTGGATACTGAGATGGAGGACGATTGACAAAACCCTTCTGATCTTGCATACATTATGTATGAAGCGTACGACTCTTATGGTTGATGAGGCGCTCCTTGAGGAGGCGCTGCGGCTGGGAGGTGAGCGGACCTACTCCAAGACCGTCGAACGGGCTCTCCAGGAATTCGTGCGCAGGATCAAGTCGAGAAGGATCCTGGAGCTGAGCCATTCAGGCCTCTGGAAAGGCTCGCTCACCGGGATGCGCTCCGATTCCCGATCATCCGAGAAGGTCGGATCATGATTCTCATCGATACCTCCGTCTGGATCGAGTCCTTTCGGCGGGAGAGCCGATTCGAGATCGAACAAGTCCTCGATCTGGACGACGTTGTGACCTGCCTTCCCGTGATCCAGGAGGTTCTGCAGGGCTTCGACGATCAGAGGGCCTACCGGATTGCCTTTGAGGCCATGCTGTCGTTCCCCCGAGTCGAGTCTCCGATCGGAGAGGATGTCTACTTGAACGCCGTCGATCTCTATCGAGCGGCCCGACGCGCGGGAGTGACCGTTCGCTCGAGCGTGGACTGCCTGATTGCCGCCTGCGCCCTCCGCCACGATCTCGTTGTCTGCCACCGGGCTCGGGATTACGAGGCGCTTGCGCGCGTCTCTCCCCTCGGGACTTTGCAGGTCTGATCGAACGTGCCCCTCGATAGCCCCATCAAGCGCCCGGTCGGCATTCGAGCTACACTGGGATCGACTCCAGGCGGGCTCCAACACAATACCCCTTGTTTTTGTCTCAGGCAGCGCCCGACCGGCTGGCGAGGAACTGATCGATGAAAGAGAACCCATCATCGGCACGGTTCGATCGACTGGCGGAGAACTTCGCGACCAGCGAGGTCCACCGATCCAGTCCTACGATTCAACGATTGCATTCGTTGCTGGATTTCACCGGGCCTTTCTCGGTCTGTGACGTTGCATGCGGAGCCGGGCACCTGGCCCTCTCCTTCCAGGGTGCGGCTGCCAGAATCGTGGGAGTCGACCCGGCACCCAACATGCTGCGAGCCTTTGAGAAGCTCGCAGCGGATCGCGGTCTCGAGGTTGAGACCCTCTGCGCTTGGGCCGAGGACATCCCGCTGCCGTCGACTTCTTTCGATCTCGTGGTGTCGCGTTTGGCTCCCCATCACTTCAGTGACGTCGAGCGTGCACTGTCCGAGATGACCCGCCTCGCCCGGTCCGGGGGCTACGTCGCCGTCATCGACCTGGAGGGTTATGAGGACCCGGCGGTGGACGATTTCAATCATCGCCTGGAGATGCTGCACGACCCGACCCATGTCAGGAGCTACCGTCCGTCCCGCTGGCGATCGATTTTCGAACAGGAGGGGCTTCGTGAATTGCACATGGAGACGGGCCTCTCCGAGCGTCCGCAGGGGCTCACGCTCGCTCGCTGGTGCGAGATTGCCTCTTCCGGAACCGAGGCCGAGGCCGAAATCCGCAAGCTCTTGCGCCAGGCGCCGGCCGGAATGCTGTCGGCGTTGTCGATCCGACGCGAAGGCGCCGAATTCGTCGTCCCCGCCCGGACGCTGCTGATCATGGGGAAGAAACCCTGAGCGAATTGCGCCGACAGGCACGCTGTCCGGGGAAAACAAAGGAAGGGCCAGACCTCTACAGGTCCTGAGCAAGTCTATGGCCGAGAGCCCTCAGCAGGGCTGCTCCGTCTCCCTTCCAGGCACTACCGTGCATGCATGCCAACGTGGAGGGCCGCTCCGAGGCCAACTTCTCCAGCAGCTCCTGAGCCTTTCGGGAGTGGGAGAAGTAGTCCATTGTCTTCCGAAAGGCCTCACTGGAATCGAGGATGTCCGACTCCACAACGGGAGGCAGTCGGCTTCCACCCTGCGTGAACAGGTCCCCACACAGGAGCGTCCCGGTACTCTGCTCCATCAGGTAGCCCGTTTCCCAGCCGTGCGGAAGATGCGGCGTGTCCAGCCACTTCACCGTGTGCTTCCCCAAGGAGAGCGTTTGTCCTTCCGCCAGAGCAACGGCGGGCCGATCCGCAAAATCGTTCACGGAAACCAGGGCGGCAACTTGGCCACAGAGAGGTGAGGCCTGGGGTGCGACGGCCAGCCACTCGTTGAGAGACCCGCATTCGTCCGACTCGAAATGCGACAGGGTGATGTAGCGCAGGCTTTCCACCGCCAGAATGCTGGCTACGGCCTCCCGGACCAGAGGGAACATCTGCCGGAGGCCGGTGTGAAAGAGAAGCGGCTCCTCATCGGCGATCAGATACTGGTTGAAGGAGAAACCACCGGCCAAATCCACGGGTGTGTTGATTCGGTAGATTCCTTCCGACACTTCGTAAACGTTGGTGCCCGAGTCCTTGTTGGTGACTGTCATCTGCAACCTCCTCCCGACGAGCAGTCGGCAGGGATGGTGGGCTCTGCTCGTGCGATGGAACATCCCTGCAACCCATCCTATTCCTCATCCGCGCAGACGTCAGCCCCTGGTGCGGCGCGAAAACACAGCCACCGACAGCTAGCGTCTGATCGCTATGGTCCGCCCGCGGTTGTCCGAACCGGTCGGCTCGGCAAGATGGGCTTGCGCTCTTCGCAAGCAGCGGCGTAGATTCTCAGTGGACGAAGGCCTCTTCGACCTGTAGGTGAAGGCCGGCCTAGGGGACTTTGAGGGC
>JARRKC010000081.1:0-11926 GCA_037388505.1 Acidobacteriota bacterium | reverse complement strand
CCTCCTTAGGGTTTGGGTTTTCCTTCCCGCCAGCGTGCCGGATCACTCCGACATGCTGGCTCCCTAAGGGGGCGTCTAGGTGATTGTCAGTGAGGATCGCGCAAGAGCACCTCCGCCGAAACCCGACTGATACCACGAATACCGTGCTTCCTTCGTTCCCGCCTGGCTGCGGCTGCTGTTGGTCCACGGTGGGACGCCGGGGAGTCGGCGAGTTGTTGGCCATCATCGTGGCATCGAGGAAGACGGCGAGGGAAAAGTGCGAAGGATGAAGGGCGACGAGCGAACTGAAAAGGGGAAGGTGCAAAGTCCGAAGTGCGAACGAGATGCCCTGGGCCGCGGAGACCCCCTCGGTCGGCGGCCTGGCAAGCGGAGTTCTGAGCACGGCCTTCGACCCGCTACAAGGGCAACGGCTCAAATGGCCCCGGAAGGGGCCAGATTCGGATAGCCCGGGGCCAAGCCGTCCAGGCGCGGCCCCGGGGTTGCGGCTGGAGCGCCCCACAACCGCCCCGGAGAGGGGCGGGACCGGACTTGCACCGCACTGCCGAATCGTACAGTCTCGCCCGCCGCCGGGCCGGGCATCCGCCATCACCAAAGCGTTCGCAAGAACACCGTGGGAGAAAAGTGGGAAGGACGAACTCAGAAGAGAAAAGTGCGGGGAAATCACCGTAGGAAGCTTTGAAACTCTACAGAGCAAAACGCGCAACGACGGTGTTTGCGGTTGCGCGTTCCGGCGGCCCCATTTCCTCGAGCTAGAGGAGCTGGAGAGCGGCGCCTTCTTTGAGGTGTTGGCTCGAGTTTGGAGCCCCGCCTCGCGGGGCGAGATGGAGTAGCCCAGGACGAAGCCGAAGACGGAGCCCTGGGTCGCACCCGATCTCCTCATTCCCGGAGTCCTGCCCGGCGGGACGGCATGGCCGGACGATCCTGCCGGTTGCGAAGCCAAGCAACATCACGGTACCCCTTTGTTTCGGGATCACCGAATCCCGTTGCAAACGGCGCGCTCGCCTTCTAGACTGCGGGCAGCGTTGCGAAGGGTAGTGGGCGTAAGACCGAGAATGAGTGTGGATCAGCCTGTCCGAGTTCATCTCCGAGTTCATCATGGGGAGATCGACTGAAGTTCGCAGCCTGAGGAAACGAGTATGGCTCGCCATTGCAGCCTGGCTCCTGGTCCTGGCTGCGGCCGCACTACCAAAGGCTGGTGAGCTGATCTATGGGTGGCTCTCTGAGCGATGCCGTGCAGGCGAAGCGGGAGTTTCCAGGTTTGTGTGGACCGCCGTCGATCTTGTGTTTCCCTTCTTGTTCTGCTGGCGCCAGCTACTTTCTCTTATGCTTCTCGTCGCGACTGTCGCCACTTGGGCAATCGTGTCAACTCCCACGGAATCGCTCTCCTCACGAGCAGCATCGCACTTTGTCAAGGGACTTGCCTGGGTCTCATCGGTCGCCGTCTTGATCGCCGCGTTCACAACCGTGATTGGCCCCGTCTTTGTTCTGGTTACAAGGCCTTTGATCTGTCGCACAGACGTCTATGACGAAGCTATCTCGCCAAACGGGCTGTACAAGGCTTCCGTGGTACAACTCGACTGTGGCGCGATGTCGAGTTTCAACCGACAGGTCGTGCTCGCGCCGCGTTTCTTTCCTTTCCAGAAGACGTCAATGCTTTATCTCCGAGATCACCCGAAGCTCCATTTGAGATGGAGCGGCCGAACGCTGACCATTGAGGGTGACCGAAGCCTCGAGAGTATTGACCACACTCCGTCAGGCCCGGTCCTGTGGGGCGGAGTGCTGATCAGATACTCAGGTCCGGGTGAGAAACAGACCGACATCGATGACGACCAGTGAATTCCGGCCGCAACAGTCTTGGGAATGATGGAATGTTACGAGAAGCGTTGGTTTGGACTATCCTCTTTCTCACCGCACTCCTCGAATCTCTTTCGGCAGCACCCAGCGCTCCTCAAGCCGCTGCTGACCTTCCCCGGCTCGATCGCCCACTCATCCTGACGGAAGCCAAGATCCTGGTCACCCTGACAGACGTCGCACAGCAAACCATGGCCCATGGTTGGCCGATCGAGTGGCATGCCACGAAAAGCCCAGACTGGTTCTTCTTCTCCGCCTACAACGTGGGCCGGACGAATCCGGGCGGCTCGGTGACCCTGGGCCACTTTGCCGTGAATCGCCACACAGCCACGGTATGGGAGGCCGTTTCAGGCACACTCGTTTCTTCGCCCGCCATGGGAGTCGTTCAGCGGATTCTCAGAGAGGATCGGGGAATCACTCCGGACGACATCGAGAAATGGAGTTCACGGAGACCCTCAGATGTGATCGGAAGCGGAGCGAGTGCGGGGTCGTTCAGGACCTCCTATCGATAGTCGTGCGAGAGCCGGGTGGACGTACACGCCGATCGGCATCGCAAGCTCGGGCATGTTTCGGGGGGAACACTTTCCCTCTGATGGAGTCGAACAGAATACCGGGGATGGGTATGAGCAGATTCTGGAGTGCATTGGGTTCAACCTTCGCTCTCAGTTGGGACTGCAACACCATCAAATATCGTTCAAAGGGAGCTGACCTCAAGAGACTTCTGAACAGCTGCATGAAGGGCTTCCTCTCCCTTACGGCTACCATCACGGCGGGGCACATATTGCAGCCTCTCCTCTTCTCGGGCTGAAGATCGTGATCAGCCCATTCTCCTGCCCGCCCATGTAAAACACCAGGGGAAACCCACGGCAGCATCTCGCTAAGTGGCTTTTGTTCAATGCTTTGTCCGTGGAGTACCAGTTGAACAGGCAATGATTTCAGCTGAATCGCCTCGAGATTCAGGCGCTTCCAGTCGGGATCGACCGGCAGGAGGATCGAACCGCCTCCCGGTTTCCAGCCGGAGCCCGAACTGCAACAGGCCGTTGTCGAGGTCGCTGCGAATCGCGAGTCCGCCGAAGCCAGATTTCCCCCTTTTCCATCCAGGTCGGCGTCCCCATCGTTTCGGATTCGCAGTTGGTGCGAATGGCGCGGCTGCACGGCGAGGGAATCCGGAAGTGGTGGGAAGGTGGAATCTATGAGGTTTCCCATGTCAAGGGGAGGACAGGAGAGGAGAGTTGGAAGATCACGCGGTTGCAGTACCGGGTGCTGTCGAGAGCGGACTATCGCCCCGGCAAATCCCACACCGGATCAATCTCCGTCCGGGTCCTTTCAGAGGCTTATCCTCGAGACCCGGCCGGACCGGACATCGTCGTCGGCCAAACCTAGTCTCGAGGTCCCCGAGATTGGGAGCCGGTCCTGGTTCCTGGCACTGCAGGATCTTCAAGACCGGCCGGAATCTTGACATTTCTGCAAACTCCCATAGGATCCCTGTTGGTGGAAACGTCAAAAGCGGACTGAACCGATGGGCTGTAGGCATCGGGGGCCGCCCGACTGAAAGTGGATGAGGCCATGCAGACGACCTGTCACGGTGCCCGTAAATCCGGGGTCTGGGCGACCACGCTCCAGGTCCTCTTTCTGCTCACACCTTCTGCACTCGGTGCAGTTCCGATCGAGGAACAGGTCGTCCCCTCGGAATCGAGCGAGGGAGATCGCCGTTTGGATCCCCTGCTTCATTCCGCCGGGTTGGGCTTTCCATGGTTGAATCTGCGGGACGGCATTCGGCTCTCGGAGACACCGGCAAGTGGTCCGGTGAACCTTCAGCAGGCACCTGCCGGCCTCCATTCAAGGCTGATGGTCGCTGGGGACTTCGACGGGGACGGATTGACGGATCTAGTGCTGCTTGGAGGAGGCGACGGCGGTCCATTCCTGCGCTTTCATCGAGGGAACCAGTATCAAATCGATTCGGTCGCGAGATCTGCGACTCGCCTGCCGGATTCGCTCTCCCGGCCGGTCCCGTTCGAGACCGCTTTCACGGAGCGCCGACTGAGCGCCGAACCCGAAGTTTCTGCCGTCGGCGACTTCGATGGGGACGGCATCGACGATCTGGTCTACGCTTCTCGACATGAACCGCTGCTCTACCTGCGCAGAGGATCGGCAACCGGACTTCACGCCTCCGAACAACGTTTCGAGCTGGCCGGGCTGCCCGTGCTGATCGTCGCAGGGGAGTTCGACCGTAGAGACGGGCGCAGCGACCTGGCGGTGACGATCGAGGGCCGTCCGGACACCGTGTTCCTGTTTCAGTCGGCGCTGGGAGGACTCCGGGCGACTCCGGTTGAGGTGACGGTCGACGGCGAGATCCTCGATTTACGGATGGCGAATCTGGACGATTACTTCCCCGTGGACCTGTTGATCGTTTGCGACCGCGGACTGTGGGTTTTGCGGGGCTCGGGAAGCCCGCTCCCGCCGGGGGAACCGGTCATCGGCGTCGATCGATTGCCCTGCCATGAGAGGATCGTGGCCGCCGAAGTCGGCGATTTCGTCTGGGACCGCCTTCACAGAAGCGACGTGGCCGTTGTCGTAGCACCCGGTCTCGTCCGGCTTCTGGAATTCGACCTGCCCGGACGAGGGGTGGCACCTTCGAGACTGGCGCCGGATCGCTTCGCAGCTCAGTGGACCGTGCGCAAATCCGTCGGCCTGGCGAGGTTCGTGAACGAGAACAGCCGGGGTCACCTCCAGCTCACGAAGGGCCGGTTATCGACCGTACCGTTGGATGAATTGGTCGTCTGGGATGAGAACGTACCCGCCCTTCAGGTAGTGTTCGGTGACCCGTCGCGCTGGCGCGAACGCCAACCCGCCGCAAACCTCCCATCGGAAGCGCTCCTCAACCTCCCCCTGAACATCCCCATGGACGATCCCGGCGTCTCCGTCGTGGCGCTGCACCTGAACGACGATGCGCAGCACGACCTTGCCGTGCTTCACCGCGACTCCGGCGATGTCTCGATGTCAGTTTCCGCAGCCGCAACGACGTTCCTGGTGAACAGCGGCGGATCCGAGGGTGACGACGATCCTTCCGACGGAGTCTGCGACACGGACAAGCACGTGGCGGGGATTGTCTGCACGCTGAACGCGGCCATCGAGCAGGCCAATGCCTCTCCGGGAATGGATACGATCGAGTTTTCCGTCAGCACCGTAGACATCGGCGACGGCGTGTCACGGGCCACGGATCCCCTGGTCATCGATGGCTCCGGAGGAGGAGCCGGAGGGCGCGTGGAATTGACCCGGACTGCGGAGGGGGGCGGAGGCCCGCGGATCGACGCCGGAGGCTCGGTGATCCGCGGCCTGGTCATCAACGGCGCCGTCGACCAGGCGAGTCCACCTTACTATTCGGGCAATTCGGGCATCTCACTCGACGACAACGGGGGCAACCGGGTCGAGAACAACTATATCGGCACCAATTCATCAGGTTCTCAGGCCAAGCCCAACTTCAACGGGATTAGCGTCCACGACTCGGCCGAGAACACGATCGGCGGAGAGCTGGTTTCCCAGCGCAACGTGATCTCCGGCAATGCCGCGATCGGGCTGGAGATCATCGGCGGGGGAGCGCGGGACAACATCGTCAAGGGCAACCTGATCGGGACGGATGTTCAAGGTTCCCAGTCCGTTGGGAATTCCGGGGTTGGACTGGCGATCACCTACACTTCGGACGGCGGCACACCCCCCAACTACTCCGACAGGCCGGGCAACAACCTTATCGAAAGCAATGTCATCTCGGGGACTCTCCAGCTCGATCCTCTGCTAGACCCGACGGGCAGCACCGGGATGGGCGTCTATCTGGCTTCCGACGGCACGTTGATGCAGGACAACAAGATCGGCGTGACTCTTGACGGCGCCACCGCTCTCGGCAATGCAAGTTTCGGAGTTGTGGTGGCGGACGGATCGGGCAACGCGATCATCCAAAACGTGATCGCTTTCAATGGAGGGGACGGCGTCACCGTTCTGGAATTCTGGGAAGAGGAAGACCGGTACGACACTGGGTACGCCCGCATCAGCAGGAATTCCATCCATTCCAACGACGGCTTGGGCATCAACCTGACGGCATTCGCCAACTTGGACGGAGCGACGCCGAACGATCATCTGGACGGGGACTCGGGGCCGAACGACTATCTGAATTACCCGGTTGTGTCCCTCAATGACGATAAGACTGAGATCAGACTGACCTACGACGGGCTTCCGTCGACCGAGTTCACCTTCGAGTTCTTTCGCAACGCCTCCTGCGATCCCTCGGGATACGGCGAAGGCGAAACCTTCCTGGCCCAGCAAAGCTGGTTCGGCTTCAACTACGACATCAAGGGCACGACGGACTCGAACGGACATTTCGAACAGACGCTTACCCTGGCCGGGGTTGCCGACGGCATCATCACCGCCACGGCCACCGATCCCGACGGCAACACCTCGGAGTTCTCCGAGTGCCCCCAGCCCGAGGCCGGCATCCAGTTGAGCCCCCAGCTCGTCCTGGGCATGAGCCTTTGCGGCACGCAGGAGCGGGAAATTCGGGTCACGGACCTGCTGACGGGCAAAGAAATCTCCGGCGATGCGAACATTCGATACGAGTGGGTCAAACTCGACGGAACCGGCCTGCCGGACGACTTGATCTTCGACGGATTGAACGAACTCAAGAAGAAGTACGAGGATCTCGTCGGGGAGGTCGCGCAGATCAGCGTCCGCAAATCCAAGACCGCGACGCAAAGCAAAGCCTACGTCAAATTCAATAGTTCCGGCATCAATGTCCTGCGCGCAGTCCGAGAAAACTCTCCAGCCGACATCGAGCGCTCCAACTACGCCTTGCTGATCGGCGGCATGGAACTGCTCCAGGCCGACAGTCTCGAGATCGAACCGCTGGCCTTGACCAGTCCGGTGAGCAATACCCTTTCGGAATTCCTCACCCATCGTCTCGGAAAGAAGTTCCCTCTCGACGCTCCCATGATTCTGATGCCGCCTTCGACGAACCAGTGCAGCTGGGCTGTTGGTTCACTCGGCCAGAATGGGACCGTGCAGGTGAAGAGCCTCACCTTCCAGCTCTTCGGGGAGGATGTGGCGACAGTCGACCTCATGGATGCGTTCTCGGCGCTCGGCTGGATTCCGTCGGCCCACCCGCTCGCCTGGCTTGCCCGCGCCATTTCGATCGCGGCACCGGTGGCGGTCTCCGAGTTGCTCTCCTACGAGTCGGTCCTCGTGAAATCAGGTCAGACCGATCCGTTCATCACGCTGGGTTCGAGCGTTCCCCCGTACCTCAATGGCTCCGTCCAGTCCCGGGCATCGGGCATCAGCGCCGTTCAAGCCACGTTCGACATGACGAACTACTGTCTGGGCAAGGCCACCGACATGATGCTGGTGCTCGTGATTCCGGATCTCGAGGCAATCGAGGTCCGCGCCGGCACCGGACAATTCGAAGATCCCCTGGCGGTCGGGTTGAACGAGGAGCGCCAGGCGGAGACGGTGGGAATGTTCGACTTTTTTGCCGGGGCGACCCAGCCCTTCCGACTTCCCTTCGACAAGCTCGGCATCACCAATTCGACCGTCATCAACAAGATCGTCGCCAACCTGATCCCGGGTGCTGAGCCCACACCCTCGGGCGTCGCCAAGACCATCATCCTGCCTGCAAACGCGACGCGACCCTCCGGTTTGTATCAGGACGGCGAAGGTTACTTCGAGATGCGCTTCACGTGGGTCCCCAATCCGGGCGAGGTGACCATCGATGCCCTGCGCGTGCAGACCGCGCTGCCCGGCTTCGTCAGCGACTGGACCATGATCCCGGATCCCAACGACATCGCTTCGGTACAGCCGGACTCCGGTCTCCTGAAAGGGTTGAAGCCCGGCAGCACGGAGGTACAGGCCGACGTCTGCATCCCCTTCACCTCCCTGACCCGGCGCAGCGACACCAACGGTGTGGTGGTTCTGCAAGGGGGAGCGATCTACGTGCAGAAGTACGAAGATCTGCTCGGGGACGGCGTCAAGGACGCCAACGATCCCGGTCTGAACGGCTGGACGATCCAGCTGGAAAGCGCCAAGGACGGGTCGATCCAGACCCGAACCACCGGCTTTGTCGATCTGGACGGCAGCGGGTCGATCGACGAGGATACCGAAACCGGATGGGCCGTCTTCGACAATCTCGAACCCGGAGTCGGCTACACCGCCCGCGAGATTTCACGCACGGGCTGGACCCAGACTTCCGCCAATCCCCCGATGCTCACCGTTGGCGAGCAGCAGGCCCGCATCGTCCGCATCGGCAATTTCCAGGACATGATCGTCGAAGGGGTCAAGTACGAGGACACCGACGGAGACGGAACCCGGGATCCGGGAGAACCGGGCCTCAGCGGATGGACCATCGAAGTCGACCTCAACAGTGACGGCTCGATCGAGCATACGACGACCACCGACAGCAACGGGGAGTATCGCTTTACGCATGTCGGCCTGGGCGACCTCAAGGGAGATCGCAGCTTCATCGTCCGGGAAGTGCCCAGCGCCGGTTGGGTGCAGACGGCACCTCTCGGCAATACGCCACTGCCTATGCACAGCGGCCTTCTGGCCCGGGTCGACTTCGGGAATTTCCGCTTCATGACGGTTCGGGGCAGGAAGTTCCACGACCTCAACGGCAACGGCACGCTGGACACGGGCGAGTCCGGCCTGGCCGGTTGGGAGATCGAGTTGGACCTCAATCGTGACGGCACCGTCGACAGACGAGCAACGACCGATTCGAGTGGGAATTACGAAATGCTCAATGTCGGACCCGGCGATCCTCTGGGATCCCGCGAGTTGAGCGTCTCCGAAGTCGATCAGCCGGGCTGGAGCCCGACCTTTCCGACGACGGGGCACATCTACCCGATTCACAGCGGCGTCGTGCTGGTCGCCGATTTCGGAAATGCCCAGGGGACGGGAATCTGCGGGGCGAAATACGAGGACCTCAACGGCAACGGGATCCGCGATGCCGGGGAACCCGGAATTGGTGGATGGACGATCGAACTGGCCAAACCGGACGGATCGACCGAGCAGGAGGTGACGGACGCGGGCGGAGGCTTCTGTTTCTCAGACCTCGAACCGGGGAACTACACCGTGCGGGAGGCATCGCGCCAGGCATGGATCCGAACGCAGCCGGGCGGCTCCGGGGAGTACGCGATCGGGCTCGAAAGCGGGCAGAGCCGCCACGACATCGTCTTTGGGAACTTCCACGAGGCCGAACTGTGCGGACTCAAGTTCAACGATCTGAACGGCGACGGTGTGCAAGGTGCGGGCGAGCCGGGGCTGGCCGGCTGGACGATCCGCCTCTCCAAGCCGGATGGTGCTTCCGTGACGAAGCAAACCGAGGCCGGAGGAAGCTACTGTTTCACCCAACTCGGACCCGGAAGCCACACCATCCGGGAGGTCCAGCAAACGGGCTGGGTTCAGACCTACCCCGCTTCCTCGGGAGGACACACCGTTTCGACCGAGAGCGGGAAGACCACCAGCGGACTCGACTTCGGCAATCGGCCCGCGGGAGGAGCGTTCGTACCGGTTTCGATCTGCGGGACCAAATTCGAAGACGTCAACGGCGACGGCGTGCGACAGAACGGAGAACCGGGCCTGACCGGCTGGACGATCGAGCTGCTGGCGGGCACCTCGACGGTCGTCCAGTCCGTAGCCACCGGCGCGGCCGGCTCTTACTGCTTCGGTCAGGTCGGCGCCGGAACCTACACGATTCGCGAGACTCTCCAGAACGGCTGGGTCCGCAAGCATCCGTCCGGCGCAGGGACGCATACGGTCGTCACGGAAAGCGGCCACAACCTCACCGGGCTCGATTTCGGGAACTTCAAACTCGGACGGATCACTGGTAAGAAATACAACGATCTCAATGGCAACGGCATCGCCGATGCCTCCGAGTCCGGTCTGGCGGGTTGGACGATCTTCGTCGATCTCAATCGGGACGGCGTCCTGAACAATCCGAAACTGGCTGGCGTTTGTGATTCCTCAGCCTTGGAACCCTGCGCCAAGACGGACGCTAACGGCGGGTACACGATTGGCGGTCTCGACATCGGCAATTACGCGCTGCGGGAAGTGCAACAGCCCGGATGGCGCCAGACGACGACCGACCCGGCGGATGCTTCCGTTTCGACCAGCGGCTCCGTCTTGTCCGGCATGGACTTCGGAAACGTGGAGTCCGCTTCAGCCGAGCGGGCCCACCTCTACTTCCCTTTCTATCAGGCGGGGAGTGGAATCTTTACGGCCTTCGCCGTGTCCAACTACTCGAGCGAGCCGGCCAACGTGAAGTTCACCGCCTACAACGAGCAAGGTGATCTCTGTCTCTTCGATGAGAACCCGGCCATCTCCCAGCTGCAGGCCGGACACCAGCTCGCTCGACTCGGTAACGAGATTTTCGGCGAGGAGGGCTCGACACCCCAGCTTGGATGGGTCGAGGTGACCTCGGACAATCCCGGAATCGGAGGATTCTTCCAGTTCGGCACTTCTGATCTGGAGGGACTGGACGGCTCCGCCTCGATATCGGAACCGAGTTCTCACTTCTATCTGACCCGGATCTACGAGTTCAGCGATGAAGTGACCACACACATCGCCGTGGCCAATCCGGGCGATTCGGCAATTCGTGCCGTCCTGACCTATCTCGATATGTCCTACCCCTACGAGCCGGATGCCACCATCCGGAAGACCTTCGACATTCCCGCCCGAGGACTGCTTTCGGGTTCCGCAGCGGATCTGTTCGGCGGTCTCCAGGGGGCCGGCTGCATCGAGGTCGAGATCCAGGATTCGGGCGAGGCCGTGGGCTTCGAACTCATCCGGCAGATCTCGCCGAAGAGCTTGATCGGCCTCAACGCCGCTACGCCCGGAGAACAGACTTCCTCCTACTCGGCCCAGCTGGCCTCGACCGTCGATATTTTCACCAGCATCAAGCTCCTGAATACGCATCGGACCGAGGACAGGCTTGTTGACGTGGGAGCCATCGAGCCGGCCGGCGACGTCTTCGAGGAAGTCTACTGGCTCTTCTACCCGGAAGAGCAATTTGAAGGATTCGCTGCCGACGTTTTTGGCATCGACTTCGTCAACGCTCCATTCGTGGGCACGCTGAGAATCAAATCCGACGCTCCCTACATGATCGGTGATGTGATGTTCGGGGATGCTTACGCGGGCGAATACCTGGCAGCCCTGCAGCTGCAGACCCGGGCATTCCGCCGGGCGGTTTTCAATCACGTAGCCAACGGACTGGGCTTCTTCACCGGCCTGGCCTTCTACAATCCCTCTGCCTCGGCTGCACAGATTCATCTCCGGGTGATGACTCCCGAGGGCGAGAAAGCCGGCGAGAACTCGTTCGATCTCGCTCCGCGCCACCGGACGTCGGCAACGGTCGACGAGCTGGTACCAGAATCGAATGGACAAGTCGGAGGCTACGTCCTGATCGAGTCTTCGGTCCCCATCATCGCCCAACAGCTCTTCGGACTCTCCAACTTGTCACTGATGTCGGCGGTCCCGCCCACGGTGATCGAGTAGGCGCGATCGTGGCGGACATCGTGTAGGGGAATAGGAGACACTGGTTTTGCCCCTGAACAGCCTTCCCTGTTCCTCCCCTGGAAAATGAGCGGAACGAAGGCTTGCAGCGTGCAAAATGGTATCCTCGCACGGGAGAGAATTGTGTCGAGGGGAATGGAACAGCGCGGCGGTCGAGCCCGGCCGTTTCGGCCCCGCTGCTGATGTCGGTCGGATTCGGCCGGGAGGTTTCCGAGGATTCCCTCCGGATGGTGCTGGAAATCGGGAGGGCAGGAGGAAGACAGAAATGAAGCAAGTTGTGGGATTCGTGATGCTGGCGTTTGTCGGGCTTTGCTGCGCCCAAGAGCCGAGCGATTTTCAGCCCGCCTCAACCAATGTCTGGGGAGCGGAGTATCCCCAGGTGGACAGCAATGGGAGGGTCCTGATCCGCTTGAAAGCCCCCGAAGCCACGCAGGTGAGGGTGAATTTCTGGAGCGGGCCGAAGATGGCGATGGAGAAGCAGTCCGATGGATTCTGGACGGTGACGACTCCGCCCCAGGCGCCCGGTCTG
>JARRKC010000080.1:0-12176 GCA_037388505.1 Acidobacteriota bacterium | reverse complement strand
CAGCCACCGGCATAGCCGAGGTTCCTGCCGGGGCGAAGCAGCCGTACGGAGGGGAAAAGCCGCTCGATCTCCTCCGCGCTTCCATCGGCAGAGTCGTTGTCAACCACCACGATCTCGTCCGGTACGAGCTGCTGGCCGAAAATCGACTGCAAACAGGGCTCAATGAGGCCACGGCCATTGAAGTTCACGATCACCGCGGCGACTGTGGAAGGCACAGGGGGGTATTATAATACGCTGGATCAGCATGAAAACAGACGAAGTCCGTCTCGCCGGTTTCGAAGGGGCGGCGCCGCGCCGCGAGCCCTGGGCGACGACGCTGGGTCTCTTTTCGAATCCTTTCTTCCTGTGTGGAGTCGATCTTCTGCTGGGCGTCTCCGCCTACGTTCTTGCCTGGCTGATCCGCATGCATGTTCCTTTTCCATTGACCCGTGATCTGTTGCCGCAGGAACGCTGGGATGTCGTGAATCACTTGTGGGGCGTGCTGATCGCCAGCCAGGCGTTCTTTCTCTACATTTTTGGTCTCTATGACGACTTGCGAAGCCAGCGCTATCGTGAGGTCATCGGTCATCTTGTCACGGCTTGCTTCGGCCAGGTCGTGCTGGTCACCTCGGTCTTCTATTTGACCAACGGCATCTTTCCGCGCACGGTAATCCTGGTCTTCGGGCTCCTCAATTTGTCTCTATTGTCGATTTGGCGGACCTACGCCAAGAGTTGCCTCAAACTGGTTCGTCGCGTCCTGATTCTGGGTGAGAACTACCAGTCGGCTTCCGACATAGCCAGAGAGATTTCTCGCAATTCCTGGATGGGATTACATGTCGTGGGCATTGTCACCGGAGACGGGGGGAGCGCGCCGACGACTGCTGCCGATGTTCCTGTGCTGGGAACTCTTCAAGATGCGTCCAGCATCGTCGCAGAGCACAATGTCGATGAGATCGTGTTTGCTTCGGAGCCGTCATGGAAGGACCGGGTGCTCGACTCCATCGGGCGTGTCCAGTTGCAGCATCCGGTGCGGATCGCGATCCAGCCTTCCGTGTATGAGATCGCGATCGGTCGATTGCGCCACGTCAACCTTCACGATACGCCCCTCATCGAGATCCGGCGCAACCCTAACGAGCCGCTGGCCCGCCTGGTGAAGCGTAGCTTCGACCTGGTGTTTTCGACTGTGGGCCTGCTTCTGGTCCTCCCGGTCGGGGTGGTTATTGCGGCGGTCATTGTGGTCACTTCCGGAAGGCCGGTTTTCTATGCCCAGGAGCGAATCGGGATAGGTGGGCGGAAGTTCAAGTTGATCAAGTTCCGTACGATGGTGCCGGATGCCGAAGGGAGCGAGGAGGAGCGGCTGGCTCAACCGGATGATCCTCGGATTACTCGGTGCGGGACCTTGCTTCGGAGGTTCCGGCTCGATGAGATTCCCCAGTTCTTGAACGTTCTCAAGGGGGACATGAGCTTCGTCGGGCCACGTCCGGAAAGGCCGGGTTTCGTCAAGCAGTTCTCCTCGACGTTACCGGGATACGGGGAGCGCCACAAAGTGAAACCGGGCATGACCGGTCTGGCCCAGGTGCGCGGATACTACGACACCGCCGCTGAAAACAAGCTGCGCTATGACCTTGCCTATATCTACAATTACAGCTTCTCGCTGGATCTGCTCATCATTCTCGAGACGATCAAGGTCATCCTGGTCCGCCGCGGCAGCTGAAACAAGTTCCGAGTTCCGGGTTCCGAGTTCCGACATCCTTGCTTGTCCGGGGCTGAGGCCGAGACTTCCCGAGCGTTCTCGGAACCCGAGGCTCGGAGGCCCGGGGATGCCGACCACCGAGCGAGAAAAGCTGGCAGTACATCCCACGAAACTCTCGGAACTCGGAACTCGGAACTAGGAACTCTCTTTTTTCGTCCGGTAATAGTCGACAACGCTCCGAACGGTCGTATCCAGATTCATCCTTGGCTCATACCCAATGGCCGTCCGGATCTTCGCCAGGTCCGGCACGCGCCTCGGCATATCTTCGAACCCGACCGCATAGGCCTGATCGTAAGGAATGAGACTGACCCCGGATGGACTCCCGGAGATCCGGATGACTTTCCTGGCAAGGTCGCTGATCGTGACCTCCTCGTCGTTGCCGATGTTGAAGACTTCTCCGACGGCGTCCTCATATTCGATCAACTGCCCGAGCGCTCCCACGATGTCGGTGACGTGAGAAAAGCAGCGGGCCTGCCGCCCGTCTCCGAAGACCGTGAGATCTCGCGATTCGAGAGCCTGTTGGACGAAGGTCGGCAGCACCATCCCGTAGCGTCCCGTTTGACGGGGACCGACGGTGTTGAACAACCGAACGACCACGACCGGCAGACCCTTTTCCCGCCAGTACGCCAGGGCGAGAAACTCGTCGATTGCCTTACTGCAGGCGTAGCTCCATCGGCCCCTGCTGGTCGGGCCCAGGACCAGATCGTCGTCTTCTGCAAAGGGGACCTTGCTTGCTTTTCCGTAGACTTCCGAGGTGGAGAAGACGATGACCTTCTTCTTTTTCTTGGCAGCCAGTTGGAGAATGATCTCGGTGCCCCGGATGTTGGTTTCGATCGTTCGGACGGGGCTTTCAACGATCAGCCGGACACCGACGGCGGCCGCCGCATGGCAGACGACATCGCACATGTCGACCAGTTCGGCGGCCAGCGGAATGTTCATGATGGAGTCGATGGTGTATTGGAAGCGTGGGTGTGATTTGAGATCCAGAATGTTTTCCATCCGGCCGGTGGACAAATCGTCGATCACATCGACAGCGTGGCCCAGACTGAGCAAATGCTCGCTGAGGTGTGAGCCAATGAAACCCGCGCCGCCCGTGATGAGAACTCTCATTGTCTTCCCTCTCTATCGCCTCTATCGCCATCGACCCGGCAGGTGATCCACGATACTGGAAGCGACCGCGAATCGCCAGCATGGAAGGACATCGGGCGCGAGGCTCTGCTGCTCGTGGCAGGGGCCTTGCTGCTGATGTTCCACCGGACAATCACCCCGGAGGCTATGAGGCAGGCAAATCGGAGTCAAGGAGAATCGTAGGCGTTTGGTTATCGTTCGAGACGGTCTGTCCTGACAGCTGGGTCGCCGCCGACAGGGAACGCTCGCCCGCCGTGCTTCGTCGGGGGGTTGGGCTGTGGTGACTGAATGCTATAATTCAGTGCGTTATTGGGTGCCGTCCTCCACAGGCGGACGGCTTGGGTTCGATCGAATACGATGAAGACGCTCTCCATCATTATCCCCACTTACAACGAACGCGAGTCCATTTCGGAGTTGTACGTTGCTCTCAAAAAGGAATTGAATCGGCTGGACGTTGCCAGCGAGATCATCTTCGTCGACGACGGGAGTGCTGATGGTACGGGCCGGATCCTGCGCGACCTGCAGAAGAATGATGCGAGTATCACTATCGTCGACTTTCGTCGGAACTTCGGCAAGGCCGCCGCACTGTCGGCGGGCTTTCAGATGGCCCGTGGCGACGTCATCGTGACTATGGATGCGGATTTGCAGGATCAGCCGGCGGAGCTCCACAGGCTGCTCGACAAACTCGAGTCCGGGTACGACCTTGTTTCCGGATGGAAGAAGGTTCGACACGATCCGATCGGCAAGCGATGGCCCTCTCGTGTCTTCAACGCCGTGACCGCCCTGCTCACGGGCGTTCCTCTGCATGACATGAACTGCGGGTTCAAAGCGTACCGTCGCCAGGTGGTCGAAGAGATCGCCCTGTATGGGGAGATGCATCGATACATCCCGGTGTTGGCCAGCTATCGTGGCTTTCGTGTCGGCGAGGTCGTCGTCGAGCACCGGCACCGGCCGTATGGCCGGAGCAAGTACGGTATCACGCGGTTGTTTAGCGGGTTTTTCGACCTGCTGACCGTGATTATGCTGACCCGCTACAACAGAAAACCGCTGCACGCGTTCGGGGTCTTCGGTGGTCTGATGTTGGCGATCGGCTTCGTTGTCGAGGCGTATCTGTCCGTAGGTTGGCTCTTTGGTCGCTGGATCGGGGATCGGCCCATCCTGCTGCTCGGAATCCTGCTGCTGATTGTGGGTATGCAGTTCATCTTCTTTGGTCTCATGGCGGAAATGATTGCCTACAGTGCTCGCAGAGACGAAGACTTTTCAATACGGGAGATTCTCAAAGGGGGGGAAAGGGTCGAGATGCCCGAAAGGGAGCGGGAGGCTCATGTGCCGACCGTCGACAGCGTCCGCTTGTGACAGACACGGCTCCAGTGAAGGACGTTGTCCATCCGCGGCTCGGTGAGCAGGATTGGACCATGCAAGTGGTTTTGGTGGGTCCCGCGCATCCCCACCGCGGGGGAATTGCACAGTACACGGCCTCTCTCTTTCGTGCGCTGGATCGCCGGCATCAGGTTCGCTTGATCTCTTTTAAGCGGCAGTACCCCGACCTCTTCTTTCCGGGACAGACACAGCAAGATCACAGCAAGTCACCGCTGCATGTCCCTTGTGAACCCTTGCTCGATTCGATCTCACCGGCGAGCTGGCGCGAGACGGCCGCCCGAGTGTGTGATTACGCTCCAGACCTTCTGATCTTTCAGTGGTGGCAGCCATTCTTCGCTCCCGCCTACCGGGCTGTGATCCGCTCGGTGCGCCGAGCTCGGAACACCTCGGTCATTTTTCTGTGCCACAATATCGTCTCGCATCGGGAGTCGTTGGTTCCGGGGAGAGGTGGGGTCGAACGCTATCTCACGCGTAGCGTGTTCCGGTGCGTCGATGGTTTTCTCGTGCAGGCAGCGAGCCTCGTGCCTGTCGTGCAAGAACTCAATCCCAATGGTGTGGTGAGGAAGGTCTATCATCCTCTCTACGATTTCTACAGCCAGTGGGACGGAGGATCGAGTGAGATCGCTCGCCCTGATCCATCCGGGCTTCCGAGTCTGCTCTTTTTCGGGAAGATCCGCCGGTACAAGGGGCTAGAGACCTTCCTGCGGGCCCTTTCCCTGGTCCGAAAGAAGATGGCCTTTCGAGCCGTCATTGCCGGGGAGTTCTATATGGCCGCGCGACCCTACCACCGTCTGGCCCGGAGGCTCGGGCTGGAGGAGTGTTTGGAGTGGCGGGATCATTACATCCCCAACGAGGAGGTGCCGGCCTTCTTCAGAACTGCAGATCTGGTGGTGCTACCCTACGTGGAGGCAACCCAGAGCGGTGTCGTGCCGGTCGCCTACCAATTCGGTGTTCCTGTGGTCGCGTCCGATGTCGGGGGGCTTTCGGAAGTCGTGCTGGAGGGGAAAACGGGTTATCTTGTTCCCCCGCTCGATCCGGAGGCACTCGCGGAACGGATCCTCAGGTACTTCCAGGAGGGGAGGCGTCGGGAATTCCAGCGCAATATACTGGAATTTCGCACCCAACTGAGCTGGGACCAGGTCGTCGAGGCCATCGAGGAACTCGGCAAACTGCTTCGATGAGGCAGAACGCAGGAGACAGAAGGCAGAAGGCAGGATACGACAAAGCACGTTCCTAGTTTCGAGTTCCGGGTTGCACAGCAGCGCTCCCGAAACTCGGAACTTGGCGCCCGAAACGACCAGATAGAAGTCTATAGCTAGGACCTTACAGTGGCACGCAAGCGAAAATCGGGGCGGGTTCGACAGCAGACCGTCGTCGAGCAACCCAACTATTGGGTTGGCGCCGCGCTGGCCGCGCTCGCCGTCGCACTCTATCTGAATACTCTGGGTCACCGGCTGGTTTTCGACGACCTCACGCTGATCACCCAGAATCCTCTGGTCCAACGACTGGATTGGTTGGGAATCGTCTTCAGGTCCGGCTATCGTCCCGTTCGAACGCTGACCTACGCCTTGAATTACGCCATCGGGGGAGACAATCCCTTCGGTTACCATCTCTTCAACGTCGTCCTGCATTCCGTCAATGTCGTACTCCTGTTCAAGTTGCTCTGGCGGCTGACCCACTCCAACCGAGCTGCCGGACTGGGAGCGCTTCTGTTCGCCGTCCATCCTGCCCAGACCGCTGCGGTCGCCTATGTTTCGGGAAGGAAGGATCTGTTGGCCGCGCTGTTCATGTTGCTGGCCATGCTTCTCTATCTGAGCTTTCGTCAAGGTGGACAGCGGCGCTGGCTGAAGGCGGGGATGGCGGGAGGCTGCTTTTTGCTCGCCGTGCTCTCGAAGGAAGTGGCTATCGTCTTTCCGGCACTCCTCCTGCTGGTTGATGCATTTCAGAGCCAGCAGGCCGCCGAGTCGCGCCAGTCGGTCGTAGGGGCGGCGTGGAGGGCTCTGCGGGCAAGTCCGGCCATGTATGGCGCCTTTGTCGTGCTGGCGTCTCTGGCGCTCTTCTACGCTCTGTTTGTGGCCAAGGCCAGTCGGATGATCGGATACTGGGGCGGCTCCTTTGAGACCGACCTGGGCACGAGCTTCAAGCTCTTCTTTCACTACGTTCGACTTGCGGTTTTCCCCTATCCGTTGCTGGCCGACTATACAGGCCGGGTCTTCCCGGTCTCACAGGGGCTGCTCGAGCCGGCTACCCTGGCCGCAGCGGTCTTCATGGTCGCCTTCCTGGCGATTGCGATCTGGCTCTTCTCTCGCTATCCCCTGGTCTCCGTGGGTATGCTGTGGTTCGCCGCCGCCGTAGCCCCGGTCCTCCAATTCATTCCCTTCCACGAGCTTGCGGCGGATCATTTTCTCTACGTTCCATTGCTGGGTGTCGCCATTGCGGCAGCAGGAGGGTTGACGCACCTGGTCTCCCGACCGGTCTGGAGGCTGGTCGGTGTCGGGTCGGCAATCGTCGCCGTAATCTGCGCTGGTATGGTGGTGGATCGAAACCGCGATTGGAGGGACCGCCGAACCCTCTGGGAGGCGACGCTCAGAATGGCGCCCGGCTCCTATCGGGCCAACGCCAATCTGGGACAAGAATACTTCGATCAAGGGCGCTTCGCAGAGGGCCTTCGATTGACTCGACGGGCCATCGAGCTCTCCCCGGAACGGGCTCTTCCCTACGACAACCTCGGGGGAATGTACTATTTGGTCGCTCAGCAGCAGCGTCGGGCGGGCCGCTTGGCGCAGGCAGTGCAACTGCTGCAGGAGGCGCGAGGGTACCTCAATCAGGCTCTCGAACGGGACGCTCATAACCCCTTCACATACAGCAACCTCGCCAACACATACAAAGAGATGGCGCTCATCGATGACGATCGCGGCAGCGTGGATGAGGCGAAGGCGGCGAGATCCAAGGCGGAAAGCCTGTATCGCAAAGCTCTTTCACTCCCTGATCCCCGTTTCGACGTGCACAGGATCTGGTTCAATCTCGGCCTCCTGTTCGTCGACGCCAGGGATTATGATCGAGCCGTCCCTCAGCTTCGCCGTTACGTGCTCTCTTTTCCAGGCGAGCCGAAGGGAAACTACTGGTACGGACACGCCTTGTACAAAGAGGGGCGATACGCGGCCGCGCTCCCTTCCTTCTACAGGGCGCTTCGCTCGATCAGCGGATCTGACGAGTCCGATCTTCGCCGACAGACGATCAGCGAAATGGCGGTCTGCTTCGAGCAGACGAATCGACTCGACAGGGCGGTTCAGGCCTATCAGGAATTGAATCGTCTGTCGCCATCGGCTGAGAATTACTATCAGTTGGGCCGACTCCTGGCTCGAGAAGGCAAACTCGGAGATGCAAAAGCCGCCCTCGGGGAGTCACTGAAGACTGATCCGTGGGGAAACTGGGGGAAGAAGAGCCGCGAGGAGCTCAACCGCTTGGAGTCACCTCCGGGGATGCGGATAATCGATGCGAAGGCTCAGCCCTGAGGCGAGACGTGGAAGGTTGCGCCTTTCGAGGATCATTGCATGTACAAAGGGCACGAGATTACCGTTGTGATTCCGTGTCTGAACGAGGCTCCCGGGATCGGTAAGGTGCTTCGTCGGATTCCGGAGTTCGTCGACGAAATCCTGGTCGTGGACAACAACTCCACGGACGACACGGCCAACATTGCGCGCGAACTCGGGGCGACGGTGATTCACGAGAACCTGCCCGGCTATGGACGGGCGTACAAGACCGGGCTGTTTCGCGCCAGGGGGAACATCATCATCACACTGGATGGAGATCATTCCTACCCGGTCGACGCGCTTTCGTATCTGATCGAAGCGCTGCTGCATTCGCGTGTCGGTTTCGTCTCAGCCTCGCGGTTTCCCATGACTGACCGAGATTCCATGTCGCGGCTCAATCTGTGGGGAAACCGGCTGCTCAGTCTGGCTGCTTCTGTCCTCTTCTTTCGCTGGATTCGTGACTCGCAGTCCGGTATGTGGATCTTCTACAAGGATGCCCTCGAGAAGATGGATCTGGTCAGTGACGGCATGGCCTTTTCGGAGGAGATCAAGCTGGAGGCGATTCTCAAACCCGAGATCGGGTTCCGCGAGATCCCCATCCGTTTCTCCAATCGGGCGGGCGAAAAGAAACTGCGGCCCTGGCGAGACGGTTGGAGGAACTTGTCATTCCTGGTGAGGAAGCGGCTCCTGCCACACCGGAGAGCCAGGGCGCGTGAAAGTCGTCCACAGGTGGGATCTCCGCAATGATCTGTCCTGTGTGCGAGTACCCCGATGCACAACAGAAGTGGGAGTTGACGGATCGGTTCTTCGGGACGACCCGGGAACAGTTCCCGCTGTTCGAGTGCAGCGGCTGCGGGTTACTCTTCCAGGACTGTGCGCGGGTCGCCGACCGCCTGGCGGATTTCTATCCGGAGGGCTACTGGTGGGAATCCAGGGAGGGCGTCCTTTCGTCCCTCGAGCATCGCTATCGCGAATGGATGGTCCGTCACGACCATGTTCGCTTTCTTCGCCGGGTTTTTCCGCAGCCGGACGGTGTTCGGTTGTTGGACATCGGCTGCGGCAGCGGTCTCTTCGTCGAGCAGGCTCGGGCAGCCGGGTTCGAGGCCTGGGGGCTCGAAGCTGCCGAAAGGGCCGTGGAAATCGCCCATCGCGGAGGCAACCCGTGGGTGATGGAGGGCGATGAGTCGACTCTGACGGCCGAGAGCGAGGACGAACGCTTCGATGTCATCACCCTGTTTCACGTTCTGGAGCATGTTGCAGAGCCGTTCAAGTACCTCCGAAGGGTCCAGAAGCTTCTCAGGAAGCCCGGGCACCTGGTCGTTCAAGTGCCGAATCGAAGCAGCTGGCAGGCCCGAGTGTTCGGTCCGCGCTGGTACGGATTGGACTGCCCCAGGCACCTCTGCAACTACTCGGCCTACTCCGTTCTTTATTTGCTGGGCCGGGCCGGCTTTCGGATCCAGCGTGTCCGGTATTTCTCGATCCGGGACAATGCGCCGGCCCTGGTGGCCAGTCTTCTACCGGCCTTGGAGCCGGTGTCGTCGCGTGTGCGCAGAGGCGGTCGCCCCCCGGGTATCTTCGGCGAGGTCCTTCGGGAAGTGCTGTTCACCGGCTTGAACGTCCCCGCCCAATTGCTGGCCTGGCTGGAGGCAGGGATGGGGAGAGGCGGCACCATCATGGTCCACTCCACCTGGGATCGTTGACGGCGAGAGAAAGCGGCAATAGGCCCCATAGGTCCCATAGGTCCCATAGGTCCCATATCTTCTGCGCTTCGTCACTGTTGGACTCCCCGGCGACGCTCGCTCGCTTGTCCTGTTTTCCCCATTTTGCTTAGAATGATCCAAAGACTGAGCTGGCGTAGCTCAATCGGTAGAGCATCTGATTTGTAATCAGACGGTTGGGGGTTCAAGTCCCTTCGCCAGCTTTCCCATCTTCTGTGTCAGGTTCTCTGTGTGTCATTCGCACTTCTCCCCTCATACTTCTGACTTCGCATTTCTCCCTTCGCCTTCTCCCCCGTATCCCCTGATTTTCGGGTTGCTTCTCCCCTCCCCTCCAGCGGTCAAATCGGGGTACGTGGCGAGCGATGTTGTCACGGTAGATTTCTGTGGTAATATGACGCTTCCCGTTTGCGGGGGCCACGGATTGAAGTGCGTTTCGTCTGCACGATTTTGACCCCGGTTTCGAAGGAGATGATCCCGTACTGCGGAGGGGTGGCAGAGCGGTCAAATGCGACGGGCTGTAAACCCGTTGACCTCAGGGTCTACGTAGGTTCGAATCCTACCCCCTCCAATTCCTATTCAGCGGGTGGAAGAACGGGCTTCGGCCCGGGTGGAGCCTCGCTTTGGGCAGGCTGGAAAGTATGTGCAAACTGCTCTTGGCCCGGGTTTTCCGAACTTGCTTTGCGTGACTGATTTAAGGATAATGGCAGTTTTCGAGTGAGGTTTTGCAGGCGCGGGAGTAACTCAGCTGGTAGAGTCATAGCCTTCCAAGCTATTGGTCGCGGGTTCGAGTCCCGTCTCCCGCTCCAGTGTTAATGCCCGCCACGATCTCTTGGGATCGTGCTCAGCAGTATTTGGATTCAACAGAGGTACAACGAAAGACACGCGAGCCCACGTAGCTCAGTGGTAGAGCACTTCCTTGGTAAGGAAGAGGCCACCAGTTCAAGCCTGGTCGTGGGCTCCATCTCTTTGTCGCACAGCCAAGGGAAAGAGGAGACGACATGGCAAGGGAGAAATACGAACGAACGAAGCCGCACATCAACGTGGGGACGATCGGGCATGTGGACCACGGGAAGACGACGCTGACGTCGGCGATCACGATGGTGCTGGCGAAGACGAACCCGAAGATCAACGTGCGGTCGTTCGATTCGATCGACAATGCGCCGGAAGAGAAAGAGCGTGGGATCACGATTGCGACGGCGCATGTGGAGTACGAGACGGCGAATCGTCACTACGCGCATGTGGACTGTCCGGGGCACGCGGACTACGTGAAGAACATGATCACGGGAGCGGCGCAGATGGACGGGGCGATCCTGGTGGTCAGTGCGGCGGACGGGCCGATGCCGCAGACGCGGGAGCACATTCTGCTGGCGCGCCAGGTGGGGGTGCCGTACATTCTGGTGTATTTGAACAAGACGGACATGGTGGACGATCCGGAGTTGCTGGACCTGGTGGAGCTGGAGGTGCGGGAACTGCTGTCGCAATATGAGTTTCCGGGGGACGACGTGCCGGTGATCCGGGGCAGTGCGCTGAAGGCGATGGAAGGGGACGAGAAGGAACAGCAGTCGGTGCTGGAACTGATGGAAGCGGCGGACAAGTACATCCCGTTGCCGCAGCGGGACGTGGACAAGCCGTTTTTGATGCCGATCGAAGACATTTTCTCGATCAGTGGTCGAGGGACGGTGGTGACGGGTCGGATCGAGAGAGGGAAGGTGCACACGGGAGACGAGATGGAGATCGTGGGCATCCGACCGACGGTGAAGCGGGTGGTGACGGGCGTGGAGATGTTCCGCAAGCTGCTGGATGAAGGGCAGGCGGGAGACAACGTGGGGTTGCTGCTGCGCGGGACGGACAAGAAGGAAGTGGAACGGGGCCAGGTGGTGGCGCAGGTGGGATCGATCACGCCGCACACGAAGTTCCAGGCGGAAGCGTACATACTGACGAAGGAAGAAGGGGGACGGCACACGCCGTTCTTCACGGGGTACCGGCCGCAGTTCTATTTTCGGACGACGGACGTGACGGGGAACGTGGCGTTGCCGGAAGGCACGGACATGGTGATGCCGGGCGACCAGGTGACGATGAGCGTAGAGCTGATCACGCCGATCGCGATGGAGAAGGGATTGCGCTTCGCCATTCGTGAAGGCGGCCGGACGGTCGGCGCCGGAACCATCACCGAGATTTACGAGTAGTTCAGCAAGAGTTGGTGTAGGCCAGTAGCTCAATTGGCAGAGCATCGGTCTCCAAAACCGGAGGTTGGGGGTTCGAGTCCCTCCTGGCCTGCCAGGTCATCTCGACCGGAATCAGGACGTAGAATTCAGGAAGTTTAGATGTTGCAGAAGTTGCAGGATCTGCCGGGAAAGATCAATACCTTCGTATCCGACGTCAGGTCGGAAATGCGCAAGGTCACATGGCCGAGCAAGAAAGAGGTGTACGGGACGACGATCGTCGTGATCGTGACGGTTTTCTTTTTCGGATTCTATCTGTTCTTGATCGATTCGATCCTGCAGGTCGCCATCAACCGGATCTTTCAGGCATTCCTGTAGGCCCCGGCAGTTTTTGGAGAACCGAGTCTGGCGGAAAAAGGAGACAAGGTCATCACTGAAGAGTCTGGCGGCGGGTCGCCGCAGAAAAAGTGGTACATCATCCACACGTATTCCGGCTACGAGCGGAAAGTGGCGGAGGGCCTCA
>JARRKC010000079.1:0-12307 GCA_037388505.1 Acidobacteriota bacterium | reverse complement strand
GAAATGCGAACACTTTATCTGGCCGTGCCTCCGAATCGCAGCGAACGTTTTCTCTGACTTGTGTCTGGACCGGACTCAACGCGCACTGCCAATTAGAGTCACGAACCGGAAATTGTTCACAAGCGCGAGTGTTTTCTGTGTCATTTGAACCGTTGACACCCCTCTCCCTGTCCCATCGGTCGCAAGCGGGCCGTCTACTTGAGGAGAATCATTGGAGGGACCCGATGAGTTCGAGATCGATGCGCTCGCGGCTCCACGGTGACTTTTTTTCGCAGTGATGTGAACCAACGTCCGAGGGAAACCGTACGGTAAATATGAGGCATGGGTTCCCCGGTGGTTCGGTTCGGTGATACTCGGAGGGTGTGGGATGTCTTTTCTGAAGAAACTGCTTTTCTGGAGGCGCTCCAAGCCGGTCCAAAGAGTCAGAATTTGTGTGGAATGCGGAATGCCGGTGGCCGAGCATAAGGAGTGGTGCTCGATTTTGAGAACGATGCAGTCGCACAGACCGCAAATGGGACAGTAGCTCGAAGCGGAGGAGGAAGCTCTCCCGAAGCTCGCTCGACTACTCGCTGCCGGAACGAACTGAGGCCACGGCCCGACTCCGCGGAGAATAGAGCAGAAGCGGTGGGCTTCAGGTATCGCACGTGTTTCTGTCGGAGTACGCTCCTCTCGACCAAAAGCAGATTCCTGTCGCACGGACGCAGTCGCCATGGAAGACGGCTCGAGCCGAGGCATCGCTCTGCGGAGTGCTTTCGCCGAACGCAGGGTCGGCACTGAAAGAAACGAGGTCCTGATGAACATGAGATCTCTCGTTGCCCTCTTCCACGTTGTCACTCTCTTCTCATTCACGTGCTTTGCTGCAACCCAGGCGGGCGCGGCGCAGGAGACGCCCGGCCCCTCCGGATCGGTCGCAGCGGCCTACGTCGATTCCCGATCGGGGGCGGACACCAACCCGGGAACCCGGGAGTCCCCCGTCCGGTCCGTCGCCAGAGCGGCCGAGATCCTGCGCAGTCCGGACAACGCGATCTACGTCATGAAGCTGAATCCAGGGATCTACGTCCTTCCGCGACAGGTGGAGCTCTCGACGGAGAAGGACATGACCGGGAAGCGACTCGTGGTCGAGGCCACCGTGCTGCCCGATGACCCCAAGTGGACGCCCGAATCCATGCCGATCGTGATCAGCAGCGCCGAGCTCGGCGACCTGGCGGCCGATTCGCCCAGCCTCGTCGTCGGGTTTCTGGTCAACGAGAGCCACGTGACGATCCGCGGCATCAAGTTTCACGGCTACGCGCGCCCCAACTCACGCTATTTCCCCATCGGTCGCTTCAATGTGGCCAAGACCGATCTCCGTGTCGAGCAGTGCCTGTTCCTCGGAGACCCGAATGCCGCCCACTTACAGGTCGGCGTCATCGGCCACGGCGACCGGATCCAGGTCGATCACTGCGTCTTCTACAACGTGAGGAACGCTGTCGTGTTCTGGCAGAGCAACCGTCCAAAGAGCGGCAACTCGCTCACCCACTGCATCATCTCGGGTGCCCGGCAGAGCGCGGTGTGGACGGCCTGGCCGGACAAGGACTTCACATTCAAGAACAACATCGTGACCGGCTGCAAATTCGTGTGGATCAAGAACGGGGACAACACGTCCGAGTATTCGATCGAGAATAGTGTCGTCGTCGGCAACGAGTTCGAAATGGGCGTCTCCCGTAACGACACGGTGGCCCCCGAGGCATTCGGGCTCCGTGAGAGCGGTGTCGTCAAGTCGGGGAAGGTCGCGCTCCGACTCGCCGACAAGCTCGATCAGCCTCTGCCGCACGACTACCTGCAGGTCCTGCCCGGTTCCGCCGGCTACGAGATGGATGCCGGCCTTTTCAAGAAATGACGGGGGCACATACCTCTCACTTCTCGCCCTTTACGTACTTGCCGTACCAGGCCAGGTAGCGCTCCAGGCGATCCTTCTGGTAGCTCGGCGTGCGGATCCCGTGGTGCTCACCCGGGTAGACGACCAGTTCGGTCGTTCGGCCAAGTGCGCGCAGAGACTGGTACATGTGCTCCGATCCGATGATCGGAACGTTCCAGTCGAGAGCCCCTCCCATGTAAAGCGTCGGGGTAGTGATCTTCTCTACGTTGTAGAAGGGGAAGGAGATCCTCTCCCAGACCTCCCGGTTGCGCCAGGGCAGTCCCAGTTCGGCCACATACTCCCTCTGGTAATGGTCGTGACCCCAATGGGCCGTCCAGAGCGCTCCGCCGGCGCCCGAAATCGCGGCTTTGAAGCGGGTCGTCGTCGCGATGACATAGTTGGTCATCATGCCGCCGTACGACCAGCCGCCGACACCGAGGCGGTCCGGATCCACGTAGCCCTGTGCGACGGCATAGTCGACTCCGGCCAGCACGTCCTGGACATCCTTGTTGCCCCAGTCGGCGAAGATGGCGCGCGAGAAGTCCTGACCGTAGCCCGATGAACCGCGCGGATTCACCAGGATGACCACATAGCCGTTGGCCGCGAAGAGCTGGGCTTCGAACATGAAGCTCTTGCTGAACTGGGAGACCGGTCCGCCGTGAATGCGCAGCAGGGCCGGATATTTCAGCTCGGGAGAGAAGGCCGGCGGTTTGACGACGAATCCTTCGATCGGAGTGCCGTCGGCGCTCTTGAAGTGGATTTCCTCCATGTTGGAGAGGCGGACCTCGTTGAGGAACTTGTCGTTGACCGTGGTCAGACGGCGAAGCGCCTCCGTTCCCTGGACGAAGATCTCTCCCGGAAGTTCGGGATCGGTGATCAAGGCAGCAATGCTACCGTCTTTTCCGACGGTGAAATCCCGCACGGTCCGCGGGCCGTCGATGACGTGCGTCACGTCGCCCCCGGCTGCCGGAGCCTTGGCCAGGAACTGCTCCCCGCTGTCCTCGAGCAGGAAGTAGACCGAGGCGCTGTCGGGTGAAAACTCAGGTCCGCGGACATTGCGGTCGAGCGCTTCTGTGATCAGGAGGGGAGTCCCTGGAGCCCCGCCCGGGACCGGAGCGGGTACGACGGCCAGATGATTGGTCGAATACCAGAGCAGTTCCGGATGAATGCTCGTGACATAGGCGATCCTCTTTCCGTCCGGACTCCAGGCCGGCTGGCTGTCGGCACCCGGATTGGTCGTCACCTGAACGAGGGTCGCTCCCTTGTCCGGGTTGTCGGAGGCCACCACCCAGATGTTGGAATCGTAATTGGCATCCGGCTCCTCGGTCCGGTTGCTGACAAAGGCCAGGAACCGGCCGTCGGGAGACCAGACCGGCTGCTGATCGTCATAGTCCCCGGAAGTGATCTGGGTGAGCTTTTTGCTCGCAATGTCGAAGACGTACAGATGCGTCCGGCGATGATCGAGGTAACCCTGGTAGTCGCGCTTGAACTGCAGGCGGTCGATGACGGCGGGTGGAGGGGTCTTGGGACGTATCGACCGGACTCCCTGTTCCCGCCGCTTCTCGGACTCCACCTGCTGTGGGGTGGGATCCTGGATCAGCAGGACCAGCCTGGTGCTGTCGGGGGACCAGTCGAAGGACCGGACGCCCTGCATGACCTCGGTCAACTCCCGGCCTTCCCCGCCTCTTCGGTCGAGAAGCCAGACCTGGGTCCTGGCGCGCTCGCCGTTGTTGCCTCCCTCGGAGCGGGCGGAGAGGAAAGCGAGGTACTTGCCGTCCGGAGAAAAGCGCGGACGCGATGCGGAGCTGCCTTCGAGGGTCATCGGGAGCGCTTCACCGCCCTCGATGGGAATCATCCATAATCGGCTCTCCGACTTCTCCTTCTTCAGATCGGTGGTGCCGACCGTGTAGGCCAACCACTTGCCGTCGGGACTGATCTGGGGATCCCCGACACGTTTGATCTGGAACAGGTCGTCGACGGTCAGGTTTCTCTTTTGCGGTTCAGCCGCCTGGCCCTGCGCTCGGACGGCGGCCGGGGCCAAAAGGGCAAGCAGAAGAACATGGAATGCTAACTGGCGCTTCATCTCGAATCCCCCCACTCAATGATCGACATCCGAATGTGCGATGCCGGGGGAGCATACCACGGTCGTCCGGAGATTTCTCAGGGAGTGATCGAGGCCACTCAACCCCACGACTCCTTAGCATCTTCGCGCCTTCGCAGTGAAACTGCCCCATCGCCAGTGGTGACTGGAAAGTGTCCCGCCGATTCTCCCGGATTCGAATCCGTACGGGTTTACCCCCAGAGAATTCTGAGAGCTACTGTGCAGTCTCGTAAACCACTGAACCCGGCTCGCAACATTCGTTTCGCTGCCTGTCAGAGCTGCGGAAAGATCAGACCGAACCGCTCGCACAAGCCGGGGACGCTTTCGAAATCCATCTCCAGCGAGTATTTCTCATTGATCTCCGCAAATTTCTGGAGGTCGCCCCAACTGGCCGCTATCTCTCGAAAGAAGTCTTCGAAACCAGCCGGCGAAATAATCTCGATGATCTCGCACTCCGTGTCACCGGCGTTCCAGAAAGTGTGCCACTGGTGGCGAGGCTTGAAGACCCAGGAACCCGCTTCCGCTGTCACAACCTCGTCACCCAGCAGAGCGCCAAGCCGACCCTTGAGCACGTAGGACAGCTCGTCCTCGTTGTGGTGATAGTGCAGCGGAGCGGCCAGCGCCCGAGGCGCCATCGGATGATGGACGATCGAAAATCGCTTTTCGGTATCTGATCCGTCGACTTTCCACTGAACGCCCAAGCCGCCGAAATCGAAGCTCTTCGTGTCTCGCGGCGTCACCATTCTTGCTTTTCTCACTTCTGTCACCAACTCATTCATCGGATTCTTTCCTTTCGTCTGACCATCGGAGCCGACCTTCGGCTTCCGCTTTTCTGTGAGGATGTGACGGCCGGCGAGGAAGCGTTACAGAAAAAGCTGCGAGAGTTGTCCGTTGGAACTTGGGAAGTCACAAAGGCTAGAATCGAGAGTAATCCAGAGGCGGGAAGCCTCAGAAGCGCAAGACCCCGGTCCAGACCGATGCAGAAAACCCAGGCGAGCCACAGCAAATGGAATGGTGCCGCTGATGGCGAATTGGCCAAGGCCATCACCCGTGAGCCGGGTCGTTGCCCGGACGCGGAGGCTGAATTCTACCGGCGCTTTGCGCGGCGGGTCCGTCTTTATGGTCTCCGTCACCTGGGAGGAGAGGACCCGGCGCGGGACCTTACCCACAACGTGATGGTCCTTACCCTGGAGAAATTACGCAGGGGCGAGGTCCGGGAACCCGAAAGAGTCGGCTCGTTCGTACTGGGCGTCGCCCGGATGCTCGTGCACGAACACTATCGCAGCCGGTCTCGCGAGGAGCTGTTGGGGAACGACCCGCCGCCTGATCACGTCCTCGAGCCGGTCGAGCCGAACCGTCTGGCCAGCGCCCGTCTGAAGAAGTGCATGGAGCTGCTGAGCGAACGCGAGCGTGCCATCCTGGTTCTGACCTACTATGGAGAGCAGTCGACGAAGACGATCGCTCAGTCGCTGGGGCTCGGAGCCGGAAACGTGCGTGTCATCCGCCACCGTGGCATCGCCCAGCTCAGGGAATGTATTGGAATTGGCAAGGAACCCGGAAGATGACGACGCCAAATGCCCCCTCTCTCCTTCCCCTTTCCGATCTGGTGGACTATCTGCTGGGCGAGCTTTCACCGGCTGACGAGAGGCGTGTCGAAGAGATCTTTTTCGAAGACGAAGCGTCCACGAG
This sequence comes from Acidobacteriota bacterium, assembly GCA_037388505.1. GTDB lineage: Bacteria > Acidobacteriota > UBA6911 > RPQK01 > JAPXNP01 > JARRKC01. The sequence goes on along the minus strand of JARRKC010000079.1, from coordinate 6,620 downwards.
GCTGCTGGAACTGATTGAGAGCATCCGAGAGGGCATTCGTGACCTGGTGACGCAAGCGTACGCCGGGGGAGTCGTCAACCTGAGCATGGTGCAGAAGATGCGCCAGTCGGGGCTGACGTTGCGAGAGTATCGGCTGACTCCTGGTGCAACCGTCTCCTGCAAGGCGGGACCGGAGGATTTCGTCCTGGTGCGATTGGCCACCGGGTTCGGCTCCGCCGCAGATGTTACCGTCGATGTTGATTTCCGAGACCTGGAGACGAACCGAACGGCGCCCACCCTCTCCCGGCCGGTCGAAGTCGATCGGGAGGCGGATGAAATCCTTCTCATCTTTACCGGAGAAGAAGTTCGCAGCTATCCCCGTTCCCTGTGGACGTTGCGCGTCCACGGCAGAACCGCCAGTGGTGAGACCGAATTCGGTCCCTTTATCCTGGACCACACTCCGTAACAGCGAACCGATCCCCCGCCTCGGCACTTTACCGACCCCTTTCCGTTCAGATACACTCATTTCCGCACGACACGATTCCCATTCACGTATTTACCAAACCCCACTTCAATGACAGGGAGGCATCCTCAATGAAGCGCGCGTTTCTTTTGGCCACGGGAGCGATGCTCGCCGTGACAATGGTCGCGGCCACCTCGGTCGCTCAACCGGCGAAGGACGAGGCGAAAGCCGAAGCCCAAACGGAATTCTTCCAGCCGACGGCGACGAAGAGCGACGGATCGGTCACGGTCGCAGGCACCCGTATCGACTATGAGGCGGTTGCCGGAACGATCGTGGTACATCCGAGCGGCTGGGACGATGCCCCCCAGGACAGCGAAGCGGCCAAGAAGAACCCGAATGCCGAAGCGTCGATGTTCTACGCGGCCTATTTCAAGAAGGGCGTCCCCTCCAGCGCCAGGGCGCTGACCTTTCTGTACAACGGAGGACCCGGCTCCTCGACTGTGTGGCTGCACATGGGCGCTTTCGGTCCGGAACGCGTCGTCACCAGCGACAACACGCACACCCCCGCTGCCCCTTACCGGGTGGTGAACAACGACTCGAGCCTGCTCGACGCGAGTGACCTCGTCTTCGTCGACGCCCCGGGCACAGGCTTCGGCCGTATCGCAGGCAAGGACAAGGAAAAGGCCTTCTACGGCGTCGATCCCGACGTTCATGCGTTCGCAGAGTTCATTCAGGCATTCCTGACCCGGTACGGCCGCTGGAACTCGCCGAAGTATCTCTTCGGCGAGAGCTACGGGACACCGCGCTCGGCCGCTCTGGCCAACGTTCTTCAGTCGGACTACAGCATCGATCTCAACGGTGTGATCCTTTTGTCACAGATTCTGAACTTCACCCTCGACATCGACGGCCCCGAGTCTAATCCGGGCGTAGACCTGCCCTACGAGTTGGCCCTCCCGACCTACGCCGCGACCGCGTGGTATCACCACCGGCTCCCGAAGAAGGTCAAGGATCTCCCCTCGCTGCTGCAGGAGGTCGAGCGTTTCGCGATGGGCCCCTACGCCGCAGCGCTGGCCCAAGGTGGGAGCCTCGATCCCGCCACACGCGCGAAAGTCGCCCAACAGCTGCACGAGTACACGGGGCTTCCCGTCGCCTACATCGTGAAGGCCAACTTGCGCGTCAGCGGTGGGGAGTTCGAGAAGAACTTGCAGGGTGAGACCGACATCGATACGGGCCGCCTCGACTCACGCTTCTCGGGACCCACGATGGACCCCTTGAGCAAAGAGGCCGAGTATGATCCGCAATCGGCGGCGATCAGCTCGGCGTACGTCTCGGCCTTCAACGACTACGTCCGCAAACAGCTGGACTACGGGCAAGACCAGACCTACAAACCGGAAATCAGTGTCTTCAGGCACTGGGATTTCAAGCACAAGCAGCCGAACAGGTCGTTCGCCTTCCCGGGGGCGACCAACGTGATGCCCGACCTCGCGGCGGCGATGAAGCAGAATCCGAATCTCAAGATTCTCGTCACGGGCGGTTACTACGACATCGCGACACCGTTCTACCAGGGCTGGTACGAGATGCATCACCTCCCCATCCCCGACAAGCTGCAGGCGAACATCCAGTATCACTATTATGAGTCGGGGCACATGGTTTACGCGCACGAGCCGTCCCTCGAGAAGTTCCACGACGACGTCGCGGCATTCATTCGATCCACCGAGAACGTGACCTCCGCCGCCACGGGGACCTCGACAGCCTCAGCCTCTCGAAGCGAAGACGTGAGGTGACGTACGCCGGCTAAGAACCGGCTCTTGGTCCCTGTCTCGCCCCCTCATCGTTGAGTCGACAACACCGACACGCGGGCACGGTGTTGGAGAGCAGCAAGACGGTGATGAGGAGGGGACCCCGCAGGGGGTGATTCTGCGGGCCTCGGGTGAACTTCCAAACGTGTCACCCCCGAGGCCCCGAGCGAGACCAGGATGGAGCGGCCGCCGCTCCTGCCCTACACCCCGCTCAGAAACCTCAACAACGCCTCCGTCACCTCCTTCGCGGCCTCTTGCTGGATCCAGTGCCCCTTCCCGTCCACGATGACCTGTCCCCGAAAGTCGGCGCAGTGGGCGCCGGGGTCAACGTACAGGTCGTAGCCGGGGACGAGGTGTCGGACGAGGTCCCTGCTGCCAGCCATGAAGAAGCTGGGCTGGAAAATCTTGGCGCCACTGAGCTCGGTGAGCTCCGCCCAGTCGGCGTCCATACACCGGTACCGATTGAGGGGACCCCGGAAGCCGCCGGCCTCGAAGGCCGCCACGAAGTAGTCCAAGTCCTCGTCGGTCATCCAGGCTGGGCAGCGGTCGGGGCCGATCCGGCCATCCAGCAGGCCCCGGTTGAGATCGCCGGACCCCAGGGGCGGCCCTTCGTTGTCCCCCGACGCGCCGTAATAGACCTTTCGCAGCGTCGTGCGCACGTCGGCCTCAAGCTCGGTCTCGGCGACACCTTCCTCCTGGAAATAGAGTTGGTAAAAGAAGCGCCCTGCGTAGAGCCCCCGGTACATCTGGAGGGGCGGGACGGGCCCCCGGGGGAAGAACGGGACGCTGAGCCCGGCCACGGCGCGCACCCTGCCTGGGTGGAGCATGGCCGTGTTCCAGCAAATGGGTGCGCCCCAGTCGTGGCCGATGAGCGCCGCGCTTTCCCCTCCCAAGGCATCTATGAGTTCCACAATGTCGCCGCTGAGGGTGCGCATCCTGTACGCGTCCACTTCCGGGGGTTTGTCGCTCCCTCCGTAGCCCCGCACGTCGGGAGCCGCCACGCGGTAGCCGGCAGCGGCCAGCGCCGGGATCTGGTGTCGCCATGAATACCAGAGCTCGGGGAAGCCGTGAACGAGAATCACCAGTGGGCCGTCGCCAGCGACTGCCACCCGCATACTGATGCCGTTGGTGTCAATCTGTCGGGTCTCGATGTCGAGTTGCACGAGTCCGTTCCCTCCCTTCCTCGTCCTTCCCCTAGGCCTCTCCCATGGCATCGTTCAACCGCTCCACGAGCCAGGGCTCGTCCAGGGCACTTAGAGGCCTCATGAGATGACGGACCTCCAGGAGCACGCGGTGCACCTCCAGATCTTCGGCGGCGATGCGGTGCAGCGCAGCGCCTCGCTTGAGCCGTGCCTGGAGGTCGGCGGGGCGCTCTCCGCGGGTACCCGGATACGCCAGGTCGGGGAGCGCCGCTGTCTGCCAGGGCGTCTCGACCACGTCCTCCACCGCCGCGAAGAAGGCCGGTGCGAGCCCGTCCAGCGGATCGGCCTCGCCGGCGCGTTCGGTGAGCAGCCGTCTTAGGACCCGGGCCTCCTGTGCGCCCGCAGTCATGCCCTGCCCGTAGATGGGGTTGAAGCGGCAGATCGAATCGCCGGTGGGAATCAGCCCCCGGGGGAACGATGCGAGCCGTGCATAGTACCGGCGAATGCTCTCGGGGAAACGGTACCGGGCGATGTCGCCTAGGCGCTTCGCCTTCGAGACCGCCTCGTAGACGGTCGGCGAATGGAGTGTCCGCAGATACTCCATGTATCCGTCCACGCTCCCGGGGGCATCCTCGCCCAGGCGAGCCCCCAGGCTCACGATCCAGCGCCCCCCCTCGAGAGGCATGAGCAGCGCGCCCCGGCTGCTGTCGGGTGGGTCGGGGTACGCAAACACTCCCTTCCAGTCGGTGGGGGCGTCGGCCGGAATACCGAAGACAGCGGTCGTGTAGCACATGTCGACACCGATGGTGCTCGCTTCCGCTAACGGCTGCCCCGTCTCCTCCAGCAACGCGGCGGTGAGGTTTCCTCGGCCCGACGACTCCACCACCAGGTCCGCCCGCAGTTCCCGGGCTGTGCCTCCCGCGTCGTCGTACGTCACGCCGTGGACCGTGCGACCACCGTTCCCGGAAACAAGGGCCCGCACCCGGCACTCCGACTCCAGAGTCACATTGGGCAGGGCCTGCACCCGCGCCCGGAGCGTCGCCTCGAGCCGCGGCCGGGACAGCGCGTAGAAATCGAAGCCCAGATCACGTCGGGGAAACACGCGTCCGCCGCAGAATTCCCGACGAAGGTCCCGGTCCACGCGCACCGGCACAGCGCCCACCCGAAGCAGATCCTGCGAGAAGCCTGGAAGAACGTCCGAGATGGCCTGCTCGCCGCCGGCCAGGAGCACGTGGACGTGCCGGCCCTGGGGGATGGCGCTCCGCTGCGCCCCATCCGGCGGAAGGACATCCCGCTCCAGCACGATGATCTCCTCGAATAGAGGCGCGAGGGCGCCAGCTGCGGCAAGACCTCCCATCCCCGCCCCCACCACTACAGCTTGCTTGGCGATCTGTATGGACATGAAACGCTCCTTGGCTTCGGATCTCCCGGAGGCGGTCAATCGAGCGGCACCCGCCGCCGCAGCTCGTCGAAGAAGTTCAGCAGGAAGGTCGCGTGCAGCGAGCCTCCCGTGTCTTCCGAGACCGGCCTCGGCATCATCACGACGTGCTTGCCGTCGGGCGAGACGTCGAAGTTCTGTTGCCAGAAGTTTATTCGGCGAACCTGTGTAGGTGACCACGCATGCGGCACTCCCGCTCGAAACGTATCACCCTCAATGCTGTAACTGGCGATCATGATGCGATCGTCACTCCCCAGGAAGAAGAGTTCATGCGTCGCCGCGCACCAGGCGGGAAACTTTCCGCCGGCCGTTGAGACTTTCCATTCGCCGCCCGGTCCCGGAAACGACCGTACAAAGACCTGCTCCACGCCCTCCTGGTTGGAGGCATAGGCGAGGAACTTGCCATCTGGGGAGAACGCCGGGTCCACTGCCACTCTGTCCGGCTCCGCCAGAAAGGGCTCGGCCTTGCCCGGCTTGGGGTGCTCGGGATCGCTCAGATCGATCGGCAGCGTGTAGACGTCTGGAAGACCTGCATTCAATTGCGCGAAAGCCAGCCGCCCGTCCGGCGTAAAGGAGCCCGGTCGGGGGGCCGGCCTCTTGTCCAGCAGCAACTGGCGCTGGCCGGCTCCATCGGCGCGAATCCACCACAGGGCCGTTCCGTCGCCATACACGAGATGCTTCGAATCTCGCGCCCAGGCCAATTCGACGTTCACCGAACCGAGGAACGTGAGCTGGATCGCCGTACCTCGTTCCCGGTCATACACCCACACATCGGACCCTTTGCCGCCCTGAGCGATGTACGCCAGCCGCTTGCCGTCCGGGGAAAGACGAGGGGCCCCATAGGTGCCGGGCTGGGCGACCAGCGGCGTCGTCTTGCCCGCGGCGTCCAGCCACGACAAAGGCCAGGAATCACCCTGGCGGCCGCTGAGATAAACCAACGTTCCCGTGTGGGAAAAGGCGAACTGTCCGCCGCCGAAACGGTCCGCTCGGGCGCCCAGATCGTCCAACAGCGGCGTCGGCGTGCCCCGCAGTTCCAGCCGCCGCGGATCGAAGCCGACGCCGAACAAGGTGCTCCCGTGGACGTAGACCAGGTACCCCGTTTCGCCGGACGTGGCGAGGTAGCGGGGCCAGTAACCGCCATGCAGCAGTGTCTTCGTCTGGCCGGTATCCAATTGCACGGCGACAATATCGAGTTCGTCCAGGGAAGAGGATGTCGCGTAACGCCACCCCGCAGGTGGGGCATTGCACAGAACTGCCTTGGCTCCGGGCAGAACCTGCGGAAAGGCAAGTAATCCTACTTCCCCTCCTCCCTGCAGGTGTGTGGGCGAGCCCCCGGCGCCCGGGATGCGATACAGACCTGTTGACGAACCCACAATGATGTTATCGTCGTTGCCCCAACTGGCTCCCAGGAAGAAGTCCTCAGCCGGAAGTGTGCCGAGGGTGACGGCGGAGCCGCCCTGCACCGATACCTTCTCGATTGTCCCGATGCCGGCGTAAAAGCCGATCCATTCCCCGTCGGGCGAAAAGAAGGGGGCCGCGTAGCGGTTATTGCTGTGCGCAAGGAGAGTCGTGTTCGGCTGATCGAGCCGGCGCGTGTACAAGGGCGTCGAGCCTCCCGAGGCTTTCCCCACGAACACGATGCGCGTGCCATCGGGAGAAACAACCACCGAGACGGGCTCGGCTCGCACAGCCTCCGATCCCAAGTCGACGCTGAGTCGCATCAACGGCCGATCCACCGGTTCTGACGGGCTCCAGGGCGCCCAGAGAGAGATGCCGAGCACCACAGCCAACAGCGCTGC
>JARRKC010000078.1:0-12576 GCA_037388505.1 Acidobacteriota bacterium | reverse complement strand
GCGATTGGAGCGTTCCGGGCGATGCTCGACAAGGCCGGAATTCGTTACGTCTATTTCGAGTCGCCGGGCACGGCTCACGAGTGGCTCACCTGGCGGCGGGACCTGCATGACTTCGCGCCGCGGCTGTTCCGCTGACGAAGAAAAGGAGCGGCATGATGAGAGCCATGAGAATGCGTTGGGCCATCTTGGCGGGAATCGCCCTCGCGCTGACCGTTGGAGTAACCCGGGCGGAGAAACCGCTGAAGGACTACAGCTTCATCCGGGGCGTCAACCACGGCATGTACGGCGAACCGGCAGACCTGGAAAGGGATCTGGGCTATGCCAAACGTCTGAATCTGAACGGCACCCGGATCTGGCTGAGCTATCGTCGCTATGAGAGCGACCCGTTGGCCTACATCGACCGGCTGCGGAACTACATCCGGACCTCGCACCGGCTGGACTTCTCGACGATGCCCATTTTGTGGAACGGGAACGGCCTGGATCCCGACACCCTCAAACCCGAATTCCGGGAGCGCGGGGACGCTTACGTGAAGGCCATCGTCGAAGCGGTCAAGGACGAGCCCGGCCTGCTCATGTGGGACATCATGAACGAGCCGTTGACCAATCCCTATTACGGCCGCGCGTCGGAGGAGGAGAGGACCCAGCGGGAAGCGGAGATCACGGAGTTCATCCGCTACTACATTGCCTACGTGAAGAAGCTGGATCCGGTGAACGCCACGACGGTGGGCTATGAGAAGTCGAGTCAGCTCGAGCCGACCGCCGATCTGGTGGACGTGCTCAGCTTCCACGATTACACCCCGCTCCGTTCAACCGTCGAGGAAGCCTATCGGATCGCTGAAGGGCTCTCCGACGAGTTCGCCAAGCCCATGCTGAACACGGAGACCGGGTGCATCGCCCGCGCCAATCCCTACGATATGGTTCTGGAGATCGCCGAAAAGCACAAGACGGGCTGGTACCTGTTCAGTTTGATGGTCCAAGGGTACTGGGGCGAAATCCACGGGCTCTTCTATCCGGACGGAACCGTTCGCGACCCTGCCGCCATCGCGGCCATCCTGGGCTTTTACAGGAACCGCAACCTGAACACGATCATCAAACCCGTGCCGAACCGGGAAGGCCACGCTGAAGATGCGATTCAGGCGATCGAGGCAGCCTTGAAAGACGACCCGCGCACGTTCCGACATACGAAAGTGTCGACGGACAAGATCCTGGACGCGGCGGAATACGCAGCGAACCTGCTCGAAGCCGCCGAGATGGTGCCCATGGACGTGCCCCCGACCGCTCAGATCAGGTTCTGGCGCGAGCAGCCGCCCGAGAAGCGCGACCGGGATGCGATCCGCGCTTTTGCCTATGAGCTGGGCCTGACTTTGAAAGAGCGCTGCCTCCTCTACTGACCCGGGCTAGAAACCCCGCAATTCCGTACTGCTGCGGGCCGGGAGGCCGGGCCGCGGAATCCGTTTCAGAACGCGGTACTCGATTCCGTGCTCGGCGCAAAAACGACGCTTTTCGGGACGGTCGCCGTCCTCGTTGACTGCGTAGACGTGCGGACGGATTCGGGCGATCTCCGGCTCGGCATCGAGCCAGCCATGGCCGGAGGAGATCAACGCACGGCGGACGTAGCGGATCGAACCGACCAGATACCGACGCTCCACGGCGGGAAGATGGGGATGCCCTCCGCCCTTCAACAACCGGATGTTGTCGTCGTGCCCGACTACGACATAGAGATCTCCGATCCTGGAGACTTCTTCGAAAAAGCGCACGTGTCCCGAGTGGAGCCAGTCGAAGCAGCCGCTGACGATGACGCGCCTTCCGTCGGCCGGGGGCTCGGCGACGTCTCCCTCCGGCACGGGAAAACCCGCCAACTGGCGTCTGGTCAGGATCCTGAAATGGATGTCCTGACATCGGAGGGCCTCCTCCCGGGCCCGGGCGGATGATTCCGGGTCCAGAACCCAGATGTCGGGACGCCAGCCCGGGATCTCCGGCACCACGTCGGGGTCGACCGAGGGTCCCGAAACCTCGAGTCCCTGGACAAACCGGATTGACTCGAGGAGATAACGGCGCTCGGCGGCGGGGAACTTCGGAGGCCGCCCCAGTTGACGGCGAATCGCCTCGTCGGACCACAGCAGGACTCGAACCACACCCAACCTCGAAGCCTCGTGCAACAGGCGGACATGAGACGACCGGAGGTCATCGAAGGGACCCCCGAGGACGACCCGCGGCGCGCTCACTTGAGTCTCACCCGAATCCGGAATGAACCCGAAAGCTCCTGCTCGGATGCGACGTAGAGATAACCTCCGCCGCAGCCCGAATACATGGCCCCGTGCGAAATCGCCTGATAGTGCCGCAGCAAACCTGGAAGATCCACTTTCAGCGTGGGATGGCGCACGGTTGCCGGGAGGATTCTCTCCCAGCATTTCATGCACTCGTTCATCGATCGTCCCAGCGCCGGCAGATCCCGTTCCAGAACTGCATTGAAGCAGTCCGCTCCGCTCTGCCCCAAACGACGGACCCAGCCGGGGTCGGCGTAGATCTCGCCGAGAGGGCTGTAGCCCTGGGGCCGCGCACCGATGGGGATGACCTGGAGGGACTCTTCCAGCCAGGAAGCGATCTCGGGGTCGCAGGTCGATTCAACATGGCCGGGGAAGATCCCTCTTTCGTGCCGGTAGTCATAGTCGATCCGCGAGATGCCCGGATAGATGAGGCCGATCATGTCCTGCGAACCCGAGGGAGCCTCCAAACCCCGATTCTCTTCGCGATAGAGCTCCCGAACCAGCTCCAGAGGGTCCCTCTCCGGAAGCACATCGTCCCAGATGAGGCGGGCCACCCTGCGCGTTCCGGTTGCCATCCCGGCACGGTCCATGAATCGGACCGAAGGCTCGAGACTGACCACCACCATAGACCCAGGGGGCGAGGGATCGTGCTGCGACACGAAGGGCTGGTCGATCCAGCCTCCCGCCAGTGCCATTCGGTACGGAATCGCTCCGATTACGTCGGCCAGGTTCATGCTTTCCAGGTCCCCGTTTGGCTCAGTCCTCTCGATGGAGCGTCAGAGATCAACTCTTCACAGCCTATCCCGCACCGTCCTGCGGCCGGCCTTGCGATCGAAGTATTGTCGCTCGATCCACTGAAAGGTCGGTACCATCCCTGTGCGCAGCGGAGTCGACGGTTCCCAACCGAGCACCTTTCGGATGAAGGTATTGTCGCTGTTCCGCCCGGCCACACCGCGCGGGGCATCGGGATCATAGCTGCGCTCGAGATGGATTCCGCCGATCTTTTCGCAGATCGAGACGAGATCATTGATGGAAACCAATTCGCTGGAGCCCAGGTTGATCGGCGTCGCGATCAGCTCGTCGCAGTGCGTGATCCGGTCGATGCCTTCCACGCAGTCAGCAATGTACATGAAACTGCGTGTCTGATGCCCGTCCCCCCAGATTTCGATGCGTTGATCGCCCGTGTCCTTGGCTTCGATCACCTTTCTGGAGATCGCCGCCGGGGCCTTCTCTCTGCCACCGTCCCATGTGCCCCAGGGGCCATAGACATTGTGAAACCGCGCGATGAAGGTGCGCAGTCCGCGCTCCGCCCAGTACTCCTGGCAGAAGATCTCGGAGATCAGCTTCTCCCAACCGTACCCCCTCTCGGCGTTGGCGGGATAGGCGTCCGATTCCTTCAGCGCCCGGACCTGCGGGTCCTGCTGCAGGTCGATGTTGTAGGCGCAGGCCGAGGAGGAGTAGAAATAGCGCTCCACACCTGCCCGGTAGGCGGCCTCCGTCATGTGCGTGTTGATCAGAACGCTGCGCAGACACTCCACCCGAAAGCGCTCGATGAATCCCATTCCTCCCATGTCGGCGGCCAGGTTGTAGACTTCGACGGCACCTTCGCAGGCCCTCCGACAGGGCTCCGGCTCGCTCAGATCCAGGCAAAGCGACTCTACTCCGGGCACCACCTGGTACCAGTAAGGGAGTGGTTTCTTGTCGACGGCCCGAATTCGGGAGAACCCCTTCTCCTGAAAATAGCGGACCAGGGATCCCCCGATGAATCCTCCGGCTCCCGTCACCAGAATCAAATCAGCCCGGTTGGGCCCCCTTTGTCGCGTGCTTTGTTCGGTTTCAGCCATCCCGACATTATAGAGCCCTTCCGAGTGACCCTCCACATTCAGAGGCGACTCGTGCTCTCTACGCCCGGAACGGCGAACACTTCAACGAACTGATCGCCGATTGGCCGCAGGACATCCGAACCCACTCTCGACGTCTCGTCGACGGCCTGTTCTAGCCTGAAGGGACGGACAATCGATGCTTTCCCGAAGAATGGTGCCAGACTCGGGATGAAAGTCTTTATTCATGGGCACTTAGGAAGCCAGCACGTGCGTGTCACCTATCTCGGTCGCCCCGGCGTGGTTGTGTTGACCCAGACCTCAGCGGCCTTCCCGCCGAATACGGGAGGGTTCTTCGAGCCGTCGACGAGACGCAGATTCGCGACGAACACGTCGAGACGACCGTCGCCGTTGAAATCGCCGAGAGCGGCGTCCCAACTGAAGGCTTCCCCCAACCGAAGACCGCTGTCCCGAAATCTCCCCCGACCGTCATTCAGCCACACTTCGTTGGCCGTGCCCGTCGCCGGCTCACCGCAGGTGAGGAACAGGTCCGGGTGTCCATCACCATCCAAATCACCAAGGGCTACGCTGTGTGCCCAGCTGTGACCGATGATCCGGCCACTGTCGCGGAAGACGCCCCCTCCTTCATTCAGATAGACTTTGGCGGCATGTCCCGGCGTGGTCATCGCCAGGACAACGTCCAGGCGCCCGTCCCCATTCACATCCCCCAGATCGATTCCGTGCACATGATGGCCACCTTCCTCGAAGGCCCGCCCGCTGTCGTGAAGCCTGCCGTGGCCGTCGTTGAGCCAGACCCTGGAAGGGCAATAGGAACTGTCCTCCAGCTTCCACCCGCCCGTCACGACGTCGATCGTCCCGTTGCCGTCGACGTCTCCCAGCGCCAGAGAACCGACGATCCCTGCGCCGCCGTGCCGCTGGCCCGTGTCCCGGAAACGCCCCTGGCCGTCGTTCAGGAAGATCCGCAAAACGCGCCAGTCCGACACGGCGACGAGATCCGGACGTCCGTCGCCATTGAGGTCGCCTGCGCGAACGACAGTCAGATCAGCGGGGACCTCGCTCACGATTCGATCCGCATGCTCCGCCAGACGACCCCGGCCGTCATTGAGCCAGACCGTGTTTCCGGTGACAACGTCCAGCGCTCCGTTGCCGTCAAAATCACCGACCGCCGGCCTCGACTCAAATCCCGCGCGACTGCTCAGCTGCTGGTCGCTCTCTGCGAAGCGGCCGCGGCCGTCGCCGAAATAGACGCGGAAGCCCTCGCCGTCGGGAGAGGTCGAATTGACGACGAAAGCGTCCAGATGTCCGTCCGCGTTGAGATCGGCGAAAGCTACGCCGCGCCCCGCCAGCACGTTCAACTGTTGCCCGCTCCCGGCGAGCGACAGGGCATCTTCCGCCCGCAAAGCCGGCGCACCCTCGAGAAGCATCACCAGGATTCCCAGTGCAGGAGGAATGGTCTTCATTGTCTGCCACCAATCGGCCAGAGACGCGAATCTGACATCCTCACGGTTCCTCTATTCGTTGAACTCGAGCCTGAGTTCCTCGATGACCCGACTGCGAACCCAGTAGACGAGACCCGTGTTGTCTTCCTGAAAGCGAGTGAAGAACAAGTACTTCCCGTTCGGACTCACCGTCGGACAGAGAATTGCTTTGGCGTCGCGATTGATGCGCGGACCCAGATTGATCGGCTCACCCCAGGCCCCGTCGGATCTGCGAAAGCTGACCCAGATGTCGTTTTCCGTGTGACTGCCCGGGCGTGGCGAATTGAAGAGCATGTAGCTCTCGTCGGGAGCCACGAACTCGTGGGAGGCACCACCGACATTGACTGGAGGTCCGAGATCGACGGGCCGGCCGAAACCTGTTCCCTCGAGTTTTGAAACCTGGATCCGGGCTTGGTCCCAACGGCCGTTTCGCGAGAAGAACAGGTTTCCCTGTTCGGTCACACACGGATAGTACTCGATCTCTGCCGTGTTGATCGCGGGCGGCAGCCGGGTCGGCTTGGAGAAGCCGTCGGAGCTGTAGCGAACGAAGCAAAGATCGCCCTGGGGATCGTAATAGAAAAGCCGCTTCGACAGAGCGTCGAACGAGACCTCCTTACCCCGGAAACTCGTCGGTTTGGGGTCCGACCACTCCGCGCCCGAGCGAACCATGTAGTAAGACGTGCCGTCCGGATAGCGGGAGAAGACCAACAGGCCCCCATCGGGAGAGAAGCGAACGGCATGCGTATTCCGGCCTTCGACCGAGACGGTCCCCATGGCGAAGAGGACGGGGTCGTCTCCGGGCGGAGTCTGGCCGAGATAGTCCCACCGAGTGGGCCCGTCGAGCGATGACGGCCCGAGGCCAAGCATCGCTGGCAACACCCACGGCACCCAAGTCCAGGATCGGCTCATGAAATGGAGTTTGACACTGCTGAGCCCCGGCCGATCCTTCTTTTCGACGTGCGGTTCGAGGATGTCGATGACCGGTTGCCACCAAGAGATGAACTCTGCCGTCGATCGCCTTTTACTCGGCACCCGGCATGTACCGGTAGGCACGTAAACGGCTTTCGCCGAGCGACGGGGCGATCAAAAGGCCCGGATCGGGGACGTACTCGATGTCCGCCGTCTTGCCTCCCGAGGCCGAGATGTCGAGGATGAGTTCCGGCTCTCCTCCCAGCTGCACACGAAAGACGCGCCCGCTGTAATCCGAAATCAGATACCCGCCATATCCGTCCGGGACGAGCCCATCCATGACGGAACCCTCGTCCAGCTTGACAATCGTCGTCATCGCCTTGGTGGCCAGATCCACCGACTTGATCGACGCATCGCCGCTGACGCCCACGAGCAACCGCGGCCCCACTGCCAGAATGCCGTTGACGCCGGGTAGCGATCCCTCCGCCAGCCAGACCTCCGTCGTCCCGTCGTCCGCGATGCGGTAGACGCTTCCCTTCCTGCTGTCCGTGACGTAGAGGGCGCCGGCATCGTCGAAGGCCAGATCGTTCACGAACCCCGCATCGGCAATCGGGAACCTCCGGGCGATCTTTCTCGCGTCGATGTCGATCTCCGCGACGCCGGGCCGCTCGACAACGTAGAGCCGATCGTTGTGAATCCGGACACCCGTCGGCCGATCCAGGCCGGCAACCCATTCCAGATCGAGGATCTTGCCGTCCATCCCGATCCTGGAAAGGAATTCATGGCCGTCGTTTCGAAAATTCGAGACGTACAGCACGTTTCGCTTCGGATCGTAGGCCGCCGATTCCGGCGAGCGGAGTTGATCCGAGATTTCCCAGACGAGCGGGAGGAGCTTCGGCGAACCAGGAGTTTCCTGGGTCTTCTGAACCGCCGCGCCCTCGAAGGTCGCCGAAGGACCCGCGGAAAATGCCCAGCCCACCGCCAGCAAGCCCCCCAAGAATCCACACTGTCGAAATCCCATTCTGTAGCTCCTTTCCCTAGATCCCAAATCTTGCCCGGAAGCGTCGGGCAAAGCGCCGGCTCATGATGAGCGGCTCCTCGAGGTGTCTCATATGGACTTCATAGCCTCCGTTGAGCGTCGGTTCGAGTCGGGCCACGTGATCGCAGTTGATGATGGTGGAGCGCTGGATCCGGCAGAAGTGCCTCAGAGGGAGGATCCGTTCCCACTCCTTCATGGTCTTGAGGACCATCCCAACCGACCCGCCGACGGCAACCAGGCGTGTGTAGTCACCCTCCGCCAAAATGCACTCGAGCGAGGCGAGCCGGATGAAACGCGGCGTCTGATCGATCGTCAGGAAGATGGAGTCCGTTACCTCAAGTCTGCCGAGACCGGGCGAATCCCCTTCGACATGGTGCAGATACCGATCGACGGCCTGACGCATCCGCTTCGGACTCACGGGCTTCAACAGGTAGTCGAGTGCATTGACCTCGAACGCCCGAAAAGCGAATTCGTCATAAGCCGTGACGAAGATGACGTGGGCTTCGACCTTCGTGCGGTTGAACAGGTCGAAGCCGGACCCTCCCGGCATCTGCACGTCGAGGAAGAGGAGGGAGGGACGAAGACACTCGAGCTCCCCGACGGCTTCGTCCACGGATGCGGCTTCACCGGCGACTTCGATCTCGGGATGGTCCCGAAGCAGGTAGGCGACCTCGCGCCGGGCGAGCCTCTCGTCATCCACGATTAGGGCGGTGTGTGGTTTCATCCTGGTTCTCCCCCGGTGACAGCCGAAGCAGCATTTCAGCGTGGACCCAACCGTCGTTCTCCCGGATCCTGAAGGTGTGCCGGTCTGGAAAGACCAGCTTCAGCCGCTCGCCGATGTTCTTCAACCCGGTCCCCGTCCCTTCCGGCAACGGGCTGGACCCGTGGCCGTCCCTTCCGTCGAAGAGCCTCCCCGTGTTCGAAACCCGGATCGCGATCGCGTTCGCCTTGCGAACCACCTCGACGCGAATGCGAAGCGGCATCTCGCTGGTCCGCATCCCGTACTTGACGGCATTCTCGACGAGGGGATGGATGAGGAATGAAGGTACGGCGACGCTCCTGGCCGCATCGTCCACCTCGACCTTCGCATCCAGAGATTCCTCGAAGCGGATCCGTTGAATGGCCAGATAGTTCTCGACGGCCTGGATCTCATCGCCGATGTCGGTCTCCTGGTCCTCCGCGTCGAGCGAGTAGCGCAGGAAGTCGGCCAACTCGGTCACCATCGTTCGGGAGCGGTCCGGGTCTTCCACGATCATCCCTCGGATCGAATTCAGGGCGTTGAACAGAAAGTGCGGATTCAGCTGATAGCGCAGCATCTGGAGTTGCGCCTGATGGGCCAGCGAGGTCGCGTGGCGCGCCTTTTCCCGCTGTTCCACGGCCTGCCGCCAGTGATCGAAGGCGAAAT
The DNA here is from genome assembly GCA_037388505.1 of Acidobacteriota bacterium. Classification (GTDB taxonomy): domain Bacteria; phylum Acidobacteriota; class UBA6911; order RPQK01; family JAPXNP01; genus JARRKC01. The sequence goes on along the minus strand of JARRKC010000078.1, from coordinate 3,637 downwards.
AGAGCAGCGAAATCAATCCCAGCGTGGTGCCGTCCACGAGACCTCCGCGGATGAACACCATGCCGAAATCCGGCTCGAACGTTTTGTTCAGCCCGAGAGGCCACATCGTCAAGGCGGTCATGAACCGCCAGAGCATGCCGCCGGCGTAGCAGAGCGGAATCGCCGCAGCGATGAGACCGCGTCCACTCAGCCGCTTTTGCATCGCGGCGTAGGCGAGGAACAAGAGTACGCTGACTGCGAAGCCGATGACGTTGTTCACCGCCTCCCAGCGCACGATGTACGAAACGTCGGCCTCGGCGACCTTCGTGATCCAGGCGAGGCCGTTGGACGCCGCCAGCAGGAACCAACCGACGGCGAGCGCCAGCGGCATCAGCCATGATCTCTTGCCGATCGACACGAACATCCCCTCCGCGGCGTCAGGATAGCACCGCACTCCCCCAAGCGCCCGTCTCAATCGACCAGTGGCCGGGATGCACCGACGAGCGGCCCCCGTAAATGGTGACACGCACCAATCAGCTCTCTAAGTGCCCGCAAACAAGGACTTCTTCTCCGAGTCTGGCACCGATGTCGCTCTTCGCACCGTCGACAACCCACTCTCATTCCGCTTCAAAACTCATCGTCTCGGGGTAATGAATCATTTTCTCAATATCATCTTCGGTTATGTGCATCGCAAACTTATTCTTCCGCCAGTTCTTAATAACACGCGTTACAAAGTCCCGGTTTCTCTCGAGTGTGTAAGGAGTAAAGTTACCTGTAATATCACCCGAATCCGATGTGAGAACATCGGCCATCAGGATTTGACGTTTTCCGAAATCGAATTTGCTTAACGGAATCTTCTTCGTCTCTCTGCTCCACGCCGTTCTATAGTAAATTGTAAGGTTATTAATATCATAAATCCAATTGAACATTGTACTTCGTTGTGAAATATCATCCAAGACACCGAATCCATACTCATAGGGGTCGATATCATCATTGCTTTCAGCGTACTCTTTTACCTTTTGCGCAGCTCTGCAGAAGCGATCGAATGAAGAAGGACTATCTCCGATAGGATTTGTTCCTCCAAAACCTTGGATGTTCTTGATATGTTCGAGCGACCAGTCATAATTGTGATTGGTCAAGGCTGGTATGTTCCCGTCACTCAGGATATGAACCACCCTCTCCCCGTCGATCCATTCAATCGTCGCAGCCTTGCCGCTCTTATCGCAGACAAAGTAATGCGACCTGCCGAAGAAGCCCACGATCCGAAGTTTCGAATCGGTTTCTATGACTTCGTCTACAGTCCCACAATTGTCAAACTGGTATTGCAGCCATTGAATTTCATCAAGGACCGGACGATCATCCGGACGAGGATATCTGCACGGCCCGGGCCAGGATTCGTCAATAATCAAACCCCTCTCGTTCATTCCGCCGGAAGGGCTTCCGACGAAGTTGAAATTCGCTGTAACGCTTCCGTATTTTGATGTCCAGGTAAGCTTCTTATCCGCCGACGGCAGAAATGTCTGTTTGGTTACACCCCGTGGGTTAGCCGTAAAATACGCGACGTTGCAGAACCAATCATCGTTGTTGCATACCAGTATGCTGTCACCTTTGATCAGTGCAAATGTCGAGCAACGCACATCAGCCCTATTCGTTGAAGGAGACAGAAATGATACAAGTATCAACAATAGGGTTTGCAGCAAGGGATAGATGTTCATGACTTTCCTCAATGCAGGCGATTCCCGCGGATCGTTGTCCTGACCGCTCCGTAGACCGGAGCGGCACATTTCACATCTGTTCAGGAGAAAGACCGACCGGATGTGCGCGGTCCCGCTGAAAACCGGGTCCGCCGCCCGAATCTGGGCTCTGGAGCCAGGCCGTGTGTCTCTCGGATACACGCTCATGACCTCGGTCTCCCTCTGGCCAAGACACAACATTTTCGGGAATTAGGTCCCAGACTTGAAACATAATCCTTTATTGACGGCGACTTACAGGTGGACTACGTGCGTGTCACCAATTCCTAACAGGTACTGCGCGATCGAGCCGCGCTTCGGCTGTGGGACGGTGGGCCAACCCAAAACTGCCCAAGATATAGCCGTCGAACAGGGACGGCTGTTGGAGGAAGCTGTAGACAGCGAAGACGGAATCTGCCGGCGGGCTGAGGAGGATTAGTTCTTTGTCGACGGCTGCGATGTCGACCCAGTAGAAGTTTCGATCATCGCCACAAAAGAAGAGGTACTTCCCGTCGGGCGAGATCGAGGGAAAACGCGCGTTGCCCGGGTAGCCAAGGGCGTCGTGCATGCGACGCGGCTCGGCCCAGGTTCCATCCGGTTTTCTAAAGCTAATCACGATGAACATCCGCTCCTCGGCTGAGGGGCGGCTCGAGGAGAGCATCAGAAAGCTCTCATCCGGAGCGACGTAGGGGGTGTAGTCGATATACGGCGAATTGATGACGGGAGGCAGCGCCGTCGCATCTTCATACCCGTCAGCAGTGAGTCTGGCCCTATAGATTCCGCGATTCCACGGCTTGCCGGCCATGCTGTCGCAGAGGTAGACGCGACCGGAGCGGGTAAAGGAGGAGGTCGGATTCAACAGGAATCCGTCCGACTTCCGGGCACTCCAGCCCGACTCCCTCCTTTCGGCGTAACGAATGCTCCAGGCCTCCTCGCCTTCCGGCCGAAAGCTAAAGTACAACCTCGTTCCATCGGGGGAGAAGATCGGGTTGGCGCTCATCCCTCCGTCAGCGAACGCCGGCGTATACGGATCCGTCCAGCGGCCCCCTGAGCGCGATATGCACGCAAGTTGCGAGAATCGCCGGCCCGATCGTTCCGAGAAACGGGCCCAGCACATTTCACGCCCGTCCGGGGCGATGGCCAACCGGCTGTGTGCTTCCCCGTTCGAGACCACCCCCGGCGCGAATACCTCGGCTCTTAGACCAGGTCGCGTGTCTCCCGGATACTCGATCGTGACGTCGACATGCTTCGGCAGTTCCTGCGCCGAAGCTGTGCCGGCCGAAAGCAGGAGCACCAGCACGCTGCCGGTGAGGTGTGGGTAGTGCATCTCGATAACGACCTCCGTTTGGGGAGACACGGACCTGCCAGACCCGAGCGCAGCATAGCATCGAGCACTCTCCGGGACAGGCGAAAATCGACAACCGGTCGCACCGCCTCGATAAGCGGGCGCCCTATCGCGGACGGCCGGCTCCTCGAGCCCGCATCCATTCCGCAGCGTCCGTGCATGAATGAACGTGAGTGCGGCACGGGTCTTCAGCCGCCTCAGAAGAATCTTGTCTGTAAGCTCGGAGTGATGGGTCAGCACGCCCGCCGACTGTGCAGGAGGGCGCTCACGCGTGTTCGCGCACTGACTTCTCGCCGCGGAAGAGGCGATGAACCACGTCGTGACGTTGCGGCCGCCGGGCGGAGACAAGCTGGAAGCTTATCTTGCCCACGCTCCCGTTCTCCGGTCCTCCGGTTCTCCCGTCCTCACCAGCTGAGCTTCGGAGCTCAGGGTGGACCACGCTCGTGACGTTGCGGCCGACGCGTGGAGACAAGCTGGAAGCTTATCCTACGGCTGCGCCAGAGCCAGCGGCTTGCCGTCGGCGCCGAAGTAGTTCAGCGTCAAGGACGCGCCCCGTCCCGACGACAGGAAGATGAACTGAGTC
>JARRKC010000077.1:0-12945 GCA_037388505.1 Acidobacteriota bacterium | reverse complement strand
GTGGACGTTCTGGGCCTCGCGTATCCTCTTCTTCAACAGCCGGGACATCGTGGACAGCGCGGGAGACGGCATGGCGGTCGTGGGGGCCGGCTACAAGACCGGCCATGGCGAGTCGGCGGCGCGCCATACCCTGCCGGGAGAGGTCTTCGGCCCGTGTGCGGCTGCGGCTCTCTACGAACGAAGTCTCCTGGAGGACGTGGGGGGGTTCGACGAGGATTTCTTCCTGGTTTATGAAGATGCCGACCTCAGCATGCGCGCCCGCTTGAAGGGTCACCGATGCCTCTACGTTCCGGATGCCGTGGCATTCCACCGTGTGAACCAGAGCATCGGAAACTTGAGCTCCACCTATGTCTACTACGGTCACAGGAATTCCGAGATCCTGTTCTGGAAGAACATGCCGGCTTCTCTGCTGGCTCTGTATCTCCCCGAACGACTGGCTTTCGATCTCTTGTCGCTCGGTTTCTTTACATTCAAGGGTCGGGGAGTCGATTTCCTGCGGGCCAAACTCGATTGTCTTCGACAGGTGCGCAGGATTCGGGACAAACGGAAGGAAGTCCAGTCGACACGTGCCATTTCGATTGCGGCTCTACGATCCCAACTGGACCGCAACTGGCTCCGCTATCGAAGGAAGCTGCCGCCGTCGTGAAACTAGCCGTCGTCACCGTTAACTACAATTCGACGGATTATCTGGTGCGGTGTCTGGATAGCGTCCTCGCCCGTACGCGGGAGATCGATGTGGCGGTCGTCGTCGTCGACAACGCTTCCGACGACCAGAGCTTCGATCATGTCCGATCTGCGTTTCCGAATGTCTCGTTCATTCTGAATCGGGAGAATCTCGGCTTCGCGACCGGCTGCAACCAGGGGATTCGTGCGTTGGAAGCCGATTTCTATCTGCTCCTCAACCCTGATTGCGTCATCCAGGACGCCGCCCTGGACCGGTCGGCTCAGTTCCTGAGTTCTCACCCGGATGTCGGTGTTCTCGGGTGCCGGGTAAACAATCCCGATGGCACCCTGCAGCGAGCATGCCGCCGTCGCATCCCGCGCCCCTCGGTCGCCTTCTACCGTTTTACGGGGTTGAGCACGCTCTTTCCCCACAGTCCCCGTTTCGGCGCCTACAATCTCGGTCACGAGGACGCAAACGGTATTCACGAAGTCGAGGCCGTTTCCGGCTCTTTTCTGATGTTCCGTCGGGAGTTGATCGAGACGGTCGGGTATCTGGACGAGACCTTCTTCATGTATGGGGAGGATTTGGATTTCTGCTACCGCTCCGTGCAAGCCGGCTGGAAGATCTACTACTACCCCGAGGCTGAGGTCACACACTTCAAGCGCGCCAGTTCATCCCGCCGACCCAGGGAGAGCAATTTCCATTTCTACAACGCCATGCGACTCTTCTATCGGAAACATTTCTACGCCGGGGCCGGCCCGATCGAACATGCTCTGGTACTGGGAGGAATCCAGACCCTTTACCTGGCCAGCCGACTCCGCCTGCTCCTGAGCGGCTCGCGAGCCGTCGGGTCGTCAGGGTAGGGCAAGCGTCCTCGCTTGCCCCGTTGCCCCGAACGAACGACCGCGGCAAGGTGTATGCGGACGCCACGATTTCGATGCGCCCGACAGGTTTCCCAGTAGCCGCGATCCCGTCAGCCGGACAACCGGGGACGGATGTCCTGCACGAGCTCCCGGTAAGCTGCCTCGGTCTGCTGGGCGGTTCGCTTCCAGCTGAACCGACGAGCCCATTCCCGGCCGGCCTCAATGTATTCATGGCGGCGATCCAGGGCCGTCTGAATCCCCTCGACCAGCGACCGGAGATCGGGTTCCACAAGCACCGCCGCTTCTCCACATACCTCAGGAATCGAGGCCCGGCGTACAGCGATGACGGGGATACCGCAGGCCATCGCTTCCAGGAGAGGCAGGCCGAAGCCCTCATAGACGGAAGCGTAGACGAAGGCTTCGGCCGCTGAGTAGACGCCTCGCAGCTGTTCGGTGGGTAAGCCTTCGTAGCGCAGCACCTCCGGACCTTCGGGTCCGGGACCGGCCAGACGCCTGCCGACCAGAACCAGAGGCAGACCGTGCTGCCGGGCCGCAGCCGCCAGAAGGGGTAAGTTTCGTCGCGGATGCAGATCACCGACGTTCAGCAGAAAACGGTGCGGCAACTCGAGGGCGACACGCGCCGCCCGGGCCGCGTCCGGATCCGGAATGAACTCCCCTGAAACTCCCAGAGGGACCTGCCGGATCCGTCTCACGAGCGCGGGGAACCGTCGGCCGAGTTCTTCGCCCGAGAATCGCGAAGGTACCAGGATCAAGTCGGCAGCCCTCAGAGAGGCGCGATAGAAGGCCAGCCGGAATCGATCGACCCGATAGGGATAGAGATCGCCGCCGGCCAGATAAGAAACATCGTGAACGGCCAGAGCCAGCTTCGACAAGTTGAGGAGAGGCGCCGTATATGCCGGGGCGTGAAAGATCTGCCAGCGCCCACGGATCTGAGCGAGGGGCCCCCAGATCTGGTTCCAGAGAAAGTTGTTGGCGGGCAGCGTGTGGTCGAGGCACTCCAGATACGGCAGGTGGCGAAGCAGATTCCGCACATACGTGGCCACGCCCGCAGGACCGCAACGCAGCGAACGGGTGTCGATCCCGACTCTGAGAGCCATGCTCAGGACTCCTTCTGTCGCCCTTCCCGGCTCGCTTCATAGAGCGCCATCATTCTCTCGGCGGCCGATTTCCAGGTGAATTGCCGGGCCAGGGAGAGGGCCTCTTTGCGCTTCCGGTCCACCAGGTCGGGGTTCCGGACTGCCTGACCGAAGGCCTCGATCATCGCTTCGACCTGTTCCGGGTCGAAATAGAAGGCCGCTTCGCCCGCCACCTCCGGGATGGAGGACGATCGACTGATCAGTAGTGGAGCACCGCACTGCATCGCCTCCAGAACGGGGAGGCCGAAACCCTCGTACAGCGAGGGGAAGAAGAAGAAATCACAGCTCGCGTAGAGGATACTCAACTCTTCGTCGGGAACGAATCCAAGGTAGCGAACGCTCTCCGAGATCGCAAGCTCCTCGGCACGGTGCTTGAGCTCGAGTACCTCGGGAATATTCCACATGAAAGTCTCTCCGACCATGACCAGCTGTCCCGCGTAGCCTTGCCTGCGGATTCCCCGGAATGCCTCGAGCATGCGGGACAGGTTCTTTCGATAGTCGGTACCCCCAACGTAGAGCAGGAAGTCCCCGCAGATCCCGTATTTCGTTCGGACTGCCGCTGCACGCTCCTTGCCGGAGAGAACCGGTTCGAGCGTGCATCCCGGCGGTACAACGTGGACCTTCGACTCCGGCATCGAAAGCATCCGGCAGATGTCCTGTTTGGAATGCTCGGAATGCGTGACGACGAGGTCCGCGTTTCGCCACTTCCTCAAGGCCCGCTTCAAGGCAAACCGAAAATCTGCGGGAACCCGAGCGCAGGTTTCCTTCCAGAAGATGTAGGGAATCAGATCGTGAATCGACACGACGATTCGACATCCGCGACAAGTCGGCGCGACAAGGGGATCCGTGGCATGAAAGACGTCGAGTCCGTCGGACCGGATCCGGCGAGGCAGAATCAAGCTGTCGGTCAGCCAATTGAGACGGGTCGGCTTTCGCAGATGGAAGACCGGCTGAGTCCGAAAGGGGCCGGCCAGGTCGATGGGAGCGTCGCGCAGCCCATAGAGGACGAACGGGTGCTCCGTGTGGAGCTCGAGTAGGGCGCGGGTCAGCTGATGGGTATAGCGTCCGACTCCACGACGCCGGGAGTTCGGTCTCAGAGCCGGGCGGTAGTCCAACCCGATGTTCATTTGCTCTGCTGGTCTTTCAGGAAATGCAGGGCATCACGCGCTTTGGAGTACTGAGGATCATAGTTCAAGGCAAGTCGAATCGTCTCCTCCGCCCTGTCGAACTTTCTCTCCGCCATATAGGCGGTTGCGAGATTCGTCAGCACTTCCGAGCTGGGGATCAGTCTGGCCGCCTGCTGGTACTTTCCGGCAGCCTCGTCATAGCGTCCCAGCTGCATGAAGGCGGTTCCCTCCAAACTGTACAGTTCCGGGATCCATGAGGCGGAATCTTCGGCCTGCTTCAGGCGTGCCAGAGCGTCGTCGGCAAAGGTCCGGCTCTGTTGCGGTGAGAATTGGCCCGAGGAGGCACGCTGTACCAGGAAGACAGCGACGCCCAGACTCTTGTTCGCGCTCCAGGCCAAGGTTCCCTGAATAGCCACGACCAGAATGAAGATCCCGGCCAATCCCGACGCGACAAGCCCCCACCGAGAAACCGCACGGTCCGCTCCCGCCTCGGCGATGGCTGCATCCCCCCACTCGTATCGCCTCAAACCGGCCACGATCAAGAGCAAATAGGGAACGGTGAGAGCCAACCGAAGCGGGAAGAATGCCAGACAGTTGATCATTACATACACGAGAGCGATAGTCAGGAGCCCGTTCCAGTAGGCTGACGTGGGGCTCGATTCTCGCCTCAGGAGTTGGACGCTTCTCACTATCGGAATTCCGAACAGCGCCAGAAGAAGGATGACTCCCGGCAAGCCCAATTCTTCCCAAACCTGCAGGTAGTCATTGTGGACTTCCCGGAAAGCACCAGGTTGCTCGAGGAGCCGCACTCTCTGTCCAGCCCCGGTGCCCGCTCGAAAATAGAAGAAATCCTGCCCGAAGGTGTCCAACCCGCGTCCCAGCCACGGCTCCTCTTCGATCATCCGCCACGTCAAGAGATAAACCGGCTGCCGGCCGGCGGTGGCCACGGACCATTCTCCGCGCTCGGCCAGACGGATCACGCCCCGCACACGGCTGACGATTCCTGATCTGGCGCCAACGGCGAGGCCTACCCCGCCGACTGCGATCAGTGCGATCCACAGGTAGACGAGGGATCGGGGAAATCGGTGCTCCCGGCGAATCGCCCACCAATGGTGGAATGCGAGCCAGATCAGACCGCAAATCAGCAGCGCCGCCACCGCCGTCAGCGTCCTGCTGTAAGCGAGTCCTCCGAGATTCATCGCCATCAGAAACCCGGCCAGGATCTTGACTCGACGTTTCCCCATGACCAGGAAGTAGATGAGAATCAAGCTGACCAGACCAAAGAGAAACCCACCGCTGTTGACCTCGCCGATCAAGCCGGCGGGGTTCATCCTTCCCGAGATCACCTCACCGGCCGAGTTTTTGATCTCTGCGACCAGACCATGAAACTGCAGCACCGTGAGTGCGGCATTGACCCCCATCGCGCCGGCGATCGACAACCAGGCCACTCGCTGAAAGGCCGGACTCGCAACCGGCAAAAGGCAGAACAGGAAGGCCGCAAAAAGGAAAACGCACTGAAAGGCAGTCCAGCTCTGAGAGGGAGAGGCACTGATCAGGGTGTGCAGGCCGACGTAGGCCAGTCCTGCGATGACGAGGGCTTCCCAACTCAACCAGCCGAACCGGGGCCAGGATCGACCCACCGCCATCGTCGCGACAACAATGGCGAGAATTGCCCAGACCGAGAAGACGGTCTTGGGAAGTCGGAACTGATCGAACCCTCCGAGGCTGGCCACGAACGGCAGGAGAACCAGATAGAGAACCACGAGACCCCGAATCCAGCCACTGCGGTCCTTGTTCGCTTCTACCTTCCTCTTGGTCTTGTATTTCACAGCTCGAATGCTAATCTCTTGAAGCCGGCGAGCGCTTCGGGCCGGCCCAATTCGACCCGCAGGCGGCTCGGTCGCCCAAAAGAGAGAATATACCAGAGGCAGAACAGGAACGGACACCGACCCGATGTTTTCGTCACTCTATAGGAGCCGACACCTCCTGTGGGAGCTGGTGGCTCGGGACATTCGCTCCCGATACACGGGGTCGCTCCTCGGATTGTTCTGGTCGGTTCTGAATCCGCTGCTCCAGCTGTTTCTCTACACGATCGTCTTCTCCGTCTTCCTGGGTGACAAGCTCGGTCAGAAACCGGGAACGGCCACGTTTGCGGCCCTGTTGTTCTGTGCGCTCCTGCCCTGGTCCGCGATTCAGGAGAGCGCGACCCGTTCCGCGCGTGCCTTCATGGATCAGGCCAATCTGGTCAAGAAGGCCCGCTTCCCCCTGGAGACGATTCCGCTCAGCCTGGCTTGTTCGGCGCTCATACACCAGCTGATCGCAACGATCGCATTCTCAGCGATTCTCGCCGTTGCCGGGACGCTGAACTGGCGGACCCTTCCCGCCATGATCCCGCTGCTCATTCTGGAGGGCGTGTTCATGTACGGACTTGCTCTCATCTTCTCGACGGTGAATGTCTTCTTCAAGGACATCGCCCATGTCATCGGCGTGTTCTTCATGTTCCTCTTCTGGTTGACTCCCATCGTTTACCCGAAGGATGCCGTGCCCGACGAGTATCTCTGGCTCTTGAATTTGAACCCGCTCACCCATATCGTCGAGGCCTTTCGCTTCGCCATGTTTGGGCAACCAGCCTTCCCCGTCGCGGGGTTGATCTACTGGGCTGTCTTGACCGGGATCATCCTCTTTCTGGGCATCTGGATGCTCAGCCGGTCACGATCCGACATCCTCGACTTGGTGTAGGATGGGATGACCCTTCGGATATGAGGTCCCAGGCTGTGCTCAGTGGGTTCCTCGTTCCCTCGGGACGGCCGCCAAGTCGCTGCGCGTGGTGGTGGACACTGGTATCGCGGATGAGATTGACGAGACTCCTGACTCCGCTGCTCTGTTTCAGTTGCCTGGTCACGGGAACCGGCTGCGGTCGCCGCGTCGCCATCGACGCAGTGCAGCCGTGCGTGTTCGCGCCATGTGACGGACTGAATCTCTACCGTACCGAGGTGACCTATCGGCTTAGGCTTGCTCAGGCGGCCCTCCTTTATGCGCCGGGAGACCCGTTCCCTGGTTTTACCTACGATACCGACCGGCTGACAGCACGCCTGGCCCGGCTCTTCGGTTCTACCCACTCGGTCGCCGGCGACGACTGGTGGCCCGCTTTCAGGCGTCAGTTCGACGGCTATCTGATGGGATTCCCGGAACCGGATCCAACGGCCGGTCGGAGAGAGTGGCTCCAGTCGGGTCTGGATGCCATCGTCAACCTCTATGTATTCGAGGTTCTCGACGCAGACGACGAGGCGAGGATCCTCTCCTATGTCGCCATCCTTGATACGGCTTCCGAAAGATCGCGGATTGCCGCAGGACTGCGCGACGTCAGCAACCGTTCGGCGGCCCGCCTCGAAGACCCCCGAGTCCAGGACCTGGCCCGCATGTACCGATCGTCAGGCCACAGGGACCGCCAGCTGGGTGCTGATCGATCGAGGATACTCGGACACCGGGGAGGGTGGGGCACTTTCCCCGAGAATACGCTGGGCGCATTCGAATCTGCCTGGGCGCTGGGGGCGGACGGGATCGAGTGTGACGCCAGGCTGACTGCCGACGGGGAGGTCGTCATCGCGCACAGCAACGATCTTGCGTACCTGGTCATGAAGCCGTTTCAGGTCGGACAGGCTCGCCTGGATTCGTTTCTTTCGCTACGACTTCGTGATCCATTCTCTCTGAAGGCGCCCGGTCCGGAACACCCGGTGACCCTCGAGACGCTCCTGGATGAGGCCCCCGGCGACCGAACCCTCTGGGTCGAGCTCAAGGCCGACGGGGGGGCCGATCTTCCAAGAAGGGTTGGCGACTTGCTTGCGGCACGCACTCAGCGGGAACGGGATCGAATGGTGGTTTCGAGTCTTTCTCCGCCGCTTCTGTCGGGGCTTCGGGGGCGTTTTCCGAATCTTCGGCTGGCTTACGAGTTTTCGAACCTGCAGCCGGACTCGCTGACAGAGATACTCGAAGGACCGGACACGCACCGTCTCATCGTCAGTGTGAGGCATTTCGAGTCGCGCTACCCGGCCGTGCTTTCCCATTTGAAGGCATCAGGGATTCGCACCTCGACCTTCACGCCGAATCGATTCGACGAGTTGGCACGCTGTCTGGCTGGCGGAATCGATTTCATCCAGACGGATCGGCCCGATCGGGCCCTCCTTCTCGAAAGCCGGATGCACGATCAATCGGCTCGAGTGCCTGAAGTCCTTCGTCGACCCGACCAGGCACCGCATGCTCAGGTTTCCAAGTATGAACACTGACGGTCAGAATCGATCCGAGGAGGCGAGGTTCGGGGTCAGCCTGTCGGTCCTTCTGCTGTTCACGGCCTTCCTGGCGCTCAAGTTGTACGCTACGTGGGCCCCGGAAACCTTCGCCGACGCGGGCTACCCGATCTGGCATCTTCAGTTGTACTCGATCGTCCAGGACCTCGGGGTCCTCGCGTTGATTCTGCTTCTGGCTCAGCTTCCCTGGATCGGCGGCCGGATACTGGCAGGACTGATATTGGTCGGCTACATCATCGACGCCCTTCTCGTTTGGGCTCTGTTCGTCCGCTTGACCCCCTTCGAGCTCATCGAATTCACCGATGAGCCGAGAGCCATCGCCTCATTCGTCCGCCTCCCGGTGCTGGCGTTGGTCGTGCTCGCGCTGAGTGCAGCCTTCGCTCTGAGGACTCGGAGCCTGCGTCTCCGCCGTTCGCTCCGCCCGGCATTCCTCACGTGCCTGGCGGTCGCCGTCTGCCTGCCCTGGATCCTCCCCGAGGTGTTCAACATCGATCCCTACCTTGATTTCGGGTACTCGAACTTCTTGAGGTTCAACGGAAAACTCGTCTGGTTTCGGGGTGTTGACGGGCAGAGCGTCGAGCGAGCCTCCGGCATTCTTCCCTCGGCAAAACCGGGGATTGAGACTCTAGTTAGAAACCGGGTGTTCGAAGTCGGCACTCTCCAGCCAGGTACGACCGAGCACGCGGATCCGGCAGAGACGCATCCTAACGTGATCTTGCTCCTGTCGGAGTCGCTGTCTCAGATCGACTCTCGCCAGGCGGGCGGCGAATTCGACCGGATACCCCAAATCGACTCGATCGCTCAGACGGGCATGACTCTTACGAATCTGATCTCCGACGGGAGTGCGACCTCCGACGCTCTGGCGTCCCTACTGCTGGGCATCGAGCCTCTCCCGACCGCCTGCCTGAGCGATGATTCGACGGCTCGGTTCCCTTCCCGGATCGGGTCCGGATCCGCCCCCGCCAATCTGGTGGAGACTGCAGCGAAGGCAGGCTACAGAACCGCTTTCTTGAGCAATTCCAGACTCCGGTTTCAGAGCAATTCAACCTGGCTGGCCAGCCTTGGCTTCGATGAAGTGGAAGGAGGAGAAGCGAAGTTCTATTCCGACAAACCCAGGCTGGCGTTCGCTTCGGCACCCGACGAGTTCCTCTATCAGAGAGCACTTCGATTCATCGATCGACAGAAGGCCCCTTACTTTCTCACCCTGATGACGATCAGCCTCCATCCCCCCTACGAATCTCCGCATGCCCGAGATGAAGTGAGCGAAGTTCCTCTCCTGAACATTCTTCACTACGTCGACCGCACCACCTACGATTTCTACGCGAGTCTGCGGGAACGCGGATTCTTCAAGTCCGGCGTCCTCCTCATCGTGGGGGATCACCGCCGCATGACGCCGCTGGAAGGAGTGGAGCTGCGCGATCGCGGAATCGATGCTCTCGGACGGATTTTCGGCTGCCTGACGGGGGCCGGAGTACCCGTTGGCATCCGGTCGAACGCTCCGTTGAATCAGAGCGATCTGACGGGGCTGCTCGCGGATCTGATGGCCGGAGGGGCCCCGCACTTCGATTCGATCCAGAACTACAACAAGGGCATCAGGCTGCTGGGGCTTGGCTTCCCGTTCACGGTCCACCTCATCAACCCCGATTTGGGTTCAGTGCTGGTCAGAGTCCCCGGACGAGCACCGGCGACGATCGTCCTTTCACGTCGCAAGGTGGTGTCACACTTGCCAAAGGACGCTCGGTCCGAAGCGGTCACATCGTACCTCACACTCTGGGCGGATTACCTTCAGCGTGTTCAGACCACGTGCACTCCCAGCCTCTGAACGCAGTCTCTCCAGGTTGTTTAGGATTCTGGCCAGAGATCCGGACTAGGACGCCAGGAAGCTGCGATACAGCTCGAACAGCTTGGACATCGGCGTGGTCAGAAGCTGATCGGGCGCATACGCCTGGACGACCTGCTGAGCGAACTGGTATCCGACCAGGCGCATCACATCGACGGGAAGATGCGGGCGAACCTGCTCCTCGACGAACCTCTTGAGTTTGCGTTTCGCGTCGGCCATCTCTTCATCTGTGAGCGCAGTCTTCCTGGAATCGCAGAACTCGAGAGGATCCTTGCCCAATCCGAAATGGATCGCGAACATGACCGCGAAGCCCTCGCGAATCGTCACCGCTGTCGGACTGTCATCGACCGGCGGAAAAAGGCGATACATCGGGAGCTTCAAGTGCTCGCGCGCGACCCAGTAGACGGCCCGGTCCGGAGTGATCTTCAAGGTATCGACTCCCACCTTGACAGCCAACCTGCCGCCGAAAACCATCATTTCCTTGTCAAAAGTCCCCAACGACGGCATCAGGATGAAGGGATTGGAGAAACCGAAGGCGCTCGATTTGGCTTTGACCTTCTCGAGGACCTCGGTTCTCGCGTCGGCCAGGGCTTGGGCACGCTGCAGAACCTCCGGATCGGCCGAGACCTGAACCAGGCGCTCGAGTTTTGCATCGGAGACGACGCCGGCCGAGTCGTTGACCAAACCGTCCAACAGGATGAAGTATTTGTAGAGAAGCTTCCTCCCCCGGTCTTTAGCAGTCAGGCCCTGCTCCGCATCGGCGTCCTTGTGCAGAAGCGCAACGAGGTTGACGACCGGACTCGATTCATCAAGCCAGGCAAAGGGCTGCCAGTCGGGCTGATCGATCACCCGGATCGCCCGGATCTTCGATTCCACCGGATACTGGGGATGAACGAGCTTGAGAGTGCCCTGCGCGTGGCCTCCCGTCCTTTCCAGATGGATCTCAGTGAAGCGCCCGTTGGCGTCATAGCCAAGATCGGCGGTCGAATCCGTCACCTTGGCCTCGGACAAATACTGTTCACTCCAGTCGTTCCGGTAGTACTTCGGTCTCGCTGCCGGATCGGCCGGAAAGACGATGTGCTCCGAGCCTCGGACGTTCTTCGCTTGGACCTTCCCACCGGAGAGGGCCCAGACGCCGGCCCAGGGAGACTCCTGCGCAAGTACAGATCCCGTGCTCAAGGGACCGAGAGTGACCAGCGCTACCAGGGCAACCCACCAGGACTTCGATTTGCCGCCGCTCATCGGGACGCTTCCGTACCCACGGACACGGGGAGAATCGCCAGTGGAAGAGAATCGTCATCCAGTTTGATCACCGTCAAAGCCAGCGGGCCTCCACTTCCGGATATCGTTCGCACTCGAAGAGTGCCTCCGGAAGTCCCCGAGAGAAACGCCCTGAGCAGGTCGGCGCCGTAGATCTCCGTCAGGTTCTTTACAAACTGGCTCTGTGGACCGAGCGTGATGGGATCCGACGACAGTTTGCCTCCACTGTTCCGCTCAACGATCACCTCAAGCTCAACCTCTCCTCCATCATCAGCAGAGAGGTTCGCAATCGCCAGACCGACATGCTCGGCCCCAGCCTTGGTGAGGGCGGTCGTGAAGGAGGTGCCTCGAATCGGGAGTACCGGTATTTCGGCTTTCACTTTGCCCTCGGGATCGACATAGCGATAGAACAGGTGGCCGACCAGAGGCTGAGTGGATTCCACACTGGCCCATCCAACCCAAAGCGAATCGGATTGGACAGTAAACTCCCTGGACTGCCCTTTCGGAATCTGGAAAACGTAGCGCCCTTGGCCATCCACGCTGCCGTCTCCGTCGATGGTCGGATTCGTCGAGGCGGCCGCGCCTCCTTCGTTGAAGTCAATCCGACAATGGGCCGGAGTGGAAGCAGCGGCCGGTTCTCCGTCCTGCTGAGGACTCGTGCCCCCACCCGTTGAGTCGGACGTCGTGGTAGCGGCGTCCGGGGCGGGATTCACGAGGACAACGACAGTTTCGATCTTGCAGTTGTCGCAAACGCCTGGAGCCTTGAAATTGCCCGCGGCGACCTGCGAGAAGTCGAGTGAGGTGGGGAGAAGTGTAATCGTACGCTCGTCCGTTGCGGTTTGACCACCTTCCTCCTCGGCCGTCAGCGTCAATGTGAAAGTACCTGGTGACAGGTCCTCCGTCGTCAACGGAGGGGCGACGATGCGAGCACTCGTGGACGTCGGAGTGGAAGCGTCGTTCCGCCACATAGTCGGAGAGTCCGAGTTCTCCGGGTCGGTCGCCCATGTGAAGTTGAACTTGCCGCTTCCGCCCTGAGAGGTCGCGGTTCCATCGGCAAAGAAGGTTTCGCCGACACGAACCGAGACAGGCAGTGCCTGCTGAAGG
The DNA here is from genome assembly GCA_037388505.1 of Acidobacteriota bacterium. Taxonomy (GTDB): domain Bacteria; phylum Acidobacteriota; class UBA6911; order RPQK01; family JAPXNP01; genus JARRKC01. Next base: position 626 of record JARRKC010000077.1, on the reverse strand, counting down.
TCGATCGTGACTTCGGGAGGCTCGACGATCTGCAGCGGAAACGTGACCGCTAAGTTCCCGTTCTGGTCGCCATCCGCGACCTCCAGCGTAACCGTCAGCGTGGCCGTCCCGGGGGCAAGGTTGAGCTCCGCTTGGTCGCCGCTCGTCGAAGTGGGCGTCACGGTGAGTCCGTCTCTCGAGAAAGCCCAAGTATAGGTGGGGCTGCCGGTGGCGCCGGTCACGGAGCCCTTGAATTTGACCGCGGCTCTCGTGATCTGAGGACCTGTCTGCCCGTTGGTCAAGGAACCCACAAACCCGCTTCCGTCTCCCAAGTCGTGACTAATCTGAGGCGTCAAAGAACCAGCCGACGCCTGGACCTGAAAGGTGATGCTCTGCGTACTCTGCCCGTTGGTGTCGGTCACGGTCAGCGAGGCTGTAATCTGGGTCACTCCCTCATTGACCTGCAGAGTCGGATTCGCACTGTTGCTGGGAGTAACGCTGCCGGCCGAGGTTGGCGAAACCGACCACGCATAGGTCTTCGTTCCGACGCCCACGCTCCCACTTCCATCAAGTTGGATCGAGCGGGTCGGTACATTGGCAACCACGCCGTTCGCGGGCCTGTTCTGCCAACCACTTCCCAGGTTGTA
>JARRKC010000076.1:0-13290 GCA_037388505.1 Acidobacteriota bacterium | reverse complement strand
CTGCAGCTTGTTCAGCAACTGAATCAGATCAAGAAATAGCTAAAGAACCGATTGAGATATGATTGTCTATCGGTAGGGTATCGTTCCACCATGAGAGGATCGGAGTCTGGGATGTTAATAAGATCCTTCCTGAAGATTTGCCCCGACTTGACGGAATACTATCATTGAAAACATTTCTAGATCAGCCATTTACCATAGATCTATCTTCAAAGCACCTTATACTTGAAACAAAAGAGAGTCTCGAAGATCGCACAAGCACTATGACTAGATTGGAAAGCCGTATAGCAACTGGTCCTGATGGAAATGAGTTGACAATATTTTTACGGGGGAAGATCAGAGAGTCTAGAGATTATGGATGGTTCCTTAGTTATTCTTGTGCCGTGATTGACGATTGCGGCCCGCCAGCGGTGTTTGGCTTTTCCCCCAACGTCGGACGTGGACGTCGTGTCACGTCGCGTCCCGATTGCGGCGCCGCCTTGTCTGCTGCGCCCGCCTAAGATACTGTAGTTCCTCGGCCGCCCCGAACGCCGCGGCCAATTCCCGGGTAAGCCCGTGAACTTCCAGGAGCACGAGGCGTTACGAAGGAGCAATCGATGCGCAAATCTCTGCTGGTTCTCTGTTGTGCGGTTCTATTCACGCCACTCTCGTCGCGGGCGGCGGAACCCATTCGCGCCATGATTCTCACGGGCGAGCAGGGCGGACCGTACCACGCCTGGAAGCAAACCACGCCGTATCTGTGGAGGATGCTCGAGGAGACCGGTCTCTTCAGGGTCGACGTGGTCGTCGCGCCGCCGGCCGGCGGCGACTTTGCCAGCTTCAAGCCCGTATGGGAGAACTACCAGGTCATCGTCTCTAACTACGACGTTCCCGACGAACGCTGGTCCGACGAGCTGAAGGCGTCGTTCGACGAGTACATGCGGAACGGCGGCGGACTTGTCTCCTATCACGCCGCCGACAATGCCTTTCCGCACTGGAAAGAATACAACCTCATGATCGGCATCGGAGGCTGGCGCGGCCGCGACGAGACGTCCGGCCCCATGTGGTATTTCAAAGACGGCACGTTGATCTCCGACGATAGCCCCGGACGCGCGGGCAGCCACGGAGCCCGCAAACTCATTAAGATGGTGAACCGCGCGCCGGAGCACCCCATCATGAAGGGCCTGCCTGAAGTCTTCATGCATGTCGCCGACGAGCTTTATGCGACTCTCCGCGGTCCCGGCAAGAACATGGAGGTTCTCGCCACCGCCTGGTCCGATCCGTCCAACCGCGGCACCAATCACGATGAACCCCTGCTGATGGCGCTCCACTACGGCAAGGGCCGCATCTTCCACACCGCGCTCGGGCACGACCTGGCGGCGATGAACTGTGTGGCTTTCATCACGACGCTGCAACGCGGCACCGAATGGGCCGCCACCGGCAAGGTGACTCAGAAAGTGCCGGACGATTTTCCCACGGCCGACAGAATCAGTACGCGCCAGGAATTCGAGCCGCCTCCGGGCTGGGTCTCACCCACCGGAAGACCCGCTCCGCCGCCCAAGACGGCGCAGTAGCGGCATCGGCGCAGGCCGGCCGCAACCCGGAATCATGGACATCTGGAAATTCTACGACATCACTCACCGTGAACATGGGGTATGCAATCCTCTGAACGAGGAGAAACTGGCGCGGCTCGTGGAGCTTCTGCGACTTCCGGCGGACGCGCAGGTGGTCGACATTGCGTGTGGAAAGGGCGAGTTCCTCATTCGCTTGGCGGAAGCCTATGGCGCTCGTGGCATGGGCATCGACATTTCTCCTTTCTTCATCGCCGAAGCCGAGCGAAGGCTCGAGGCGCGGGCACCCGGTGCCGACATCACCTTCACTCAGATGGATGGTGCGGATTTCAGGCCGGACGAGCCGCACAGCTTGGATCTAGCGTCATGTATCGGTGCCAGTTGGGTCTTCGGGGGGCATGCCAATACTCTCGAGGCTCTGATCAGCATGGTGAGGCCCGGCGGCTGGGTGATCGCGGGAGAGCCATACTGGCAGCAGGAGCCGTCAGGGGATTACCTGGAGGCATCCGGGTGCGCCCGCGAGGACTTCGGGAGCCACTCTTCGAATGCAGAAGCCGGAGAGCGGCGAGGAACGGAACTCGTTCACACCTTCGTGAGCAGCAAGGACGACTGGGACACGTATGAGGGTCTCCAATGGTTCGCGACAGCCGAGTACGCTCGCACCCATCCAGATGATCCGGACTTGGCCGAGGTGGTTGAGCGCGTGAGCAAGGCGAAGGCGGCATACCTGCGTTGGGGGCGCGACACGCTTGGTTGGGCGATCTACATGTTCAGATTGCGCTCTGAGGCCTGACGAGCGGATGAGTTGCCGGGAATCCTTGGTGCTGCCCGGACTCCAGAGGAGAAATGGGAGACGCCATGCTGCTTCGAACTGTGTTCGGCAAAGCGCCGGCAGTGGGCGAACGGTGACCCCCTGCACAGCCGCCGACTCCCCGGCATGACTCCCCAAATTGAACACGACCGGCAAGTTGGCGGGTCGCCCGTGGTTGGTCCGTCGGTACCGAGCATCTTGAGCGGGACTGGAGGTCCCACCCATCGGCCCGTCGAGCGAGCAACGATGGGATGCCCCTGCGATCTCGCACTGCGGCTTGGGACGGATGGGATGGATAGGACGCGGGAGAGCGTGGGATGGCCGGGTGATCATGAGACGGTCCGGGACCCATGGGACAATGGAGACAAAGGTTAGATGGTACGCCCGGCGCGATTCGAACGCGCGACCTTTGGCTCCGGAGGCCAACGCTCTATCCAGCTGAGCTACGGGCGCACCCTGTGAGAATTGCGAGTGTAGCAGAATCGGGCGGGGGGGAGAAGTTCGAAGCTGGGAGCTGGAAGACCGAAGACCGGAGGTTCCGGGTTCCGGGTTCAGAGTTCCGGGGGTTCCGTGGTTCCGAGGTTCGGTGGTTGGCGATTTGCGGCTGGGTTCACTCCGCCCACTTTGTCCACTGCGTCGACGTCGTCCATCCCGTCAAACGAGTCGGACGAATCGGAAGTCGGAAATATCAGACCGGTCGCGACAAAATCTTATCGAGCTTCGAGCTCCCGTCCTCCGGCTCTCCCGTCCTCACCGTCTGATCTTCGGAGCTCAGTCCGTACAACGCTCGTGAAGGAGCGGCCTCAGGCCGGGACAAGCTGGAAGCTTATCCTACCCACGCTCCGGTTCTCCCGTCCTCCGGTTCTCCCGTTCTCACGTCTGATCTTCGGAGCTCAGCGTGAGCAACGCTCGTGAAGGAGCGGCCTCAGATCGAGACAAGCGGGGACGCTTATCCTACTCACGCTCCGGTTCTCCCGTCCTCCGGCTCCCCCGTCCTCGTCTGACCTCTGGAGGCCAGGGAGAACAACGCTCAGGAGATCACGGCCGCAGTCCAGGACAAGCTGGAAGCTTATCTTACCCACGCTCCCGCCCTCCGGTTCTCCCGTTCTCGCCGGCTGAGCTTCGGAGTCCATCCTGGGCAATCCTCGTGGAAATACGACGGCCGGCCGGAGACAAGCAGGGATGCTTGTCTTACCCGGGCTGTCACACCATATCGTGTAGTATGGTCAGCCATATGAAGACGACCGTACAGATACCCGACAGCCTGATGAAGGAAATCCGGCAGCTGTCCCACGAGGAACAGACGACGCTGAAGGCGTTGATGGAGGAGGGGCTTCGGCACGTCATCTCCGAGCATCGGCAGAGAGGCCGGTTCAGACTGCGTAAGGCGACTTTCAAGGGCAAGGGACTTCAATCTCAGCTCGACGCAGCCGATTGGAACCGGATCCGGGACCTCGGTCACGAAGGGAGGGGCGCATGATCGCCGTCGATACGAATGTCCTGGTCTATGCGCATCGAGAGGATTCGGCCTGGCACGCGGGGGCCTTTGCCCGGATCAAAGAGCTCGCCGAGGACCGGTCTCCTTGGGCCATTCCCTGGCCCTGCGTGCACGAGTTCCTGGCGATCGTAACGCACCCTCGCATCTTTGCTCCCCCGACTCCTTTGGAGGCCGCGATCGATCAGGTCCATGCCTGGATGGAGTCGCCGAGTCTCGTTCTGCTCGGCGAAACGGCGAACCACTGGGGACACCTCCGTACTTTCCTTCTGATCGGCCAGATCGCCGGGCCGCTCGTGCAAGATGCCCGGATCGCCGCTCTGTGCAAAGCGCACGGTGTTTCGGAAGTCTGGACGGCCGATCGCGACTTCAGCCGTTTTCCCGGCCTCAAGGTCAAGAATCCCCTGGTCGGCTGAGCGGGCTTCAGTCGACCAGGGAATTCCCGACAACCAAACTCCAGGGAACTATTCGCAGAACTCGACGCAACAGTATCCCCAGCCCCCGCCATGACCGGACCCACGGATCGCCGACCCAACCTCATGGAGAACGAGGACCGGGCCCGGGTTCCGAGCAGTTCATGGAAGTCACACACCGTCTGAGGCGCTTCTCGACCTTAGCCCAAGAGTTCACGCCTGGTTCCGGGGACGACACAACCCCCAGCCCGTCCCGGAGGGAGGACGGAGGCCAGATCGGGAGGGAAGAGCATAGGGGTTACACCTTCCGGCTTGGCCCCTGGCCCATTGGGAGCCGGTCTTTCGGGTCGGATCCCGCTACTTCGCTACTGCAGCCCTCATTGAAGCCCCCTGTAATACCTGTTGGGCTCACCCGGCGTCGGAACGTTCCCGCCGACCTGCGCCCCGCTGTTGTGCGCCTTGGTCAACGCCGTGGTGAGGGTGATGCCGGAGCCTGCGACCTGTGTGCCGGCCGCGTGCGCATAGGTGAGCGGCGCCGCCACGGTGATGGTGGCGGGGCGGCCGGGCCGGCCACGAAAACCGGCCGGGAAGCCGAACTGGGTGGAGACGACAACCGCCGTCTCGAAGTTCCTGCCACTGTCGATGTAGATGGTCTGGCCGTCGCTGAAACCGGCCACGCTCTCGACGGTGATGACGGTCTCGCCCGCACCGGCGGCCTTGCCCACCGTGGTGCCGCCTGAGGTGCCCACCATCGAGATCACGGCGGTTTCGAGGTTCCCACCCGCATCGATGCGAATCGTCTGACCGGCAGCAAAGCCCTCCACGCTGGCGACTTTGATATTGGCCGTGCCGGCGACCGAATCGGCTGCCAGGGTGGTGGCCGGCTGCACGAGGAAATCGGTGCAGTTGCTGTCGGTGTCGAAGCCGTCCGGGAAGCGTCCCGCGCTTCTGTCGGTCGCCGCGGGAGCCGCAGTCGACCACCAGAAGCGCCTGGCCTCGACGGGTGCCGTCACGCTGCAGCCGTCTTCGCCCGTCCCCGAGGCGCCCTGGTAGCCTTCGGCGGCCCACGGGTCGACCAGGAGGCCGTAGTTGAGGCTGTCGACGACCAGGCCGTCGGCGTCACGCAACACCATGCTGCCGGCGTCGACGGTTCGTTGGGGTCTCGCCTGATCCGATGTAGTGAGGGCGGGGCCCCCGAACCACTGGTCGGGCGCCGGCGTCCCCTGGTAGCCTGCGGTCGTGACCTGCGGGTCACGCACCACCGCATTGACCGCGTGGTCTTTGGACAGAGGGCTGTCGAGCGTGATGCCGGTGCCGAGCGCCTGGACGGGCTCGTTGCTGGAGTGGGCAAAGGCCGTCGCCGGCTCGAAGCTGATCCCCGTTCCCCGAACGCTGAAGGGCATATTGGAGGCGTGGTCGAACTTCAGCGGCTCGGTCAACTCGAGACCCGTTCCCGCATCTTCAGAATCCGTCAACGGACCGCGGAAGGTGTTGCGCTTCGATGCGGTCCCGACGCTCTTGACCGTGACGGTTTCGATCCCATGTCCGACGCTGTCGATGTCCAATCGGATCTTGTCGCCGGGCGAAATATTCTCGACGGAGGAAACCTTGATGTTCGTAGCACCGGCTTTCGCATCCGCCGACAGCCACGCCTGCGTGCCCTCCTTGCCGACCGCGGTGACCGTGGCCACTTCGTACTGTTCGATGGTCTTGGCGACGGCGGGGTAGGTGGCGCCGTAGCCGAGGGCGATCTTCTGGCCGACCTCGAAGCCCTTCGCGCTCGTGACCGGGACGTTGGTCGAGCCGGCGGGGATCGTGATCACCGGACCGTTGGGGAGGGGTTGCCACAGCGTCGTCGGGCTGCTCGCCTCCGTCCCGACGCTGACGATCTTGCGGGTCTCCACGTCGGAGCCGGTGCCGATCTCGATCGTATCCCCGGCCTTCATTCCGGACGTGCTCCGGACGTACACCGTGGCCTCGCCGGCGCCCGCCGGGGCCGCCAGGCCGGAGTTGGAGAGGCCGAGCAGGTAGAAGCCGCCGGCCGCCAGCTTCGTCCCGGACGGGATCTTTACCGTCGAGAAGATGGGCTGCTGGGTCGGGTGCTCGGTCAGAGTCCAGTTGGAGATGTCCTCCTCATTCGGGCCGGCGTTGTAGAGTTCGATGAACGAGTCTGTCTCGTTGGCGGGAGGGCCGGAGCTGATGCGGAACTCGTTGATCGTGATCGGGCTGACGTTTCGCACCTTCTCAACGGCTGTCTCGGATTGGGTCCGACCGTTCGTCGAGTTCGTCCAGGAGGCGTGACCGACCAGGTCGCCGTTGAAGGTCGACGCTCCCGAGGTGACCGTGAAGATCGCGCTCACGCTCCGACCCGGAGCGACGGACTCGGAGGATGTCACCGACGTTTCGTTGGTGCCGGGGACGTAAGCGGTCCACCCTGTGGGCACGGAAATGCTCAACTGGACGCCGGTTACGGGCGCTCCGGTCGTATTCGTGAATGTCACGGCAGTGTCCTGCGAGGACCCCGGTGTGAAGGTCTGAAGTCCCGGCGGGGTGGCCGTTGCCAACGCCGGCGTCAAGCTCAACCGCTGCACGTCGTACCCAGCGGCCACGATGTTGGCCTGCACGAGCTGATCGGTGGCATCCGAAGGGAAAGTCTCCGCGGCCGTCATCGCGCCTTCATAGAAGGTGCCCTGCGAGCCGACGCTGTTGTCCCCGCCATTGCCCAGAAGGATAGCCCCTTGCTTGCGCATCGGATCATAGGTTTCATTGACGCGTGGTCCGTCGAACATGACCGCAAGATCACCCCGCTGCGCGTCGCCCCCCATGGAGGTCCAGTGGTGCGGTTCGCCCTTGGCGATGGCGGTCGTAAAGCGCCAGGCGATGTTCGGCAGCTGCACGCAGAGCTTGGATCCGTCCGGGTTGACGCAACCGACCAGATTGTTCTCCTGGTCCGTCATGATCCACGGGCCGGGAGGGTTTCCGCGATACCAGGCGGTGGCGTTGCCGTAATAGGTGGTCTCCATCGTGCCATTGCCGTCGTCCCGGCTGTCGGTCTCGGCGTTACCGTAGTCGAAGCAGCAGCCGTTGTTGTAGTGATGGCCGCTGATGACCCAGTACTGTCCTTCCGCCTGGTCGTCGACCGCAGTGCCTTTCGCATCGTTCCAGCGGATGCCCATGCCGGGCTCGATGAAGACGCCGTAGACCTTGTGGCCCATGATCGTAATCGGTGCCATGTCGGCGATCGGGAGGTTGTTGAACCCACCCATGGCCGGACCGCTGAAACCGCCGCGGGGTGCCTGAACGAGGTCGTTGTGCTTCGGGGACTGGTCGTAGACGATGCTGATCCAGCAGTAGGTGTTGGCGCAGAACGCGTCCTGCGCGGCCGCGTCGGCGTATCCGCCCGCATCCGGGACGGGCGACGAACTGGGCTGGACGACACCGATGTCCAGGGTCTGGCCGTCCGACTGACGCAGGACCTGGTAGAGAGGGCCGTTGTAGGATGCGTACAGCGCGCGTGTCGTGCTGTGGGCGGCCACGCAAGGATCGCCGGCGGCGGCGTAGATGTCACAGGGTCCTTCCGGCCTACTCGGTGGTTGCGCCATCATCAACGTGGCGCTCATGAACGTGACCGCCACCGTGACCATCAGATTGAATCTCGTTTTCATGTTCATCCCCATTCGCCAGCCCGGTTTCATTCCGGCATCGCTCGCAGACCGTCCCGACACCGAAGTTCAGACACATTCTTTGATATCGCACAGGTTAGGCCACGCGCCGGGCACAATCAAGAGCCCATCCGCCCCTCTACGACGTTTTCGGGTCGCGGGTTCCGCGGGAGTGTTGCCCAAACGGTCTCGGCCCGGGTCTGGTTTGAAGTCTCGGTCTACACGTGAAGCCCCGGCAGCCCGATCTCACGCCAAGCCGCAGAGAACGCAAAGGTTTTCTTTGTTTTGAGTCCCTTTGCGACCGTTGCGGCTTGGCGTGGAATCGGATCTGCAGGTTATGACAGCTGGGCGATAAGGCCGAGGCAGGATCCAAACGATTTCGGCAACACGCCCCCGCCTTCCGGCACTTGCAGCATGGGGACACTCGAAACGAGGATCCGCTCGGATCTCGTTCATTTTGACATATAGATGCAGGTACGATATGCTCTGATGCATGAGGACGACCATACGACTCCCCGATCGGCTGCTGGATCGAGCACGGAAGCGGGCGGCAGAGGAGAATCGCACTCTGACATCGCTGATCGAGGAAGGGCTGGTGCGGGTTCTAGCAGAAGCCGACCGGAAGCCACCTGGGCGAGTTGAACTGCCGGTCTCCAAAGCGACGGGCGGGGTGCTGCCAGGTGTTGATCTGAACCGGACGGGCGAGCTCGAGGAGGTCATGTCGCGCCGATGATGCTCGCCGATGTCAACGTTCTCGTTCACGCTTTTCGATCAGATTCGAGAGATCATCGGACCTGCCGGAAGTGGCTTGATGAGACCGTCAACGGTGCGTCCCGCTACGGGATGTCGCCTCAAGTGCTGTCGGGGGTTGTTCGAATCACGACGCATCCCCGCGTTTTTGCACAGCCGAGCGAACTGGAGGAGGTCCTTCAGTTTTGCGAGTTGATCCTCACTCAGCCCCATTGCCTTTTCATACGCCCGGGTCCGGGACACTGGGATCTGTTTCGCGGCCTCTGCATTCAGGGGGACGCTCGAGGCAACCTGGTTCCCGATGCCTGGTTTGCCGCCCTCGCGATCGAATCGGGATGCGAGTGGGTCACTCTGGATCGTGACTATGCTCGGTTTCCCGGGCTGCGTTGGCGAACACCATGAAAAGGGCAACCATTCTGCCATTCATGCGAGAGGAGCCTGACAGAATCCTCGGAACCGGCAACACTGTCGGGATTTCCAGTTTTTGCCTGAAGAAGTGCCGGAGGTCCAGAGAGGGTACTTTCGAGACCGATCGCGCGGCTATGTCATCTTCATGATGATCAGGGCGACATCGTCGGCGGGATGGTCATCTCCGCGCCGATTGTGCCGGACCGTCTGACCTCGCTCGCGGCTTGACGACGGCCCGATCGCGAGCGTCTTCGCGATGCTCTCGCCCGATCTCACATCCAATTTCCAGTCTCCTGCACGATGGGCCGGCAGATCTCGGCTTCCGGTCAAAGGCAACGCCCGGACTGGACAACGGCGGGTGGAACCCGAGCGCAGATCTGATCTCTGAGAGCGCGCCGATCGAACGTTGCTTCAGCAGGGATGCGAAGGCCCGGTAACGGTGGAGCAGGTAAAACACCGGACACGCGAGGCCGCCTCCCCAATGAAGAATGGAGACGATCGAACGGATCCGATCATCCCCCACATAATAGAGAAGGTAGCCGCTGACGGACAGCCACACCATGACTGCCGCCAGGATGCCTCCCGAGAACCGGCGCCGCGACAACGGCCAGGCCGCGCTGACGTGGACTCCCCAGAGCAGGCCCAGAACCCACACCGCCGCAAATGCGAACGCTCCATGCAGAGTCAACCACCACGGTTCGAGCGGATTGGGCTCGGGCCCGAACTCACCCTGTTCGACGAGAAAGTGGTGAAAGAGGAGCCACGAGCCACCGGTAAGCACCACACCGATACCCACGACTGCAATGACCACTTTCGTTCCTGGACCCAGCCTCGGTGAGCGATGCTTCGGCCTGCGCCTGGAATGTTCGGGCATATTCAGCCTGCTACCTTCTGTCCGGCCGGTACCGGTAACAGTTCCGTCTCGCGCCACCGTCTTCCATCGGCGGCATCGAACACTGAGAACCGGCAGACACCTTCCGTCTCTTCGACTATCAGAGCGCAAGCGGAGTGCGCTGCGAGTGTAGTGCCGGCTTCCGCAGGATCCGCGTGGACGACCTTGGTCAGTGCATCGGCGATCATGCAATCGCGCGCCAGAACCGTCACACTCCTTCCCGACGGGCACGGTTTGCGACTGCGCGGATGGATCAGCGGTGTGACCCGGCGTCCGCACCACCGCCGGAGCCTGAAGTAATCCGCCGACGTTGCCGCGGCGCCGGTGGTGATCTGGATGAGGGGCCACAGTTCGCTCGGTGCGCTCGGACGTCGCACGTAAACCGCTCGCTGATCTCTCCCCAGGACCCGGAGGTCGCCCCCGGCATTGACCGACGCGGTGCTGATTCCGTGTTCTTCGAGCACTTCGACGGCCCGATCCACGGCATATCCCTTGGCGATACCTCCAAGATCGATGCGCACACGGCGCGTAAATCGGACACCGAAGCCGGGAGACAGTTCCACGTGCCGCCAGTCGCCGTGTCCGGAGGCACGAGGGAAATCGGTCCGTCGGGGCAGGTAGCCGAGCGAGGTGAGTGCGGGCGCGACCGTGATGTCGAAAAGCCCGCCGGTCTTCTTGGCCAATACCTGTGCCGTCTTCAGGACGGTCCAGGTGTGGGAAGAGACCGTCACGCGGCCAAATGCCGCCTCGCGGTTCAAAACAGAGAGTTCGGACTCCGGGTCGTGATAGCTCATCAGGCGATGGACCTCGGTGACCGCATCAAACGCCCGCTCAACGGCGGTCACTGCACTCGGCCCCGAGGCGGCGATTTCCACGATCGTCCCAAGAAGTGGCCGTGCACGCACGTGCTGGGTCCGGTGAGAAGAGGGGCGGGCTGCTTGGACGACGACCCTCACTTCAACACCTCCTCGAAGGTCGCAATCAGTCGCCGTATGCCCTCGGTGACGTGCTTGCACGACAGAGTGGCGCCGGCGATGTTGACGATGCCCCGACCGAGTTCGAGTCTGTCCTCCGCGCCTTTTCCGACAAACTGAGCCCGCCACCGGGCTTTCCTCACCTCCCCTCCGTGAGTCTCCCGGTATTCCAGGATCTCGACACCCCGGACCGCCCCCTGGGTGTCGAGGGCAACGGCGTAGGTGATGAACTCATGCTTTCCCAGCACCCTGTCGACGAGAAACCAGCCAAGTTGGCGGCCCTCCGCAGCTACCCGCCAGATCGCCGGCTTCGTATTGCGAACGCGAACATCCGCCCGTTCTTCGATCGCTTTCTTCTGTCTCGCGGTGAGCTCAATGTCGAGCCGGCTGAACTCCGAGGCGCCCGGAAAGAGAGCCTGCTGGGCCTGCTCGACCGTCAGATAGGTCACCGCATAGGCCCCAGGCATCGAAATCACGAGAGGCGCAGCCAGGGCCGGCAGCCAATACCAGGATTCGTATTTCATCGCGTCGCCTCTCAGAAGTTGTAGCTGATCTTCAGGCGCCATTCGTGCTTCGTCTTCTCGACCAGATGGAGATGGGAGTTGTCCTGTCCCGCGACGACTTCGCCTCCGCCGCGCAGTTGCGGGAACCAGGTGAACGTGGCCCACCACTTTCGGGCACCGTAGTGGACCGTCGGACCGGCGAAGACGGACCATCGCTCCTGTCCCACCTCGGTCTCGAACTCGCTTTGGTAAAGGGCTTCCGCACCGAGGTACCAGTTCGAAGCGATGCGCCCGGAGATGCCGGTTCCGAAGCTGGTCTCTATTTCCATTTCCGGGATGACGGGCCACTCGAAATCAGGGGGCAGGTCGCTGAGCGCCGCACGCTTCGCGTAGGTCGACTCGATGCCAAGGTTGGTCATCCAGATCACCGTGTCGTCCCGGAAATTCTTCTGAAGCAGGAGGGACCCCTCCAAGCTATAGGTCCGTTTATCCTGACCGGAGTGGGGATCCTTGGTCCCGATGATCGGCTCAACATAGAGTGAAATGCCGACGGGATTCACGAATGGACTGGTGAAGTTGTACTTGAATGCCGCGGCGACCCCGCTGAATCGAAACCCGTAGCTTTCATCCTTGGGAATATAGGCATCGACGCGGATGTCGCGCGTGTCGATTCCTTGCCCATTGAGGTAGAACGCCGCCGCCAGCCGGTCGGTGACGCCTTTGGCGTCTGGGGACTTCGCAGAATCTGCGCTAGAGTTCGGACCAACGGCACCGACGGGCCCCGGGCAGGGGCCGGATTCCGGTAGCCCGGGGTCAAGCCGCCCCGGCGCGACCCCGGGGGCGGGCCAACTCCCACGATATCCGGAGTCCCGGGAGGGACGCGACCCGTCAACTCTCCGAAGATGTACAGCCGGTTCGGATCAGAGCATGAACAAAGTGAGTGCTGCACGGAGGCCCCATCGCCAGGGGCCCATCCTTCCCGGCAAGGCGCAGCGCCTGCCGACTCGTCAAGCTGCCGGTCTTGGTCATTTCGGGGCGACAAGTCCGGGAGTCGGCGACTGGGCAGGGGGTCGGCTCACTTTGTTCGCGTTCTGATGTTCGCGGCGTCGCCGCGGGGTGCCAAGGGGGAAGGTCGAGGCGCGAAGGAGAAAGTGGGAGGTGCGAAATGCGGAATGCGAACTGGCTGTGTGTGCCGCCGTCGGTCCTCAGTTTGCACTTCGCACTTCGGACCTCGCACTTGGATGGATCTGGTCGGGGCAGAGGGATTTGAACCCCCGACATCCTGCTCCCAAAGCAGGACCGCTTCAAACCCGAAAATGCCCATTTTACGGGTCTTTTCGTTTCAATGAGTTACGGCCGGCCTGTTGAAGTCCGTGGTTCTGTGTGGACCTGAGAGGCTTCGAACGACTACAAATTCGACTACAGGCACGCTCGAACTTGCAGAGCACCCTGCGGCTCAACCCCATGAATCCTGATCCGGTCAATCACCCGGCACTTGGCGTCTTCCTTGTTGCGGGGTTCCCCCTCCGAGGTTACGATGAGCAAAGGAGATACCCGCTTGTGAATGCGCGACTCGAGGGCGAACGTGAGGCCATAGAGACGCTGTCCAAGCACCACGGAGTCGAGCGTCTGGAAGCCTTTGGTTCCCTGCGCCCTTCAAATCGCGTCTGTCGCATCAACATCTGTCAGCGCCGCCCATTAGTCGACCGGACGAGGCACGACTCCTGATGGGGCTGCACGGGTCCTATGGTTGAGCAAGCGACTGCTCCCACATACTCTTCGTAGCAGTGACGGTTGGTCCTGACTAAGCCTACGGATGAATCTGCCCACGCGGC
>JARRKC010000075.1:0-13370 GCA_037388505.1 Acidobacteriota bacterium | reverse complement strand
GGTCTATTCCGTGGAGGCAGGTCTGAATGACGCCTGCTCTATCGAGAATCCCGATCGGATCGCGCCTCGGGAATCCAGCATGGAGTACTCGAAAGATCTGACCATCAATCTGGATCCCTACGAAGTCGTGGTGGTGGAGATTACGGCAAAATGAATTCCGGGTGCCGGGTTCCGAGTCCCGTGTTGCCCAAAGGGTCTCAGCCCCGATTCGGTTTGATGCTCGGCGGCAGCGCGGAACCTCGGCAACTCGACCTCGCGCAAAGGCGCAGCGTACGCCGAGGATTTCCCTCCGCTTCCGCACTCCACAGCGGCTTCGCCGCAATCCTGCTACTGATCTGCCTGACTTCGGTCGCGCCCGCTCAGAGCGCCGTGCCGCCTCCGTTGCCCGTAATGCCGATTCCGACTGAGCGACAGCTGGAGTGGCAGCGGCGCGAACTGGCCATGTTCGTTCATTTCACGGTCAATACCTTCACCAACCGGGAATGGGGAGACGGAACTGAAGACAACTCGGTTTTCAACCCGTCCGCATTGGACGTCGAACAGTGGGTAAAGGTGGCGCGAGAATTCGGTTTCCGATCGATCATCTTGACCGCCAAGCACCACGACGGTTTCTGCCTCTGGCCGAGCCGGTACACGGATCACTCGGTCCGGAACAGCCCCTGGCGCGACGGCCACGGAGACGTAGTCGGAGAGCTCGCCCGGGCCTGTGGGAAAGCCGGGATCCGCATGGGTCTGTACCTCTCGCCCTGGGACCGGCACGAGCCGAGCTACGGTGACGAGCTGCGGTACAACCTTTTCTATCTGGCGCAGCTTCGAGAGCTGTTGACCAACTATGGCTCTCTCTCCGAGGTGTGGTTCGACGGCGCCAAAGGCAAGGACGCCCGGGACATGGATTACCATTTCGGGACCTACTGGGCGCTGGTCCGTCAGCTGCAGCCCGGTGCGGTCATCTTCTCGGACGAGGGACCCGATGTGCGCTGGATCGGCAACGAGCGCGGAAGTGCCGGTGAGTCCTGCTGGGCGATGTTGGACCGCTCGCGTGTCGCGGTCGGAAAGGCGGATACGACCTATCTGAACGAGGGCGACCCGGACGGTCCCGACTGGGTTCCGGGGGAGACCGACGTCTCAATTCGAAAAGGATGGTTCTGGCACCCGGATGAGAGTCCCAAGTCCGTGGCCGAGCTCATCGACATTTACTTTCACTCCGTGGGCCGCAACAGCGTGCTGTTGTTGAACGTACCGCCCGACCGGCGGGGACGATTCGCCGATTCCGATATTCGCCGGCTCCGCGAATGGCGACAGGCACTGGATGCGATCTTTGACCGAAACCTCGCTGCCGGCGCCCCGAGCCGGGCCAGCAATGTCCGCGGCGATTCAACCGATTTCGGCCCCGACAAAGCCCTGGACGGTCACCTGGAATCGTATTGGGCGACCGACGACGACGTCCGCTCGGCCTGGCTCGAATTCGACCTGGGCACGGCCCGACGCTTCAACGTCTGCCTGCTGCAGGAGCCGATCCAGCTGGGTCAGCGGGTGAAGCAGTATCGCCTCGAGGTTGAGACTCCGTCGGGCTGGGAGACGATCTCGGAGGGAACGACGATCGGGTACAAGAAGCTCGAGCGTTTTGCGGCGGTCGAGGCTCGCCGTGTACGGATCCGGATCCTGGATGCCCGGGCCTGCCCTCTGCTGGCGGGCTTCGGTTTATATTTGGCCCCTGATTGACATCGATCACTCACCGCAGAACAAAACGGCGTCGAAGTTTGGGCGCTGGATCTCCCACGAGCATCTTGAAGGATTCCTTCGATGCTCCTATTATCTGCGCAAACTGATGGATTCTTTCATCATCCGTACCTCCGACTCGACTCCGCCCCCGCGGCGGGAGGAGAGACTCCTGTCCCATCTCATTCCGATCTCCCTGCTTGCCCTCCTGACTCTTGTCTTCGCTCACTCCTTCGTCTGTGTGTGGAACCTTGGGGCGGCGCCGATCGAGGGCAGTGATCCCGGGGTGTTCATGTGGGTGATCAGTTGGGTCAACCATGCGCTCTTGAATCAGGCGTCCGATCTATTTGCGGCCAATGCCTTCTATCCCTATCCGGGCAGTCTCGCCTATTCGGAACACGGCTTTGGAGTCGCCGTCCTGGTCAACTGGTGGTACTGGTTCTCGGACAATCCGGTCATTCCCTACAACCTGTTGCTGCTGTTCTGCTATTTCGGATCGGCTGCCGGGATGTACCTGCTCGGCTACCGCTACACCAATTCGCGGTGGGGGGCGTTCGTGAGCGCTTCCGTCTTTGCATTCGCGTTCTTCCGCACGCACCACTTCGGCCACTTGACGCTGATCTGCACGGCCGCGTTCCCCATTTCGGTTTGGGCATTGCATCGGTTGCGGGATCGGTGGACCTGGGGCCGGGGAGCCTTCTGGGTTGTTGTGACCACGCTGCAGTGTCTAAGCAACTGGTATGTGGCGGTCATGCTGACACTGACCCTGGGTTGTATGACGCTGTTCGAGGCCGTTCGCCGTCCGCGTCCGTGGCCGTTTCTTCTCAAGATGGTGCCCCTGGCTGCGGCCGTCGCCCTTTTCCTTCTGCCCTTCGCGATTCCATACATGTCCCATCCGGTTGCGGGCAGTATCGAGGAGGGGTTCGCCTTCTCCGCCGATGCCTCCGATTTCATCGTGCCGGCGTTGAACACACTCGAGGGTCAGATCTTCGACACCCGGGAACATTGGATTTGGGGTGAAAAGACCGTCTATATCGGCTGGGTAGCCCTCCTGCTGGCGGGACTCGGTCTGTTCTGGAATCGGAAGCGGGGATTGGCCTGGTTCTATTTTGGTCTGGGCGTGGTCGGTTTCCTCCTCTCGCTCGGTCCCCGAACTGCCGGAGGCCATTGGCTTCCGCTCGCCTACGCTTTCCAGTTCCTCCCCTTCATCGGGCAGTTTCGGGCCACGGCGCGGTTCGCCTTTCTGGTTGTCTTTGCTGTTTCGGTCCTGGCGGGGCTGGCGGCGGCTCGGCTGGACCGGAGACCGTGGATTCCCGGCGTCCTGGCAGGGCTTCTGCTTCTGGAGTTCTTTCCGATTGGGCTCGGATTTCGACCCTGCGCCACAGAGCCTTTTGCGGCAAGGCCGGTCGATCTCTGGCTCAGAGCGAGAAACCCGGCGCCGAGCGGTCCGCTCGGCGATCGAACACCTCGCCAGCGGGACAGGAGAGTCGTCATCGAACTTCCCGACTACAGCGGAACGGATGAGTGGCCTCGCGAGAGCCGCTATATGCTCTATTCCACGCAGCACTGGATGAACCTGGTCAACGGTTTCTCCCGCTTCTACCCGCCGTCCTATGCATCCGACTTCGCGGTTTACAGCCGCTTTCCCGATCCTGCGGCGATCGCATTCATGCGCGAGCGGCGTATCGATTTTGTCGTGGTCCATCTGTCGGCCTACGACCAGGCGAGGAGGGAGGAGATTCTCGCCGCTCCAGGCCTCGTGAAGCGTTTCGGTGATGATTGCGTTTTCGATCTTGGTACATCCAGGCATCTTCAGGGTGAAGCGACGCGAGCCGTCAGGAAGGACGCTCCTGTCCGCCAATGATCCGTCGGGAGACCCCAGGTAGAATCATCAGTCGGGAGGATCGTCTTTCTGCAGCGATTAGAGCGACGTCGACAAAACGGAATCAGTGACTCCGGCTGTCTTCACCAGAAGACCGTCAGAGGAGGATACCGTCCTGCCGTCAAAGCCGTTCTGTTGCTGGCCGCCTGCGTCACCATGGCCTGCCCCAGGACGCCCGGAGAGCTGCGGTCAACGGAGTCAGTGGGCTTCTCACGGCGCGATCACATCGTTCTGCCAGTCAGCCAGATCCTGAGCCCATCAGGTCGGCAGATCGAATTGCCGGGGCTCCGCCCGCAGGCCCTTGCCCTGAGTCCGGATGGGCGTCTTCTGCTCACTGCGGGAAAGACTTCCGAGATCCTCGCCATCGATCCCGCGGCCGCGAGGGTTCTGCGGAGGGTCCCGTTGCCCTCCGATGCAGACCCGGCGACGGGGGACGCAGCCTGGCCCCACCTTCTGGAGCCGGACGAAGAGGGTCAGCTGAGCTACACCGGCCTAGTTTTCTCACCCGACGGCCGGCGGGCCTACATGTCCGATGTTACCGGCAGCATCAAGGTCTTCACAGTCGGTCCCGATCGGACCTTGAATCCGCTCCGATCGTTCTCGCTTCCCGCGACCGGGCTGGAGCGGAGAGAGGAGGCCATTCCTTCCGGACTAGGCGTGTCGCCCGACGGCAGCCGGTTGCTCGTTGTGGAGAATCTCTCGAACCGGCTCCTCGAACTGGATGCCAACAGCGGCGAGTGGCTGCGTATGTTCCCGGTCGGAGTCGCCCCGTTCGATGTGGTCGTCGTGGGCACGAAGGCCTATGTCAGCAACTGGGGAGGTCGCCGCCCCGAGGCCAACTCGATCGTCGGCCCGGCGGGTCAGGGCACGTTGGTCCGCGTTGACCCAAAACGCTATGTGGCCTCCGACGGCTCGGTCTCGGTCATCGACCTTCGAGCCGGCCGGGTCCTGCGAGAGATACCGGTCGGTCTGCACTCATCGGGCCTGGCTCTGACACCCGATCAGCGGTATCTGGCCGTCGCCAATGCGGCCAGTGATACCGTGTCGATCATCGATACGAGGAGCGACCACGTCGTGGAGACGATTGTGTTACGTTGGCAGCCGGAGGGCTATTTCGGAGCCAGCCCCAATGCACTCGTCTTCGATCCTGAAGGTCAACGCCTCTACGTCTGCAATGGGACGCAAAACGCGGTCGCCGTCGTCTCCTTCCAACCCGGCCACTCGACATTGAAGGGGTTGATTCCGGTCGGATGGTTTCCGGGGGCGATTCTGTTCGACCAGACACGGCGCACTCTGGTTGTGGCAAACATCAAAGGCCTGGGATCAGGACGCCGGACGTTCGGTCGCGGCGAGAAAGGATTCAACTCCCGCCAGTATTTCGGTTCGATTTCGCTGATCCCGGTTCCGGACGATCGACAGTTGGAGCGCTGCACGCGGACCGTGCTGACGAATTGTCGGCGGGAACTCATCGAGGCCTCACAATTGCCCGCACGCCCGGGTCAGACGGCCCGCCCGGTTCCCGAGCGGGTGGGAGAACCCTCGGTCCTCAAGCACGTCGTATACATCATCAAGGAGAATCGGACCTACGATCAGGTTCTAGGAGATCTGGGCCGGGGCAGGGGAGATCCCAACCTGTGCATCTTCGGAGAAAGAGTGACGCCGAATCTCCATAAGATCGTCAGGGAATTCGTCCTTCTCGACAACACCTACTGCTCGGGGATCCTGAGCGCGGATGGGCATGAGTGGGCGACGACGGCAATGTCGACCGACTACATGGAGAAGTCGTTTGCCGGGTTCCCCCGAAGCTATCCGGATGGGATGAGCGACGACGACGTTGATGCGCTGGCTTATGCCCCGAGCGGATTCATCTGGGACAATGCCCTGGAACGGGGGAAGACGCTCCGCGACTACGGAGAGTTCTCCATCGCCGAGATCGGTTGGACCGATCCCTTCCGTTGGCCTCCTCCGACCTTCATCGACATTTACCGGGATTTCATCGGCCGGACCGGGTTGACCCGTATCGGCAGCCGACCTGCCATCGAATCGCTGCGGCCCTACCTCGACACCAAGACGGTCGGCTGGAGCCTGGATGTCCCGGATGTGTTCCGGGCGGCTCAATTCATCGAGGAGCTCGAGGAGTACGAACGAATCGGCGAGTTTCCCCATCTGGTCATCATCTGTCTCCCCAATGACCACACCTCCGGAACCAAGCCCGGAATGCCGACGCCCGAGGCTCACGTCGCCGACAACGATCTGGCCTTTGGACGGATCGTCGAAGCGATCAGTCACAGCCGCTTCTGGAAAGAGACCTGCATCTTCGCGATCGAGGACGATCCTCAGGACGGCTGGGATCACGTGAGCTCCTTTCGAACCACCGCCTACGTCGTCAGTCCCTATACTCGACGGGGTGCGGTCGTCAGCACGCAATACAACCAGCCTGGCATCCTGCGCACGATCGAACTGATTCTGGGACTGCCCCCGATGAACCAGATGGATGCGGCGGCCACACCCCTGTTCGATTGCTTTCAGGACGAGCCGGATTTCACTCCGTACGAGGCTGTCCCCAACATCGTTCCCCTGGATCTCCTGAATCCTCCGGTGGGAAGCTGGAAAGACGAACGGATGCGGCGCTACGCCGAGTTGTCGACGACTCTCCCTCTGAAGGAGGTCGACCGGTGCCCGGAGGATCTTCTCAACCGGATCCTTTGGCATGCCCGAAAGGGGCCCGATACGCCCTACCCCGAATGGGCCACGGCGCCGGAGGCGGATCGCGACTGAAGGGATACACGGCTCCCTCCGGCGGCATCTGCAGCGATGTGATCTTCGTGAAAGTGCAGGGAGAGTTTCCCGGCGACTCAACGATTCGGCTCCTCGAGTGAGCGCGGGGCCCACGGCTGGACATTGGCGGGTTCGCCCGCCACAATTGTGCAATACGCTTATCCAGCCGAATCGGAGGTTTCATGAAGGGTCTCGGAAAACATCGCAGTCGCATTGTCACTGAAGGTCGCAATCGGGCCGCAGCCCGGGCTTTTTTCAAAGCCGTCGGGTTCTCCCACGAAGATCTGTCCAAGCCGATCATAGGTATCGCCAATACCTGGATCGAAACGATGCCCTGTAACATCCACCTGCGTGACCTTGCGGCGCATGTGAAGGAAGGTGTCCGGGCGGCGGGCGGCACCCCCATGGAGTTCAACACCATCGCCATCAGCGATGCCATTACGATGGGAATCGAGGGAATGAAGGCATCGCTGGTCAGCCGCGAAGTCATTGCCGATTCCATCGAACTGGCGGGACGAGGATACCTGTTCGATGCTGTCATCGCTCTGGTCGGCTGCGACAAGACCATTCCGGGTGCCGGAATGGCCGTAATTCGGCTGGACGTTCCGAGTCTCGTGCTTTACGGCGGCACGATCCTTCCCGGGCACTATCATGGCCACGACGTCAACATCCAGGACGTGTTCGAGGCGGTCGGGGCGACAGCGGCGGGAAGGATGACGGAGGACGAGTTGCACCAACTCGAAGAAGTGGCTTGTCCCGGGCCCGGCGCCTGTGGCGGTCAGTTCACCGCCAACACGATGGCCACGGCCATGGAGTTCCTGGGCTTGTCCGCCCTGGGGACGGCCAGCACTCCGGCCGCCGATCCGAAGAAGTCCGAGGTGGCCTTCCGCTGCGGCGAACTGATCATGGAGATGCTCGAGCAGGAACTCACACCGAGCCGGATTCTCACCCGTGAGTCGTTCGAAAACGCGATCGCCGGGGTGTCCGCCACCGGCGGCTCGACCAATGCCGTTCTGCATCTGTTGGCTCTGGCCCGGGAAGCCGGCATTCCGCTCGTCATCGATGACTTTGACGCCATCAGCCGGCGCACCCCTTTGCTGGCCGATCTCAAGCCGTGGGGACGGTACCTGGCGGCGGATCTCTATCGCGCCGGGGGAATCCAACTGGTGGCGCGACGCCTGGTCGAAGGTGGTTTCGTCGATGGGAAGCAGTTGACACCGACCGGACGGCCGCTGGCCGAGGAGGCGGCCCGCGCTTCGGAGACATCGGGGCAGGATGTGGTGCGCGATCTCGCACATCCGATCAAACCTTCGGGCGGGCTGGTCGTGCTCAAAGGGAATCTGGCCCTCGAAGGATGTGTCTTAAAGGTGACGGATCGACGGAAGACCTATCACAAGGGACCGGCCAGGCTCTTTGACCGTGAAGAAGACGCCATGCAAGCCGTGACCTCCGGCTCGATCCGCCCCGGCGACGTGGTGGTCATTCGCTACGAGGGGCCCCGGGGCGGCCCCGGAATGCGGGAAATGCTCGGCGTCACGGGCGCCATCGTGGGAGCCGGTCTGGGCGAAGACGTGGCTCTGGTGACCGACGGGCGTTTCAGCGGCGCAACGCGGGGACTCATGATCGGTCACGTTGCTCCGGAAGCTGCTCGAGGCGGTACGATTGCTCTTCTCCGAGCGGGGGATTCGATCGAGATCGACGTCGACGCTCGCAGGATCGACGTCGAGATCTCAAACGCCGAACTGCAGACGCGCCTCAAGACCTGGCAGCCACCTGAGCCCCGTTATCGGCGCGGCGTCTTTGCGAAATACGCGCGGTCCGTGTCCTCCGCTTCGGAGGGCGCAATCACGTCTTGAGACAGAGCGGGCAAAGCTCGAGAGACAACGTTCGTTCCAAAGTCAGCGCTTGCCCCTGTGACGCGAATGGTGTCCGATCAGCAGCTGACCTTCCGCAGGCCGATGACCGCCAGACCTGTGCAGAGCAGGAGCAGAATCGATGGCTCGGGGACGGCGGCTCGCCTCGAAGTGATCCAGGTCAGGGACCCGCCCTCATCTGGTGTAATCAAGAGGGCACTGAAGGTCCAGGTTTCATTCACACGGATCCAGTCGGCGATGTCCTGATCCAGTTCTTCCTGGGTACCGGTGTAGTATGCACCCCACCAAGCCATACCGGCGGCTCCAATGACTCCATCAGGGCTGCCGTCATTGTCGGAGTCGTAGTCGGACCAAGTCGTAGGCGTCAGCCAGGTCGAGCCGTAGTAGTCCTGATATACATCGAGGATTTCTCCGCCCCAGTTGTTGAACAGGCTGACTTGGAAGTTTTTCACGCTTTCGATCGTCTGATCCGGGATCCAGTAGATCCAGGTCAGCCGCTTGCCGAGGTCACCAAAGCTGTAAACGACTTCATCGAGAATGTCAAAGTTCGTAGTGCCGACTAGATCCGGGTTGGCACTATTGGCCATGTTGACAAACGTGCCATTTGCGACGTCTGCGAACGCTGCCTCCTCCCATCCGGCGTAGTCAGGGGAACCATTCTTGTTGGGCGCAGCGTCGACGTACAAATAGACGACGGGGCCCGCCACGAGGTAACTCCCCAGTAGGAGCAGTATGAAGCCCATCGGCAACAACCATTTGACCTTCATCTTCGTCTCCCCTCCTCCCTCTACGGATCTCCCAGACAATAAAATACGAACAAAAAGGAAGATCTACAGCATTGTCACGTTCGAAAACTACGCTGTCAAGAGGAACGTCCACAATCTGAGTAGAAAATTCCTCAGGAATTCGGTCAACGACCGAACCGGCGGTTAATCCAATCTTTGGAGCAGGTCTTTGACGGCGGCCTGCAACTGTTCATCGACACCTCGGCTCTCCGCTTGCGGCGTCTGCTCGACGATCAGGTCCGGCATCGCGCCATGATTCTCCATATCGGTTCCATCGGGAAGATACCAGCCCCGGTAGGGAAGCCGCACCCGCGTGCCGTCCACCAGTTGGAACGCTCCCGTACTGATGACGGAGCCGTTGGTCTCCTGTCCGACCAGTGTGCCCCGCTTCAGGGTCTTGAAGGCATGCGAGATGATCTCGGCATTGGAGAAGCTCTTCTCATTGCACAACATGTCGATCGGCAGCGTGTAGCGTTCAATGAAGAGGCGATCCTGCGGGTACACATCGGTCCGTTTGCCGTCCGCGCCGCGGGGGACGGTATAGGCATGCGGCTCGACCATGATGGAGCTCAGCAAGCGGTCGGTCGTCCAGCCCCCGCCGTTGTTGCGAACATCGATGATCAACCCGTCCTTCCCGTCGGCGGCCGCGTACAGATCCCGCTCGAAGATATCCAGAGAGGGCTGGTCCATTCCCAGGATGTGGATGTAGCCGATGCGTCCGTGCGAGAGCTCATCGACCCTCCGGGCGTTGGCCCTCCGCCACTCGTCATACTTGAGCCGTCGCTCCTCATTCCAGCTGACCGGTGTCAGGAGGACCTTCAGTTCCCGAGTCTCGCCGTCGTCGGAGGCAGGCCGCCGGATCGTCAGCAAGGTTTCCTTCCCCACCTGTCCCTCCAGAGCAGACTCGAGTGTATCGGTGGAACCGAAGGTGCGGCCTTCGACCGACAGGATGACGTCGCCGGCCATCAGGTGCATCGGACCAGCGGCGGATGGTGACAGGGGAATGACGTGGTCCACCTGGTAGCCTCCTTCGACCCGGTGGGCCGAGATGCCGAGGCGACCCTGCCGCTCGGCATTTCGCTCTTCTTCGTCCCGAGCATAGACACCCAGGTGAGAGCCGTTCAGTTCCCCGAGGAGACGCATGGAAACTTGATTGAACTCATCCGCCGTGTACGCCCCTTCCGCCAGTGGCAGATACTGCTGGGTCAGGGCGTTCCAGTTCAGCCCCTTCATCGTCGGATGGTAGAAGAGCATTCCGAGCGTGCGCGCCAGTTCCTTGAACTTCTGGGCCGAGAGCGCGCGGCGGTCGATATGAAGCTGGTCCGAGATCCCGATCAGCTTGCGCTCTTTCCCGGTTGTGCTCAGCGTATAGGCTCGCCCCTCGTGGAGCGTCACGAGCGTCTTGCCGTCGAACGAGAGCTGCTGGACCGATGCCGCGTCACCAATCCGTTGGATCTCCTTGCCGTCCCACCGAACGGTAAAGAGTCCGGGCCCTTCGGTCGTCCCGGTAAAGATGTGAAGCTCTCCGCCCGGGGTCATTTCATGGTTCGATTCGGACCCGCTGAGTCGTGTGATCCGTCGAAGCCTGAGATAGGCGTCGTTGAGGTCGCTCCAGGAAAATGCCTCCGGCCGTTGGTCCGAGGCGGATGTTTCCTCGCCAGGCCGGCGCGGTTCCAACGGTTTGCGCGCCCCGGCGTCCTTGACGGCCTTGTCGTAGTACTGCTCGAGCTCGTCCGGGGTCAGTGCCTCCAGGGATCGGTCGAGGTAGACCGCCCAGACATCGAATTCATCGTTGATCCGCTCGGAGAGGAAGCTGAGGATCTTCCCGTCGGCGGACCATCTTGGATCGATGTCGTTGTTGGGGTGGCGGCTGATGTTCACGGGTTTGGCCGAGCCATCCGCCGGGACGATCCAGATATCGGAGTTGAAGTTCAGATCCGACTGCTGGTAGGCAATCGAACGCGAGTCGGGACTCCAGCGCCAGTCAATCTGGAAGTCCCAGCCCTGCAGAAGTGCCCGGGTTTGTCCTGAGCCGAGGTCCAGAATCTCCATATCCCCTCGCTCGTGCAGAAAGGCCAGAGACCGACCATCCGGAGAAGGGCGGGGCTTCCAGTCGTTGCTCGACTGCACGACCACAGGTGTAATCTCGAAACGCACCGCGTCGTGCCAGCGCGAAGGATCGAGTTCCGGGGGCAGTTTCTCATTCTGCTTCGGTTCCTCCTCCTCCGCGTTCTGAGCGCCTTCTCGGTCCCCGGCGTCCCCGGAGCCTTGCGTCGACTCCTCGCCGGAGTTCCCGGTCGCATCCGAGCGATCGGCCGGAGATTCGAATTGCTGTCTGACCTCATCGCGGGTGAGGCCGACGGTGGCGGCATAGATCGACAGGGTGTCGGTACTGTCGTTCACAAAGTAGAGCTTCAGTCCATCCGGAGACCAGGCGATGTCCTGTTCGCGAGCCGCAGAGTGAGTGACACGCCGGGTGGGGCTTTTGTCGGCGACATTCCGAACATAGATCTCCCCGAAACTGACGAAGGCCATGGTTTGGCCGTCGGGGCTGAGGGCGGCCTCGGTCACCGTCTTTTCGATCGGCTGCAGGAAGAAGCGGTCCCGCGAATCCTCGGGCGCCGAAACGGAGATGGCCCGGGGTTCGGCATTCGCGACCGTGAGATCGACAAGGTAGAGCGTATCCCAGGCCTGAACGACCGCTCGACGGCCGTCGTAGGAAACATCGAAACTCCAGACATCGCGATCCTTGAACCGTGTGATCGGCGCGATGGAACTCGGTCCCCGGTTCAAGTCCATGCGGTAGACGTTGTAACGCTCCAGTTGGCGGTCCGAGAGGAAGTAGACCGTATGGTCGTCCCCCCAACGGGCTTGACCGTCGTTTCCACTCCAGTCTGTCAGTTGGCGATAGCTCCCGTCCTTCTGCTCGTAAAGCCAGACGTCGCGGCGGTCGGCTCCCCGGTAGTGACGACGGGTCCAGGCGGCTCCACCTCGGGTGAAAAGAAGGCGGCCGTTGTCCGGGCTCCAGATGGGGAAATCGCCGAAGGCGCCGCAGATTCGTCGGATCTCGCCGCCTTCCGCTCGAATCGAGAAGGGTCGGGGAGATCGGTAGTTGTCCCCCTCGCGGCTGGACGAAAACGTCACGATTTCGTGGCCCTGGTCATCGGCACCCACGCCCGCAAGCGAGAGGGTGACGTCCGATCGAGAGACCTGGCGCAATTCGGTTCCATCGGAATTCATGACATGGATGTTCTGGAATCCCGAGCGATCGGATTCGAAAAAGACGCGGCTTCCGTCCCGGCTCCATACGCTTCTGGAGTCGAGGTTGGGATGGCTCGTCAGGCGAATGGCCCGCCCCCCTTCGGCCGGGACCTTCCACAGGTCGCCCCTCCAGGAGAAGATGATCGAGGATCCGTCGGGACTGATCGACGGGTAGCGGGGAAGATCGACATTGCCGGAAGCCCCGAAAGTTGCTGTGACGGTCAGTAGAAGAAGGGCGAAGAGAGCAGCAATTGGTCGTTTCACGGGGTCCGATGATGCCAGTCATGCCGTCAAATGGCAATCTTGGGTAGGACATCCGGGAAGCTGGAAGCTCATCCTACTCAGCTCTGGAAGAGGACCAGAGTGTTCGGAGGGATCTGGGAGTCGTCGACTTCGTCCCCGCTGAGAATCGTGCCGTCCGGAAGGCGATAGAAGGTCGACGGATAGTTCCACTTTCGTCCGGCGATTCGCGAGGGCAAACGGTTTCGCTTGACGTGACCTCCGTAGATATATCCGACCAGCACGCGCGTGCCGGAAGGTAGCGCCTCCAGCAGACGGCGGGTCGATCGCCTTCGGTGAAGGTCGTGCCCCGTCCTGACCATGCCGCTGGGCAGCAGGTAAATGGTCGTCTCGCTGGCGAAGGCTTCTCCCGCAATGGTCCGGCCGCTTTCGCCCTCCTTCGCTTCAACGAAGCCTTCGAAGCTCGATTCGTCCTCCTGCGAAACGAGAACGGTCGTGCCCACCGGCATTCGACCCCAGTCCGTAATCTCGTCGCCGGGCTGCCGCGTTCCGTCAGGAAAAATGTAGATCGTGTGGGGGCTGTCGTACTGGTCCCGTGCAATGTACCAGGCTGTGCGTCGTGCCGTGATGACGTTGTCGTCGGAGCCGGACGGAATGCCCGAATCAGCCACCTGCGTCGCTGTCCCCGGTGCCGGTTCGGAACGGGCATGATAGAGGTACTGCTGCAGTTCCAGGTCGGCGACCTTGAGCCTCCCGGCTCGGACATCCGGATCCGAATTGGGGCTGGCGCTCAGTCCCAGCCTTTTGCGGACGTCCGGGCGGGCGAAGATC
>JARRKC010000074.1:0-13457 GCA_037388505.1 Acidobacteriota bacterium | reverse complement strand
GTTGGGGGGACAGTTGGGGACACTGTTTTTCAGAATCGCGAAGAGTCGGGGGAAACGTCGAGGGAGGGGAAGAGTCGGGGGTGAGGGGAAGAGTCGGGGACACTGTTTCTTCTCGTTGTCGGGTATGGGGGAAAAGTCGGGGTATGAGGGGTATGAGGGACCAGTTGGGGACACTCTTCTTCTTCAGGAGAGGGCCCGAAGCTAGCAGACGGCGCCAGGCTGGATCTTTCTGCCTTTGCACAGAGGCTCGTTCGTGGGCGGGGCGGCCCGATACGGCAGTTTCGGGTCCGCCCGGTGATACACTCGTGTCGTCCATCTGAGTCGCGATGATTCTCTTCACCGACCGCATAGGCACCCCCGAAGTAGGGTTGCAGGGGGCTGGGGTGCGAGACGTGGAATGCGTATACGGGGGACGACACGCCATGGCTGAGTACTCGTCGACAGTGGAATGGGATCGAAGTGGCGCCACCTTCACCGACAACCGCTATAGCCGTGGCCACCGCTGGCTGTTCGACGGAGGGGTCGAAGTCCCGGCCTCGTCATCGCCCCACGTCGTGCCTCCCCCTCTTTCGATCGCCGCAGCTGTTGATCCCGAGGAAGCCTTCGTCGCCAGCTTGTCAAGCTGTCACATGTTGTGGTTTCTTTCGATCGCCGCCAGTCGGGGGTTCGTCGTCGACAGCTACCGGGATGTGGCGGTGGGGGTTTTGGGGAAGGACGAATCGGGTAACGCGGCGATTACGGCGGTTACCCTTCGTCCCGAAGCCTCCTTCAGCGGCGAGCGACTTCCACGGGTGGAAGAGCTGGCCGCCATGCATGAGGAAGCACACGAGAGATGTTTCATTGCTCGGTCGGTCAGAACGGAAGCGCAGTGCTGCCCGGTTTCAGACGCCCGGGCCCTACATCCTTGAGGTTCACGAATCGACGAATCCCTCAATAGACTTCCGGAACGAAAGTCTGCTCACCCACCGGGGGTCGGACGTACCCCACCTCCTCTTGGCGGGCGGGAAGCTTGATCGGTTCGGGCGTCAAATCCTCATAGCGCATGCTACTGAGCAGGTGGGCGATGCAGTTGAGACGAGCCCGCTTCTTGTCGTCGGCATTGACCACCCACCAGGGCGACTGCCGCGTATCGGTATAGCGGAACATCTCATCCTTGGCCCGGGAATACTCCATCCAGCGCGATCTCGACTCCAGGTCCATCGGGCTCAGTTTCCACCGCTTCGTACGATCCTTCAGTCGATCGCGAAAACGCCGTTCCTGTTCCTCATCCGAAACGGAAAACCAGTATTTGACCAGGATGATGCCCGATCGGATCAGCATCCTCTCGAACTCCGGGCAGGCGCGCAGGAACTCCTGATACTCGGGTTCCGTGCAAAAACCCATAACCCGCTCCACTCCCGCCCGGTTGTACCAGCTTCGGTCGAACAGGACCATCTCACCGGCCGACGGCAGGTGCGCGACGTAGCGCTGGAAGTACCATTGAGTCTTCTCCTTTTCGGTGGGGACTCCAAGCGCAACAACCCGACAGATCCTGGGATTCAGACACTGGACGATGCGCTTGATGACACCTCCCTTCCCGGCGGCGTCCCGCCCTTCGAACAGGACTACGACCCGAAGGCCCGCGTGCCGGATCCACTCTTGCAGCTTGACGAGTTCGACCTGCAACCGGGCGAGCTCCTCGTGGTACCGCTTACCGTTCAGTGGTTTGGAATCAGAAGGTCCAACCGTAGTGGGTTTCCTGGCCGCTCTCTTTCCAGCCACGCTCACCTGCCCTTTCTTGTCCTGGACGGAAGCCCGGAAGCGCGCCCCGTTCGCTTCGGCAGGACAGATCGCTGACCAGGATTCTGTCATACGTTCCTGACGCTGCCCGGAGGCGCCGGCGGCTCCTCGACTGTCTTCTGCTCCTCGACAGGTCCTCGCGCCGCCGGCGGACCGTCTCGCTGGGGAAATGATCGAGCATGTGGCGGGAGGCGACACGGATGAGCCATACCTGAGGATTTGCCGGGACACCCCAGACCGGTCAATGTCGGGTGGCAGCAAGCAGAGCTTCCTGAACCGCGTCCAGGTCGACGATCCAGAATCCGGCCAGGAATCCCTTCGATTCGGGAAAGAGGCCGTCGATGATCGTGGGCGGACCCTCGGCGCCGGGCGTCACGATCTTCTTCCGCCTCGAGCCCTCCGAGCCCTTCGGTCACCACGAACTCACCAAAATCGGTCAGCTCCCGGTGGAAGCGACGCAGGAAATCGATATTCGCCTGAACGTCCTCAAGGGGAGATGGAGAGTAGGGAGAGTAGGGGACACTGTTTGGCCGGCAGACCACTTATTGCCTTGTAGATCGCACTCCAACCCGCAGGCCACCACTATCACGATTAGCATTATTCCGCGGCGTGCAAGTGCCCAATCATCCTCACAGGGCATCACGAGAGCGCTGCCTTCCGCAGCAATCTGAGATCGAGACGAAACGGTACGCGATGGATGCCCTGGTTCGGGCCGGCTGTGGACTGCATCGTGTTTCGACAGAGGCAGGGCGATTTCGCATGTGCAAGAGCGCTACCATTGGGACTGGGTTGCCCGCCAAAGATCGTAAAGAAGCGCGGCCCCCAGCCATGATGAGCGAGAGAAGCCAGACGAAAAAGGAGCAGATGGATTGGATGATACCCTTCGCCTCCGCTGTCGGGATCGCGGCGTGTGTGGGGGACGTGATCGCAACCTGGCAGTTGGGGAGAGAATACCCCGGCTACAATCCACTCCTACAGGCAATGAGCGACCTGGGCGCCAAGGGCAGTCCGGTCGCCCAGCGGGCATCCGATTGGTGGATCATCCTGGGGTTGATGTTCCTTGTCTTCGGAATCGGATTCCACAGGGCTTTTCCGTCGCAAAAGTATGCCAGCACAGCTGCCTGGATGATTGTCCTCTACGGTCTGGGTGAAGGCTTTGGCTCGGCGCTCATTCCGGAGACCCTAAGCGATCCGTTTTTCGCTCTCGGTAACGTCGCGCATAGGGCCGTGAGCGTGGTCGGCGTGTCCGCGCTGGTTTCTCTGCCCTTTTGGGTGGCGAAGGCCTTTGATGGTCTTCAGTCGCCTTTTTCCCGTCTCTATCTATGGCTCTCTACCGGCGGAGGCGGCCTCTTCATCATCCTGTTCATCATTTCCGAGTTCTATCGCCCGAGCGGAAGCTGGATCGCCTATCACGGCCTCTGGCAGAGACTGTTCGTTCTTATCTACTACGTCTTCCTGATTCGGCTTGCCCTGTTCATGCTGAACCGCCGCAAGTTCCTTTCGATGCGCTCACCTTGACGGGGCGGAACACTTTGAATCAAGCGCGGCCGCAACGGTGAAAGGTGGCCCTGGGAGTCCAAGACACGGTTGACAGGTGTCCGAAGAAAGGGAAGACTCCGGAGCATGATGCGGAGTCGGGCAGTTCAATGGTGTGTTCCCCTGTGGATCCTAGTGTGTGGATCGGTTTCCCTTGCCGTCCCTCAACCGATCGCACTCTGCTACGATCGTGAGCAACGGCCTGTAACTTTTGCCGCTTCTGAAATCCGACGCGCTCAAACGGCCTTGGGTGGCAGCATTGCAGAATCTGCGCTGGGTGATTTCAATGGTGCTCCGACCGGGATGCGGATCGTGATCTCAGCGGATGCGGCTTCTTCGAAACGCATCGCGTCTCAGCTGGCCGTTCCACCGATGGCCAGAGAAGCCCGGCAGTCGTACTCGATTCGCAGGAGCGGCTCGACGATCGCTGTCCTGGCCGCCGACACGACGGGTGCCATGTACGGTGGCCTGGATATTGCTGAAGCGATCCGTTTGGGGAAGCTTTCTTCTGTCTCGGACTCCGATCACGTTCCGTACGTTCAGCGCCGGGGCATCAAGTTCAATATCCCGCTGGATGCCAGGACCCCCAGCTACTCGGACAATTCCGATGCGGCCCAGAAGAACATCCCTGAGATGTGGAGCTTCGATTTCTGGCGTTCTTTTCTCGACGATCTCGCCCGCGATCGGTTCAATGTCCTCACGCTCTGGAGCCTCCACCCTTTTCCCTCGCTGGTCAAAGTGCCTGAATACCCCGACATCGCGCTGGACGACGTTATGAGGACGACGGCTCCGCTCGACGGCTCCTTCTCCCACTCCGGATCCGACATGGTCCGCCCCTACATGCTCGATTCTCTCGAGACCGTCAAGCAGATCAGCATCGACGAGAAGATCGAGTTCTGGCGAGACGTCATGCAGTACGCCCACGACCGCGGAATCGAAATCTACATTTTCACCTGGAACATCTTCACCTGGGGAACTTTCCACAAGTATGGAATCGATCCCTCCCAAGACAATCTGGAAACGATCAAGTACTTCCGAGCCTCGGTCCGGGAAACGCTGCTTACCTATCCGCTGCTGGCCGGCTTCGGCATTACGGCAGGAGAGCAGATGGAGAGCCGCACGGACCAGTTCTCCAAGGAAAAGTGGCTCTGGAAGACTTACGGGGAGGGCATCCGGGACGCCCTGAAGCTCCAGCCCGACCGGGATGTCCGCCTGATTCATCGATTCCATCAGACCGCGCTCGGTGAGATTCTCCGGGAGTGGCAGGACTATCCCCGGACGTTCGAGTTGAGCTTCAAATACGCCATTGCTCACGTCTACTCGGTGCCGAATCCTCCCTTCATCAAAGCTGCACTGCCGTACCTCAAACCCGAACATCCGACTTGGTTGACCATCCGAGACGACGATTTCTACAGCTTCAGGAACGGCGATCCCGAGTTCGTCCGCGATTTCATGCAGAATCTACCCCCACGGGACCTGCTGGCGGGCTTCTACATGGGGCCCGACGGGTACACCTGGGGCCGCGAGTTTCTATCCAAACGGCCGCAGACTCCCCGTCAGACAATTCTCTCCAAGCGTTGGTACAACTTCATGATTTGGGGGCGGCTGAGTTACGATCCGACCCTTCCGAATGACCTCTTCGTCAGGACCCTGGCCCAGCGCTTTCCGGAGGTTGAGGCGAGCAGGCTCTCCGAGGCATGGGCCAACGCCTCCAGGATCTTCCCCCAGATCACCCGATTCTTTTGGGGAGACATCGACCTGCGCTGGTTTCCCGAAGCCTGCCTCAGTCACCCCCGCTGGCGCGGGTTCTACACGGTGAGGGACTTCATCGAGCAGGAAACGATGCCGGAAAGCGGGATCCTTAACATCCTGGAATGGCGCCGCGGAAGAGCAGCAAATCGGCCCACTGACGGGATTTCGCCGCTCGAGGTGGCCGACAATCTGGAGCAATTCGCCCGGAAGACCCTGACAGCGGTCGACGCCTTCCACCGAGAGGCGATCCAGGATGAGGAGCTCGTCCGGACGCTCGGGGACCTGGAAGCCATGGCCTACCTGGGGCGCTACTATGCCGAGAAGATCCGGGGAGCAGCGTATCTGGGATTGTTCGACCTCACTGCGGACGAGCAGGACCGGCAAGAATCCCTGGTTCACCTTCGAAGGGCTGTCGGACATTGGCAACGATACGCCAGCGCCTACACGGCTCAGTACGAACAGCCCAAACTCTACAACCGGGTCGGCTGGGTGGACATACCGGCCCTGCTGAAGGAAGTTGAGAACGATGTGCTCATCGCCGAACTCTGGAAACCGGGGACGCTGTCCGGACAGGACGACATGATCCGTCCCGCGGACACACCCTTCAAACAGTAGCGGCGTTGGCGGTCCTTGACTGGATCTGGATTCTTCCTCTGACCCCGATTATGGGACTTTATACTTTACGCTTCTACAGGTGATCTGTTATATGTAGAAGTCCGAGGTGTAGGATGCAGCCCAAATCCGATCTCCCCCAAGGTACTCTGGACATGCTTGTCCTCCGGGTCGTTGCGTTGGGACCGATTCACGGCTACGCGATATCCCAGAGGATCCAACAGATCTCCCGCGACGTCCTGCAGGTGCAGCAGGGCTCGCTTTACCCCGCATTGCATCGGCTCGAAAACCGGGGCCTCCTGGCTGCCGAGTGGAAGAAGTCGGAGACCGGTCGGGAAGCCAAGTTCTATCAACTGACGGCGAGAGGCCGGGCGCAACTCGAAGTCGAGACCGCAAGCTGGGCTCGGCTTTCGGAAGCCATCGGCCTTATCCTGCAGGCGACCGAAGGGGAGGCTTGATGAAATGGTGGCGGCGCCTCCGAAGGCGCACCGAACTGGAAGACCGTCTGGAAGCCGAGTTGCGCTTTCACTTCGACCGCATGGTGGACGATAAGGTTCAAAAAGGTCTTTCCATTGCGGATGCCCGCCGTGCAGCGCGCCTGGAATTCGGTGGCCTCGAGCAGGTGAAAGAAGAGTGTCGCGAAGCGCGCGGAACGCTTTGGCTCGAGTTTTTGTGGCGGGACATCCGGTTCGCCTTGCGGATGTTGCGGAAGAGCCCCGGCTTCGCCCTCGCCGCTGTCGGCACGCTCGCCCTCGCTATCGGTGCCAACACTGCTATCTTCAGTGCGGTCTACGCGACCTTGCTCAAGCCCCTGCCATTCAAGAGACCTGCAGAGCTGGTCACCGTGTCCATCGACGATCCGCACGGTTCTGCCCGGTTTCGGAACCTCCCGCTCACCGCATGGGTTTTCGAGGAGTTCCGCCGCGCCAGTACATCGTTTGCCGGAATGGCGGCGCTCAAAGGTACGGAGTTCAACCTCACGGGCAAGGGCGCCCCGGAGCATCTCTACGGTGCACGCGTATCGGCCAATTTCTTCGATCTGCTCGGGGTGGCTCCGGCTCGCGGGCGTGCATTCCTGCCGGAAGAGGATACCCCGGGAAGGGACGGAGTGGTGCTGATCAGCCAAGAATTGTGGATGCGGCGGTTCGGCGGCGACTTGACGATTCTGAACCACCCCATTCAGCTCGATGGCAGGAACGTCCTGGTGATTGGCATCCTGCCGGCGGGATTCCTGGCACCAACGGGGACGCGACTGCACCCCCTCATGGTCTTCGGACCTCGGATTGATGTCTGGAAGCCCATCGCTTTTAGCCAGGATGAACTTCAGTCGTATCAGAATTTTCAATTTGCCGCGGTTGCTCGCTTGCGGTCCAGGGTTTCGATCGCACAGGCGCGTGACGAGCTCAGTGCCATCGTCAGCAGCGCCTCCAGGCGTTTCGGAGGGGATGGGGACATCGGCGTGCAAGTCCGGCCCCTGCACGACGCTTTCTCCGGGGACGTGCGGGAGGGACTAGTGGTTCTGCTCGGTGCGGTAGTCCTGCTGCTGTTGATCGGTTGCGTGAATCTCGCCAACCTGCTCCTGGCACGCATGAGTAAACGCGACCGTGAGTTTGCCATGCGCGCGGCGTTAGGTGCTCCCAGGGGGCGCCTCGTCCGGCAGATTCTGACCGAGAGCCTCGTGATCTCCTTGTTCGGGGGAGTTGCCGGTCTCTTTGTGGCATGGTGCGTGGTCCATCTGCTGATATCGCTCGCGCCTGCGCACTTGACCACGATACAGGGATTGCACCTCAATGCTCCCGTCCTGTTGTTTACCCTGACGACTTCGCTGGCGACCGCCGTTGCGTTTGGCTTGCTTCCGGGTATCGACGCCGCGCGGCGGACCCTGCCGGAACGGACGGCCGGTTTGCCGTCGGGGGCGGGTCGCTCGCAGCGGATGCTGGTGACGGTGGAAGTCGTCCTTTGCACCGGACTGCTGGCAGTGGCAGGACTGCTGCTGCACAGCTTCGTGAGGGTGATGAACGTGGACAAGGGCTTCGCTGTGGAGAGGGTTCTCTCGGCTGACCTAGAGCTTCCGCAGGAGGATTACA
Source organism: Acidobacteriota bacterium (assembly GCA_037388505.1). Classification (GTDB taxonomy): domain Bacteria; phylum Acidobacteriota; class UBA6911; order RPQK01; family JAPXNP01; genus JARRKC01. Next base: position 5,691 of record JARRKC010000074.1, on the reverse strand, counting down.
CACCCGCACGGATCGTCACCTTCTATGCTCAACTTCTCGAGAGGATCCGCGCGCTTCCGGGCGTCATCACAGCGGGCGCCGCGACTGCACCTCCATTGTTGCCCCAGGCCTACAACAACTCTGTCCACGCGGTAACTGACAGGGGAAGTGTCATCAAGGGGCTGATGGCAGCCTGCAATGACGTCACGTCGGGCTATTTCGAAACGATGGGGATCTCCCTGTTGGGAGGACGGTTCTTCACGGAATCCGAGCCCGCGGAGGCTGTCATCGCAAGTGCAGCGCTGGCTCGCGGCCTTTGGCCCGACCAGCCGGTTTCCCGCGCCGTCGGCCAGCGCATCCGCATGGGTGGGAGGGAAGAAACCCTCTATCGAATCGTGGGCGTAGTCGGCGACGTGTATGCTCTCGCGCTGGATCGCCCTCCGCAGCCGATGCTCTATCTGCCACATAAGCACGAGCCGTCGGCCAGCATGAGTGTGGTTTTGCGCACGACGGTCGATCCCCGAACCCTCGGACCCGCCGTTCGTGCTGTGGTAGGCGGGCTGGACCCAACACTCCCGGTAGGCGGCATGCACACCATGCGGCAGATCGTCTCCTCTTCGGTGGCCCAGCGACGTTTTGAACTGGTTCTGGTGATGCTCTTCGCCGTGCTCGCGGTGTTTCTCGCTGTGATTGGAATCTATGCCGTGACCGCTTACTCGGTGGCGCGACAGACGCGGGAGATTGGCTTGCGTATGGCATTGGGCGCACAACCATCCGAACTGATTCGATCGATGCTGCTTCAGGGATTGCGGCCTGTCCTGGCAGGACTGGCAATCGGGATGGTGGTTGCGATCCTCGGAGCGATGGCGATTCGCCGCTTCCTTTTCGGCACAGGGCCTCTCGATCCGGTTGCGCTGGTTGGCGTTGCCGTGATTTTGCTGGTAGCCGGCGCATTGGCCTGCTATCTACCGGCGCGGCGTGCTTCGCTACTCGATCCTATACTTGCCTTGCGGCTGGAATAGGCGTCGATCCCGGGATAGAGAAGTTAGCGGAATTGGGAGTCGACGGAGTTGGGGACACTGTTTTTCTGCCGGTCGGGAGTTGTGGAGTTGGGGACACTGTTTTTCCGTCGGTCGGGGAAGGTCCCAAAAGGGCGAGTGGAATGCAGGACAAGAAGACGCGAGCAGGGCGCGGAGCAGGGCACGGAGCAGGGGACGCGGAGCAGGGGACACTCTCTTGCAGTTTGGGCAGACCAGCTGCGACGGAGTATCGTGATCAGGATTGGCACCACTATCGCGGAGACCGCACGCTGAGTTCGAGGGCTAGACTCGTGTCGTCAGTCGATGCCGTACTCTTCAGGCGCAAAGCGTTTCCGAATCGACGGGTCAGTCAGCATCTTCTCAATCAGCTCCTCTTCGCGTTCCGGAAGCCGGGAGGATTCCTCCTCCAGCCGATCCAGCCATGGGCTTTCCCGCGCAGAAAGACGAAGCTGCCCTGAAGTCGACGCCGCTCTCAGTTCCCGCAAAGTGGCACCGACCGCGGCCGTCGTCTGGCGGTAGGGACTGTCGGACGCGGCAATCTCAGCGGAGAGTCTGAGGACAACGTCGGGTCTCAGAACCCAGGCCTGCGGGTCCAAAGGGGCGTCTGAGTCGCTCAGCCAGTCTCTCAGTTGGACCGCTTGATTGGGCGACGAAGACAATGCCGTGTTTAGAAGTCGACAGTCATACACCAGCTGTTCGAGACACATCCGAGGGGCTCGCCCGCTCAGCATCTGAACATTCTGCACCGATTCGTTCGACCAGCAGTCACAGACGGCCTGGCTGATATTGCCCAGGGGACTGAGATGTGCACAGGCGGCGGTCCGGCCCTCCATGGAAATAGGAACTCCCTCGATCGCCTTGAGATAGGGTCCCTCGTAGGCGCAGTCCTTACTCGGTCCGACAGCGCCGACTCGGTAGGCCGTCAGGCTTCTAGGGACGGACGCGACACGGACGACGGCCGCCAGCACGGTGGGAATCATCTTCCGGTCCGCCAGCACCATGGCCGTGTTGGCAAATCCACATGCTGAATCGCCTGAAGGCACGATACCTTGCGATCGGCATTCGCGAACGATGTGTCGCCAGAGGAACTCCATATCCCGAACCCCCAAGATGCCGAGGGCGAAGACGATCTTCGCCAGATCCGCCTCCACCAACGCTTCATCACAAACCTCTTTCCCGCCGGTCGACTCAACTGCAATGAGGTCGGCGCCGTGCTCTGCCGCCCGGCCGATTACCTCCAGCATATGGTCCCAGTGTTCGCCCGATCGCATTCGCGGCGGTCGCTCGAATTCCCGCGTGTCATTGGGAGTAAGGCGCAAAGCCGTCTTCAAGCCGTGTTTTGCATGGGATTCCGCCATTCGATCCGATAGCAGTCTGGTGATCTCCAAACCCAAGGCCGGCCGGTCCGTCATGGGCGGGAGTGTTTCAAACTCGACCAGGAGTCCCGGAGCCTCCAAAGCGACGGCCCGCCCGAGAACCGAAACGATCATTTCTTCGTACTGTCTTCGGACTTCGGCCCACGTCTCGTCGTCGATATCGATCGGCGGAAGAGTGAAGTTGATTTCCGGCACGACGCACCCGCCCCCAACCACGAGGTCAGATCCACAACACACTGGTTTCGGGGCATTCCCGAAGATGAAACCTTCCAGACTTTCTACAGCGGGTTCTGCCATCCCTCTTTCCCTCCGAGGTCCACGGCTGTTCACGACTGCTTTTCGGTCACCAACAGTCGCTCAACAATCTGTACTGCTTCGTTCGCATCCTCTCCGAAGGCGTCTGCGCCGATCTCCTGGGCAAACTCACGCGTGACCGGGGCCCCTCCTACGACGATCTTGACGTCGGGTCGGTCGCGGAATCGCTCAACGACCGATTTCATGGAAGGCATGGTCGTTGTGAGAAGCGCACTCAAACAGAGGGTCGTAAAGCCTCGATCGACGGCACTGGCGAACTTCTCGACTGCGCAATCCACACCCAAATCTTCCACTTCGAAACCGGCCCCCTTGAGCATGATGGCAACCAGGTTTTTCCCGATGTCGTGGAGGTCACCTTTGACCGTTCCGATGGCGACCTTCGCTTGAGTGCGGGCACCTGTGCGGGCCAGTATGGGTTCAAGAAGATCCAAACCTGCCTGCATGGCACGAGCAGCGATGAGCATTTCCGGCACATAGATCTCGCCGCGTGAAAAGCGGAAGCCGACTTCCTTCATGGCCGGGATCATCGTTTGCTCGAGAAGGTCCTTCGGATCGAATCCCACGTTCAGATTCTGTTCGACCATCTGCACAGTTGACTTCCGATTCCCGGCTATGACCGCATCATAAAGACTATTGATTCGAGCCATACTTCGTCTCCTGCTTTGGACTCTATCCTGCTCCCTCGAATTCGGATAGATCAGAATGGTCGCAATTGGTATGATCTTGCTGCGCCGTTTCGAATCGGTGAATTCCCTTTGCGCGGGTGACAGCGGGATCATGCCCACAGATCTATTGAATTCAGCACGCCAGACGTTCCTGGCCTATTTCGATGAGTACGGAGTCAAACCACGGTTGATGACTCCAGATGGGGCGATTCTTGTCGGAAGACGGAATCCAATCGACGGGCTGCCGTTCGTCATTAGGGCTCGGATCCACTCCTTGGGTGAATCAGTTCGCTGGGGAGAACCCAACATCTTCTTTTTGGCACCCGGGATCGTCACGTGGACGGTTGCACTGGTCGAGGATCGGCAAGTCATGGGCGGTCTGATCGGTGGTGAAGTGGTTGCGGAGGACGAACCGGAGGACCGCCTCGAGGCAACGAACCACCTGGCTGCCTGTGGAGCGTCTCGTGAAGCGGCCGTTGAGTTCGTCAGGGGGCTTCCTTCGTGGCCTCAATCCAAGACTCAGGAGGCGGCGGATCGACTGTTCTCTCTGTTCTACCGGAACAGTGGCTGGTTCCCTCGACTTCTTGAAGAGAATCGGGAGCGGACTCTCCAGCAGAGAGAGATCGCCGAAGAGATTCACCGCCGCAAGAGTACTGGCCAAAGGGACTTTCCCTTGCGAGAGGAGCGGATGCTGCTGTCTCTGATCCGCTCCGGCGATCGTAAAGGTGCCAGGAAGCTACTGAATCGGTATCTCGGGGCGGTCTTTCTTCAGTCGTCAGATCGGGTTGTCGTGCACGCTCTGGTGATCGAGCTCCTCGGCTATCTGGTGAGAACTGCAGTTCAGGATAGCCCTCATCTTGAGTCTCTGATTGAGAGCAGCCACAAGTGGACCGCGAGGATCATGGCCGCCAGAGACTTCGAGGATCTCTCCCACATCGTCAAGAACGCGCTGGATGATTTCATGAACATGGTCTTTTTGCTGGGCTTCCGGAGCGATCATCCAGGAGTCGGCAGGGCACTTGACTACATCGCAACTCATTTTAGGGAGAACTTCAGCCTTCAGGACTTGGCCCGCGAAGTCCACCTGAGTACGTTTCGGATTGCTCATCTCGTCAAGGAACAGACCGGGCGGACTATCATGCAACACGTTCATGAAATGCGCGTCCGTGAAGCCCTGCGCCTGCTCGAAGAATCGTCTTTGTCCTGTGCCGAAATCGCCTACGCAGTGGGATTCACGGATCAAAGTTACTTTACGCGCAGGTTTCGAGCCTTGACCGGACTCACGCCACGCCGGCATCGTCGGCTCTACGTGTCTCGGCAGGGAGTAGAACACATCTCCAAATCGGGACTCTGAGTTGGGGACACTGTTCTTCGCGCACAAGGCGTGCCCGAAGACAGGGTAATCCAATATCGTCAGTGAGGAATGGAGGAGGGCACCATGAACCGCTTTCGAACCTTTTTTCAAACCACGACCCTGGGTGGCTTGATCGTGGTGCTACCCGTCTTCCTGTTGTTCTTGATCTTCAGGTGGCTCTTTCGCTGGGTGACCGACCTGATTCAGCCCCTGACCGATGTCGTCGTGGCTCGCGTGGGGGCACCGGAGTTTGCGGCGGATCTGATCGTGCTCATACTGATTGTCACAATGTGCTTCGTATTGGGCGTCGCCGTGAAGACCGGAGTCGGGCGCTTCATTCACCAGAATCTGGAAACGCGAATTCTGGTCATTGCGCCGGGATACCGCATCATCAAGGAAACCGTGATGCAACTGCTCGGCCGAAAGCGGTCTCCTTTCTCCTCGGTTGCCCTGGTGCGGATCTATGAACGGGAAGGGCTGATGACGGCCTTCATCACGGACGAGCACGAGTCGGGCTGGAAGACCGCATTCATTCCAACGGGTCCCAATCCCACGACGGGATACATCGTTCATCTTCCCGGGCACGACGTCTTTCCAATAGAGGTACGGGTGGAGGACGCGATTCGGTCGGTTATTAGCTGCGGCGCGGGTTCGGCGTCATTAATCGACGCCCACCTCAGGAACGCCGCCTCCGCCGGGCCGTCCGACCACACGGCGCTGGAGCAGGAAGAATCGGGGTGCTAGAAGAGTAGGGGACACTGTTCTCGACAAACGGACAAACGGTGTTTGGCCTACGGTTCGTCTGCGCTCGTGCGGTCTCGCTCTGCCGGTTCGTCCTCTCCGCTTGGCGCATCGCTTCGGCCGGATCCTCCGGACCGCGTTTCGTAGATTTCGGAACTCGGACGTTAATGGTTACTGAAGGCGGTTTTCCGCGCCTTCAGAAAGGATCGTCCGATGCCACG
>JARRKC010000073.1:0-14564 GCA_037388505.1 Acidobacteriota bacterium | reverse complement strand
GTCCTGTAACGCTGTCGACCCAGACGAGTGGGCTGCGTTGCGTTCGGCGACGAGGACAGTTGAGATCTCGGGCGCAGCCCAGGACCGGTTTGACGGCGGGGGGCTTCTTAGTAGCTCAAATTTGGGGCCGAAAAGTCAGCGTAACCGGCTTCCTGGGGCCTCCCAGCCTGCTTAAGTTACGACCAGTCAGTCCATTATCGTGGTCCGACCCCGTTTTCAATGTGCAGATCCTTGCGGAGAAAGCGGAGCACATGGTTGGGCCTCGGTTCGCCCGTATTCGCCTCGCGGCCCCTCATTTCCAGCCTCGCACACCGCCTGCCTGTTGGATCCACTTGCGAATCAAGGGCGCCTGTGCCTCCTCCAAAGTCTTCAGCTTCACGTACCGGCTTCGTCCAACGCTCCCAAGCGGGGGCGGAGAGTCGAACTCCGCGCCGCCGAAGAACACGAGGTTCACGGAGACATCGTAGGCGACCATCTCGATGATCCAGCCGTGTTCCGGTAACCCGTAGTACGCCCTCTTCCACTTGATCGCGTATTGAAGGCCGGGGATCGTCTCACAGATGAGTTGGTCGAGCCGCTTGACGATGGGATGGAGATCCGGCATCACGCGTCGGGTCCAATCCTCGATGGCCGCGTGGCTGTCAGTGGCGACCGGTGCCTTCTTGGCCGAAAGTGGTTTCGGCACCTTCTCCTTGCTTTGGCTCTTGTTGGGCTTCATCTCATTTGCTCAGGCCGCCGTCCGGTGCAGCCACGCGTTATGCAACTGTTTCAAACGGGATACCCTCGGAGGGTTTTCGGCTAAACAGGCTTGAAATCATAATAGCCCAAAGACCGTTCCGATCCCACTTCCCGAATCCGGACCGAATCGGTCGCCCCGGGCCCGATGTGCTGAGAACGATGGCCTCCCGTCACGCCGAACAGAGACCGCCGCTGTCTTGGATCTCAGGAAAGCGGCCCAGAGCAGGGATGAGATTACGGATAGCCAGGCTTCGTGCATTCGCCGAAACTGTCCACGGTGAAACTCATTACGTCATTGACGAGAAGGATGCGCGCCAGGAGGTCGAACGGGACGCGAATCGCTCATACGATGCGGCAGCGCTGTCGCGCCAGCAGACCGTGGCGTTTCTGGCTCACTACGAACCGATCCGCTTCGCGGGTCTCCAGAAGATCCGCGTTCCCACGGCCGTGCTTCAGCGTATCGAGGATCCCATCAGGTCGGTGTCTGACCTGCCTGTCCTGTGACAGGGAGCGATTCACCTCTCGCGACTCAGCGCGTGGGCCGTGTACCCGCCGAACATGCTGTGCACCAACAGCCATGGCACCCCGAAGTAGGCTACTCCGATGAACGACCCACTGCCAGTCGCCAGCGGCATCCTGTAGAACGTGGTCCGACCCCAAAGCTGCAACTAACAAGTCTGGCGGCAGCGATGACAGCCATTCTGCCTCAGTGAATCGGCAACGGAACCAAGCTACTCGGTCACGACCCCGTTTTGCCGCGGGCTGCTGTTCCGGGCAGCAAAATCGGAGGCCTGGACATGGACAACGCGAAAATCGAGTCGGAACACCAATCACGACGCGGGGGTGATTCTCAATTCTTCGCTAATCTGGACAGCAGTGACTCATTCATATGGTTATCGTTTCATTTTTATACCAAAATCAAAATTGGTAGCACATCTCCAAATCCACTCTACTGGACCGTAGTAATGTGTTTTGCTCCAATGTGTGCTGATAATTAATTGAACAATAAAGACCGTTGCACCGATCATAATGCTCCATGTAGAGCCTAAATATCTATACATTCCAAATCCAAAACCATAAAACACAATCACTCCGAATACTGCCTGTGATATGTAATTTGTAAGACTCATTTTACCATACGCCGAGAACATTCTAAATATATAGAGATTCTTGAATCCCAAATATGTCAAGGTGATCAGGGCGACAACCCCTGAAGTTGCAGCAAGGTTGATTAGAGACGTTAATAGTGTGTTGAACAATTCTTTCTGTGTATTTGTTAAATCGCTAGCCTTGAAATCATCATTTATAACAGTCAATACGAGGAATAGGATAATACTGACCAATAAAGTAATTACAAGTCCTTTGATTCTATTTTCGATATTTTCAAAAATACGTTTGCGTCCCAGAATCAAACCAACTATAAATAGGGCAATTAGCTGTAAATATCTCCCATTATTAATTGTCCATGCCCAAACAGTAATCCTCCCTTTCCAAAAGTTATATTTAACTACCTCCCAAAAATCTCCTGTTGAATATACGATATTCCCTTCTCTAAAATATCCTTTTAACGGCTGAACATACTCATAACCAGGTGTTGTAAGTGCCTGGAATAGATTGTAGAGTGTAGGAAGTTGAATGACCAGTAAGACTGCAATCAGCCAAAGGTATTTGGTCCTGACTTTATAGAGAAACACAACGGGCAGCGATAATAGAGCATAAATATGAAGAATATCTCCTCTGTAGATTAGTGAATGCAAAAATCCAATTAGTAACAGAACGGTCATTCTCCACAGAAATCGCCAACGATAATCAATCCCGCGTTGTTCCTTGTTATTCATTTGAATGAAGAAACTTAACCCGAACAGCAGCGCGAAAATCGAATACGCCTTGCCGCTGATCAATAGAAAAGTTGCGTTCATTACTTCCCTATCTAAAGTGTTTGAAAAAAGGAAGTGTACAGATGGCGGACTAAAGAAATCAAAATGTTCCACATAATGGATCAACACTATAAAGAGCAGTGCAAACCCTCGTAGTACATCAACGACTATTATTCTTTCTTTTTTCATTCTTCAGACGCTTTTGTTCAACATGGACGGTTTGTCAATATGGTAAGTAGCGAGGGACGGTCTACCTAACTGCGGAATCCTACTGTCTCCTGTCATTCGCTATCAAAATGAAGGGGCAATCATTCTTTTAGTGCCCGAGTATTTGTTTATCGTAATTCTCAATCAACTGAATATGAGTACCGGAATCCTGCAAATCAGGAGATCTTACTGTTGAGGAATTTGTTACGGGATCTGTTCTGCTTTCTATTGGCACCAATGCTTTTCCCTTCCATGCATTTCCTTTATTCGAGATATAAGGGTCGGTCGATAGCAATGTGCTTTCTCCCGGGGTGAGTCTATGTCGGCGGAAATGGCGAGTAAACCCTGAAATGAGAGGCTGGGATGAACGGTTGAAGCCGAGTCTGGCAGAGAGGAGGCCCGCAGGACGTGGTTCAGAGATTTCGGAGTGGCGGGGTCGGTAGATCAGCCGGAATGAAAGCACGGAGCAGACGCAGAGATATCGACAGGGGCTGAAGAGCCGCGGCTCTTCAGCGGCGATAGACGGGGACGTCGTCCGAGAGGAGGGAATCGGTGGAGGCTCGCACCTGTTGAGCCTGGCGGGGAGACAGTTTGGTCAGGAAGGCCTCCGGTCTGTGGGGCAGGAGAAGGGGCGGAGGAGCACGCTGAGGAAGTTCCCACAGATTCAGGTGCTGGAGGATCTTGCGGATGACGCTCCAGTCTTCGCCGACCATCGTTCCAGAGCCGGTTGATCGGCTCGATCCATCGGAATTCCACAGTGAACCTGAAAGCCCGAAGGATGCCAGGAGCGCCGCCTCTCGTGCGGATCTTCGAATCGTAGCGCCCCCCTATCGCGGGGTCGCTGAGATGGATGGATCAGGCGTTCGCTGGTCCTTCGGCAGAATCGTCACGTGGGGGAACGGGTTGGCTTCCGTCCTGCACATCGGTTGTACGAAAGCGTCGATGAGCGCCACGATTCCGGTCGGTTCGTTGCTTGCGTAGCCGGAAATCACCTTGCCCAGGCGCCAGCCGTCTTCTTCAAGCAGGCTGTTGAAATGGTACAGGGCGTACTTCTGCTTGATGTAGTCGCGGTCGTCCGCGTCCGGAAACTGCTGGTCGATCATCCGCTCGATCCGAGGGCTGGTGAAGTCGGAGAAGTGGGCACTGGCATCGTGATTCCAGCGATCCAGTTCAGCTTGCAGGTCCCCGACTTTGTCGAACACCGCCAGGACGGAGTCGCCTTTCTTCGCGATTCCTTCGGCAAGCTTGACGGCCTTCAGCAGCGAAGCCCACTTGGGCGTGCTGCTCAGCGCCAGGGTGGTAATGCCTTTACTCGCCGCCGCCGCCCCTTCGGTCGCTGCCGAAGCGCCCCCCATGGTCAGGATATTCTCCGCAATATTGATGGGCGCCTTGACCATGTTCAGGAGAACCGATGCGCAGGCGTCGGTATTGCGGGCGCAGCCGACTCCGCAGTCGAGCCTGACGTTCTGTCCGGTGATGGCGACCTGCGATGCGGTTGGGCACTGCTGCCAGCAAACCGGTCCGTCGCCGTACTGGCCCGCCGGACACGCCGGGTAGCACAGGCCGTTGCTTTCCTCCTGCCCTGGCCCGCACGGGTCCGTCGGCAGGTGCCAGATCTGGCCGGCGCTGTTGACGCCCCAGACCTCGCGGTCACTGGCCGACAGTTGCGAGAGCTCGCCCGCCACGCGCTGCCACGCGACACCACCCTCGCAGGGCTTCGCACAGCGCCAGATCTCCCCGGCCCGATTCACGCCCCAGACCGTGGAGCTCGCCGACGCCGAGACCTGGACGAGGCCGCCCGGGACTTCGCGCCAGTCGCCGGCGCCGTCGACCGGACGCTTGAAGATCTTGTCGCCGGGTTGCTGAATGGCCCAGACGTAACGAAGTCCGCCCGATACCTGCGACATTCGCCCGGACTGAATTTTCCACGCGCCGCTATCGCACGGCTTGGTACATCGGAAGACCTCGCCGGCGCGGTTGACCCCCCAGACCGCGCCTCCGGTCGCGGAGATGTCGACCAGCCCGCCCGGAATCTTCTGCCACGCACCCCCGGCGCTCGGCCGCCGAAAGATGTTATCCTGCGCGTCGAGCCCCCACACGTAGTCGTTGTCGGCGGAGACCTGGACCAGGCTGCCCTCGACGCGCGTCCAATGGACGCTGGCGTCACCCGAGCCATCCATCGGACGTCGGGCCGTGACAACCTCCTGGTTGCCGTTGACGCCCCAGATGGCATCGCGCCCCGTCGCGCAGACCTGCGACAAACCCCCAGGTGCTTGCGTCCAGGTGTTGAGCGGCATGGGCACACCTCCACCTCGAGGCCACGTATTTCGATAGCAGTAATCCACGACCTGGGCGGACGTTTCCGAGCCGATCCACTGCATGATCTTTTCGAGGTCCGCGGCGCTTACCGGGCTGGACAGGTTACGCCGGAAGTTGGCGGCATAGTCATCTTCGGCCTTCGACACGCCCGGGCTCGAGCGGCGAGACGCGGTGTAAATGGCGCCGGAGGCATCCACGCCCCATATCGCATAGCTCCCTGCGGAAAGCTGAACGAGGTTGCCCGGAGCCTGCTTCCAGTCGACGGACAGGTCGGCCGGCCGGTACCAGACCTGTCGGGCGCCGTTGACGCCCCACACCTCGCGGTCGTTGGCCGACACATACGAGAGCGCGCCGTTCACGCGCTGCCATGCGGTGCCGCCCTGGCAGGGCTTCGCGCAGCGCCAGATCTCGCCGGCGCCGTTGACGCCCCAGACCATGCCGGCCGCTGATGCAGAGACCTCCCTCAAGCCGCCCGGAACCTGACGCCAGTCGCCGGAGCCATCGACGGGGCGCTTGTAGATCCTGTCGCCGGGCTGCTGGATGGCCCAGACGTACTGCGGACCGCCGGAGACCTGCGACATTCGCCCGGAGACGAGCTGCCACGCGCCGCCGTCGCAGGGCTTGGCGCACTTGAAAACCTCACCTTTGCCGTTGACCCCCCAGACCCAACCGTTTCCCGTGGCAGACACGTTGACGAGCCCACCCGGTATCCGCTCCCACGTCCCTCCACTGACGAGGCGGCGGTAGATTTCGCCGCGCTGGTTGACGCCCCACACATAGTTGTACTCGACGGAGGTCTGCACCAGACCGCCCTCGACGTCCGTCCAGTGGATGTCCTGGGCGACGGCGAGCGTGAAGAGTGCAAAGGAGACAGCGAAGGTAGGAAAAAGGCTACGTTTCATACTAAGCACCAGCTTTCTTGAGTGAGGCGTCTGGAAGAGCAACGTTGTGCGAACCATACCCGACCTTAACGTCTAAGTCAATACAATGCGCCAAATTGCCTCACAAGCGGAAGTCTACTCGGGGAGAAGCTGCTCGCATTGGGGAAGAGCCACGGATGCTTGGAGGTCTGGCTCGGGACTGAAGTCGAGCCTTACGGGCCTCCGCTTCCCGGCCGATCCGCGGGGCTGTTTCAGCTTCCGCCGCCCCGAATTTGTCGGCGAAGCGCAGCGACGCCGGCTCCGCTCTCTTGGTCCTCGTCGAGAGGGAAGAAAGAACGTCCCGGGAAAACTGACATCGGAATTTGCCTTTTCGGGGAGTGAGTCTGTTTGAGCGGAAATGGCAGCCAACCCTGCAATGAGCGCCTGGGTTGCGGGTCCAGACAGGTCGGACAGAAAGGAAGGGGCGTGGGCGCACGTCTCGGGGTTGTGGGGCGTGGGAGAGTCGGTCTTTGAGCCGAAAGGGGAGCACGGAGCAGACGCAGAGATATCGGCAGGGGCTGAAGAGCCGTGGCGGAGGATTCCGCACTCGAGGAAGCGCTCGACCGTTTTCTCGACGACCGGACGAAAGGGCCCGTAGTCTTGCTCGTTCAAGCGCTTCACGAGGGTGGTCGTCAAGATGTCGTCGGCGATCCAAAGGCTGGCGAGGACGGATTTGGCGCCGGCCAGCAGGAAGGCACGTTCGAGACTGGCGATGCCTTCCTGACCGAGGAGTGCTTCACAGCCGAAGCTTCGACAGATCTTATCGATTGGCCACCTGCTGCCGGTCATTATCAGCCGTGCGTCTCGACGAGACGTAGCCGCCCATGGCACCTCCAAGCACTTTTAGCGCGTGCGCGATGAGGTAAGCGACCGGTTCCGGCTGGCCAAAGCTGATACCCACGTAGATCAGGGTCGCCACGACGCCGACGAGGAGGCCATGTACGACGCGATGCCGCGATGCCTTCCTGGACACCCATGCCCCAAACACAAACGCTGCAGCGAATGATGCAGCCGGTGCAGTGTAGAGAAGACTCTCCTGGCCGGCCAGCCAGCTCAGGGGCAGCACGATGATGATGATTGCCAATTCAGCGAAAAAGCCGCCGAGCAGGATCCAACCCCAACGAATACTTTGCATGTTCTCCCCCTGAATTCAACACCTTACCCGGCCTTCAGGAGCCTCTCGCCCCCTTGTTCGCGGCCTCGTGGGCGACAAAGGACCGTGCTTGTTCCAGCAATGCACGCAACGAGTCACGGCGAATCCGAGACATCCGGACGAGAACATAGGGATACTTCTCGTAATGTTCCGTCCAGTAGTAGACGTCTGGGTTCGATGCGGCCAATTGGGCACGCTGGTCGAATCCGACGGCGACGACCAGTGAGTGGGGTTCGGCGGAGCTGTGAACCGCCAGACAGGTCAGAAGCTTTCCCCGGAATCTCAAGCACGGCGCACGATATGTGGTTCCTTCCTCCACTTCAGGCCATGCCCCGGCGATTTCTCGGACTACTTCGAAGGACAGTGGTGTTCCCGACATTTGCGTGTGACCCTTTTCTCCTTGGGGGGCAGACTTTCCGGCAATGAGCGGTTGACCCTTCCGACTCAATCGCGCCGCGTTGCCCGCAGGTATGGAGCAGCCTGCAACGAGAATACTACGAAATACCTGCTTGTCGTACCGAGGGACTCCTCCATGTACCCGGGACTATTCCCTCGACCGCCTGAGCCAATGCCGAAGTCCGTTCGTCACATCAGCAGGCAACCGATGGCCCAACTGGCAAGCGAGCATGACCCACCGCCCTCGATGGTGCGCCTCGTGAGCCACGAATTAGCTGAGAAAATGCTCCAGGTCCGTCGGGACCGCGCTGGTGGCAATGTAAACAATGATCTTGCGCATGATACCTCTCACATTCGCTGCACAGATGACCGTCTTGCTCAATCCTGCGCGGGCTTTGAATGTCCTGAGGACGGCCATTGAGTCAACGACAGGATATTTCCGTCCGGGTCCTTGAACCAGGCCACCTGTGCTCCCGAGGGGGAGTGCCAAATGCCGCGATCGTCCTGTGGCAGACCCTCGTACCGCTCGAAACGAATCCCTTTGCTGGTCAGTTGGTCGATCTCAGAGCGAATGTCACTGACTTCCCAACCGAGGGCGGTATGTCGCGCCGGAGTCATTTCCCGAACCTTTTGGATGCGAAGCGTCGTTCGATTGACTTCAAGAACAAGAGCAAAGGGGGTGTCTTCCAATAGAGGCAACCCCAGAACGCTCTCGTAGAACACTTTGGAGGCCTCAGCATTTGTCGTGGCCGAAAAGCACACCAAGTTCGCATTGCTCAACATATGTCTCTCCATATCAGCACTGCCAAGGCGAGGGCGAAGCCCACGGCAAGGACGCACACCAGACTCCTGGGCCCTCGATTTCGATCTCAATGATGGAACAGGCACGCCGGCGCATGCCCGAATGTTGCAGCCATTCTAAAGCAAACCTTCGTCGGCAAAGCTAAAGTGGCCGTTTCTGCCGATGATGATGTGATCGAGGAGGCGAATCCCGATGATCCTGCCGGTGTCCTGGAGCCGGGTGGGGACGGCAGAACGCCTAAGAGCACCCCGGAAGGGGTGCGACCCGGCGGGCGTCCGTATCTCCGGCACCCACCGACGAAGCAGCGGACATCGGAGCGCGAACAAAGTGAGCCGATCCCCGTTTCAATGGCCGACTCCTGGGCTTTTCCACCCCGGAATGAACGTCGTCGGCGACCTGCCGGCCCCGTCGAGCCCGGAGGTTCGTCGGACCTGTCCGCTGCCGTTTGGGTTCATTGCGGGGCAGCAGGGCAGGGATTCGAGGATCGTTCAGGGGGTCGCTCCCTGGCGGTCGCGCACGGATGCTGCGCACGGACGCTGCGCACTGGCGCTGGGCGCGGACGACGGAACCTGCATCGCCCAATTCAGTGCGCGAACGCGAGTGAGCCGACCCCCGTCTCAATGGCCGACTCCTGGGCTTTTCCACCCCGGAATGAACGTCGTCGCCGAGAAGTGGGGTACGATGGTTCTCAAGGCTGATTAGTCCTTGGTTCATCAGGACTTACGGGGTCTTCCGCTCGGAAGACCCCCTAAACTTGAGCTAGCGATCGAGATCGCGATAGTAATCGGCGAGGGCAGTGAACGCGACCTTGGGCTCCCAAGGCATATCGGGATAGCGCCGGCCGCGGCGCTCGCCGTCGAGCACTCGAACGATACCCGCGCTTGCCCTGTCAAAGTCTTCGCGCAATTCGCTGCTGTCCACCAGGTCGTAGCGCGCGAACGTGTAGACAAAAGCGCGAATACCCTCGCGGAACCGCGCGGCCATCGGGGCCGTCCGATAACCGGCATCGGTCGAGATGATATCGAAGGGCGTCCAGTCTACGCCATCCAGCGGAATAGAGGCGTAGCTCAGCTTGCCGCCGAACCGCCGGCGAACCACGTCCACGGACTTACATAACAAGTCGTTGATTCGGGCACGAACGCCCGGAATCAGCGGGCGCAGGCGATGCGGGTCGGCCAAAGACGCCGCCCGATCTGCGAGTGTGTCGCCGGGCAGGATGCCGGCAGTCATCAGGCTGAGTTCGGAGCCGGTGAGAAAAACGACCTCCGCACCCCGCGTGCGCACGCGTTCGGCGCCATCGGCGAACTCGGGAAGCAACGCCATGAATGCTTCGCCGGTCAGGTTGTTTGTGAACGGGCAGAACCACACTTCGAGGCCCGCATCGGCAGCGCAGGCCGCCGCAATCTCCAGCCGCTCCGGATAGCCGCCGGTGATGCGGACGGCGTCGCAATGGAGGTCACAGCGGATGATCTCCATCTCCCGTCTTACGACATCCGGGTCAAACGGCTCCCGCGTTGTAGTGCCCGCGCTGATGAAGCCTGTATCGTAGTTGATGCCTTTGAATCGCATCGTCCGCACCTCGTTGGCGTGTCTCTGGTGAACCAGACCCGCAGTCTCCATGGAGAGCTGTGGAGCCTACTTGCCGGCTTTCGCCTGGCTCTCCGGGAAACCGGCCGCGACCAGTTCGAAGGCCTCGCGCAAAAGTGGAAGGATCGGGCCGGAGGGGCCATCAGACATCCAGCGGTCCATCACCGTTCCGATAACGGCGGTCACCACTGCCGCCGCCACTTGTGGATAGAGATCCTGCGCGCCCCGGGCTCCGAGCCGCTCGGCGATGACCTCGGCCAACTCACCTTGCGCGGCAACGGATGCCTTGAGCACCTCTCCTCGAATCGCTGGTTCGGTGACAACGAATCGAATCCGCTCCAGCCAACGCTTGGCGTCGGCGAGCGTTTCGCTCTTCTGCACCGGGGACTCGAACTGCGCCGCAACTGAGTTTACGATTGCCGTCCACAGGGGCTCGTTGGCCGGGCGAGCGCGCAGTTCGTCCGCAACGCGCAGCAGGCGTTCCAGGTGTCCGGCCGCAACCGCCTCCGCCTTTGTGGAAAAGTAATTCCGAAAAGTCCGAGGCGAGACGTTCGCCGCCGCGGCGATGTCGTCCACCCGTACGTTTTTCCACCCACGCTGAACGCAAAGTCGCAAGGCGGCAAGGCTTAGGGCTGCTCGCGTCTCGCGCCGTTTGCGTTCTCTCAAGCCGATATCTGTTTCAACGGCGTTCACTTCCTGCGATACTCGCATAATGTTGCCTAATTGGCAATATTTCCATAACGGCAAATTATGGATTTACCCGGCAGGCTTTCTTGGCAGGTCAGAGGTATTCGCCGCGGTTGCACCGGGGAACGGCATGGCGCGCCGCCGAGCATTGTCCTGAAATGACGTGTCGCCCGGAACTGCGGCGGCGCCGATCAACTTGACGCGTAACGCTCGTTGCTGATTTCTGGCGCTCGACGTTTGCTTTGCCCTGACATCGCGGCGTCGGCCGGTGCTCCGAATGGATCGTCGGCCATCCGGAAGTGACGCATCCGGCAGGGTAAACGCGAAGTCGGACGCGATCGTCTGCACCGAGACGAGGTGATTCCAACCACTTGTTCGCAACCGAGATCGGAAGCCTCGAGCAGATCGAGAAGCGAGGACGAGAGAGCCGGAGAGCAAGGAAGGGCCGGATCCGAGGCGCGGAAAAAGCTGGAGAATTTGGCTGAAGATGCTGCAAAATCGATTCGCGGCTGAGCTCTCCCTTCCGATTGGATCGTGGGTGGACAACCCAATCGTACGAGGAACGGTTCAGCCCCTCAATCCTGATCTCCTAATCTGGACAAGAGTGCCTGAGGAGAGAGCCATGGTTGATGATAGAGAAGAATGCACTTCGCGAAGGAAGTTCTGTCTCCGATTGGTCGGAGTCGCCTTCACTGGAGCGGGTGTCGGTTTGGAAACCATGGCTGTCGCGAATCCGGAATCGAAAGGCGAAGCCGCGAGAAATAGAGAGCACCTGGCAGCCGCATGCGGAACCTATTGCGGGGCCTGCCCGGCTTACCTCGTGAAACACGGCGAAGACGAGGACATAAGAAGGAAACGGCAAGAGATATCTTCATCCGCGCCGACGAAGGCACGGAAGGGGATTCCGCCCTCGAATTGGATGGATGGCGTTCTTTGCGACGGCTGTCTCAGCGGCGGCAAGCTTGCGGCCCATTGCCAAAGATGCAGCATAAGGCTATGCGCACTGAACGAACAAGATAATGATCGATGTTCCGACTGTGAGGATTTGCCCTGCTTTCGTATGAAGCGATTAATGAGTATGGGCCACTATCTCCACCGTAATGAATATCTGCCGAACCTCAAAGCAATTCGAGAGATGGGCGTTCAGAAATGGGTCCGATATGAAGAAGAACGCTGGCGTTGTCCCAAGTGCGGCCTGCCCATGAGCTGGTATGACGCCGAATGCATCGGATGTGGAGCGAAGCGATCAGAACGACTGTTCTCTTTAGGAACGGGCTGATACATCGCCGTCTTGGTTTATTTCGAGTCTCATTTGGACAAGAGCGTTCTCATCTAGGAGAGGTGACTAGACGACAATCCCAAGAGAATCGTTCCGGAGCTCGAGAGCGGCAGCGCCACTGCTCACTCGAGATTTCCAGGTGCGATGGTTATCCGCAATTCAGCCCAACCAGGCTTTCATTCTCCCGGTATTCGCCAGTCCTGTCAGGACGCTCGAAGGTGACCGGGTGGCGGGTGCCTACCGAGTTGTGGGCGACTCACCGAGTCGCTGCAGCAAGGCCGATTCGTGACCTACTCCGAGTGCCGGTCGACGAAATGCGTGGGCTCGGTTCTCTCATGCTCTCCGACGATCTCTGCCGCCATTCTCGAGCTTCTCGAGGCCTCCGATTGCGGTTGGGATCAGGTGATCGGAATCGCGCTCGTCACGAATCGCGACGACGAAGCTCGAGAGGGCGTAACTTTTCCACCTCGCCGGCGACTAATATCTGGTGTGAGAAGTCGGAAGCAGCCAACAGAGGTGCCTGCTTCCCACTCACGATATCTGTGACGGGAGTGCAACGTGGCTGGCCGAGACGCAACAGAGCGCTTCTTCGATGAGATCGTGGCCGCGAATCAGCACCGGATTCGGGCCATCGCCCGCACCTATGCTCCCCCCAACGAACGCCAGGATCTTTGTCAGGAAATCCTGCTCCAAATGTGGAAGGGGTGTCGCGGTTTCCGGAGGGAATCCGCGACGTCGACCTGGGTCTACCGAGTCGCTCTGAACACGGCCATCACCTATCGCCGCAAGAACGGCCGGCGCGTAGACCTGCGCTGTGCATCACTCGATGGTCCGCTTCCCGAACTCGAGGCGCCGTCCGAGCCGGCCGCCCAGGTCCAGATTCTCGAGGAATTCCTGCACTTGCTCGGCAAAATCGATCGCGCCATCTTCCTTCTCTACCTCGAGGATCTCCGCTACCGGGACATCTCAAACATCACGGGTTTGACCGAGAGCCACGTTGGCGTCCGCATCAATCGTCTCAAGACCGCTTTTCGTGAGCGCTACTGCGGAGGAACGGTATGGAATTCGAAGGTTACAAGTCGATTTGGTTGAACGAGGAGAAGCGGACCTCGAGTCCCTCCCCGGCTTCGGTCAACTCCGCACGCCTGCAGCTTCTTCGCTCGAGTGCTTATCGGGACTGGGAGCGTACACGCGAGAAGTCCCGCATCTTCTTCTCCTTTCTCTTCGCCCTGTCCGCCGCTGGGGCGGCCTTTGCGGCGCTCCCCTCAGGCACGGGTCCGATCGCCGCCCTGTTGCTGGCGGCCGCCCTGTTCATTCAAGGGGTCACCGGGTCGATCGGGGCTTTTCTAGTGAGCCGCGAGTCAGACCGCTCGATTCAGGATTACCTCATTCTCACGGCGCTTTTGGTCATGGCCTGGCTCAAGGCCCGATCGGTCGCGCTGAGTCGTCAGATCCGTCAGGAACTCGAAGGATACCTGGAAGAACTGGAGAGGTAGGAGACCACCGGATGGACGCGACAGGTCCGCCCGGAGCATGAATCGAGGTGATGTATGAAGAACTGCGCGGTTCTACTGGTCGTGTATCTTTGCATTGCCGCCAGCCCGACGTCGGCCGCCAACGAGGGCCAACAGCTTCTGGCGTTCACCCATGCCGTGATCATCGACGGGAAAGGTGGGGAGCCGGTCGAGGGCGGTACGCTCATCGTCCGCGGCAGCCGGATCGAAGCCGTGGGATCCATGGAGGATGTGGCGATCCCTCCCGGTGCTGAGGTGATCGATCTGGGCGGCCGCACGATCATGCCGGGGCTGGCGGATATGCACGTCCATCTGGTCGGGGGCTGGGACGGGAAAAGCCCGGATATGTTGGGCTATCAGCGCTATCTGAACGCTCTCCTCTACAGCGGCGTCACCACGGTGCTCGATCTGGGAAACGTCCTTCCCTTTATCGTCCAGCTGAGAAACGAGGTTGCGACGGGACGGATCCAGGGGCCGCAGATCTATTGTGCGGGTCCCCTGATCGATGGCGCCGATCCGTTTTGGCCGCATCTTTCCGTCAGCCTGACGTCCGTCGACCAGATTCCGAACGTGGTGAGCAGGCTGGCGAAGGAACGGGTGGACGTTCTCAAGGCATACGTTGGGCTCTCCGACAGGCTGATGAGCGCACTCGTTCGGGAGGGGCGAAAGCAGTCCCTGCCCGTCTTCGTCGATCAGAGCTGGCGCAACGGCTCGATCGAGCTCGTCATGGGAGACGGGGTGACCGTGTTCGCCCACGCCCCCGACTTTCCGCCGACCCCCGAAAGCGTTGCCATGATGAAGCCTCGCGAAGTTCGGTTCATTACGACCCTGACGGTTGTCGAGTCCCAGTCCCGGCGCCGTCTCTCCGATCTCTTCTTTGTCGATTCGCCCTTGATCCGGAAGACCGTACCCCCCAGCTTCATCTCCGCACTGCGAGCGGAGGCGGAACGCGAGCTCGGCGAGACGGAAAGGAATTCCGCCGCGCACAACACACAGCGCCTCAAGATGAGGGAAACCAGCGTGAAGAGGCTGTTCGACGCAGGACTGCTTCTGGTCGCGGGAACGGATGCTCCGTATCCGGGAGT
>JARRKC010000072.1:0-22820 GCA_037388505.1 Acidobacteriota bacterium | reverse complement strand
TCGCAGTTCGTGTTGACGGCACGCGAGAGCCACGCCAGAGCTGTCGAATTGCCCGCGGCCCCGCGTCAAGGTGTCGAAGGCAACGGCCATCGAAAGCCCAAACCGAATGGACTCGATCGGATCAAACGGATGAAGTCCCCAAAGGTGGAGTTCGACCTGGATGGCGGCCTGTCGCTGGCTGAATTCTGACCGGTGAACAGGCGGCGGTTGTAGACCGAATGTCCGAGGTCAACTGCACCTGCGCGAAAGGCACGGCTCTCAGCCCTGGCGCCGCCCGGAATCAGCGACAGCGTGATCGGAATGAATCGCCACGTCGACGGTGAAGAACCGACCGAGTCTGAGGATGGCAATCCACCGAAAGGCAAGCCCGCCGACCATCAACAGGAGTGATGTCGCCTCGAGAATTGAACGTGGGACCGGGATTCGCGTGGAAGGGACGCGGACCGCAACGACGGCGAGAGTGACTCCGAGTCCGATCACGAACCAGAGCAATGCCATTGAACCCCGGTCTGCAACCATCGCAAGGGCTGAAGCGGAGGGATGCCCGGGCGGCTCGCGACGATGACGCAAATCTCATGTTGACAGGCTACAGAAAAAGCGGTACTGTTCCTGTGGAAAGACTACATGAAAGCTTCAAACGCCGAGATTCCCTATGGCACCCTGGATCTGCTCGTGTTGCAGACGCTCAACGTCATGGGCCCCATGCACGGCTTCGGCCTTGCCCGCCGGATCGAGCAGGTCTCGGATAACCTGTTGCAGTTGAACCAGGGATCCATCTATCCCGCGCTCCTGCGGCTGCGCCAGCAGGGGTGGATCCGGGCCTCCTGGGGCAAGTCCGACAACAACCGTCGTGCCCGGTTCTATTCGATCACGGAGGCGGGCCAGCGCAAGCTTGCGAGAGAGGTGAAAGCCTTCGAACAGACGACGGCGCTGGTGAACCGCTTCCTGGAGGTGGGGTCATGACACTCCGGTCGTTGCCCGAGCGGATATGGGCTTCGTTGCGCAAGGAACGGCTCGACCAGGAGCTCGACGACGAAATCGAGTCTCACCTCGAGATGGCCGTCGAGGAGAACATTCGGCGCGGGATGGAGCCCGCCGAGGCTCGTCGCGCAGCCCGGCGCGAGTTCGGTGGTCTGGAGCAGATGAAGGAACAGTACCGCGACCTGGGACGGCTCCGGTGGGTCGAGGCGGCGCTCCAGGATCTCCGGTATGCCGCCCGGCGGCTGCGCCGGAGCCCCGGATTCACGGCGGCGGCAGTGCTCATCCTGGCGCTCGGCCTCGGCGCCAACACCGCCATCTTCAGCGTCATCGACGCCGTGCTGCTGCGGCCGCTGCCGTTCCCCGAACCCGATCGGCTGGTCGGTGTCTGGGAGGAGACGCCGATGTTCGGCTTGAAATACAGCCCGGCGGCGATGGGGAACTACGTCGAGTGGCGAGACCAGAATCACGTCTTCCAGGAGATGGGTGCACTGGAGCAGTGGCAGTTTCGTCTCACCGGAGACGGCCGGCCGGAGGAGGTCATGGGAAGCTACGTCACCGCCGGCCTGTTCCATGTACTGGGCGCCAAGCCGCTTCTGGGACGCACCTTTGCTCAGGGTGAGGACCTGCCCGGTGCTCCGAAGACCGTGGTCCTGAGCTACGGGCTCTGGCAGCGGCGATGCGCCGGGAACACGGACGTCGTGGGAACGCGCATCCGCATCAACGAGGAGCCCTACATGGTCATCGGCGTCATGGCCGACGGCTTCCGGTTTCCCAGTAGCGACACCGGGTTGTGGGCTCCCCTCGGCGCGTTGCTCCCGGTCGAGGAATGGACCAACAAGGGCCGGCACAATTTGATGACGGTGGCACGTCTCGCCCCCGGGGTGACCGTGAGGCAAGCGGACGATGACATCCGATCCATCGCCGCTCGCCTTTCCCGGGACTACCCCCAGACCAACGCCGGCGTGGGCGCTTTCGTTGCGCCGCTGCAGGACTACTACGTCTCTTCGCAGCGGCCGCTCTACGCCATTCTCCTCGGTACCGTGATTCTCGTGCTCTTGATTGCCTGCGCCAATCTGGCGAATCTGCTGCTGACTCGCGCCGCCCACGGCCAGCGGGAAACTGCGGTCCGTTCGGCCCTGGGAGCGAATTCGTGGGACCTGGCGCGGCAGGGCCTGGCGGAGAGTATCTTGCTGAGCCTGGCCGGTGGCGCGATCGGATTGGCGGTTGCCGAACTGACTTTTGGATTCCTGGGCCATCTCGTTCCCGCCCAGATCGCCGCCAGCGCGCCGCTCTCTCTGGACTATCGCGTTCTCGTGTTCACGCTGGCCGTTTCGATCGCGACCGCGCTGCTGTGCGGAGCCGCACCGATCTTGCAGTCGCTTCGGATCGACGTGAACCACACCTTGAGACAAGGCGGTTCGCGCGCCGGGACGGGAAGGACGACGCATCGGCTTCGGGCCGCCCTGGTCATCTCTCAGGTGGCCCTGTCGCTGGTCCTGTTGATCGGAGCGGTCCTGCTGATCCGGACATTTGAATCTCTTAGAAGCGTCGATCCGGGCTTCCAGCCCGAGAACGTGGTGACCATGCGTGTGCCGCCGGCGTCGGCAATGTACCAGGACAGCCAACGCCGGATGATCTTCTACCGGGACGTTTTGGAACGCATCGAATCGCTGCCCGGCGTCGTCTCGGCGGGCTTCACGACGGGCGTACCGCTGGCATTCAAAGGCTGGCAGAACGTGGTTTCCGCCGAGGGGACGCCGGTGACCAACCAGGGCGACCAACCGATGGCCAACTTCCGGCTGGTCACCCCGGACTACCGTAGGACCATGGGAATCCCGCTGCTGCGCGGCCGTGACATTCGGGAGAGCGACGGTCCGGACGCTCGGCCGGTGGCGATGGTGAATCAGGCGATGGCCCGGATGCTGTGGCCCGGCCAGGACGCGTTGGGCAAGCGATTCAGGAACGGCGGCTGGCCGGTGGAGGGGAAGCCGTGGATCACCGTGGTCGGCATCGTCTCCGACATCAAGCAGACCGGCCTCGACAAGCCGGCCCGGCCGGAGATGTACATCCCCGAGCAGCAATCGGCGAATCTTCCGCCTGTGCTTGCTGTGCGCACACGCGGGGCCTCGGCCGGCATCGTCGACGCCATTCGCGAACAGATTCGAAGCGTAGACCCGGATCAACCGATCGCGGACGTCGAGACGATGGAACAGGTCCTCGACCGCGAAGTCTTCGAGCGCCGCCTGCAGACCATCCTCCTGAGCGCCTTCGCCGGATTGGCTTTGCTGGTCTCCGCATTCGGCGTCTACGGCGTGGTCTCCTACATCGTCGAGCAAAGCCGGCACGAAATCGGGGTACGGATGGCACTCGGCGCGCGGCCGGTCGAGGCGATCAGACACGTGCTGGGAAGCGGCCTGCGGATGGTCGCCGGTGGAGTCGCGACGGGCCTGATCGCGGCGCTGGCGGTGACACGGTTTCTCTCCCACGTGCTGTTCGGCATCGGGCCGCGGGACGTGGCGACGTTCGCGGCGGTCTCGGTTGTGCTCGTGGCGGTCGGTGCGCTCGCCGTGCTGATCCCGGCTGCGCGGGCGACGCGCGTCAATCCGATTACAGCGCTCCGGGAGGAGTGAGCCGCCCCGAGTTGGGCTACTCCAGAAGACGCTGCGGCGTTGGGGCAAGATGCAGGCGCAGGGTTACTGGATGCCTGTTTCCTTGAAGAACTCGCTCCTGACTCTTCCATACACTTTCCGGTAGTTGTCACTTGCCCATATCGCATGGCCGGAATCTTCGATCGGTTGGATTCTAACAACGTTTCCTTTCGCGCTCATTTTCCGTACAAAATCAATGGCGCACTTGTAAGGGGTATCCGTGTCCTTCGTTCCGTGAAAGATCAACATCGGCGGCAAGTTCTTTCTTACAAGATGTATCGGAGAGATTTTGGAAATCGCATCCTCTTGTGATTCCGTAAAATAGATAGTGGTATCGTATCCTGCACTATTCAACACCAACGCATCCGGCCTTGAACTAATCGCTCCATTCTCCTCAGGTTCGTCTAGCGCATCCACCATTGCAGTACATAAAGCCAAATGCGCTCCCGCCGAGAATCCAGTTGCTACGATCTTATGTGGATCAATATGAAACTCCTCGCCATGTGATCTGAGCCACCTGATTGCGGACTTCGCATCGGAAACCTCCTCGAAGACGTTTGCACCATGCCGGTACCGCGTTCTGTATTCGATGCAAACGTTAACCAACCTATCGGCGTACCCAAACTCCCAGTCTGGTTTTCCTTCATACCAGCTGCCCCCGTGAAAGATCACCATTGCCGGCAGCAACTCATCCGGCTTCAATCCCTTTGGGACAAATATGTGGGCCTCGAGACGGTAGCCGGTCACGGTCTTGTAAGTTCTGACCAAATGATCCTTCTGTCGTTGAACCTCGTTATCATAGGAAGTCTTTATGTTCTCTCTGAACTCTTTTGTCTTGCATAGTTCATTGAACTGTTCGAGGTTTTTCTCGATATTCTTTATTCCGTCATTGTCGATATAGTACTTGGTCTCATTATATAGCCAGTAGTCCCGTACGTGCCGATTGCTAAAGAGGCGCGGAACAACATTGAGCATCGCGTCCAGCCACCGGTGATCGGAGGTGTAGATACTGGGATTCTTCTGCAGCTCCTCAGAAACCTTGAGATACAAGAGATATCCACAGTACCTTTTGTAGGACTGCAAGTCCAGAAGCATGGGATCGTCTATATCCGTCCGACTCAGATACTCCGTGATTTCGGGAACCGAGCTGACGAGAAGGAAGTTCTGGTTTCCACTAAACCCAAGATAGTCAAGATATCTGAGAAGCTGAAGGTTCAGGGTGAGGTGAATGTCGGCTCGATAGAGACTCACAAAAGGTTTCGAGATGTTTTCAGGACTTTTCAGAAGACCGTTCAGCGGTTCAAGGTATAGCTTCTTCATCGAATCAATGAGAGTCAGGCATTTGGCAGGAGGATCCAGTTTGGGATTCCTCCACCCACCAACGAGATAATGGGCATCTAAGTAATCATCGACAGATCTGTCGACGGCAGGTTTGGTTTGGAGAAAAACATCGATCTTTTCGAACTCACCCTTGAATTGTAATCTGAAGAGAGTTGGAACCTACCATCCTCAGATACGTCTATGGTTTTGTCGTCGATTTGGAGTGTGTTCCCGGTGGGCTCGGAAATCCTACCTGTTATTCTCGCTTTGGATTGTTTCGTGCCGTGGAATGGGAATGTTGCGCTTAGTGGGATCAGAAAGAGAAGCAGCAGCGGGAAAGAAGAGCTCGCATGGATTCGTTTCATTGGTTACTCCTCAGTTCTCAAGTGTAGCGATGAGGAATACGAGGCGGCCTAGGAGAAGGTTCAGTCGGACCGGATGGGAAGGTGTTTTGCGGCGAGGGATCCGGCAATGCGGCCGGAAAGGGGGACTCAAGACCCGTGCAAGACCGTATCGGCCCCCTCGCCCTGGGCCAAAGGCGGCGAGCCGGAAGAGTCCGTCGACGCTCGCCCGGCTTCTCCCCACGCTTCACTTTCCGACTACTGGGCCGTTCAGAGATGTTCTCGGACTGCCGATTCTTCTCCGAAAGAATTTCGTCTTCCGCACGTTCTATCCATGAAGGAGGGAGACATGACAAACGGGGGACCAGGTGTCGAACAACCGGAAGATGATCGCAGCTCGGTCAAGGGGTCTGGCGTCGGCCATGAGCCTGTTGCCGAGCTGCGGACGAGACTCTCGCGCAAGGTTTGGCGCCGGATCGTGCATATCCATCAATGCGTGAAACCCGGACCGCATGCCTGGCGGGGCGCCGGCATAGGCGTGCTCTGCGTCGCAGCAGCCATCTACTTCACGGTTGCCATATGGTTGACGGTCATAGCCCACGACAACGGCATCGTCTGGGCCGTTGGCTTTCTGGTGTTCCCGGCAATTCTTCTGGCCGCGGGGCTGATCCTTCTTGTGCTCCGGCTGCTGAATCGTCTCCCCTCCTTCTTCCTTTGGGCTGTCCTGTGCGCGAGTATCGTCGTAGGCGTCTTCTGCGGCATGGCCGGCCCTCTCGGGTTCCTGGCCGTCTCCGGCGTCTGCGTCTTGATCGGCTCTCTGATCGGCGCTTCCCTTTGGGTCTTCAAGAGAGGCAACCGGCGAGTGCTTTCGAGAACACAGGTGATCATTTCGTCGGGCGGCTGCGTCCTGGGGCTGGGGCTGCTCGGCTTGGCTCTCTGGTGGGCTGTCGATGATGGTCCTGCCGGGCAGGAGACGGTGAATGCGGCTCTGACCGGCGAGGGGCCTTCTTCGTCCACGTCCGGGGTTCTCGAGGACCCGTCGAAGCCGGGTCCCTATCGAGTCTTGCAGCTGACCTACGGCAGTGGCTCGGATCGTCACCGGTCGGAATACGCCGAGGGCGTCGCGATTCGAACCGGCTCGGTCGACGGCTCGCGTCTGATCGGGCGCTGGAGCGGAAGATCGGGCTGGGCCCGCACGAGATACTGGGGATTCGATGCGAAGGAACTCCCGCTGCAGGCGCGTGTCTGGTACCCGGAAGGAGACGGCCCCTTTCCGCTCGTTCTGATCGTCCACGGCAATCATCTGATGGAACAGTATTCCGACCCCGGATACGGTTATCTCGGAGAACTGATGGCCAGCCGCGGTTTCATCTTCGCCTCGGTGGACGAGAATTTCCTCAACGGTTCGCCGGCGGATCTCGTCGGGATCCCCGAGGTGGGCCTGGAAGAGGAGAACGATGCCCGCGGCTGGCTGCTGCTCGAGCACCTGCGCCTCTGGCGCAAGTGGAACCAGACGCCGCGGAACGTGTTCCACGGCCGCGTCGATATGGACCGGATCGCCGTCGCAGGGCATTCCCGCGGGGGCGAAGCGGCCGCCGTCGCCGGCGTGTTCAACCGGCTCCCTTACTACCCGAACGACGCGCGTGTCGCCTTTGACTTCGGCTTCAACATTCGCTCCATCTTCGCCATCGCCCCCGTCGACGGGCAGTTCAAACCGGCGGGCGAACCCACTCGGCTGGAGAACGTGAATTACTTCGTCCTGCACGGTTCGTGGGACTCGGACATGGAGTCCTTCCACGGCGCCCGTGTGCTGGAGCGGGCGCGCTTCACGGGCGACGGCGACTGGTTCAAGGCTTTCCTGTACGTCCACAGGGCGAACCACGGGCAGTTCAACTCAGTTTGGGGCCGGAGCGACATGGGCCAGCCCTTCGGAGCGCTGCTCAACACCCGGCCCATGATATCGACCGCAGATCAGCAGCAGATCGCTCGGGCGTTCATCTCCGCTTATCTGGAAGCGACTCTTCACGATCGGCGAGAATACCGGAGCCTGTTGCGCGACTGGCGCCTGGGCGAGGCCTGGTTGCCGAAGACAGTCTATCTGCAGAAATACGAGGCGTCCCGATCCGAGATGCTGGCGACTTTCGAGGAAGACATCGACGTCACCACCACGACGACAGAGGGCGGCCGGATCACAGCCGAAAACCTCTCGGACTGGAAGGAGAAGGCGGTCGATCTGAAGTGGGGAGGCCTGGACACGCGGGCCGTCACGCTTGGCTGGAACCGTAAGGAAGCGCCCGGACCTTGCTCCTATCTGCTTCAGTGGCCCGAGAAACCATTGCCGTTCGCGGCCGACAGCGTCCTCTTCTTTTCCCTGGCCGCCGCCAAGGATGATCCTTCATCGTACCAGGAAGAAGATGGCGAGAAGGACGAGAAGGCCAACGACGAGGCATCGGGCGACGACGATGCAACCAAGAAGGAGCCGATCGATTTCACGCTCGAACTGGGCGATCGTTCGGGAAACACCGCCCGGCTGCCGCTCAGCCATTTCGGAGAGCTGCAGCCGCAAATCGAGACGCAGGTGTTGAAGGCCGCCTTCATGCAGAAGAGCGCGACTTCCGAGGTCGTGTACCAGACGTTCGAATTCCCGGTTGCCGCGTTTGCGACCGTGAATCCCCAACTCGACACCTCGGCCCTGACCTCGCTGCGGCTGATCTTCGATCGATCCGAGAAGGGAGTCGTGATCCTGGACGGCGTCGGGTTCCGTCGGGACAAGGACTGATGCAGCGTCGTATTCTGCACTATTCAAGACCAACGCATCCGGCTTTGAACGAAGGACCCTCTGCTCCTCGGGTTCATCCAGCGTATCCGCCATTACAGTCCATAATGCCGAACGTGCCCGGGGCTTCCGAAATGGAGAAGGAGTGGGCGAACCCGAGGCCGGGCCCGGAAGGCTTGGCCGCGGGCTGTTTGGGTCACCGCAGCGAGCGCCCGGTAGAACCGGTGTCAGCTTGAAGTTCCAGCTAGCTCGGCTGAGTCAAGCCCTTCTCAAGCCGCCCCAGGTCGGTCACTTTGACTGCCACAACAATGGCCCACAACACGGCGGCTAAGATCAGGTAATAGAGAAAGAGTTGCATTCCTTGCACAGAAGGAGCGAGCACGAAGAGGGTACTGGCTGTCAGACTAGGGAAGAAAAACGACAGGCCACAACTTCTGGAATTGCTCATGAGTGGTGGGCATCCCGTGAGGAGCACCCAAGACGAGTATGCCGCCCCATGAGATGACGAATGTCAACACGAAGTAGGCCAGCACCGAGTGATCTCGAATCCGGTTCATCTCACTTACTTTGCGCTCCAGACGTTCAGGGCCTCGGGCTTGTAACGGATGTCCGAGAAGGTCACGGTCGCACCCGGGCCTCTCGGCGACTGGGCCGAAAACCCAAACTGCAGCGACTGCTCCGGTCCGAGGCTGAAAGCCCGCGTGACATTCCACTTCTTCCCATCGGTCGAGAAGAACAAGAACATCGCCTGCCCCGTCTTCGAGACTTCGAGATAGACCGAATTCCCCGGTATTGTCGTCGGAAAGCCCGCGGGTGACCACCGAGACAATCCCGCCGGTCTGTCCGTCCGGACTCTCGAATGCGAACTTGACCCAGTTCTTCTCGTCGGCGTAGACGACGAGCGCGCCTGCATCGAACTGCGACTTGAAATCCACGGTGACCTTCGCGCTGAACCAGAAGTCCTTCGGAGCCGGGAACAGCAGGAGTGGAGATGTCGCGATCTGCTCGCCGTTGTGCGGTGCAATGTACCAGTCGGTCTTCTCTCCGGCCTTGATCGTCAGGACCCCGTCCTTCACGCTCCAGTCGACGGGGTCGTTCCGCCAATGGAAGGACGTGGGAAACCCGGGCAGGATCGGATTGCTACCCGGCGTCTGCGCCATGGCCGAACAAGTTGCGAATGCCAAGAGGACAACCAGAAGAGTGTTTCGCATGGGTAGTCTCCTTCAATCGGTCTCCACGGGGGGTAGAACCGGGTGTATGACCCTTCAGAACCCTGAGAGTCGTGCACCCGGTTTGCGGTAGCTCTGCCGGTCCTTGGTGTCACGGCGGCTTCGAGCGCCGAATGGATGATTCGGCCTCAGCGGGGCAGTGACGCCGACCCCGCCATGCTGAAGGTTCCCGTCACACCTCCCGGCGTTTCGCCCGGTTGTGTTCCGCCCACCGCGACCGTGTAGGTCCCCGGCTGAATGACGCGCTCGCCCTTGTCGTTGACCTGGCCCAGGGTGCGCGGCGTCAGCTCGAGCGAGACATGAACGGTCTGGCCGGGCTCGATCCGCACCCGCTTGAATCCGCCCAGAGTACGAATCGGCGTGAGCGCCGATTTCGGCTGGGTCAGATACAGTTCGACGACTTCGTCACCGGCGCGCTGGCTGAGGTTCTTGACGTCGACCTCGACGGTCACCGGGTCGCCGGCCCGAACCGGCTGGTTCGGGAGCTTCAGATTGCTGTACTCGAACTTCGAGTAGCTCAAGCCGTAGCCGAAACCGTACAGCGGCTTGCCCTTGAAGTAGCGATAGGTCCGGTTGGCCATCGAGTAGTCCACGAAAGGCGGCAGCTGATCCAGCGACTCGTAGAAGGTCAGCGGCAGCCGACCTGCCGGGTTGTTATCGCCGGCAAGCGTCTCGGCGATGGCCGTGCCGCCTTCCTCGCCGGGGTACCAGGCGTGGAGGATGGCCTTGGCATACCGCTCGACGTCGGGTACGGCCAGCGCGCTGCCGCTCGTCATGACGACGACCAGCGGCTTACCCGTTGCCCGGAGGGCTTCCAGAAGATCACGCTGAGTCTCAGGCAACCTGATGTCGGTTCGATCACCGCCCTCGAAACCTTGCAGTTCGACCGGCATTTCCTCGCCCTCGAGTTGAGGCGAGAGGCCGACGAAGGCGACGACGACGTCAGACTGTTTGGCGGCCGCAGCCGCCTCGTCCCTCAGAACGGCAGCGGGCGGTTGCCAGGTGAGATCGACGCCGGCCGTACTCGTGTAGTGGAGGTACTCGAGGCGAATCTCGTGTGGCTTGGTATCCTGGAAGCGGATCGTTGCCTCGGCATTGCGATCCTCGCCGCTTTCGACGAGCAGCTTTCCGTCGACGAACAACCGCAGGCCCTCATGACTGTCGCAGGCGTAGCAGTAATTCACGCGTCCCCCGAGTTTGTATTCGCCCGGGGCGGGAGGCGTGAGCGTTCCGGTCCAGCGCACCGAGAAGTTGTCGCGTTGGAGGCCGGGCACAGGGACGACCTTGTCCCAGTTGAAATTGACGGTGCGATCGACACGCGTCAGAACCGGCTTGCCGCTCAGGTTGACGTTGTCGAAGTACTCACCGGTCAGACCTGCCTGGCCGTCCGCCGTGTGCAAGGCGTTCCTCGAAATCGGGACCGGGAAACCTTCGACCAGCGTCGAGCCCTGCGCATAGACGACCTGGGCCTGCTTCCCGAACCTCTTCTCGATGCCCGCGAGGGGGAAGGCCGGGTTCGGCGGCGGGCCGTTGTAGTTCCCCTGAAGCGCCTGAACCAGTTCGGCGGTCGGGCCGACGACGGCGATCTTCTTGACGTCGGAGCCGAGTGGCAGGAAGCCGCCCTCGTTCTTGAGCAGCACGATCGCTTCGCGGGCCGCCTGAAGCGAGAGCTTGCGGTGTTCAGGAGAGTTGACGACCGTCATCGGGAGCCGGCCGTAAGCAAAAGAGTCGGGCGGATCGAACATGCCGAGCTTGAAGCGCGCTCGAAAGAGCCGCTTGACCGCCGTGTCGATGGCGGACTCGCTGATCAGGTTCTGTCGGACTGCATCGCCGAGATCCACGAACGCCACCCCCTGGCCGTAGCCACATTCAACGTCGGTGCCGGCCTTGACGGCATCGGCCGACGCGTGGGCGAAGTCGGGGGCGAATTTGTGTCCTGTCGCGATGTCGGCGACTGCGGCGCAGTCCGAAACGACATAGCCGTCGAAGTTCCAGGCATCACGCAGGTGGTCCTGGAGCAGTTCGGTGCTGGCACAGGCCGGGTAACCGTCGACGGCGTTATAGGCGCACATGACCGATTGGGCGTGTGCCTCGGTCACCGCAGCGCGGAAAGCCGGCATATAGGTATCTTCGAGGTCGTGCGGCGAGACGTCGACGTTGAAGCTGTGACGCAGCGGTTCGGGGCCGCTGTGCACCGCGAAATGCTTCGGCGTCGACACGACGCGGAAGTAGTGAGGGTCGTTGCCCTGCATCCCGCTGACAAAGGCGACGGCCATCCGTCCGGTCAGGAAGGGATCCTCGCCGTAGGTCTCCTGACCGCGCCCCCAACGCGGGTCGCGAAAGATGTTCACGTTGGGCGCCCAAAACGTGAGGCCGAAGAACATCTCACGCTGGTTCTTGCGCATGGCCTCGTTGTATTTCGCCCGCGCCTCGGTCGAAATGACTTCCGCCATGCGGTGTACCAGGTCCGTGTCCCAGGTCGCGGCCATCCCGATCACCTGGGGGAAGTTCGTGGCGTAGCCGGCGAAGGCGACGCCGTGCAAACCCTCGTTCCACCATTCATACTTGGGTACGCCCAAGCGAGGGATCGCCGCCGCGTGATCCCGCATCTGCGAGACCTTCTCATCGAGCGTCATGCGCGAGACCAGGTCGTTCACGCGTTGTTCGACCGGTAGTTTGGGGTCCAGGTAAGGCTCCTCGCCCGAGGTCGTCTGAGCTCGGGCCGGAAGCATGACGATTCCCAAAAGAAGACAAAGGGACCAGGCGTGACGCCGAAAGACAGACGCGAGATTCCGTGACATGCGATCCTCCTCAAAGTTGAAGCCAAGAGGATACCCTAAGAACGAGCATTCCGAAAGCAGGAGCCGTTCGTCCAGGCCAAACGATTGAACGCCAAGACGCCCGGCTCGCCAAGGGGCTCCAGACCAAGAGACCCTTAGATTTCCTTGCGTCTTAGCGGTAAAGGCTCCCGTTTCAGCTCACTGCCTTCTTCACGAGCGCGGCGATCTTCGCGAGGACGTCGCTCTCTCCGTCCGCGCTCTTCGCGCCTTTGCCGCGTCGCGCTTCCGCCTTCAGTTCCTGGGCCCGCTCCTTGATCGCGGTCCGTTCCTCCTCTGAGAATCCCTGGGATGTTCTGCTGCTGGTGCTCTGGCCCTTTTGGGGGCACATGGAAACCTCCTTCGATAGCGTTGTGGCAGGCGGGAGTTCAGAACCGTACCGCCACCAGCGCTTCGACCTGTGTGAGGTTGGCCTGAAGGGGAGAATCGCGGGTCCCGAAATTGCGATCCACCCACCGGGTCACGCGGATCTCGGTATCGATCTGCAGTCGTTTCTTCCGGAATTCAACGCCTGCCCCGAGGACCGGCCCATGAGTGCTCCGGTGGCGCATTTCGATCACGGGCGTACCGGCGAGGCAGAAGAACCGCTCGCCCAGATCCGGCTGACCACACGGGTCACTTCCGGTCAGACTCTCGACACGGTTGAAGGACATTCCGAGCTGGATCCACGGCCGGGTTCGCCCACCGGGAAACAGATACCTCAGCTGGACCGGCAACTCCAGGCGCCGGATGGCTGCCCGGGCCGGGTGTGAGCGCAAACCGAATTCCGCCCTCTTGTACAGCAGATTGATATCGACTGCAAAGCCGTTCCTCAGTCCAATTCGAAGATCCGGCCCAAAGGTGTATCGGCTGGTTTCGGATACCGTCCCCTCTCGAGCTTCGAGCAGGTTGGTGACGGGAAGTCCGGTGATGAGCCCGACCGATAGGTCCCGAGCACAAGTCGGGCAAGTCCAGAGCAGGATGAACAGGTAGGGTAGGTGCCTCGCTCGCATCCTGTTTCGGCTCACTGCTTCGCTTCGCTTTCCTCGAGCAGTTCTTCGAGATAGTTCTTCCAGAGGACGGCCTTGGTATGGGAGCCGTGGCCGACGGTTTCGTCGCTCAGGGGGATGATGATGGCGCGGCCGTGTGGGACGCGTTTGATCTGCTCCTCCAAGATCCCCAGTTCGGGTGGGTTGATGAGGTCGTCGGCGGAGTTGACGGCGATCAGCGGGGCCTTGATCCTCTCGAGGGCAGGCGCGGGATCGTAATCGCTGGAACTGGCGAAGGCGTAAAGCACATCGTTGGCGTCATGCGTGCGCACAAAGCTGTCGGCATAATCGTCGAGGGCGCGGTCGGCGACTTCGACGGTGGGAGCGCGGCGGAAGTGGAGGATCGGGTTGCCGCCCATGATGTACAGCATCTCGCCGGCGATGCGCAGGCCGCCGGGCTGCTCGGTGTAGTTGCCGCCGTCGTCGGGCAGGATGATGTAGTGGGTCCGGATGTCGAGGGGCTGACCGGGGCCGAAGAGCTCGCCGGCGAATTCGGGACGCTCAAACTGCGCGCCGGAGCCGGTGGTTCCGTGCATGATGAGGACGGCGTTGCGGACGAGGCCGCGGTCGTCCTCGTGCGGCCCTCCGAGGGTGCGGTAGTGGAGTCGCAGTTCGGGGAGTGTTTCACCGGAGGTGAACTCGAAATCCCGGATGATGAAATCGCCCTGTTTCGGCTCCGGGATCGCGGAGGCCCCGCCTCTCTGATCCCGCCGCTGGACTGGCGCTCCCGTGGAGGCCGGCACGGCCAGCATCAATAGGGTGCTGAAGAGTAACAGATATCGACGCACTGAAAATCGCCTCCCATCGAGGAAGTGGCCCTTTAGGGACGCCGGCGCTTCGGACGGCATGGGGTCGTCTGAGGTGCTATGGTACTTGCCCGGAGATCGGTCCGCAACCAGCCTGACTGGGAGACGGCGGTCGGCCACCGTCAATGGTGACACGCACGTAATGCGACCGTAAGTGCCTTTCAGTAAAGGAGTCCGGTTCGAGTCTGGTACGAATCGCCGAATCGCCGGAGAGACCAATTTCCGGAAGTGAAAGAGTCGGTCGCCGATCTTACGCAGAACCACGAAGTCGCAGAGGGCACAAAGGGATCCTTAACCTTCGAGCCTCTCGGCGAGCCTTGCGGCTTGGCGTGGAATCGGGTGCAGGTCCTGACAGCCAGCCGGGTCGAGGCAGGGTCTGGACGGTGAGAGCGGTGCGGTACCGTATCGCTCCCCTGCCCGGGGCTCTGAACCTCGTCTGGGTCGATCTGACCCCGGGGCCGCGCCTGGGCGGCTTGGCCCCGGGCTATCGGAATCCGGCCCCTTCCCGGGGCCGAAGACGGCGACTCGCGGGAGCCCCTCGATGCTCGGAAGGTCCTGTCTGGAATCGTCGGGGTGGGACCACGTCAATTCGTATCAGAGTGGTGGCTTACCCGGAATCCGAGATCCTCGAATTGTGGTAACGAAAGGTCAAGGTTCTACCCGGCCATTTCAAAGCGAGCCTTGGCCGCAGGCCGCCGAAATTTGGCCTCTGCCGGGGTCCCTGGTGCAGGGTTGCGGATCTGCTACGACCACGACGCCCAATCCCACCGGAATGGATTGCCTTGTTGACAGGAATCCGGAGTCGGGGATAGAAGCGGGGTATGCGCGAGTCATCCACGACTGATTCCGGCGTTGAGTCTCTCCGGGAGGGTCCCTCCGGCTGCTGCGAGACCGAATTCGACGGTCGCCTGGGGCGAAGGGATTTTCTGGAAAACGTGGGGAAAGTTTCTTTGGCAGGTTTCGCCGTGGCGGGTCCGATCGCCTCGGTGAGGACAGAGCGCCCCGCACCACGCCTGGATCCGGAGGCCCCTCTGCGTATCGGCATGATCGGGCGCGAAGGTCACGTCGACTATGTCCTGGAGGAACTGGGATCCGTCAAAGGTGCCCGAATTGCCGCCTACGCGTTCGAGGACGGCGACTGGGCGTACAACTCGGATGGAACGCGTCGCAGCGGCGCCTATGACATGGATCCGAACCGCCGCTGGGTCGAGAGCCGGCCCTGGTCGAAGTCGGCCCCTCATCTCTACGAGACCTACCAGGAAATGCTCGACAAGGAGTCGCTTGATCTGGTGGTGGTCTGCCTCCCTTATGCCCGCAACGCCTTTGCCATCACAGCCGCAGCCCGGGCCGGCCTGAACGTCTTATCCGAAAAGCCGGTTGCCGTGACGCTGCCTGATCTCGAGATGGTCGAAACCGCGGTTCAGCAGAGTGGAGTACGCTTGAGCGCCATGTTTGCCATGCGCTACTTTCCGAACATCTATACGATGTGGAAAGCCGTGGGCGACGGAGCGGTCGGAAGACCCATCCTGGCCCGAGCTCAGAAGTCCTACAAGTGGGGCGCAGAGCGGCCCTGGTTCTACCACCATCGCGAAATCTACGGGAGCACCATTCTCTGGGTGGGCATTCACGCCATCGATTATCTGCGCTGGGTCACGGGCCTCGAAGTCAGGAGAGTCAGCGGGTTCCACTCGAACCTGGCCCATACGAAGTACGCCGGTGTGCAGGACAATGCCGTGATCGGCCTGGAACTGGACGGCGGCGCGACGGGTGCGGTCACGATGGATTTCCTGCGTCCCGAGACGGCCCCTACCCACGGAGACGATCGTCTTCGCATCGCCGGAAGCACGGGAGTGCTGGAAACGATGGATCCGGATGGGAGCGTGAGCCTGCTTTCCGATCAGGGTCCGCCCCGTCAACTCGTACGCCTGGACCCTCCCGCCTCGCTCTTCGCCGATTTCGTGGCGGAGTTGAGAGGGCAGGGAAGGCATCTGATCGGTCCGGACGAAGCCGCGAGGGTGACGCGAATCTGCATCGTCGCCACTCAGGCGGCCGACGCCGGCCAGGTCCTTTCCGTCTGATCTCAGGTGGAGCCCGTTGCAGGCGATGGACCGAGAGCTGCTTTTCTCCCGGAAGGCTTCAGTCCGATCCTTACCGCATGAAATAGGAGGTGCCGACCCGCATGGCGCCGGTGACGTGTGTCGAAAAACTGCACAGGATCGCGAAACTACACACCCCATGGGAGAGAGCCAGAGGAATCAGGTTGGCATGACGTCGGTAGAGCCAGCACCAGACGAAACCGCCAAGAAAAGCCAGCGGTACCAGGAAAGGGTTGGGCAGGTGCAACATGGCGAAGACTCCGGCGGCGGCCAGCGGAGCCAGACGTCTCGAAAAGCGCCCCCTGCAAGCGCGGAAAACAACCGTTTGCAGCGCGAACTGCTGGACCAGAGCCCACACGAAAAGGAAGATCAGATTCCAGACGGAGTAGGCTCTCGTGTGAAGGGTGCCGAGGACGAAGCCGACACCCAGGATCACGACCAGCGCGGGGAGCGTGACCCTTATGACGGCGTTCATGGCGTAGGTGAACCGGTGGAAGTCGAGTCCCCAGTCGCGCAGGCTGGGAGAGTACCGGCGATTGTACTCGAGACACAGACCGAAGCAGAACAGCGTCACCACCGTCCCCAGTATCCGGTCGGGGCCCACCAGCCCGATCACGATCCACTCGTAGGCGAGGATGACGACCACGAGGAGAACGGGAATCACAACAGGGTTTCGGTCCTCAGGGTTCGACAAGTCTGGACCTCACGAAAGCGGGTCAGTTCATGTACCAGCCACCGTTTACGTTGATCGTCTGGCCGGTGATGTAGCCGTTGGCGGCGAGCATGAGAATCACATCCGAAACTTCGTCTACCGTGCCGAAGCGGCCGACCGGAATCAGATCCGGACGAGCTCTCGGATTATCGCGAACCATATCCGTGTCGATCAGGGCGGGGGCGATGGCGTTGACCGTGATCCCCTCTCTGGCCAGCAGCGCCGCGTAGGCCCGTGTCATTCCCAGGATGCCTGCTTTGGAAGCCGCATAGTGCGGGCCTACGACTCCTCCGATCTGAGCTGCGACGGAGGAGAGGTTGATA
This sequence comes from Acidobacteriota bacterium, assembly GCA_037388505.1. Lineage (GTDB taxonomy): Bacteria > Acidobacteriota > UBA6911 > RPQK01 > JAPXNP01 > JARRKC01. The sequence continues at coordinate 5,723 of JARRKC010000072.1, read as the reverse complement.
ATGCGACCCCAACCGGCGCGGCGCATCGATGGGAGTACGGCCTGGGTCACGAGAAAGACGGACTTCAGATTCACATCCAGGACGGTGTCCCAGTCTTTTTCCGTGATCTGCTCGACGGGTTGAGGACGGGTAATGCCCGCGTTGTTCACCAGCACGTCGACGAAGCCTAGTTCGCCTTCGATGGTTTTCACCAGTCGCTCGACCTCTTCCCGGATGGAAACGTCCGCCTGAACGGCGAGACTGCGACCTCCCGACTCTTCGATCTCGCGTCGAACCTCTTCGGCCTCTTCCCGATGAGACTCATAGTTGACAGCAACGGGGAAACCAGCTTGACCGAGGGCAACCGCTGCTGCTCGGCCAATCCCGCGGCTCGCTCCCGTCACCAAGGCGATCCTGTTGCCTGCATCATCCATGGCTGTTTCACTCCCCCGCGGATCCTCCTGAGCACTATCTTATCTTTTTCCGTCTTCGCTTTCGGCGACTGCGACGGGGCCCGCCGCTTCTCACTGCAGCTCGAATCGATAGACGGAAAGACTGATCGACGGCACAGTCACCGTCGAGAGTATTCCCCACGGGTTGGTCGGACAGATGTTTCTTACCGCCAACTCCATTCCGAAGCAAGTTGGAGGGTGGTCCAGGCTCCTTTGCGCCCTGGCGTGGAACCAGCCGCCGACGTCTCATCCACATGACAAGTCCTGCAGAGCCGATCCCACGCCAAACCGCAACGGACGCCAAGGGCTCTGAACCCCAAGAGAATTCTTTGCGTCCCTGGCGCTCTTGCGCCTTGGCGTGAAATCCAGCGGCCGATGCCTTACGCACAGGACCGGGAGGCCCGGACCAGTCTCGCGACGGGCGGGAAATCGGTATACTGGTCTCTCGCAGGTGCTCATGATCTCCAGAAACAGACGCAGTCGACTCCGGTTCTTATCGCACGCTGGCTTCGGATGGGTCCAGATTCTTCTCTTTCTGGTGAGTGTCGCGCCGCTCCAGTGCCGGGCGGCGGCGGAAGAACCCATTCCGCAGTTCACCGAGGTAACGAAATCGTCGGGCATCCATTTTCAGCAGATCAACGGTGCGGCGGACGACAAAGAGTACATCTTCGAAGCGAAAGGCGGCGGTGTCGCCTTCTTCGACTACGACAACGACGGCTGGCAGGACATCCTGTTCATCCAAGGCTCGACCATTGAGCGCAATCGCACCGGAGACGACCCCCTGAGCCGGTTGTATCGCAACCAGGGCGACGGCACGTTCGTGGACGTCACGGAGGCGGCCGGGTTGAAGAGCCATGGATGGGGCATGGGAGTGGGGATCGGCGACTACAATAACGACGGATGGGCGGACATTTACCTGACCCGGCTGGGTGCGAATGTCCTGTATCGGAACAACGGTGACGGGACCTTCACCGACGTCACGGCGGAAGCCGGGGTGGGGGACACCCGTTGGAGCACCTCCGCAGCCTTCGGAGACTATGACGGCGACGGCTATCTGGATCTTTACGTAGCCAACTATCTGGATGTCGGTCCCAACAAGCTGCCCCCGCCCAGGAGCATGAAGTGCGTCCACCTCGACCATCCCGTGATGTGCGGTCCCAGAGGTCTTCCGGGAGCACCCGATGTCCTGTACCACAACAACGGAGACGGGACCTTCACGGATGTGACCGAGCAGAGCGGCGTGGAGGACAAGGATCGCTACTTCGGTCTGGGCGTGATCTGGGCCGACGTCGACAACGACGGGGATCTCGACATCTACGTCGGCAACGATGCGACGCCCAATTATTTGTTCGTCAATCAGGGCGACGGCACGTTCGATGAAGAGGGCTACTTCTCAGGTCTTGCCGTCAGCGGCGACGGCAAGGAACAGGCGAGCATGGGAATCGATGTGGCCGACTACGACAACGACGGATTGCTCGACGTCTTTCTGACCCATTTTTCGAAGGACTACAACACGCTTTACCACAACGAGGGCGACGGGCTGTTCGTTGAGGTCTCCGATCGGAGCGGATTCCAGAAAAACGAATGGAACAGGGTCAGTTGGGGTACGCGCTTCGCAGATTTCAATCTGGATGGATGGAAGGACATCCTCTATGCGAACGGGCATGTGTATCCCTTCCTGATTAACGCGGGTTTGTCCGAGAGCTATGCCGAGCCGAAGAGTTTCTACCTCAATGAGAGGGACGGTACGTTCCGGGACGTCAGTGAACAGACCGGGCCCGACATGCAAAAGGGGGCGGTGGGGCGCGGCGTGGCCTTCTCCGACTGGGACAACGACGGGGACATGGACTTCGTCAGCGTCAACCTGAACGGTACTCCTCAGCTCTTCCGGAACGACTTCAAGACCGATCGGCACTGGATCATGTTCAAGACCGTGGGGGAGAAGAGCAACCACGACGGCATCGGAGCTCGCATTACGGTGCAGACTGGCGAATTGAAGCAGATCTGGGAAATCAAGCGGACCGTGGGCATCTATGCTTCGAGCGATCCCAGAGCCCATTTCGGACTGGGAGCCTCTGCGAAAGCGGACCTCGTCACGGTGCGGTGGCCCAGCGGGAAGGTCCAGGAGTTCAAGGACGTCCCGGCCGATATGCACTACGTCATCGACGAGGACAAGGGTCTGTCGAAGGAGCAGTTCGGCCCGGCGGGCAAGCCGGTGGAGATCAGCAGCAAATAGCGTCAGCATCTCCGGAAGGGTCGGGGCACGAACGGCGATACCGATATGGAGTGTTGCGGGCCGCCGATGCTGCCGGCATGGCTCGAAACGGCCCACACCTGTTGCTGACCGTCGTTCGGGGGGTGAAGACGCCAAAGGCGTCGCCTCATCCGCGAGCCTGGGCCAACGGCCCAGGTCTGTGAGGTTAGAGAAGGCCCCAAGCGCTGAAGGCGCGACTCATTTCGGCCCGGCTTTAGGTTGCCTCTCTGTGCCGGTCGAAGCGGCCTCGAGTCGCGCTCTCTCTTCGTTCTGGAGTTGGCGTGCCTGAAGCAGCAACTTCTTCCCACGATCGCGGTCGCCCTTCTTGATCAGAGTGCGTCCCAGAAGGTAGAAGGCTTCCGCGTTCTTGGGCTCGCGAACGATGTCCTGCTCGAGCCAGGGAATCGCTTCGTCGATGCGACCTGACTGATGCAGCACCCGCCCCAGGTGATAGTAGGCTTCGTTCAGGTTCGGCTCGATTTCAAGGCACTGCTTGAGGTCGGCAATGGCCTTGTCGAAACGTTCCTCGTACGCATAGACGGTTCCCCGATAGAACAGAGACTCCGCGTGTCGCGGGTTCAAGGCGAGCTCCGCAGTGAAAGCCTTCTCCGCCTCCTCCGCCCTGCCGTCGCGCCAGTAGGCCCTCCCCAGCAGGTAATGGGCCAGGGGAATCTTGGGGTTCATCCGGATCGCCTGTTCAAGGTGCTGCCGCGCTTCATCGAGGCGGCTCTCTCCTTCGAGCGCCTCTCCCAGGAGAAGATGCGTCTCGGGGGAATCGCCCATCAGCCTCAGCATCTGTCCGAGCGACTCCTCGGCGTCGGTGAACTTGTTGAGCCGAGTCTGAGCCATGGCCAGAGAATAGAGGATGGACGGGTCGTTGGGCTTGGTCTTGTTCAACTTCTGAAGAAGTTCGAGAGCCGGTGCGTAGTCCTCCAGGACGATGTCGCAGGCAGCCAGGAGCTGCGCGATGTCCAGGTTGTCCGGGGTGGCCGCGATGACTGCTCGGAAATTCTCGGCAGCCTTGTCGAATTTCTGAGACTGGAAATAGGCGAGGCCGAGGTTGGCCTGGATGTTCACTTCCTGGGGAGCGAGCTTCAGGGCCGTCGAGTAGCTCTCGACGGCCTGTTCGTAATGCCCTTGCCGCATCTGCACGGATCCGAGATTGTTCCAGGCCTCAACCAGGTTTGGATTGGCACCGAGCATCTGCCGATAGACCTGCTCCGCGGCCGCCAGTTTCCCCTGATTCTGGAACTCGATGGCACGCTGGAATTCATCCTGAAGGGAACCCGCACTGGTGGCCTGGAGACCCAGCAGCGCAAGGATGAGCAGGGACTTCATTGCACGACCTTGAAGTCCGCCGCGGCCTCGGTGTACTCCCCGCTGAGTTGGTCCTCGAAGGTGAGGACCAGGCGATAGTTGCCCGGCTCCATCTCAGAAGTCGGGAGCTTTCTGAGGAGCAGAAGCCGATCCCGCAAGAGCTCGAGGTAGTTGACGGACTTATTGAACACATTGTCCGACTGCTTCCACTCAACCCCGTCTTTGAGGATCTTGCCCCCCACCTTCAACGAAGGCTGTTGGGAAGCCTGATCCTTCTCGAAATTGTAGAGCTCGAGATAGGTCGTTACGTTCTCGCCGCGATGAACGGTCTTCTGCAGGTTGGGGACCACCTTGAAGTCGCCGCTCAGAACCAGCGGATTGTCGGAATCTTCCGGCGGTGTCTTGACGATACTGCTGGCGACCACCAGCGAACTGGCACTGAGGCGGCCGGCATCGGCCGGAACCAACAGACCGAAGTCGCCGGTACCCATCTTGTCGGCGTTGATGTCATGGATGACGATACTCAGTTTGTAGCGGCCGGGCGGTAGAAACAGCTTCTTCTGGGAAACGGAAACGCCGCTGGACACATCACCGGTCTTGTCACGGACCAGCGTGTCTTCGAATTCCTGAACGATCCGATTGGTCAGAGTCGTGACATTCCCATAGACTTCCACGGTCGCTCGCTGGATCCCGGAGGGTGGAACCGGTTTGAAGGTCAGTTCCGAATCCGGAACGGTGATGCTGATGGGAACCATTCCCACGTCCGAAGTCTCGTTGAAGAGTGAGAGCTGGGTGCGGAAAGTCAAATCGTTGAAGCGCACCTTGGTCGCAACCAGATGCTTGAGATCCTGGTACTTGATCACGACCGGTGACTCCAACTCTTTGAGGGTCCGCAACCTCTCAAAGGGAGCGTCCTTGGCCCGAGTAATCGGCGCGATCGTGTTTTGCGTTTGGGCGTCCGGGTCGGCGAACCCCCGCGTAATGATCCGCTCGGTTTTGTTGCCTCCCAGGATTTCCTCGGACCTCGTCAGACCGGCGCCCGGGATGTAGAGCAGGGCGTCCTTCTCCTGCGGATCGTTGGAAAACCGGTACAGGTTTCCTCCGTAGGTGTCGACGAATTCGATCTCCACATCCGTGCCGACCCCTTCGATGTAGTTGTAGCGCCAGATCTGAAAAGGATAGACCTCCGTAATCCCGCCGCCTTCCCAGCTGGGACGGACGTAGGTCGAGCCGCCCGGATGGTCGTCAATGTCGTCGGGCTTGCCGTACTTGATATAGATCATGCCCCGGTCGGTCTTCCAGCCTGCGAGACCGGCCGTGAAGTGCTCGTTGGCGTACGCAATCCGCTGGTAGTACTCTTCCTTGTACTCATTGACGGCCGTGCTGGGATCGGGGTCCCTTCGCCGCCAGAACTGCTCGATGAAAGCATCCTTCTCGGCGTCGGTCTGGAGCTTCTGGAAGACGGATTTCTCGTCGTCCGTGATGATGTACTTGACGTCCTCGTCAAGCCACTTCTTGTAGTAATCCTGGGACTCTTCGGCGGCTACCTGATTGTCCTGGAAGGCATAGGCGGCTGAGTGGAAGGAAATGAGAACCAGTAACGGGAGGTACAGTTTCGATGCTCTCATGATCGTTACCCCGACAGCATGAACTCGACTTCCGCCCTGCATCCCTCGCCCTGCGACGAGCGGGGAACCGCGAGCTTAAACCTGAACATACGC
>JARRKC010000071.1:0-23884 GCA_037388505.1 Acidobacteriota bacterium | reverse complement strand
GACAGGGGGTCGCTCATTGCATTCGCGCACTGTCGCTCCCGCCTGTCCCTGTCTCACCCTTCTTGTCTGGATAATGGGTGAGATGTTTGGTGGCACGCGCGCCCTGACCCCGGGGTCGCGCTTCCGCCTCCGGCTTCGCTTGACCCCGGGCTATCGGAATCGCGCCCCTGCCCGGGGCGCCCTCTTTCGTCATTCGGTTCCCGACCTGGGGTCGCGCCGGCGGCTTGACCCCGGGCTGGCGGAATCGCGCCCCTTCCGGGGCTTTCCGATGCCCTTCCATTCCGCGGTCTCAGTGCCCGCGGGCGGAGGAGCGGTCCCCGACAGGATCCTCAAATCGGGCCGAAGGGGCCAGGGGACCAAGGGCCCAAATCCCAAGGCGCACCGGAGAATCGGAAACCAGTTGAAGGGACGAGGAGCAAAGAGGAAGGTGCGAAGTGCGAAGTGGAAAGAGACAATCAATTGTCGTCCGAGTCGTCGGGGGTCGTCTCGATGACGGCCTTGAAGGCCACGGAGGAGTCGACGCTCTCTCCCTGGAGTTGTGAGCCAAAGATGAAGATGGAGACAACCGATCTTGTGTGTTCCTCGACTCGAGTCAAAAAGCGTCGCCGGCGGACTAGGCCCTCCGAAGCAGGCATGCTACAGTCTGCGTCGTGAACAGAGACCGGAGCCGGAGGATCGATCATTCCCTGCCGTCGCCGCGTTGCGCAACACGCCAAGGATCACTTCGAATCCGCCGGTTCTGTTTCCGAGGAGGTTCCAGCTCGATCCATCGGGACGGAACACAACAGGCAACAATAAAGGAGACGAGAGTTGAAACGCCATCTATTCGTAGTCGCTTTCTTATCGCTCGCCACAGCGTCCCTGGCTCAACAGCCGAGCGACGCTCCCTACCGTGACCCCAGTCTGTCTCCCGAACGCCGAGCGGAGGACCTCGTCTCCCGCATGACGCTGGAGGAGAAGGTGCTCCAGATGCAGAGCACGGCTCCCGCAATCCCGCGCCTGGGCGTCCCCGCCTACAACTGGTGGAACGAGGCTCTACACGGCGTGACGCAGGGGCGAGCCACCGTTTTCCCGCAGGCCATCGGCCTGGCCGCCACCTGGGACACCGCGCTGATGCACCAGGTCGCTGACGTGATTTCGACCGAAGCACGGGCCAAGTACAACGACGCATTGACCCGTCCCGCGCCTTCCGGCCCGGAGGCCACTATGACCCTTCCCGGGCGGACGGCCGGGCTGACGTACTGGTCGCCGAATATCAACATCTTCCGCGATCCCCGATGGGGCCGCGGACAGGAGACCTACGGCGAAGATCCCTACCTGACGGGGCGCATGGCCGTCGCCTTCGTGACCGGCATGCAGGGGGACGACCCACACTACCTGAAGGTGGTTTCCACGCCGAAGCACTATGCCGTCCACAGCGGCCCCGAGCCGGAACGGCACACATTCGACGCCAGGGTCAGCGAATATGACCTGGTCAACACCTACCTGGCGGCGTTCCGGACTGCCGTCGTCGAGGGCAAGGCGGACTCGATCATGTGCGTCTACAACTCCGTCGACGGAGTGCCCGGCTGCGCCAGCACGGATCTGCTCGAAAAACGTCTGCGGGAGCAGTGGGGGTTCCAGGGCTACGTCGTCAGCGATTGCGGCGCCGTCAACGACATCTGGCGCAACCACAAGTACACGTCCACCATGGGAGAGGCGGCCGTGGCGGCCGTCAAAGCAGGGACGGACTTGACCTGTGGAACCGAGTACAGAACCCTGGTCGACGAGGTCGCGGCCGGAAAGATCAGCGAGGACGAGATCAACCGGGCGGCCCAGCGGCTGTTCGTGGCGCGATTCCGCCTGGGCATGTTCGATCCTCCCGAGCGGGTGCCGTACTCCAAAATCCCGATCACGGAAAACGATTCAGCGCAGCACAGAGAGCTGGCACGCGAGGCCGAGCGGAAGGCCATCGTCCTGTTGAAGAATCAGGGAGGCCTGCTACCGCTCGCATCGTCGGTTCACAAGATCGCAGTGCTCGGTCCCTCCGCCGACGACCCGGTCGGACTGTTGGGGAACTATCACGGTATTTCATCGAAGCAGGTGACCCCTCTGGAAGGAATCCGGGGTCAGTTTTCCGGGACCGACGTCCGATACGCGCTCGGCGCCACCTATACGAGCGCCACCTACGCGCTGGTCTCCTCGTCCGCCCTCGGCCTGCCCAACGGAAACGGCCAGGGTGTTCAGGTCGAATACTTCGACAATCCCGATCTCCAGGGGCAGCCGAAGCTTCGGCGAACGGAGCCCCGGATCTACTTCGATATGGCCATGGAAGACCCGGCGGTCGTAGCGGCGGTCGGGCAAAGGGATTACTCGATCCGTTGGACGGGGACGCTGACCGCGCCGGCGACGGGCGAATACACCCTGACCGCTCGCACGGGAATCTGGAACCGCTACGGTCGGGTGCGCCTGTTTCTCGACGATAAGGAACTGGACCTGACCGGAACTCGGGCCGGTCAAGCCAGCGGAGGACCTGGACAGCCGGCCGGGCCTCGACACAGCCGCAACGTCAAAATGCAGCTGGAGGGCGGACGCAAGTACGCCGTGAAGGTGGAGTACCGGCAGACCGAGCCCGGGGGCAGCGCTGAGTTCGTCTGGATTCCACCGGCCGGCGCCCTGCTTGCCGAAGCCGACAAACTCATCCAGGACTCCGACGTCGCCATCGTCTTCGTGGGCTTGAATTCGCGCCTGGAAGGCGAGGAAATGCGGGGCCTCGAGATTCCCGGCTTCCGCGGCGGAGACCGGACGAGTCTGGATCTGCCCGAGACCCAGGAGAAGCTGGTGCAGGCTGCGGTCGACACGGGTAAACCCGTCGTCGTCGTGCTCACCAGCGGCAGCGCCATCAGCGCAAACTTCGCCGCCGAGCACGCGACGGCCGTACTCGCGGCCTGGTACGGCGGTGAGGAGGCCGGCCCGGCGATCGCGGAGACTCTGGCCGGCGCGAGCAACCCCGCGGGCCGGCTGCCGGTGACCTTCTACAAGAGCGTCGATCAGCTGCCGCCGTTTACCGATTACGACATGAAAGGCCGCACCTACCGCTATTTCACGGGCGATCCGCTGTACAGCTTCGGTTTCGGCTTGAGCTATTCGACGTTCCAGTACTCGGATCTCAGTGCGAAGCGCACGTCTCGAGGCGCAGAAATCCGGGCAACGGTCAAGAACACTTCGGACCGTGACGGTGAGGAAGTCGTCCAGCTGTACGTGGCCGGCGGCCCTGCAGAGGACGAGCCGATCCGCAATCTGCGAGGTTTCCAGCGGATCCACCTGCGCGCCGGCGAGAGCCGTCAGGTGAGCTTTACTCTCGGCGCCGGGGACCTTCCCACGACCGAGACGCAGATCAGCGTGGGCGGCGGACAGCCCCTGGAAGGCATCCCGCACGTCGAAGGCACGCTGTGACGTGGAGCCCTGCGGCCGAGAAAGAGAACAAACGGGTGCTCCTATCGCGAGACCCAAGGGAGTGCCTCGGGTTCAACTCGAAAGGTTTACAGCCATGAGAATCAAAGCAGCTCTTCCCATATGTGCAACTCTGCTTGTCCTGCTCTCCTACGGGCTCGCGTGGGGCCAGCCTGCCAGTGATTCGAGACCGGCGGCGACAAACGTGGCGGGTGCCGAATACCCACGGATCCATCCCGATCGCAGCGTCACCTTCCGCATCAAGGCCCCCGACGCCCAGAAGGTTCAGGTGGACCTCGGCAAGCTCTGGGACATGCAGCGGGACAGCGAAGGCGTTTGGACCGTGACCATCCCTCCCCAGGTTCCTGGATTTCACTACTACTACCTGAGGATTGACGGCGTTCGCGTGAATGACCCGGCAAGTGAAACGTTCTATGGAGTCAGTCGACAATCGAGCGGGATCGAGATCCCGGAGACGGGGGTCGACTACTACGACGTCAAAGACGTGCCGCACGGCGAGGTCCGGCAGTTCCGCTACTACTCCAGCGTGACCCAGTCGTGGCGTCGGGCCTTCGTCTACACACCGCCGGGCTACGATACCGGAACGATACGGTATCCGGTTCTCTATCTGCAGCATGGCGGGGGCGAGGACGAGCGCGGCTGGGTGGTCCAGGGGCGCGCCGACCTCATCCTCGACAACCTGATCGCCGAGAAGAAGGCCGTTCCCATGCTCATCGTGATGGACAAGGGTTATGCGGTGATGCCGGGCGAGGAACCGTACAGACGGAAGCCGGGCGAGCCCTTCGACATGCGTCGCGCCTCTTCCCTGCCCGCCTTTGAGAAGGTGGTGATCGGCGACCTGATTCCTGCCGTCGACGGCCACTACCGCACGCTCGCGGACCGTGACCATCGCGCCATGGCCGGGCTTTCCATGGGCGGGGGCCAAACCTTCGAGATCGTCCTGCACAACCTGGACACGTTTGCCTACGTGGGCGGGTTCAGCGGCGTCCCGGGCGGCAACGGAGGCCCGGTCGTGAAACCGAAGACCGACTTCGGCGGTGTGCTCGCCGACGCGGAGACCTTCAACAAGCGCATGAAGCTGGTCTGGATCGGGACCGGCACGGCCGAGCCTGTGAGCATGTACCAGGGGATGCAGGGCTTTCGCAGGGCCATCACCGAGGCCGGGATCGAGCACGTCTATCGTGAATCGGAAGGCACCAGCCACGAATGGCTCACCTGGCGGCGCGCTCTGTACGATTTTGCGCCCCGGCTCTTCAAGGAGACGAGATAGCTGGACTCTGTGCTACTTCTCCGGGGTGATCGTAGCCGGGCGACGCACCGTTTTCGGCACGTCGCCCGGCCACGACAGCAACCTCGAGGCGCGCTATTTCACCTCGAATTCGTACACGTTGATGCTGGTGGGAGGCAGCGTCAGGCTGCGCGGCGCCTCCTGCAGTGAGATCTGCTCCATCGTCGCCGGCGGGCCAAAGCTGAATCGGCCCCGCCTCTGCGTTGGAGCGGCGCCGGCCGGAGCGGTCAGGCGCCACAATCGAGCAGCCCCGCTGAGCTCAACGCCCGTCAGATTCAGCTCGCAGTCCTGCGACGTTTCGCTGGGATTGACCACCGAGACGACGAGCTTCGTGCGATCGGGGCTCAGCGCCGCAAAGACGTCCAGCGGGTAGGTCGGACTTCCCGACGGCCGTACAGGCTTGTCCACTCCGACGCCCCCTTTGATGTCGGGCTGAGGGGAATTGCCGGTCACGGCCACGGGCACGGCGCCGGCGAAGTGGTCGTGCAGCACCTTCATGACCAGTCCCTCCGTCCGGAACCCGACCGCATCGCCGTAGGCGTCCATCGCCACCAGATGCATGCCGCCGGTGGCCACCGCCAGACCCACCTTGTCCGAATGACGGAAGAATTCGTGGTACACGAGGGCGTTCGTCATGGGGTTGAGCATCGGATCGCTGGCGGGCGGAGTCCCGCCCGAAGTGACCGCCCGGTTCCTGGGAGACCATTCGTCGAAAGCGAACCTGATGTCCTTGTCCTTCAGGTAGGGCATCTTCTGCACATACTTCTGCCAGGCCTCGAACTTCATTTCCACCTTGTTCGCCAGCCGGCGCACCCGGTGAGGAAGCGGGTCATCGGCTTCGACGAACCTCTGCCCCTGGAGGTCGATCGCCAGGTTGGGGTAGCCGTAGAAGTGCTCGCCCAAATAATCGATGTAGTCGGCGGAGTGCTCGAGGAAAGCGCCCGTCCAGTCATGCTTCGAGCCGAACGGAAACGGCACTCTTTCGTCGATCTTCTCGCGTTCCGGGAAGGTGCCCAACTGCCGGTTCTCGATGTAGCACCAGGATGTCTCCTCGGGCGTCGCGCTGGAGGCAATCACCTTGATGGCGGGATCGACCTGTCTCATGGCCTGGACGACCAGGTTGTGCTTCTCCACATACTGGTTGGGGGCCATGTGTCCCCACTGCCAGGGGCCGTACATTTCGTTCCCGATTCCCCAGATCTTCACACCATAAGGCTCCGGATGTCCGTTTTCCGCACGCCACCGTCCCAATCGGCTGGTGGCGGGACCGTTGACGTATTCGACTTCCTCGGCGGCCGAGTGAGCATCCCCCAGCCCCGTGTTCACGGCAATGTAGGGCTCGGCCCCCAGCAGGCGGCAAAAGGTCATGAAATCGTCGATCCCCATGTCGTTCGACTCCAGCCCTCCCCACGCCAGTTCGCGCCGGGGAGGCCGCTTGTCGGCGTCGCCGATCCCGTCGCGCCAGTCGTAGGCGGAGACGAAATTCCCGCCGGGCCAACGCGCCAGCTCGATGCCCTGTTCCTTCAGCAGACGGATCATCTCGGCCTTGAAACCCGAGATGTTGTCGGCGGGCATGAGCGAGGTGACGCCGATGTGGAAGGCACCGCTGCCGGTTCCCACGATCTCAATCGCTCCCTCGTGGGTATCCGCCTGGGCGGTGAACTTCAGGGGAAACTTGGCATACGTGGCGGTCAGTCCGGGAATGCTGATCGTCTGGCGATCTCCGGGATTGGGTCCCCAGATCAAGCGGACCTCCACCTTGGCGCCGGGGCTCCCTGCCAACGCGACCCGCCCGGTGTATTCCTTTCCGGCCCGCAGCGCAAACCCCGACTGGCGGATGCCGTGTGGGGTCGCCGCCTCGAGCTGAACGAGCGGACTCCACTCACCCACGTAGGCGTTCGTTCTGTCCATGGTCACGAATGCGTCCGGGCCGATGGGGATCCATCGGGGGCGCTGCCGCCGCCAGCCAAATCCTCGAGTCGGCGCGGGTTGGGGCTTGGAGTTGATCTCGTTGAAAAACTTCCGGTCCGACAGCAGCTCGGCCCAGACTCCCGTCGTCGCCGGTTCCATGACGCCAGGGCTGTTCCCGCAAGAAGCACAGCCAGCGCGATCAGGACGAAGTACTTTCTGGTATTCCGCATATCACTCCTCCGAGTAGTAGGGCAACGCCCGCTCCACCCTCTGCGACAATGCAGGGGGCGAAGAGTATTATCGGACGCATCCGACCGATCGGTCCAATCCCTCGGATAAAAGCGACTCGCCCGCAGGCCTGAGCGGGGTTCGAGGGGATCCGTCCAGACGACAACACGGCCCACACTCCAGGCAAAACACATCACCGCCTCCGATTGTGCCCCGGTGGCCATCGCCTCCAGCCCCTTGAGTATCCAAATGTCCGAGTCCGTTTTCCGACCTCAGGAGAGGGACTGGCCAAGATGGTGGTTCTCGCGGAATCTTGGATCTTTCAGGATCCCCTTGCTCGGGTTCGTTTCACCGGGCCCTGCCGGTCGGCTCAACGATGATCCTGCGATACGCGGTCAGAGCGGGTGTGCCGCCGTCCGTGACCTCGCAGATCACATGGAAACTCGTCCCCGCCGAATCGGCCGGAACCTGGACGGTCGCTCGGTTCGACGCGCTGCCCGAAATCGTCACATTCCGCGCGTACGTGCCTGCTTCGGTCAAGACCCACCATGAAAAGGTCAGTTCATCCCCATCGGGATCCCGGGAGGCCGACGCGTCGAGTGTCACAGACGTCCCTGGCGCCGGCGAGATCTTCAGAGTGGCGAGGCTGCTGTCTCCGTTGACAGTCGCAACCGGATTTCGGTTGCCGGAGCCGTTCTTGGCCCAGTCCATCCGGGCCACGAAATTGTTGAATATCGCCGGATAGAAACGATCTTCGTACTTCTTCGCGATGGCATTGGCCTGCGTTCCCTGCTGGTTGACGTACGCATACGTCTGCTCGTCCGGGCCGATTCCCCACTCAAAGACTCCGCCCCAGCCGCCAGAGCCCGGGTGCTCCGGATCATTGAGCCCGTTGGGCAAGACGTACAAGAACGAAGGAGTATCGCCTTCTACGCCCCATTTGAATTTGGGGTACAAGGTGCCCAGGGCGCCATGGTTTTGAATGTCCTCGGCGTATTGGTCCCAGTTGGCCTTACCGGTGGCGTTCTGGTACAACCAGGCGGACTCATCCCAGAGAAACAAGAGGTCGTTCTTGAATTCCTTGCGCATCCATTGATGGGAACTGATCGCAAAATCGACCGTCGGCCCCCAGGGCTTGTCCTGATCGGTGATGGTGTAGGTGCGGATCTTGTGGAGGAAGGTCTCGAGTTGTTCCGGGGTGCGATCCTTCCGGACGCGCCAGATCGCCTGGGCCAAGGTGTTCCCCCCGCCCCATACGGTCACCCAAACCGGACGGTCGTCCGCTTCATCGGCCATCTCGATGATCAGATTGCTGCCCGGCGAATCATTGTTTTCGCCGATGAATCTCTGACCCATTTTGACGCTGCCCAGCAGGGATCGGGAGCGTAGGTAATCCGGGCTGGGCCAATAACCGATGGTCTGACGCGACTCGTCGGAGAGATGGCCTTGTTGATTCGAACGTCTTCTCAGATTGGGCAGATCCTTCTCGTAGGCGTCAATGGCCGCGTGAATCAGATCGAGCCGCTCCTGGCCACCGTTATTGCTCCAGCCCGTGGTGGCCACTAGACCTTCGATTTCGAACAGATCGGCATGTGCCAGGAGCCGAACCATGGACTCCATGTCATCGGGTTCCACGTTGTTGGGTGCGATGTCGGTCAGCACGATGATGCGGGGTTTCGGCGCAGCCTTCGTGGAGGTGTCGGACACCGACAGATCCGCATTCAGACGCAGTGTCTGGCCGGCCTTGATCGAGACCTCGGCGGTCCGGGTGCCGTAGCGTACCGTGAACGTCGCCGGCGTGGCATTACGAAGCGTAGCGGTCTCGAGCTTGCCGTCCTGCCACTCGATCGCCACTTCGAAGCCGCCGCGCGCGCGGAGCCCGTTGACCGAACCGTGGCTCCAGCTTGGGGGCAGAGCCGGCAAGAGGCTGATTTCGCCGGCGTGGCTCTGCAGGAGGGCTTCCGCCATGGCCGCGGTCAGGCCGAAGTTGGCGTCGGACTGGTTGTTGCGGGGGTTGTGCAGGTTATCGGCCAGGGAACGGACGAGGGGCCGCAACCATTGCTCCACCTTCTCCCCGCGTTCCAGACGGGCCCACACGCAGGCGTCCCACGCGGTGATCCAGCCGCCGCGGCCTTGACGCGTTTCCATCCACCGGTTGATGGCGGCGGCCAGGTCGGGCGTTCCGCGCAAAGTGATGGTGCTGCCGGGAAAGAACGGGAAGTTGGGCGAAACATTGTGACCCTCGGGACCGCCCGTCCAGTCCTCGATCCACTCCTGCAGATATCCGCGGCTGTTGATCCGGTAAGGCGGCAGCCGGTCGAGGGCGGCGGCCAGCTTCGCCCCGAAGGCCTGATCCATGCCCAGAATCTTCTCGGCCTCGATGCAGTGCGAGAACAACTCGCGGATGAGAGCGATGTCGATGGTCGGTCCCGGCGACAAAGACGCGGTGTTGCCATCCTTGTCCCGATAGGTGTGTTCGGGGGATATGGAAAATGGCGTGACCAACCAGTGGTGTTTGGGCTCCTCGACCAGCAGTTCCAGCAGGAATTGGGCGGCCCCCCGCATGACGGGGTAGCTTGCCCGAAGGAAATGCTCGTCTCCACCGAAGGCGTAGTGTTCCCAAAGGTGCTGGCACAGCCACGCGCCGCCCGTCGGCCACATCCCGTACCTGGCCGCGTCGACCGGCGCCGTGCCACGCCAAAGATCGGTGTTGTGATGGAGCACCCAACCGTCACGATTGTAGTAGGCCCTGGCGGTTCTGGCGCCGGTCTCGGAGAGGTCCCGGATCAGGTTGAACAGGGGCGGCGTGCATTCCGGCAAGTTGCAGACCTCGGCAGGCCAGTAGTTCATCTCCACGTTGATGTTGGTCGTAAACTTGCTGCCCCAGGGAGGCAGAAGGGCCTCATTCCAGATACCCTGAAGGTTAGCCGGCTGGCCGCCGGAGCGGCTGCTGGAGGCCAGCAGGTACCGGCCGAACTGGAAGCAAAGGGCGTCCAGATTCGGATCGACCGCGCCGGCGCGCGCCGCCCGGAGCCGCTGGTCGGTGGGTTCGGAGTTGCCCGCGGCATCACCCAGGTTCAGATGCACGCGACCCATCAGGCCACGGAAATCGTCCACATGCCGACGGTAGAGGGCGGAGAAATCCTTGTCGGCAGCGGCCTCCAATACTTCCCTGCACCGGGCCGCAGGATCGCCGCCGATGTCGTGGTAGTTCACGAAACTGGTGGCCACGGCCAGGACGAGGGTCACGGCGTCGGCGTTTTGGATACTGAGCGCGGAAGCGGAGGCCTCGGACCGGCCACCTTCGCGACGGGCGGTCAAAGCTGCCTCGTAGCGCAGGCCCTTGCCTTTGGTCCGCGCGATCAGCCCGTCCATTCCCGTGGCCGGGGCGGAGAACGGACCTTTCCACGCGCCGGTCATGACGAGGCGGTCTCGATCGGCAACCATTGTCTCCAGGTAGGGACCGCGGAACCGGGCGCCGACGGAGACGCGTCCGGGCTGATCGGCGCTGATGCGCACGACCAGAACGCGGTCGGGCCAGGAGACGAAGACCTGACGTTTGATGACGGCATCCCCCTGCCGATAGCTGACAGTGGCGACGCCGGTTTCCATGTCCAACTCGCGGCGATAGTCGGTGACGTTGGTGTCCGCAAAGGAAAGGAGCAGGTCGCCGATCGGCTGGAAGGCCTCCTGCGACTTGGGAATGCCGTAGAAATGCTCATTGACCAGCTGCTCGGCCTCCTGGAACTTGTCGGCGAAGACGAGATCGCGAATCTGGGCGAAGTATTTGAAAGCGTTGGGATCGTCGTAGTCGTGCGGGCGCCCGGACCAGAAGGACGACTCGTTGAGGGCGATGCGTTCCTGCGGGACGCCGCCGAAGACCATGGCCCCGATCATGCCGTTACCCAGGGGCATTCCCTGCAGCCACTGGGTCGCCGGCTGTCGATACCAGGCCACCATGTTTTCCGCTGCCTGTCCGGGCTCTGTCTCGGCTGCGTGCAGGAAGAATGTCGGCATCAACAGCAATGCCGATACGAGAATATGACAGAAAGAAATCACTTGACCCATAGGACCATCTCCCTTCCAGCACTGCAATACTGCGGCATGGTGTGCGTTTTCGCAACGCCCGTCGACCTGCCGGCCTCCCTGCCTTGGCTCCTGGCGAACGGCGCTCCTGCTGCCCAGGCCTCCTGCCGTTTACGGTCTCGGGTATCGGTGAGATCGCAGGCTCGGGAAGCGCGTGCCCCTATGACATGGAGAGCTTCAACAACCCTGTGTGCAAAATGTGCCGCGGGCAGGCGCTGGTCATTCTAATAGCGGGCGTGTCACCGATTACCCATTTAAATTGGCGCCGTCGACATGCCAGAATCCGGACTACCTGTCGAAATTGCGGCTTCACGAACGTCGTCAGTTCAGGTACATCTTTAACAACATCAAGAAGGAGAAGATGATGCAATTCGCGTTGTTGATCTACGAATCGCCCGAGGCATTTGAGGCACGGAAGAGCGACGGAACCGACCCCTACACGGGCGCTTGGCGCGCCTATCACAAGGCTCTGGTGGAGGCTGGTGTCTTCGTCGGTGGCGACCCGCTGCAGCTGCCGGAAACGGGGACCACCGTCCAGATCAAGGACGGAAAACGGCACGTACAGGACGGACCCTTTGCCGACAGCAAGGAGCAGTTGGCCGGTTTCGCCATTCTGGAGTTGCCCTCGCTCGACGAAGCCCTCGAGTGGGCGGGACGCTGCCCGGCAGCCGCCCATGGAGCGGTCGAGGTGCGCCCACTGGCGCCCGACGCCAAACGCCGGATCGTGGAATGAGTGGCAGTGATGACGGAAAGGTCGATCGGGAGATCGAGCGGGTGGCCCGGGAATCGTACGGCCGCCTGGTGGCTTATCTTTCCGTGCACACCCAGGACCTTGCCGGTGCCGAAGATGCCTTGAGCGCAGCTCTGCTCAAGGCACTGGCGGCCTGGCCGAGGGACGGCGTACCGCGAAATCCTGAGGCCTGGTTGCTCGCGGTCGCGCGCCGCTCCCTGATCGATTTCTTCCGTCACCAGCGGGTCGTCTTGGATCGTCAACCGGATCTGATGCATCTGACCCGCAACTCAACGGAGGATCTTCCCGAGACGGACTATCCCGACGAGCGGCTCAAGTTGCTCTTCGTCTGCGCGCACCCCGCGATTGATTCCGCGATGCACGCGCCTCTCATGCTGCAAACCGTTCTGGGTCTCGATGCGGCTCGAATCGCAGGCGCTTTCCTGGTTTCACCCAAGACCATGGGACAGCGGCTCGTGCGCACCAAGACCAAGATCCGTCATGCGGGCATCCGGTTCGAAGTCCCGGAGCCACAACAACTGCCGCAGCGACTGGATGCGGTTCTCGAAGGGATTTACGCTGCCTTCGGTATCGGTTGGGATGACATGGCGGGTGTCGATCATCGCGGTCGCGATCTCGCCGAGGAAGCGATCTGGCTCGCCCGAGTGCTCCTTCAACTCAGGCCAGGTGAAGCAGAGGTCCGTGGCCTCCTGGCCCTGACGCTGCATTGTGAAGCACGACGAGCCGCCCGGCGTGATCGGGACGGTCGATACGTTCCGCTCACCGAGCAGGATCCTGAGTTGTGGTCATCGTCTCTGATAGTAGAGGCCGAACGTCTTCTCTCAGAGGCAGCCGAATCGGGACAGCCGGGCCGCTTTCAGCTGGAGGCGGCGATTCAATCGGTCCATGCCGCACGGGCTCGTACCGGACGGATCGAGTGGACGGCGATCGTGCAGTTTTACGAAGAACTGAACCGGGGGTGGCCGAGCGTCGGGAGGCAAACGGGGTACGCGGCGGCCCTTGCCCAAGTGCACAAGCCGGACCAGGGATTGGCCCTTCTGGATGCCGTGGATCAGGATATCGTCTCGGCTTATCAACCTTACTGGGCGGTTCGCGCCCATCTGCTGCAGCTACTGGGAAAAGCCTCCGAGGCGGCCGACGCTTATGATCGGGCGATTGGGTTGGCGGAAGACCCTGCGGTCCGAGAGTTCCTCCTCCAACAGCGAAGCTGAGTTTTCTGGCTGTTCCTGTCGAAACGGCTGTACCTTACCCGTCTCCTTTGCAGAACCGGCTGAGCGTTCGCAACTCAGCCCCCAGGGAGGTGAACCGTGTGCCCATTCTGTCTTTCAACTCTAGGACTTATCGTTGCCGGCACGGTCTCGACCGGTGGCGTGACGGCGCTTGCCGTCAAGATGTCCCGCAGAAAGAACCGCCCATCCGGACACGCCTCAGGTGAGAGGAGCCATGAAGATGTCAGTACGAACCGTCGATAAACCCAGAGTCGTCTCGCGAGAGGAGTGGATTGCGGCGCGCAAGGAACTTCTGGCCAAGGAGAGAGAACTCACACGCCAGCGCGACGCGGTCTCGGCCCTACGCTTGACCCTGCCGTGGGTCCGGGTGGACAAAGAGTACGTCTTCGACGGTCCAAACGGACCGCTGACTCTCTCGGACCTCTTCGAGAGCCGCAGTCAGCTCTACATCAAACACTTCATGATGGCGCCCGGCGCTCTGCACCAGTGCGTCGGATGTTCACTCGAGGTGGATCACATGGATGGCATCCTGCCCCACCTGGAGAATCACGATGTGAGCTATGCAGTCGTCGCCCGGGCACCGATTGGGGAGATCGAAGCCGTTCGCAAACGAATGGGCTGGAGGTTTCTATGGGTCTCGTCCTTCCGCAACGACTTCAACTACGATTTTCACGTCTCGTTCAGGCCGGAGGACGTGGCATCCGGTCAGGCCGAGTACAACTATCGGAGGGCCCCGGAGTGGACGGTCGAGATCCAGGATCTCTCGGGCAGCAGCGTCTTCTACCAGAACGATGCGGGAGAGATCTTCCACACTTATTCTGCCTACGCCCGCGGTGGGGAACAGGTGCTCGGCATCTACGGGATCCTCGACGCCATGCCGAAGGGGCGTAACGAGAGGGGTCCCTACCATTCGCTGACCGATTGGGCGCGGCCGCGCGACATGTATGGCCGGGGTGGCACCGTCGAAGCCAATGGTAGATACCATGCACCGAATTGTGGCTGTGGTGCGCTCGAGGAATGAAGAGCAGAAACGGTTCTGCGAATGAGAGGCCGGTCAGATTCCCCTGGCAGCGTACGAAGAGCAAGGTGGGCTCAGCCCGCCCCTGCCTGCCGGACGTTCGGACCGGCAGAACCGATTCCACGCCAACACTCGGAGCTCGCCAAGGAGTTCCAGGATAACGCAACCCTTGGCCTTCGTTGCGACCTCACGTGAGAGCGAGCCATTTCGGCTTCCTGTCATCGGCCGCTCCCGCGATTCTGAAATGGGTCCCACTGTCCAGAAGAACCCTGCTTTGGTGACGACCTCCGTTTGAATCAGGTGCGTCTCACCTGTTTTCAAGCCTTCACTCATTACCTCCGCTCGGATAGACTCTCTCCAATCGCGTCGCGAAGGGGTTTGACTTTGACCGTTTGCAGGCTCAACGGAAGGGCGGGCATCGACATGAGACGAATGATTCCGACGATCCTATTCCTGGCCCTAGGAGCGGCCGGGTGTGCTGGAACCGGCAATGGCGGCAGTTCGGTCGCGTCCGAAGAGGCAGGCTCGTATCAGGAGGCGAATCCTCCCGGAGGGGCGGTTCGGCTCTTCCCTCTGAAGGACGTCCGATTGCTCGAGAGTCCCTTCTCCAACGCGGTCACCATCAATCGCCGCTATCTCCTGGCTCACGATCCCGACCGATTGCTCGCGCCCTATCTTCGGGAAGCCGGACTGGAGCCCAAGGCACCACCCTATGGCAATTGGGAGAGCAGCGGACTCGACGGGCATACCGCCGGACACTACCTCTCGGCGATGTCGCTGATGATCGAATCGGGCGACGACCCGGACGGGGAGTTTCGTCGCCGCGTCGATTACATGGTCGATGAGCTGGCGCAGGTCCAGGAGGCCAACGGCAACGGCTACCTTGGAGGCATTCCGGGCAGCAGGGGCTATTGGGAAGGTGTCGCCGAGGGTCACGTCGAACTCATGCGGCGCAAATGGGTCCCCTGGTACAACCTCCACAAGATGTTTGCCGGCCTCCGGGATGCCTACGTTCACGGCGGCAACCCAAAGGCTCGCGATCTGCTCGTTCGCTACGGAGATTGGTGCGATTCCGTCACGTCGGGCCTTTCCGACGAACAGATGCAGCAGATGCTCGATACGGAATACGGCGGGATGAATGAGGTGCTGGCCGATATCTATGCGATCACCGGGGAGCAGAAGTACATCGACTTGGCCCAGCGCTTCAATCATCGGGCCATTTTCGAACCGCTGGAGCAGCATCAGGACCGGCTGACCGGGCTGCATGCCAATACCCAGGTTCCCAAAATCGTCGGCATGGAGCGGATCGCAGCCCTGGTGCACGATCCGGCGCTGCATACCGGCGCCGCCTTCTTCTGGGAGACGGTGACCGAGCATCGCAGCCTGGCCTTTGGCGGGAACAGCGTCAGCGAGCATTTCAACCCACCCGATGACTTCAGCCGCATGATCCGACACCGGGAGGGACCCGAGACCTGCAATACCTACAACATGCTCCGGTTGACCGAACAGCTGTTCAAGGCCGAGCCCAAGGCATCTTATGCCGACTTCTACGAACGCGCCCTCTACAATCACATCCTGGCCTCCATCAACCCGGAGAAGCCCGGATATGTCTATTTCACTTCGATCCGGCCGGACCATTACCGGGTCTATTCCCAGCCCGAGCATGCGTTCTGGTGCTGCGTCGGGACGGGCATGGAGAACCCCGGCCGATACGGCGAGTTCATCTACGCCCGGGATGAGGATGGATTGTTCGTGAACCTCTTCATCCCTTCGGAGCTGTCCGTGCCCCAGCAGGGCCTGGTTCTGAGACAGGAGACAACGTTCCCCGACGAGCCGCGCACACGCCTGACGCTTCGACTCGAAGAGCCGGCCACCTTTACGCTGAACGTCCGCCATCCCGCCTGGGTTGGTGCAGGCGAGTTCGCCGTCCAAGTGAACGGGCAATCGGTTGATCTCGAGTCGACTCCGTCCTCCTATGCCGCCCTTCGACGGGAATGGAAGGACGGCGACACGGTGGACGTGGCGATTCCCATGCACACGCACCTGGAGCGCCTGCCCGACGGTTCCGACTGGGTGACCATTCTGTACGGCCCGATCGTGCTGGCCAACCCCGCCGGCACCGACCATCTGGACGGTCTGTTCGCCGACGAGGGCCGCATGTCGCACGTGGCTGAGGGTCCGATGATTCCGCTCGCCAACGTGCCGGCCCTGCTCACCTCCGAGAACGAACTGTTGGGCCACGTGGTGGCCGATCCTTCGGCCGGCCCCCTCCACTTTCGCATCCGGGACGTGATCTCGCCGGCGACCCCCGAGGGCTTGCCGCTGATGCCGTTCTTCCGGCTGCACGAGCAGCGCTATCAGATGTACTGGGAACTCACCGATGCCGATGCGATTGCGGCAAGAAAAGAGGCACTCGTCGCGGCGGGGCGTGCCCGCGAGGCCTTCGAGGCCGCAACCATCGACTGGATTGCCGTCGGCGAGCAGCAGCCCGAGGTCGAGCACGATCTCACAGGCGAGGAGATGGAGTCGGGCATGCTCAACGGTCGGCGCTGGCGCCACGGCACCCTGATCCAATACACCCTCGACCCGAAAGGCGCCCCGGAAGCGCTGCTCTCGGTCACCTATTCCGGCAACGATCGCGGGCGGGAATTCGATATCTCGGTCGACGACACGGTGATCGCGACGCAGGAGCTGACCGGCGAACAGCCGGGCGGCTTCATCGAGAAGCGCTATCCGATTCCCTCCGAAATCCTCGAAGCTGCCGGCAATGATCGACTCACCGTCCGGTTCACGGCAAAACGGCGGCTTGCCGGAGGGCTGTTCGATGTGCGCCTGCTCGAGCCGGGCGCTCCGGAAGTCCCTCCGCTTGATTAGGGGTGCCGATGTGAATCATGCGATGAAGATTGCGCTCACGCTGCTTTGTTCCGTGGCGCTGGTCCAGGCCGAGGCTTCCACACTCCAAGAGGTCGATGCCGCCCATGTGCGGCTTCTGCCGGGCAGTCCCTTTTACGAGCGCCAGGAGTTCCAGCGTCTCGGTTACCTTGCGTCGTTCGAACCGGACAAGCTGTTGTTCCCCTACCGCACGCTCGCGAAACTGCCTCAACCGGAAGGTGTGACAGCCGGATACGACGGATGGGACAGTGGATTCATTCGCGGCCATATGGCGGGACACTATCTTTCCGCCTCCTCACGCATGGCGGCGGCGACGGGGGACAGGTCGTTCAGGGCAAAGGTCGACGACATGGTCACCGAACTGGCCAAGTGCCAGGATGCCCTGAATCTGGACGGCTACCTGGCGGCGTTTCCCATGGGGGCCTTCGGCCGTCTCGAGGGTAAGCCGGGTGACAGCGGCGACGTGGTCGTGCCCTACTACACGATCCACAAGATCATGGCCGGCCTGCTCGACGCCTATCTGAACATGCCGCCGATTGGCTGGAGCCGGTGCCGGGCCGGCCCCTGGTCTTTTAAGCCCGGAATGTGGGACCGGCCGACGGAATCCTCTTCCGGCCGCTCTACGAGGTCCATCACCAGTACTATTCCGTGTATTGGAGCTGCTCCACGGCGGACGGCGGAGACTGAGGACCTGTTGACCGACGAAATCGGAGGCGGTTTCCGGATTCCGAAAAACCCGGGGCCCAACCGTCCTTCCCGGCTCAGTCTACGCCTTGATGCTGCGGTAGGTCCCAGACTCGAACCGGAAGTCTGGATTCATAGGCACTTACAGGCGCAATACGTGCGTGTCACCTGTTTCAAATACTCTTCATCTCCCTCTCCTGGACCCGACACGGATCGCCGAGCCGGAGTCTACCGCGTTCGGGGCATAGGGAGGACTGAAAGATCTGGACAAAGTCTCAGTCTCCTGTAATAGTCTTCGAAAGGATGAAGGTGACCGCACACCAACGGATTGGCAGAGTGCTGCCCTTGGGATTGCGGCTGGCCACGCGTCTGGACTGTACACACTCCCAGTCGCGATCCCCGCGGGTGACAAAGTGGTCACCCGAAGCTGCCGCTTCTTTCTGGTTCCGTGATGTCGCGGATCGCTTCCTGAACCAGGTCCGGGCGCGAACAGAGTGAGGGACCCTTATCGCAGTCGTCGAAAACGCCAGCCATGAAGAATGCAGTCCGGATCCTTGTCGCGCCCTGGTATCTGCTTGGCTGGTTGTCCCACGTCTATCTTGCTCTCGCCATGCCGGAAATGTATCGCGGCTTCGGGAATACGGCCCTCATCCCGGGATTTCGTGAACTCTGGCGAACCGTCGTCATGCCGGAGATCGTCTTCTTTGCCCTGGCCCTGGCAGCTTTCGAGGTTGTCGTCGGAATTCTCATCATCGGGAAGGGGACGCCGGTGAAATATGGGTTGGCGGCCAGCATCCTCTTCAATCTCTTCCTGGTCCAATTGGGTCTGGCAGGCCAGACAGCCGATTGGGTCTCCGACTTGCTGGTGAATCGGTTGCCCAACCTTGTCTTCATCGCGATCCAGATCCCGTTGCTGTTCTGCACGTTTGAGCGTTCCCTGTTCGAAGTCCTCGCCGGTAAATGGAAGAACAGAGCGATCCAATAGAATCATCCGACGAGCGTCGGCAGAACCTGGACCGGCGGCGCGTATCAGGAGGAAGCAACAGAATCCGCCAAGACGAGCACGGCTTTGTGTCGACTGGGAATGTCGGGGCGTGCAGAACCTCCCTCACCCGTCTTTAGGTGAATCGAGACCCGCACGATGGCTATGCCAGGTGAAAGCGCTTGCTCAACGCGGCCATTCGTATGCCCAGGTGCGTACGAAATAGGTGACACGCACGTAATTCGCTCCTAAGTGCCTAAGAATAAAGGATTCCAGAGCCGGTCTGGCACTTAACTCGAGAAAGCGGCTGATCGCCCCGGGGATCTTCTCCCATCGGAGGTCTGTTGAAAGCACCGCAGAAAGGCTGCCTGCCACCGGAACGAATGGCCGGCGCCCGATTGCGGATGTACCGTGAAAACCCGAAATAGGTACCAGAGCTGACCTAAAATGCTTTATAGGTAACCATTTACAATCGAATTGCGTGCGTGTCACCAATTTGTCAGGCCTGGACGATTCTGCAGGTCCTGCGTCCGACCTTTCTGTCCGCCCTGCCTGAACATTCCATCCAGGCGCTCATTGCAGCAGTGACTCGCCATTTCCGCTCCAATGGACTCACTCCCGGAAAAAGCGATTTCCTATCTCTCATCGTTAGAGCTTGACCGATGTTTTCTTGCCCGTATAGGTGATCACCCTGTCAAAGGTTTCGACGTCGCCGTCTCCTGCGCCTTTGCCTTTGGACACCTTGACGATGCGGAATTGACGCTCTTGAAGCATGCCGGGGAACTCACCCTGACGTTCGCCGATCGTCAACGTCTTGTTCGCGTCGTCCCAGTTGAAGGTGATGGTCGAGTCAATTCCCTTCTCGTAATCGTAGTTGTCGTTTTCGTCTTCATACAGGGTAAACTCGCCGTCCGCGCCTTCGTACACTCGGATCTCGAGGTCGTCCCATTTCTTTTCTTCCGCGTACTGCACCTTGGGGCCGACCGGAATGATGCTGCCGGCCTTCACGTACAGCGGCATGATATCGATGGGGGTCTCCCTGCTGACCGTTTGTCCGCCTGTCAAGGTTTCGCCGGTCCAGAAATCAAACCAGTCGGTGCCTGCAGGCAGGTAGAGTTCCCTGGATTTGACGGTGCTGAAATCCGCCTGCATGTTGCTTGAATACATGCCTTCAGTCACCGGACAGACCAGGATGGATCGGCCGAACATATATTCATCGTTGAGGTCCAGGGCCTGCTTGTCCGAGGCAAAATCCATGACCAACGCACGCATCATGCTCGATTGGTGGGCCGTGACGTCCCAGGAGGTTGAATAAATGTACGGCAGCAGGCTGTAGCGCAGGTTGATGTATCTGGCAATGGCATCGTAGACCGTATCGCCCTTCTCGCCGAACTGGTAGATCTCACGCGGGGCGTCGGTACCGTGGGATCGCATCATCGGACAAAACGCGCCGAACTGAATCCACCGGGCATAGAGTTCCCGATAATCCGGATCCTCGAGTTTGCGTTTGAACCGTGACAGGAAGAAGCCGCCGATGTCGCTGTTCCAATACGGAATGGCGGTCATCGAGAAATTCAATCCCGCGGAGATTTGGTTTCGCAAGGCATTCCACGAGGACGTTACATCGCCCGACCAGGTATTGGCGCCATAGCGCTGCTGACCGGCAAACGCCGACCGGGTCAAAATGAACACCCGTTTGTCGGAGGTCACGGCCCGCTGGTGGTCGTACACGCCACCCACGGTCATCAAGGGATAGGCGTTGCGCACCTTGCGAAATGAGCCAAGATAGGTCTGGTTGTCAAAGTCCTGCGGCCTGACGTCCAGGTGATCGGGCTCCGTGGAGTCCATCCACCAGCCATCCATACCCAACGAGAAAAGGCCCTGGTTCAGGTACTTCCAGTAAATGTCACGGGCTTCCGGGTTAAACGGATCGTAAGGCTTGACACCGGACGGATACTCGCGATTCGGAGGCCAACTGGTCAGCCCGGACTGCGGCCAGGTGCCCATATCGAGCAGCATGCCCTTGGGTTCCATTTCACGGTACTGCTTGGTCATGGGCCCGAACGACGACCAGATCGAAATGATGATATGCGCGTGCATATCATGGATCTGATTCACCATCATTTGCGGTCTGGGAAATTCCGGATTCAGGAATTCCATGGCATTCCACAGGTAATTATTGCCCCAGTATTGCCAGTCCTGGATGATGCCGTCGAGCGGGACGCCCAATTCGCGGTACTTCCGCACCACGCCAACGGTCTCATCCTGACTCTTGTATCGCTCCTTACTTTGCCAATACCCATACGTCCACAAGGGAAACATGGGAACCTGGCCCGTCAGGTCGCGCATGCAGGCAATCACGCCGTCGGCATTGCCGCCATACATGACGTAATAATCGATACCATCGCCCACCTCGGAGCTGAACGACGTCGGCACGAAGTCTTCGGTATTGCCCTGCACCATGTGCAATTGGATATTGCGCAGGGACATCTTGCCTTTTTGAAGAATCCCCAACCCGTAAATCGTTTCGTCCCGATCCAACACATAGGACTGCGAAACGCTGTAGGTCTTATCGCCGGCATCGTCGAAATCGGTGAACTTGACACCTGACGCTTTCTCGCTTAACAGCGGCTCGCCTTGGGGAGTTTGAAATGACAGTTGACCGGTTTGCAGATTCAGGACGACCGTCAGGCCTTTACTGGCCAGTGTCAGTTCATCCCCCGTCTGCTTCGCGGTATAAGCGGTGTGTTGCGGCGTCTTGATAACCGACAGGCTCTTCTTAGTGAACTTCTCTCCATCCGGCCATTTCACGATCCGAACCGTGGAAGGACTGTAAAACTGGATCTCAATTGCCACCGAATCGATCACGGTGGTGATACCCGTATCGGTCTTCTGGTAGGGTTGCGCCGGACTGACGCCGACGGTCGTCAAAACCACGAAGACCATCACGACGAAATGAAGCCTATCCATCTTTTTCACGTTCTTCCTCATTGTGTCATGGACCTGTCTGTGTTTGATAAAACCAGGGCATCCACGGCCACCGGTCCCGGGCCACGATTGACAAGATCAATGGTGTGTTTGCCCGGCTTCAGACCGGCCACCTCGCACACTGCCTGCTGGGCCTGACGCTCGCCCGTAGTGGACAAGTCCGCCGTCGCCCGGATTTGGCCGTCGATTTGAACCTCGATCCTTCCGGCGGCCGGTTCTGTCGGAGCGATGATCGTGACGCTGGTGCCGGTGAAGGAACGTCATGGCCACATCGGAGCCGATCAGTTCGACCTGGGTGACCTTGCCCAGGGTCGCTCCCCCGGCGTGCAGGGCTGTGAGCGTGAGCGGGCCGCCGTCCCAATTCAGAAGCGTGGCATACACGTTGCCGTGGTTGCGCGTGTAACACACGGATGCATCGCCACAGACTTCAAACGGACGCGAGCCATAGACCGCTTCGCCGTTGACCTTCAACCAGGCGCCCACGTCTTTGGCCAGTTGAATCACCTCCGGATCGAGATCGCCCCGACCGTGCTGAGTGAGGTTCAATAGCATGGTTCCATTGCAGGGACTTGTTGTAGTAATTCGCGGCCAACTGCGGCCCGAGAAAGCCCAGCCCCATGTGCACGCCCAAGTCCACCTGGGAGTCGCCCGCGTGCTCGTCAAAGTAAATCACATCGGGATGGTACTTGGTCACCGCGTCGTCCACGCGCCACATGAACTGATTGACAAAAGGCGACAGCAGCGGATCGTTCCCCGGAAGGGAACGCGGTCCGCGCGTCATGGTGTGCGGCGGCCCGTAGAGATCCACCCGGTCCATGCCCTCCCACCATTGACCTTTGCCGTCGAGAATCGTTTGCAGGGCATCGTAAGGCACTCCCTGCTTCGGCCCTGACCTGTCGCTGGTGTAACGTACCGGCATGAACTGGCCCCAGGTGCGGCCCGGAGAATTGTGAAAACCGATACCGAAACGCAGGCCGTGCCGGCGCGCGACCTTTTCCCAGGTGCCCACGATGTACGTCTTGGGGCCGACGTGTACGGAGTTCCAGGGCTGAAAGGCCGAATCCCAGCAATCGAAGTTGTCGTGGTGAACGCCCATGGCCATGAAATAGCGTGCGCCCATGTCGACATACAAATTCATCAACGCGTCGGGATCCCATCGGTCGATCACCCAGTGGCGACAGATGTCCTTATACCCGTATTCGGACGGATGACCGAAGTGTTCGAGGTGGTAGTTGTACTGCCGGCTGCCTTGCATATACATGCCGCGGGCGTACCAGTCGCCCTGCTCGGGCATAGACTGCGGGTCCCAGTGCGACCACGCGCCGAACTTGGCGTCACGCCACCACTCGGGCACGGTGTACCTGCGCGCGATCGCCTTCCAGTCGCCGGAATAGGGACCGTCGGCCACTTTCAACGGCGGCAGGTTCCAGATGTCCGGCGGCAGTCCCAGGTCTCCGTCACCGACCACAATCCGATCGATATTCACAGGGATGTCGCTGTCCGCCAGGCTGACGGTCAGCACGGCATCGGCAGGGATCGCCACGTCAATGATGGCATGGATGGTCTCCGCTTCGTTGCGAACATAAGGATCGAGATGCCCCACCTGGGGCACGCTGGGCACCGCAACCCCCTTGCCCCACCACGACACCTTTTTGATCGATCCGTCGTCGTTGTAAGTCATTTCCTTCACGCAGATCGAACGTCGTTCGCGTTTCACCCGTTCACCCTGAATGGAGAAAAGCAGTTCGTAATTGAAACCGAAAAGATACGACGTTCCCTTGAAGTCGATGATCCCCGGATGATTGCCGTCGGACAGCGGGCTCGGGTCCATGATGGTGCCCTTGCACCTCCAGGGGCCGAAGTGGGTCTGGATGATCGGGTTCTCCGCATGGCAGATCGTTCCCACGGCAGCTACAACGGTCACAGCAGCACACGCCATGAAGGCATGGATTCCAGATTTCGTCATCGACATCTCCTGGCGGTTCTAGCTGAGAGGGACGAAAATGGCAAGCGTAGTATACGCTTCAATCCTCACTCAACAAGGATTGTCATCCTTCCAAATAGCCCCGTGAGTCTCGGCGGTTTCGCCGGGATAGATCGTGACGTAATTGTCGCTGTCTTCGATGGGCAGGATTTCGTTTCCTTCACGCGTTTCGGACAGAGTTACGCCCTCGAAAGAGGAGATGTGCTCGGAAGCGTCATGCGATCGGATGGTCACTCGGTTTTCCGGGCCGACCGTCTTCCTGGTCGCCTTGATGTCGAGGGCCACGGCGCCATGGTATTCAACGCGGTCATATCGGCCCGTTGGGATTGTTGCAGGGACGCGAAATAGTCGTTTTTCAATGGTCCCCAATCGTCATCCTGCTGGGATTGC
>JARRKC010000070.1:0-15097 GCA_037388505.1 Acidobacteriota bacterium | reverse complement strand
TGCTCCTGGAAGTTCACGGGCTTACCCGGGAATTGGCCGCGGCGTTCGGGGCGGCCGAGGAACTACAGTATCTTAGGCGGGCGCAGCAGACAAGGCGGCGCCGCAATCGGGACGGGACGTGACACGACGTCCACGTCCGACGTTGGGGGCAAAGCTAAACGCCGCTGGCGGGCCGCAACCGTCAATCACGGCACAAGAATACACTAATGAATATCACGAGACTCGTGCCATAGGCAAACCACTATAAGGCATAACCTATACAGAACACTGAACTCAGAAGGCGGTACGAAAGACTCCATTGCGATCTTCAGTTATTTGTTATGTGGTGTCCTCTTGGGGACACCCACGACTGTGCTGCCTTTTCGGATCGCTCTCTGTGTGTCGAGAATTCCCATGCTCATATTCCATCCTCCATGAGGCAAACTCCGTAATGTCTGTGACTGCGCCTTCCAGATGAGCTGGTAGCTCCCATCTGAGCTCTGGACGACGCGATTGGGCCTTTAGCTCTCTACAGGAGATATCCAAACAGCATTATTCGATATGTCAATAGTGATAATCCATTTTCTCATGAATTCCTCAGACAAAGCACCATCATGAATTATTTCTTTTGCCCTGACTCTTGTAGACACTGATTAAGTGATATCTCAATCGGTTCTTTAGTTGTTTTTTGATCTGATTCAATTGCTGAACCAGCTGCAGCACGTTTGCTCGGTGCGGCGGCCGTAGTGCCGGGTGCGTAGCGCTTCTCGCATTCGGGCTAGCAGCTTTGGTCGGTACGGTTCTTCGGCTTCGGCGCAGGACTTCTCAATAAGGAAGATCAGAGCCGGTACTCCTCCAGGGCGATTGCACAATCGACACGCTCGCTGCTCCCACGTTTTACCCACTATAGACGCAGCTATGGAAAAGGTACGAGATTTCTAGGAAGCAGCAGCCGAGTCTCTGTAACAATCCCTGAATCTGGGGGCCGGGCGAGACCTGATATGCCGTCGGGGAGGCACCTCACTGTTCTGGTTGACGTACGGGCTCCCGGGAGCCGAGAAGATCGAGCGCGCCAGAAGAGCCGTGGGATGAATCGCTTTGTGCGCGCACACTAGGAGGCCTATGCCGGGCCAAGGGAATTGAGCAAGGCTTGCCTGTCAGACCCTCCTTGCGAAGAGGGCCCATGACCCGGCGCCATCTTTCGGCATTACCGAATGTCCTTGATTCCCCGGCAGCGACGACCGTACTGTTCATTCCCAAGAAGCCGGATCAGACAGTTCTCAGGGGAGTTCCGCAATGTGCATCCGCTACCGGATCCATCGGAATCTGCAGGTCGTCCATACGGTCATCGACGAGAAGACCGATTCCCGCGATCTGAATTCGTACTCAGACCAGCTCAACAGAGACCCGGACTTCGATAGCACCTTCGATCACATGATCGAGTTCTCCATGGGCGATCCTGGTTCAACCGGCACGGTCCCGGCCCAGGCGCTCTCTCATCTCGTTCCGCCCGTCGCTCGCGTACAGATCGTGATCGTCGCCCCCGGGGACCTGGAATTCGGGATCGCTTGCCAGTTCCGGTCGATCTACGACCTGCCTGACGAGGTCCTCGCCGTATGCCGAGATCAGACAGAGGCCCTCGACTGGTTCGGCCTCGAGAGCGAGCAGCCGGAATGGGGTGCCTGGCGTACTGTTATCGCGCAGAACTGAACGATGTCCCGTGGAGGTTTAGTTCATGGACAGCTCCCAGCCGGGCCTGCAGGGTGGACAGGCGCAGACTGCACGGGGCGCGTTCGTGCTCGGACGCCCGACTCCGCGGTCCGTGACCGGGGCCGGATCGGATTCGGTGGGCCAATCGACTCGTGGACATTCCGGAGAGGTGCGTGTCTGGCTGACTTGCGCTAAACTCTGGCTTCTCAGAGAATTCACAGCGAGGAAGAAGCGGAATGGACCAGAGCGCTAGGTTGCGGGCTGCTGTTGTCGCGAAAGTCGATGAGATCCCTGCCCTTCCCACTATTGTTCCCAAGCTGCTGGCGATTCTGCAGGATGACGACGCCAGCGTCTCCGATATCGCCGCTGTCATCTCCTACGATCCCTCGTTGACTTCCAAAATCCTTCGCGTCGCCAACTCCGCCTACTACGGGTTCTCCGGCCAGGTGTCCGAGCTTCGCAAGGCGGTCATGCTCATCGGATTGAGGATGGTGAAGTCCCTGGCTCTCTCGATCCCCATCGTGCACCGTCTGCCGTCGGGAAGTCCGAGCGGGCATTTTTCGCAGATGGGACTGTGGATTCACAGCCTGGCGGTGGGGACCCTCGCCCGGTGGCTTGCCCAGCAGCGTCGGGACCCGAGCGCGGAGGCACTCTTCCTCGCCGGAACGCTTCACGACATCGGGAAGATCGTCTTCTCCGAGTATTTCGGATCCTCCTTCGAACAGACCCTCGCCAACGTGCGGGCCGGGAACTGCCGGTTCTTGTTCCAATCGGAGCGCGAAACCTTCGGAATGGACCATGGAGAGTTGGCGTCCTTGATTCTCAAGCGATGGGAGTTTCCGGCTCAGATCATCGAACCCATCGCTTTCCACCACGCCGACGAGATCCCTCCGGACAGCGACCGCATGTCGATTACGACTCTCAAGGTCGCCAACACGATCGTCCAGGAGATGCAGGTCGGCAGCGACGGCAACGTCACGCCTCCAATGTACGACTTGACCGAACTGCGACTTCTCGAACTCGCGTCGACGGATCTGGAACAGGCACAGACCTATCTTGCCGACATGGAGGAAGGAATTCAGCAGTTCTATTCAGCCATCACCTAAGGGTTGCCCGGTCGGTGACCACGGCGCGGATGGCACGAACTTTTTTCGTTTTCGAGCCAAAGTCTCGTCGCAAAGGGCTTCGTTTGAGTTCTGCGGATCCGGAGATCCTTGTATCGACCTCGACTCCGTCAGGGATTAGCCCGCGTATTTCACCCGGGTTCATGTTCTAGTACACTGCTCCCATTCCTTCGCGGATTCTGGGTGTTTGATTTCCTAAGCAACGGGCTTTCGTTGCAGGAGGGGCAAATGAGGAAGAGGGGAATCTCCTGGCTGCCTTTGGCATTCTTGTATCTGCTTTACTCCACGACGGCTCTGCAAGCGTCGTCGTCGCTGGTCTTTCCGAGGATATCGTCGCAGCCGGACACTCTGACGGGCCTGGCCATCGCCAATCTCTCGGAGGAGACAGCCACAGTGACGCTGACTGCCTACGGAAATGACGGAGCGATCCTGACGGGCCCGGGCTTTACGAACCCTGCCACACTCTCGATCCCCTCAAACGAGCAGGTGGCGCGCCTCGTTTCGGAGGTCTTCGCCGGCTCATTTCCATCGAACACCATTGCATGGATTCACTTGACCAGCCCCACTGACGCACTGACCGGGTTCTTCCTCTTCCTCAACGGGAGCCTCACCGAACTGGACGGTGCGGACCTCCCTGAGGCCGACACACAAATCATCTTCAATACGGTTCAGGTCGGCAGCGGTTTCTCGACCGAGCTCAACCTGGTCAACACGGCGGCGGTAGAGACCGTCGCCACACTGACTTTGATCCGCGCCGGGGACAGCTCGGAGATCGCCAAGGAACTGACGCTGGCGTCCCATGGAGTGGAACGTCTGGATGCCGGAACATTCTTTGGTCTGGATTCGCTCGCCCCGGGGAGCTACCTGCGAGTCTCGACGGACGGCGGCGCTGTGGCCGGTTTGGAATTCGTCCGCTCGACCGGAGGGGACCTGTTGGGTCTCAATGCCCGCAAGGCCGACGAAAAGCTTCAGAACCTGTTCTTTCCCCAGATGGTTGCGTCCGGGCCCTGGAAGACCGAACTGGGCCTGGTCAACTACTCGAACGCCCCTCAGCTCGTGACCGTCTATGCTCACAAGCCCGATGGGACTCTCTACGGTGCCGGCGACGTCACTTCCAATCCGGTCAGTCGAGGATTGGATCCGAACCAGAGTCTGCTCCTCGACGTGGGACAGCTGTTCGGCTTCGAAGCGGGCGATACTCGTGAAGGCTGGCTCGAGGTCCGTGCCAGCGCCGAAGCCATCAACGGGTTCCTCAGCTACGGGGTCCCGAGCATCGGCTATCTTGCCGCCATCGCGGCGACGCCCGAGGCCACGAAGGCATCGGTCTTCTCCCATATCGCCGCCACCAGCGGCTACTTTACGGGGCTGGCCCTTCTCAATCCGTCTTCGCTGACCGCCAACGTCCAGATTCTGGCGTACACGCCATCCGGAGAGCTTCTCGGCCGCGACGACACGGTCATCCGCCCGAACCAACGCCTCAGCCGACTCCTGACCGAATTCATTCCCAGCACCCAGAACCACTCCGGAGGATTCGTTTCGGTGACCAGCGACGTGCCGCTTTACACCAGTTCGCTGTTCGGCGCCGACAAGGTACTGGCCAATATCCCGCCGCAGCAACCTCCTCCCCAGTATGCCCCTGACCAGAATCTGAGCCGGCTGAGCCTGACGCCCCTGCTCGCCGTCGTTCAACCCGGCAAGACACAGAAATTTGCGACGACCGGAGCCTCCGATCCCGTCACCTGGTCGGTCAACGGTATTGCTTCAGGAGACAGTTCGGTCGGCACGATTGACTCGACCGGGCTGTACAAGGCTCCTTCGGACAAACCCGATCCGTCCGTGATCACGGTCTCGGCGGAAACGGGGACCTTGAGCGGCGGGGCCTCGGTCGACATCTTGACGTCGCAATCGCTGGTTTCAGGACTCGGAGTTCTTCAGTCCGTCGTTTACATGCAGTCTCTGCAGAGGCTTTACGAGGTCGAACTCAGCTCCCTGGGGACGCTGGCAGCGGGAGTCTCCGCAGCGCAAACCACGGCAGCAAGCAACCAGAGCGAACTCTTCCAGGTCCAGCCGCCCAACGTCAAGACGAGTGTCCAACAGTACATCGACGACATCGTCAAGTTGATTTCCTACCCGGCCTCGAACGGCAAGGAGTACATGCTCCTCCTCGGACAGACCAGCGGTCAGCTCATCCGGCTGGAGCCCATCTCCGGTCAGTCTCGCATTGTCTACACCGGACTCAATCAGCCGACTTCGATGGCACTCGACGCGGCCACCGGAAGCGTCCTCGTGGCCGAGTCCGATCGCATTACGCAGATCGCCCGCTCGTTCATTGAGAGTGGACTGTCTTCAACGTCGGCTACGAGCGGGCAGGCGGCTCCGGACAGTGCGGCTTCGCTGTCGACCGTGGCGTCGATCGCCGGTGCCACCGGCCTTGCCATAGACCGCTGCACGGGAGAAATCTACTTCTCGATAGCCTCCGAGGGCGTGATCAAGGCCTATGACCCGGCGACCGGGACGTTGAGGACTCTGGTCTCCGGTCTCGCCAGCCCGGGTCAACTCCTGGCACTCTACCGGGAAGGCGTACCCTGTCCGGAACGCACGCAGCTGCTGGTCGCCGAAGTGGGGGTGGGCCGGATCACCCTCGTGGCGCCTTCGCTGGGCAGCGTCGTTTCATGGATTTCTGCTCCAGGGGTACGCGATCTCTCGTTCATTCCCCCGGACAACCCCTTCAACCTCGCCACGAGCGTCGCCTACGGTCTGTTCTTCGATCAGGCGGGGAACATCTCGATCGTGGATGTCGGTGACCAATACGGCACGGAGCCCCCCGTCGAAGAGCATCCTGTCTGCGAGTCGCAGGTCACGTTCGAAGACGCCAATCTGGAGGCGGCCGTTCGCGAGGCGCTCAATCTGGGTTCCGACGAGCCCGTCACCTGTACGGCTGCCGCGTCCCTGACGACATTGGACGCCTCCGGCCGGAACATCCATCGTGTCGGCGGCCTCGAGTTCTTCGTCAACCTCGAGGCTCTCGATCTGAGCCACAATTTCATCAAGAGCATTGCACCCGTCGGCAGTCTGACCCAGCTCCGCGAACTCGACGCTTCCTACAACCTGATCACATCTCCCGGTCTGTCGGCCAACCTCACCCGGTTGTCGACGCTCGATCTCTCCTATAACCTGATCGAAGACCTGAGCACCCTGATCAACCTCGACATCGGCTCGCCGGGGTCGCCGGCTCGCGTCCGGGCTAGGATGGCTCAGGCACTTCCTGCGCTGTCGGAACTGAACCTCGCGTTCAACGCCATTTCCGAGCTGAGCCCGCTCTCCTCACTCACCAGTCTGACCGTACTGAACCTCTCGGGGAACTTCACCATCGAAGATCTCACGGCGCTCAGCACGCTCACCAATCTCCAGCAGCTTCTCGTGCAGTGGAACCTCATCAGGGACCTGACGCCGCTGAGCACTCTCGGGGCATTGCAGCTCCTGGATTTGCGCTACAACCGCGTGAGCCTCATCTCGCCGCTGCTCGACAATCCAGGAATCGGCGACGGTGACCGGATCTTCCTGGCCAACAACCCCCTCGATCTGAGTCAGTGTTCGATCTTCGAAACGTTGAGACAGCGCGGGGTCGAATTCGATATCGATCCTCAATGTGATGTCGATCTTGCGGTCGCTTTGTCGTCGCCGGCCGACGAGGCCCGGTTCGGCGATTTCGCGCTGCTCGAGGCGGAACTGTCGAATCTGGGCACTTCGGAAGCACGCAATCTCTCGCTTCACGTTCAGCTCGATCCGTCCCTGGCGCTGCGATCGGCCGTGGGGGGAGGTGCCGTATGCACCCTCGGTGACGGCGTCGTGAACTGTCAGCTGGAGCGCCTGGCTCCCGCCTCCTCGGCCACGGTTCGAATCCGAGCCATCGTTCAGAAGCGTACCGGAGTCCTTACCAGTACGGCCACGGTCTCGGCTCAACAGAGCGAGCTCCATACCGACAACAACCAAGACACCTTGACGATTCCGTTGGCTTCCGTCGATCTCGAAGTCACGAAGACCGCCGAACCCGCCTCGGTCTACCCGGGTGGCGAGCTCACCTATTCGATCACGGTGGCCAACGGCGGGTCGTCCGACGCCACGAGCGTCCAGGTGACTGATCAGTTACCATCGGAATTCGTCCAGCCCTACTTTTCGACTTCGATGGGCGACTGCACTTTCGATTCCGAAAATCGTCTCCTGGAATGCCAAATCGGCAGCCTCAGCGCCGGCGCTTCGGCCGAGATCTCGGTGAGCGGCATCGTTGTGTCTGAGCCTGGAGAGCTGACCAACAGCGCGACTGCAGCTTCGGCGGAAACCGATTCGGATCCCTCCAACAACACGGGATCGGTGGTCACGCCTGTCGTACAGCCCGATCTCTCGATCACGAAGACTGGCTCGTCCGATCCGGCCATCACCGGAACCTCCTTCACCTACACCGTGACTGTCGTCAACAACGGGACCGGCGCGGCAACCAACGTCACGATCATCGACAACCTCCAGGAGGATCTCCAGTTCGAGGGCTATTTGCTCCCCGGCGGCAGCTGCAGCTTCGTCGAAGGCCAGCTGAGTTGCCAACTCTCCTCGTTGGCGGCGGGGGCGACCGCCGTCCTCAGCATCGACACGACGGTGATCGGGGCGACCAGCTCCATCCTCAATACGGCCAACGTCAGTGAAGACCAGACGGACGGCAATCCCGACGACAATTCGACGACACTGGTGACCGCCGTCATCCAGCGAGCCGACGTTTCGGTGACCAAGAGCGCCGCTCCGACGCGTCTGCGCAACGGCGACACGGTGACCTATACGGTCGACGTTCTCAACCAGGGCCCGTCGCCTGCGACGACAGTCTTCGTGCAGGACACGCTGCCGATCGACCTGTCTTTCGTCGGCGCCGATTCCCAGTGCGCTCAGAACCAGTCCTCCGGACAGATCGAGTGCAACCTGGGAACGCTCGCGTCGGGGAACAGTACATCCGTCCAGATCCAGGCCTATTACAACGGTGAATCTTACGGCTCGATCTTCACCAACGAGGTGTCGGTCAGCGCCGCCGAACCCGATCCCGATCTAGACAACAACACCTTCACGCTGGACGTCGCGCTGGCCGAGGCCGACCTGTCCGTCAGCTTGAGCGACAACCCCGATCCCGTCATTTCGGGCAACAACATCACCCTGACCGCTCAGGTAACGAACCTTGGGCCGGATGACGCCACTTTCGTCTCGGCGTACCTCTCGCCGGTGTTCGGGCTTCCCACGGTGACCATGGTGTCGGCGCTGTCGAGCCAGGGCACCTGCACCGTCAATGCAACGGCGAACTCGGTGAGTTGCAGCCTCGGCACGCTGGCTCCGGGGGCCACGGCCACGATCACGGTGACGGCCGCTTCGCCCGCCCTGACGTCGCCGGACACCGTCCAGAATACGATCTCGGTGTACAGCAACGAACACGATCCGGACTTCTCCAACGACTCGGCCACTGAGCCCACGACGGTCAATCCGTGACAAGGGGAAGCCAGGGCGTCGGGCCGGGATCGAAACAGATTGAAAATTGGGGGTGACCTGCGGGGCTTTTTTCAGGTAGAATCTGGAATTGAAAACGATTTTCAATTAGAAAACTCGAGTCCACCTGATGGAAGCACATCCAAAAGCTGCGACGGTTCTGGATCCCACCTCTGAACTGAACGTTCTCGACAACGCGGTACGCCAAGAGCCGCTGCGGATCGTTCTCGTCGGTCAGCCCAATGTCGGCAAATCGGTCGTCTTTTCGCGGCTGACTTCCCGCTACGTCACGATCTCCAACTATCCCGGAACGACGGTCGAGGTCTTTAGCGGCCGCACCCGCATTTCCGGCCAGGAGATCGAGGTCCTGGACACTCCGGGAATCAACGGCATCCAGGCAGATTCTGAAGATGAGAGGGTGACGCTTGCCACTCTGGAGCGGGACCGTCCGGATTTGGTCATCCAAGTCGCCGACGCGAAGAACCTGAGACGGGCTCTGCTGCTGACGGCACAACTCAGCCGTTTCCGGATTCCCATGGTACTCGTCCTGAACATGATGGATGAATGCCGGATTCGCGGCATTCAGGTCGACTCGAGGGCACTCTCTCGAGAACTCGGGATTCCGGTCATCGAGACGGTTGCCACCTCGGGGGCCGGAATGGGTGCACTTCGGGAAAGTCTCGGGGCCGCGTCGCTGTGTTCCCTGGCTGAGGCCTCGCCTATGCACTGGGTCGAACAGGTGCTCGGGGCCGTTCGATGGTCGGAACCGGCAACCCGGGGACTCGGCTTCTCGCGGACGCGGATCCTGACCCTGGCGGCTCTGGCTGGTGTCGCACTCCACTTGGGAAATTACCTGGGTCCCTGGCTCGGCCTTCCCACTCTGGCTGGGGCAATTCAGCATCTGCTCGGTCAGAGTCTGGGCCTTGGAGATCTGGCGGTCACGACCGCAACGGTCATCCTCGCCTACCTGGCTCCCGTCCTCGTGCCGGTGCTCTGGGCGATCAAGACAGACCTTGGATTCAATGAGCGTTTTGGGGTCTGGGCACGACATTTCCTGCCCGGTTCGCTCATTCTGGTGGTCACAGCCTCGTTGACCTACCAGCTGGTCGGAAACCTCGGGGCGCAGGTGTTCGTCGCAATTCTCGAAAACGGTCTATTCGCCACGTACGTCACCCCCTTCCTTCAAACCTTCATTCCGCACGGTTTCTTCTACGACCTGCTGGTGGGGCAGTACGGACTCATCTCGATGGGGCTGTCTTATGGACTGGCCATCGTACTCCCGGTGGTCGGCACCTTCTTCATCGCCTTCAGTTTCCTCGAGGACAGCGGTTATCTCCCCAGACTCTCCATCCTCTCGGATCGACTGCTTAGAGTCATGGGATTGAACGGGAAGGCCTTCCTTCCGATGGTCCTCGGCCTCGGCTGCGTCACCATGGCGACGATGACGACACGAATCCTGCACTCCAAGAAGGAACGCTTTCTGGCCACTTTCCTTCTGGCCCTGGGCGTTCCCTGTTCGGCTCAGCTCGGGGTGATTCTGGGCATCACTTCCGGCCTCCCGTTCTCGGCGTTGGCCATCGTTTTCGGAACCGTTTTTCTGCAGCTGATCATCGTGGGCTCTCTTCTCGCGAAGCTCTATCCGGGCGAACGAAGCGCCTTCATCCTCGAATTACCCCCTATCCGCTTTCCGGTTTGGAAGAACATCTTCCGCAAAACCTACGTCCGAGTGTATTGGTTTCTGAAGGAAGCCGTTCCTCTCTTTGTCCTGGGTGCCCTGGTCTTGTTCGTCCTCGACAAGGTGCACCTGCTGAGCCGAATCATCCACGCCATGCAGCCGATCGTTACAGGGCTGTTGGGACTGCCGCAGGCCGCCGCCTCCGTGTTCCTCATGGGTTTTCTAAGAAGAGACTACGGAGCAGCCGGCCTGTTCGAAATGTCCCGACAGGGGCTTCTGGATACGACTCAGATCGTGGTCGGCCTGG
Organism: Acidobacteriota bacterium; assembly: GCA_037388505.1. Taxonomy (GTDB): domain Bacteria; phylum Acidobacteriota; class UBA6911; order RPQK01; family JAPXNP01; genus JARRKC01. Next base: position 4,785 of record JARRKC010000070.1, on the reverse strand, counting down.
TGGTGCTGACTCTCTTCGTCCCTTGCGTCGCGAACTTCTTCGTGATGATCAAGGAACAGGGCCTGCGCAACGCGGTCCTTATGGTAGTATCCATCCTGGTTTATGCGGTGGCCGTCGGAACGGGCTTGAGTTGGATACTGCACCATCTGATGGCTCCTTTCTGAGTGATTGATCCCGGGGGTATCTTGAAGAGGTCATCGGTTCCTCTTTCCTCCCTTCAAGCGGCGGATGAGGCCACCATCGTCGAGATCGAAGGCCCTGAATCCAGTCGTCTGGCGGGATTCGGGCTCTACCCCGGCATGACCGTAACCGTCCGACAAACCTTTCCCAGCTTCGTGATCAAAGTGGAGGAGACGGAAGTCGCACTGGAAGCCGGTGTGGCCCGGAAGATTCAGGTCCTGCCCACGGGAGGTCCGGGACGCCGACGCCGTAAGCGACTGCAGCAAAGAGGCCGAATCTCCGGCCCGACTCGGTCGGCGCCGGACGACCCCGATGACCCGGTGGAGACCTTGCCGACGTCCACTCTTCCGGCCGCCGGGTCGTTTCCGACAGGGACGACAACCGCCGAACCCGGGACCTTTCCCCGGCGGATCTTCACGATCGCCGTGATCGTTGTGTGCGCCGCCTTATCGGGGAGTGCTCTGCACACCTTCTTCACCCTGCGGAACCTGCGTACGGAGTATCTCGATAATCGAGGGCATGACATTGCGGCTCTGGTCGACAGCCAACTGCGCGGACCCGGCCGCCGGTTCGATCAGGCAACCCGCCAGCAGGTCCTGGACTCCACACTGGACGCCTACGCGCAGAGCATCACCTTCCTCGCCATCGTGAACCCGTCGGGCCAGGTGACCGCACAGGCAGGCTCGTCAGGATCCTCCTCCCAGGTCTTCCTTTTCGAGGCTCCCCTGGGAGGCCGGCGAGGACCGCGTTGGAGTTCCGGTTCGGTCGGCTCAGCCACGCTTCAAATCGGCTTGCGGACAGAGCAGGCGGGATTCATCAGCAGCCAGGCGTACATTCACCTGGGCATCTCTCTCGCCGCAGTCGTTCTGCTGGCCGTGTTGGGGGGCTATTTTCTCAAGACTCTGGATCGGTATCTGGCTCTGCAGACGCGGGAGGCGTCGGAACGGCAGCTTGCTCAACTCGGACGCCTTTCGGCCACCCTGGCCCACGAGATTCGGAATCCTCTGGGAGCCATGAAGGGTCTGACCCAGCTCGTACAGGAGGATCTGCCGGAGGATCACCGGGCGCATGAGCTGATGGCAACGGTCATCTCCGAAGCGCAGCGACTGGAAAAGCTGGTGACCGACCTGTTGGCGTTCGCTCGGCCGGCGGGACTCTCCATCCAGGAGGTCGACATCGTCCGAGCGCTCGAGAGCGTGATCACGCTCCTCGAGCCGAGAGCATCGGAACAGGGGATCCGCATCGAATCGCAGTTCGCCGGCAGCCCTTTGCAGGTGCGGGCAGATCCCGACGGGCTTCGGCAGGTTCTTCTGAATGTGTTGGGGAACGCGATCGACGCAACCGGTGGGCCCGGCCGTATCGACCTCACGGCCGTGGAGCGGCCACAGGAGATCGAGATTTCCGTCATGGACCGGGGTTGCGGACTGGGATCGGGAGACCCGGAGGAACTCTTTCAACCTTTTCGCACGACCAAGACCCACGGCAGCGGGCTGGGACTCGCCGTCTCGCGCCAGATCGTCGAACGTCTGGGAGGCCACATCAGCCTCGAGAACCGCTCAGGAGGAGGCGCAATCTGCCGAATCCGGCTGCCGAAACGATCCTGACCGCCGAACGGGGAAAGAACGAAGATGTCTCAGCCTGCGGCGACGATTCTGGTGGTGGACGACGAACCCGCTCAGCGGCAGTTCCTGCGTGCGGCATTGCGAAACCATGAGGTCGTGGCGGCGGCATCGGGAGAGGAGGCCCTGCAACTTCTGTCGAGCCGCAGTTTCGATCTGGTCATCTCCGACCAGAAGATGCCCGGGATGAGCGGCATCGAACTTCTCCAATGGATCCGAGAGCAGACTCCGGAGACGCCCGTCCTGATCCTGACAGCCTACGGGACCATCGACAGCGCCGTCGAGGCCGTCAAACTGGGCGCAGAGGACTACCTCATCAAGCCGGTCCAGAGTCCCGATGAGATTCGCGTGGCCGTGGCCCGAACCTTGGACAAGAGGGCCCTGGCCGCCCGGGACCGTCTCTACCGTGCGGCTCAGGAAGCGGAATTCCCGGCCGACATCGTGGCGGAGAGCGCACAAATGCGGGAGGTGCTGCGTCTGGCACAGCAGGTGGCGCCGCAACCCACATCGGTCCTGCTGACCGGCGAGTCGGGCACCGGCAAGGAAGTCGTCGCCCGCTATATCCATCGGTGTAGTCCGCGAGCCGAAGAGGCTTTCGTCGCGGTGAACTGCGCGGCCCTGACCGAGTCTCTGCTGGAATCCGAGCTGTTCGGACACGAGAAAGGGGCCTTCACCGGGGCCACCCAGGCGAGACAGGGTCGATTCGAACTGGCGCACGGCGGAACGCTCTTCCTCGACGAGATTGGTGAGATGAGTTTCGATCTTCAGTCGAAACTGCTGCGGGCCCTCCAGGAGCAGAGCTTTGAACGCGTCGGAGGGACGAGGACGATCACGGTCGACGTCCGGGTGATCGCAGCGACCAACCGCGACCTCGGGCGCGCCCTCGAAGAGAAGAATTTCCGCGAGGATCTCTATTACCGCCTCAACGTCTTTCCGCTTCATCTCCCTCCCCTGCGTGACCGGAGGGAGGACATTCTTCCACTGGCACGGCATATCATCCGCCGACTGGCACCCCGGATGGGACGGCCCGTACAGGAGCTCTCGCGGGAGGCCGAGCACATTCTCCTGACCCACCGGTGGCCCGGCAATATCCGGGAGCTTCAGAATGCGATCGAGCGGGCCATGATCGTTTCGGCGGGCAGCCGGATCGAAGCCGACGACCTGCCGATTGCCACGGAGACCGAGCTCGCGGCTCCGCACAGTGGGACGCTCGCCGAACTCGAGAAGGCGGCGATCCTGGAAGCCCTGAAGCGCAACGGAGGAGATCGTCGCACAACGGCCCGAGAACTCGGCATCAGTCTGCGCACGCTTCAATACCGGTTGAAGGAATACCGGGGAGACTAGGTAGTTCCGAGTTCCCTAGTTTTTGTACAAAATGGTCCCACTTTGTAAAGAGAAGAGAGGTAGTGGGGCGATGGGTGCCCATGCCTTAATCGTTTGATAATAAGGCACTTGATCGTGTATTTGAATTCTGAGTCCTCGGCGGGTTGAGGTCACCACACCAGGCGTTTTGAGAACGTCTCGGATGAAGCGCTTGATGCCCAGGCGGTCCAGCCCAAGGGCGTGACGGAACCAGACCAACTCCAGGTTGGCCATCAATGTCAGCAGCGCCAGGGCTTGCATCCCGTCAAACGAGCGTTTCCGCTTGTGTTTGAGTCCCAGGACCGACTTGATCTGTTGGATCTCCTTCTCGATGCCTTGGCGCTGATTGTAGAAGTCCACATACCCTTTGGGCCGGACCCACCGCTGCCGGTTGACGGCCAAGTAGGAGTAGGTGAAGCCACTGCCCTTGGCCTTCGCCGTACGGACCACGAAACAGCGGTGCGGACTGGTCAGGTTCGCGACACGATCGTGCTCGAACACTGCCTGAGCCGGATTAATGGGCTTCCAATCCTCCGTCGCGATACTCTGGGCCCAGCGGGCCGCGCGCCGACTGGAATATCCCTTCGCCACGACCTGGTACCCTCGGCGCATCAACCAGGACAGCTTGGGGTCAGATCCGTACCCGGAATCTAAGCGCCAGCAGATCTGGGCTCGCCGCGCACGGTGCCAGCCATACGCCTGTTCCAGGGATTGGATGATGGACTTCAAGGGTCCCCCCGAATACATGTTTCCGGGATGCAGGAAAATGTCCAGAGGCTCTCGATAACGATGGTTATAGACGAGGCTGAGCTGGCGGACCGTTTGACCTTGTCGCCCAGTCGTGTGGCCTCTGCGCGAGCCCTCACAGCGAGGGGAACAGGGTAGATCTGTCATGTCGAGGTCGAGGACGGTGAACCGGCCCTGACCAATCCGTGACAAGGCACGACTACGCTCGGCCAGCAAACAACGGAGATTGGAACGGAGTCGGCCGAGACTCACTTCGTCGAAAGCATCCAGCGTTTGCGACATCAGGCTTTGGTCGGCCAGACTACTCCGACCCAGGGCTCGAGTCAGTCCCAAGTCCCGGCGCATTCGTTTGTCGATCTGGCCCAGGCTCTCGATCCCGCTCATCAGACAGCACAGCAGATCCTCCAACTTCGATTTGGGGGTCCTGCGAACCGTCTTCAAATCCAGGGGAATCCGGTTCAAGAACCGCAACAACTTCTCCCTTTTCAACCAGGCCCAAACCAGCGCCAGTCCTGCGTATTCGGTGTTGCAGCGAGAAACTTTCGGGGCAGTCCTGTTCACGGCAAATCCTCCTTCTTGGGCTCCTCCAGTACCCAAAAAGTTTAGAAATGCGATCTGCCGATTCCGCTAACCTACTCCAATATAGTGTCTTATCGGAATTCATAGCCCCTTTACAAATCCCACCCTTTTTGTACAAAAACTGGGGAGTTCCGAGTTCCGGGGGCGTGTTGCCGAAATCCTTCGGACCCCGCCTCGACCTTGGTACTCGCTCGTCGAGACACCTCTTTCAGGTGCCGCCGGCCTCACCTGCTCGGCGGGCATGGCCGTTTGAGTCCCACGCTCTCGGACTTCGGGTTCCCGAAACCCGGGGATCATG
>JARRKC010000069.1:0-15592 GCA_037388505.1 Acidobacteriota bacterium | reverse complement strand
GACGTTCTCGACTGGGCACTCTTCCTGAGCTTGGCTCTGAAACCGCAACATCGCCGGGGAGTCTACCTCGCTTTGCGCTTGGCTCATCACGTGGTCGACGCCGGGGTCCCGAAAGAAGTCCTTCATGAGCTCGAGCCGTCCGATTCGGGGGACCATGTGGTCCAGGCGGCTCGGATGATGCTTCGGAGCAATTCAGCAGATCTTCGGACTGTCTCGCCCAATCTCGCAGGGCTCTGGCATAGCCGGTCATTTTGGGGCAAGTTCGCGGCCCTGTCCCGCCGCATTTTCGTGTCGCCAGTCGTGTTGGCCCGACAATATCGCGTTGCCCCGCACTCGATGCTTCTCTATTTCTACTACATCGTTCGAGTAGGCGGCTTGCTGAGACGCTGGAGCCGATCGGGGTTGAAGCTCTTGCTTAAGGATCCCGCCGCCACCGGGATTGCGGAGGATCGGGCTCGTGTTTCCTGTTGGCTGTCGAAGAACTGAGCGGTGCGCCATGCCCGGATGCACCCTCGAGATTGATGAGCATAGGTTCCGAGAATCGCGTATCCTGGAGGCCGCAGAGACGGTCCGTGGGTTGTTCGAGCATAGGAGCAGCACCGCGGCCGGTCCCGGACTGGAGGCAGAGGACTTGGCAACTTCAAAGATTTCAGCTCAAACCCGCGTCGTCCGAAGCCAGGAGTTCGTTGCGGCGGACATGGATGACGACCTCGTCATGATGAGCCTCGAGAACAACAACTACTACAGCCTCGACGCCATCGGAAAGACGATCTGGGCGCTTCTCGAGGAACCGGTGCTGGTTTCGGATCTGATCGACCGGCTGACACAGGACTTCGAGGTCAACCGAGGCCGTTGCCTCGACGACGTTCTGGCGTTCCTCGATGAGCTCGAGCAGGCCGGACTCGTCCAGAGAGCCGCACCCGGACCCCTTTCCTCTTGACGAAAGGGGGATAATGGTATGTTACAATGGCTTGGAACTGGGCCGGCCGGGTGACGATTCCAGTGGATAGGGCCTGTACTGAGCCCGGCCGTGTAGGGAGGTAGGAGTGAAGAAGTCTGAGAAGAGAGTGGAGAAGATCGACGATTCGAGGGAGTCGAGGAAGAAGTCGTGGCGGAAGCCGACGCTGAGACAGGCCGACATCAACCGCCAGACCCAGACCTTCTTCTTTAGTCCTGACTCTCCTCAGCCCTGATCTTCCCACGAGGGCGCGAGCGACTTTCCGGGCAGTCTGGGGTTCGGATGACGAAGTGCTTCTTATACGCTCCGTCGTGAGTCGAGTATCTTCACACATACATTTCGATTCTGGCCGGGTAGCGGGTGGGCCATCCGCTTATTTTCCTTTTTCCCGCCTGGCCAACTTGTCTTCTCCCATGGTCCTATGAGCCCATACACCTACGGTGCCTACGGCCTCGGCATCGAATCCGAGATTCCCTTTCCCGAACTTCCCCCGAGTGATCGGGAACCGCAAATTTCGGTCCGATACCACGCGATCGACCTGAGACTGGAGGGAGGCCCGGCCATCTGTACGGTTCGAGACCGTGAGTGCCTCATCGGCCTCGAGCGAATCGGGAAGTTCGCCGTGCGAGACGGCCGCGAGATCCTGGTCGAACCCGCCGCCGGAGTGGACAGCGTGACCATTCGCGTTGCCCTGCTGGGGCTTTGTCTTGCCGTCATCCTGCATCAACGGGGAATCCTCCCCTTGCACGCCAGTTCGATCCGAACACCCGGCGGAGCCGTCCTGTTTACGGGCCCGACCGGTTGCGGCAAGTCGACGCTGTTGGCAGCGTTCCTGAAGCGTGGGCATCGTATGCTGGCCGACGACGTCAGCGGCATCTTCCTGGGCCCGGGCGGGGTTCCTCAAGTGCTTCCCGCCTTTCCCCAGACCAGGCTTTGGAGGGATTCGGCAGGGAAACTGGGCCACGACGTCGCCGGGCCCGAACGAGTCCTCGCGGATCTCGACAAGTTCACCCTTTCCACCGCGCAGCACTTTGCGGATGAACCGTCTTCGCTTCGTGCGATCTATGTGCTGGAGCCTTGGGACGAGTCGACGACCGAGATCGAGGAACTGGAGAACAGCGCGAAGTTCGGCGTCTTCGTTGGGAACACCTACTGCAAACCGATGGTGGACGGCCTCGGCTTGCGGCCCAGCCATTTCCGACTCGCAGTCGCCGCCGCCCAAGCCTCCGTCGTGAAACGGGTTCGCCGACCGAATTCCGGATTCCGTCTCGACGAACTGACGGATCGCATCGAACAGGATTTGCGGGCAATGGGACCGCAAAGGCACTGAGGCTGTGGATCAGAGAGGCTTGCTTTCGGCCGACATTCGTCGAAAGACCGGATTTCCATCACTCAGACCGGTTCGGAACTCCCCTTCGCCGTAGATCAGAAGATCGACGCCCACGGGCAGGTCGAAGTATTGCAGTAGACGTTGCGTCCATTCGACTCGATCGTTCGGCTCGTCTCGTAGCAGCACCAGCAGATCGAAGTCGCTCGCACCCGTCTCCGTTGGTCGTGCCACCGACCCGAGAAGACGGACCTCCACCACCTCGGGTGTCGCCTCCTCCATTCGCGTCACGATCTCCCGAAGGCGAGTGAGGAGCTTCCCTCGGTCGCTCGAGATGGTCCTCACAGATTCGAATGACTCTTCGCGCAACATCCAGATCTACCTCGGTGTTGAGGCGGGACCGGCAAGGACGGGGACGCCCATCGGCCTTCCGCCAACCAAACAGATTAGCGGCAGCTTCGCGGCTCGTCAAACGTCGATTGGGACTCGGGGATCCTGACTGTCAAGGTTGCCGTAATGACAGGATGGCCGGGTGGGGATGCGTGAACGACCCGGTTGCGGGGATTATTCTCGCTCGAAGACCCAGACGGTTTCGTTCTGGAGTGTGGCGGCAAAGCGGGAATCGGGGTCCAAGCGGCGCCATTCTTCGAGCGTGTAAACTGCCGAGTCGATGTCGTCACAAGGGCTTGCTTTCACCCCACATCCTGCGGAAAGCGACATTTCCGGTTTCGATGCCTTCCTCAAACTCCCTTGCTCCGTAGACCAGCAGGTCAACGCCCACCGGTAGATCAAAATAGCCAAGCAGCCGACGAATCCACTCCACCCGATCGACCGGCGTCTCGTTCAACAACACCAAGAGATCGACATCGCTCGTACCACACTCGCTGTTTCGCGCCAGCGAACCGAGAAGACGGACAGCGACCACAGCCGCTGTATCTCTCGCCATCGAGCCCACGCACTCTCGAAGTCGGACAAGCAACTCACTTCGATCTATCGAGATGGTCGTCACAGAATCGGAGGATTCTTCGCGCAGCATCTAAAGCCTCCTTGGCCTTGCGATGGTTGAAGTAGTCGGCAGGTTTGCCTTGTTCGAACCCGTTGGGGTATCGAGCCGGAAAGTAACAGGCATCCAGCAACTGCGCCGCATCGACAAGCTCAACCGGGACCGAGAGGTCGTCCAGGCGTCGGAGCATGGGCGTGATCGAATGACCCCACACACTGACTCCTCTGTTCATCAGCAGAGCCTTCACCGCTTTCTCGGCGGCTTGCTGGGAGGTGAAGCAGGCCCATTCCCAGAACTCGTACCGGATGTCAAGCTCGGCACGGCTCAGATCCCTCTCGGCCTGTTCGTACCAATCCCGATAGCGGTTCATGGCCAAATCTTAGCAGGTCGCAGGCAAGTGTACAGCCAGGGGGCGGGGGCAAAATAAAACGTTGCGAGACCGTTCATTCGGGGCACTGGGACAAGCGGGGACGCTTGCCCTACTCGGCTTCCGTCCGGAGGTCGTGTTCGACCATCTCTTCGATCAGTTCATCGAGTGTGTGCCGGTAGTCCCAGCCGAGCTTCTGCCGGGCCTTGGTGCAGTCTCCCAACAGAATGTCGACCTCGGCCGGGCGAAAGAGGCGGTCGTCCTGGACGACGTGGTCCCGGTAGTCGAGACCGACCAACCGGAAAGCTTTGTCGCAGAACTCCCGCACCGCATGCGTCTTCCCCGAGGAAACGACATAATCGTCAGGCTGGTCCTGCTGGAGCATGGTCCACATTGCCGTCACGTATTCGCGCGCGTGGCCCCAGTCGCGCCTTGCCTCCAGGTTGCCGAGCGGCAACTCCCTTTGTCGTCCCGCCTTGATGCGCGCAACGCCGCGACTGATCTTGCGGGTGACGAACTCGTAGCCGCGGCGGGGAGATTCGTGGTTGTAAAGGATTCCCGAGGAGGTGTGAATACCGTAGGCTTCCCGGTAGTTTCGGGTCAACTCGAAGCCGGCGACCTTCGATATGCCGTAAGCCGAGCGTGGGTGGAAGGGCGTCATCTCGTTCTGCGGCGTCTCGCGGACCCGGCCGAACATTTCACTCGATGCGGCAAAGTAAAAGCGGCACTCGGGGCTGAGCTCCTTGAGCGCGCTCAGGACGAAATGGGTTCCGTTGATGTTGGTGTTGAGGGTCGAGAACTCGTCCTCGAACGAATAGCTGACGAAGCTCTGGGCGGCCAGATGATAGCATTCGTCGGGCTGGACCTTCTGAAAGACGCTGAAAATGCTCGCGTAGCTCTCCAGCGAAGCGGCGTGAACGTGAATGTCGCTCAGAATGTGCTGGATCCGCCACATGCGGTGTTCGGGATCCTCGAAGGCCACCCGGCGGACGATACCGTGGACGTCGTATCCCTTGGCAAGCAGAAATTCGGCCAGGTAGCTTCCGTCCTGACCCGTGATTCCGGTAATCAGTGCTTTCATTTTGAGCTCTCCGGAATTGAATACGCTCGGACGAAGCCCCGGTGTTCCAGGTACTCGATGATCCGGCGCGCGTTCTGCCTGGGCGTGCAGGCCACGGTATCGAGCTTGATCTCGGGATGCTCCGGAGCTTCGTAAGGATCATCGATACCCGTGAAACCCTTGATCTCGCCGCGCCGTGCCTTGGCGTACATTCCTTTGACGTCCCGCTGCTCGCAGACCTCGAGCGGCGTATCAACGAAGACTTCGACGAAGTTGTCGGGTCCGACCATGTTGCGGGCATCGTTCCGAGTGGCTCGGTAAGGACTGATGGCCGCGCAAATCACCGTTCCACCGTGACGGGCGATCGCACCGGCCACCCAACCGATTCGACGAATATTGGTGTCCCGGTCTTCCGCGCTGAAACCGAGGCCCTTGGACAGATGGGTCCGCACCACGTCGCCGTCCAGGACCGTAACCTGACGCCCGTATTCGGCCAGCATCGACGACAGCACCTCGGCCACGGTCGATTTGCCGGCACCACTGAGGCCCGTGAACCAGACGCAGACTCCCTGCTTGTGACGCGGCGGGTGCGACTCGGTCAGGATCGCGGTCACTTCCGGTCGAGCGAACCATTCGGGTATCTCACGTCCGGAATCCAGATACTCCTCCTTGAACAGCCTCGAGGAAAAGGCAACGTGCCCCGAGGCTTCCTCGAGCTGCGTCACTTCTTCGTAGCGGTCTTCGTCGGGCAAATAGACGATGTTTCGAAAGACGAGCGGCTCGACACCCAATTCTCCCTGATGCTCCTTCACAAGTTCCTGAGCGACGTACAACGGATGAAAGTGCCGCCCCTCCGAATCGAGTCCCGGACTGGCATGGCCACGACCGACGATCAGATGGTTGGCACCGTAGTTCCGCACGATCAGCGCGTGCCAGACCGCTTCGCGGGGCCCCGCGAAGCGCATGGCCAGCGGCAGCACAGCCAACTGGGTCCGCCCGGAATCGAAGTAGTCGGACAGGGCCCGGTAGGATCGCACGCGGGTGACGTGATCGAAATCGCCCGGCTTCGTCATCCCAACGACCGGGTTCAGCTGCAAAGTCGCATCGACCCGTTCGAGGGCACGGCGAATCAGCTCTTCGTGGACGCGGTGCAGCGGATTCCGGGTCTGGAAAGCCACAACGTTGGAGCGTCCCAGTTCGGCGAGACGAGCCCGATTCTCGTGGGGAGTGAAGCGCAGTTCACTGAAATCGTGATGGATCGGCAGCTGAAGGACCCGAAGCCGGCCCGAAGCGTTGCGCAGTCCCCAGCGATGCATTTCCGCGACCAGCGGGTGACGGGGATCCTGCGTGCCGTAGACTCGTTCCGCCTCGTGCTCCAGACTCCACCGGAACAGCTCCTCGACGGTCAGAACCGCGAGCAGGCTGTTCTTGGAATCCCGCAACGCAATTTCCTGTCCGACTTCTATCGTGAACTCATCCGGAATCGGCAACGTGACCGGAACCGGAAAGAGCGTGCCGTCGGCCAGACGCATCGACTCCAGCACGCTGTGATAGTCCGCTTCCCCCATGAAACCGTCCAGCGGCGAAAAGGCTCCCACCGCCAGACACTCCAGATCGCACAGGGAGCGGTCCGAGATCTGAAGGGACGGCAGTTGGTTGGCATACCGCTTCAGCTCGTCGAAGCCCTCGGCAGGAACCAGAAGGTCGATCAGTGCGCCGCCATAGGGGGGAATCAAGTCCATCTGATCCATGGTCTCCATTCTTCTGTCTCCTGTTTTCCGGTGTGCATCGGCGAAAATCCTGGTGCAAATCTACCATGGTTGTCGTCCCCGGGGGATTCCCGGGGATTGCGGGGTTTGAGCGTCTGGGATTCGGGTTGGAAGCTCGACATTCGAACTTCGACGTTTGAAGATCGACCTTCGAACTTCAAAGTTCGAGGTTCGACCGTCAAACGACCCCCCGGAACTCGGAACTCGAAACTCGGAACTACGTTTTCGCCAGACCGGCGACCAGAGTGTCGAGCGGTTGACAGCGGAAGATCTCGTCGAGCTTCTGGTTGTCCCTCAGGACGGGGTAGACGCGATCCAAGCCATCATCGATCGGCATTCTGATCAGCTTCTTCCACTGTTCGACCAGACGGGTCTTGGACTCAGGCGGCTGGAAATCCCTGAAGGGCTCGACGAAAGGATCGTCCGGCGACGTATCGAAGCGCATGATGACGGAAGATTGCACCCCGTTCTGAAACGCCGCTCGATCCTCCCACAGCTCATCGCCATGCTCCTCCAGAAAGGTGGCCATCACCTCAGGGTGGCGCATGTTCACGAGCGTGATCGCCCAGGCGGTTCCGGCCATGAGGTTTTGCCGCGCGAGGTCGTGCGGGGCTTCTTCCCTTCCCATCTCGACGGCTCTCCATATGGGATCGCGGTAGGGCAGGAAGTTCACGAGCAGGAAGTAGGCCGCCCGTCCCGCACCATGCCAAAAGTAGCCCTGCGTTTCCGGACCGAACGCGACCAGGGCCCGATCGACCGCCGGCACCAACTCCCAATGGAAGGTGCGGGTCACCAGGCCGAGCGACTCGATGGCTGCGCCCGCGTAACCGGGCTGGGAATTCTCACGACAGAGTCTGACGAATTCCGTCACGACGGCCGCGACTTCCTCGTCCGAACTCTTCGCATTCAGCGACTCCATCGGACGCTGGGCGAATGAGAGCCCGATTCCGGCGTGCAGCATCAAGAGACTCTTTGCGGGGAGGTTTCGAATCTGGTCGCCCTGCAGCAAGGCGGTCAGTGCGTCACCACGCTCCCGGGCCGCGTCGGCGTAGTCGTGGCCCAATCCTTCCACAGCCCACAGAGCCGGGAACGGGCCCAGTTCGTACGCCTTGTCGACGTATTCCGCGAGATTGAAGTCACCTTCGCGGGGAAGCTTCAGCTTCTTCTCGACGCTGCGCACCAGCTGATAAACATCGATCTTGTTGCGGATCTCGCGCCAGGCGACGAAAGTCTTGCTTTCCGGAAGGAAGAAGCGAAAGGAATCGGCCATATCCCAGATGAACTCGGAGCCGAGCTGCAATACGGTTCCGGGATCGTACAGAGCCCTCGTGGAGATGTATTTCGAGGCGGTGTCGAGCATGTCTCGTTGAACATGGTCGCCGGCCTCGTAGGCCGACTTGAAAAGGTCGTGCAGACGTTCCTGGGGAGCAAGACCGGGGGCCTGCGGGGGCGTCTTCGCTTCCCCGCCTCCCGAGAACATTTGGTAGGCCTGCTGCATCCCGAGCAAAGAGACCGCCCAAGAATAGCTCATGGTGGATCTGGCTACTTCGTAAACACCCGCGTTCTTCTCTTCCGAACTCATCGTTCCTCCGATCGACTGCGATTCATAAACGGCTCATCGCATCCCGGGAGCGATTAATGAAAGGAGCAACCCAATGCTCATAATATACACATAAGTCACTGCCGGCGAAACTCACCACGATGGGAATGACGGACACTTCGCGGTGTTCACCGAGTCTTTGCGGTGAATTTCCGCCGGGGACTGACCACAACGGCACGACGCCGCAGGGAACCACGACGGGCACGACGCGGTGACCGCCGTGTCGTTGTGGTGAATCGTCCCTGATCGTTTCGCCGAGGACTGACCACGACGGCACGACGCCGCAGGGAACCACGACGAGCACGACGCGGTGGCCATCGTGTCGTTGTGGTGAATCGTCCCTGATCGCTTCGCCGAGGACTCACCACAACGGCACGACGCCGCAGGGAACCACGACGGGCACGACGTTTCAGGGTTTGTCGCGATCGACGACTTCTCCCGGTCGCGTCGAACTGTGAGGTCCCAGTTTACGGCCCGGGTATATCGTCGTGTGAATGCCGGTGTGGACACCATCGCCAACCACCGTTCCGAATTTGCGACGGCCCGTGTCGATGAGCTCACCTTCCACCAGCGAACGGTGGTTGCGACCGTCGTGGCGAAGATTCGCGACGATCGTGCCTGCGCCGAAGTTCACTTTGGCGCCCACGATGGAATCGCCGCAGTAGGAAAGGTGACCGATGGTTGCTCCCGGAAAGAGGATCGAGTTCTTGATTTCCACGGCCTGGCCGACCCGACAACCTGCGGCAATCGACGTACGGCCGCGCAGGTAGCAGTTCGGCCCGATCTTGCAGTTTGGTCCGATCGCGACCGTGCCTTCGATGAAGACGCCCGGCAGAAGGCGGCTCCCCGCACCCAGGATCAGGTGTCCCTCCCAGTGAACGCCGGCCGCCACATCGCCTTCCACCACGTCCTCGTCGATCTCGTCGAGCAGGATCTCGTTCAGATGAAGCAAGTCCCAGGGATAGCGGACGCTGAAGTCGTCGCCGCTCCCTCCGATCCGAACTGAACCGATCTCCGGCTCGGCACTCTCACCGACCCATGCGATCGGCCTTTCGTACTCATCGAGCACGACGGCAGGCGCCTCGGCCTCGCGGAGCTGCAACAGGGTCGGGGCCGACAGCCAACCGTCGCCTGCAATCCAGGCCGTCAACCCGGCCGCTTCCCCGGCTCCCGTCAGCTCGAAGCCACAGTGTTTCAGATTCTCGATGAGCCTCTCACCGAGCGGTTGATTGCCGACCAGACAGTCGAACAAGCGCCGGGTCGCGGTCAGAGGGTGACAACTCTCAGGGCTTCCCGGATCCAGAAGAACGGCTTTCACTCGCCGACCTCCGAGCGAAGAGACTCGACCAGAGCGGTAGTCCACTGTTCGACCACGGCCTCATCCCGCGCTTCGACCAGCACCCGGACCTTCGGCTCGGTGCCGGAATACCGCACCAAAACGCGCCCCTCCTCACCCAAGGTCGCCTCGCATTCCCTGAGCACGGCCGAAGTGCGTGGAAGGCGATCGAGCGGCGTCTTTTCACGAACGCGCAGACTGGCCAGCCTCTGCGGATACTCCTCCATGCAGGAAGCCAGTTCGGCGAGCGATCGTCCCGTCTGTTTCATCAACCTCAAGACCTGGAGCGCGCTGATGATCCCATCGCCCGTCGTGGCGTGATCCATGAAGATGATGTGCCCCGACTTTTCACCCCCCAGATTGAATTGTTCGGCCCGCATCCGTTCGATGACATGCCGGTCACCCACATTCGTGGTGACCACGCCGATGCCGTTCCGCTTCATGGCGTCGTGCAGACCCAGGTTGCTCATGACCGTGACGACGACATGATCCCTGGCCAACAGTCCCCGTTGCTTGAAATCGACGGCGCACATGGCCAGCACGTGGTCTCCGTCGACCAGGCGTCCGGCGGAATCGCAGAAGATGACACGATCCGCATCCCCGTCGAAGGCGATCCCGATGTCGGCTCCATGCGCCTGCACCAGCGAGGCGATGTTCTCGGGATGAAGTGCCCCACACTCGTTGTTGATGTTGAGACCGTCCGGCTCGGTACCGGACTTGATCACTTCGGCACCCAACTCTTTGATGATCCAGGGACCGATCAGATAGGCGGCTCCGTTGGCGCAATCCAAGACGACCTTCAGGCCTTGCAGGCTCTGATTCTGAATCGTCTGTTTGGCGTACTCGATATATCGGCCCCGAGCGTCGTCGATCCGGAAGGCCTTACCCAGATGGGCGCTGCGGATGTGGTCGGCGGCTTGATTGCCGGACAGGACATAGCGCTCGATTCGTTCTTCGATCTCGTCCGAAAGCTTGAAACCGGCCCCGTCAAAGATCTTGATTCCGTTGTCGTCGAATGGATTGTGAGACGCCGTCAACATGATGCCGACGGTCGCGTTCATCGAACGGGTCAGATGAGCCACGCTGGGGGTCGGTATGGGACCGACCAGGAAGACTTCCATGCCCATGGAGACCAGACCGCTGGTCAGTGCAGTTTCCAGCATGTAACCGGAGAGTCGGGTGTCCTTGCCGATCAGGGCGCGCTTCGTCCCATTTCCGCGCGCTTCCGAGACTCGGGCGATCGCCTTCCCAACCTGGAGAGCGATTTCGGGCGTGATCGGATACCGATTCGCCTGGCCCCGGATGCCATCCGTGCCGAACAATTGCCGCGGAGCAACTGTCTTCGTCGCCATTGCGTTCTCCTGTAGATGTCAGAGGAATATTATCGAGTTCGGCCGAAGCGAAGCAAACCGACTCTGGGCGGTAAGAGCCTGCCAAGAAAGACGACGCTTCACGCAACGATCCCCCGGCAATCGCATCTCACGAGACAAGGACACGACAATTATGTTGTAGTGTCTAGAAATAGTGTGAACATTGTCTTGACATGATATTGACAATAGTTCTACACTGATCTTGTTCGTTGCGGTTCTCTTGCTCCTGTTCATGCTCATCTCCCAGCGGGTTGCCGGAGTGGTCTAGTTAGCTCAGTCTTTGCGAAAGTCGGCCGGCGACAGCCGTGACGAACGAGAAAGCCCCAGAGGCTGGTGTGGTTTCCGGCGGCTTCGTCTTGCGCAGAGTACGCAAAGGACTCTCTTGTTCTGGAGTTTTCGGCGTCCGTTGCGCCTTGGTGCGAAATCGATTCTGTCAATCTCGAGCGACGAGTACGGAGATCGGGGCAAGGTCCAACGGATTTCAACAATCCCGCTCCAGAGTTCCGAACTCCTTCCTCGATTCTGAATCCATCCATGGTCCGCCTCGTCCTTTACTGTGAACCGCATGAGACGTGAGGAGCTACGGAGGCTGAGGCAAGTCCGGGAGAAGACGTTGAGGATGGTCAGCGACCTGTCGCAGGCCGAGATCGACGACTCCCCCGCAGACGGTTGGTCGGTTGGGCAATTACTGGACCACCTGAGACGAGCGGACATCACCTACGGCGGCGAAATCCGGCGTTTGATCGATCTGGAGCGTGCGGGACAGCGCCCTGCCATCAATGTGGGGCTTGCCGAGATGGAATTTCCCGTTCCCTGGATTCCCAAGTCGGTGCTGCCCTTCGCGGATGTGCCGACAGCAATCTTCAACTTCGTTCTGCCCAACCGGGTCCGCGAGTTCTTCCTCAGGAATCCGATCGTTCCCGCCGAGTCGCCGCCGGTCCTCAAGCCCGAAGCCGGACACAGCAAGGAGGAGCTCGTGCAGGGGCTGCGCGAGTCGCTGAGCCAGACCGAGCGATTATTCCTGGGAAACCCCGATCTGCGCTTCGAAGAGTTTCGCTATTACCATCCGCTGTTCGGGTACAACAACGCCTATGACATCCTCCGTTTGCTGATCAGTCACGAAGAGCGCCACCAAGAACAGCTGAGCAAGATGCTGGCACACGCGTCCGCAGCTAAGCTGGGTTAGGACCTCGAACGACTGGGTCATGGGACCGCCTGGGACCCATGGGACCTGTGAGACGGATGGGACGCCAGACGCCCGTCGCCGTGCGGGCCTCGGACGATCGACCCTCTCTTCCAGTCCCACTGCCTTTTTCGGATCCCATAGGTCCTGCGTGTCCCATACGTCCCAGGCTGTGCCATTCCGTCCTATAATTCGTCCGATGAAGAAGAAAGTAGTGCTCGCCTACTCCGGGGGACTCGATACTTCCGTAATCCTGAAATGGCTCCTCAACCAGGGTTTCGACGTGATCTGCTTCCTGGCCAACGTGGGTCAGCAGGAGGATTTCGAACAGGCACGCGAGAAGGCCCGCCGACTCGGTGCCTCAAAGGTCTATGTCAGCGACCTGTGCGAGGAGTTCGTCACCGATTACATCTTTCAGGCGCTCAAGGCTAATGCGCTCTATGAAGGACGCTACCTGCTCGGGACTTCGTTGGCGCGCCCCCTGATCGCCAAACACCAGGTCAGGATCGCCCATGAGGAAGGGGCGGACTTCGTGGCTCACGGCGCCACCGGTAAGGGCAACGACCAGGTCCGCTTCGAGTTTGCCTACTACGCTCTCGATGCCAGAATCCAGGTCATCTCGCCGTGGAAGGATCCCGCGTTCCTCAAGCAGTTCCGGGGCCGCACGGACATGCTCCGCTTTGCCGAAGAGCAGGGGATCCCCGTCTCCGCGACGCTGCGCAAACCCTACAGTGAAGATGAGAACCTCATGCACATCAGTCATGAGGCGGGAATCCTCGAAGATCCCTCCGCACCGGGCGCCGAGGAGATGTACTCCAGAACGGTTTCTCCCAAGGACGCTCCTGATCAGGAGACGCTGATCCAGATCGAGTTCAAGGATGGCCTGCCTGTCCGGGTGACCAACCAGACGACCGGCGAGACCGTGACCGAAGCGCTGCCCATGTTCGAGTATCTCAACCGCCTGGGCAGCGAGAACGGAATCGGCCGGATGGACATCGTCGAGAACCGCTTCGTCGGCATCAAGTCGAGGGGCATCTATGAAAGTCCCGGAGCCACGATTCTCTGGACGGCTCACCGCGATATCGAAGGAATCGCGATGGACAAGGAAGTCATGCATCTCAAGCAGATGCTCGAACCCCGCTTCTCCGAGTTTCTGTATAACGGCTTCTGGTTCGCACCCGAAATGGACTTCCTGATGGCGGCCTTCAATCAGTCTCAGGAGGCTATCGACGGCAAGGTGACGCTCTCGTTGTACAAGGGCAACGTGATGGCCATCTGTCGCGAATCACCCAGTTCGCTGTACAACCGCGAACTCGGGAGCATGGACGTCGAGGGCGGCTTCGATCAAACCGACGCCAAGGGGTTCATTCGACTGAACGCGATCCGTCTGAAGGCCCACAACGTGATCCTCGACAAGAAGAAGATCGGCCTCTATCAGGTCATCCAGCCGACGGAAGAGCGGAACTGACGGTTCCGCAGTTCCGAGAGTTCCGAGGATGAGCGTCCCCGGTTGTCCTACTCGGAACTCGTTTCGGTGATACCCATCACACCCTCTCGGCGCTTCACCCACTATGCTTCGTAATTGGCCGGAACCGGCCCATGACGGTTTGCGTCCCGTGGAGAATGTCGAAGCATGCCCAAGATCAGCATCGCACGTCGCCGACTCGAAGTGAACAATCGACAGGAGCTGCCCGATCTCTCTCAGAGACAGTTTGAGCGGCGTCATTCTTTCAGTCTGGTCGGTCGCGACCCCACGGCGAGGTCCATCGATCAGCAAGCGGACGACAGAGCGCTGGCGTTTCCGATTCCCGATTCGGATGCCCGCCTGATCGAGAGTCTTGCCCCGCACATCTCACGATTGGATCAACCGATCAATGCGACATTGCACCGCGAGGGTGCTGTCCTCGTCTTGCGGATCCAGCCCCCAGCGGTCGCGAAGAAACTCATATCCTGCGAACAGGTGTCGGAAATGCTCGGGGTGAGCCGGAGCTCCGTGTATCGGCTGGTCCGCAACGGCAAGCTCCCGACCTATCGAATCGGGCGAGCCCTCCGTTTCGACCCGTCCGACGTCTTCGCTTTTCTCACCATGTGTCTCCGCGATCAACGGGGGATATCATGTACCTAGATTATTGGAGTCTGAGCAAGAACCCGTTCGACAGCGTGCCCGACCCGCAGATGTATTTCACATCCCACTGTTCGGTCGAGAGCACCGTTGCCGAACTCCTGTTCGCCATCGAGGAAGGAAACGAATGCCTGGCCGTTGTGGTTGGCGAAGTAGGTTTGGGAAAGACGATGTCGCTCCGAGTCGTGCTCAACGAGCTCAATCCACATCGGTTCTGCGTCGCCTTCGTAACGAACCCGGATCTTACGTTTCCACAGCTGTTGCGTGAGATCATCGGCCAACTCCAGGGCCAATCGTGCCAGCTGCGAGGTAAGGACGGCCTGCTCGAGGAATTCAACCGCGTCCTGTTCGAGGTCGCCGACTCCGGGCGCAAGGTGCTGATCTTCATCGACGAGGGCAACGCGCTGCGGAGTTGCTGTCTGGAAGGCCTCCGCTTGCTGACGAATATGCAGGAGGATGCTCGGAATCTCCTGACGATCGTGCTGGCCGGCCAGCCCAAGCTGGCCCGCATGCTCGAGGATCGTCGCAGAACCAACCTCTTCCAGAGAATCGGCGTCTATTCACACCTGGAGCCGCTCGAGTCCGTTCAACAGGTGCGCGAGTACGTTGACTACCGTCTGTCCCGAGCCGGCGCCACTCGAGAGATCTTCGAGGAATCCGCGATCGAAGCCGTGTCACGACATAGCGACGGCATTCCCCGCCTGATCAACCGGCTCTGCAAACTGTCGCTGAAGGCCGGTGAGACCAACGGCCTCGAGTCCATCGGCGAAGACCTGGTCGAAGACATCGCCAGCCGATTCGATCGAGGTGCACGAGCCCGATACAGGGCCCGCCAGCGTGCCCGGGCACGGCAATCACAGCTTCAGATGGTACCTCCCGAACCCCCGTCCGTCCCCGAATCCGAAGAGACACTTCCGTACCCGGCGCTGACACAGGATGCCCTCCTGGATGAACGGTTCTCGGAGAGACCCCTCTCCACCGGACCTCATGCTCTCCCCTCGGAAAAGGAGGAACACCTGTTCGAAACGATGGAATTCCCTACTCATCAGGTCGTGGAATTCGGATCGAACGGGCACGCTGAGGCAAACGAACGGGCCGATCCGCCTTCCCAACTCCGCTCCGAGGCCCCGCGCAAGGATGTCCTGATCCCCAGCGAAGTCATCGAAGCGCTACGCGGCCTCTCCGACGAGGACCAGCGCCTCAGGCTCGCCGGCCAACTGGCCGCCCGGCAGATCCAGGAGCATCCCGAGCATTACTCGGATGCATCGATCGATCCTGTTCGTGCTTGGGATCAACTCCGCCTCGAGATTCTGCGGAAGGTCTCCTAGACAACACGATCGTAGGTAAGACGGGCATCCCTGCCTGTCTCTGGCCCGCGGCCGTGACTCTACGAGCGTCGATCCGCCTGGACTCCTCCTAACAGCCGGTGAAGGAGAACGGGAGAACGGGAGAACCAGAGAACGGGAGGACCGGAGCGCGGGAGAACGGGAGCGTGGG
>JARRKC010000068.1:0-25772 GCA_037388505.1 Acidobacteriota bacterium | reverse complement strand
GGGTCGAAATGTCATTCCAGGTGTCCAGGAACAGGGTTCTCTGCGGGTTGAGCTTGATGGAGTGTGTCCCGGGCTTCGACGTCACCGCTTCGAGGCCCGATCCGTCTACGTGGACCCGGTACAACTCGAGATCGATGACATGATCCATTCCCGTCGTGAAATAGACATATTCATGCGGGTCGTCGATGCCGATGACCGAGGAAACATCCCACTCGCCCGATGTCAGCCGGCCCAGCAATCGCCCATCTGCGGAGTAGTGGTACAGATGCCGGTAGCCGTCCCGCTCGCTCTCCCAGATGAATGAGCCGTCTTCCAGCCAGTGGGGAGCGCCGAGCACGCTGACCCAGGCGGGAGTCGTCTCGTGAAGCAACCGTCGCGTCGTACCGTCGGAGACAGTGACTTCCACCAGGTCCAGCCAGGTTTGTTGTCGGTTCTGGATCTGAATCAGGATCCGCTCCGAAGTGGGCGCCCAGGTGACGCCGACAATCAGAAACTCCTCTCGAGCGTACGCGGAGAGATCGGCCCAGCGGAGGCTCCCGTCGACAGGGGCGGCCACACCCAGCCTTACGACGGGATTGGGATCTCCTGCCTTGGGGTAGAGTTGGGATTCGACCTTCTGTTCGTCCTCCTGGTTGTTGACGATGATCGTGTGGGGTACGGAGGACTCGTCCAGTTGGAGGAAGGCGATCATTCTGGAGTCGGGACTCCACCAATGCCCGACGAAATCGCCTCGACCGAAGACCTCTTCCTGATAGACCCAATCGAGCTTCCCGTTGAGCAGATCCGGACTCCCGTCGGAGGTCAGCCGACGCCTGAAGCCGGCGTTGGCGGACACGACGAAAAGATCGTCGCCCCGGACGAAGGAAATCAGCTGTCCGGAAGGAGCGATCGTCGGAACCTCCTCGTCTTGAGTGTCGGCGGTCAGCCGGCGGGCGATGTGCTTGGCCAGGTCGAAGTAGTAGAGGTCGTGCTTCCAATGGATGAGCATTCCGGCTTCACCCGGGCACAGCGTGAACCTTCCGTGCGCCAAAAGATCGATCGCATCCCCACTGGAGAAGCCGCCCAGGGCCGCAAACGCGGTCTCGAACTGGGACACGTCGTAGAGAGGCTCCGATTCTCCGGAGCGGGCGTCCACTCGAAAGAAATGGCCGTTTTCCGTCGTCTCCAGGAAATGGAGCCCGTCGCTGAGCCACTGTCGATGGCGAAGGGGAGGGCCGTCGAAATCGACTTCAGAATCGGGATTGTAGATATCGTCCAGGGTCAGGTGGCGGCCCTGACCGAGAGCAGAGCTGCACGCCAGGAGACTCATCAGCATAAGAACGGGAACGGATCTTGACATGGCCGTAATCATAGCAGCGGTTGGGTTCCGAGTCCCGAGGGCGTGTCGCCGAAATGGCCGAAGCGAAGATTCATGCCCCTGAATCAGTACGCGAACGCCAGTAAGTGCTGCATGGTTTTTCAGCCGCCCCAGACGGATCGTCTCCGGTAAGACCCACCGCCCGTCGATCCGGCAAGCTGCCGGCTGTGGTCAATTCGGGGTGGCAAGTCAGGGAGTCGACGGCTGCGCCGGGAGTCGCGCACTGGCGTTCGCGCACTGACGTCCACGTACTGAACGCTGCGCACCGCCGCCGGGCGTTGATTCCGTGCCGACTGGCATTTCGGCACCACGCCCTCGAACGTCGAACTTGGAACGTGGAACCTCGAACTTGAAACGCTGAACCCGGAACCCTAACGGGTTCTTCGGCACGCACCGATATCAAGGACTGTCCTATGACTGAAGGAACGCGATCCGAGAAAGACCCGGGGCACGATCTTCGGGAGAGCATCGTCAGGCATCTGCAGTTCACGCTGGGCGTCGACCCGAAGCTGGCCGAGCGATCGGCGGTCTTTCAGGGACTCGCCTATGCCGTGCGTGACCGTCTGCTCGAGCGATGGCTCAGAACCCAGCGCAGCTGTTACGAGCTTCTTGCCAAACGGGCCTACTACCTTTCACTGGAGTTCCTCCCCGGCCGGTTCCTTCGCAACTATCTGCTCTGCCTCAGAATGGAAGAAGAGGCACGGGAGGCTCTCGCGGGTCTCGCGTGGGATCTGGACGATATCGAAGAAGAGGAATGGGATGCCGGCCTGGGAAACGGAGGACTTGGTCGACTCGCCTCCTGTTTTCTCGATTCGATGGCGACCCTGCGGCTGCCCGGGTATGGCTACGGCATTCGCTATGATTATGGGATCTTCCACCAGAGGATCGTCGACGGTCACCAGCGCGAGGAGTGTGACAACTGGATGCGACAGGGAAGTCCCTGGGAGATCCAACGTCCGGAGGTCATTTACCGGGTCCGCTTCGGGGGCCGTTCCGAGTCCTACCGTGACTCCTCCGGACAGCCTTGCTACCGCTGGGTCGATACCGACTCGGTGATGGCCATGGCATCCGACATCCTCATCCCGGGTTTCGGTGGAGACTACGTGACTCACATGCGGCTCTGGGTCGCTCGCTCCAGCCTCGAGTTCAATCTGGCACAGTTCAATCTCGGTGACTATGTGGGGGCGGTGGAAGCGAAGGTCCTCAGTGAAAACATCTCCAAGGTGCTCTACCCGAATGACGAACTGGTCCAGGGCAGGGAACTGCGCCTCAAGCAGCAGCACTTCTTCGTCTCAGCCACACTGCAGGACATCATCCGGCGGTTCAAGAAACAGCATCACGACTGGTCGGTTTTTCCGGATTTCGTCGCTATACAGCTGAACGACACCCATCCCTCGCTGGCCGTCCCGGAGCTCATGAGGATCCTTATGGACGAAGAGCAGCTGGGGTGGGAACGGGCCTGGCAGATCTGTGGAAGCACCCTCGGGTACACCAACCACACGGTGTTGCCGGAAGCGCTGGAGACCTGGCCGATCGATCTGTTGGGACGAATCCTGCCACGTCATCTGGAGATCATCTTCGAGATCAATCGCCGGTTTCTGGGGGACGTGGTGGAACGTTTTCCCGAGGACCCCCGGCGCATTGAGCGCGTCTCATTGATCGAGGAGAGCAGCCCAAAACGAGTCCGGATGGCCAACCTTGCCATTGTCGGAGGTCACGCGGTCAACGGCGTCGCGGCGCTCCACACGGATATTCTGAGACAGGATCTTTTTCGAGAGTTCAACGAAGTCTTCCCCGGAAGGATTCGCAATGTCACAAACGGGATCACGCCCCGACGTTGGCTGCTTCAGGCGAACCCGGCGCTGTCGAACCTGATTACCTCCACCATCGGTCCGGAATGGGTGACGAGTCTGGAGCGGCTGGAAGAGCTCGCTCCCCTGGCCGAAGACGAATCCTTTCGGATGCGGTGGATGGATGCGAGGCACCAGAACAAGAAGCGGCTGGCGCGCTACATCTTGCGCAAGACGGGACTCGGAGTCAATCCGGACACGTTGTTCGATGTTCAAGTGAAGCGTATTCACGAGTACAAGCGACAACTGCTCAACGCTCTCCATGTCGTCGCGCTGTTCAACCGGATCAAGGACGACCCCGGGGGCTCCTTCGTGCCCAGGACGGTGATCTTCGCAGGGAAGGCTGCTCCCGCCTACCAGCAAGCAAAGCTGATCATCAAACTGATCAGTTCAATTGCCGCGGTTGTCAATGAAGACCCCGATGTCCGGGGTCGGCTTCGCGTTCTGTTCCTTCCCAACTACTGCGTCTCCCAGGCCGAGAAGGTGATTCCTGCCGCCGATCTTTCGGAGCAGATTTCAACGGCCGGAATGGAGGCATCAGGTACGGGGAACATGAAGTTCGCACTGAACGGGGCCCTGACGATCGGCACGCTGGACGGTGCCAACATCGAGATCATGGACCAGGTGGGGCGCGAGAACATCTTCATCTTCGGCCTGACGGTCGAGGAGATCGCCGCCCGGAGGGCCTCGGGGCTGGACTCGCGGGCCTTCTACTACGAAGATGGAGAACTGCGGAGGGTTCTCGAGATGATCGCAGGCGGAGTCTTCTCTCCGGAGGAGCCGGAATTGTTTCGTCCGATCACCCGGTCCCTTCTGGAGTGGGGGGACTACTTCCAGGTCTTGGCGGACTACCGGTCTTACATCGCGGCGCAGGAGACCGTCAGCCGGCTGTATCAGGATCCCGCGGAATGGGCTCGACGGTCCATTCTCAACAGTGCCAGAATGGGACCGTTCTCGAGCGACCGGTCGGTCCTCGAGTATGCCCGGGAGATCTGGGGAGTTTCGGCACTCGATCTGGAGTGACGTCATGTCGCGGGGGCCAAAGCGCCCCGGAACGCAGGTTGCATTATGGAGCAGGAGAGTCCGCTCGTACTGGAGCGACGGCCGGTTTTCGACGATCAGCAGAGACTTTGGGGTTATGAGATTCGCTGTCTCTCGGACAACTCGGGTCCGGACGATGCCGGCTCGACGGAACAGACCCTCTCGTGCCTTGCATCGAGTGCCTACATCGGTCTCCAACAGGTATCCGACCGGGGAAAGAAGCTGGTCGTGGCCTTTGGAGAGAAGGCGTTACTCGACCAGATTCCCTATGCTCTGCCTCCCGTACTGGCGGCAGTGAAGATCGAGGAACAAACCGGCCACCCACAGGAGATCCAATCCGCTCTCGAACAGTTGAAGACCAGCGGTTATCTCGTGGCGCTCGCGGGTTTCACTGCCGATCCGCGTTGGGAAAGTGTTTACGGGATCGCTGATATCCTTTGCGTCCGAGTGGCGGAGAGCGCGGTGCTTTCCGAACTTGTCCCGAAAATGCGCAGCTACTCATCCCTGCTCCTGGCTCAGGGAATCGCCGACCGGTCGCTCCTGTCCCGGTGCCAGGAGGCGGGATTCCACCTTTTCCAGGGGGCCTACTTCAAGTCACCGGAGGATGTACCCGTCCGCCGCATCACTTCCAACGAAGTGGCGCGCCTGCGTTTGATGGGTTTGATCGAAGAGGACGACCCCAGTTTCCCCAAGCTTGCAGAAGCGGTCCAGGCGGATGCCGCTCTCAGCTTCCGGCTGCTCGGCTATCTCAACTCTGCCGCTTTCGGCTTCCGCCAGAGCATCAAATCAATTCGTCAGGCGATCACCTTGTTGGGCTGGACCCGGATGCGCCAATGGTTGAGGGTCGCGATCCTCAGCGACATGAGTCAGACGACGCACGCCTCCGAGTTGGTTTATCTGGCGGCTCAAAGAGGACGGTTTCTGGAATTGCTGGGCGAGCGATTCGATTACTGGGGATTCGACCCTGAGAGTCTTCAGATGCTGGGCCTGTTCTCTCTCCTCGACGCGATGCTCGGGATCACCATGGACGAAGCCGTGCGTTATCTCCCTGTGGAGGAGAAACTGAAGAGAGCGTTGAGGGGAGATTCCGCCAGTGAGTATCTGCCCCTGTTGCAGCTTGTGGAAGCGCTCGAAGAGGAAGAGTCGGCTCTTGCGGGCGACTTGATCTCGCGACTGGGCCTCGACGGCGAAGGTGTCCAAAGGACCTACCAGGCGGCCGTCGCCTGGGCCAACCAACTCCTCGCAGCGTCCTGACAGCTCCGGGAGTGGGAGATGTGTTCCCCTGGTCCCCACTCCAAGCCTCCAAACTCGCCGGGGGATGCTCCCCTCACCCACCTCGGAACCTCGAAGGCAAACTGAGAACCAGGAACCCCCTTGACATGGGCCTCATCCTGCAGGTAAGCTACTCGAAGTACATAATTCCGACAGGATTTATATAGTATGCACCACAAGAACCACTCGGTCCATCGCCGGGCCTTTCTAGACTTCTCAGCGTACTGTCGGTGACCCCACACTTCCCCCCCAACCCAGGTTTCGTCACGCGTCACCGCAATCAGGAGTCGATCATGGAGAACAGACAAGAACATCGTACCCGACAGATATTGAGGTGGGTCATCGACACATTCGAGGGTGAATGGAAACTCGCGACTGCTTTCGGGATCGAAGGGATGGTCCTCATCGACCTTCTTTCGAAGCTGACCGAATCCCCCCCTGTCTTCACCATAGACACCGGTCGTCTTCCCCAGGAGACCTACGATCTCATGGAGCGCGTTCGTGCCCGCTATGGACTCGAACTGGAGGTTTTCTACCCGCAGACCGCTCAACTCGAAGAGCTGGTCACCCTGCACGGGGTCAACCTGTTCTACGAAAGCATCGAGAAGCGGGAAACCTGCTGCCGGGTCAGGAAGGTCGAGCCTCTCCAGCGGGCCCTGTCCGGCGTCCAGCTGTGGATGAGCGGCCTGCGGCGCGGCCAGTCCAACTTGCGCGCCCGTCGCCGGATGTTCGAGCACGATCAAGAGCGCCGCATCAAAGTCTATCCGCTTCTCGACTGGACGACGGAAGCCGTCTGGGAGTACATCTGCCGTCACGACGTCCCCTATAACCGCCTCTACGATCAGGGTTACACGAGCGTCGGATGCGCGCCCTGCAGCAGGCCGACGCAGTCGCGTCACGACTTGCGGGAGGGTCGTTGGTGGTGGGAGAACGACAGCAAGAAGGAGTGTGGTCTCCATGCCTGAGGAACACAAGCGATCCAAGATCGAGCTGATCAAAGAGGCCAGTCGCGGTCTGCGCGGCAATATCGGTGGCGAGCTTGTCACTGAGAGCAGCCACTTTTCGAAGGAGAGCGTTCAGTTGCTGAAGTTCCACGGAATCTATCAGCAGGAGGATCGGGACCAGCGGAAAATCCGGCGACGAACCGGTCGGGAGAAGGCCTACCAGTTCATGGTTCGAATCAAGAATCCGGGTGGAGGCCGCCTGACTCCCGAGCAATGGGTCGTCCTGGACGACATCGCCGATCTCTATGGCGAGGGAAGTATGAGGATCACCACGCGCCAGGGGATCCAATTCCACGGTGTCGGCAAGGTGAATCTCAAGGAGACCATCCAGTATCTGGACCGACACCGCGTTTCGACCTTCGGCGCCTGTGGTGACGGGAACCGCAACACGATGGCCTGTCCCGTTTCGGGGTTGCGCAAAGACTCCTGCTTCGACGGGGGAGAGTGGGCCGCCCGAATCGCAGAAAGATTCGCACTCGGCTCTTCCGCCTACTTCGAGATCTGGCTGGACGGGGAGAAGGTGGAACAGGAAGAGTCCGAACCGCTCTATGGGAAGACGTACCTGCCGCGCAAGTTCAAGATCGCCGTTGGTGATCCCCACGACAACTGCGTCGACCTGCTGTCCAACGATGTCGGCCTGTTGCCCGTCCTGAGTGGAGGAACCCTGGAGGGATTCGATGTCTTCGTCGGAGGCGGGTTGGGTAGTACCCACTTGAAGGCAGAGACCTATCCCCGGCTTGCGGACCCTCTCGGATTCGTTTTGCCCGCGAAGACCCTGGACCTGCTGGAGTCGATCATCCTTACGCAGCGGGACTTGGGTAACCGTGAGGATCGCCGCCAGGCACGCATGAAATACCTGGTCGAGAAGCTGGGCATCGCAGCGTTTCGCCGGGAAGTGGAGTCCCGCCTGGGAGAACGCCTCCTCGGGCTCCGGCCCTGGTCGCTGGGCTCGACCGAGCATCACCTTGGCTGGCACCAACAGCGGCAGGAAAGTCGAAGCTATCTGGGCATCTTTGTCGAGAACGGCCGCGTCGAGGACCGTCATGACCGGAAACTGAAGACGGGTCTGCGCGCTCTCATCGAACTGGCCCGGCCGACCGTCCTCCTGACGCCGAATCAGGATCTGATCCTGGCGGATATTCCCGAAGAGGTGGTCTCCGACGTCCGGCGACTGGCGCAGAGATTCGGCCTCGTCGCGGAAAGCGCCTCGGCACTTCGCACGAGCAGCTTCGCGTGTCCGGCCCTGCCGACGTGTGGGCTGGCGATCACTGAAGCGGAACGGCGTCTGCCGTCGCTGATCGACGAGCTCGAGGAGGCCGGCTTCGGGCACGAGCAGATCAAAATCCGGATGTCCGGCTGTCCGAATTCCTGCTCCCGTCCGCCGGTTGCCGAGATCGGACTGGTGGGAAAGTCAGTCAACGGCTACAACCTGCTGGTGGGTGGAAACCGATCCGGCACCAGGCTGGCCGAGTTGTTGTTCGAAGACGTCCGCTCGGAAGATCTCGCCTCCGAGATTGGTCGCCTGATCCGGATCTACCGACGGAATCGAAGGCCCGACGAGCATTTCGGAGACTTCTGCCATCGGGTCGGAGTCGAATCCCTGCGCAGTCATCTGGCAGAGGAGATCGCGGTGTGAACGGATACTATTCAGCTTTTCTCGATCTTCGCAGCAGAGCGTGTCTTGTCATTGGCACCGGAGACCTTTGCGACCAGAAGGCGGCGGCGCTGGCACGCGCCGGCGCCCGGGTTGCACGGGCCGACCGATTCGATCCGGACGATGCCCAGAGCGTGTATCTGATTGTCGCCGATGTCGATGTCGATGAGGCGAGAAGCATCCAGGAATTTGCCGAAGCTCACCGGATCTTTGTCAACATCGTCGACAAACCCGAGTTCTGTTCCTTCATTCTTCCGGCAGTTCTCGATCGAGGAGATCTGAAGATCGCCGTTTCGACGGGAGGAGCCAGCCCGGCACTGGCCGGCTGGATCCGCCGGCGTCTCGAAGAGCTGTTTGGCTGGGAATATGCGATTCTGCTCAGCGAGTTGCGCCGGACTCGCAGTAAGATCCATCGACAACTCCCGATCTACTCGCACCGCAAGCTCCTCTACCGCCGGCTGTTCAACGACGGCATCCTGGATGTCGCTCGAAATGGGGGCACGAAGGCCGTGCGGGCTCGTCTGGAAAAGGCGGTGGGGGAGTTCTGTCCGTGAAAGTTCTACACGGGCGTCTGGGGAAGGTCAGTCTGGTCGGTGCCGGGCCCGGGGATCCGGAGCTTCTGACCGTCAAGGGAATGCGGGCTCTGCGGATGGCCGAGGTCGTCCTCTACGATCGTCTCGTCTCGCCCAGACTGCTCGACGAGGCACCTGCAGACGCGGAGAGGATCCAGGTCGGCAAGCATGGTGGGCATTACTCCTTCCCTCAAGATAAGATCAACCGTCTCCTGGTCGAACGTGCGCGGAGGGGCATGAATGTGGTGCGCTTGAAAGGAGGCGATTCGTTCCTGTTCGGTCGCGGCGGAGAGGAAGTACGATTCTTGCGAGAACACGGGATCCCCTGCGAAGTCATACCCGGTGTGAGCTCGGCTCTGGCGGCGCCTGCCGCGGCCGGGATTCCCGTGACCGAGCGCGGGATCGCGTCGTCGGTGGCGATCGTTTCCGGCCACCAGGTGAAGGATGCTCGGAATCCGGTGTGCTGGAGCAGCCTTGCCTCTGCAGCCGATACGCTGGTCGTCATGATGGCTCTGCGCAACCTTCGCTCCATCGTCCATCAGTTGATCATCAACGGACGATCGCTGACGACTCCGGCCGCTGCCATTCAGTCCGCCACCACCCCCCATCAACGCGTTGTCGTGTCCTCCCTGCGAGACATCGCCGAAGAGGCGGAGCGCCAGGGTCTGGTCTCTCCCGTTCTGCTCATCGTCGGAGAGGTCGTCCACATGGCCGATAGCCGGCCGGTCGAGGGTTCAGTCGCCGACGAACCTGCGAAGTCCGTACAGGGGATGGGACGGTAGGACGTCCGTCCCCGGTTGTCCTACGACCCCGGTCTCGATGTGCTGATCAGTTTTCCCGGCAGCCGCGACCTTGGCAGTGGGACAACCGGGGACGGTTGTCTTACTCGTACCTTAGAGCCTCGATGGGATCGAGCGCCGCCGCTTTGTGAGCCGGATAGTAGCCGAAGAAGACGCCGATGGCGACCGGGAAGATGATGGCTGCGGCCACAGCATCCGGAGAGAGCGACGTCGACCAACTCAGAAACGTCGTCAGCGCATAGGAGCCACCGACGCCGAGCCCGAGCCCGATGAGACCGCCCAGAAGGCAGAGCACGATCGATTCGAAAAGGAATTGGACGCGAACCTGGTTCGGGCGTGCGCCGATGCTCATATGGATCCCGATCTCGCGGGTGCGCTCCGAGACCGAAACCAGCATGATGTTCATGATTCCGATCCCGCCGACCAGCAGCGAAACCGAAGCGATGCTGGCCAGAAGCGTGGTCATGACGCCCTGCGTCTGCGCCTCGGCATAGCCGGCCTGGCCGTCTACGGCCTTCACGATGCCGGACTGGACATAGAGGACTCCGCCCTGAAACTTCTTTTGAACCGTCGAGTAAGGCACGATGATCGTATCGTCCTGGTCGAAGCCACGAGGATCGGCACCCTTCTTGCCCAGTACTCCCAGCACCTTGAACGGCAGCGCTCCCACCCGAATAGTCTTCCCGACGGGATTGACGCCTGGAAACAACTGGTCGGCAACCGTCTGGCCGATCACCGCAACCCGGGCCGCGCTGCGGACCTGCTGGGCCCCAAAGCTCGTGCCGGCGGCAATCTTCCAGTTTCGGAGCACCGGAAACTGCTCGTTGTATCCCTCGATCCGGGTATTCCAGTTCTGTCCACCGTAAACGACCTGCTTCGCCGTGTTGGCTGTAGGGCTGGCCGTTACGACGGAAGGACACTCGCGTTGCATGGCTTCGAAGTCGTCGACCGTGAGTGTATTGATCGTGCCCGAGCCGCCCATCATTCCGCCCTCGTTCCGGCTGCCGGCCCGGACCCAGATAATGTCCGTTCCCATCGAGGAGATTCGCTCCTTGACCTGTTCCTGGGCGCCTCGACCGAGGGAGATCATGGCAATCACGGCCGCCACGCCGATGATGATTCCCAACATGGTCAGGAAGGCCCGGAACTTATTCCTGGTCAGGGCCTTGGCGGAGACCTTCATTATCATCCAGATGCTCATCTCATATCTCCAGACTGTTCTCCGAGTAGCGGACGCCGACTCGAGAACACGCCGTCAATCATCACTTTCGATCTGCCCGTCCCTCATCACGATGCGCCGCGATGCATACTCCGCGGCTTCCATGTCATGGGTGACCATCACGAGCGTGATGCCTGCGGATTGGTTCAGTTCCTGGAGGAATGCCAGAATCTCTTCAGAGGTTCGGCTGTCCAGATTCCCAGTCGGTTCGTCGGCCAGCACGAGAGAAGGCCGATTCACCAGCGCCCGTGCGATAGCCACACGCTGCTGTTGTCCTCCGGACAGCTGATTCGGCAAGGAACCCGCCTTGTCCGGGATTCCGACCGTCTTGAGCGCTTCCTCGATCCGGCGTGCCC
Organism: Acidobacteriota bacterium; assembly: GCA_037388505.1. Lineage (GTDB taxonomy): Bacteria > Acidobacteriota > UBA6911 > RPQK01 > JAPXNP01 > JARRKC01. Next base: position 14,647 of record JARRKC010000068.1, on the reverse strand, counting down.
GCTCGTGTTTCTTCACCCTGGCATAGAGCATCGGCGCTTCGATGTTCTCCCACACCGATGTCCGCGGCAGCAGGTTGAAGTTCTGAAAGATGAAACCGATCTGGCGGTTGCGGACGTCCGCACGGTCTGCGGCCGAATACGTGGAAACGTCGACGCCTGCGAGTCTGTACGTACCCCGAGTGGGATGGTCCAGACAGCCCAGGATGTTCAGCAGCGTGGACTTGCCGGATCCGGAGGCGCCCATGACCGCCACGAATTCGCCCTTACGGATGTCCAGGGAGATCCCGTGCAGCGCGGCGAGTTTGACGTCGCCCGTCTGGTAAATCTTCCAGATTTCGTCCAGGTGAATGACCGATTCCCTCGTATCTTCCGATCTCAGGCTGGTCATGGCGAGCGCGCCCAGTTCCGGCGTCAGCGATGGTTCATGATGTGTACTCATGATCAGCCTCTCCGTCTGGGTGGTCCGCCGAAGGGTGAGAACGAGATCCGCGAGCCTTCCTCACCGGTGAACTCGCGGACGATGACCTTGTCTCCTTCGGAAAGTTGTCCGTTCAGGACCGCCGTTTCAACGCCGTCAGTGATGCCCAGTTGGACATGGCGCCGTTGTGGTGGAGCCGTCGGGTCCTTACCGAGGACCCAGACCTCACCCCAGGTCGGTTGTGCGGCGCGCGCGGACGGAAAATGAACCTTGGGACCCGGCTTGATTCCGTATTGATCGGTCCCCGAGGACGTCACGACCGGGCCCGCATCGACGATTTCTTCGGACGAATTCTGCGGCGGGTCGGCGGCGTTGACTCTACGCGGTCCGGCTTCTTGGGCATCGGTTGGTTTGAAGCGCAGAGCCGTATTGGGGATGGTCAGGACGTTGTCGGCATTCGCGACCGTGAACTCAACCGTTGCGGTCATGCCTGGCCGCAGCTTGAGCGAAGGGTTGGCGACGTCGACGATGACGTTGTAGACGACAACGTTCGAGGCGGTGCCGGCCGTCGATGTGGAACTCCCCAGCCGAATCTCGGAAATCTTCCCCTCGAAAACTTCGTCCGGGAAGGCATCGACGGTGAACCGTACGGCGGCCTGTTCGGAGATGCCGCCGATGTCCGCTTCGTCGACCTGGGCAATCAGTCGCATATGGCTCAAGTCATTGGCAATCAGGAAGAGCGTCGGAGCCTGCAAAGTCGCAGCGACGGTCTGTCCGATGTCGACGTTGCGCTCGATGACGACACCATCGATCGGAGATGTGACGGTTGTGTAGTGCAGATTGACGTCCGCAATCTTGAGTTCCGCTTCAGCCTGACGAACGCTGGCGGCCGCCTGCTCCTTCTGTGCCTGCGCAGACGCCAGGGCTGCTGTGGACTGATCCACTTGCGCCTCGGCCTGCTTCAAACGGGCAGCGCTCTGGTCCATGGCGGCCCGGGCGTCTTCGACGTCTTGCTCAGTGATCAACTTCTCTTTGAAGAGTTCCTGCTGTCTCTTGTATTGCCTTGCGGTCAAGTCCGCATCGACCTTGGCGGAGTCCACGTTGGCCCGTGAGGACTTCAATTCCGCCTGTCGGTTCAGGATGGTGGCGTCAGCGTTCTGGAGATTGGCTTGTGCCGTGGTCACGGCGGCTTGGCTGCGATCCCGCTGGGCCTGGTAGTTCGCCGGATCCAGGATGGCCAGCACCTGACCCTTCTTGACGACGCTGTTGTAGTCGGCGTCCAGTTCCTGGATGCGACCGGACACCTGACTTCCGACCTGGACGGTCACGACCGCCTCGAGCGTTCCAGTCGAACTGACCGTTCGATGAACGCTCCCCTTCTTGACCGAAGCCGTGAGGAAGTTGGGCGCTTTGCCCTTCGCATTCGTACTCGGGTAGAAGAAGAGGACCAACAGCCCGACAAGCAGGATGAGGGCACCCCCGATGATCTTATGGCTACGCTTGAAATGCATTTCGTTACCTCGTTCTCTATTCTCTACAAGGTGGCGTGAAGCTCACTGTTGGACTTTTGTCCGGTTTGAGCGACACTTTTCATACGATGGCTGTGAGATGGCTGTTACGCGGTTCGGGGAAGTGGGAGCTGAACCGGCTCGTCCGACTTGATCACTCGTCTGTAAAGGACTGTAACGATCGGAAGAACAAGGACGTAAAACAATTGACCAGCTCGAGAACGGTGCACAACATTGCAAGTCGCGACATTGGATCAGACTTGGAGCGGAGAGCGATTGGAGACAATCGGCCTTAAGGCGATGTCTTTCGAACGTCGAGATAGTCGGAATCCTTCGGCGCTCTCCGATGAAGCGTTGGTCGAACGGGTCAGGGCCGGTTCGGATGAGGCTTTCGAAGAGCTGATACTTCGCCACCGGTCTTTGATCACTCGCGTGGCGAGACGGTATGTTTCCAGCCTTGCCGACGCCGAGGATCTGGCGCAGGATGCGTTCGTGCGAGCGTACCAGAAGCTGGCCAAGCTGAAGCCGGGAGTCCCGTTCAAGAACTGGGTCATCCGGATTACGGTGAACCTCTGCCTGGACCGGCTCCGCAAGCAGAAGCGTCATCCCGAGGAATCTGCCTCGCAGATGAACCAGGAGGATTCGACGTGGCTGGAACGAAGGCTGGGCGCTCATTCGAGAGAAGAACACCAACGGAGGTCCGAGGCGCGCGATGCCCGGGAGCTGCTCAAGAAAGTGCTTCCGCAAATCGCTCCCAAGGATCAAGCCGTTTTGCAGCTTCTCTATGGTGAGGGTCTGGACGTGTCGGAAGTCGCGGAGCTGTTGGGCTGGACAGAGGTTAACGTGAGAGTGAGAGCTTTTCGTGCGAGACGCACTTTGAGACGGGCATTGGAGACTCTCATCGATGGACAAGAGGAGGGTTGAATCATGAAACGCAGGCTTGATCCCGACGAATTCGAACGGCTTGCCCGTGGATTGTTTCACCTCGAGCCATGGGATCACACGGACGAAAGCTCCGATTCGGTCTTTCTGGCCGGGTTCAGAGAAAAACTGCGCCACCACAAAGCCATGCAGGCGGTGACGTTCACCGTCGGTCAGCTGGGATGGAGAGCCTCTCCTCTCCTGGCTCCGGTGTGTATCCTGCTTCTGGTGATTTTGCGGACATTCATTGCGGCGACTCCTCAAGTCGCTCCGCAGGTTGGAGCGTCGGAGGAACTGGTGCAGACGGTGACGACGCAGGAAGAGGCTCAACTGACGAACAACGAGGTTCTGCAGGCCATTCTGACTCTCAATGACGGAAGGTAATCGACATTGAATCGCTGGAAATCGATCATTGGAGTGTTGCTGATCCTCGGAGTCGGGTTCTTGTCCGGCTTCACGGTGAGCTCCTATCTGGGAAAGAGGGCGTCCCGTCCGCCCCGTCCCGATGAGTTTCTTTCCATTGTGCAGGAGAACACCATCCGAGATCTGAGCCTTACACCCGAGCAGCAGGCTGTCCTGGCACAAGCCGTCGTTCAGGCGCGGAAGCAGCTCGAGGAGTTGAACCGGGAAGTTCACCCCCGCGTTCGTGCCATCATTCGCGGGGCACAGGACAAACTCATCCCCGTTCTCACCCCGGAACAGAAGGCGAAGCTCGAGGAGATCCGCATGCGTCACCAGCGTCGCCACCGGGAGGAGCCCGCCAAGGGCGCTGGTGAGAAGGAGGGCTGAGCCCGCCTCTCCGTCTACGGTCTACACCCGCTCGAGATGCGGGTCCGTCTCGATGATCGGTTTTGACAGGATCCAGGTGAACAGCAGAGAGAGCACGATCACCAGCCCGACGGAGAAGAGCGCAATATACAGAAACCAGCTCTGCAGGTTCTGAAACGGAGAATAGACTTCTTCATAGGGCGCCTCTACGACGAGCACCCAGTCCAGTTCCGGGATCTGTGATTTGACACCGGTCTGAGGAAGACCCAGGAAGAAGCCGGGCCGCGAAGTCGGCGCCTCGACCCAGCGCCGATTGTGCGCCAGAGCGTTGAGGACGGCCCCGGCATAGGGATAAAGCTCACTCGAGCCCGGACTGGTCACCATCGTGCCATTCGGTCGGATGACGACCGCCGTTGCGTCTCTTCCAAATTTGATGTTGTCGAGCATTCCGAACATCGTGTGGCTGTCGGCGATTCCTTTGACGATGCCCAGGACCTCTCCGGACAAACTGTCTCGAACCGGCTCGGCAATCTCTATGGAATAAACGCCGGCGCTTTCGTCGTAGCTGATGTCACTGATGTAGCGTTGGCCCTTTCCCTCCAGGTAGGCCATCCTCCACCAGGGCTCGTCGGCCTGGAAGTAGTCGGTCGTCTTTCCAGTGGCGGCTACGAGGCGCCCGTAGCGATCCGAGACCAGGATCTCCCGGAAGGCCGCCGTCACCCGATTTTGCTGACGAATGAAATCTGATGTCGGATTGTTCATAACCTCCGCCATCAGCTTCGAGGTCTCCGGTTTCAGGGTCGGCCACTCGGAGTCGACCTTTCGCATCTCCTCCTGAAAAGATGCTTCTGTGGGAGCAGCCTGGCTAGAGCGTCGAGCCATTTCCTGCATTTCGGGTAGGGAGGCCAGATTGGCAACCTGGACCTGAAGACCCTCCACGTAGTGAACGAGCTCGGACTGCAGCTGCTGAGCGGTTTGGCCAAAATAGGTTCCGACAACCTCACGAAAGCGGTTCTCGGCGCGCGTTACCAGCAGTACGTGGGCCAGCAGCAGGGGCGGGATGCCCAGAATCAAGAAAAGAATCAGGATCCTCGGCTGGATCCGCGGGCGGGAGGATTTCGGTTCCTTCACGGCGGACCTCCTATGCCTCTATCCTACCCTCTTGCCCGCTGGATGGGAACGGTTTTTCCTGGTATTCCGCCCACGCTTCTTCCTTCTGACTTTGATCAACGAATCCTTGGATCTGCTGAGGACGTCTGCTACCTTCCCAAGGGTGCCTTCAGGATCATCCTCAGTGGTTGAAGGCCGAAGCGGCTGAAAGGATACGAAATGCGCCGAATTGTTCTCATTCTTCTCTTGCTGGGAGTTCTCCCTTCGCTGCCCGCCCAGGCGTCGAACAGGATTGTCTACCCCCAGGCGGCGGTGGGCCCGTTCCAGGGCCAATCGGCCGAGATCCAGTCGTTCGAAATCGAGCTTCGCCTGGCGAACCTGAGTCCGAACGAGGCGTGGACCGGGACCGTTCGGCTCCTGGAGCAGCAGAACCTGTCTGCGATGACGTCGCTCAATGTGACGGATTCCGCCGGTGCAGTGACGGTCGTGGACGGAAGCTGGCAGGTTTCACTGCCCGCCGACGGTTCGGAGATCTATCGTGTGACGAGCGATCAGCCGCAGGTCGGTATTCTGGTCATACGGGGAGACTCGGAAACAACCACGGTAGTGCCCTCCTTCTTCTATCGGCTCCATGACCAAAACGCGGGCGCAGTGACCGACCTCATCGCGATTCAGCCCTCTCGCGAGGCGGGTCTCGCCTACAACGCCGTTGTGACCCGCAGCAACGCGTTCAATGTTGGCTTGGCGCTGGTAGCCGATTCCGCAATCGAACAGGCGGGTGGGACGATCACGCCGACCGATGTCACGCTCACGGTCACCGTCGACGCGGACCAGCAGTATCAGAAGGTCCTTCAATTGGGAGGGCAAGAGAGTGCCCAGCGAGCGATCTTTCTCTATCAGGCGGGTGTGATCCCGGATCTTCCCGAGAGTCTTGGCGCGGCTCGCCTGCATGTTGCGGCATCCGATCCGGTCTACATCACGCTCCTCGGATTGGGGACTCCACCTGTCTTTCGGGATAATCAGATCGGGGCCACTCCGGCCGAAATCGCGGAAGCCCCGATCTTCCCGCTTCGCAGCGGGTGGTCTTTCATCCCGAACGCGCAGGATCTCGTCGACCACTGCTTCTGGGGCTGCGCCGGCCCGATGATCGAAGATGTGCCCGGCGGAATCATCAGTGCCGCGGGGAGTGGCTATGAGACCCGGTTGAATGCGGGTGGAACCGTCTTGCAGGTATCCGGCGATTTCGGTCTGTTCGTCTCGCTGAACGCGCCGGCGAGCGGCGATAGCGGGTTTCTGATCGCCCAGGGCCACGGCACCGCAGGCGGGGGCCTTCGCCGGCTCGATCTTGGTGTGAGAGATGGCCGTGTGGTGGTTCAGAAGTACGACGCCACCTCGACGCCGGTGGCAGAGACGTTGGCCGGCGTGAACGGTTTGCGGGGGCGAACGATCCTCGAGTTGGCTCGGGAGGGTGGTACCTTCAACGTGTACGCCGACGGCAAGCCGGCCGGGTCGTTTCCGGACTTCAATCTGACCGGGGACGGAACGCTCACGATCGGCACCAGCGTTCCGCCCGAGCGACGGCTGACGATCTATGGTATTGCTGCCGAGGAGCCTTCGGCGAGCCCCGGGCAAGTGCGGGCTGTGCCGTCGGTCTTCCGGACGAGAGTTCCTGAGCGCGTCTCCTCGCTTCGGGCCGCCGCTGCGGTCAGAGGCCTGCATATCGGGGCTGCGGCATTGACGACCTGGATTTCGAGTGAGGAGGCCTACCGGAACACGCTCGGAGGCGAATTCAACGAATTGACCGCAGAGAACGAAATGAAATGGGAGACGATTCATCCCGAACGGAATCGTTACAACTTCTGTCCGGGGGACCGTCTGGTCTCGTTTGCCGAAGCCAACGGCATGGCGGTTCGGGGTCACGTGCTGGTTTGGCACAAACAGAACCCGCCTTGGCTCACAGACGGCAACTTCACGAGGGAGCAGCTGATCCAGATCCTGAAGGACCACATCTTCACCGTGGTCGGGCACTATCGAGGCAAGATCCTGGAATGGGACGTCGTCAACGAAGCGTTCGACGAACAGGGCCGCTTGCGTCCTACCATCTGGTACAACGGCATTGGTTCCGATTACATCGATATGGCCTTCGAGTGGGCCCACGAGGCCGACCCCGGTGCGAAGCTCTTCTACAACGACTACAACGGAGCGGAGATCAACGCAAAATCAAACGCGGCCTATCGGCAAATCCAGGGGATGATCACCCGGGGCGTGCCGATCGACGGCGTCGGTTTCCAGTTTCATATCCTGGGAGAATGGAGTCCGTCGATCGCGTCGGTCGCGCAAAACTTTCAGCGGATCGCTGACCTCGGGTTGGAGACGAACATCACGGAAATGGATGTCCGCCTGCGGCACCAGCCCGAGCCGTCCTCGCCAATCACTGAGGCACAATACGGGCAGCAGGCGGACCGTTATCGAAACGTCATGCAGCTCTGCCTGGACAGCGGAAGCTGCAAGTCGTTCGTGGTGTGGGGCGTAAGCGATCTACACTCCTGGGTGCCCAGCGCCTTCCGGGAGTACGACGACGCTCTGCTCTTCGACCGCTCCTATCAACCCAAACCCGCCTACACCGCCGTTCTGGACGTTCTTACCGGTTCGGACTGAGATCGCCCCCTTTCCCTGGAACCACAAGGCCAAGCCGCAGACTGTCCCTGCCCGGATGAAGGCTCCGCCTTTCCGGCCCGGGCTGCCGGCGACATAGCCGGGAGGTCTCGAACACAGTAGACTGGTCTGCAATCGATCGCAGAACGGAGAGCGCCGGATGAACGAGACCGTCGAGCAGCCCACGTTGACCGCAGAACAGCTTCATGAATCATGGCCGGTGCTTTCCACTGAAGAGCGCGTGCGTCTTTTCAAGCAGCTTTCAGCCGACGATGCGGACAGTTTCTACCACGCTCTGTCGCGACACAGCCAGTCCGAGATCATCCTGAAGCTTCCCCCGGTCGAAGGTCGGTTCTGGCTGCACCAACTGCCGCCCGACGAAGCAGCCGACGTTTTGCAGGAGGTCCCCCCGGAAGACCGGTCGAGACTCCTCGATCAGCTCGATGCGGTGACGCGACAGGAAGTCGCGGGTCTGCTCGCCTACGCGGAGGATCAGGCCGGCGGCCTGATGAGTCCGCGCTTTGCGAGAGTGCGACCCGATATCACGATCAACGAGGCCATCCAGTACGTGCGCCGCCAGACTCAGAACCAGGTGGAGTTGATCTACTACGTCTACGTGCTCGACTCGCAGCAGGAGCTTCTGGGTGTCGTTTCGTTTCGGGAACTGTTCACGGCCGAAGGCAGCCGCCTGGTGCGGGACGTCATGGACCGCGATGTGGTGTCGATTCGGGAGGAGACCGACCAGGAGACCGTCGCCCGCCTGATCGCCCGCTACAACGTGCTGGCGCTTCCGGTCGTCGACGTTCAGGGGAGGATGAAGGGGATCGTCACCGTCGATGATGTGATCGATGTCGTCGACTCGGAAGCGACCGAGGACATCCAGAAGTTCGGAGGGTTGGAAGCCCTCGAGGCTCCCTACTTGCGAACTCCCTTTCTGACGATGGTGCAGAAGCGGGCGGGGTGGTTGTCTCTCCTGTTCATCGGCGAGATGCTCACTGCGACCGCCATGGGACACTTCGAGGCCGAAATCGCTAGAGCGGTGGTCCTGGCTCTGTTCGTTCCCCTGATCATCTCCAGCGGCGGAAATTCCGGGTCCCAGGCTTCCACGCTGGTCATTCGAGCCATGGCACTGGGTCAGGTCCGCCTGCGGGACTGGTGGCGGATCGTCTATCGAGAGCTCCTGGCCGGCCTGTCACTGGGGGTGATTCTAGCCGCCATTGGCCTGGTGCGGATCCTGGTGTGGCAGCACCTGTTTCAGTCGTACGGGCAACACTATGTCCTGGTGGCTGCGACCGTGTCGTTGAGTCTGGTCGGCGTCGTTTGTTGGGGGACACTGTCGGGAGCCATGCTGCCTTTCGCTTTGCGCAGTCTGGGCTTCGACCCGGCGAGTGCCTCGGCCCCCTTTGTCGCCACCCTGGTCGACGTGTCGGGACTCATGATCTACTTCTCGGTTGCCGGAATCATCCTGGGTGGGACTCTTTTGTGATTTCCCGGTCTCATCGTGGGACGTGAAGGGGTACTTCCGAAGCAGGAAATGGTAATTCGTCGCGAAGAACCGCCTCACGCCGCCGCCGTACTCGATGAGCTCACCCGATTTCGGTTCGCACTTCGTCGTTCGCACCTTGAGTTGGCTCACACTCCTTCGACGGCGATGAAGGACCCCTCAGAGGCATCGCGGCGAAGCTTCCTGGCCTCCGTGTACTCCGGAGAGTTGTAGAACTCGACGGCGCGCTCGCGGCTCGGGAACTCGATGACGACGACTCGATGCGTCTCTTCCGGTCCTTCCAGGGTCACTGCCGGACCTCCGCGTACGACGAATTTTCCGCCGTATTTCGCGATTACACCGGGTGTAACCTGGGTGTACTTTCGGTACTGTTCCGGGTCCGTTACGTTGACGCGGGCAATCAGGTATCCGGGCATCGTGGCCTCCTTCTCAGTGAGAATCCAATGGTAGCAGTTCGAGAGCGTTGTTCAGTTCATCATAGGAGGCCAGGACATAGATGTATTCGTATTCGCCCAAGCCCATTTCCTGATCGAGCAACGCCCTCGACGCGCGACTCAAGGCCCGCCGATCGCGTCTCGAGTTTCGCTTCGCGCCGGGGTGGGAAGTCGGTGGCTGTGCAGGGGATCCCTCACTTCGTTCGGGTTCGGACGGCTCCCTGGTATCGAAAATCGGAAATCCCTCGCCCTCACTCGTACCGGAGCGACTCGACGGGGTCGAGGCGTGAGGCACGGACCGCCGGCAAAATGCCGGCAATCAGCCCCACCGTGAAAAGGACGGCCAGCGAGACCGCGACGGAATCGGGTGAGATCAGGAAGTGGATCCGACCGTAGTGTTCCGAAAGTTCCTGACCCAGCATGACTCCCATGAAGGGAAGGGAACCGATCGCCCGAGCGATGCCGATACCCAGCAGGCAGCCGGCGGCTCCTCCGAGGAGGACGACGAAGACCGCCTCCCACAGGAACTGCGCCAGGATGGTGCGCCGCTTGGCCCCCAGGGCCTTGCGCAAGCCGATCTCACGGGTCCGCTCCAAAACGGCTGTAAACATGATGTTGGCCAGTCCGACCGCACCGATTCCGAGCGTGACAATCCCAATGAAGATCAGCAGGGCGTTGAGCGCCAGGGACATGCCGTCGACGATGCTCGTGAACTGGCTGAAAGCCAGGATGAAGACTGCCTTTTCGTCGGTCGGCGAGAAGCGATGGATGCCGGCCAGTGTCGCCCGAACCTGCTTGATCGCCCGCTCTCTGACTTCGGGTGCGGTGGGGCACCAAACAACCAGATCCGGGTAGCGGATCGACGAGAAAAGACGCGTTGTCTGATAGGGAATGAAGAGACACTCATTGTCGGGTCGATTGTAATTGGCGAGCTGAACTTTCGTCTCAAGTTGACCGATCACGGTGAACTTGAGACCGCGTATGTCGACCTCCTCGCCGATGACGGGCCGGGAACCGAAGAGCTCTCTCGCCACCGTGGCGCCGATGACGGCCACCCGGCGCGCATAGCGATCATCGTCGCCGTTGATCCAGCGGCCGGCGACCAGATTCATGTTGCGGACTCTGCGGTATTCGGGAACGACGCCACGGATCATGTACTCCTTCTGCCGGTTCTCGTACACGACCTGGACGTTCACCATCTTCTCGGGGGAGATGGCCGCCACGAAAGGAACGTTTTCGCGAATCGCGTCAGCATCCGACTCTTCGAGAACGATGCGCCGCCCCGAACGCATTCCGCCGGCCTGCTCGCTGGTCTGCCCCGAACCCATGATCACGACGTCCTGCCCCACTGCCCAGAAAGCTTTCCGCAGGGCTTTGTCGAAGCCGCTGCCGTAGCTCATCAGAATGAGGAACGACGCGACCGCCCAGGCGAGGCTCAAGACCGTGATCAGGGAGCGCCTGCGGTTGGCGAGGATCGAAGCCCATGCATTGCCGAGCAGTACTCGAAATTTCATTGTTCGAACCGTAATGCTTCGATGGGAGTCATGCGGGCGGCCCGCCAGGCCGGGGGCAACGCCGAAAGCACGGCCACTGCTCCAAGAAAACCAACCAGATTCAGGATGAGCTCCTCGTTGATCGGCAGGCCCGAGAAGAAAGCCGGCAGGGGGAGCGAATTCACGACGACCGCCAGGCCCGCCACGAGCAGCAGCCCGATCACTCCGCTGACGGCCGACAGAAGGATCCCTTCGGTGAGTATCTCGAAGAGGACACGCTTCTTCGTTGCTCCCAGAGCCTTCTTCAAGCCGATCTCGGCCGTGCGTTCCAGGACCGATGTCATCATCGTGTTCATCACGCCCATCCCACCGAGGCTGAGGGTGATGAGTCCGACCGCTCCCAGGAAGAATCGGAGCGAGCTGAAGATGTCATCGAACATTGCGGCCGTTTCGATGGTGTCCCACATGGGAACGGCGGCTTCGTCGCTGGGGTCGAACCCGTGGATGCGGGCCAGCGCCCCTCTCACTTGGACCTGAGTCTCTTCCCACTGATCCAGGGAGCGCGGACGATACACGATGTCCTGAACGCGGCCTTCGACCGCAATCGGGCGGCTCAAGGGACAGTCGGCGCGAAGCGTCGTGTTGGGGATCAGGACCTTGTCATTGTCCCAACCGTCGTAGCTGCTGTTCTGGTTCTTCTCGCTCATCAGTCCGACGACGTCGTACTGATAGCCTCGAATCCGGACCTTGGCGCCGAGAGCGTCACTGTTTCTGGGGAACAGCTGCTTGCGCACCGAATCCCCCAGGACGCAGACGCGGGACCGGTTTTCGACGTCGGACCAATTGATGTCGCGCCCCGAAGACGCGGGAAGATTGCGGATGCGAAGGTAGTCGGGATCGACGCCCAGGACCAGGAACTGGCCGGCGTTGTGGGAGCTCTCCACCGGAACGGACCAGTTCTTGATCTCCCCGGCGGCGACCTGTACCAGTGGGCACAGCTGCTTGATCGCCTCGACATCCCTCTGAAACAGATGAATGTTGCGACCAGCCCGTCGGCCCCCGGTCTGCATCTCCGTGCGGCCCGGGAATACCATCACGATACCGTCACCGAGTTGGGCCCAGTTCTTGCGTTGACCCTCGCGGAAGCCCTCGCCGGTGGACGCGATCAGAGCCAGACAGCAGATGCCCCAGCCGATGCCGAACATGGTGAGAAAGCTGCGCAGTTTGTGTCTCCAGAGGGCGCCGGCGGCCTGCTGGAAAGGAGTTAGGAGACGTGAAGCGAAACGCATGGGAATCTCCAGGTTGGCCGAGGGCTACTGCAGGATCACCTGGTCGCCTTCCGAAAGGCCCTCGGTCACTTCGGCGCGAGTTCCTGTGGTGATGTCGACCTTGATCGGCCTCTTGCTTCTGCCTGAAGGATCCGAGGCGTCGGGGACTTCGACGGACACATTCCGGTCCTTGTCGTAGATCAGGGCAGATTCCGGAATCGTCAGGACATCCCTGTGCTCTTCCAGAATGATCTCGGCATTGGCCGACATGTTGGCCAGCAGCAGGCCGTCGGGATTTTCCACGGAAACGCGGACTTCGAAAGAAGTCACGTTATCCTCTTCGACACCGAGAGGAGAAATCTTGTAGACCTTGCCGTCGAACGTCCGGTTCTTGAAGGCCTCGACAGAAATCCGCGCCGGAAGTCCCACCTTCACTTTGCCGATATCGTTTTCGGCCACCTTGCCTCGAACGTAGACGTTCTCCATGTCCCCCAGCGTGAGAACCGTCGTGGCGCCGGCGCCCATCGTCTGGATCGAGGAGACCGCACTGCCGACCTCGACGAGCCGGGAAAGAACGATGCCGTGGATAGGTGAGCGGATATCCGTGTAGCTCAATTCTTCTCGGATACGATCGACGCTGGCCTGGACCTGCGCGACTTGAGCTTTCTTCTGAGTGATTGTCGCTCTGGCAACACCGATCGAGGCCGCAGCCGCGCGCTGCCGGTTGAGCGCCTCCCTCAGCTTGCCGGCGGTCTCATCGAACGCCGACTGAGAGATCAGATGCTGCTCGAAGAGCTCGATGCTGCGCTTGTGGTTGGAACGTGCGAGCTCGACGTCATAGTCCTCGGCCAGAATGCTGGAACGGTCCAGCTCGGCTTCCGCCGCTTCCACGTCCGCCTTGGCGGCCTGCAGGTTCGCCTCGGCTTCCCGCAACTGCGCTTCCAGTTGATCGCGGTCCAGTTCGACGAGAGGCTGGCCTTTGCGGATGACGTCGCCCACGTCGACGTGGAGCTGGTTCACGATTCCGCTGGCTTTGCTGCGGATCTCGATCTTGTTGGAGATCGGCTCCACGAAACCCGTCGCGACCACGGAGCGGGCGATGTTCCCTCGCTCGACCACGGCCAGAAGCGAGGAGTCGATGTCGGGCGGCGGAGAGTCCATTCGGCTGTAGACGAACGTGCCGACGGCGATGATGATGACGACGGTCAGTAGAATGAACAACCCTTTGCGGCGCTTCTTTGCCATCGATGTCTCTCCCAGCTTTGCGTTCTTGAATGTGATACGAAGACGGAGCGGGGAAAGTTCAGAGCCGCATGGGGTTCCGTGGGGGGGACGGTTGACGGCGCGGAATCGCTCATGAGATATTTCACTTGAGTTATAACAAGGAATGAGTCGAAAGAAGAAAGCTGATCCGAGCCTGTGGGGGCTGGCTGTGCTGTGCCTTCTCCGGGAGCGGCCGATGCACCCCTATGAGATGCTGCAGATCCTCCGGGAACGGCATAAGGAGGAGCTGTTGGCGTTGAAGCCCGGTTCCATCTACCACTCGATTGGAAGACTGGAGAGAGGCGGACTCATTGAATCAATCGAGACCAGTCGTCAGGGATCCAGGCCGGCCCGTACGATCTACCGGATTACTCCCGCGGGCGAAGAAGCTGCGTTGGATTGGCTGCGCGAGTTGATCCGGAAGCCGGTGCTGGAGTCTTCCGACTTCATGACGGCCTTGAGCCATATCCTCCATCTCACACCTCGAGACGCCGGGCAGGTCCTGGCGGAAAGGATCGGACACCTGGAAGCCTCGATCAACGAACTGAACGCTCTTCTCGGGCGCCTGAGGCCGACGATCGGCCGCCTCCCTCTGATTGAGGTGGAATATCTGCGAGCGATGCGTCTCAGCGAACTGGAGTGGGTCCGGGAACTCTTCGAAGAGCTGGATCGCGGCGACCTTTCCTGGGATGGCGGAAAACTCAGCGAGAAGCTGGGCACCGGGGGAAGCTAGACGGGAGTCCCGGGTTCCGAGTCCCGAGGGCGTGTTGCCCAAATAGCGTCAGCGGAGGCTCACGCCACGAGATGAGGACGCGAACCCCGGGCTGTGCCCTTTCCCCAAGGGACCGGCTGTTGCCGCCGAGGCCGGCACGACGGGGGCGAGACGCCAACGGCGTCGTTTCATCCGAGAGCTTTGGGCAGTCGCCCAAAGCCAGGTACCGTCCGAAAGACGCCCCAGCGCTGTAAGCGCGACTCATGATACCAGCACGCCCCTTCCCGTTCGATCCCGGAAACTGAATCGCGCCTTCAGCGCCGACGTCGACCGGAGCATCGGTGTCCTGGGCGTTGGCCCAGGCTCGCGGATGAACCACGCCGTTGGCGTGGAAACATTCTCGGTCAGGGCCCGAAGACAATCGATTATCTCTCACTGAACGGGCTTTCCGGCTCCCCAGGTTTGGGCAACACGCCTCCGAACTCGGAACCCCTTCGCAGTTCGCACTTTTCTTCTTGACCTGTCTAATGCTTCACAGTTTAGCCTGTCCCTTCACAGCAAGGAGGACACTGAATGAGGACTCAGAATCGTCG
>JARRKC010000067.1:0-17429 GCA_037388505.1 Acidobacteriota bacterium | reverse complement strand
GGCGACAAGGTGACGATGAGCGTCGAGCTGATCACACCGATCGCGATGGAGAAGGGATTGCGCTTCGCCATCCGGGAAGGCGGCCGAACGGTCGGCGCCGGAACGATCACCGAAATCTTCGAGTAGGGAATCCGATGATCGACGAAAAAATAAGAATCCGACTCAAGGCCTACGATCACCAGGTGCTCGATCAGTCGACTCGGGAGATCGTCGAAATTGCCCGCAGGACGGGCGCTCGCGTATCCGGGCCGATCCCTTTGCCGACGCGGATCAGCCGCTACACGGTGCTGCGCTCGCCGCACGTGGACAAGAAGTCGCGCGAGCAGTTTGAGATGCGCACGCACAAGCGTCTGGTCGACATCCTCGAGCCGACGCCCCAGACAGTGGACGCCTTGATGAAGCTGGACCTGCCGGCGGCGATCGATGTCGAAATCAAGGCCTTTGGAGCGGAGAAGGACTAGACCATGATCGGAGGGCTGATTGGTAAGAAGGTTGGGATGACCCAGGTTTTCGATGCAACCGGGAATGCGGTTGCGGTGACCGTTATCGAGGCCGGCCCCTGCGTTGTCGTTCAGAAGCGCGAACGGGAAGAGGTCTCGCGGTTGCAGTTGGGTCTCGTCGGCGTCGGTCGGAAGGTCAAGGCGAACAAGCCGTTGACGGGCCACTTCAAGCGGGCAGACGTACCGCCGGCGCTGCCCCTGAAAGAATTCGACTATGTGTCCGAGGAGGGCAACGAAGTCAACATCGGCGATCAGGTGCTCGTGCAGGACGTCTTCAAAGTCGATCAGTTGGTCGACATTGCCGGACGCAGCAAAGGCCGAGGTTTTCAGGGCGTCATCAAGCGGCATGGATTCAAAGGAGGCCGCAAGACTCACGGCTCCATGTTTCATCGGGCTCCCGGATCGATCGGTGCCAGCGCTTACCCCAGCCGGGTGCTGGCGGGCATGAGGGGCCCCGGGCACATGGGTGACAGGCGGGCCAAGATCCGCAAGCTGCGGGTCGTGGAAATCGATGGTGAGAATAATCTGCTGCTGGTAAAGGGATCGATCCCGGGTGCGCGGGGCAGCTATGTGCTGATCACGCATTCATATTGATGGAAAGTCGCCGACCATGGCTGAAGTGCAATTAAGGAATCTGGAAAACAAGGTCGTCGGGAAGCTCGAGCTGTCCGATGCCGTTTTCAACTACGAGGCAAGCCCGACTCTTGTCTGGGAGGCGGTGACTGCTTTCCAGGCTGCTCAGCGAAAGGGCACCCACGCCACCAAGACGCGCTCCCAGGTGCGTGGCAGCGGGAAGAAGTTGTGGCGTCAGAAGGGAACCGGGCGGGCCAGGATCGGTTCGATTCGCAGCCCGCTCTGGAAGGGCGGCGGCGCCGTTCACGGTCCTCAGCCGCGTGACTATACCCAGGCCCTTCCCAAGAAGAAGCGGCGCGGCGCCATGCGTCTGGTTCTCACCGATAAGCTGAAGAACGAGAAGTTGCTGGTCTTCGAGGACCTGAACTTCGAGTCGCACAAGACCAAGGAGTTTCTGACCTGGCTGGGGACGCTCGAGGTCGGAGACAAAGTCCTGCTGGTGGACAGCCGGGAGAATCGAAACCTGTTTTTGGGATCCAGGAATGTGCCGTCGGTCAAAACCGTGACGACCGGTGCCGTGAATGTTTACGACCTGGTCAACCACGACGTCCTGATGATCAGCAAACAGGCTGTCGAAGAGTTGCAGGAGGTACTGCAGCGATGAGTATTTACGACGTCATCCGCTTCCCGCACATCACGGAAAAGAGCACGGCTTTGTCCGGTTCGGGCGACCGCCAGTTGGTTGCCCTTCAGGTCCGCGAAGATGCCGGCAAGCACCAGATCAAGGAGGCCGTTGAGCGGATGTTCGACGTCAAGGTCGAACAGATCAGGACTGCCCGCTATCAGGGCAAGCTGAAGCGGCAGGGACGAGCAGAGGGGCGGCGACCGGGCTGGAAGAAGGCCTACGTCACGCTTAAGCCGGGGCACAAGATCGAATTCTTCGAAGGTGTTTAGTCATGCCCATTAAAAGTCACAAACCCACATCGCCCGGAAGGCGCTTTCGAACGGTTCGGGTATCGCCCGAACTCAGCAACGAAAAACCGCTCAAGGGGCTGACGGAGGGAAAGAAGCGCATCAGCGGTCGGGGATCGAAAGGTCAGATCACCGTTCGCCGGCGAGGAGGCGGGAGCAAACGCCGCTACCGCATGATCGACTTCATGCGGACCAAGGACGGAATTCCGGCCAAGGTCGCCGGAATCGAATACGATCCAAACCGCGGCGCCCACATTGCCCGTCTTCACTATGCGGACGGCGAAAAGAGATACATCCTTCATCCTGAGGGGTTGAAGGTCGGGGATCAGGTGATGTCCGGTCCTTCGGCGGATATCGTGGTGGGCAACTCTCTCCCTCTGGTCAACATCCCGATGGGCACCACGATTCACAACGTGGAGCTCAACCTCGGTCGAGGCGGACAGCTGGCGAGAGGCGCCGGGACGTCAGCGCAGCTCGTGGCGAAGGAGAGTGACTACGCGCAGATCAAGCTGCCTTCGGGAGAAGTTCGGCGGGTACACATCCTTTGTCGTGCCACGATCGGGCAGGTCGGCAACGCGGAGCATGAGAATGTGTCACTCGGCAAGGCGGGAGCGACACGCTGGCGCGGACGGCGTCCGAAGGTCCGGGGCGTGGCCATGAATCCCGTGGACCACCCGATGGGCGGTGGTGAAGGCAAAACCTCCGGCGGCCGGCACCCGGTCTCACCGTGGGGCTGGAAGACCAAGGGAAAGAAGACCAGGAAGAACAAGCGGACTGAATCGTTCATCGTCCGTCGGCGTGCCAAGAGGAGATAGTATGCCGAGATCACTGAAGAAGGGACCATTTGTAGACGACCACCTCTTGAGGAAGGTGGCTCGTGCGCTGGAAACGAAAGATCGGACCGTGATCAGGACATGGTCGAGGCGATCCACGGTCATTCCGGAAATGGTGGGCCTGACGATTGCCGTGCACAACGGGAAGAAGTTCATCCCCATCTACGTGACTGAGAATATGGTAGGCCATAAGCTCGGTGAGTTTGCTCCGACACGGACCTTCAAGGGGCATACGAGCAGGACGGAGCGGGCCTCCCGCTTGAGATAGCAGGGCGGAATCATGGAAGCGAAAGCAACGGCAAAGTACGTCAAGGGATCTCCGCAAAAGGCGAGGCTCGTCATCGACCTGATCCGTGGGAAGCAGGTGGAAGAAGCGCTGAGCGTCCTGCGCTTCTCACCGCGGCGCTCCGCGCGCCTGATCTCGAAGGTTCTTCAATCGGCGATTGCCAACGCGGAACAGGCTGATCCGATGGTGTCGATGGAGGACTTCATCGTCAAGGAGGCCTACGTCGACGTTGGCCCCACGAAGTCGCGATTCCGGTTGCGGCCCGCCCCCATGGGGCGTGCCTATCGGCAGCGCCGGCGTCAGAGCCACATCACCGTTCGGATCTCGGACGGGAAGTAGGAGGAAAGCAGCTTGGGTCAGAAAACGCATCCTTACGGTTTTCGTCTCGGTGTCAACCGGACCTGGAAGTCGCGGTGGTTTGCCAAGAAGAACTACGGGGATCTTCTGCATGAGGATCTGCGGTTGAAGAAGATGCTGAAAAAGCGCTTCTATCATGCCGGCATCTCCCGGATCGAGACGGAACGGGCGGCCAACAAGCTGACGGTGATCATCTATACCTCACGTCCCGGGATCATCATTGGACGCAAGGGAAGTGAGATCGAGAAGCTGAAGGCTGATCTGCAGCGCGAATCGGGCCGTGAAGTGTTCATCAACATCCAGGAGGTCCACAAGCCGGAACTGGATGCCCAGTTGGTGGCCGAAAACATTGCCCAGCAATTGGAGAAGCGCGTGGCCTTTCGACGGGCCATGCGCCGAGCGGTCGATACCGCCCTGCGCTTCGGAGCTCAGGGGATTCGCGTGTACACGGCCGGTCGGCTCAACGGCGCAGAAATTGCGAGATCCGAATGGTATCTCCACGGGCGTCTTCCGTTGCATACGCTTCGCGGCGATATCGAATATGGTGTGGCCGAGGCGTTTACGACCTACGGAGTAATCGGCGTCAAGGTCTGGATCTACAAGGGTGAGATTTTCGCGGAGCGCAAGACGCAGCGTTGATGGAGTGATATTGCCATGCTGATGCCGAAGAAAGTCAAATATCGAAGGCGGCAGAAAGGACGCATGCGGGGGTTGGCAACCTCCGGAGCGACCGTCGACTTCGGTGAATTTGGGCTGAAGGCCCTGGAGCCGGGCTGGATCACGAACCGCCAAATCGAGGCGGCTCGTATTGCCATGACCCGGTACACCAAGAGAGGCGGAAAGATCTGGATTCGGATCTTCCCGGATAAGCCGATTACCAAGAAGCCCGCAGAAACCCGTATGGGCAAGGGCAAAGGGGCCCCGGAAGGCTGGGTTGCCGTGGTCAAACCGGGCCGGGTCCTTTACGAGATGGAGGGTCTGCCGATCGACGTCGCCCGTGAAGCGATGCGGCTGGCCGCACATAAACTGCCGATTCGAACCAAGTTCGTAACCCGGTTTGGTGAGTGATGAAAGCATCGAAGCTTCGTGAAATGTCGCCCGACGAGCTGGAAACCGAGGAGCAGGAGCTTTTCAAGCAGCTGTTCCAGTTGCGGTTGCAGAAGGCGACGGGTCAGTTGGATAACGTGAACAAGATCCGGACGATTCGCAAGGATCTGGCCCGGGTGAAGACAGTCAGGAAAGAGAAGGCGGATGAACATGGAGCGTGAGGAGGGTGCACCTGCGAGCGTCAGGCAGACCAAGGTGGGGCGCGTCGTGTCCAACTCCATGAACAAGTCCGTGGTCGTGGCAGTGGATCGACTGGTGAAACATCCCCTGTACAAGAAGACCATCCGCCGCACCAGCAAGTTCATGGCGCACGATGAGACGAACGACTGCGGTGTGGGCGATCAGGTGCGGATTCAGGAAACGCGACCACTGAGCAAGAGGAAGCACTGGATTGTGACCGAAGTTCTGGAGAAAGCGAAGGGATAAGCCATGATCCAGATGCAGACGCTGTTAAACGTGGCAGACAACTCCGGAGCGAGGAGGATTCGATGCATCGCACCGGTCGGCGGCGACGCCGGCAGACAAGCCGGGTTGGGCGATGTGATCACGGCCTCAGTCAAAGAAGCGTCCCCCGACGGAACCGTGAAGAAGGGGGATGTGGTCAAAGCGGTGATCGTCCGGATGAGCAAGGAGACGCGGCGTTCAGACGGGTCCTATATCCGTTTCGACGAAAACGCCGCGGTCCTGATCAATAACCAGCGCGAGCCGATCGGTACCCGCGTTTTCGGGCCGGTTGCCCGGGAGTTGCGCGATAAGCGTTTCATGCGGATCGTGTCCCTGGCTCCCGAAGTGCTCTAGGGTGAATTCATGTTGCACATCAAGAAGAACGATCAGGTGAAGGTTCTCGCCGGGAAGGACGCAGGACGCACGGGGCGGGTCCTGCGCGTATTCCCTCAGCGGAATCGTGCCATTGTCGAGAATATCAACACGGTGCGTCGCCACACTCGACCGAATCCCCAGCGCAATGTGCAGGGCGGCATCGTGGAGCGGGAAGCATCCATCCACTTGTCGAACCTGCAGGTGATCTGTCCGGACTGCAACGAGGCTTCTCGGGTCGGATATCAGGAACTCTCGGACGGCAAACGGGTGCGGGTCTGCAAGCGATGCGGCTCCACGGTGGACAGGTAGGGGAAGAGCCATGGCGAGACTGCAGGAAAGTTACGAGAAAGAAGTCGTCCCGGCGATGATCGAGCAGTTCCGGTATGCCAACCGGATGGCGGTGCCGAAACTCCAGAAGATCGTATTGAACGTTGGCCTCGGCGAGGCGATCGCCAATCCCCGACTGCTCGATACGGTGGCCGACGAACTGGCGGCGATCACCGGCCAGAAGCCCATCATCAAGAGGGCGCGGCGCGCCATTGCCAGCTTCAAGCTTCGGGCAGGCATGCCGATCGGGGTGATGGTCACGTTGCGTCGGGAGCGCATGTTCGAGTTTCTCGACCGGCTGATCAACATCGCGCTGCCTCGGGTTCGCGACTTCCGGGGAGTGTCCCGCGACGCCTTCGACGGGCGGGGAAACTACACCCTGGGGATCAGAGATCAGATGATCTTCCCCGAGCTCGATGCGGGAAAAGTCGAGCGGATCTACGGCATGAACATAACGCTCGTGACGTCGGCCAGGACGGACGAAGAATCGCGTTTCCTACTGGAGCGTCTGGGTATGCCCTTTCAACGGAGAGAAGAGGCCGCGCGCGCGGGCGTAGTCGGTTAGGTGGATTAGACGATGGCAAAGAAATCGTGGATTGCGAAACAACAGAGAAAGCCCAAGTTCTCGACGCGGAGATATACACGCTGTCTGCGTTGCGGCCGCTCGCGCGGATATCTGCGGAAATTCAAGCTCTGCCGCATCTGCTTCCGGGAACTGGCTCTCCGCGGCGAGATCCCAGGGGTGACGAAGGCAAGTTGGTAGCTCCGCTCTCTGTCGACCGGGGAGGGATAAAGACGCCGGAGTGGTGAAGGAGATTGGTGAGCAATGTCAGTCATGGATCCCATCGCGGATTATTTGACCCGAATTCGGAACGCTCAGAGCGCGATGCATGAGACGGTGACTGTTCCGCATTCGAGAATCAAGGAAGCGGTCACTCGTATTTTGAAGGAAGAGGGTTACGTCACCGGCTACAAGCTGGAGAAGCGGGACTCTTTCAAAGAGATCGCCATAACGTTGAAGTATCTGGGCGATCGGGACCCGGCGATCCGGAAGCTCAGGCGAGTCAGCAAGCCCGGGCGCCGAGTGTATGTGAGCAAGGACGAGATCCCTTCGGTTCTGGGCGGGCTGGGGATCAACATCCTCTCGACCTCCCGAGGAGTCCTCACCGGGCAGCGTGCGCAGAGCGAGGGCGTTGGGGGTGAACTTCTCCTGGAGATTTACTGATACAGACGGCAGGACATCATGTCTCGAATTGGAAGAAAGATCATTAAGTTGCCTGCAGGCGTAAAGGTCGCCGTCGAGGGTGGGCAGGTGCGAGTCGAAGGCCCCAAAGGCAAGCTGGTCGTTCCCCTTCCCGAAGGGATCAGTATCGATCAGGCCGATTCCACCGTGACGGTCGAGCGAGCCGGCGATACGAAGGATCTGCGTGCCAAGCACGGTCTGACCAGAGCCTTGCTCGCAAATGCGGTTCAGGGCGTTGGCGAGGGCTGGATCAAGAAGCTTGACGTTGTTGGAATCGGATATCGAGCCGAAGTTCGGGGTCGATACGTCAACTTCTCGCTTGGACATTCGCACCCGGTCGAGTTCCCGATTCCGGAGGGCCTGCAGATAGCAGTCGAACGTGAGCAGCGTGCGATCCCGAACTACGTCGCCACGGTCAAGGTTGCGGGAGCGGATCGCCATTTGGTCGGGCAGATCGCCGCAGAGATTCGATCGCTTCGTCCGCCCGATGCCTATAAGGGCAAGGGAGTGCGTTACACGAACGAAGTCGTCAAGACCAAGGTCGGAAAGAAGGGGGCGTAGGGAAGAACCATGGCCAGGCATATGAGTAGGGCGGAACGCCGCCGGAGAGTGCACTTGAGGGGCCGCGCCAAGGTCCTCGGGACCCAGGAACGACCGCGGCTGTGCGTCTTCAAGAGCTTGAAGCACATCTATGTGCAGTTGGTGGACGACAGTGCCAGCCGGACGCTTGCGACCGTCTCCTCCCTGAAGGTCGACGGCAAGAAGCTGCCGAACGGCGGAAACGTCTCCGCCGCTCGTGATGTCGGGACGGAACTCGCGGCCAGGGCGAGTGAACTCGGAATCAAGAGAGTGGTCTTCGACCGGAACGGGAATCTGTACACGGGCCGGGTGAAGGCCCTTGCCGAGGCGGCAAGAAAGGCCGGACTCGAGTTCTGAACGAGGTGCGCTGATGACGAATGGACATGTGACGGAACAGGAACTGAAAGACCAGGTGGTTTCCATACGGAGAGTCACCAAGGTCGTCAAGGGCGGCAAGAACTTGAGCTTCAGCGCGCTCGTCGTAGTGGGTGATCAGGCCGGTCGCGTCGGCTACGGGATGGGCAAGGCCAAAGAGGTGCCGTCGGCGATTCGCAAGGGGCTGGAGAAGGCCAAGAAGACCATGATCGCCGTTCCTTTGATCGGTTCGACGATTCCTCACGCGGTCCTGGGACGGTTTGGGGCCGGTCAGGTTTTGCTCAAGCCGGCGGCTGAAGGAACAGGCGTGATCGCCGGCGGGCCTGTGCGCGCGGTCATGGAATCCGCCGGGATCCGCGATGTGGTGACGAAGTCGCTGGGCTCCGCCAACCCTCACAACATGGTGAAGGCGACCTTCGAGGGACTGGCGCAGCTCAGAAACGCCGAAGATGTATCGAAGCGACGCGGAAAGTCGGTCGAACAGCAGTAACCCGTGAGGAAGCCATGGCAAAGAAACGCGCGGGAAAGATAAAAATCAAATATGTGCGCAGTGTCCTCGGACGGCCGGGAACACAACGTAAGGTGATCGAGGGTCTCGGTTTCAGGAAGTTGAATCAGGTCGTCGAGCGCCCCGACTCACCCGAGACCTGGGGAATGGTTCGAAAAGTGAGTCACCTGGTACAAGTCCTCGAGGGAGAAGAATCGTGAGCTTTCAGTTGCACGAACTACGGCGCTCGGATGGAGCGAACAAAGCGAAGAAACGTGTGGGACGGGGCCCTGGGTCCGGCTCGGGAGTGCGCGCCGGCCGCGGTCAGAAAGGGCAGAAATCGCGGTCCGGCTATTCTTCGCGGCCCGGATTCGAGGGCGGCCAGATGCCCCTTTATCGGCGTCTTCCAAAGCGTGGTTTCAACAACAAATTCCGCAAGGAATGGATCGTGTTGAACGTTCGCGATCTGAATCAGTTCGAGGAAGGCAGCGAGGTCTCTCCTCAGCTTCTGATCGAGCGAGGCTTCGTCAAGCACATGCGCGACGGTCTGAGAATCCTCGGACAGGGAGAGCTGGATAGAAAGCTGACCGTCCGTGCCCATCATTTCAGCGCTTCCGCCAAAGCCAAAATCGAAGCCGCCGGCGGCAGCATCGAGGTCTTGAGCTGATGCCTGAGAGTACCTCTTCTTTCCAATCCGGGATTCGCAACATCATCAAGATTCCGGATCTGAGAAATCGGATCCTGTTCATGCTGGCGATGCTAGCCATCTATCGGGTGGGCAGCTTCATTCCGACGCCCGGTATCAACACCCAAGCCCTGCAGAGTTTCTTCAACGCCCAGGGCGGCACCATCTTCGGCATGTTCAACATGTTCGTCGGCGGCAACCTCAGCCGTCTGTCGATCTTCGCGCTGGGGATCATGCCGTACATCACGGCGTCGATCATCCTCCAGTTGTTGACCGTGGTCTGGCCTTTTCTGGAGCGGCTCTCCAAGGAAGGGGAACTGGGGCGCAAGAAGATCAATCAGTACACGCGGTATCTGACCGTCGGCCTGAGCGCGTTCCAGGGCTTCTTCACAGCGGCGGCGCTGGAGCACGCCCAAGCGACCGGGCAGGCGCCGATCGTCCCCAATCCCGGTTGGATGTTCCGCATCATGACGATGATGACGCTGACTGCCGGAACCATCCTGGTCATGTGGATCGGAGAACAGATCACCGAACGGGGTATCGGCAACGGCATCTCACTGATCATCTTTGCCGGCATCGTGGTGGGATTGCCGAGGGCGACCTACTCGCTGATCCAATCCTGGACTTCGGGTGAGCGCACCGTTTTCACGATCATCTTCCTTCTGATCGTTATGATTGCGGTGACCGCCGGCATTGTCGCGGTCGAGCGAGCTCAACGCAGGATTCCCGTTCAGTACGCCAAGCGCGTCGTGGGTCGTCGTATGTACGGCGGACAGGCGACGCATCTCCCGCTGCGCATCAACTCGGGCGGTGTCATTCCGGTCATTTTCGCGGCCTCCATCGTGGCCTTTCCATCGACGCTGGGACTCGTGTTCGAGGCGAACTGGGTCAAGAGTTTTACCCAGCAGCTTGCTCAGGGCTACCCCCTGTACAACGTGCTCTACATCGCCGGAATTCTCTTCTTCACTTTCTTCTACGTGAGCATCATCTTCAATCCGGACGAGGTGGCGGACAACATCCGAAAGTACGGTGGCTACATCCCGGGTATTCGGCCTGGGCGAAGAACGGCGGAGTATATCGACACGGTGCTGAGCCGTCTGACGACGGTCGGCGCCATTTATCTGGTCGTGGTCTGTCTGATTCCGGAATTTCTCATCACCGGATTCAAGGTGCAGCCGATTCCCTGGATCGGTGCCCCGCTCGACAGTTTCCTGACCCGTTACAATCTGGATTTCATCACGACCGGCATCGGCGTCAACTTCTACTTCGGGGGTACATCGCTTCTGATCGTCGTGGCTGTGGCCATGGATACGGTGCAGCAGATCGAGTCGCAGCTGATCATGCGCCACTACGAGGGCTTCTTGAAGAAAGGACGCGTCAGGGGGCGCAGGTAGATCTCGGAGCAGACCATGGGGCAGACGGAAGGTGCGGTTACGATTCTGGTCCTGCTGGGTCCTCCCGGAGGCGGCAAGGGGACGCAGGCCAAGCGGCTCGTCGAGGAGTTTGATCTGGTGCACTACTCGACGGGTGACATCCTCCGGGAAGAAGTGCGTCGGGGCAGCGAGGTTGGACGGCGGGCCAAGGCGATCATGGAAGCCGGGGAACTCGTTCCCGATGAAGTTCTCGGCGAGATCGTGCGGGGCCGTCTGCAGGATCTGGACGGCAAGCCGGGATGTATCCTGGACGGATATCCGAGAACGGTGGCTCAAGCGCGCTTTCTGGAGCAGATCCGAAACGGACTGCCGTTGATCGTGGTCAACATCACGGTGGACGAGGAACAGATCGTGAAGCGCCTTTCCGGCAGGCGATTTTGCCCAAAGTGCGGAAACATTTATAATGTTTACTTTTCCCCGCCGAAGAAGGCGGGCCACTGTGATCGATGTGGAGCCGAGCTCGAGCGCCGCAAGGACGATCACGAGGATGTGATCAGGGAGCGGCTGCGCGTCTACAACGAGCAGACCCGTCCGGTCGTTGATTTCTATCGGGGTTGGCCGACCTATTTTGAGGTTGACGGCAACCGGGAACCGGCCATGGTTTTCGATGAGCTTTGCCGAATCGTCGGGACTCGCGCTCGATGATCATTCGGAAGGGTAAGGCCGAACTGGAGAGGATGCGGAAGGCGAACCTGATCGTGGCTCGCGTGATCGAGCGGGTCGGAAGCCTGGTCCAGCCGGGTGTGTCGACGCAGGAGCTGGACGAAGTGGCCGAGGAGATGATCCGAGAGGCCGGTGCCGAGCCCGCGTTCAAAGGCTATCGGGGATACCCGGCGACGGTTTGCGCTTCCGTCAACAATGAGATCGTCCACGGCATTCCAAGCGCGGAGAAGATCCTCAAGGAAGGGGATATTCTGGCGATCGACGTGGGCGCACGGTGGGAAGGCTTTTTCGGAGACGCCGCATGGACGTTTCCGGTCGGTCGGATTTCGGATTTGTTGCAGCGGCTTCTCGATGTGACGAGAGAAGCCCTTTACATAGGGATCAAGGAGGCGCATCTGGGCAATCGTGTCTCGGACATCTCCTCCGCGGTTCAGCGCCACGTGGAAGATCAGGGCTTCTCGGTGGTGCGGGATTTCGTTGGGCACGGTATCGGGCGTGCGCTGCACGAGGACCCGCAAGTGCCGAATTTCGGTGTCCCGGGACGCGGACCGCGATTGGCCGAAGGGATGGTGCTGGCCATCGAACCGATGGTCAACAGCAAGGGCCCGGGAACGCGGATCCTCGATGACCACTGGACCGCTGTTACGCTGGATGGAGGCTACAGCGCTCATTTTGAGCATACGGTAGCCGTGACAAAGGACGGGCCGTGGATTTTGAGTGAACTGAACTAGATTGAGGGGCGAACGCGTGTCGAAGAAGGAAGAGGCCATCGAAGTCATGGGGACCGTCGTGGAGACGCTTCCCAATGCCATGTTCCGGGTGGAACTCGAGAACAAGCACGAAGTTCTGGCCCACGTGTCCGGGAAGATGCGGAAGTTCTTCATACGGATTCTGCCCGGCGACAAGGTGAAGGTGGAGTTGTCCCCGTACGACCTGACACGGGGCCGCATCGTCTATCGCTACAAGTAATCAGGACCAGGGCGGGACCGGGAGTGTGACATATGAAGGTGAGATCGTCGGTCAAAAAGATTTGTATCAAATGCAAGATCATCAAGCGGCGGGGTGTGGTTCGTGTTATCTGCGAGAACCCCAAGCACAAGCAGAGGCAGGGTTAGACCCGGCGCTGGAGGCGAGGAATGCGAATCGCAGGAGTCAACGTTCCTGACAATAAGAGAGTCCAGATCGCACTGACTTACATCTACGGCATCGGGAAGTCCCGGGCCGCGACCATATGCGAGAAGTCCGGAGTCAGTGTCAATGCCAAGGTCCGGGATCTGACCGAGGAGGAAGCTGGACGGGTCCGCCAGGTCATTCAGGACGAAGGGCGGGTCGAAGGAGATCTTCGCAAAGAGGTCCAGCTGAACATCAAACGGTTGATGGACATTGGATGCTACCGGGGGCTTCGTCACCGCCGGGGCCTGCCGGTCCACGGACAGCGGACCCATACCAATGCGCGGACCCGCAAGGGCCCGAAGAAGGGACGCATCGGCCGCAAGAAGCGCTGAGGATGACTTTCTGAAGAGGTAAAAATGGCAAAAGGTGCAAAGGGTTCGAAAAAGAAGACCACGACCAAGAAGCGGGAACGCAAGGTCATTTCCCATGGGATTGCCCACATTCAGGCGACCTTCAACAACACTTTGATCACGATCAGTGATCTGGAAGGAAATGTCTTGTCGCAGGCCACCGCAGGCGGTCAGGGGTTCAGGGGCAGCCGCAAGAGTACGCCTTTTGCCGCCTCGCAGGCAGCCCACTCGGCGGCGGCTACCGCCCGTGACATGTATGGCATGAAGTACTGTGACGTTCGCGTGAAGGGACCGGGCGCGGGCCGCGAGGCCGCGATTCGGTCGCTGCAGGCCGCAGGCCTCGAGGTGAAGTCGATCAAGGACGTGACTCCGATCCCTCACAATGGCTGTCGGCCGCCGAAACGGCGCAGGGTCTGATCGACGGATCCGGCAGGTTGAGAACATGCGGACCAAGGGAATTGGACGAGAATCGGATCGACGGTTTGGCATCGTCGACGGGAGGATAAGGATTGGCTAGGTACACGGGCCCAGTTTGTCGTTTGTGCAGGCGTGAAGGTATGAAGCTGTTCTTGAAGGGGCAGCGCTGCTATACCGACAAGTGCGCCGTTGAAAAGCGGAACTATGCGCCGGGAGAGCACGGCCGCAGCTTCTTCCGCCGCCGCCAGGTGCTCGGCTACGGCCAGCAGTTGCGGGAAAAGCAGAAGACGAAGCGCAGTTACGGCGTCCAGGAACGGCAATTTCGGCGCTATTTCCAGCGAGCGGCCTTGAGAAAGGGCGTCACCGGTCAGATGCTTCTGCAGATGCTGGAGAGGCGTCTCGACAGCGTCGTGTATCGGCTGGGCTTTGGCGCCTCGCGGAACCAGGCGCGGCAGCTCGTGCGTCACGGTCATATTCGCGTCAACGGGCAGAAGGTCACGATCCCTTCTTATTTGCTCAAGCCCGGAGACGAAGTGGCCGTGCGCCAGAAGAGCCGCAAGAATCCTTTGATCATCGAGGCGATGGAAGATGTAGCCGGGCGGGGAGTTCCCGCATGGTTGAGTTTGGAGCGGGAGAACTTCGCCGGCCGCGTCCTTGAGCTGCCGAGCCGAGAAGAAATCAAGATTCCCATCGAGGAACAGCTCATCGTCGAGCTCTACTCGAAGTAGGAATTCTCTTCGGCGTCCGGCCGAAAGGTCGCGGACATCGTCCCTCGGTTCCAAGATTTAGATAAAGAAAAACGGAGATTGCTCCTATGAAAGGTTTCCAGAAACCGAAGCGATTGGCGTGTGAGACGGAAACTCTGACCGACACCCACGGGCAGTTCTATGCCTACCCTTTCGAACGGGGTTTCGGGACCACGATCGGCAATGCGCTACGCCGAATTCTCCTGTCCTCGATCGAAGGTGCGGCGATCACGGCCGTCAAGATCGACGGCGTCCTGCATGAGTTCTCGTCGATACCGGGCGTGCGGGAGGATGTCACCGACATCATCATGAGTCTCAAGCAGATTCCCATGAAGCTGCACGTCGATCATCCCAAGACGCTCTACCTCGAAAGAATCGGCGAAGCCGGTGATGTCAAATCGGGTGACATCAAGCCGGATCCGGACGTCGAGATTCTGGACAGGGAGATCCACATCGCGACCATCAACGAGCCCGTCGATTTTCGATTGGAGATGCGAGTCAAACCGGGTCGGGGATATATTTCCGCTGACGAGAATTTCGACGAGGATCTGGGGATCGGCTACATTCCCGTCGATTCCGTTCACTCGCCGATCAAGAGGGTGAATTTCTGGGTGGAGGCGGCTCGCCTCGGGCATTCCACCGATTATGACCGACTGAACCTGGAAGTCTGGACCGACGGAAGCATCCGCCCTCAGGATGCGGTGGCCAAGGCGTCCAAGATTCTCAAGGATCATCTCTACATCTTCATCAATTTCGAGGAAGAGTCCGAAGACGGCGACAAAGCCGGAGGTGAAGAAGGGGGCGCCGTCAACGAGAACCTGAGCAAGTCGATTGAGGAGCTCGAGCTGTCGGTGCGCTCATACAACTGCCTGAAGAACGCCAATATTCAGACGATTGGTGAACTGGTGACGCGAACCGAGGCTGAAATGCTCAAGACGAAGAATTTCGGCCGCAAATCCTTGAACGAGATCAAGGAGATCCTGGCCGATATGGGTTTGTCATTCGGCATGAAGTTGGATGACAAGGGGCGGATCATCGGTCAGCGTGCAGACGCTTAGGAATTCCGGCCGGCCGAGGCGGGTCTCGGGGCGCGGACGAAGAGGCTACGAAGAGAAGCTGAAGGAGCCCTGCAAGGGGCTCTTGAGAGAAATAGGCGGAGGAAATCATGCGACATCGCAGGGCCGGCCGCAGGCTGGGAAGAACGACGAGTCACCGCAAGGCGCTGATGCGGACGATGGTCACCGAGTTTTTCGAGAATGAGAAGATCATTACGACGGTGTCCAAGGCGAAAGAGTTGCGTCCGGTCGCAGAGAAGATGATCACCCTCGGAAAAAGGGACACGCTTCACGCGCGCCGTCAGGCCCTGGCTTTCATCCGCAAGAAGCCGGTGGTCTTCAAGCTTTTCGACTCCCTGGCTCCGCGATTTGCCGATCGGAACGGGGGATACACCCGCATTCTCCGCCTGGGAGTGCGTCCCGGCGACGCCGCCGAGGTTGCGTTGCTCGAATTCGTCGACGCCGAAGAGCGGAAGGAAGCGGCCAGGAAAGCTGCGGCCAAAAAGAAGACCTCGAAGAAGGCTTCCAAGAAGAAGGAAGAAACGACGGAGGCGGCTGCTCCCGCTCCGGAAGCTGAAGAGAAGAAGCCCAAGCGCGCTTCCCGCAAGAAGGCTCCTGCAGCCGAGGCCCCGGCCAAGCTTGGTACTCGCTCGTCGAGACACCTCTTTCAGGTGCCGCCGGCCTCACCTGCTCGGCGGGCATGGCCGTTTGAGTCCCACGCTCTCGGACTTCGGGTTCCCGAAACCCGGGGATCATGGGGTGATAGCCTTCCTCTTAGCTCGCGTTAGGTGGTCAGCGCGGTGATTCCGACTTTGATCGCCACGTAGATCAGGAACGGGATCGCCACGAGCGTGACACCCTTGCCGGTGCTCATGCGCCGTGAGACCTTCGAAATCCCCAATCCGAACAGGAAGATCACGTAGAACGAGACGATGTCGACCGACGACAGCAGGCTGTACAGGACGGGCGACGTCTTGGCGTTGACCAGCGGAGCGGGGTTGGTGAATACCGGATTCTGAAGGTTGATCGAGTTCGGATCCTGTGCCAGCGCAAACACGACGAGAAGGAGCACGTACCCGACCAGCGTCTGAAAGAAAACCGTGTACGAGACCGAACTCAACAGCTTGGAGAATGTGGTTTCACTGCCGGAGATCCAAACCATGAGCATGAACACGCCCGCGTAGATCAGGGCCATGATCGGAACGAGCACCGGCACGAGGTATTTGAGGATGATCAATTGGAAGTTCAGGCCCGTCCGCAACTGTTCCGGTGAGGCGTTCGCAGCCTGAGGACTGTTCCTGATCTGCGTCATCAGGACCTCCTGCAGGTCGACGAAATGACTGAGCAGCTGCCACGTCACGAAGGTGATCACCATTGCCGCAACCAGCGGAACGATGAAGTCGGGTCTGAGATTGATGTCCTCGAAGGTGGCCGAGGGCTCGAAAAAGATTCCTTGAAGCCGCCACAAAGCTCCCTTGGGTTGAGGCGTCTCCGGGGCGGCAGCGGTCTGACTTTCCATTCAGTGTCCTCCTTCGGGTAAAGCTACGAATTCGGATCAGAGTTTATTCGCCGTTCCGGCGGAGTCTACGCCCGACGCCGGGAAGAAACCAGAAGATTATAGGTTGTCCTTCACGAACTTCGTCATCAGTGTTCTCAGGTGCAGCACCTGGCGGGGGTTCCTCACGCCGTGACGGGCTCCCGGATAGAACATCATGTCGAAGTCCTTGTCCCCCCTCTGCAGATGATCGATCAGCTGAATCGAGTTCTGGGTGTGAACGTTGTCGTCCGTCGTCCCATGCAGAAGCAGAAGGCGGCCGCTCAGGTTGTCGGCGGCGAGAATCACCGAACTCGTCCGATATCCTTCCGGGTTGCTCTGAGGCAGGCCCATGTACCGTTCGGTATAGATACTGTCATAGAGATGCCAGTCGGTCACCGGAGCCCCGGAGATGCCCATCTTGAAGAGCGAGCTGTGCGTCAGGGCGTAAGAGGTCATGAAACCCCCGTAGCTCCAACCCCAAAGCCCGATACGATCCGGGGCTACGAACGGTTGAGTCTTCAGCCAGCCGACGGCGTCCTCGAGATCGCGCAATTCAATCTGCCCCAGGTTTCGGTAGACGCTCCAGGCAGGGCGGACCCCCTTTCCCGAGGCGGAACGGTTGTCGCATAGGAAGATCAGGTAGCCCTGTTCGGCCAGCATCTGATGCCACAGGTAGGACTTGTTCGTCCAACGGTTTCGAACTGTCGGAGTCTGGGGTCCGCCGTAGACATACACGAGCACCGGATAGCGGTGCGAAGCATCGAAGTTCGGCGGCTTGATCCACATGGCTTCCATCTCGAAACCGTCTCGAGCCGGAACCTGGAAGAACTCCACCGGCCCCAGTTCGTAGTCGGCCAACGGTGATCCGGGGTTGGTCTGGACCTCCCGCAACTCCTTGCCGTCGGTGTCGTA
>JARRKC010000066.1:0-16006 GCA_037388505.1 Acidobacteriota bacterium | reverse complement strand
GCCGAAGATGATCGACAGGATGATCAATCCCCCGATGACGTGCAGACCGTGAAAACCCGTGAGCGTGAAGAAGGTTGTTCCGAAGAGATTCTGACTCACCGTTTCGCCCCTGTCGATCAGACTGGTCCATTCCAGTCCCTGACCGACCAGGAAAGTGATTCCGAACAGAATCGTGACGAGCAGCCAGGCCATGACTTTCACTCGCTTGCCCGCCTTCAGATTGGATTCGGCGCGCCACACGGTGAAGCTGCTCGAGAAGAGGAACAGGGAGAAGATCCCGGTCGTCTTGACGCTCAGCACGTTAGCGGCGCTCGGGCCCGAGTTCTGGGTACCGAGGAAATAGAGGTAAGCAAGAATCAACAGCGTAAAGAAGAATGCCTCCGTGCCTATGAAAAGGAGGACCCCAAGCTTGTTATTTTCCATGGGTAGGTGTTTCTCCCGGCGCATCCTTTGGTTTCCAGTCCGGATTCTCCGGGTGATGAAGATCCCAGAGAGGACGGCGGCTCCGTATGGGAGGAAGACTGTCGAAGTTATGCTCGGGCGGAGGTGAACTGGTCGCCCATTCCAGCGTCCAGGCATTCCAGGGGTTGGGACCAGCCGGTTTGCCCCGCTTCACGCTCATATATATGTTGAAAAGGAAGATGAGCGCCGAAAAGCCCAACAGGAAAGCTCCGACGGTGGACACCATGTTCATCGCCCCCCAGTAGGGAAGGTCCGGGTAGGTGTACACCCGTCTGGGCATCCCGACGATGCCCAGAATGTGCTGAATGAAGAAGGTCAGGTTGAAAGCGACCAGAGTGACCCAAAAGTGAACCTTGCCCCAAAACTCGTCCAGGAGCCGGCCCGTCATCTTGGGGAACCAGTAGTAGAAGCCGGCAAACACGGCGAACAGCGATCCGCCGAAGAGCACATAGTGGAAATGGGCGACCACGTAGTAGGTGTCCGTCATCTGCCAGTCCACGGGAACGGCCGCAAACGTCACACCGCTGATTCCGCCCAAAGTGAACAAGACCAGGAAGGCGACGGCAAAGAGCATGGATGTCGTGAAGTGGATCTTGCCGCCCCACATGGTCGCAATCCAGTTGAAGATCTTGATTCCGGTCGGAACGGCGATCAGCATGCTGGCCGACGAAAAAGCGACGTCAAAGGGGTGTCCCAGTCCAACGGTAAACATGTGATGGGCGTAGACCGCGAAACTGAGAACTCCGATCGCCACCGAGGAGCCAGCTACGAATTCGTACCCGAAGATGGGCTTCCTCGAGAAGACCGGGATCACCTCGGAGATCATTCCCCAGGCCGGAAGAATCATGATGTAGACCTCGGGATGACCAAACGCCCAGAAATAATGCTGCCATAGAATGGCAGAGCCACCCGATGCCGAGACGAAGAAGTGACCGACCAGCAGGCGATCCACCAACAGCATGACCAGGGCCGCGTTCAGCGCCGGCATCGCGAAGAGCATGACGAAGCCGTTGACCAGGACCATCCAGACGAACAGAGGCACACGCTTGAGACTCATTCCGGGAGCTCGGAGCTTCAAGATGGTCGCGATGAGGTTGATGGCGGAGGCCACCGTGCCGACGCCGATGCCGAGTAGCCCGAGAGCCCAGTAGTCCAGCCCGGGCGTCGAGGAATAGGGCTGCTCGCTCAGGGGTGCGTAGCTGAACCAGCCGGCTGCGGGCGCCCCTCCGGCAAAAAAGCTGAAATAGAGGAACAGCCCCCCGAAGAAGAGCAGCCAGAAGCTGAGGGCGTTCAGTCTGGGGTAGATCATGTCGCGGGCGCCGATCATCAGCGGCACGAAATACGTCGAGAACCCGATGAGCATGGGCATGACGACCAGAAAGATCATGGTCGTCCCGTGCATCGTGAAGATCTGGTTGTAACTCTCCGGCGCAAGGAACTTGAGGCCGGGCGCAGCCAACTGAGTACGCATCAGGAGCGCTTCGAACCCTCCCACCACGCAGTAGAAGAGGGTCAGCAGAAGATACATGATCCCAATCTGCTTATGATCGACCGACGCCACCCAGGAGAAGAGCCGGTCCCAGGCTTCACCTGACGGCCCCATCTTGCTGAGTTCGGGGACCAGGGGGAAGTTACTCATGAGAGGTTTCCAAATAGGCGACCAGGGCGGCTACATCCAAATCCGTCAATCTCATATCGGGCATGTGAATTCCCGGTTTGACGCCGGTCGGATCTTTCAGCCACCTGGCCAGATTGTCGGGTGTGTTCTGCAGGATGCCGGTGCCCAGAGTCTTCCGCAAGAACAGATGAGTCAAGTCGGGCCCAATCGCCGGCCCCTTCTCCACGCCCTCGATGGTGTGGCAGTTCTCGCAGGTCTTGTCCTTGAAGATCTGGAGTCCCCTGGCAGCCAGGCCTGTGGTGGGTTGTGGCGGGATCTCCAACTGGGCTTGTTGCCAGCGGTCGAAATCAGCCTGCGTCTGGGCGATGATCTGGATCCGCATCCAGGCATGTTGGGCTCCGCAGTACTCGGAGCAGGTGCCCAGATACTTACCGGGTTTGTCGGCCCTCAGCCAGACGTGATTCGGATGGCCGGGAATGGCATCCATCTTGCGGCCCAACTGCGGCACCCAAAACGAATGAATGACATCGGCACCCACGATCCGAAGCAACAGAGCCTTGCCTATCGGTATGTGGATCTCATTCGCTGCCAGAACACCTGACTTGGGATATTGCAGCTCCCACCACCACTGATGGCCGATGACCACCAGGTCCGGCTGCATTTTTGGGGGCACGTACGGATCGGAAAGGTGCATCGCCCGAAGCGTGAAAAGGAACAGCACCAGCACGAGCAGCCCGGGTGCCACGGTCCACATGATTTCGAGCCGTCTGTTCCCGTGATTCTGAAAGGGTTCGCCGTCCTGCTGTCTGCTCGCTCGAAATCGGTAAGAGACATAGACGACGAGCACGGCCACGATCAAGAGGATGATGCCCATCAATATCAGAGCCATGGTGAACAGACCCGAAATCACGGCGGCCTGGGGCGAAAAGGGGTTAAATGGAGAAGTCGTCTGCATATCTATGCATAAACCTTCCAGGACTCTGTAGCCCTCGAGCTTTATTCAAATTCCTGTTTGATGTGATGAATCGTCCGCTTCGAGTTCGATAGACGGAAGTATTTGCCCCTCAGTCTACGCGGAGCAGCGCACGGGGAACAATAAGGGAATCCCTGAAACCGACGTGGGAAGAGACAGGAGTTCGGAGTTGAGTCCCGCCCTCGCGCCGACGCCGCAGGCCGAAACGACTCATGGCCGATACTCCCGGCCGGCTGCCCGAAGCCGGGGAACGATGCGAGGTTCGGCAATCCGGGTCACATCGACTTCACAGGTGGTTTCGCCTTTCTCCGGCGGGCCAGCCAAAACCCTTGATCGGCCTGGAGGCCGGGTATAGCATGGAGCGGCGGATCACATCGGGATGTGGGACTGATTATCGTGCATTCGTCCCGCCAACTGGTCAAGCTCGCGAGGATCTGACCGTGGAAACTGGAACAGGCTTTCAAGATGCATCCCCACCTCGTTCCACTACCCTCCTGCAGTGCCTTCTGGATCCTCCTTCGATGATGTGGACCGCCTGTCCCGAACGTATCGACGGGTGAGTGTTCGTTCCCTAGAGGAGGCATGTTCAGAAGAAGCCGGGTAGCGTGGAAACTGAGCGGTTTGTTCTCGGCGCTCATCGTCCTGGTTTGGGCTGTCACCGCGTACATGAACAGTCTCGATGACCGCCGCGAAGCTCTTGCCTCCGCACGGGACGTTTCTCGCATGGACTCGAGGACGCTCATCCTCAGCCTCCATCGGTTCATGGGCTCCCGTGACCTCGACGGGATCAGGGAACTCGTCCAGGGCCTGGCACAGGATAACCCTGTCTACCACGACATTCAGCTGGCGGCTCACGAAGGCGAAATCGTGGTTTCGTTTCGGGGACCAGCCGAGCAACGGCTGGATCGGACGACGTGGCCTTGCCTCGGCTGCCACGAACCGGACCGGGACAAGGCTCGCAGGGATATTGCCAGTTTGGATCGGGTGTGGCAGACGGAAAACGGCAGGAACATCCTGTCGGTCGTAACGCCGATCCAGAACGAAGCGGACTGCTCCAACTCGGACTGTCACGTCCATGAAGGAGTCGCACGTCCGCTGGGCTATTTGAAGGTCGATTATTCGCTGCAGCGAGTGGACGCTCTCGTTGCCGAACACCGAACCAAGACGGCGATCGGTGTCCTGATCGCGGTTCTGCTCTGCACTCTCGCCTCCTGGTGGGTGGTGCAGCGTTTGGTCGGACGGCGGGTCGGCGCCCTGGTCGAGGGCCTGCGCCGAGTAACCAACGCCGACTTCGATTTCAGGTTCAGGGAGGACGGCAACGATGAATTCGCCGAGCTGGCTTCCTCCTTCAATGAGATGACCGCCCAGCTCTCCGGGACGCTGAGGCAACTGAAGAGAACCCGCGAATACATGGAGGGAATCGTCGAAAACTCGGCCGACATCATCATCACCGTCGACCCCGAGGGACTGATCCGGACTTTCAACGCCGGAGCCGAAAAGACTCTGGAATACGGGCGGGACGAAGTGATCGGCAAACACGTAGAGATGCTCTTCGCCGATCCGTCCGAGCGGGATGTGGCGATCGCCCGGCTGGAATACACCGACCACGTGGTCAACTACGAGACTCATTTCGTGACCAAGACCGGCAAGGTCCGAGACGTCATCCTCACCCTCTCCAGACTCCGACGAGCCGACGGGACGCCGATCGGGACTTACGGGATCAGCAAGGATGTGACCAGGGAGAAGCGTCTTCAGCGGCAGCTGCTTCAATCGGAGAAGATGGCTGCGCTAGGCCAGGCGCTCACGGGGATTCAACATTCGGTCAAGAATCTGCTCAACGTGCTCAAGGGCGGCTCATACATCGTCAAGACGGGCTTGGCCAAGGGCGACAAGCAGCTTCTCAGCGAGGGTTGGGAGATGGTCGAGGAGGGCATTGCACATATGACTCAACTCTCCACGACCATGCTTCAATTCGCTAGAGAACGCAGGCTCGACCTTCAGGAGACCGATCTAGCCGAACTTGCCCGGGGAATTCACGGACTCAGCAATGCCAGGTTTCGAGACAAGGGAGTTGAGTTTGTTGTTGCTATCGACGACGAACTACCCAGGATTCGCTGCGACCGAGAACTGATTCACTCGGTCCTTATGGATCTGTTGTCGAACGCGCTGGATGCGTGTGAATGGAGAGCGTACGGACCGGAAGAGAAGGCGCAGGTCGAGCTCAGTGTGCGGCGTTGGAATGAACGGTCCGTGTGCATCGCCGTGAGCGACAATGGCGAGGGAATGACGGAGGAGATCAAGGCGAACCTGTTTACTCCATTCTTCAGTACCAAGAAAGGGGCAGGCACTGGAATGGGACTCTCGGTCGTGGCGCGGGCAGTCAGCTCCCACGGAGGAAAGGTGAAGGTTGAATCCGAAAGGGGTCAGGGGTCCACGTTCCGAGTGTTCTTACCGATCGAAGGTCCCAAAGCGGGAGAGGAGGAAATCGATGTCGAAGAGAGTGTTGGTCGTCGATGACGATGAGAATACGGTGAAGTTTTTGTCCATTGCCTTGCGTGAGGGAGGGTATGAGCCGATCCGTGCCGGTGACGGTGAGGAGGGTTTCCAGCGGGTCGCGGATTCCAGCCCCGATCTGATCCTGCTCGATGTGATGATGCCCAAGCGCAGCGGTTTCGTCCTGTTCAAGCAGCTTCGCAGGGACGAAAGGTACAGCCGGATTCCCGTCATCATGCTGACCGCGGTTGCCGACGTGCTCGAGGATGATGAAAGCCGGGACGACACGTTCGAGCGCCCCTACGACAGTCTACGCGAGAGCCTGAAGAAAACGATCAACCAGATGAAGGAGGAAGGGCTGGTCCGCCCGGAGATGTTCATCGAAAAGCCCATCGACCCGGAGGCCCTGGTGACCGCAGTCCGGGGACTGATCGGAGTCTGAGATTTGGGGGCTGGGAGCTTCGAGCTTCCAGCCGGTTCACTTCCGTTCGTCGTCCAGCTTCCTCAGCTGGCGAAGGACTGACAGGAGCGTCGGTTTCTCTTTCATCTGCTCGCGCAGGCGTCCCATGACTGCTGTCGGATCCCATTGGTCGGCGGCTTCCTCGATCTGCTCCATCCGCTTTTGGTCGGAACTGAACTTCTTGCGAAGTCGCGCCTCGTATGCGTCCTTGAGGACTTCCAGGAGCTTCTCGAGTTCGTAGGGCTTGGACAGGTAGCCGTAGGCTCCCAGCTTCGTGCACTCCACCGCCGAGTCGATCGAGCCGTGTCCGGTCAGGATGATCACCTCCAGGAACTGATGCTCCTGTTTCAGGACTTCAAGCACCTCACGACCGTCCATGCCCGGCATTTTGAGATCCAGAAGCGCCAGGTCGAACTTCCCCGTGCGGGCCGCCTCTACGGCTGCATTCCCGCTCGAAGCCTTCGTCACGTCAAAATCCCGCAATTCGAGTCGCTTGCCGATCGAATCGAGGAACTTGATTTCGTCGTCGACGATGAGCAGCTTGATCTTCTGTGTCATTTCGCAGGTCCTTCGCTGGTTAGAAACCAAGCCATTGCCAGTAACCCAGGAACACCCAGAACCACAGCACCAGGAACGAGAGCACGAGCATGGCCGCGCCGTGCTTGAGGAAGTCGGTCAGAGTCACCAACTGCTCGCCCGTGACCGGATCTTTGCAGAGGGCGTAGGCAATGGCGTTGTTCGGTGTTCCAATGATCAACATGTGCGCGAACGAAGAGGCAAACGCCGTGGCCAGCCCGACCATCCAGGGGTGTGTCCCGGTGATCGTAGCCATGGGGACCGTAATCGGACCGATGGCCGACACGGTGGCCCCGTCACTCATGAAATTGGTGGTCAGTCCAGTGAAAAGGCTGGTGGCGATCGCCAGGCCCGTGCCTGCCTGCATGAAAGCCGGCAAGATTCCCACAAACCAGTCGGCCAGGTAGAGAGCCGCTCCCGTCACCGCGAGGCCCTTTCCCAGTGCGGCAGCACTCGCATAGAGAAAGACCACATCCCAGGGGATGCCGACAATGTCCCTCCATCTCAGCACGCGCAGAATGTTGAGCAGAACGATGCAGAGAATCACTGGTCCTCCCATCCCATACCTGTCACTGACGGTCACCCAGAGTACGACCAGGAGGATCAAGACCGGCGTTGCCCGGATCTCGAGACTGTTCATCGGCCCGAGCCGCTCAGCCGCCTCGCGCACGATTTCCGAGACGTTCAGGTTGCGCACTTTCAAGCGCTTCCGAAAGACGATATAGAAGTAGCTTCCTGCAACCAGTGCCATCACGGGAACGAAGGGGATACCGTAGGTCACCCACTGGCCGAACGTGGGCGCAACACCGTAGTCGCTCAGGATGGCGAGCATGACCGCGTTTCGGCCTCCGGCCGCCGGTGAACCCGGACCTCCCGAGTTGCCGACGTAGCAGAGCGCGAGAGCGAACAGCACGGCGAGCGACCGGTCCTCGGACACTCGAGAGTGGCGCAGCGATGACGCGTAGACCATCATGAACAGCGGCATGAGGAACGCCACCAGAGCATGTTCGGATATGAACGAGCAGGCCACGGCAAACATCGGCAGGAACAGGAAGAGAACCATTTTGAGAGACTTGATCGGTCCCAGGAGAATGACCCCGATCCTCCGATCGATTCCCGTCTTCGTCATGGCCTGTGCGATCGCCAGCACTCCGAAGATGAAGATCACGGCGTCTTTCGCGTACGACGCCGCCACCTCGTCCGGCTGCAGCACGCCGAGAAAATACATCGTGACGCCGACCAGCAGCGCCGTGATTCCCACCGGAATTGCCCCAGTCGCCCAAAACAGCGCGGCCACCAACAAAGTCGCCAACATCGCCTGAGCACGGAAGGCGGCCTGTCGCGGCGTCATCGAGTAGGCGGTTCCCTTGCCGCTGCTCGACGGGGTGGCGCTCCCGACCTTGTACTTGTGGCCGTAGAAATCCGCAATCGTCTGACCGGGAGTCATGCTGCGATAGTCAGCGTAGCCGTGGCTGACATCAGAAACGACGCCCGTTTTGGGGGTTCCAAGGAGCACGAGT
The DNA here is from genome assembly GCA_037388505.1 of Acidobacteriota bacterium. Taxonomy (GTDB): domain Bacteria; phylum Acidobacteriota; class UBA6911; order RPQK01; family JAPXNP01; genus JARRKC01. Next base: position 7,904 of record JARRKC010000066.1, on the reverse strand, counting down.
AGGCGTTCAGGGGCAGGTGCGAGAACGATTCCGAGAAACAGCAGCGCTCCCAGCGCGATCACACCGGGTCGACTATTGTGGGAGCCCACCAGCCAGGTGAGCAGCGTTTCGGCCAGGTGTGGGATCTCATGGCGGGCCATCGCATGGACCTTGGCCTCCCGCGCCGCTTCAATGGTCTCGACCAGGGTCCCGATATCACACGGCTTTTCCAGATAGGCAAATGCATCATGTCGACCACTTTCCCGCGCCGATTCGAGACTACCGTGCCCGGTCAGCATGATCACCTGGACAGCCGGCCGATAGGTCTTGATCTCCTTCAGGACCTGATCCCCGCTCATCCCCGGCATCTTGAGGTCAAGGATCACGACCTCGATTTGGGAATCGCTGCGGGCCAGCTTGATCGCTTCTTCACCGCTCTCCACGTCGAGAGTTTCGTACTGACGGAGCTGGAGCCTCTTCGCCAGAGACTTGCGGAAGCCGGTTTCGTCGTCGACCAACAGAACTTTCGCCATAGCGCTGCCTTCCGTTCCTCTGCCACCATCGGCATCCACCGGCCGAAGTTGCCGGGGGCACCGATCCAAGCGGTCGTCGTCAGCTTCGCTCGATTGGAAGAAGGATCGTAAACGTACTCCCCTCGCCGAGCGCGCTTTCCACTTCGATCGAACCTCCAAGGTCCTTGATGATCCCGTAACTGACCGACAAGCCCAGTCCCGTTCCCTTGCCCACCTCCTTAGTTGTGTAGAAAGGCATGAAGATCTTTCCGAGCTGTTCAGGGCTCATCCCCTTGCCGGTATCGGAAACGCGGATTTGGACATCCGTTTGCACCTTCCGGACGCCAATCGTGATCGTTCCGGCCCGTCCCTCGAGAGCATCGACGGCATTGTTCAGCAGATTCAGGATGACTTGCTGGAGCTGGTTTGAGTCGGTCCTGACGAGCGGCAGGTCGCCAGCGTAGTCTCGCACGATTTGAATGTTCGAGACGGCCAGTTCCGGACCCATCAGACCGTCGAGTACTTCGTCGGTCACGGCGGTCAGATCGTGCAGCAACAGCTCAACGTTCGACTTGCGGACGAATCCGAGGAGTTTATGGGTGATCTTTCGGCACCGCAGGACGGACTCTTCGATGTTGTCGAGATGCGGCAAGAGCTCCTCACGGGGCGTCGGCTCACCGAATTGTGGATCCATCAGATCCTTGACCAGCCCGGCTTCCTCGTTAATGACCGCCAGCGGGTTGTTGATCTCGTGAGCGATCCCGGCCGCCAGTTCTCCGACCGAGGCCAGTTTGGAGGCTTGCGCCAGTTGGGCCTGAGCGTGATCGCTCGACTTCTGCAAAGCCACCAGCTTGTTGGCACGTGCGAAAATCACGAAGACGATCAAAACGAGGAGAGGAACAGAGACCAGCAACAGGGCCCTCATCGGCCCCGCAAGAAAGCCTGCGGCATCAGGGGAGTGCGGTTGAACGATCAGAGCCCAGTCGGCCAGCTTCAGCCAGGAATAGGCATAGAAGGCCTGAGTATCGCCGATCCGCACCGCCTGTGCGCCCAGTCGGGGTTCGGCCGGAGGGACGATGGCGGAGGATTCCAGGAGAGTGCCCATGTGGGGCGTCACCAGCTGGTAATACCCCTCCTTGTTGACGATCGAAATCGAAACTTCGTTGGCCCCTTCGAGTGTGCGGATATAGTCGTAGATTCGCTCAGGATCCAGGGTTGCCCGCAGAATCGGGGGCTCCGTTCCCGACTGCCCCTTCACGGCGATCGTAAAATGCGGTCGCTGGCGGAACCCGAGGTAGATGTCGGTGATGATGAAATCCTGATCGGTACGACCCAGCTTCTGGAACCAGGACTCCGAACCGTAGTCACGGTTTTGGAGCGACCGATGCGGGCCGGCATATGAGGACTGAATCCCTTGCGCACTAAAGAAACCGACATCGACGAAGGTCTCACTGCTCTTGACCAGATCACTCAGAAACCCCTCCATGGCCTCGGGCGAGTGGTCCGCGAGAAAACGCGGGTCGTTGACGAGATTCCTGAGGTTGACGACTCGTTCGGTGAGAAACAGATTCAGGGTGTTCGCCTGGTTCTCGGCGATGGCCGTCAGATGTAGACGCCGGCTCTCGGAGATCAGGCTGCTGTACTCGAGGGCGAAGTAGAAGACGAGAATGAGGAGAGGCGCCACATAGGAGAAAAGAAGGCGCAGGACCTGGCGGCGCTTGTACTCCCTGTAGTGCTCCGCTTCGAAAGGCAGGGAGTCGCGAAGATAAGGCCGTCCGGCAGCTGACACTTTGCCCATTCCGTAGCCCCTTCCACTAACGAAAAAGGCGGCAGCGTCCACCGCCCTTCTCCGTTTACACCGAAGCGATCGGCTTGTCAACGGTCGACCTTCCAGGGTTCCGAGGTACCGGGAGTCCTGCCCTGTGGGACGGCACCGGCGTTGCCAGGAGACCAAGCCGAGGACGGGAGGACGGGAGGACGGGAGGACGGGAGGACGGGAGGACGGGAGGACGGGAGGACGGGAGGACGGGAGGACGGGTAGAGATTCTGTTTCCTGTGGCCTGACATTTTCGATACGTCCGACTTGTCCCACTTGGTGGACAGAGTGGACGGAGTGGATTCTACGGACTGAATGAGAACGATAGATTCCAGGGGCGTGTTGCCCAAACCGGGGGGAGCCGGAAAGCCCGTTCAGTGAGCGATGCTCGAGAGCCTTCGAGGGCTCACCGAGACTGTTTCCACGCCAACGGCGTGGTTCATCCGCGAGCCTGGGCCAACGGCCCCAGGACACCCATTTTTCGGCCGACGTCAGCGCTGAAGGAGCGATTCATGTCCCGGAATCGAACGAGAACGGGAGGACCGGAGAACGGGAGGGCCAGAGAACGGGAGAACCGGAGAACCGGAGAACGGGCCACCGATCGTCCCGGCCACCCGTTCTCCCGGCGACCCGTCCTCCCGGGTCACCCGTCCTCCCGGCCACCCGTTCTCCCGGCCACCCGCTCTTTCCTGCCTCGGCGGCAACAGCCGGTCACTTGGGAGGAACACACGCCCGGGGTTCACGTCCTGATCTCGTGGCCTGAGTCTCCGCTGACACAGTTTGGGCAACACGCCCCAGAACCACGGAACCTCGAAACCTCGGAACGACGACTCCGCTTGACCACCCCGGGCGCCAAACATAGAATCCGGCTGGAGTACCGTTGACTGAGAGGCTATGAAATGAGCACGTTCAAATACCAGGATCCATTTCCACTCGAACCTGACGCGACCGAGTACAAATTCCTCACGGAGAATTACGTCAAGACGGTCGAAGGACCGGACGCGACCTTCCTGCGCGTCGATCCGGAAGGCCTGACCTTTCTCGCCCGCGAGGCTTTTCGCTATGTTTCCTTCTTCCTGCGGCCGAGCCACCACCAGAAGGTGGCCGCCATCCTGTCCGATCCGGAGGCGTCGGCCAACGACCGTTTCGTCGCACGGACTCTGTTGAAAAACGCCGTTGTATCGTCGGGCAAGCAACTTCCGTTTTGCCAGGACACGGGAACGGCGACCATCTGGGCCAAAAAAGGGCAGTACATTCTGACCGGCGGGGACGACGCCGAAGCCTTGAGCCGGGGTGTCTTCGAGGCCTACACCGGCGAGAACCTGCGCTATTCCCAGACGGTCCCCCTCGGCATGTACGACGAGAAGAACTCGGGTACGAACCTTCCTGCCCAGATCGATGTCCACGCCGTCACCGGCGACGAATATCGTTTTCTCTTCATCGCCAAAGGCGGAGGCTCCGCGAACAAGACCTATCTGTTTCAACAGACGAAGGCTCTGTTGAATCCGGAGAGCCTGGAGCGGTTCCTGGTCGAGAAAATGAAGACCCTCGGTACGGCGGCCTGCCCGCCCTATCACGTGGCCTTTGTCGTCGGCGGAACCAGCGCCGAGGCCTGTCTGAAGACCGTCAAGCTGGCATCCACGGGCTACCTCGACGGGTTGCCGACGGAAGGGAATGAGCTCGGACGGGCTTTTCGCGATACGGAACTCGAGGCGCGCCTGCTGGAAGCCGCGCAGAAGAGCGGAATCGGCGCCCAGTTCGGTGGCAAATACTTCGCCCACGACATTCGCGTCGTTCGGCTTCCCCGCCATGGCGCCTCGTGTCCGGTCGGCATGGGTGTTTCCTGTTCGGCCGACCGAAACGTCAAGGCGAAGATCGATCGACACGGCATTTGGATCGAACAGCTGGATGAGAACCCGGAACGCTGGCTCCTCGAGGCCGCAAACGAAGAGGGCGGCAAAGCCGTCCCGATCGACCTCAACCGACCCATGGCGGAGATCCTCGCCGAGCTGAGCCGCTACCCGGTCGAGACCCGGCTCTCACTCACGGGTACGATGGTCGTCGCCCGCGACATCGCGCACGCCCGGCTGAAGGAACGTCTGGATCGGGGAGAAGACCTGCCGGACTACTTCACACGGCATCCGGTCTACTATGCGGGTCCCGCCAAGACACCTCCCGGAATGCCTTCCGGGTCTTTTGGGCCAACGACCGCCGGCCGCATGGATCCGTACGTCGATCTGTTCCAGGCACACGGGGGCTCGATGGTGATGATCGCCAAGGGCAACCGCTCGCAGGCCGTGACCGACGCCTGCAAGCGGCACGGTGGGTTCTATCTGGGCAGCATCGGAGGCCCTGCGGCAATCCTGGCTCGGGACTCCATCCGCAGCGTGAAGGTGCTCGACTATCCGGAGCTCGGCATGGAGGCAATCTGGCAGATCGAGGTGGAGAACTTCCCGGCCTTCATCCTGGTCGACGACAAAGGGAACGACTTCTTCGCCAGATTCTAGCGAGGCCGAGGCCACAACCTTCGAAGTCGTCCTGCCTGGATCAGGCCTGTTCCGGCCTGCGCTTCGCGACCGTGCTCAACAGCAGCATCCCCATCACTGCTGCGATGCCGGAGCCCAGCAGGATCCCGACCTTTGCAGCGGAGAGCAACTCGCCTTCGAGCGCCAGGCCGGCAATGAAGAGAGCCATCGTGAATCCGATTCCGGCCAGTGCAGCCCCTCCGGCGAGAATGCTCCAACTGACTCCGGAGGGCAGCGCGGCGATACCCGCTCGAACAGCAATTGCGCTGAACAATACGATACCGACCGGCTTGCCGATGAGCAGCCCCAGCGCCACAGCCAATGCCACCGGACTCGCAAGATCTCCCGGGGTGAACTCAACCCCGGCGTTGGCCAGTGCAAAGACGGGCATGATGAGGTAGCTGACCCAGGGGTGGAGCGCATTCTCCAGGTAGCTCAGGGGCGACACCGTTTCACGGCTCAACTGCTGAACGGCCCTGACTCTGACGGCCTTGTCGGGAAGAGATTCCCAATCACCATGGAGCACGTCGCCGGTCCGTTTGAGGAACCGGCCCACGACGGAGGTGTCCAGATAGGCAGTGGCCGGCGTCAGGAGTCCAAGGACCACGCCGGCGAGCGTGGCGTGTATCCCCGACTCATGAAAGAAGTACCAGATCACGCCGCCGGTCGCGGCGTAGACTCCAAAACTCCGGATCCCCGATCGCTGGAACAGCAGCACCAAAGCAACCAGCAGGAGCGCCACGAGCAGGTACTCGAGGGAGAGTTCCTCGGTGTAACCGATGGCGATGACGAGGATCGCCCCGATGTCGTCCGCGATAGCCAGTGAGAGAATCAGGACGCGCAAACCGCGTGGCACCCGGGGGGCGAGCAGAGCCATGCATCCGACCACGAATGCGATATCGGTCGCCATGGGGATGCCCCAGCCGGCCTCGGCGGGAGTCCCGGCCTGCAGTGAGAGAAAGATGCCGGCGGGAACGACCATTCCACCCAGTGCCGCCAGCAGCGGGAGAGCTGCCCGTCGGAATTCCCTCAACTCGCCGGAGACGAGTTCCCGTTTGACTTCGAGGCCGATCACGAAGAAGAAGATCACCATCAGGCCGTCGTTGATCCAGTGACGGAGCTTGTGCACCATCTCGAAGCCGCCGAACTGGAATCCGACTTTCGTCTGCCAGATGGCCTCGTAGGATTCACCGAACGGAGAATTGGCCAGAGCGAGAGCCAGGATCGTACACAAGAGCAGAATGATCCCGCTGGCCGCTTCGACGTGGAGGAAGCGTTCGAGGGGAAGCAGGAGTCGATCGATCGGCTTCTTCGGAAATGCCGATCCGGGTTCGAGATGTTGTTCGCTCATTCTTCTGTCCCGAGTCGAAGGAAAGCCGTCGCCTGTTTCGAAACCAGGTATCTCTCCCCTTTGGTATGAACCCAACGCCGCAGGGGTTTCATCTTCCTTGACGTTTCGGGAGAGCTGACGATTCAATTCCCCTGAGCGTCGGCGGGCATTGGGATAGCCAACTGGTCTGGCACCGGCTTGACGCTCCCTTGCTGTTCCGCGACGAGCTTTCGGATCTCCTCGATCACCTCCGGATACTGCTCGGCCACGTCGTACTCTTCGGACGGATCGTGCTCCAGTTGGAACAGCAGCGGAGGATCGTGAACCACGGCCTGATCGGGTCCGAAGCCGGACCTGGTGATGAAATGGGCCTTGAAGGGTCCTTTTCGCGCCGCGTAGATCTCCGTTCCACGGTAGTAGAAAACCGCCTGCCGGGGAGAGGGAGATCCGTCCTCCAATGTCGCCGACAGGTCTGAACCATCGAGGACGCGGTCCGTGGGTCGATCGATGCCGGCAAGGCTCAGGAATGTCGGGAGCACATCCATCGTGGCGCCCAAATCCATCACCACCCCGGGCTTGACCAGTCCGGGACCCCAGAAAATCGTCGGTTCCCGCATTCCGCCTTCCCAGGTACTTCCCTTCCCGCCCCTGAGCAGTCCGGCGGAGCCGCCCTGCTCGTTGTAGGTCAGCCAGGGACCGTTATCGCTCGTAAATAGGACCAGGGTATTGCGGTCCAAGTGGTTCTCCTTCAGCGTGTCCAGGATTTGTCCCACGCTCCAGTCGATTTCCTGAACGACATCACCGTACAGGCCCCGGAGACTCGTGTTGTTGAAGTCCTCGGAAGCGAAGAGAGGGACATGGGGCAGGTTGTATGCAAGATAGACGAAGAAGGGCTGGTCCGCGTGTTCATGCACGAACTTGCAGGTCTCTTCCGTGTACCTTTTCGTAATCGTATGTTGGTTGGCCGGCCGCTCGATGATGTCCTCATTTCGCATCAGCGGGACATTCCAGTATTCGATCTTCGGATCGAGAAAGGCGGCCATCCCTTTGGGTGAGTCGGCCGTGCGATCCATGTCGTTCGAGTAGGGGATGCCGAAGTAGTAGTCGAAGCCGTTGTGCGTCGGCAGAAACTGCGGTAGGGACCCCAGATGCCATTTGCCGATGCAGGCGGTCGCGTAGCCTTTCGTCTTCAATGCCTCTGCCAGAGTGATCTCCTGTGCCGGAAGACCCCCGCCGGAATCCGGGAAAAGGACACCCCGCTTGTCCGAGCACATGCCGCTCCGAATGGGCAGGCGTCCCGTCAGGAGAGCGGCTCGCGACGGGGTGCAGAGCGGCGCTCCCACATAGAACTGGGTCCACTTCTGACCCTCCTCCGCCATACGATCCAATCTCGGCGTACGGATCGTCGAATGGCCGAAGATGTCCAGGTCTCCATATCCCAGATCATCGGCAAACAAGATGACGAAGTTCGGGACCGATGTCTCGACCTTCTCTTCGGCCCTCTGGCAGGCCGTCAAGCCGAACAGAAAGACCAACGGGAAAATTAGTCGAAAGCGCATAAGCTCACCTCCACCCCTCGGTTGAACAGAAAGAACAATGTGGCAAGGGGAAAGAGATGTCAAACCGGCGTAGGTGCCAGACTCGAACCAAAAGCCTTTACTCGTAGGTACTTAAAATCGACTGACGTGCGTGTCACCGATTTACCATCTTTCAGAATCCGCGCGCAGAGTTCGGACCAGCGG
>JARRKC010000065.1:0-25930 GCA_037388505.1 Acidobacteriota bacterium | reverse complement strand
GAACTCGGAACTTACTTGGTCTTGCTCAGCAGCCGGATGTCCCCAATGCGGATTTCTTTGTCGACGGCCTTGCACATGTCGTAGATCGTCAGTGCTGCAATGGCGACCGCGCTCAAAGCCTCCATCTCTACCCCCGTCGAGCGGCGGCATTTGACTTCGGCCTCGATCGGGAATCGATCCGCGCCGAGACCGATGCGGACGTCGACATAGTCGAGATGCAGAGTGTGGCAGAGGGGGATCAGGTCGGCCGTTCGTTTGGCAGCTTGGATGCCGGCAATCCGCGCCACCTCGAATGGATTCCCCTTGGGCAGACCGGACTCCCGAACGAGCTCGATGGTCGCCGGCGAGACGAAGACGCAGCCTTGCGCTGTAGCCGTTCTCGCCGTCTCCCGCTTTCCGCCGACGTCGACCATCCGGGCGCGTCCTTCAGAATCAAGATGTGAGAATTGCACCGTCGTCCCCTCCCCGATCCCTGGATCAGCGGATTTCGAAATCCTGCCAGAGAGCCAGCAGTCGTTCCCTCGCCATTCCGATGGGCAGCACCAACCTCACGAGATCGAGCAAGGACCTCCGGGGGGCCGGCGTCACGATCCTGAAGCGCCCGGCTGTGAGGTTGGCCTGTCGGCGTGCTTCCTCGAAGGCTTCGTCCATTCCTCCCAGGGCGTCGATCAACCCGACTTCTCGAGCTTGCGCCCCCGTCCAGACTCTGCCTTCGGCGACCTCTCGAATCCGGTCCACTTCTGTTCGGCGGCATTCGGCGACCTTGGGCAGAAACAGCCTCTCGTAGAAATCTTCAAGGTGTTGTTGGAGATTGTCGGCCTCGCTCGATGTAAAGGGCCGTGTCACCGAAGCGTATCCGGCCTGCGCGCCAAGCTCCACGGTATCCACCTTGACCTTGAGGCGTTCGATGAGCGGACCAGCGCTGAACTTGCCCCCGAGGACACCGATCGATCCAGTCAGAGTACTCGGATTCGCAAAGATGTATCGCCCGGCCGTAGCCAGGTAGTAGCCCCCGCTCGCGGCGACGTCGCTGAACGATATGATGACCGGCTTGTCCTGATTCAGGCGCTGCAACTCATGCCAGATCAGATCGGACGCGAGCCCCGAGCCTCCCGGACTTCGGACCCGCACGACCACCGCCTTGACCCGGCGACGACGGCGCACGGCCTGAATCAGTTCGACCAGATTCCGGGAATCCAGGATCGACCAACGACCCGGGCTCCGGCGGGAAGGGCCATGGACGATCATGCCCTCGGCCACGAGGTAAGCGATCTCGGGACGCCGTGGATGCAAGCGCCGGCGCAGGAAACCCTCTTTCCGGATCAACCTTTTGACCGAGATGGCGGTGAGGCCGTTCGGCTTTCCCCTGAGCCGCTCGTCGAGCTCGCTCTCATAAGCCAGCCCCTTGGCGAGACCCTGCTCCACTGCCTGTTGAGCCGTCAAGGGACCGCCGTCTAGAAGTTCCCGGACCTTTGCTTCGCTCAGTCCGCAGCCCTCGGCCACTGCCTTTACGAGTCGATCCTGCAAGTCCGCCAGGATTGCCTGCACCATCTCTCGGCTGGCCTCGGACATCTCCGTCCGAGTGAACATCTCACCGGCTGACTTGTAGGCGCCGACATGCAGCAGTTCCGCCCGGATTCCCAGCTCGTCGAGAAGATCCTTCAAGAAGAAGTTCTCGACCCTCAAGCCGATCAGCTCGAACGTCGAGGCCGGCAACAGGTACACCGCATCAGCCGCAGAGGCGAGGTAGATGCTTCGATTGTCGGCCGACTCGAGGCAGACGATACAGTGTTTACCGGCCTTTCGGACCCGCTGCATCGCCCCTCGAATCTCCTCCACCTGACCCCAACCGGCGGAGAGAGTGCGGATGACGAGCAACACGGTGTCGACTCGCGGGTGTTTGGCCAGAGCGTCGAGAGCCCGGAGCAGGTCCCGAAGAAGAGTTTGGCGTTTTCGGCCAAGCCAACCGAAAGCCGGCGGAGTTTCGCGAATCTCTTCCGAGAGAACAATTTTGCTGTAATAACGCTTTCGCGCCATCGTTCTATTATCATAGGTTCTTTGCTCGCCCGCGTGCAGCAGGGACCGTATGGGGAAGGTTGGTTCTGTTGAATCCTTCAGGGCGGGCCTCTCTCTGGTGAATAGCAGGCCAGGCGCCGGCGTAGAGCTAAAATGTCAGAGGTGAAACATTTTACCGGCGTTGTCCGTTAAGAGGAAAGTGGGACTGGCATGAGCACTGGGAAGAAAATTGCCATAGGCGTGGGCGTTTTGGTTGCAGCCGGAGTCATCATCTGGGCGAGCACGAAGCTGACTCGTGAAGACTTGACCTCGGTCGAAGTCGGCGATGTCACGCGCATGAAGAAGTTAGTGCAGATGGTCTCGGCGACCGGCGAGATCAATCCCAAGGAATACGTCGAGCTCCAGGCCGAGATCAGCGGTGTCATCACGGACCTTTATGTCGAGGAGGGTGACAGCGTCAAAAAAGGCGACGTTCTTCTTCGCATTGATCCGATTCAGACCGAGACCGCCATGAAGGCACAGGAGGCCATCCTGTCCGCCGCTCAGTCCGAGGCCCGCAGCCAGCAGTCCCAGATTGCGGTGCAGAAGACAAACTCCGAACGGGACTTGGCGAGTGTCCGTGTCGCTGAGGCGGAACTCGAGAAAGCACAGCAGAACTACGAGCTGGCCAAGGGGCAGTTCGAGCGCAAACAAGCGTTGTTCGAGGACAACCTGATCTCCCGCGACGACTATGACACCGCCAAGAACACGATGCTCGTTGCCAAGGCTTCCCTGAAGACTTCGGAAGTTCAAAAGAAGCAGGCCGAGGCCCAGTACGAAGTGAGCAAGGTCGTGCTGGACCAGGCCAGAAGCGGATATGAAAGCGCTGTGAGTCGGGTGAAGCAGCAACAGGCTATGCTGCATAGCCAGCAGGACCTGCTTCAGAAGACCACGATTCGGGCACCCTTGAGTGGTGTGATCACTCAGATGAACGTGGAGGTGGGCGAGCGCGCCGTTCCAGGTACGCTGAACAACCCGGCGGCCACACTGATGATCATCGCAGACTTGTCGGTAATTGAAGCGGAGCTGCAGGTCGATGAGACGGATATCGTTGATCTCGAACTTGGACAGCCGGCCGTGATCAAGGTCGATGCATTGCCGGACAACCCCCTGAAGGGAAAGGTGACCGAGATCGGCAATTCCGCCATCCAGACGGGGTCCTCGACCCAGGAGGCCAAGGACTTCAAGGTCACCGTCCAGCTGGAAGACCCTCCCGCTTCGCTCCGCCCGGGCTTGAGTTGTACCGGCGAGATCACGACGGCAGTCCGCGAACAGACGTTGGCGATTCCCATCCAGGCACTCACCATCCGGGAGTTTCCGGCCGATGACAAAGGAAACCTGGTTCGACCCGAGAAGAAGAGTTTCGAGATGACGACAGAGGCGTCCGACAAGACGTCCAAACAGAACGGGAGTGACGAACCCGAGAAGAAGGAATTCGAAGGGGTCTTCCTGGTCAGCAACGGGAAGGCCGTCTTCACGCCGGTCAAGACAGGGATCGTCGGAGAAACCCAGATCGAAATCCTCTCCGGCCTGGAAGAAGGTCAGAAGATTGTTACCGGCAGCTACAAAACTTTGCGAACGCTTTCCGACGGCGACGGAGTGAAAGTTGAGCCGACCGAAAGGGGATAGTCGTGGCCGAAGCCCTCATACAGACCGAAGATTTGTGGAAAACCTATGAGATGGGATCCGAGAAGATCCACGCTCTGCACGGTGTCTCCTTCGAAATCGGGAGGAACGAGTACGTGGCGATCATGGGGCCGTCAGGGTCCGGGAAATCGACCCTCATGAACTTGATCGGCTGCCTTGACACGCCGTCGAAGGGCCGCTATCTCCTCAACGGCAAGCTGGTCAGCGATATGGACGATGACGAGCTGGCCTATATCCGGAATCGCGAGATCGGATTCGTCTTCCAGACCTTCAACCTTCTCCCCCGCGCCTCGGCGCTTCAAAACGTGGAATTGCCGCTGATCTATGCGGGCATTTCCGCTTCCGAGCGCCACCGTCGGGCGGTCGAGACACTCAAACAGGTCGAGCTGGAATCCCGTATGCATCACAAGCCGAGTGAGCTGTCGGGCGGTCAACGCCAACGTGTCGCCATCGCCCGAGCCCTGGTCAATGGTCCCTCCATCATCCTAGCCGACGAACCGACCGGAAATCTCGACTCCAAGACCGGCCGGGAGATCATGGGTGTCTTCGAGAGACTGCACGAATCCGGCAACACGATCGTGCTGGTCACCCACGAGCCCGAGATTGCCCAACACGCGCAGAGAGTCATCCACCTGCTCGACGGCAAGATCCACAGCGACGAGATCGTCGAACAGCGGATTGCCGCCGGCGCGGTCTGACAAGAAGTCCCGGGTTCCGGGTTCCGGGTAGGATGACGTGGTCACGGCTACCGGAAAAGCTGGCCGTGGCAACGAAGCTGTGACAATCCGCGCGGCTGGCGCCGAGATTGTTCGTACGGGGCACCGGAACGACCGGGGACGATCGTCCTGATCGGAAGCCGCAACTCTCAAGGGATTGCCGCCCAGTGTTCCGGTTCGATCTCCCTCAGCCGAACGAAAGCGCTTTGAGGAGGTGGTGGATCGCTGTCCCGCATGTCGGCCGCGGCAATGAGGTAGCGCGTGTACGGATGGACGGCGCGATCGAGAACGTCCTGCGTGCTGCCCGTCTCCACGATCCGTCCCTTCCAGATGACACTGGTCCGCTCGCACACCGATTTCACGGTTTCGAGATCGTGGGCGATCAGGATCAAGGTGAGATTCCTGTCGCGTCTCAACCTTGACAGGAGTGTGAGGATGCCCAGGCGTGCCGGGCCGTCCAGGGCGGAGACCGGCTCGTCGGCAATCAGGAGGGCCGGGTCGCAGGCGAGTGCCCGTGCCAGGGCGACCCGCTGCCGTTGGCCGCCCGAGAGTGCGTCGGGCCGGCGCTCGGCAAGAACCGGCGCCAGTCCGACCTGTTCGAGGAGGTCCAGCATCTTCGTCCTGCGCCCTTCGGAGGATCGTAATCCGCGGATACGGAGAGGCTCCTCGATCGTCTCACGAACTGTCATGACCGGGTTCAGCGATGTATAGGGATCCTGGAAGACGATCTGGAGGCGGTGACGGCGACGCTGCAGCGCCTTTCCCCGCAGCGCCAGCCAGTCTTCGCCGTCGAACCGGATAGTTCCGCCGCTCGGCTCCAGGAGGCGGGCCAAACAGTAGGCGGTAGTGGTCTTTCCGCTGCCCGATTCACCAATGATCCCGAAGGCCGTGCCTGCTGCGACCGAAAACGAAACACCGTCGACGGCTCTGATTGTGCGGCCGTGCTGGACGAAATTCTTGGATAATCGCTCGACCTTCAGCTGAATCATGAGCTTGCCGGCCGCATACCGTTGTCGATCGGCATCTGCACGCTGCGATCGGCAAGGTAGTTGATGATACGCGTGTCATGGGAGATGAGGAGGATGGAGAGCTGGCGACGCTCCCGCAGGCCGGCAAGCAGATCGAGGACTTTCAGTTGATGCGGCTGATCGAGCGAGGCGGTGGGCTCGTCGCAGAGGAGCAGCTCCGGGCCGGCGGCCAGTGCCGACGCAATCAGCACCCGCTGCCGCTGACCGCCCGACAGTTGGTGGGGATACCGCTCCATCAACAACTGTGGCTGACTCAGACCGACCTCGTCCAAGAGTGCCAGGGACCTTTCCCGAACCTCGCTCCGGTTCAGACGAGAGTGCGCCCGCAGACCTTCGCAGACCTGAGAGCCTACGGTCATCAAAGGGTCCAGCGCAGCCAGCGGTTCCTGGAAGACCAGCGCTATGTGTCGTCCCCGGACCGCTCGTAGGGACTTTTCGGGCAATCCGAGAAGGTCGACACCCTTGAACTCGATTCGCCCCGACCGGACTCGGGCGCGGGGGGGCAGGATCCCCAGAACAGCCAGAGCGAGGGACGTCTTTCCGCTGCCTGAAGGACCTTGCAGACCGACGACTTCTGCGCGGTCCAGGCCGAGGGACACCCTTCCCGTTAGGAATTCACGGCCCTTTGCCTCTCGATAGGCGATTGTCACGTCCCGAATGTTGAGTAGACCCGTTCCGTTCACCATATCAGACAGAAACTGACTCCCGGTATTCCCCAAAAACGTCCCGTAACGCCGAGGCGATCTCGCCCAGCGTCGCCGACGCCTCGACAGCATCGATCAGGGATGGCAGCAGGTTTTCATTCGTTTGGGCGACTCGGCGGATCTTCTCCAGGGCACGGGCGGCTCGATCGGCGTTGCGGCCGGCACGAAATGCTCTCAGGCCAGCGAGCTGCCTTTCCTCGATCGAAGGGTCGAGACGTTCGACCTCGATAGGGGGCACCTCCGTTTCCGTAAATCGGTTCAACCCGACGACGACACGCCGCCCCTCTTCCAGAGCGACCTGTTGAGCGAAAGCCGATTCCTGAATTTCGCGTTGCAGGAAACCCCGCTCCAAAGCAGCCAGGACCCCTCCCTGCTCGCGGATGCGCCCGAGGTAGGACTCGACGTCCTCAGTCAGGTCTCTGGTCCGCCTTTCCAGGTACCAACTACCGCCCAAAGGGTCGGCCACCTGCGTGACGCCACTCTCGAAGGCCAGGATTTGCTGCGTTCGAAGCGCCACCGTCGCTGACTCCTCGGAGGGCAACGCCAGCGCTTCGTCCCGGGCGTTCGTGTGCAGCGATTGCGTCCCTCCCAGTATTGCAGCCAGAGCCTGGATGGCGACCCGCACGACATTGTTTTCGGGCTGCCGGTTGACCAGCGTACTGCCGGCCGTCTGAGTGTGGAAGCGTAAAGTCATACATCGCGGCGAATGAACCGAATAGCGGTGTCGGAGAAGCTCCGACCAACACCGTCTAGCGGCCCGGAACTTGGCCACTTCCTCGAAGAGGTCGTTGTGAGCTGCAAAGAAGAACGAGATCTGGGGAGCGATTTCCTCGACCTCGAGACCCGCGCGGACAGCGGCATCGAGGTAAGTCTCGGCATTCGCCAGCGTGAACGCCACCTCCTGAACAGCCGTCGAACCGGCTTCCCGGATGTGGTAGCCGCTGACGGAAATCGCGTTCCAAGCCGGTATCCGATCCCGGCAAAAGGCGAACAGATCCACGACGAGCCGCAACGAAGGACCTGGAGGGTAGATGTAGGTCCCCCGTGCCAGATACTCTTTGAGGATGTCGTTTTGTATGGTTCCCCGCAGGAGCGACCAATCGATTCCCCGTTCTCGCGCGACCGAGACATAGAGCGCCAAAAGGATTGCGGCAGTCGCGTTGATGGTCATGGATGTCGAGACGCGGCCCAGCGGGATCTCGTCGAGAAGAACCCGCATGTCCTCGATCGAGTCGACGGCCACGCCGACACGCCCGACTTCACCCCGGGACATGGAATGATCCGAATCCAGTCCAATCTGGGTCGGTAGGTCGAAGGCCGCCGAAAGACCGGTCGTACCCTGCGCCAGCAGGTAGCGAAAGCGGTGGTTGGCCTCTCGGGCCGTACCGAAACCGGCATACTGCCGCATGGTCCAGAGCCGCCGCCGGTACATCTCGGGATGGATGCCACGCGTGAATGGAGGTTCCCCTGGATCGCCGAGGTCGTTTATATAGTCGATGTCCCGGACATCTTCGGGCCGGTAGACGATCTTGACCCGGCCCTGTTTCTGGCCTTCGGTCGGCAGGCTCATTGTCGTTTCACTTCCGAAGGGACTTTGCTATCATGAACCGTGGCCGGGGATGCCGGACTGGCCCAACTTCGGTCGAATCTTAGCAGAGAGCAGAGAGTGCGTTCAATGCTGGATGACGAACTCAAAGATCACCGAAAGGAACTCGAGGCCGCCATCAACGAGGCCCTGACCGATTCCCCCCAAGTCGGTCACATCATCCGGCATATTCGAGAGAAGGGCTACGATGTGTTTCTGATCATCGAGGCCACTGTCGGCTTCAGCCGGCGGCAGGATGCTTTGGAGACGATCCATGAGCTGCCGGCGGCTCACCTCGAACTGACCACCCAAGACGAGCGCTTTCTGCGATCCCTCAAGATCCGTCCCGAGTAGATCAATCACTCGAAGCGAATCAGGCAGTCTCCCTCCTGCGCCTCCACACGCCCGATCAGGTTGGCCCTTCCTTCCAGCCTCCTCTCGAGGACCTTCGCTGCTTCGCCCGGCAAGCTGAGCAAGAGGCCCCCCGATGTCTGCGGATCCAGGAAAACGTGCTGCTGCAGCTCGTCGACGCCCTCCCAGCGGACCGCGGAACCGGCGTACGCCCGATTGGTCATGATTCCGCCCGGCAGCATCCCCTTCCGGGCCAGGTCTATGGTCCCATTCAGGACCGGGATCTCCGAGGCGCCAAACACCAGCGTCACACCGCTCGATCTGGCCAGCTCGCAGGCGTGGCCCACCAGCCCATATCCGGTCACATCCGTGGCAGCATGGACATCGGCATCGCCAAGCGCATCAACGACTCCCCCGTTGAGCTCGAGCATCGTCGCGACGGCGGCGTCCAGCACTTCCGATGAGGTCTTCCCGTACTTGACGCCCGTCGTGACGATGCCGATCCCCAGCGGCTTCGTCAGATAGAGGTGGTCACCCGGCTTCGCTCCCTGGTTCGTCCAAAGCCGCTTGGGGTGGACGAGCCCCGTAACAGCGTAGCCGAACTTCATCTCCGGATCCTGGATGGAATGTCCTCCGATGATGGGAACGCCGGCCTCGAACATTGTTTTCGCTCCGCCATGAACGATCTCGCGAAGCACCTCCGTTTCGACCGTTCCCGAAGGGAATCCTACGACGGAGAGCGCGAAGATCGGGCGTCCTCCCATGGCATAAACATCGCTGAGTGAATTGGCGGCGGCGATCTGTCCATAAGTCGCCGGATCGTCAACGATGGGAGTAAAGAAATCGATGGTCGCGACAAGGGCGGTTTCAGGTCCGAGCAGGTAGACTCCTGCGTCGTCGGCTCTTTCGAAGCCAACCATCACATTCTCGTCCTGGAAGACGGGAAGGTCAGCGAGAATCGGAACCAGCACCTCCGGTGCCAGCTTCGACGCTCAACCGGCGCACTTCACCATTTCGGTCAACCGCTTCTTGCCGTGCCACATATCCGGAACATTATACCGATCAATCCGGATTTTGCCGCATCTTCAAGGTGTCGGCCTCCCGTCTCCGGTCTCCTGTATTCCTTACGACCGGCCGTCGCCGGCCGCCCGAACTGTATAGAATATTCGCTGTGAACGGTTTCGACGTGATCGTGGTCGGCGGGGGGCATGCAGGCTGCGAGGCGGCCGCGGCCGCGGCTCGCCTCGGTGCTCGAACCGCACTGGTGACCATCAATCTGGCCATGATCGGCCAGATGTCCTGTAACCCGTCCATCGGCGGCATCGGAAAGGGACACATCGTTCGGGAAATCGATGCCCTGGGCGGTTTGATGGCCCGCGTCGCCGATCGGACAGCCATCCAGTTCCGTCTGCTCAATCGAAGCCGTGGCCCCGCCGTGCGAGCTCCGCGAACTCAGAACGACAAACGCCTGTATCGGCTTGAAATGCAGCGCCGATTGAAGGGAATCGAAGGACTGTCGCTACTCGAGGGGGAAGTCACGGAGATTTCAACCCGCGGAGGTGGGGTGGAGCACGTCAGTCTTGCTGATGGAACGCGGCTGGCGTGCCGCTGCGTGATCCTCACGACCGGGACCTTTCTCAACGGTTTGTGCCATGTGGGAGAGAAAACCATGCGTGCGGGTCGTTCGGGAGAGAGGGCCTCACTCGCCCTTGCCCACAGTATCTACGGACTCGGCTTCGAGATGGGGCGGCTGAAGACGGGCACCCCGCCTCGCCTGGACGGTCGCTCCATCGATTTCAGCAAGTTCACGCCCCAGTTCGGAGACTCCGAGCCGACCTACTTCTGCTTTCTCCATGACGGCCCTCCAGACAACCCGCAGGTTCCTTGCTGGCTGGGCTACACGAATGCGGGTGTTCATGAGGCCATCCGCGGAAATCTTCACCGGAGTCCACTGTTTGGCGGGAAGATTCACGGGACCGGGCCCCGCTACTGCCCGTCGATTGAGGACAAGGTCGTTCGCTTCGCCGACCGTCAGAGGCATCAAATCTTTCTCGAACCGGAAGGTCTCGATACCGACGTCATTTACGTCAACGGTCTCTCCACCAGCATGCCCTTGGACGTCCAGCGCGCTATGCTCGACAGCATCGAAGGGTTGAGGGACTCGATCATGCTCCGGCCCGCTTACGCCGTTGAGTATGACTACGTCCAACCCAGTGAAGTCGGACCGACCCTGATGACACACAAGGTCAAGGGCCTGTTTCATGCCGGCCAGATCAACGGTACGACCGGCTACGAAGAAGCGGCGGCGCAGGGACTCGTGGCCGGGATCAACGCGGCATTGCTGATTCGGGGGGACGAGCCCTTCATTCTCGACCGAAAGGAGGCGTACATCGGGATCCTGGTCGATGACCTGATCACCCAGGGTGTGGATGAACCTTACCGCATGTTCACCTCGCGCGCTGAATACCGTCTGCTCCTGCGAATCGACAACGCAGACCGCCGGCTGATGCCGGAAGCCCACCGCCTGGGATTGCTCGAGGACGGGGTCTTCGACCGGTTCCGACGGAAATGGGAACGCATGGATGCTGCCGAGAACTATCTGAGGCAGCATCGTCTTTCCACCGAGATTCCGGAGCATCGCGCTGTCGCCCGCGAATACGGTCTTTCGGCCGGAGACGCTCTCGAACAAATCGTCAAGCGTCCCGAGTTCTCAGTGGAGTCTGTAGCCGGGATCCTGAAGGCAGCAGGATTGTCCCTGGACGGTGAAGCCCTCGAGGCCGTCCATAACGCCATGCGTTATGAAGGTTACATCGCCAAGCAACTGCGGGATCTCGACCGCCTGCGTAGTGTTTCCCGCCGCTTGATCCCCGCTGATCTCGACTATTCTCGGGTACAGGGCCTTTCCCGCGAGATGTCCGAGCGCTTGAGCCGGGTTCGCCCTTCAACCCTCGAACAGGCCGCTCATGTCCGCGGCGTAACGCCGGCGGCAGTCGCCATGCTCAACATTCACCTCGAGTTGATGCACCGCTCATGAGCACGGAAATCGAAGTTCGCGAGGCCTGCGCAGAATGCGAACTACCGTTCTCTGATGAGCAACTCGCGCGCTCCTCAGCCTATCTTACGGTGCTTCGGAGGTGGAACCGACGGCTCAGCCTGACATCCGTTGCGGATGATCGGGAACTCATCCGCCTCCATTTGGTGGAGGCTTTTTGGGCAGCACAGCGTTTCTTCGGTGAAGGACTTGTCGTGGATATCGGTTCGGGGGCCGGATTTCCCGGCTTGGCGGCGAAGTTGTACCGACCTGAATGCCGGGTCACTTTGCTGGAGACCAACTTCAAGAAGTGCGTCTTTCTGGAAACCGCTGCTCGAGAGTTGGGCCTGGAGGTCACGATCGTTCATGGAGCTGCGGAAGCCTGGCCGGGTTGGTCCGACGCTCGCCTCGCCACGATCCGTGCCCTCCAGCCCAAGGGCCACATTCTCGCACCTCTCGAACGGAATCTGGTACCGCTGCTGCAGTTCCGGGGGCCACAAAGTCCGGCTCCGCAGGGCTGGCGCCTGATTCGAGAGGAGCGGTTCCCGCTCTCCGACCGGCGCACCGTCGCTCTCTATGAGAAGCCGTGACCATGGGACGGCCTGGGACGTATAGGACACATGAGACCTCTGGGACCCCGACCCGTAGCGGCTCGCTGGAAGATTAAGGAGTTCTCCGTCACATAAGGCCCGTACGTCCCAGGCTGTCCCCTTCCCGTTTCACGTGGAACAGTGTGCTTTCGCCGGTGCGTCCTCCCCGGGGGCTATGGTATCTTTGTCCCTCCATGGCCAAGGTCATCGCCATAGCGAACCAGAAGGGCGGCGTCGGCAAGACGACGACTGCAATCAACCTGAGTGCTTCACTGGCCACCGCCGAGCTGCGTGTCCTGCTGGTCGATCTCGATCCTCAGGGCAATTCCACCTCCGGTTTTGGATTGGACAAGAATCACCTCAGCAAATCGCTGTACGACGTGCTTCTGCGCGATCTTCCGCCTTCCGAGGCGATTCTCTCTTCAGAACTGGACAACCTGGACATCCTCCCCTCCAATCGCGATCTCACCGGGGCCGCGGTGGAACTGCTCGAGCTCCCCGGGCGCGAGTCCTGTCTTCGGAAAGCCCTCGCTCCCGTTCGTGACCATTATCAAGTCATCATCGTCGACTGTCCTCCTTCGCTCGGCATTCTGACTCTCAATGCGCTGGTTGCTGCCGACTCGCTGCTCATTCCCATCCAGTGCGAGTATTTTGCCCTCGAGGGCCTCTCGGACCTCATGGGAACGCTCAGCCGGGTGCGCCAGAGCTTCAATCCACGGCTTCGCATCGAGGGAATCCTCTTAACCATGTATGATGAGCGGTTGAATCTCTCCGGCCAGATCGGCGAGAACGTGCGGACCCACTTGGGCGACCGCGTCTTCGAGACCGTCATTCCCCGCAATGTCCGTCTCGCGGAAGCGCCCAGCTTCGGCAAACCGATCCTGCTCTACGATGCCCGTTCGACCGGTGCCAACTCGTATCTGCAGCTGGCGCGTGAGCTGCTCCGCAAGACGGTTCCCCCGCTCGGCACTGCAGCTCGAGAAGCTTGCTAGTTGAAGGAGAACCCACTTTCATGAAGCGAAAGGCCCTCGGCAAAGGCTTGGACGCCCTGCTCCCGCAGACCAACGAGAGCGGCGCTCTCGTCATGATCGACATCGACCTCATCCACCCCAACCCTCTCCAACCGCGACTGCGCTTCGAGATTGAGAAGCTCGATGAGCTCGCCGCCTCCATTCGTGAAAAGGGCATTCTCCAGCCGATCGTCGTCCGTCCCACCGAGATCGGCTACGAAATCATCGCTGGCGAGCGCCGCTGGCGAGCCTGCCAGCGAGCCGCCGTTCATCAGATTCCCGCCATCGTTCAAGACGTCTCCGACCAGGACATGCTCGAGCTCGCCCTCATCGAAAACATCCAGCGGGACGATCTCAGTCCCATCGAAGAAGCCCAGGCTTATCAGCTCATGGTCGAGCAATTCGGTCTCACTCAGGAACAAGTCGCCGACAAGGTCGCCCGCAGTCGAACCGCCGTGACCAACACGCTCCGCCTCCTCCAGCTACCCAAGACCATTCAGGAAATGGTGATCAACCGAGATCTCAGCATGGGACACGCCCGAGCTCTCATCCCCCTCGAGCCGCGAGACCAACTTCAACTCGCCCGCGCTATCGTCGCACGAGGGCTGTCCGTCCGCGACACCGAACGGCGAGCTCAGCGACTCACCCGAGCCTCCAAACCCTCTCGCCCCAAGTCCTCAAAGGATCCCAACATCCGGTCTGCCGAGGAGCGCCTCGAGGAACGCTGGCGGACACGTGTTGAGATCCGGCAGCGCGGTCAAAAGGGTCAGATTGTCCTGCACTTCGACTCCAGTGAAGAATTGGATCGCCTCTTCGAGGATCTGATCGGCGAGAACTGAGCTTCGTCAATGAGACGGCCGGGGACCCATGAGACCCATGGGATACCTGCGACTCACCTTTCCACGACCCGACGGTTTGATCTGCTGTCCCATATGTCACATAGGTCTCCTACGTCCCCGGCCGTCTCATAACCCCGTTTCACGTGAAACATTCTGCTTACTTTCCGATGCAGAACGTACTGAAGATCCGCCCCAGGATGTCCTCCGTTGTCGTCTCGCCGGTCAGTTCACCCAGAGCCTCCAGCGCCCGACGCAGGTCATAGCAGATGAACTCCTCACTCAACCCCTCTTGGAGAGCCGCCCTGCCGGCTGCCAAGCTTCCCCTCGCTTCTTCGATACAGCCAAGCTGCCGTAGATTCGTAATCAGGGCCGGCTCCTTCTCGAATCCCTCCGCCCCCAGGACCGATCGTTGGACCACATCCGCCAACTTCTCCAGATTGACCCCTGTTTTAGCCGAGATTTCCAGGACGTCTCGGGCCCGTTCCCTCACCCCCGCCGGCACGGCCGGCGCACTCACCAGATCCGTCTTGTTCATCGCCACAACGAAAGGCTTGGTGCTGATCGTCTCCAGCAGCAGTTCGTCTTCCGTCCCGAAACCTGCCACGGAATCCACGACGAACAGCACCAAATCCGCCTCCTCGATGTGCCGCTTCGAACGTTTCATCCCTTCCTCGACCAGCAAATCGCCCCCTCTTCCTATTCCAGCGGTATCGACCAGACACACCGCCAGACCTCCCACATCCAACCACTCCCTCAGTGCATCCCGCGTGGTGCCCGGAATCTCCGTGACAATGGCCCTCTCATCATTAACTAAAGCATTGAAAACACTAGACTTACCTGCATTAGGTCTACCCGCTAGGACGACCATGGCTCCTTCCCGAATCGCCCGGGCGGTCGCGTATCTGCGGCTTAATCTTTGCAGCCCCTCGTCGACCTGCTCGATCCCTCCAACCAGTTTCTCCCGAGATTCCGGATCGACATCCTCTTCCACGAACTCCAATCTCGTCTCGAGTTGAGCCAGGATGTCGATGAGATTCTCCCGAATCGGCCTCAACTCCCGTCCCAGCCTCCCTCTCAACTGCTGTCGTGCCAACGACGCCTGGTATTCGGTCTGGCTCGCTACCAGATCTCGGACAGCCTCAGCCTGAACCAGATCCAGCTTTCCCCTCAGAAAGGCGCGTCGTGTGAATTCACCTGGTTCGGCCGTCCTGGCACCTCTCGCCAGACATGCTGCGACGATCGAGCGGCAAATGAAGGGACTGCCATGGCAGGAGATCTCGACCACCTCCTCGCCGGTATACGAGTGGGGCTCGGGGAACCAGGTCACCAAGACCTGATCGAGCGCTTCATCCCGCACATCGTGGAACGTCCCCAGATGGGGCCGCCTCGGTTCCAGCAGATCGGCGGATATTCCTAGCGCCCTCACGACGATCGGCTTTGACAGGGGCCCGCTGAGCCGAATCAGTGCGATGGCCGCTTGGCCCCCGGCTGTGGCTCTGGCCACGATAGTCTCATCGCTCGTTCTCCCAGGCCTCATACCACCTCGCCGGACCCCAAGTCGCAGCTCCCGGCAGTCACCCATGAAGCGACCGTGCAGCCGACTGGACGCACAAGTCCCCACCGCCTCCGATCGATTGTTGAGGAAAGGTCTATTCGGGGACGATCTGCACGTGGCGGTAGCGCCCCGAGCCTTCGCTTTCTGTTCGGATCCCCGGTTCCTCAGCGAGTGCGAGATGGATGATCCGCCGTTCGCTCGAAGGCATAGGCTGAAGAATCACCGACTTGCCCGTCAGGCGCACCCTCTCGGCAGCCTTTCGAGCCATCAGCTCCAATTCCGCGGCACGGTCCCCGCGGTAATGTTCGCAGTCGAGTATGAAGCTGCACCCGTTTCGCGCCTGTCGATAGAAGATCTGATTGACGAGATGATTGATTGCATACAGAAGCCGCGCGCTGTCTGCAAGGACCAGTTCGCTGTCTTCGCCGTTCAACTCGATCCGGATCGTCTCCTCCTCTTCCACGTTCACCCGTGCGTCGAGGTCCAATCCCGATCGCTCGATCACTTCTTCGACGAACTCTCCGGCTCGCTCTGCTACCTCTGTGGTATCCAGCTTCTCCATTCCAGTAACCAGTCAGCTCTCAACTCTTTTGTCGCGCTTTTGCCCGGCGCTTGGCCGCCAGCTCCGGATTCATTTTCTGCAGCGCGAACTGAAACATCATAGCAAACAGGTTGCTGAACAAGAAGTAGATGGCCAGCCCGCTCGAGACGTGCAGAAAGAAGAAGGTGAAGACCACCGGCAGAAACATCATCATGCGTTTCTGTGTAGGGTCGCCCGTCGTGGGCGTCATTTTCTGCTGGCCCACCATCGTCAACCCCATCACGATCGGAGTGATGTAGTAAGGGTCGTACTGAGAGAGATCGTGGATCCAGAAGATGAACGTGCTCTTTGTACAGGGCCATGACTTCCGCATTCATCTGTTGCTTGCGAGGATCGTCCCTCTTCATCCGCTTGTAGCGATCCTGGATGGAGCGCAGTTTTGGCTGCAGGTCCGTCATCTTCTGCATCGACGTGATCTGTTTGTACCGCACCGGGAACAACGCCAGGTTGATGAGGAAGGTCAGAATGATGATGTCCCAGCCATAGTTGTGCACGTAGCTGTGCACCCAGTCGAGCGCCGTCAGCAGCGGCTTCACCAGGACACCGAACCAACCGTAGTCGATCAGCTTCGGCAACGTCGGCTCGACGGCCGCGAGAATCTTGCCGTCCTTTGGTCCTACAAAGAATCCGAACGACGACGGCATCAACAAGTCCGCTGTTCCCTGAACAAAATCCAGGGTCTCCCCAGCCTTCTCCCCGCCCACCGGAGGCTGTTCCCACTTCTCGGCCTCGAGTCGAAGCTCCTGCATCTCCTGCGGAGCGACCATAATGAAAGCAAAGTACTTGCTGTCCAGCGCCGCCCAGGGGACCGATCCGGGGATCGTCACGGCCCCCTTCTCCAGATGGCTGGTCGTATACCGCTCCACCGATCCATTCTGGATGAAAGCGATCTCACGATAGGAGAAATCCGTCGAATCTCTCTCCGGCACCTCCCCAATGCCCGTGCCCAGAACAACGCCCAAAGTCAGCGGCTCGCCGTCTTCCGTTGCCTCAACCTTCACTTTCAGATCGTAGCCGTGCTGAGGAATCGAAATCGTCTTGCGTACCCACAGGTCATCCTTCCGGTACTCAAAGACGAGATCGACAGGCGCCGATAAATGATTGGAGGCGGCTCCCGACGCCTCATAGACGGCACTCTGTAAACGATTCTGAAGCTGGCCCTGTGAAGCCTTCAGAGCCAAGGGTCTCGGATACTCGGCCGGCAGTATCTGGGGCACCAGCTCCAAGGGCTCCTTGTTGCTGCCGAGAAAGTCCTTCAATTTCGCCCCGACCAGTTCAGCCCCCTGCGAACTGAAACGCAGGATCAGCGAATCACTCTCGACAGTAATCTCGCGCACCTGCGCCGTCGTCGCTACAGCGCTCTCCGATGTCGTTGGCCGAACCTGCCGTGCCTCAGGTTTGGGTTGCTCCGGAACGGCCTCCGACGGGGCAGCGGGCTTCGGCACGGATGTCTGCTCGGTGACCGGCGGCACAGCTTCCTCAGGGGGCGGCGGGTAAATCTTCTGATAGATGTACGGCGTGCCGAATAGAATCGCGATCGACAGCAGTATCGCGATCAGTAGTCTTCGTTCAATATCGGCATCTTCCGAACTTTTCATGGTTCTCCAATTTCACTGATCACGGCACCGGATCGATTCCACCCGAGTTCCAGGGGTGACATCGCAAGATACGTTTGACACCCAGCCATCCACCGGACAGCAAACCGTACTTCTCTATGGCTTGGTATGTGTATTCGGAGCAGGAGGGATAGAAACGACACGATGGCGGCAACCATGGAGAGATGAATCGCTGGTAGCCCCGAATCAGGATTCCAGCGACTCTTGCCAGCCAGCGGCCCATTCTTCACTCCATTTGCCTGCCACCCGTAGGAATTCTTCTTCCAGCGCCCAAAACGTCGCTTCAACGGCAGAATGCCTGGCGTTTAGGACCACATCACAGGGTGGGTGCAACCGATCTTTGTTGAGTCTGAAAACCTCCCGGAGACGCCGCTTAACCCTATTCCTGTCCACGGGGCGCCCGACTTTCCGAGACACAGTCAAACCCAACCGGCTCTGCTGTAAGTGATTCAGCAAAAAGTAGGCGTAGAAGAACTTGCCACCGAACTTCGTCCCTTTCCCGTAGACCTCGAGAAACTCTCGACGTTTCTTGAGTCGTTCTTCCCAGCGAAAGCGGTGGTCGCCTTTACCCACTCACTGACAGCCTTTTTCTTCCCTTGGCACGCCTTCTCTGGAGGACCACTCGGCCCCCTTTTGACTGCATCCTGGCCCGGAAGCCATGAGTCTTTCGTCGGTGACGATTATTCGGTTGAAAAGTCCTCTTCATGACTATGCCTCATTCGCGGTAAAGAGCCAGATAGTACCAGCTTTGCGGCTCACCGATCAACCTTCTCCCCCTTCACCATCGGGTGCCTTCGCAAGCTCCGGCCAGACCCTTCTTTGTACTTCGCGACTCCGCCGAACATTCTCCTCATAGGTCAGATCCTCACGACCCGCATGTTGTCCCTCGGGGAAGAACTCCCCCCGATAGACCTTATGAGCTTCCGTCCGAAGATGAAGCAGCATCTGATGCGCGGAACGTTGCCGGCGCTCTTCCCGGAGCAGATTGATATCCAGCGCACCGACCGTGATCTTCTCTCCCTCACCTGGGGTCGCCTGAGCAACGATGCGGCCATCGTAATCCACAATCATGCTGCCTCCCGGCCAGGAAAATGGTGGGTAATTGCGAAGACTCGCAGCCTGATTGGCCGCCACGACATAGGCTGTATTCTCCAGCGCCCGGCATCGATTCACGACCGTCCACCAATCATTCGGCGCCGTCGCCCCAAAGGGATCCATATAGGCCGAGACTCGGAGCAAGACTTCAGCCCCGTTGGCTGTGAGTTGACGGAGACTCTCGGGAAAGAGCCAGTCATAGCAAATTGCCGCTCCCAGGTTCCCGATAGCGGTCGTCGCCACCGGAAACAACTCCTCTTCATAACCCGCAATATCGTGAGGACTTGTGTGCACCTCCCATGGCAGCCATGGGTACACCTTTCTGTACTTGTATAGAATCCCTTCGGGTCCGACCAGGCAACTCGTGTTGAAGAGAGCATTCGGATACTTACTGTCCACCTCGAGCATCGAACCCATCTGAACATACACACCCAATTCACGGGCTTTCTCACACACCCTCTCAGTGTGCCGGTTCGGGATCTCGACACCCAACTTGTCCCGCAACTCCTTGAGCGTGTCATAGACCGGGGCTGCATGAGCAAACTCAGGAAACACCAGCAGTCTCACTGGGAGAAACGGCTTGTATCCGATCACCGCCAGATCGATGAGTTCAACAATCCGTGCCGTGTTCCGAGCCATCTCTTCACGCCGAAGCGGATGAGGATGGTTGGTTTGGATCGCAGCGGCCATGTATGCAGGAATGCTCATCGTCCCTGTCTCTTACCCCCTAAATCCCCTCTTTTACGATATTCGGATCACGCGGGTAGCATCCCAGTATCTCGAACAGATCAGTCAACTCCTGAAGGTGGCTCAATGCGCGCTGCACCCGTTCCTCTTTTAGACTGCCCAGAAAATCAATATAGAAAAGGTACCGCCAAGCTCGCCCTGGAAACGGCCGCGATTCGATCTTCGTCAGGTCGATGTCGCGCAAAGCAAATACACTCAATGACTTGAACAGCGCTCCTGCCACATTGTGATGGCTGAAAACGATGGATGTCTTGTCTCCATCCCGAGCCCCGGCTTGCCGAGAAAGCAGCACGAAACGCGTGTAATTGTCGTCACTGTCCTGAATCCCTTCCATCAGGATCTCACCGCCGAAAACCTCACTGGCACGCTTCCCCGCTATCGCCGCACAGTCATGCAAGTCCCTATCCACGATCTCCTTGACGCTCCCCGACGTATCGTAAGTCGCTTCCGACGTCAGGTTTGGGTAACGCTCCAGAAAACTCTCACACTGACCGAGGGCTACGGGATGAGAGATCACGCGTCGGATGTCCTCGAAGCGAACACCCGGTAAAACGATCAGATTGTGCACGATCGGAAGATACAGTTCTCCATGGATCTTCAACCCGTGCCGACGCAGAAGATCGTAGTTTCGGTGGATCGACCCGGTCAGAGTGTTCTCCAGCGGCACCACAGCCGCTTCAACCCCCCCGGAACTCACCGCCCTGAAGACCTCGTCGAAATGTCGGAAGCCGACAATCCGCGTCTCGCTCCCGAGAAGCTTCAGAGCTGCTTCATCACTAAACGATCCGACCTCCCCCTGGATTGCTACGTCCATTCCTTATCCTGCAGTTTCTATCCTTCGCCTATCGGATGCATGGCGGAGGTACATGGGAATCGAACCCACCAACCCCTGCATTACAGAGGTCCGACTGGTTTTGAAGACCAGGCCCGTCACCAGACGAGAAGTACCTCCGCGCGGATTATATCATCGGATCGTTGGCTCTCTTCTCCCCCTAAATTCCTGAAATCTTGTTATTTCTACTCGTAGAAGAAGTATTCCCTGTGGATTTGTGAATCTCGGAACAGGTCGTTCAGGCTTAAAGGATTAGACCTGGAACGATCGGTGGATGAATCATGGCATGGTGTTGATCGAATGGACCTCAGGGATAAGTCGATGCTGCTCCACAGCGGTTTCCCTGCAGTGTCCTGTGGAGGATGTGGAGGATTTAGTCAAACGCTTGTTTCCGCAGTCTTTGCGCTTAGCCCGGGGTGTGTGTAACTCTCGGTAACTAGCCTGTCGGGCAGGCGCTTGGATATACTCCTCCCTTTGGATGTTGGTCATCGTTAATCCACGGTCAGGTCGTGGCGCAGGATCTCGGAGTCTGCTCACGCTGCGGCGGGAGTTGCATGAGCGGAATATCGAAGCGAGAATTGCCCTGACAACAGGGCCCGGCCACGCAACTGAGTTGGCGCGAGCAGCTGTCGAGAGTCGTGAGCAGTGTGTTGTTGCAGTTGGAGGAGACGGTACGGTTTCAGAGATCGCCAACAGCCTCGTGGAGTCGCCCGTAGCTCTCGGAGTAGTGGCAGTGGGTACCGGGAATGATCTTGCCCGGAGCTTGAACTTGCCGCTTAACGATGTGCGCAGATCACTGGATGTGATTCAGAAGGGCGGTACCCGCCAGATCGACCTGGGAAGGGCAGGCGACAGGTACTTTGTGTCGCTGTTTGGACTGGGTTTTCCCGCGATCGTTGCAGCTTCTGCCAACCGGATGCGCTTGCTTACGGGAACATCGGCCTTTCTCCTGTCGGTGCTCCGGCGGATATTGCAGATGCAGGCTGTACCGTTGAAGCTGAAGATCGATGGTCGGATTGTGGAGGGGAAGTGTACTTCGGTGCTGATTCAAAACACTCCGTTTACAGGCGGAGGTCTCAGAATAGCGCCAGCGGCGAGAGTCGACGACGGCCAACTCGATGTGGTAATCGTGGGCGACATCGCGAAGTTGGATCTCCTTTGGAATCTGCCTCGTGTCTACCGCGGCAGGCACCTCGGGCACAGACACTTCAAAACGTACCGCTGCAGCTCCGTGCAGATCCAGTCCGAAGAGGTCCTCTCGGCAACGCTGGATGGAGATCCATTCGACTCGACTGCTGTGAGAGTGGAGGTTCACCCGGGTGCACTCAGGATGATCGTGCGCCCGCCCGGAGTTCGAACGCATGATTAAGGAGTCTCTTCAGGGAAAAACGCTTCTGATTACAGGAGCAACCGGGTTTCTTGGGCAACCTCTCGTCGAGAAGATTCTCTGGTCCGTTCCCGACGTCCGGCGTATCTATGTCCTTATTCGCCCCAAGCGTCATTTTGGCGGCGGCCACATCTCCGCTCAGGAACGCCTGGAGAAAGAACTGTATCGCTCGAGCGTGTTCGATCGCCTGCAAATGCGCCACCAGGGAGGTTTTGAAGATTTCCTCAGGGAAAAGCTCCAAGCTGTGCCCGGGGACATCGCTCGTGACAACCTTGGCCTGGACGAGGATCTCGCTGAGCGTCTCCGTCAGGAAGTGGACATCGTCATCAACAGTGCTGCCGTCGTCTCCTTTGACGCACCCCTTGATCAGTCTCTGGAATTGAACGTCTTTGGAGCCCGACGCGTTGCCGTTTTTGCTGCTTCCTGCCGCAGCGCTCTGCTCGTTCATGTTTCTACGGCTTACTCATGTGGCGCCGCCACGGGCACGGTCCTCGAGACCGTCCGTCGTGAAGTGCCCGGTACTCAAAAGGACGACGAGTTCCCACTTCGGGCCTTCTCCGATCCACAGGCTGATATTCGTGAGATTCAGCGTCTGATTGCCAGGATCTGTCAGGAGGCCGAGGCCCCGGAGCTGCGCCGCCGCTTTGCGCAGGCCTTCCTGAAGCGCAAGTCAAAGGGTCGCCGCCGCATCCGGCGCGCCAGTGAGATTGCCAACTTGCGCAGAAAGTGGCTGGAAACACGGCTGGCTGAAGAAGGGAAGCGCTGGGCGAGAGAGCGCGGCTGGAATGACACCTATACCTACACCAAGGCTCTCGGCGAACAGATGGTCCTGCGCCACCGGGGCGATATGCCGACGGCGATCCTTCGGCCGTCGGTGATAGAGAGCAGTCTGTCGGAGCCGAGTCCCGGCTGGCTCGATGGCCTCCGTATGGCCGATCCGCTGATTGTGGCGATTGGTAAGGGGCGGCTGCGATCGCTCCCTCTCAATCCGGATGTCAGTCTGGATCTCGTTCCCGTCGATATGGTTGTCAACGCACTGCTGGCCATGATCCCACGAGTTTCCGAGTCCAGAAATGTCGAGGTCATCCAGGTTGCGACCTCGTCTCGTAACCCGATCACTCTGGGCCAGTTGTACGAACTGATCTATCAGTACTTTCGCAGGAATCCCATGCTCGACCGGGAAGGTCGGCCGATCCATCTGAAGAGGCTGCGGTTCCCAAGTCCGACTACGTTCCGACTTCAACACCATCTCAGAGCCGTACCGTTGCGCACGGCCGAACGAACGCTCGAACGACTGCCGACTTTTGATGCCACACAGAGAGCCAAACGCCGTGTCTCGGCGACGAAGGCCGCCAATCAGAAGCTGTACTACTACGGGGAGCTCTATGAGCCCTATTTGAACCTCGATTGTGCATTCTCCGTAGATCGGGCTCTCGAGCTCTATGCGATTCTCGAACCGGAGGAAAGAGCGGAGTTTGACTTCGACGTGACTCGCCTCAACTGGCGCCACTACATTCAGAACGTTCATATCCCCGGTGTCAAGAAATACATCCTGAAGATGGAGGGCGTGGGCAGTCTCGAACTCTCCGAATTACCGCTGGGTGCTGACTTCCCAAAAACGATCCCGGAGCTGATCCGGCGCTCTGCACGTCGACTCCCCGATCACGTGGGTCTTCAGGTCAAGAGGAAAGACAAGTGGGTTCGATACACCTATGCTGAGATCGCGTCGGCCGCGGAAGAGATCGCCGGACGGTTGCACGCTCTGGATCTTCAGCAGGGTGATCGAGTCATTCTCTTCTCTGAGAACCAGCCGGAATGGGGCATCGCCTTTTTCGGCGCTTCCATGCTCGGCTTGATCGTCGTCCCTCTGGATTCTCAGACCTGGCATCGCGAAGTCTGGTCCGTGGCTGAATTCACAGAAGCCAAAGCTCTACTCGTTTCCGAGAAGTGTCTCCGTCGACTCACCGCGGAAGAGTTGGATCACAACGAGGCAAGACCTCAACCGCAATTTCTTCTGAACGTAAACCGGCTCTGCAAACCATTCGATCTTCCCGATCATCCTCGGAGTTCAGGAGCGAAGTTGGCTTCAGAGCCCGTGCCTCTGGAGTTTCCCGAGCTGGATCCTGATGGTCCGGCGTCCATCATCTTCACGACCGGAACGGCGGTCGATCCGAAAGGAGCCGTGCTGAGCCATCGTTCCTTTCTCAACAATCTTCGGGGGGTCAATCACTATCTGTCGGTTTCCACCCGGGACCGGTTGTTGTCGGTGCTTCCCCTCTACCATGCACTGGAATTCAGCTGTGGCTTCCTGATGGCTGTCCATCGCGGGGCAACGGTCACCTATGTCCAGTCCCTGAAACCTCGCGTGATCCTGGAAACCATGCGAGAGACGCGGACGACCTGCATGCTTGGAGTGCCGACGTTATTCGCACTGATTCGCGAAGACGTGGAGCGTCGAATCCTGAAGGTGTCCAAGTCCGCCCTGAAAGGGAACCTTCTGCGAACTTCGAAGCGCCTCAGCCAGTCGGTTGAGGAAACATTTGGCCGGAACATCGGACGCCGTCTGTTCGGCAAGGTTTACCGGGAATTCGGAGGACACGTTCGAGTCTTTGTCAGTGGCGGCTCTTCTTTGGGTCGTGGACTGTACCGGGATTTCAAGGCCATGGGCCTGCCCATCTACGAAGGCTACGGGCTGACCGAGACCGCTCCCGTACTGACCGTCAACCCGCTTCACCGCAGCCGCGAGGGTTCGGCTGGGAAGCCGCTGCCTGGTGTGGAACTGCGTTTGTTCCGGCCGGACCAGGACGGTGTCGGAGAAATCATCGTGCGCTCGCCCAGCCTGATGTGCGGGTACTACCAGAATCAGCCCGCCACCGAGGCCGTGCTTCGAGACGGCTGGTTTCATACCGGCGACCTGGGCTGGGTGGATGCCGACGGATACGTCTACATCACCGGCCGCTGTAAGGACGTCATCGTCACCGGCGCCGGCAAGAATGTCTATCCATCGGATCTCGAGGCGATCTACCGGACTCTTCCCTCCATCCGAGAGATCTGCGTGTTGGGAATGAAGAACGGTCTGACCGAGGACGTCCACGCCGTGATCGTTCCCGAAGATACCGAGACATCCGACCAGACAGAGCTCAAGAAAGCCATCCAAAAAGAGATCCAGGAGATATCCAAGGAGCTTCCCAGTTATCAGCGACTGCAGCAGGTCCACATCTGGAAAGAAGCTTTGCCGACGAACGGCGACGGCGGCCTGGATCGCCCGGCCATTCGCGACTGGGTGCAGGAGCAACTGGAGGGACCCACCGAAGAAAGCCCACGGGCCGCGCGCGGAGTCGTCAACCGACGCGAGACACTGTATGGCGAACTGAGTCGTCTCTCCGGCATCGAAATTGACGAGATCACCGAGGAGGCCAATCTCTATACCGACCTCGGGTTGGATTCTCTGATGGCCGTGGAGCTACTCCTGTCCATTGAGCGCAACTTCGGTGTGACGGTTCCGGACGAACATATTGCTACTTTTCAGACCGTGGGCGACGTGTTGGCTGAGCTGCGTCGGAGGGGGCTGGAAAGTCGAAACTCGACGAGCCTCCGGCGGCGAGGCTTCCGATCGGGCCTTTCCTATGGGGACCGGCCCATGGTAGACCGCGCCGTCATGCGGGCGAGCTTCGCCGCTCTGCGGGAGCTTTTCACACGTTACTTTCAGCTAACCGTCTCCAATGCGACGGCCGTTCCCAAGAGTGGATCCTATCTGATCGCGGCCAATCACTCGAGCCACCTTGATTCAGGGGCCGTGATCTCGGCGCTCAGCCTGGCCATGGGAATCAAGAACGCCCAACGCATGCATGTGATCGGCGCTCGAGACTACTTCTTCAACTCCTCCCTCAAGGGATGGATCTTCAGTACCTGTCTCAACGTGGTTCCGATCGAGCGTGACGAAATTGGGCTGTCCGGCCTCAGGATGGTGGGGTCGATCCTGTCCCAGGGGGAGCCGGTTCTTATTTTTCCGGAGGGGACGAGAAGCCGCAGCGGAAAGCTCCAGGAATTCAAGCCTGGTGTAGGACTGATCGCCTGGGAATACCAGACGCCCATCGTGCCTGCTTACATTAGTGGAGCCTTCAATGCGATGCCCTCGGGCCAGACGCTTCCCAAGAGACATCCGATCGAGGTGCGTTTCGGTGACGTCGTCGACGTGTCGAACTACCGTGATCTGGCCGCTTCCGCCTCGCCCGATGAAATCTATCGGAAGATCGCTACGGACCTCAGAAAGACCATCGTCCAACTGGCCGGCGAGACAAAAGAATGCTCGATTTGAGCGCAGTCTTCAGGGTAATCCAGGTTGCCGGCCTGCCCGATCGAGTCGTCCACACCCTCCGATTCACTCTCGACGAAATGTCAGACGGCGGAAAACAGAAGCGCTTCCCGTCCTCCCGTCCTCCCGTCCTCTCAGATTTCGACGATCCGCCCGAGGATCTCGGTCGAGATGTTCCCTCCACTCAGGACACACAGCGTCGCATCGGATGGGACGCGGCCCTCCC
>JARRKC010000064.1:0-18652 GCA_037388505.1 Acidobacteriota bacterium | reverse complement strand
TCTGCTGGTGTTGTCCCAGCCGATCCAGTTTCTCAACACTCACTACCAGTTCGCTCCTCTCGTGCTGCTGAGCGCTCATGCGTAACTGAACGTGCACGGTCCGCAGCAGTTGGCCGCGATTTCGATGGCCGCCCTGGATCTCCACAATTACGGAGTCTCGGTAGCGCAGGTCTTCTGGGGGCTCTGGCTGTTTCCATTCGGGATACTCGTCTATCGATCGGGATTTCTGCCCCGCACGATTGGTGTATTCCTGATGATCGGCTGCTTCAGCATCCTGATCGAGACCTTCTGCAGCCTGGTCTTCCCCGAGTCCTACGGCTTGGTTTCGCAGTTCACTGCGATTCCCTCGGCGCTGGGAGAATTCTCCGCCATCCTCTGGTTCCTGATCTTCGGTGCCAAGGAATCCTCTCCGGTCACGGCAGGAGTGGGATAGCTGTCGTCGGATTCGATGTCGTCGGCGGTTGCCCCGAACTGTCGAGGTTCAGCGGTGGCGGTAGAGACTGATGCGGAGTATCCGGTCGCCTCGACCGCCGTGAAGCGAAATGTCGTTACCCTGGCCGGTTTCGTCGCCCGCCGGGGCTCGCCCCCGCGCCCAGTGGCCGGCCTCGAAGTGGCTCTCTTCTACCGTTCCTAGCCCCACCATGGGCGGGCCGGGTGTGACCGGTGCGAAAGTGACGGTCAGACCGTCTCCGGCCATGTAGATCTCGTCCGGCCCGGTTGCGATGAAAATGCCGTGCGGAGTCGGTTCGGAGGGGGCTTGTGCCGGCGGGCCTTCCAGGGAAAATCAAGGTCCCCGGCCACGACAATCAGGGTGTGGTCCCTGAACCGGATTTTCTGAGACGGTGTCAGTGCCTCCAGCAGGACACCCGCGACTCTCCTTTGGTCTGATTCTCCAGAATCAACGGCGCCGGCTGGGAGAGCGTATCCCAGCTCTGCGCCAGTTCGCTGTCGCCCTCCCGGTCTCCCTCCCGATCAATAGCGAACACCGAGAAACCGATCGAGTTCACAAGGCATGGGGCCAGTGCTCCTCTGATTCCTCTCGAATCGGACGACTGTAGTCACTAATGCCAGGTATGTGGGGTGCCGATAATTTCACTGACCATCATGCAGTCGGTGCGCAGTGAAAGTCGCTCCGATGGTTGGGTCGAATCAGCAGTGCGGGAGCGATGCGGAACACATGTCACTGAGCATCCAGACTGACCTCTCCACGATTGTGGCTCTGAATCAGCTCTCGATCACGCAAGGCAATCTGAAGAAGACACTGGGCCGGCTCTCGTCAGGGTCGAGAATCAACTCGGGCGCGGATGACGCTGCGGCCCTCTCGATCGCCGACGGTCTCCGGGTCGAAGTGGCTTCGCTGACCCAGTCCTGCAAGAACGCCAACGATGCGATCGGCTTTCTGCAGACGGCGGACGGAGCGCTCGCTCAGATCAACAATCTGCTGAACCGTGCGATCACCCTGGCGACCGAAGCGGCCAGCGCGACTGCGGACGATCAACAGCGAAGTGTTGCCGACCAGGAATATCAGGACATTCTGTCTGAAATCACCCGCATCGGCTGTATCACGTTCAACGGCCTCCCCGTCTTTACTGATGGACAGAGTTCTCCCATCTCTCTCACGGAAGACGGAGACACGATCACGGCCACCATCGATCCCGCGGATTCGCTGAGCGGCAGTATCACCTTCACCTCTACGATCCCCGGTGTCGCCGGCACCACGACCGATATCGACCTGAGCGACGGGGGCACGAATTCTGAAACCGTCATCACACCAGGGGCCACCTTGAGCGGGGAGCTGGACATCGCATCCACTGTCCCGGGCTCCGGCGGAGTCTCCACCTCCGTCGGCGTCACTAACAACGCGGACGGCACGGTCAGCCTTGCTCCCGTCGACGGCGAAGATACGCTTTCGGGAAGCGTCACGTTCACCGGAACGGTGCCGGCTTCGACGGCGACACCGACGGATCTCGGTCTGACGGGTGACGGCAGCACTATTGCGGGGAACGTCACGTCCGGGAATACCCTGAGCGGGGGTTTCACCGTTACGTCTACGATTCCGGAAAGCGGTGGGGTCTCTTCAGCAGTGAATCTGTCGAACAACGGCGCCACGGTTACGGGCACCGTCACCGGCGGCGACACGGTCAACGGCAGCGTGACGATCACTTCCACGGTTCCCGCGAGCGGCGGTGTCTCGTCCACGATCAACCTGACGGACAACGGCAGCACGATAACCGGAACGGTCGATCCGGCCGACACCCTGAGCGGGAGCTTCACCGTGACCTCCACGATTCCCGCCAGCGGAGGCGTCGAAAGTAGTGTTGGGTTCGCCAACTCCGGCAGCACGATCGAAGCGGTCATCGTCCCTGGCAGCACACTGGACGGCAGCGTCACCGTCAACAAGTCCATCCCCAGCCAGACCGGAACCCCTCAGACGATCACCTTTTCGGCATCCGGCAGCGGCGCGTCGGAAGCCATCACCTCCTCGACCATTGCGACGGGGTACGTACTGGCCGGATCGCTGGTCGTCGACTCCACGTATGTCGACGGCTCGGGCGACGTCTCCAACACCTCGGCTACGCTCGACCTCGCGAATTACCAGGGGCTGTCGAGCAGCAACTCGGCCACGGCGAGCGCCGCGGCGACCCAGCTGGCGGCCGATCTGACGTCGTCTCTCGGAGCGACCACCGGGTCGACCTATACCGCAACCATCAGTGCGGGCGTGCTGGAGATCAAGACGTCCCAACCCTGGGCCGTGCAGACCCATCAACTTTTGACCACCGCGGACGGTGGACTGGTGTCGAACGTCCCGCTATCGAACGGGATGGAGCTTTCCGGGCCCCTCTCATTTCATTTCCAATCCACACTCTGGGGATTCGACGTCAGTCTCGACATGAGCAACTACCAGGGGTTGACCAGCACCGACCCGGCTGTTCAAACGGCCGCACTCGCGAGCCTGAGCGCGGACTTAACATCACAGGCCAGCGGAACG
Organism: Acidobacteriota bacterium; assembly: GCA_037388505.1. GTDB lineage: Bacteria > Acidobacteriota > UBA6911 > RPQK01 > JAPXNP01 > JARRKC01. Next base: position 15,663 of record JARRKC010000064.1, on the reverse strand, counting down.
GGAACGATTCTTACAGCATCTCTCGACGCAGACAGAATGCTGCACATCGTGGCGAGCAAGTCCGGCGACTACTGGATGGGGGGGCACGGTCTGTACACCGTTTATTCCGGGGACCAGATGAGTGTTGGAAACGGCACTGACGCGACGCAGGCATCCTTCACCCCGGGGGTGGACTCCCCATCGACAGTCAATTTGAGCGGAATTACAGCCTCGAACCTGGCAAGCTACCTCTCGAGCCAACTGGGGTCGGATTTCACCGTCGAGTACGACTCGATGTCCGGCGCGCTCACCATCGGGATTTCAGGGAGCGGGGCCGCCGCCGGGATTACAGCGATTGCCGTGGACTCCACCAGTGTCACCCAGACAACACCGGTCAACCCGGAGGTAGACTCCTCAACGGTCGTCAACCTGAGCGGACTCGCCTCTTCGACGCTGCAGAGCACTCTGGAGAGTGCCCTGGGATCCCACTACACGGTTTCCTATGACACCGATACCGGTGCTCTGAGCATCGGCATCTCAGCCGCCGGTACATCCGCCGGCATCACCTCGATCGCATCGAGCGCGAACAGCGCACAGGAGACCACTCCCGTCGTTCCGCAGACGGACACCCCGACGGTGGTCAACCTTAGCAACGTCAGCACGGCGAGTCTACAGAGCACTCTACAAAGCCAGTTGGAATCGAACTACACGGTGTCCTACAACTCGGGCAGCGGGGCCTTGAGCATCGGCATCTCAGCCACCGGTTCGTCGACCGGGATCACCTCGATCAGCTCGAGCTCCAACTCCATACAGGAGACGACACCCGTGGTCGGAGGCACGGACACGCCTACCGCCGTCGACCTCGATGGAGTCAGTACAGACGATCTGCAGAGCTACCTGCAGAACCGGCTCGGCTCGAACTACACGGTGGCGTACAACTCCGGTTCAGGTGCATTGACCATCGGCATCTCGGCGACCGGCTCGGCGACCGGGATCACGACCATCGCTGTGAGCAACGATACGGCCCAGCAACTCGGGAGCGACACTCCCGAGACCTACGTCATTCGAACCCTCGATTTCAGTGACCAGACCGGGGACACCCTGGGGAACTTCTTATCGAACAACCTGCCCTCGGAAGACTTCTCGGTGGCTCTGGATTCCGAAACCGGCGGCTGGAGCGTCTCCGCGGCCTCGTGGAGCGGGGACATCGGCAGCGGAGTCACCTCGGTTGCGGCCGGTGCGTCCAGCCTTCAGTCGACGACTCCGGTGGTTGCGCCCGTCACGACCACGACTCACATCGACCTGTCCGGCGTCTCGACCGCCAGCCTGCAGAGTTACCTCGAGAACCGGCTTGGGGGAGACTACACGGTCAGCTACGACCAGGAGACCGGAGACCTGTCCATCTCCCTCAATTCAGGGAACCCTGACGGTTTCACCTCGTTCAGCTCGAGCAGTACGGTCCGGCAAAACGTCGGCGGGGAGAGCGCGGTCACGACATCGACCACGGTCCATTTCGACGGAATGACACCAGACAACCTGCAGAGCGAACTGCAAAACACACTTGGAGCCAACTACACGGTCGCCTACGATACCGAGTCTGGCGCATTGAGCATCGGCATCTCGACCGCCGGAGGGGCGGCCGGAATCACCTCGATTGGTTCGAGTGCAAATACGGCTCGACAAACCTCGTCCGATGACGACGCCGGCGGCATGCGGCTTTTCATCGGTGAAGGCGGGACGAGCGACAGCCGGCAAATCGACTTCTCCGTGGGCGTACTCAGCGCGAGCAGCTTGGGCCTGTCCGCGACGCACCTGACAAGTCGAGCGGGCTCGCTGAACGCCCTAGCGCAGATTGCGGACGCTATCAGCGTCGCCGCCGGCCAACGAGGTCAGGTCGGAGCTATTATCAACCGCTTGCAGGCCGCAACCGACGTCATGACGGCGCAGACGCGCTATCTGACAAGTGCTCGAAGCGAGATCATGGATGCCGATATGTCCGAAACGCTCGCGAGCCTGACTCGATACGACATCCTCGAGTCGGTCACTGAAGCCGTCCTGGCGCAGGCCAGCCGTTTGCGCCGGCAAGGGATTCTGACGCTCCTCCGAGGGGTCCAGCAAATTGGTGTCGCCTAATTCCTATTCCGGGCGCAGGACCAGGGCCGGATCGATCTCGGCGGCGCGGCGCGACGGGAGGTAGGATGCGAGCAGGCCGGCGGCGACCAGCAGGACGGTCACGCCGAGGATGGTGCCGACGTCCAGCGGGGGCGTGTCGTAGAGGAGGCTCGCCAGAGAGTGCGTGACGGCGAGTGTCCCGGCCAGACCCAGCACGACTCCCGCTCCGACCAGCCAGAGACCCTTCTTCAGCATGAGATAGACCACGCCGGAGGGCTTGGCCCCGAGTGCCATCCTCACACCGATCTCCTGTCTCCGGCGGGCGACGGAGAACGCCATGACCCCGTAGGTACCGACCGAGGCGATGACCAGTGCGATGAGCGCGAAGAGAGCCAGGAGCTGGGCGTTCAGGCGGCTGCCGGCCGTCGCCTGCCGAAAGCTCTGTCGCAGCGGAAGCAGCGCAGGCGGCGGGAGCTCGTCGTCCACCGAGGTCAGCGCGGCGCGCACTGCCGAAGCCAGGGCTCCGGCCTCCATTGGGGTCCGGATGAAGACCGTCATTCTCGGCCAGCCCACGAGGTTTTCGGGAAGGTAGAGCATGGGCGGCGGCTCCGCGTCCAGGAACGCGTCGCGGACATCGCCGACGACACCCGCGACCGTCAGGATTGGTCCATCCAACGAGCTCCAGCGAACTCGTCGCCCCACGGGATCCTCACCCGGCCAGAGGCGATCCGCGAGCCCCTGGCTGACGATGATCGATGGAGGCCCCTGTGGTTGGTCCGTGGCGGTGTCCGATTCCACGAATGTTCGTCCTCTGAGCACCGGAATGCCCATCGTGCGGAAGTAGTCCTCGGTCACGACCCGCCACTGGACGCGCACGAACTCGCGAAGTTCTGTGGCGCTGTCTTCACCCGCCTGGTTCGAGAATCGATAGCCGCTGAAGGGATCGACCATTCCCGCAGCCGCGGATTGAACCCCCGGAATGGACCGGACTCTCTCCAGGAGCTCGCGGTAGAACTGCACTGCTTCTCTGGAGCCCTCCGGATAGCGGTTCTGCGGTGGCGAAAAAGTCGCCTTCAGGACATGGTCGGGAGAGAAACCCGCGTCGACGCCGCGCAGCCGCAGGAAGCTGCCGATCAGCAGCCCGGCCGCGACGAGCAGTATCAGTGTTCCGGCGATCTGCAGGACCACCATGGCATCCCGCAGGCGGGGAGCGCCACCGATCGTCCCACGGGACCCGTCACGAAGCGAGTCGAGGATCTTGGCGCCCGAAATCTGCAGTGCGGGAACGAGTCCCGCCAGGATACTGGACGCCAACGAAACGCACAGGGTGACCAGAAGAACCTGCCGGTTGATCGATACTTCTTCCAGACGCGGGAGGGCTCCCAGAGTGCGGACCACGGGGATGGCGAACGTGACCACGAGCAACCCCACCCCGGCTCCACAGATTCCCAGAAAGGCCGACTCCGTCAGCAGTTGTCGGATGATGCGGGCTCGCGAGGCTCCGATGGCCGAGCGGACGCCGATTTCGTGCCGACGAGTCGTGGCCCGCGCGATCAGCAAACACGAGACATTGGCGCAGGCAAGGAGCAGCATCAGACCGACGGTCGCCTGAAGCACCAGCGCCGCACGCTCGACTGCAGGCCCGATGGCCCAGTCTCGAAGGCTTTGCATCATCACGCTCCACCCGGCGTTCGACGCGGGATAGCTACGACCCAGCTGGGCAGCGACCGCCGCCAGATCCTCGCGGGCCTGGCGGATCGAGATACCGGGCTTGAGACGCCCGATCAGCTCGAGTCGATGGTCGTTCCGGTCCGAAGAGGGGTTCGACGCCAAGGGGATCCACGCCTCCGCAGTGAAGGGAAACCCGAACCCGGCCGGCATGACGCCGATGACGTGCCAGGTTTCTCCGTTCAGATCGAGAGGCCGTCCGAGGATATCCGGATCTGCGCCGAAGCGCCCTCGCCAGAATTCATGGCTCAGGACGACGACGTGCGCCGCCGAGCCGGGGCTGTCTTCGTCCGGCAGGAAGGTTCGTCCCAGCCTCGCGGCCACACCCATGACATCGAAATAGGAGGCCGTACAGGCCATGCCGGAAACCGCCTCCGGCTCCCCATCGCCCAGAAGAGCGAGACTGGGTGGGAGAGTAACCGCGCCGATCGAGGCGAAAGTCCGGTTGAGTTCACGGAAATCGAGGAAGTTCGGCTCCGATGTGGAGAATTGCGCTCCCTCAGGGGTCCGTTCCCAGATCCGCACCAGTTGGGCCGGGCTGGGGTAGGGGAGGGGACTCAGGAGTACCGCATCCACGACGCTGAAGACGACGCTGTTGGCGCCGATCCCGATGCCCAGGGTGAGGATGACGAGAAGCGTCCACAGCGGTTTTCGGAGCATCGACCGAAGCGCAAAGGACAGATCCTGGCGCACCTCGCTGAAACGCTCGAGCCAGCGCATTCTGCGATCCCGCGCATTCGCCGCCCGTCGGCATTCCCGTTTGATTCTGCGCAGGTTGCCGAAACGCGCCAGAGCGTGGGCCCGTGCCTCTTCCGGCGTTAGCCCCTCGTCGATCAGTTCCCGGATCCGCATCTCGATGTGAAAGTCGAATTCGGTGTCGATCTCCTCGGCCACGCTCACTTTCGAGAGCGGCCAGAGCAGGTGGTTCCGAAACCGTCGCAATCCGGACACGGCTGTCCCCCCTGTTTCGGTTAGGCCGGCAGCAGGACGCGCGAAATCGCCGCGCTGAACGCCGCCCACTGTTCCGTTTCGACGGTCAGGCGCCGTCGGCCTTCCTTGGTCAGTCGGTAGAACTTCGCCCTCCGGTTCGTCTCCGTCTGACCCCATTCAGCTTCGATCCAGCCGCGTGCCTCCATGCGATAGAGCGCCGGGTAGAGGGACCCTTCTTCCACCTGGATCACGTCTCCCGTCCCGTCTTCGATCCAGCGGCCGATGGCGTAACCGTGGCGTGGACCGTTGGCGAGCGATTTCATGACCAGAGCTTCGAGCGTCCCGTGGAGCAGAGGCGAGGATCGTTTGGATGGTTTCATATTTAGATATCCTATGCCTAGACTACCTAAATATATATCGAGCCGTCAAGGAAAAAATCCCAACCTCCAAGAGACCAGATCCCAAGAGGCGGCCTTTGAAACTGGAGGCCGTGATCTCCCTCGCCGAAAGGCCTCCGGCTGGAGCTCCCGTGAAACGGCCATGTCGAGAGGACTACGCAGGCCGCGAAGTCTTGGGTCCCGCTCCAGACGCCCCTCCTGCTGGTCGAACCGAAGCGTTCCACGCAGTTTCAGCATGCGGGAATAGGGGACACTGTTCTGCAGGGGTCCGTCCAGAGCCTCCTCATGGCCGAAAAGGCTGATCGCGAGGAGCTCGACAGATTGGATTTCGAGTGAGACGACCAGACAAGTGGTGGGTGCCGTCGTAGTTGACAGGGGCCGTGTCGTCGCGGCGACGAGGACTCTCGGTCACGGTTGACGCCCTCTTCCCGGCAACGGTACCATCTGGGATCAAGTCTTTCGTGAGCCCGGCAGGGTTCGTTCCCAGGCGGGGCCCCCTATCCCTGAATGCTAAGCGTCCGGAAGCGAGGAGAATCCGATGTCCGTTGAAGAGAGTCGGCAAATCCCATCCCCTCACCCCATTCCGCAGGAAGCCTTCGATTGGTACGACGAGTATGCTCACGGTCTGATCGACCGTCGGACCTTCATAGATCGGCTGGCAACCATCACAACGGCGACGCTGACCATGGGAGTGCTTTTGCCGGCCCTGCTGCCTGACTACGCCAAAGCCGAACAGGTCTCCTTCAACGATCCGGATATCACGGCCCACTACGTGACGTTTCCCTCGCCCCAAGGCTACGGGGAGGGGAAAGGCTATCTGGTCGTGCCGTCGGCGCTCCAGGGCAAGGCTCCGGTCGTCCTGGTGGTTCATGAAAACAGAGGCCTGAATCCCTATATCAAGGACGTGGCCCGGCGTCTTGCGAAGGTCGGCTTCGTGTCCCTGGCGCCCGATGCGCTGCATCCGGTCGGAGGCTATCCGGGCAACGACGATGAGGGGCGCAAGCTGCAAGGGTCACTGGATCGGGCGAAGATCGAGCAGGACTTCATCGCCGCCGCCAAGTTCCTGAAATCACACGAGCTGAGCAGCGGGAAGCTCGGAGCCGTTGGGTTCTGCTTCGGCGGCTACATCGTGAACATGCTGGTCGCCGTCGTACCGGACGTTGTGGATGCGGGTGTCCCCTTCTACGGCACACCTGCGGCCAAGGAGCTGCGCAAGAACATCAGGGGCCCCTTGTTGCTCCACTTCGCCGGGCTGGACACCCGGGTCAATGCGACCTGGCCTGAATACGAGGCGGACCTGAAGGCCAACGGCGTGGAATACACGGCCTACGTGTACCCCGACGTGAATCACGGCTTCCACAACGATTCGACCGCTCGCTACAACGAAGAGGCGGCAGAGCTGGCCTGGAGCCGGACGCTGGAGTTCTTCAAAAAGCACCTGATGTAGGGCACGGCAACATGCCCTCATTCAGTCAAGCGCTTCGCTGGAAGCGGAACGGCGCTTCCAGCGGGGGGCGGTTTCGTCTATGGTCCGACCGGAATCGCCGAGGATGGGTGGGGTGCTGCCACTTCGGATGCCATAGGTGCCAGACCGCTGCTGGAGTCCTGTCTCTTCAGCGACTTACGAGCGCGCTGCGTGCGTGTCACCCGACTCCGCGATGATCTATACCTTGACGTTCTACATATGTCCGTGAGACACTCCAGGAACCAGGAACCGCCTATGCCCGACAGCAAATCCGATCTCTTGCAGGGAACGCTCGACATGTTGATTCTGAAGGTCGTGGCTCTGGGTCCGCTTCACGGCTACGCGATTGCACAGAGGATTCAACAGATCTCGAAGAACATCCTGCAGGTTCAGCAGGGCTCGCTCTACCCGGCGCTGCATCGGCTCGAAAACCGGGGCTGGCTCAGCGCCGAGTGGCATCCAAGCGATACCGGCCGCAAGGCGAAATACTACAGCCTCACCAAGGTGGGCGCCCGACAGCTCGAAGCCGAGACGCAGAACTGGAAGCGGCTGGCCCAGGCCGTTGCCTGGATTCTCGAAACCGCCGGATAGGAGGGCCACACTGCGACGACTGATCTCCCTTTTTCGAAGGAACTCGTTCGAAAGCGAACTGAACGACGAACTGGAATTCCATATCGAAGAGATGACTCGCAAGCTCATCCGCGAGGGAGTCCCTTCGGACGCGGCTCGACGCCGGGCGCTGCTGAGCTTCGGAGGGTCCGAACAGATCAAGGAAGAATGCCGGGAGGTGCGGCCACTTCAATGGATCGACCGCTTGGCTCAGAACCTCCGGTATGGCTTGCGTCTGTTGCTCCGCAATCCGGGATTTACCGCTGTCGTGGTCATCGTGCTGACGCTGGCTATCGGAGTCAATATCGCGGTCTTCACCGTCGTCGACACGGTGTTGTTTCGCCCTCTGCCCTATCCTGATCCCGAGCGACTCGTCCTGATCTGGGGTAACTTTACCGGTATCGGGCTGCCCGATAATCGGAATGCCATCTCCGCTCCCGAGTTCCAGGACTTCAAACGCCTGAACCGCAGCTTCTCGCACATCGGAGCGATCAGCCCGCGAGTCTTCATCGTCTCCGCCGGCGCAGAGACGTGGAGGGTGGACGGCGCTGCCGTCTCGGCCAGCTTGTTTCCCATGTTGGGGGTCCACCCCGAGCTGGGCAGGTTCTTCACGGAGGCGAATGAAACGCCCGGGCGCGACCAGACCGTCGTGATCAGTCACGCCCTTTGGGAGACCCGCTTCGGCGGAGATTCCGACGTCATCGGTCGGTCCATCCGGATCGACGGCTCCGAATCCCAGATTATTGGGGTTCTGCCCAGCCGGTTCCATTTCGAACTCGGCTCGGGGATCCAGATCTGGCGTCCCCTGGCCCTCGGTCCCGATGAACTCGCCCCCTCCCATCGGGGAAATCATTTTCTGGGGGTCTTGGCCCGTATCAAGCCCGAGCTTTCAATGGAGCAGGCCGAAGCGGACGCCCAAGCCATGACGAGGGCGATCGTCGATGAGAACCCGCAGTATCCCTACGAGCGGTTCGATTTTGCGGTCGTTCTCTCCCCACTGTTGGAACAAGTGGTGGGCGAGGTCCGAACCCCGTTGCGGGTCCTGCTGGCGGCGGTATGCGCCGTCCTCCTGATCGCGTGTGCCAACGTCGCCGCCCTGCTGCTGTCACGATCCCGCACTCGACAGTCGGAGATGGCGGTGCGCATCGCCCTCGGAGCCCGTCGCGGGACCCTCATCGTCCAGATGCTGACGGAAAGCATCGTGTTGGGACTGGCCGGAGGAGGCGGCGGACTACTGCTCGCCTGGTGGCTGGTTGAGATCCTGAAGACAATGGCTCACACCAGCGTACCTCGCATCGATGCGGCTTCTCTGGATCTCACGGTCGTCCTCTTTGCCGTCGGTCTGAGTTTGCTGACTGCAGTGATCTTCGGGCTCGCCCCGGCGTGGAACAACTCCCATTCGTCGAGCTACAGCGGACTCAAGGATAGCCGGAGGACCACCGGCGGAGTCCGCTCGCAACGGCTCCAAAGAGCCCTTATCGTTGCTGAACTGGCCATTTCTGTCATGATGCTGGTCAGTACCGGTCTGCTGCTCCGTAGTTTTGACCGGCTTCTCCAGGTCGATCCGGGATTCCGGCCGGACAACGTGCTGACGATGCGCATCTCCTTCCGATCGCCGCAGGGCGACAGGCCCGAGGTCCCCCGGCAGTTCTACCGTCAGGTCGTAGACCACATTTCCCGACTTCCGGCCGTCACGATCGTCGGAGGGATCGACGCGTTGGCGCTGACCGATAACGGAAACTCGGGTACCGTCACGCTCGACACCCAAGCGGTGCCCGCCGATAAGGCGTCGCCCGAAGCAGATGTCCGGGTCGTCCTCCCGGGCTATTTCGAGTCGATGGGTATCCGACTGATCCGTGGGCGGACCTTCAATGGCCGTGACACCGAGACCTCGATGCCTTGCACCGTCATCGATGAATCGATGGCCAATCGCTACTGGCCCAATGAAGACCCTGTCGGAAAGAGACTGAAACCGGGAGGTGCCGACTCCAAGTCGCCCTGGCTGACCGTCATCGGTGTCGTTGCCCACGTACGATACCGCACGCTGGAAGCTCCATCTCGGACCGAGTACTACCTTCCGCACAGCCAGCGCCCCAGCCGATCGATGACGCTGACCATCCTCACGGAAGGCGATCCGAGCGTGCTTGCCGAAGCGGCGCGTCGAGCGGTCGCTGACGTCGACCCGGAGCAGCCCCCCTATCAGGTTCGAACGATGAACCAGGTGGTCTCGCAGTCGGTTGCGCGCCGCGAGATGCTGACGATGATGCTGGCGGCGTTCGCCGGATGTGCGGTGCTGCTCGCTGCGGTGGGCCTCTACGGCGTCATGTCCTATGCCGTTTCCCAGCGAACTCACGAGATTGGTATCCGGATCACTCTGGGTGGGACCGTCATCCACATCCTGCGGCTGGTCGTCGGACAGGGATTGGCGCTCGCCGGAATCGGGGCCGCACTCGGGCTGGTCGGCTCCGTGGTGGTGTCGCACTGGCTGTCGAGCCTGCTTTTCGAAGTGAACCCGGAGGATCCGGTTACGCTGGTCCTCGCGGCGGGAACGCTCGTGGCTGTCGCCCTGGCGGCCAGCTGTATCCCGGCCGGCAGAGCGGTGCGGGTCGACCCGGCCGTCATCCTGCGGAGTGAATGACTGTCCAGCGACGGCTGATCGCGAGGAACCCGGGACCAATCACTCGTCACTTTTCGCGGGCTGATCGGGGATAATGGCCCAAGCTACCACGTAGACGATCAGAATCGTTCCACCGGCGGGCAACAGAGCGACCGAGGCCAGGCGGTTGAGGTCGGAATCCAGCGAGACTAACGTGACGGATTCCAGAGATCGACGATCGGAATGCGGGGATCGTCGAATGCGCCGTCAACCGCTCGTCGAGATCGCAGACCACCAGGTCAAGGCGACGAAGACAGCCTGCATCGGCGCCCGAAGCCATAGCGGAGTCGGGGACTTGCCGCCGAGCCCCACACCCTCCCTGGCCGCTTTGACGTTTGCTGGGAACACAAGGACGAAGAAGGTGATAAGGGTCGCCCCGGCGGCAAACCTCAGCGACGGGAGGAGGAGTCCGACAGCCCCCGCCAGCTTGCACACTCCGGTGAAATGGACCATCAATCGCGGCCGGGGTACCCATTTCGGCACCATACGCACAAGGTCTTCCTTGAACCTTGTGAAATGTGCGCTCGCCGTGAACACCAGCATGGTCGCGAGCGCATATCGCGTCGCGGCCGACCAGGATTCGAGCTCCGACACCCCCATTGCGCCGACTCCGCGGTATATCAGCAACGAAATCAGCAACACTCCGAAAACGAGCACGTCCTCGCCCCCTCAGTTCGACCGTTGGCGCCCATTGTGTCACAAGCCCACACGTTCGAGTCACTCGGCTTTGAGGGCGTGCATGGGAGAAACGCGAGCCGCGCGGACGGCCGGCAGGACGCCGGCGAGGACCGATACTGCGAGCACGACGAGGGCGGCGGTGAGCAGGGTCCATGGGTCCGTCTGTGAGACGGCAAAGATGAGGGACGCGAGCAGCGACGAGAGCGCCACAGGAGTCCCAAGGACACACCTTAGCGCGCCATCCTTCCCGGCCCCCGGGGCCTAACGATCAACGGGCAACGTTAACATCGGCAAAAGCCTCGCATTGTGTTGTTCCGTCGGGAGCAGTGTAGGTGACGGTGATACGAAACGCTCCCAGGCCCTGGATGCCGGACTCGAAAAGGGCCTTGCCGTCGGGTGTTACGACGAGATTGTACGGGGTGAACTCGGAGGGCTCCGGGTCCAGGGCCCAGGAAAACGTCCCCCCTGCAGGCTTACCCTCAGCGAAGAGAGTGAGGACTTTGGTGGGTTGTGTGAAGACGATTCCAACAGACATCCACTTTTCTCCTGCGGAGCCAAGCCTACCCATGTCTACGGAGCAGTTTCCGGATGGGGGATCAGGCGTTTCTGTGCGCCGCACGATGGGGAACGGGTTGCTGTATCCTTCAACAACCTTCGCGGCCCCTTGAAGTTTGATATCTTGAAAGGGCTCGGCATCGATCGCCGTCTGTTCGGGCGGTGTGCCCTTTTCATAGCTTTCGGCGTATCTGAACAGGCAAATCCAGACGTCCAGCGCCTTCCACCAAACCGATGGCGGAGTTTCGGGATCCGTAATGAGGTTCGCAAGTGAGTCGAGCTGTGCCTGCAGCTGGTCCTTCTTGGCTTGGGAAAGGTCCGAAGCATCTGCTCCGCTTTGGAGCTGGTTCAAGTAGTCTTCGATACCTTGTGCCAGTGTTCCCACCGACAGCGAAAACAACACCAGGATCAGTATGAATGTCCGTCGCATTTCGTTCTCCTTCTCTTCTAGAAGATTTCCAGTGGCGGCAAGGTCCCCAAGACCACCCCGGTCTGCTGCAGGATGACGGCGCTAAAGGGCCCGCTGGCTTCAATTCTCAAGGTTCCTCGGAAGTCTCCCAGGTCGGAGAAAAGCTCGTCCAGAAACTTGGCCACCTTATTCGAGGGCCCCAGCTCAATCGTGACCGCGCGGAGCTCCTGGCCGCTCTCGTCGATCAACCGAAGCCGGACGTTGATGGCCCCGACATCCGAGAGGTTGGAAATGGCGATCCCGGTCCTCGTACCTCCTTCTTGCTCAACGAACCCGTCGGCCGCGGTGACGGGACTAAAGGATTCGACGGCGGCCGTCGTGCCGACCTTCCCGCCGGACGAGATTTGGAACAGCTCCTGGGCGCCCACCTCGTGATCGGCTCTCAGCTGAGCCCAACCGGAGGCGAGTGGAGAGGAAGCTCCGGAGCTGGCCATCCGTCGGCTGCCGCCCGCGGGCAGATCGAACTCGAAGGTCGAAGTCGAAGTGCCGTCGATATCCAGGGTCAGCGGAGATCCGTCGTTCTTCATTAACGTCAGCGTCACGTGGGCGGAGTCCGTTCCTTTGTTCATGACCAGAAAGAAGGTCCGTGCCCCCTCTCCATCGACGACGTGGGCAAAATCGAAAAAGCGGGATGGAATCCCGGCCACGGCAGTCGCGCTGGCCAGGATTGCTCCCAGAAATGCCGTGCATAGAATCCGGAACATGTTTTGTTCTCCTTTGATCTGCGGTGTATCTTGCCGGTGTCACCGCAGGTGCTTCCCACGGCGGCTGTTTCCCAAGATTGATCTCATCTGTTCATGCGCTCTTTCGTCGCCAAGTGCGCCAAGGAGTTTCCGAAGGGGTCGGCAGGCTGTCCCCGTTAACCCCGGCGGGTGCCTGGTCCGTCGACCGGTCGAAGCCCTGACCTCCCCACGAACGACCCTCGGACTCGCTCCAGGAGTCTCGAGAAGCCGGATCGGTCGGTCCAGCACAATTTGCGGGTACAATAGTCCAACAAGACCTCGAGGTTGCATCGATTGCGTCCCAGGGCATAGGGACCCGGTTTCCCTTCCAGCCGATGACGTTGTCTCGAGAATGAACGCAGAGTCCGGTCGCGGATTCGAGCTTCACAGGCCGGGAAGACGTATGGAGACGGAGCAAGACCAGTGGGATCGCTTGTGGGCATTGTTCCATGAGGCGCTCCAAAAGGGGCCTGTAGGTAGGCGGCATTTCCTGAAACAGGCCTGCGCCACGGACCCGAGAATGCGCCGGGACGTGGAGAGTCTGCTGGCTTCACATGCCTGTGAAGCGAATCTGCTCGATTCGCCCTACCTCTTCGACCCGCTCCTCACCGGATCCGAATGGCACGACGCCTTGATTGGGGAACGCATCGGCCCTTATCGCATCCGATCGGTCATCGGCGAGGGAGGAATGGGCATCGTTTACGCCGCCGAGCAGGAGGAGCCGATTCGCCGCCTCGTCGCACTCAAGCTGATCAAGCCGGGGCTGGAAACCCGCAGGGTCCTGGCTCGCTTCGACTCCGAGCGTCGTCGAGGGGATCTCGATTACGGAATACTGCGACCGTGAAGGCCTCTCGGTGGGCCGACGCCTGGAACTCTTCATCCAGGTATGCCGGGCCGTTCAACACGCTCACCAGCGTGGAATCATTCATCGGGATCTCAAGCCCTCGAACATCCTGGTGGCCGTCTCGGAAGGGTGGCCGGTGCCCAAGGTCATCGACTTCGGTGTCGCCAAGGCCCTCCACCCTTCGCTGCCGGCGGGCCAGACCTCCGACACCCAACACCTGGTGATGATCGGGACTCCGGAATACATGAGTCCGGAACAGGCCCGGCGCCAGGATGATATCGACACCCGCACGGACGTATATTCCCTGGGGATTCTCCTGTTCAGGCTTCTGACCGGCGTCTCGCCCTTTGGGGCGGACCTGAGCCGATGCCAGGATTATCTCGACATGATCTCTCTGCTCCAACAGTCGGAGGTCCGCCGACCCAGGACAGCCCTGGAGGATGTCGGATCCGATCTGGAAGTCATTGCCGAAGCGAGGAGCACCGATCCGGTCTCGCTGCGACGCCGTTTGCGGGGTGAGCTGGAGTGGATCATCCTGAAGGCCGTCGACAGGGAGCGACGGAAGCGCTATTCGACCGTTCTGGAGCTGTCAAACGATCTGGAGCGCCACCTCGAGCATCAGCGGGTGAGCGTGGGGCCTCCGGGAACCCGGCACCGGACGGTGAAGTTCGTGCGGCGGCATCGTTTCGGCGTGGCCGTCGGCATCACACTTTTCCTGTTACTTTCGGCGTTTTTGGTCGTCGTTTCCGTTCAATCCTACCGCCTGTCAACGGCCTTGACGGAGGCTGAGCGCCAGCAACACAGAGCCGAGGAGGTTTCTGCTTTTCTCCTCTCCCTGTTTCGCGCCTCTGACCCCTACACCAACCCTGGCAAGGCAGTGACCCTTGAAGAGGTCGTGGACAAAGGTGCCGCTCGCATCGAAACGGAGCTCGAGGACGAGCCTGAAGTCCAGGCCTCCCTGCTCGAGACGCTGGGAGAGGTCTATCGGAGCCTGGGTCACAACGATCGGGCCCGTCCCCTGCTGGAAAAAGCGCTGGCCATCCGCCGCCGTCTCCACGGGGAAGATCATGTGGAGGTCGCGGACTCTCTCTACGAGCTGGGCCTTCTGATGGAGTCTCAGGGGCAGCGCCAACAGGCCGAACAGCTCTACCGCCAGGGATTGAAACTGAGGAGAGAGAGACTGCCCCCCCGGCACCCGGCCATTGCCGATTCCCTGACTGATCTGGCCCGGCTGCGACTGAAACAGGGTGATGCTCGAGAAGCCGAATCGATGCTGCGTGAGGCTCTGGAGATCCGACGACACAGCTACTCGAAAACGGACCGGCGAACCGCACAGACGGAAAATCTGCTAGGTGCTTGCCTCGCAGCCGAAAGGCGCGATCGGGAGGCGGAACCGCTGCTGGTTGGCGGTCTCGCCGTGTTGGAACGCCAGAGTCCCAGACGCCGGGAAACCCGGCGAGCGCTCGAGCGCGTGATCGATTTCTATCGGCAGCGGGGAGCGAGCGCGCAGGTTGTCCGGTACAGCCGTCTGCTCAATCCGTGAAGTCCGGTACGTCGCTTCGATCTCCGCAAACGAAAGCGTTGACCGGAATGCCGAACCGGTCTCGGATGGGTCGAATAGATCGCGTCGGGGCGGCTGGGGTTCCTAACCCGCGGAATCCCCCTTGGCCGGACCCGAAATCTCCCGTTGCAGCCAGGCCCGCGCTCCCGTCCAGAAGCGATTGACACTGCGGGTGGAAATGCCGAGGGCATCGGCCGTCTCCTGAATGCTCATACCGACAAAGAAGCGGAGCTTGACGACATCCCCCATGAGCGCGTCGCGAGCTTCCAGCCTTTCGAGGGCCTCGTCCAGAGCCAGGAGCTCCTCGGTCTTTGGAGTACCCGGAGCCTGGAAGTCACCAAAGCTGACTCTCTCGAATTCGCCCCCGTGGATCTTTCGGGCGGCCCGGCGGGCCCGTTCAATCAGGATCCGTCGCATGGCTTCGCCGGCGGCGGCGAAGAAATGACGGCGATTCTCCAGTTTCAGGGGTTGGTCCTTGATCAAGCGTAGATAAGCTTCATGGACCAGTTCGGTAGGCTGCGGGAGGTCTCCGCGTGATTCCCGAGAGAGGTGAGCCCGCGCCACCAGCCTCAGCTCGTTATAAACGAGAGGGATCAGTTCCTCGGCCGCCAGCGTATTGCCTTCGGCAATCTGCGCCAGAAGCCGCGTAATTTCGCCGCTCCGACTTTCTTGCATGGGTGTCACGGTTTGAAAGCATTCGTTCGCATGAGGGCAACCGTCAGAAGAACAGATGCCGACGTCGATTGTCCGGTTTCCGCTCCTCGCTCGCTCGGCCTGGTTCATCTGCATGCAGATGACGGATGTCGCTGTTGCCACTCGGTGCAAATCTCGAGGATCACCTTCGCCGGTTCCTCGTCAGGCTGCGACTCCTCGGGAGAGCCGGCGTCGAGCAGCAGACGGCCGACGCGATCGGAGTCTCCGCGGTCGCACCGGCCGGTCCCCGTCGTCAAGGGCACA
>JARRKC010000063.1:0-16924 GCA_037388505.1 Acidobacteriota bacterium | reverse complement strand
GGCTATCGGAATCCGGTCCCTCCGGGACCTCTTGCCGGGGGTCGCGCGAATTCGCAAGGGTCCAAGGGGCCAATTCCCAGGCCGGGACGATCGTTCGTCCCATCCTTGCGATCCGTCCCTCGCCGGAAAATTCGATGAAGCTCACCTCTCTCCCTGATCCCCGGCAGCTTGACAGGCCGGTCCCATGAATGCCCAGTAAACCCCCGTAAGGGCCGGATCCTGAGCGAGTAATTCAGGCGGCTCCACGCGGCCCCCTCGAATCTCCGACTGATAAAGGCGATCCTTGACCCGGTAGTAGACCACATCGTTCTCGATCAGCAGCACGACGCTCTCAATGTCTCCAGTGTCAACCGTAAAGCCCTGACCACGTTCAACATCGTAGAGAAACAGCTCCTTCCGGGGGTTCGAGAGCAAGAGTCTCTGGTATTCGTGATCCTCTTCGCGCCTCTCGGCGCGCACCCGGTCGATCAATTCTCGGGGGATTTCTGTGACCTTCGATCCGACCGGGGTCCCAGCGAGCCAATCGCCAAATGGTCGAAGCTGGGTTAGGGCATCGGGCTCGTGGCCGGGCACGAGGACATCGCTCCAGGTCTTCTTGGACTTGTCAAGGAGGCGATAAATGAGTTGAGGCCGGCTCCCACTCTCTCCGCGGACCCAGACCAAGTCAAGCTTTGATGTGCTGATCAACCAGGTCGCGAGCCCCATGGCTTGCTGCTTCGATTCTCCCACGGGCCATCTTCCTTTCCGACTTGTCAGGGCACGTGAGAGATGGGGTAGTCGCGGCCAATCCATGTCGATGAGCCGCTTGTCGGTCTCATTCCACCAGGGAAGCTCCAATGAACCACCTGGGTCGACCATGAGGTACTCCATCTGATAAGGATCCGTGATACCTAGTCCCGGACTGCCGGGGAGCCGAGCGAATCTGAGGGATTCGGCACCCAGCTCCTTTTTCTCGCCATTGAGCAGACCAAAGACGAGATGGAGTCGACGCCGTGTCTGCAAGGAAATGCTTTCCAAAGCCAGGCACAGACCGTCATGGGGCGTATCGAGGAGGTAGCAGCCAAGGGGCTGAAAGGATCCACTATAGTTCAGAGTTACCGTACGAAACTCGCAGGGCTTATCCATACTCACGATGGATACCTGCTCCGGGCGGTAATGAGGCGTGGCTACAATGAGCAGGCGCAGATCCTGGTAGACCCTCACGAATGCGGTTTGGGCGGCCGCGGGCACGAGCTCGACGACATCGGTCAGTGTTTGCTTCTCAGCGGATAGACGATAGACACGCGTCGGCACGCGGATGTCCGGATCGCCTGACGGGTACCCGGACACGAGAAAGAGTTCGGAATTGCTCTGAGCCAGCGCGAGCTGAGCAGCCTGGAAACAGCAGAGAATTCCCGGAAGAAGCACACAGGCCGCTCGAATCCTCGATAAGCGTCTGGTGTTCGACATGGTATTCCTCACGGTATCTCAATGGTGACAGAGGATATACGCGATGAAGCTCACTTCTCTCCCTGAGCCCCGGCAGCCTGGCAGGCCGGCCCCACGAATGCCCAGTAAACCCCCGTAAGAGCCGGATCTCGAGCGAGAAATTCAGGCGGCTCCACGCGGCCTTCCCGAATCGTTGAGCGATACAGGCGGTCCTTGACCCGATAATAGACCTGGTTGTTCTCGATGAGCAGGACCTCGGTCTCGACGTTACCCGTTTCGATCGTGTAACTCTTCTCCGTCTCGACATCGTAGAGAAACAACTCTGACCTTGGATTGAAAGTCAGGAGCTTCGCATAGCGGTTATCTGCCGCTCGTCCCTCCGTGCGTAATCGATCGACCAACTCTCGAGGAAAGTTCTCGATTCGTTCTCCGACCGGCACTCCGGCCAACCAGTGGCCAAAGGGCTTTAGCTGGGTCAAAGCGCCGCGTCGCTGTCCCGGGAACTTTATGTCTCGCCACGTCCCTGTGGATTTGTCGAGAACCCGAAATGTGAATTCTTTGTCGTTACTTTCCGGTCGAGCAGATATCAGGTCAAGACTGGAAGTTCCTATCCACCACATACCGCCGGTCATGCTCTGGAGTGGACCCTTCGCGAGAATAGGCCACCTTGCGTCATTTCTCATCAAGGCCCGGGCGGCATGAGGTAGCGCCGGCCACCCAAGATCGATCAGCCTATCGCCGGCCTCATCCCACCAGGGGATCTTCACGAAACCCAAAGAATCGATATCGACCAACATTGCATAACGGTTGTCGACACCTACGCCGGCAGCACCTGGGATTCGCGCAGAAGCCAGAGCCTTCGCGTCGAGTTCCACCGTCTTACCAGTCAATAGACTGAAATCGAGATGTGCCCGCAATCGTGTTTGAAGCGAAACCGTAGTCAAGTCAAGGCAAAGTCCCTCATCGGGTGTGTCGAGAAGATAGGCAAATTGAGGAAAGAAGGCCTCGCTGTATTCGAGATTGATCGCACGAGGCCGGCAAGGTCGGTCCATATCGACTACCAAAAGCCGCTTCGGCAACAAGGGCGTCGCGACTATAAGGCGACGGAGGTCCTGATAGGTTCGTATAAAGGCCGTCTGTTCAGATCCGGGAACAAGCTCGAGCACCTCGCCCAGCGTCTTCGTTTCCGGCAGAACTCTGTAGATACGAGTCGGGACCTTGATGTCGGTGTCGTCCGAGGGGTACCCGGACACGAGAAAGAGTTCGGAATTGCTCTGAGCCAGCGCGAGCTGAGCAGCCTGAAAACAGCAGAGGATTCCCGGAAGAAGCACACAGGCCGCTCGAATCCTCGATAAGCGTCTGGTGTTCGACATGGTATTCCTTACGGTATCTCAATGGTGACAGTCGGTATACGCGATGAAGCTCACTTCTCTCCCTGATCCCCGGCAGCTTGACAGGCCGGTCCCATGAATGCCCAGTAAACCCCCGTAAGGGCCGGATCCTGAGCGACTAATTCCGGCGGCTCCACGCGGCCTTCCCGAATCGTTGAGCGATACAGGCGGTCCTTGACCCGATAATAGACCTGGTTATTGTCGATGAGCAGGACTTCGCTCTCGATATCACCCGTATCGATCGTGAAGCTTTGGTCCGTTTGGGTGTTGTAGAGAAACAACTCCGGCCTCGGATTCGCATACAGCAGGTTCACGAATCGGTTGTCATGGACCCGTCCCTCCGTCTTTACTCGGTTAACCAATTCCGGAGTAAACTCTTTGATCCGCTTCCCGACCGGCACTCCGGCCAACCAGTGACCGAACGGCTTCAGCTGGGTCAATGCTCCAACCTCCTGGCCGGGAAACTTCACGTCATGCCACGTCCCCTCGGACTTGTTGAGAACCCGGAAGACGAGTTTGCCATTGTCGTTCTCCCGTCGAGCCGAGATCAAATCAAGGGTGGCGGTTGCTATCCAGCAGGTGGCGAGGCTCATCACCGGAGGCGCGCTCTGCCCAAGGACAGGCCACCTCGCGTCATTCTTCATCAAGGCTCGGGTTCCGTGAGGTAATCGGGGCCAACCCATATCGATTAATCGTTCGCCGGTCTCATCCCACCAGGCCAGCTTCAGGAAGCCCGACGCGTCGATTCGAAGACCCAACAACGGATAAGACGTGTCGTCGATCGCGACGCCTGGCGCACCTGGGATTCGCGCAAACGTCAGGGCACTCGCGTCCAGCGCGACCTGTTTGCCGGTGAGCAGGCTGAAGTCGAGGTGCTTCAGCAACCGCGTCTGCAAGGAGATAGAGGTCAAGGCAAGGCACAGGCCTTCGGAGGGCGTATCGAGCACGAAGACAGAGATGGGAATGAACGCTCCACCGTACTCAAGGTTGACTTCAGTTGGTACACAAGGATGATTCATGTCGACGACAAAGATCCGCTTTGGCCGGAAGTGGGGGGTCGCGACGACAAGACGGCGAAGGTCAGGGTATGCTCGGATAAATGCTGCCTCTGTGGAACCGGGCAGCAGTTCGAGGATCATGGAAAGATGCCGGTCTTCCGGAGAGACACGGTAGAGGCGCGTCGGCACCTGGATATCCGGGTCGCTCGACGGATACCCGGAGACGAGAAAGAGTTCGAAATTGCTTCGGGCCTGTGTGGCTTGAAACAGGGCAAGCAAGCAAAGACCAGTCACCGCGAGACACTTGACTGCTTTGACCATTGAACGCTCTCTGGAGTTTGACATGACTACCCCTCGCGTACATGTCTCATTGATGGCATTGAGTGTACTGTTCACTGATCCTCTCAACATAGTTGAAGGAGCCATTTGTGACGGCCCAGTCCCATAATTCTCGACGATTCGGCCGTGGATTTGTCAGCTGCGTCGGCCCCCAGCCGAAGTCCGGACTTCTGTTTGGACAGTTGACCCAGTCTTCCCAACCCGGTCCTTCTGTGCCGCCCGACCAACCCTCAAGTGAGCGGCCGGAAATTGGTGACACGCACGCAATTCGATCGTAAGTGCCCTTCGATAAAGAGTTTTAGTTCAGGTCTGGCACCTATTTCCAGAATTCTCGTTCAACCGAACGCAGGGGACCGACGAGGTGGAAGGGCCGGAACCAGGATAGGAGTACTGGACTGTGTCGAACCGCGCTCCGGGGCGCTGATTCTCCTCGTTGGTGACGAAGCCCGGGGTTGCGCTTTATGGATCCCGGGCTCGAGCAATCACGCCCTCGACGACATCTTGTCCGTGGCAGACATGGAAAGGGACCACCGAAATCGCATATAGGTGCCAGACCCGAGGGAGAAACCTTTGTTCATGGTAACTTACAAACGCAATGCGTGCGTGTCACCTATTTTGCGGCTGCGGGACCAAACCCAGGCGCTCGGCGTACTCCAGATTGGACCTCGTCCTTTCGAAATGGTCACGGAGTACGGCCGGAAGCATCTCTGGCGAGATCTGTGCGAACGAGGCCAGTTCCCGCCGGAGGCTCTCTCTCTTCGCCTGAGCTCCCGACCGATAGGAGGCCTTGAAGGAGTCGAGCAGAGGTTCTTCAGAGAATCGTGGATATCGTGTCGCGATTCGACTGGGGAGATCGACGTCGGACTCCGTCTCGGGCTCTGAGAATTCGTCGAGCAGGTGATCGATCGATCCTCCGGCATCTTCTGTCCCACGCAGAGCAGCCTCCTCGAGCTTCGGCAAGGCCCGGCGAAGTTGCTCAGCCGCTCCCCAGGCCTCTGCGAGGATTCGGACGGCAGTCCCTGGGTCTCCTTCAAAGCTCCCGTCGTCAAAGACCACCGTTCGCAGAGTGAAGTCCGCCCAAAGATCCCTGGCCGACGTTCCCGTCTTTCCCAACGTAGCCCAATGGGATTCCCCGGGGGCCAAGAGCGATCCGTAGAGACCACCGCCGTGCTCCTGACCACCATGTGCTCCCTGGTCGAATGCAAGGGCATGAATGCCGATCTGCGATCGATTGATGAGCTCGATATGGAAACTCCCCCGAGTCTCGATGATGTCTCCGATCTGGACGGATTGAACTGGTGATTCTCCGATATTGAGCCGGGCCGGTCTGTCCGGCACGTTTCTCCGTAGGCTCATCTCGACCACCTCCGCTGTGTCCGGAAGACCGAAACGGAAGACCTGTCCTGTCGCCAGAAGATGGAAACCCATGTCCATTCTGGTCAGCTTCGACAGAAACTGCTCCTCCAGGCGTGGCACGTTGGGACACTCGGGATAATACTCCAGCCGGAACGAGAGTTGGCCGGAAGGCAGCCAGCGGAAATAGGAGATCACGCCGACTCTCCGACCGGGCGCATCCGGCAGCTCGAACGACTCCATCGACGTTGTCCCCCCTCCGGGTTCGACCCCGATCCAGCGGGGGATCGTCGAACCCGGGCCCGAAATCTCCACGACGAACTCGGGAATTCGGGGCTTGTTCGCAGGGAAGGCTCGACTACCGACTGCCATAAGTGAGAGGACGATGACGGTGAATAATCGTGATGCCACCATGATAATTCTCCTATCGTCAGTTGAGTCCGAGCATACACGATGAGAGTAGTCTTGACGAGCGCATTTTCTGACCCTTGGAACGCGCGAAATATCTGGTGTGCGAAATCCATTGCTCCGAGGACATCAACGACGCACGCGACAAACGGACAGTGTCCCTGACTCCCGGGCTGCCGCAGCCATCTGTAAGGGAATCCGCCCGAGAGTTCTTGCCTGTGTCGACGCCGCGTTGTGAGGCAATACGCGTTGCACGTCCGAACGTCGGCGAAAGGTGGGCGGCACCGGTGGGATCAACACGCCCCTCCCCGGGGCTCCCTTTCTTCGTCGCTGGGACGTATACCTGGAGCCGCGCCTTCGGCTTGCCCCCAGGCTGTCGGAATCCGGTCTCTCCGGGACCGCGCTGGTTCAGGGGAAGACCTTGAAGCCAATGGCCCGGGCTTGTGTGGTGTCAGCCCCCCTCGGGTGTTCCCCGGTTGCGCAGCTTCTCCCAGAGCCGACGGAAGGTGTTCTTCACCGGCGGGAGGTAGACGCGGTCGAAACCTCTGAAGAACCTTTCCGCCAGAGTGCCCCAGGGGTCGTCGGTGATCAGATAGGTCCAGGTGGAGGAAGGTCCCTGGAGCCCCTTCTCGTCGATTCCGTCCCTCTTGATCTGGATCCTTCGCAGCGTCTCCTCGATGTTCCTCTCGAGGTTTCGCAAGGACTCGCTGAAGGCCTGAATGGCGGTCTGGTCGAAGCCTGCCAGGGGATTCCGGCTCAGACTCGTGAGGTGCAGTCCTTCGCGGATCTGGGCGACCTCGGACAGGTATTCCGACCAGGTTCGGTCCAGGTGGAAGAGAGAAATCCGGCGCTCCAACTCCTCCACTCCGGCCTCACCAAGCAGGGCGACCGCCGTGGCGCGCTTTTCCGGCGGCCATCGACCGGAGGTCAGCTCGTCCGCACTCTCGCGAAGGATGCGGTCTCTCTTTTCCTGAAGCAGCCGGCGTTGGGTCTCGACGATCTCGGAATACTTGAAGGTCATCCTCCGGATGTCCAGATTCTGTCCTTCGATGATGCGCTGGGCGCGCTCGATCTCACGGCTTGCGAGGTCGTCGAACCCGGCCGCCGTCGACATCGCTTTGCCGATCATCTCCTGGATGCCGTAGCGCTGGATCAGATCGTCCTCGAGGGAGACGTAGTAGGTCGACGAGCCGGGGTCCCCCTGCCTGCCCGCTCGCCCCTGGAGCTGACGGTCGATGCGGCGGCTTTCGTGCCGACTGGTCCCCATGACCAGAAGGCCGCCGAGGACCTTCACGGCTTCCTGTTCTTCGGGGGAATGCGGCCCGAGTCGGATGTCCACGCCGCGGCCCGCCATGTTGGTGGAGATGGTGACGGCTCCCAGCGAGCCGGCCTGCGCGATCGTCTCGGCCTCGGCGAAATCGTTCCTGGCGTTCAACACCTGGCCATCGATGCCACGCTGACCCAGCAGCCCGGCCAGTCGCTCGGACTCTTCAACGCTGACCGTACCGACCAGGATC
Organism: Acidobacteriota bacterium; assembly: GCA_037388505.1. GTDB lineage: Bacteria > Acidobacteriota > UBA6911 > RPQK01 > JAPXNP01 > JARRKC01. Next base: position 9,490 of record JARRKC010000063.1, on the reverse strand, counting down.
GGACGCCCGGTGCTGTGCACCCGCAGAATCTCGTCGACGACGGCCCGCCGCTTGGCATCGCGCGTCGGAAAGATGCGGTCGGGTGTATCCGTCCGAATGCAGGGTCGGTGGGTCGGGATGACGACGGTCTTCAGCTTGTAGAATTCCTGAAACTCTTCGGCGGCGTCCGAGGCGGTGCCGGTCATGCCCGAGACCTTGGGGTAGAGTCCGATGAAGTGCTGCAGGGTGATGGAGTTGAGGATCACTCCTTCGTCGTGGATCGCCAGACCTTCCTTGGCTTCGATCGCCGACTGCAGGCCGTCGGGCCACCGCCGGTCCTCGATGACGCGGCCGGTAAATTCGTCGACCAGCTCGATCCGGCCGTCGCGGACGATGTAGTCGACGTCGCGTCGCACCAGCGCCTCGGCATGAAGGGCCTGGTTGAGTGCCGCCAGCAGGGTCAGGTTCTGCGGAGCACAGAGGTCGCCACAGCTCAGAATACGCTCCGCTTCGTTCAGGCCCTCGTCTGTGAGGAAGACCGTCCGGAGAGCGTCGTCCGTGCTGAAGTGGCGATCCGGCTCGAGAGATCGTGCGACTTCCGCCAATCGGTGGGGGTCGACCGGCAGTTCATCCCGGCCGCCGGCAATGACCAGAGGCACACGGGCCTCGTCGATGAGCAGGGCATCCGCTTCATCGACGACGCAGGCGTGGAACGATCGATGCGCCAGATCGTCCAGGTCGTAACAGAGGCAGTCGCGAAGGTAGTCGAAACCGGCCTCCTTGGCCGTCACGTAGCTCACGTCGGAGGCGTAGGCCTGTCGGCGTTCCGGCTTGCTCATCCCCTGTCGGACGAAGCCGACGGACAGACCGAAGAACTCATAAATCGGCCCCATCCATTCGGCGTCGCGTTGGGCGAGGTAGTCGTTGAAGGTCAGGACATGGACGCCGCGCCCACCGAAGGCATCCAGGCAGACCGACGGTACGGCCGCCAGGGTCTTGCCCTCCCCCGTCTGCATCTCGACGATCCGGCCGCGATGCAGCGCCAGACCGGCCAGCATCTGCACATCGAAGGGCCGCAGGCCGAGCAGCCGATCCGAGATCTCGCGAACGAGCGCAAAGGTCTCGATCAGCAAATCGTGGGGTGCGGCACCGGGGCCGGCTCGCTCACCGGCCTTCTGCGCCCGCCGGGCGCGCTCGCGCAGCAGCCCTTCGGTCAGCTGAGAAAGCTCCTCGCCGCGGCGGTTGATTTCGACGAGAGTCGGCTGGTAGGGGCGCAGGCTTTGTTCCAGCGGCCGGCCCCGAAGGCGGTCCAGGATTCCGTATCGACTCCGCACGAACACGACCTACCCCGCACTTTGCCTTTGTCTTGGGAACTCCCCGTATCTGGATCAGAATTCTACAACGGCGAGGAAGATGTCCAAAACTCCACGTGGCTCCTCCTCTTTTCGACAAGTCGCAAACCCGGGGCCGGGCCTGCGGCTTGGGCCCGGGCTAACGGAATCCGGTCCCTCTGGAACTGCTCTCGGGCCTGGGAGGGACCTTGAAGCCTGGCTGTGTTCTTACAGCCCATTTTCTGGCCCCAAAAACGGCCGCTAAGCCTCGTCCTGAGACTTGGAACAGTGCCCAAAGCCTCTTCCTCCAACGGATTAGCGTGGTCCGACCCCAATCTGGCGAAGATTTATCAACAACTTCCCCCGTTCTCCTTTGCCGGAGTTCTATGCGTCGCATGTGTCCCATGGGTCCCAGGCCGTCTCATCCAGCTCGCGGTCCGCTGTCAATCGAGTCGCTCCCATCGGTCTCATATGTCCCATCCCAGGCGACGCCGCGCGTCGCCGAGCCCGGGGTCCGGTCGTCCTCTCGATCCCATCTATGGGACTGGACGTGGCGGATTCGGAACTCGGCCTCCTCCCAGCGCACGACGGCGCCGGCTTGACGCCGGCCGCCGAGGCTACCGCGACGAGGACGAAACCGCGCCGTTTCATGCGGGCAATTTAGCGGAGAAGAGTCCCATCCAGAAAGGTTAACCTCTTTGTCTGCTTAGCTTACTTGCTGCGCGGTTCCGAAGCTGCTGCCGGAAGTCTCGCCTATCGGCGCTGCATTGGCTTGAAAGCGCTCCGCAGACCAAGCAGAGGCCACCCGAGCGACGCGGAATTGGAGTGCAATTTGCTTTACGGACATCGGGATGCTCTTCACAACTCTCTTGAAGGATCTGCGGTACGGTGTCCGCCTTCTTCGGAATAGCCCAGGGTTCACGGCAGTCGCCGTCCTCACCATGGCCATCGGGATTGCGGCGAATACGACGGTTTTCACCTGGGTCGACACGGTCCTGTTCCAGCCACGCGGCGGGATAGCCGACGGGAGGACCCTGGTGACCCTGGAGTGCGTGGATCCCGATCACGAGGGCTTGAACATCTCCTATCCGGACTACCTGGATTTCCGTAAGCATCTCAAACTCTCCACTCCTGCCGTGTCACTGTTACCGCAAGCCTTCAGGGTGGGCGAAGGAGAGAACTGGAAGCTCGTGTGGGGAGAACTGGTCACCGATAACTACTTCGCGGTCCTGGGCGTAAAACCTCTCCTTGGGAGGCTCCCGGCAGCCGACGAATTGAGCGACCAGCTGAAACCCGTTCCGGTGGCTGTCATCAGCGAACGCTTGTGGCGCAGCCGCTTTCTGGCTGATCCGGCCGTCATTGGACGCACCGTCAGGGTCAACCGGACGACACTCACGATCGTGGGGGTAACCCCGGCCGCGTTCAACGGCTTCATGAGAGGACTGGCCTTCGACATGTGGGTGCCGCTCGGGATGGGGCAAGAGCTGAGCATCGTCCGCGAATCGATGCTCAGCAACCGAAAGATCCGACCGTTCAATGCCGTCGCCCGGCTCAAACCCGGCGTGCCGATCGAAACGGCGCGGGAAGAGCTCGCCACCCTCGCCCGCCAACTGGCTACGGCATATCCGGACACGAATAAGGATTTCGGCGCCACGCTACTGAGCGAATGGGAAGCACACAACAACCTGCAGGCCTGGTTGAAGGCGCCGTTGACGATCCTGCTGGCGATGTGTTTCCTGGTGCTTCTGATCGCTTGCGTGAATGTCGCCAATCTCCTGTTGGCCCGATCGATCACCCGGCAAAAGGAGATCAGCATCAGGCTGGCCCTGGGCGCCGCCCGCGGGCGCCTGGTTCGTCAGTTGTTGACGGAAGCCACGCTGCTGCCCGCCTTGGGAGTCGTAGCGGCCATTCCTCTCACCGCGTGGGTGCAGACTTCGATCGCCCAATTGATGCCGCGGATGGGCAATCTGCCCTTACGTCTCGACACGCAAATCAGCGGCAAGGTGATGGCCTTTGCAGTCTTAGTCACCGTCGCCGCGGGCTTCTTCGCAGGCCTTTCACCCGCACTGCACGCGATGCGGACGGACGTGAACGAAAGCCTGCGGGAGGTAGGCAGGGGAGGGACTTCCAGCCGGCAATCACTCCGCATCCGAAGTCTTTTCGTGGTTTCCGAAGTCGCCCTGGCCTTTGTCGCGCTCGTCGGCGCAGGACTCTTTGTGACCAGTTTTCGTTCGGTATCCGCGATCAATCCCGGTTTTGACGCCAGGAATGTCGTCATTGCACAAATCCCGTTCTCGACAAACGGGTACACCGACGAGCAACGCAGCGACTTCTGCGAAAGACTGCGTGCCGGCCTCGAAGCTTCTCCGGGTATCCTGGCAGTCAGCTACGCCGACACGATTCCCCTCGGATTCGGTAGCGGTGGCGAAAGCGACGTCGAAGTCGAGGGCTACGTCCCCGCTCAAAACGAGCTCATGACCGTTGGCCGCAGCCGAGTGGCTCCGGGCTATTTCGGGTTGATGCACATTCCTCTTCTTGCGGGTCGCGATTTTTCGAAACGGGACATCCTCGACGGAAAGCCGGCGATCATTGTCAACGAATCCTTCGCCAGGCGTTTTTACGGTGCTCAGAACCCAATCGGCCGCCGAGTCCGCATTGGCGGCGACTGGAACGAGATCGTCGGCCTGGTCAGGGACACCAAATGTTACAGGTTGGATGAAGAACCGCGGCCTTACTTCTTTGAACCACTCAGGCGTGACGCGGTGCCTGCTGGAATCAATGTTTACCTGCGCACCGGCCTCGACCTCGGACAAGCCGGCGCGCTGGTGCGGCGAAAAGTGGCTGCGATCGACCCGGATATCTACTCGCAAACGATACTCCTGTCCGATTACATCATGGGGCCCCTCTTTCCTCAGAAGATCGCAGCAGTCATGTTGACAGCATTGAGCCTCATCGGGCTGATCTTGTCGGCGGTCGGGCTCTATTCGATGATGGCCTACGCGGTTGGCGAACGGACTCACGAGCTTGGGATTCGCGTCGCGTTGGGCGCGGGATCCCCGCGAGTGTTGGCTATGGTCATCCGAAAGGCTATGTTGATGGCCGGAGCAGGCGTCCTGGCCGGCTGGGTCGCCGCCTACGCAAGTGCGAGCCTCATTGGCGGCCTGTTGATTGGCGTCAGCGCTACCGAGCCGCGGGTATTCCTGGGGGCCGCTCTGTTTCTTGTCCTGATTGCGCTTCTGGCCGCTTCCCTTCCCGCTTACCGTGCGACGCGGGTCAATCCGATGATCACCTTGCGGCACGAGTAGGACGCCCGCAATCGGGATCCTGGCGGATCACGACCCTCGAGTGAGCCAAGTCCGGTGCGTCCATCGATGAATCCTGGCGACCCGGCACACTATAGTCTCCGTCATGAAGACCAGCGGCTTCTTGGAGGATGTTCTCCTCCGAGCCGTTCAACGGGACCGTCGGACTCGGCTTTTTCCTGGGCCGTCGCCTGACTCTGGATTACCGGTCGAAGAGGGTTGGCGTCACCGACTCGCCTCTGCCCTCTCGACTCGATGAGAGGCGCTATGTCTCGGCGGACCTCCTCGAATCTCCCACCTGACTATCACGGCGGATCTGCGAGCGAGAAAACTGGTCATCGCTGTGGTGCAGTCGTCCTGGACGACGCAGAATCCGGCTCGAGGCGTCGATCGAAGTTGAACCAATGGCGTCCCTCGCTGAGCAGGGCATCTCACAAGCCTCCGACCTCCGCCGTGTAGAGCCCGGTCCCACCGTAGGTGCCGCCGCCGTAGGCGCCGGTCCTGAAACCGCCCCGGTCCGAGTCCGCCTGATGTCCCGGAGTTCCCTCGGAGCCGAGAAAGACGTCCGGTCCTGCGTTGCTGAAGTCCCTAAAGTCGGCCACGCCATACGCTCCCCGTTTGACCGTGCCGTCCGACGAATCCGCGTCTACTCGTCGCGGAGAGTCGCGGCGGGGTTCAGCCGGAGCAGACGCAGAGCAGGGATCAAACTCGCTCCGCAGGCCACGACCAGCAGAACGGTCCCAACCCCCACAAAGGTTAGAGGATCCAACAAGGGCAGATCATAGACGAGAGTTTGCAGAAAACGTACGGCTACCGCCGCAAGTGCTCCTCCGAGGGCAACCCCCGCCGCCGCCAACCCGACGCCAGGCATTGCGACCGATGAAACGATGTTCGAGTACGAGGCTCCGAGGGCGACGCGGATGCCCATCTCGCGCCTTCGCTGAACCATAGAGTTCGCGATCAGCCCGTAAACCCCGACGGCAGCGAGCAACAGTGCCAGTCCGGCCAGAGCGCCGAGGAGGGCGGCATTGAGTCGCTGCGGTGCGAGGGTCCCGTCGCGAAGATCGTCGAGGGTCTTGAACCAGGCAAACGGGAGCGCGGGGTCGATTTGCTCGACCGCCTGTTGTATCGCCATGACCAGTCGCTGTCGGGGGACCTGGGCTCGGACCACCCATTTGGGCGCAAACCACGTGTGGATCATGGGAAACCAGTCCTCGGGGAATTGCTCGATCGGAAGATAGACGGCCGGCTGACTCAGAAGCGGTTTCGTGCTCCCCCATCCGGGATGCTGCTGAAGATCGCTCACGACTCCGACGATTCGACGAGGGAGTTTCTCGCCGCTGACGAGGATCGACGTTCCCACTTCTTCGTCTCTGAGGTACTGCCGCATGAATGAGCGGTTGACGACGGCCACCGGCTCGGACTTTGCGTTGTCCCGAGCATCGAAAACCCGTCCAGTGAGCACGGGGATTCGGAGCGTGTGGAAGTACCCTGTCGTCACGTAGTTCAAACCGGTGATGGTGGGGTGCGCATCGGTGCCGATCTCCTCTTCGCGCAGGAAGCTCATGTTGAGCCAGCGCTCGTAGGGTAGAGAGAGACCGACGGCTGCGGAATCGATGCCGGGGATGCGGCTGATGCGATCGAGTGTCGCACCGAACAGGTGAGTGATGGAAGCCTTGGTCGAATATCGCGCATCCTGCAATGACAGGCTTGCGGCGACCACGTGGTCCGGGTCGAAGCCGGGTGTCAGTTGACGGAAATGCAGGAAAGTGCGGATGAGCAATCCCGCGCTCACGAGGAGCACCATCCCGAGCGCGAGCTCGCCGAGCACGAGCGCCCGCCGCGGCCAGCGTGAAGTGCCGCCCGCAATTCCATGGGCGCCACCCTCCGTAAGGCCCGATCGAACATCCGCCCGTGCAGCTTTCATCGCCGGAAGCAATCCGAAGAGCAGACTGGTCAAGGCGGACACGGCGAGGGTGACCAGAAGGACCCTCCAGTCCAGCCGAAGCTCCTCCCAGATACCGAAATCGCGCAGAGCGAAGGTCGACAACCCTGCGATGCCGGCCCATCCGAGAAGTACCCCTGTCAGTCCTCCGAGAAACGCGAGCACCATGCTTTCCGTGAGCATCTGGCGCACGACTGCGGCACGCCCGCCCAGCGCGACTCGGGTTGCGATCTCGCGCGTGCGTCCGGTTGCGCGTATCAACAGCAGGCCGGCGACATTGAGACACCCGATCAGCAAGACCAGGCCGACGGCACTCCACAGTACGAGGAGCGGCTTGCGAATATCCTGGGCCATCGCACGCTGCAAAGGCTCGAATTCATATCCGAGAAGGGCGCCGTCACGCCTCTGCCGCTCATCCAGGATTTGCCGGCCGAGCATTCTAAGTTCTGCGTTGGCCTGCGCAGCCGAGGAGCCGTCATGAATCCGTGCGATCAAGCCGTAGTTGGTGCCGCCGCCTTCACCGTTGCGCGAGGGACGGAGAGGGGTCCAAAGATCGGCGGTGACCAGAGGGCGGTATCCCGCAGGCATGATGCCGACGACCACATACGGCTCCCCACGCAGCAGGATGGTCTTTCCGAGCAGTCTCGGATCACCGTCGAACATCCGTTTCCAGAGTGCGTGCGAAAGGACGGTCGCCTGAGGACCGCCGGCAGTGTCCTCTTCTCTGCTGAATTCGCGTCCCAGCGCAGGGAGGACACCGATGACGTGAAAGTAGGAGGCTGAGACACGGTGCTGCTCGACATACTCCGCCTTGCCCTGCGCGACCAGATTGACACCGGTAAAGCCAAAACCGGAAGCCGCACAGTCGAAACTGGTGGCGTTTCGGTGGATGATCTCCCAAGTCAGCCCGTCCTGGCCGGCATCCAACTCGTCGATTCCTCGGAGGCGGTAGTGCCTGACGACTTGCACCAGCTTCTCAGGCTCGGGGAAAGGCAGCGGTCTGAAGAGCGCTGCGTCGATCACTGAGAAAATGGCGGTATTGGCGCCGATGCAGAGGGCAAGCGTGAGAACCGCCGCAATGGTGAATCCGGGCGATCTTTTCAGAGTCCTCAGTGTGTAGAGGATATTGCGCAGGAATTCGTCCGTCCAGCGCAGCCCTCGTGACTCGCGGCACCCCTGCTTGGCGCTTTCCAGGTTGCCGAATTCCATCCGCGCCCGGCGACGGGCTTCGTCGGGAGCGATGCCGCACCGGACCAGATCCGCCTCGTACGCCTCCACATGAAAACGCATTTCAAGGTCCATTTCGCTCTCGAGACGGTTGCGTCCGAGCACCGCTCGCAGCCAGGATCGTAAGCGAGAGAACATGCTACGTCTCCTCGGGCGTCGTGTTCAGTACGTTTGCCACGGCCGCGCTGAGTAATCTCCACCGCACTTTCTCCTCCGTCAGGCGCTTTTCCCCCGCCGGAGTAAGTCGGTAATACTTCGCCCGACGGTTGTTGTCCGAGACGCCCCACTCCGTGTGCAGTAGCCCCTGATGTTCGAGACGATGGAGGGCCGGATACAGCGAGCCCTGTTCGATCTGCAGCAAGTCCTTCGAGACCTGCTGGATGCGCAAGAGCACACCGTAGCCGTGCAACGGACCGAGTGAGACCGCCTTCAGAATCAACATGTCCAAGGTACCCGGAAGCAGGTCGGCAGGCTTTCCCATGAATCTTTGTTCTCCTAGATGATCTAGGGAGGATTGTATCGCGTCTCTCCTAGACCGTCAAGGAGAGGGGTGCCTTGACAACGCCATCATCACTGAATGAAGAATGGGGTCGGACCACGGCAAGTCTCAGAACCGGTGGGAGTTCGGTCCGTTCTGAGGCTTTCAGAACCCCCTTAGGACGCCTTTTCGGCCTCTTTTCGAGCGGCTAAGGCGGAGAAGCGGTTGGAGCGGGCCGGCCACCCGGCCCAGAATCGGACGGCAACATCCACAGGCGGAAAACGCTTCGGCAAGTTCCCAGTGCAAAACCCTTACGGGCTGTTTTTGGCCCCGAAAAGCTCACGTGAGCCCGTTCCTAGAGCAAGCCCATATTGATAAGTTGATAGCCTTCAAATAACAGGGGACCAGGGCGACCCCAGGCTCTTCCACCCCTTCGCTCAGAATCAGCAGTGTATTGAGATGTTCGTTGAGGCGTGGTGCGACTTCCAGGGCCTGATTGTCGCCAATGATCACTGCCCGCCCCTTGGACTGGTAGTTGATCAGGCTGGTCGTCTGAATGGGCAATTTCGCCATCGCCTCGAGTGCGGCTCTCTTCGCCTCACCCCTGATACTGTGCTGAGAATTCATGACACTCCTTCATCCTTATTACTTTCTAAAAGGTCGTTTTCTTCGGCTGGGTTGGCCGGGATCTCCGCGAGCACTTCACTCTCTTGTGCTTGCTGGGATGCTGGCGCTGGCTCCAGGTCAGTGTCCGCCGTCTGGGGGCTTTCGCTTTCGGCTGCTTCAGATTTCGCTTTCTCGGCAATCCGCTTGGCCTCTTGTTGCAGGCGATGCCGCAAGTCTGCTGTCATCACATCACCCAGTTTCTCGAACTGGGTAAAGTCCTCTGCATAATCGTCAAGCCCATCACAGACGTTGAAACAGGCGCTGCGAAACAGCTTGCTCAGGGCCTGCTGTCGCAAGGCTTCAGAAACCTCGGGGGAGAGAAAGCCCTCGTAGTCGGAATTTTCATCCAGGCTTTCGAGCGGAGGCATGTCGGCGTCGGTCAGTGCGGGAGGCGCCGCTTCGGCTGCTGCCTCGATTGGCATCTCTATTGGCGCTTCTATTGCTATCTCTTGCGCCTGGGTATCCTCGGACGCCTGCTTTAAGCGCGACCAGCGTGAGAGAAATGGCTCCTCAGCGGGAGAGGATTCCGTCACTGAATCCTCTTTCATGGCTGCTTGTTTCC
>JARRKC010000062.1:0-30215 GCA_037388505.1 Acidobacteriota bacterium | reverse complement strand
CCGAGCCGAATAAGACCAAAGTGGCCTCGGTGACGAGCAAGCAAGTCGAGGAGATTGCGAAGACCAAACTTCCCGACCTGAATACGTCCGATTTGGAGCAGGCCAAGAGCATCGTCTTGGGGACAGCCCGCAGCATGGGGTTGGAGTTGAAGGACTAGAAGAGTATGGCTGGCAAGAAATACGCTGAGGCGAAGAAGAAGGTCGCTCCCGGAGAGAAGTCTCTGGAGACGGCCGTCGATTTGATGATGGAGTCGAAATTCGCGAACTTCGACGAGACCGCCGAGATCGCAATCAATCTGGGTGTAGACCCGAAGCATGCCGACCAGATGGTACGGGGGACGGTCGTGTTGCCCAACGGACTCGGCAAACAGGTTCGTGTCTGCGTCATCGCTGCAGGTGAGAAGATCAAGGAGGCTGAGGAGGCCGGCGCCGAGTTCGTCGGAGGAGACGACTTCGTCGAGAAGATTCAGGGAGGATGGACGGACTTCGATGCAGTCGTCGCCACCCCGGATATGATGAAGTCGGTCGGCAAGCTAGGGCGGATTCTGGGGCCTCGTGGCCTGATGCCGAATCCCAAGGCGGGCACGGTGACATTCAACGTCAAGGAAGCGGTTGAAGACATCAAGGCCGGAAAGGTGGAGTTCCGAGTCGACAAGAACGGTGTGATCCACGCGCCGTTCGGGAAGCTCTCGTTCACTCCCGAAAAGTTGGTCCAGAACGCGAAGAGTCTCATCGACGCCGTCGTCAGAGCGAAGCCCGCATCCGCGAAGGGCCGCTATGTCAGGACCGTGTCGGTGAGTTCGACCATGGGGCCGGGAATTCGTGTCGATGTCTCTCAACTGAGTGGAAAATAGGAGCTCCGAGTCATGAACAGGACCGACAAAGCAGGCATCGTTGAGAATCTGCACCAGGCGTTTCTGGAGAGTGAGGGCGTGATCGTCCTCGATTTCAAAGGAATCAGCGTTCCCGACATCACAGAGCTCCGGGAAAAGGTGCGACAGGCCGACGGTCGTTACACGGTCGTCAAGAACACACTGGCGTTGCGAGCGGCCGAAGGAACCGTCGCCGCGGGATTGCAGGACTGTTTTCGGGGTCCTACGGCGGTAGCCGTGACCGGAGGTGACACGGTCGCCCTCGCGAAGGTCCTCAAGGACTTCGTGAAGAACAATCAGGGCATGTCTTTCAAGGCGGGTGTGCTGGAAGGACGTGTCATCACTCAGGCTCAGGTCGAGAACCTGGCCGACTTGCCATCACGGGAGGAGCTGCTCTCGAAATTGTTGTTTCTCCTCAATGCACCACTTTCGCGGCTTGCTTCGGCTCTGTCGTCACCGGTACGGAATCTCGCGGTGGTTTTGAGCGAAGTCGCAAAAAAGCAGCAGTAAGCGCTTTGATCTGAATACGTTCCTAAGGAGTAAAGAAAATGGCGATCACTCGAGAAGAAGTAATGGACTGGATCGGGAATGCATCGATCCTGGAGATCAATGAGCTCGTCAAGGACCTCGAGGACAAGTTTGGGGTCAGCGCGGCAGCGGCGGCTCCGGTTGCGGTCATGGGACCGGCCGGCGGCGGCGCGGCTGCGGCTGAAGAGGAGAAGACCGAGTTCGATGTGGTTCTGACCTCGTACGGCGACAAGAAGATCAACGTCATCAAGGCAGTCCGGGAGGTCACGAGCTTGGGTCTGAAGGAAGCCAAAGACCTGGTCGAGGCCGTGCCGAAGCCGGTCAAAGAGGGCATCACCAAAGAAGAGGCCGCGGAAATCAAGAAGAAGTTTGAAGACGCTGGGGCGACCGTCGAAATCAAATAGAGGAAAGCCGAACGCTTGTACTCCCGCACACGGTGTGCTAACCTTCTTCGAGCGTGGTTTTTTACTAATCTTTCTTGATTCTAAAGAAGGAAGAGGGACATGTGTCCCTTTTCCTTTTTCTGTTTGGGATATTGGGCGCACGCATTCGATGTATTCCAGGCCGTCTTAATGAACTCGGTTTTTGCCCGGAACCTTCCAGTACTTAACCGCGGACCTCGACAGGCGGGGTGTGGTCTCTCCGCCTTAGGTTCGCAGCTGCAGCCTGCTCTCCCTTGAGAGTAGAGGTGGGCGTGGTCGGAGCGAATCTGGTTAACGACAATCGAAGCCATGCCGAGCTGATTCGACCGGAGACGTCTACCCGGCTGCATTGGGCCGGTCGAAAGAGCCTAGAACCCTTGTGACGCCCAGCGTAATGGGATTCCCTTGCGGCGAAGGTGTCGCAGGGGACTCGTGAGCGTTCCACTCAATTCTACGGGAGCAATCAGGCATGTCTGATCTCATGAAAAACGTTTACCGGGAACGGGTTGATTTTGCCAAGATCAAGTCGATCTTCCCAATTCCCGACCTGCTCGAGGTACAAAAGGGTTCGTACCAGCGATTCCTCCAGCTTGAAGGGGAAACCTCTGCGAGAGCGGACTATGGTCTGCAGGCTGTCTTGAGCTCGGTATTCCCGATCACCGATTTCCGCGGGACCTGCTCGCTGGAATTCGTCGAATACAACGTCGGGAATCCGAAGTACACGATCGACGAGTGTAAGGAGCGGGGCATGACGTACGCGGCCCCGCTGAAGGTGACGATTCGCCTTGTCGTCTGGGACAAGGACCCCGACAGCGAAGAGAAGACGATTCGCGACATCAAGGAGCAGGAAGTCTACTTCGGTGACATCCCGCTGATGACGGAAAACGGCCTGTTCATCATCAACGGCACGGAACGGGTCATCGTCAGCCAGTTGCATCGCTCTCCGGGTGTCTTCTTCGAATCGACGCCCCAGAAGAACTATTTCCTCGGGAAGATCATTCCTTATCGCGGTTCCTGGGTTGAGTTCGAGTACGACTCCAAGAAAAACCTGCTCTACGTGCGCATCGATCGCAAACGCAAATTCCTCGCCACGACTTTTCTTCGGGCTCTCGGACTCGGATCCGACGCGGAGATCATTCGGTCTTTCTACTCGACGTCCACGATTCGGCTGAAAGGTGAGAAGCTGCTGTGGGTCGTTGACGAGAACCTGGTGGGAACCCGGCTGAGCCGCGATATTCCCAACCCCGTGAAGGAAGGCGGCGTTCTGGTCGTCGCTGGGCGCAAGGTCTCCAACGCCGCGCTGACGAACATGCGCAAGGCCGGGATCAAGGAGATCGAGGTCGGCGTCGAGGATCTCGAAGGGGCGCTTTCCACTGACGAAGTCGTCGACCCCTCATCCGGAGAGGTTCTGGTCGAGGCAAACAGCGCAATTTCGAGTGCGGTGCTGAACTCGCTTCTGGAAGCCGGGATCGATGAGGCGTCGATTTTCTTCCCGGAGCGGGATCAGGTCGGTGCGACGCTGTCGGATACTTTGGCGAAGGACACGGTCAAAGCCAGAGACGACGCTCTGATCGAGATCTACCGGAAACAGCGCCCAGGTGATCCACCGACGATCGACACGGCGACGGCGCTGTTCAACGGCATGTTCTTCGATGCCCGAAAGTACGACTTCTCTCGCGTCGGACGCCTGAAGTTCAACATCAAACTCGGCTTGGACACTTCGCTCGACCAGCGGACCCTTTCCGCTCAGGATTTCCTGGAGGTGATTGGTTACCTGCTGAGGCTGCAAAACGGCATCGGATCGGTCGACGACATCGATCACCTGGGGAACCGACGTGTCCGCGCCGTGGGTGAACTGCTGGAGAACCAGTTTCGCATCGGGCTCGTGCGAATGGAGCGGGCCATCAAGGAGAAGATGTCGGTTCACCAGGAGATGGCGACGGCGATGCCGCACGACTTGATCAATGCAAAGCCGGTGATGGCCTCCATCCGGGAGTTCTTTGGAAGCAGTCAGCTTTCTCAGTTCATGGATCAGACCAACCCGCTTTCCGAGATTACGCACAAGCGGCGCCTCTCGGCGCTGGGACCGGGTGGCCTGAGCCGCGAACGCGCCGGATTCGAAGTCCGCGACGTCCATCCCTCGCACTATGGCCGGATTTGCCCGATCGAGACTCCTGAGGGTCCGAACATCGGGCTGATTTCTTCGCTGAGCTGCTACGCTCGAATCGATGAGTTCGGCTTCATCGAGTCTCCGTATCGAAAGGTCATCGATGGCCGCGTGGTGGACTACTGCACCATTTTGGACGTAGGTGATACGTCGCTCAAGGAGGGTGAAGTTTACACCCAGGATGAGGTCGAAAAAGCGAATTCGGCCCTCAAAGGCAAACAGAAAGCGGCCGAATACGAACCCCGTGCTTTCTACCTGACCGCCTGGGAAGGCGACAAGCACTTCATTGCCCAAGCCAACGTGGAACTGGATGAGCAGCAGAGGATCGAACGGGACCGCATCAGCGCCCGCTACGAGGGCAACTTCGTTTTCGTTGAGAAAGACAAGATCGAGTACGTCGACGTCAGTCCGAAGCAGTTGGTGAGCGTGGCTGCGAGCCTGATCCCATTTCTGGAACATGACGATGCCAACCGCGCCCTGATGGGTTCGAACATGCAGCGCCAGGCTGTGCCGCTGATCGAGGCGGAGGCTCCGCTGGTCGGAACCGGTATGGAGTACATCGCGGCCCGGGATTCGGGGGCCGTGATCCTGTGCCGGCGACCTGGAACCGTTGAAAGTGTCGACGGCGAGCGCATTATCGTGCGCGCCTATGGCCTGAAGGGAGATCTGGCCGGAGACGCAGGTGTTGATATCTATAAGCTCACCAAATTCGAGCGGTCCAACCAGAATACCTCGATGACGCAGAAGCCTCTGGTGCGAAAGGGCGACCATGTGCATCGGGGACAGGTTCTGGCGGATGGGCCTTGCACCGAAAACGGCGAGCTGGCATTGGGCCGCAACGTCCTCGTGGCCTTCATGCCCTGGCGCGGCTACAACTTCGAAGATGCCATTCTCGTCAGTGAGCGTCTCGTGAAGGAGGATCTCTATACCTCGATTCACATCGAAGAGCTGGAGATCGAAGCGCGCGATACGAAACTGGGCCCCGAGGAGATCACTCGTGACATCCCGAACGTCAGCGAGTCGATTCTTGCCGATCTCGACGAGAGCGGCATCATCCGCATCGGAGCCAAGGTCAAGCCCAGCGATATCATCGTCGGGAAGGTAACGCCGAAAGGCGAGACCCAACTCACTCCGGAGGAAAAGCTGCTCAGGGCCATCTTCGGGGAGAAGGCCGGCGAGGTGAAGGACGCGTCCCTGTACGCTCCTCCGGGCATCGAGGGAACCGTCGTGAACGTCAAGGTCTTCACCCGCCGGGGTGTCGAGAAGGACGCGCGCACGCTTTCGATCGAGGCGGACGAGATTTCCCGTCTGGAAAAGGATCTCAACGATGAGGTTCGCATCATCCTGGAAGAGACCCGGGAGCGGGTCATCCGTCGGATGATCGGTCAGAAAGCGGCTGAAAAGGTCCTCGATGCCAAGGGCAAGACTTTGGTCAAGAGGGGTGGGGAACTCAAGCAAGAGCATCTGGACGGTCTGGCGTACGAACAACTGATGCGTGTCCAGGTCGAAGACGAAGTAGCCCAGCGAGAAATCGGGGACATCTTCGGGCGTACCGACAGCCGGCTCGAAATCCTCAATCAGAACCACGACGAGCGCGTCGAGAGGATCGAGAAGGGTGACGAACTGCCTCCGGGCGTCATCAAGATGGTGAAGGTCTACATTGCGATGAAACGCAAAGTCGCCGTCGGAGACAAAATGGCGGGTCGTCACGGCAACAAAGGTGTCATTTCTCGCATCCTACCCGAGGAAGATATGCCTTACCTGCCGGACGGCACCCCAGTCGAGATCGTACTCAACCCGCTTGGCGTGCCTTCCCGGATGAATGTTGGACAGGTTCTCGAGACTCATCTGGGCTGGGCGGCCAAGGTGCTGGGACTTCACTATTCGACGCCGGTTTTCGATGGCGCCGCCGAAGAAGAGATCCGGCTGGAGCTGGAAAAGGCAGGCCTCCCATTCAATGGCAAGTCGATGCTCTTCGATGGGATGTCGGGTGACCCGTTCGCGCAGGAAATAACCGTCGGCTACATCTACATGAACAAGCTCAGCCATATGGTCGACGACAAGATCCATGCCCGCTCGATTGGGCCCTACAGTCTGATCACTCAACAGCCGCTTGGCGGAAAGGCTCAGTTCGGCGGCCAGCGCTTCGGAGAGATGGAGGTTTGGGCGCTGGAAGCCTACGGCGCCTCGCATATTCTGCAGGAGCTCCTGACCGCCAAATCGGACGATGTGCAGGGCCGAGCCAAGATCTACGAAGCCATTGTCAAAGGTGAGTCGAGTTACAGCCCCGGTATTCCGGAATCGTTCAACGTCCTCATTCGTGAGCTTCAGTCGCTGGCTTTGGACGTGGAACTGATCGAAAAGCCGAGGAAGAAGCTGCGTCGTCGTTCGGAACTGTTGGAGCGCGCCGAGGCTGCCTTGGGCGGCGCCGCTCTCGAGCCGGAACCGGCTGAAGGCGTTGATCAGGTTTCCGAATAGGCAATTCCCGACCAAAGTGAGGAGTCCAGGGAATGTTTCGTGAGCAAATCGAAAAGAGTCAGTTGTTGAAGAATTTTGAGGCCATCCGCATCGGTTTGGCCTCGCCCGAGAAGATCCGATCCTGGTCCAGCGGTGAGGTGACGAAGCCCGAGACCATCAATTATCGGACTTTCAAGCCGGAGCGTGATGGACTGTTCTGCGCCCGCATCTTCGGTCCGGTAACGGACTGGGAATGCCTGTGCGGAAAGTACAAGAGGATGAAGCACCGCGGTGTGATCTGCGACAAATGCGGCGTCGAAGTCACGCTGTCGAAGGTGCGCCGCGAGAGACTCGGCCACATCGAGTTGGCCAGTCCCTGTTCCCATGTCTGGTTCTTCAAGGGCCTGCCGAGTCGCATCGGTCAACTCCTCGACCTCTCGTTGAGGGATCTCGAGCGGATCCTGTATTTCGAGGCTTACGTCGTCGTCGACCCCGGCGAGGCTCCCATTAAGGATCGCGAGCTGCTGACCGAAGAACGCTTCCGCGCGTTGCAGGCCGAATACCCGGGTCAATTCGACGCCGGGATGGGGGCGGAGGCGATCAAGGAACTGCTTCGGCGGGTCGACGTCGAGGCGCTGGCGATCGATCTTCGTTTCAGGATGCGCAATGAGACATCGCAGCTGAAACGGCTCAAATATGCCAAGCGACTACGAGTTGTCGACGCCTTTCGGAAATCCGGCAACAAGCCCGAATGGATGATTCTGGATGTCATTCCGGTCATTCCTCCGGAACTTCGTCCGCTGGTGCCGCTCGATGGTGGGCGGTTTGCCACCTCCGACCTCAATGATCTGTATCGTCGCGTGATCAACCGCAACAACCGTCTCAAGAAGCTCGTGGAGCTGAGAGCACCCGAAGTCATTATCCGCAACGAGAAGCGGATGCTTCAGGAGGCGGTGGATGCTCTGTTCGACAACGGCCGTCGAGGGCGGGTCTTGCGCGGCGTCAAGAACCGACCACTCAAGTCCCTGTCCGATGCACTGAAGGGCAAGCAAGGGCGGTTCCGGCAGAATCTTCTGGGCAAGCGCGTCGATTATTCAGGTCGTTCCGTCATCGTCGTGGGGCCGGACCTGAAACTGCATCAGTGCGGGCTTCCGAAGATCATGGCGCTCGAGCTCTTCAAGCCCTTCATTTACCACCGACTGGAGAGGGACGGTCATGCGACGACCATCAAGGGCGCCAAGGAGATGGTCGAGAAGCAGGAACCGATCGTGTGGGACATCCTGGAAGACGTGATCCAGCAGCACCCGGTGTTGCTCAACCGCGCTCCCACGCTGCATCGTCTGGGCATCCAGGCCTTCGAGCCGGTCCTGGTCGAGGGCAAGGCGATCAAGATCCATCCTCTGGTCTGTACCGCTTACAATGCGGACTTCGACGGCGACCAGATGGCGGTTCACGTGCCGCTTTCCCAGGAAGCCCAGATCGAGGCCTCGGTCTTGATGCTGGCGGCGCACAACATCCTGTCTCCCGCCAACGGCCAGCCGCTGGCAGTTCCGACTCAGGACATCGTGCTCGGCTGCTATTACCTGACGAATTCGGCCCGCGGGCTGAAGGGTGAGGGCAAAGCCTTCGGCAGCATGCGCGAGATCTACCACGCCCTGCAGGCGGGTGAAGTGGAACTGTTGACACCGATCCTGTTTCGCTACAGCGGGGAACTGATCGATCTTACCAAGCGGTACGATACCCAGGACATCATCCATGCTGAATTGACCACGGTCGAGAAATCGCTCATCGAGACTACCGTCGGACGGACCATTTTCAATGATCGTCTTCCGTCGGAAATGCCCTATATCAACGGGCTTCTGAAGCGAAAGGGGCTGCAGCAGCTGGTCAATTACTGCTACCTGCGCTTTGGCCATGAGACGACTGTCAACATGCTGGACGAGCTCAAGAGCCTGGGATTCCAATACGCGACTCGAGCAGGTTTCACGATCGGTATCGACGATCTGATCATTCCCGAGAGCAAGGAAGCGATGGTCGAAAACGCCCGGGCCTCGGTCATCGAAGTCGAACAGCAGTACCTCGACGGGGCCATCACCAACGGCGAGCGCTACAACAAGGTCGTCGCCATCTGGTCCGATGTCACGGAAAAGGTCGCCGACGAGATGTTCGAAGGGCTGTCCGCCTTCGTGAGCAAGGGTGGTCAGATGAACTCGATCTACACCATGGCCGATTCCGGAGCGCGGGGCAGCAAACAGCAGTTGCGTCAGCTTGCAGGTATGCGCGGCCTGATGGCCAAGCCTTCCGGCGAGATCATCGAGACCCCGATCACTGCCAACTTCCGCGAGGGTTTGACCGTTCTCCAGTACTTCATTTCGACCCACGGCGCCCGAAAGGGATTGGCCGACACGGCACTGAAAACGGCCGACTCCGGGTACCTCACCCGTCGTCTCGTGGATGTCGCTCAGGACGTTATCGTATCGGAAGAGGACTGCAACACGCTGGACGGCCTCGAGATGACGGCTCTGGTCGAGGGTGGTGAGATCATCGAAAACCTCCGGGACCGCGTGGTCGGGCGCGTCGCCCTCGAACGCGTCGTCGATCCCTTCACCGGCGACACGCTCGTGGACATCAATCAGGAAATCGACGAGGACACGGCGGCGCAGATCCAGGCGGCCGGCATCGAACGAGTCGTGATTCGGTCGGTGCTGACCTGCAAGTCGAAGCGAGGACTCTGCCGCCGCTGCTACGGGCGGAATTTGGCGACCGGCGCTCTGGTCGAACTGGGTGAAGCCGTGGGCGTTCTGGCCGCCCAGTCCATCGGAGAACCGGGCACCCAGTTGACGATGAGAACCTTTCACATCGGCGGAACGGCCAGCAAGATCGAAGAGGAATCCACGGTCACGGCCAAGAACCCCGGCAAGGTTCGGTTCAACAAGGTGCAGACCGTCAAGAACAAGGAAGGGATTCTGGTCGTCATGAATCGAACCGGAAGCCTCCTCGTTCACGACGACCGCGGGCGGGAAAAGGAGCGCTACTCCGTCATCTATGGCGCCCGTTTGATGGTCGAAGACGGGATGAAGATCGAACCGGGGCAGAAACTGTTCGAGTGGGATCCTTTTACGAACGCAATCCTGACCGACGTGGGAGGAAAGGTCGTTTTCAAGGACATCATCGAAGGCCTGACCATGCGCGAGGAAGTGGACGAGGTGACCGGTTTGGCCCGCAAGGTGATCATGGATTCGCCCGATGAAAAGCGGCAGCCGATGATTCAGATCAAGAGCCCGGAGAGCAAGGAAGCCCGACCCTATCTGATTCCTTCACGGGCGCATCTGATGGTGGAGCAGGGCGATGAGGTCTTCCCGGGCGACACCCTGGCCAAGATCCCGCGCGAGACGACCAAGACGAAGGACATCACCGGTGGTCTTCCGAGAGTCGTGGAGTTGTTCGAAGCGCGCAAGCCGAAGGAAACCGCGGTCATCACCGAAATCGATGGGACCGTGCATTTCGGCGGTGTGAGCCGGGGGCAGCGCAAGATCATCGTGCAGTCCGACGACGCCGAGATCCGGGCGGAGTATCTGCTGCCGAGAGGTGTGCACGTGAACGTTCAGGAAGGCGAGTTGGTGCGAGCTGGCGATGCTTTGATGGACGGACCCCGCAATCCGCACGATATCCTTCGAGTGCTCGGTGAAAAGGAATTGCAGCGATACCTGGTCAACGAAATTCAGGAGGTCTATCGACTTCAAGGCGTCAACATCAATGACAAGCACATCGAGACGATCGTTCGCCAGATGATGCGCTGGGTCAAGGTAGAGGACGTGGGGGACACGGAGTTCCTGTTGGACGAGCAGGTGGATCGTTTTCGCTTCCAGGAAGAGAACGAGCGTGTGGAGAGCGAAGGCGGCAAGCCCGCTGTAGGACGGCCCTTGCTGCTCGGTATCACCAAAGCTTCCCTGAGCACCGATTCATTCATCTCGGCCGCATCGTTCCAGGAGACGACGCGCGTTCTGACCGAAGCGGCGATCAGTGGAAAGATCGACTACCTGCGGGGACTCAAGGAAAACGTCATCATGGGTCGGCTCATTCCTGCCGGAACCGGCATGGAATACTACCGCAACATCGAGGTTCCCAGTCCCTATATTCCTCCGGAAGAGGAAGAAGAACAGGAAGAGGAACCTTTCTCCTTCGCCGACATCGTGGAACGCGAAGCGGCGAAAACCGAGTAGGTTCCGCCGACTCTTCAAGGCACAGCGCTCTTCAAGAGGCGCCTGCTCGCCGCAGAATAACAAAAAAGGGGCCCCGAGGGGCCCCTTTCGAGTTTTTGGACGCGTCGTGGCTTGATGCGTGGCTATTCAGCCGCAGCAGCAGCTTGGCCTCCGAGAGGCGTGCTGTCCGCGCTGGCAGCTCCGCCCTGTGCGAATCGGATCACGCAGCTCTGGTCCACGAAGAAGTTTCGCATCTGGTCTGCATTGGGTCCGTTCGGCTGTGCGGTAATGGAAAAAGCATCCGGCGTGTCCGCCACGGCGAAGTCGTAGCCATCCTTCTCACCGGCTCCAAGGGCCTCATCGATGAGTCCGGCATCCTCTAGTTGCCCGAAATCGGCGAATTTGCCGTTGCCCTGGGTCGCCGCAAAGGTGATCTCTGCGGTGGCCAGCGTCCTGCAGGACGAAATCGCAGAAGCCTCCTGCGCGGCATCACGGGACCGCATCAGGTTGGGCACGGCGATCGCGGCGATGATGCCGATGACGGCAACCACGATCAACAATTCAATCAGTGAAAATCCTTGTTGTCTCTTCATTCCTCGACCCCTTTCAATAATGGAAATCACGCAACTGGGTTCCTGCCGCAGTAGCAGGAAGACTATAGATGAGCCTCAGGTCTGTCTTGGTGACACCTATCACAAAGTTGGGAGTTTCGGTTTCTCGCCCCTGATAGATCAGACTCTTCCTGCTCATGGTTACCTCTACGAGCCCGAGAGATGCCGAATCAAAGTGAAGATCGGAAGGTACATCGAGATGACGATGCCGCCGATCACGACTCCGAGAAAAACGATCATGACGGGCTCGATCAGCGTCATGAGGTTCGAAATCGCGGCATCCGCCTCTTCATCGTAATAACTGGCGAGCTTATCCAGCATCTGATCGAGTTCACCCGTCTGTTCGCCGACATTGACAATCTGAGTGACCATGGCCGGGAAGACCTTCGCTTTCTTGAGCGGCTCGACGATGGTCTTGCCTTCTGCAACCTCCTTGCGGACCTGCAGCAACACACGCTCCAGAAGCGCGTTCCCTGCGGTGTTTGCGGTAATCTCCAGAGCATCGAGCAGGGGGATGCCGCTCGAAAGCAGTGTCGAAAGCGTGAGCGAGAACCGTGCAATGGCAATCTTCTTGATGACGATGCCGATGATCGGGATCTTGAGGATGAATTGGTCGATCGTGAGCCTTCCTTCCTTGGTTGCATAGAAATAACGCAGCCCTATTACCGACAGGATGGTCAGAATCACGATCGGAATGCTGAAGGTGACCGCATAGCTGCTGACGGCCATGACGAAACGGGTCAGAGCCGGAAGTGGAGCATTCAGGCCTTCGAAGAGGGAAGCGAAGACCGGCACGACCCAGACCATGATAATGAAGACGATCACGATGGCCACAACGAAAACGATTGTGGGGTAGACCGAAGCCGAGATGATCGATCGCTTCAGTTTGACTTCCTTTTCGATGAAAACGGAGAGGCGTTGCAGAATGACGTCCAGTACGCCGCCCGCCTCGCCGGCGCCGATCATGTTGACGAACAGGGGACTGAAGGCCTTGGGATGGCGCTTCATCGCATCCGACAGAGTCATGCCGGCTTCGACGTCCTCCTGGACCTGGTTCAGGATGGCGCGAAATGCGGGTCGTTCCTGCTGTTCCGCCAACAGTTCCAGGCACTGAATCAGCGGGAGACCGGCATCCAGCATGACTGAGAACTGCTTGGTGAACAGAGCCAGATCCTTGGCTTTAACCTTCCCTGATTTCGAGGAGCGGACCGCCTCTCTCTTCTCGTCGATTCGGACCGGAAGGATGTTCTCGTTGCGAAGGACGGCCGCCAGCGCCTGCTTCGACGCTGCTGCCCGCTCGCCTGTGATGAGGCCTCCTCCCTGGTAGTTTCGACCCTGAAACTGATACGTCGGCATCGGTTATCCTCCTGAACGGTGACCGCCCGCCATTTCCGGCATCGCTGCACGCCCGAGCATCTTCTGCAGTTCCTCGACGTTCGATGAGGTGGTCAGACAGACGTCCCGAGTGATCTTCTTCTCCAGGTAGAGACGAGCCAGGCTCTGGTTCATGGTGTGCATTCCGAACTTCTCCTGTCCGGCCTGCATCATTGAGTAGATTTGATGGACCTTGTTTTCCCGGACGAGATTTCGGATACCCGGGGTTGGGATCAGTACCTCCGTGGCGACGACCCGTCCATTGCCGTCCGAACGGGGGAGCAGAGACTGGCAGACGATTCCTTCCAGTACCAGCGACAGCTGCGCCCGAATCTGCTGCTGTTGATGAGGGGGAAATGAATCCACCACGCGGTTGATCGTCGAAAAGGCCGAATTCGTGTGCAACGTAGCGAACGTCAAATGGCCCGTCTCAGCGATCCGCAGTGCGGCTTCGATGGTTTCGAGATCGCGCATCTCACCGATCAGGACGACATCGGGATCCTCTCGAAGGACCATGCGCAATGCGGGACCGAACCCCGAAGTGTCGGTGTGGACTTCTCGCTGATTGACGAGTGCCGCCTTGTGACGGTGGAGGAATTCGATCGGGTCTTCGATCGTCAGGATGTGCAACGTCTTGTCGCGGTTGATCCTGTCGATCATTGCCGCCAGCGTTGTCGACTTCCCGCTTCCGGTCGGTCCCGTGACGAGTACGAGGCCCCTGGGCTTATCGGTCAGTGTTGTCAGGATCGACGGAAGTTTCAGTTCCTCGAGGGATTTGATCTCATAGGGGATTAGACGGAACACCGCCGCCGAGGAGTTGCGTTGAGTGAAGATGTTGGCACGAAAGCGGGCGATGTCCTTGATGCCGAAACTGAAGTCGATTTCCAGGTCCTCCTCGTAGCGGTGCTTCTGGGAATCCGTCATCACGCTGTAGACGAGGCGTTTCGTGTCCTCGGAAGTCAGCGGCGGATGGCTCATGGGGAGCAGCTCTCCGTGCAGACGGATTCTCGGGGGCGAACCGGTCGTGACATGAAGGTCACTGCCTCCGAGTTCGACCACCTTCTTGAGGAGGTCGGTCAAAGTAGACGTAGTTTCCGACATATTATTCATATCGTAGAAACTGTCCCATTGCTTTATCGGTTATCACCGTCACATTTCTCAGAAAGCTGCTCTCACTTCCTAATAACGTGCGAGGGGGGCGAATCTCCGAAAGGGGAGAGAGACAGTGGAAGATCCCTGCAGAAATCGATTCCACGCAAAGACGCAAGGCTCGCAAAGGGCGTCAAGGCATAGAGGTCCTTTGCGTTCTCTACGCCTCGGCGTGGAATCAGCGGTCGAAACGTCGCCCAGATACGGGCGGAAAGTGCGAGCGGCGAAGTACGAACTGCAATGTCACAGGACCAGGGCGGTTTCGCGCACCACTTCATCGACCGTGGTGATACCCTTGGCAATCTTGACCAGACCGACCTCGCGCAGCGTCAGCATTCCCTGGATGCGTGCCGCCCGTCGAATCTCGTTGGGGCCGGCCTGTGCCAGGATTAGATCTTGGATCTTGGAAGTGACCTCCAGGACTTCGAAAAGCCCGGTTCGTCCCTTGTAGCCGGTCTGATTGCAGTTCTTGCAGCCCTTCCCGCGATAGGTCCGAATCTTTCGGACTTCCGATTCGGGTACGCCCAGGCTCATCAACGCTTCCACCTGGTCGTCGACTTCTTCTTTGCACTTCGGGCAGATCACTCGGACGAGCCTCTGGGCACAGATCAGGTGGACGGAACTGGCGACAAGAAATGGTTCGATCCCCATGTTGAGCATCCGGTTGATCGTCGACGGAGCATCGTTCGTATGCAGCGTGCTCAGGACCAGATGTCCTGTCAGGGATGCTTTGATGGCGATTTCCGCAGTCTCGAGATCGCGGATCTCACCGACCATGATGATATTGGGGTCCTGGCGCAAAAAGGCCCGTAGGCTCCCAGCGAAGGTTCGACCGACTTGCTCGTTGACGTGAACCTGGTTGATCCCCGCAAAGTTGAACTCGACGGGGTCTTCGGCGGTCATGATGTTGACGCCTTCCGTATTCAGCAGATTGAGGCACGTGTAGAGCGTGCTCGTCTTTCCGCTTCCGGTCGGGCCTGTCACCAGAAACATTCCGTAGGGACGCTCGATTCCGGATTTGATCTGCTTGAGGGAGTCTCCCTCGAAGCCGAGCTTCGAAAGGTCGCGAGGAAGTTTCTCCGGATCCAGCAGGCGAAGGACCACCTTCTCCCCGAACAAGGTCGGCAGAGTCGAGACCCTGAAGTCGATTTTCTTTCGGCGGTCTCCGCTGCTGATCGAAATCTTGATGCGGCCGTCCTGAGGCAGTCGCCTCTCGCTGATGTCGAGGCTGGCCATGATCTTCAATCTCGAGATGACGGCGTCGCGCAAGCGCACGGGAGGTCGCATCGTGGTGTAGAGAACTCCGTCCATTCGGAAGCGAATCCGGAATTCCCCTTCGTACGACTCCAGATGGATATCGCTGACGCCCCGGCGAATGGCATCGGCGAGAATGATGTTGACGAGCTTGATGATCGGGGCTTCGGACCCACTCTTCTCGAGCTCCGCAACGTCGACCTTCTGCTTGTCGCTGAGATCGAGTTCATACTCTTCACCCTCCGCCGCGATTTCGTCATAAACCCTCTGCAGCTCGATCGAGTGAACGTCGCCAAAGAAGCGCTCGATTGCGCTGCGCACCGACGATTCCGGAGCCACGACCGGCTCGACTCGGAAGCCGGTCATGAACTTGATCTCGTCCAGGACCATGACGTCGGTTGGGTCGGAGACCGCGACCGTAAGGATGTTGCCCGTCTTTCGCAGGGGAAGAACCTGGTACCGGACCGCCGTTTCCATGGGAACCAGGTTGAGGCACTGCTGATCGATCTCGATGTCCGCGAGGTCGGCAGGCTGGAGGCCATAGTGTTCGCTGAGGGCGTGGGCGATCTTGTCGTCGGAGACATACCCCAGACGGATCAAGACAGAGCCCAGGCGTCCCCCTTTCTCCTGCTGGATCTTGAGCGCATCCTGCAGCTGCTCGCCGGTGATGTACCCCTTGCGGATGAGGAGTTCGCCTAGACGACTAGACATAGATCGAGTCCCACGAAAAGGAGAAGGAGGATGCTCACGAGGCCGTTCAGTGTAAAGAAGGCCGCATTGACTCGACTGAGGTCGTCCGGCCGGACGAGCCGATGTTCATAAATGAGCGTTATTGCGACCAACAGGAGTCCCATCCAACTCAACCACGAGAGCCTGAACAAGAAAAATACCCAGATCAGGACACCCAACATGCCTACATGAAACAGCGACGACAACCAGAGTGCACGCCGTACCCCCAGACGGCTCGGAAACGAATACAGGCCGACATCCTGATCAAAACCGACATCCTGGCACGAATAGATAATGTCGAATCCCGCGACCCAGAGCAGAACCGCGGCCGAAAGCAACCACGGTTCCCAGCTCAATTCGCCGCGCACGGCGACCCAGCCGCCGATCGGTGCGATCCCCAGGGCCAGACCGAGGAACAGGTGCGAGAGCGAGGTGAACCGCTTCGTATAACTGTAGCCCAGTACGATGACCAGGGCGATCGGAACCAATTCTAGCGAGAGTGGATTCAACATCCAGCCTGCCAGAAACAAAAGTCCTGCAGAGGCGATGACGAATGTCGCCACGAAACCCGTGGAAACCAGTCCACGGGGAAGTGCACGGCCGGACGTCCGAGGATTCTGAGCATCGATTCGCATATCGACCAGTCGATTGAAGCCCATGGCAGCACTTCGAGCACCGACCATCGCGACCAGGATCCAGAATGACCGATTCCATCCTGGGAAGCCCCTGACGCCCAGAAAGGCACCGAGATACGCAAAAGGGAGCGCAAAGACCGTGTGCTCGATCTTGATCATCTCCAGGACGATCAAGAGCTTACGTAAGACACTTCCTCCCGGCATAGAACCGCCGAATTATAGCATCCTTTCCAGCCGGGCCCCGGAACTGCCGGAATGGTCTGGAGATCCGGTGCCCCCTCCTCCAAGGTTTGTGGTGTGCCGTAACCTTCCTTCGAAGGATTTTGGGGATTAAAGGATTAGAGGATTAGAGGATTAAGGGATTTAGGGATTGAAGGATTGGGGGATTTGGGAGATTCGGGATTTGAGTGCGGGCGGAGGTCGTCAGAGTAATCCAGGCTGCCAGCCCGGCCGGGAGAACAAGAGAACAAGAGAACGGGAACTGGGAGCAATCCCCGAATCCCCGAATCCCCGAATCCCCAAATCCCCAAATCCCCCCATAACCTTCTGGTATCCTTACTGTCTATGCCCGAAGTGCATCCGATTCAGCTCGAGATTTACCGTCATCTGTTCACATCGATCGCCGAAGAGATGGGGACTGTGCTGAAACGCACAGCCTACTCGCCCAACATCAAGGAGCGGCGGGACTATTCCTGTGCGCTGTTCGATGGCGAGGGGCAGGTTGTGGCAATGGGCGATCACATGCCGGTCCACCTGGGCTCGATGCCGCTTTCGGTGCAGATTGCGGTAGAGCGGTTCAAAGCGTTCCCCGGCGACGTCGTGATGCTCAACGATCCCTTCGCGGGAGGAACCCATTTGCCGGACATCACGCTGATCGCGCCGGTCTTCATACCGGGTTCCACGAAGAAAAGCCCGACCTTCTACGTGGCGGCGCGGGCCCACCACTCGGACGTCGGTGGGATGTCTCCCGGGTCGATGCCCTTGAGCCAGGAAATCTTCCAGGAAGGGGTCAGGATCCCCCCTCTGAAGTTGTATTCACGCGGCAAGCTGAATCGTAGCTTGCTGCAGTTTCTCCTGTTCAATGTCCGTACGCCCCTGGAGCGGGAGGGGGACCTGGCGGCCCAGGTCGGATCTCTGCGGATCGGCGAGAAGCGGCTCATCGAACTCGTGGAGCGCAACGGAGCGACCGAAGTCGCCACCTACGTCCAGGGCCTCCACGAGTACGCCGAAACCACCATGAAGAAGGTGATCGCAGCCATTCCCGATGGAACGTATCGAGCGGAGGATTTCTTGGACGATGACGGATTGGATACATCCGCGCGTTCCGTGTCCGTGAAAATCAAGGTGGCGATCGAGATCACGGGTGACCGTATGAAGGTGGATTTTTCGGGAACCGACCCACAGGTCAGGGGCTGCTTGAATGCAGTCAAAGCGATCACCTTTTCCGCCATCTACTACGTCTTGCGCTGCCTCGGACCGGAAGAGGTCCCGATCAGTGCGGGGCTGGTCCGGACGGTCGAGATCTTCGCGCCGGAAGGAACCGTGGTCAATGCGCAGTTTCCGGCCGCGACCGCGGGAGGGAATGTCGAGACTTCGCAAAGGATTGTGGACGTATTGCTTCGCGCTTTCGCCGGAGCGCTCCCCGGCCGGATTCCTGCGGCGAGCAGCGGCACGATGAACAACGTCACGATCGGGGGAGTGCATCCCCGCACGGGTCAGCCCTTCTCCTATTACGAGACGGTCGGCGGGGGAATGGGAGCCAGCCCGCAGGCGGACGGGGACAACGGGATCCATACGCACATGACCAACTCCCTGAACACGCCCATCGAAGCGCTCGAACGCTATTTCCCCATCCGGATCCGTGAGTACCGAATTCGAAAGCGTTCCGGAGGACGGGGCCGGCACCGGGGAGGCGATGGCATAACCCGCAGCATCGAGGCGTTGGCGGACTGTCAGTTCACCATCCTCTCCGAGCGGCGAAAGCATTCTCCCTACGGTTTGGCGGGGGGAGGCAGTGGCAAGAAGGGCATCAATACGCTGCAGTTGAGCCAGGGGCAGAAGAAGCGGCTGCGCGGCAAGGATATGCTGGCTCTGACGCCGGGCGACGTGGTGACGATCGAAACGCCCGGAGGCGGTGGCTGGGGCAGGTAGCCCGCCAGGGAGGGGTGTGATCCATGACCGAAGCAGAGGTGCTCAAAGCATGCCGCGAAGAACGCGTCAGGTTCATGCGACTGCAGTTCATCGACATCATGGGGGTGACCAAGAACGTTGAGATCCCGGAAGGGCAATTCGAGCGGGCTTTGCAGGGAGGGATCCTGTTCGACGGCTCCTCGATCGAGGGGTTCTCGAGGATCGAGGAGTCGGACATGCTGCTGCAGCCTGACCTCGGAACTTTCCGGATCTTTCCGTTCGAACAGGTCGAGCGCGGCAAGGTCGCCCGTCTGATCTGCGATATTCGCCAGCCGGATGGCCGGGAATTCGAAGGCTGTCCACGAACCTGTCTCAAACGCTCGCTGCGCGAGGCTTTGGCGGAAGGCTTCAAGATGTTCGCCGGCCTTGAAGCGGAGTTCTTCCTGTTCCTGAAGGACGAAACCGGAACGCCGACGGCGACGACCCACGACGCCGGCGGATACTTCGACCTGACTCCCGTGGATCGCGGTGAGGAAGCTCGCCGCGACATGGTCAATGTCCTCGAAGCCATGGGTCTCGAAGTGGAAGGCGCGCACCACGAGGTTGCTCCCGGCCAGCACGAGATTGACTTTGCACTGGCTGATGCTCTGACTACCGCGGACAATATGACGACCTTCAAGCTGGTGGTACGCACGATTGCAGACCGGCACGGCCTTCATGCGACCTTCATGCCGAAGCCGATCTTCGGGGTCAACGGTTCGGGCATGCACGTCCACCAGTTCCTTTGTCGTGATGGAAAGAATGCGTTCTTCGATGCGGACGGGGAGAATCAGTTGAGCGACGTCGCTCGCTGCTACATTGCCGGGGTGCTCAAGCACGCTCCCGGTTTCTGCGCCGTCACCAATCCTCTGGTGAACTCCTACAAGAGGTTGGTCCCCGGATTCGAAGCGCCGACCAATGTCGCCTGGTCGGCCCAAAACCGGAGCCCGCTGGTGCGCGTTCCGGCCCATCGCCGAGACGAGACCCGCTGTGAGCTGAGGATGCCCGATCCGAGCTGCAATCCCTATTTGGCGTTGTCGGTCATGCTGAAGGCCGGTCTCGACGGGATTCGTAACGCCATGGAACCGCCTCCGCAGGTGAGCAAGAACGTCTACACGATGAGCGTTCGGGAACGACGTCGGCATCGGATCGCCGATCTGCCCTCGAGCCTGCATGAGGCCCTGACTCAGCTGCGCAAGGACAAGGTCGTCCAGGGTGCGCTGGGGCAGCATATCTACCGCCAGTTCCTGAACGCAAAACGGCAGGAGTGGAAGACCTACATCCAGGAGATTCACTCCTGGGAGCTCGAAACCTACTTGGGGGTGTACTGAAGGTTCCGGGCCCCGTGGTTTCGAGGTTTCGAGGGTTCCTGGGTTGAGCGGTTCCGGGATTGGCGATTTGCGGCTCCGTCCACTTCGTCCAACCTGTCCACCCGGTCGGGCCGGTCAGAAATGTCAGCCCCGTCGCAACAAAGGCCTATCCAGTCCAGCTCCCAGCTCCGCCCTCCGTCCTCCCGTTCTCCGGTCCTCCCGTTCTCCGGTTCTCCCGCGCCCTCACCGGCTGACCTTCGGAGCTCAGTCTGCACAACGCTCGTGGCGTCAAGGCCTCACTCCACGACAAGAGAGGACGCTTATCCCACTCACGCTCTCAGCTCGAACTCCGGTTCTCCCGTCCTCCGGTTCTCTCGTCCTCTCCGGGTGACCTTCGGAGCTCAGTCTGCACAACGCTCGTGGCGTACGGCCTCACTCCACGACAAGCGATGACGCTCATCCTACCCACGCTCTCAGCTTCGATTGTGCTGTTAATTTCTTTGTCAGCCGGTGTAAAATGTGTAACCGGTGCGTAGCCTGAAGCACAAGCTGCTCCTTTTTATCCTGCCACTGTGTCTGCTGCCGCTGATCGGTATCTCCGTCTTCTCCTATTTCGTCGCCAAGGAACGAATCACTCAAGACCGTATCGTCCTCTATCTGCAGCAGATCGCCGCCGAGGTGGCCGACGCCATCCAGTTGACGATTCTCGAGAGGAAGGAAGAAACGGTCTCGATGACATTGTACGGAGAGTTCCGCGACTATCTGACGGGGCGCAGAAAGGAGCCGCCGGTCCTGCTGCTGGACAAGCTGGTGGTCGTGCATCAGGTCTATGACCTGATCGTGCTCTTCGATGTCGAGGGGCGCCTCGTGGCGACCAACTCGATCGACCGAAACAGCACCGAGGACATCATCGAGTATCTGAATCAGAAGGAACTCGAGGGGCTCAAGGGTCAGAGCCTGCTCCGCTACACGCCAACCTCCGACTGGCTGCAGCAGGTGCGAAGCGGACGCTTCGGCTATATCGACTGGCACAGCTCTCCGCTGGTTCACAAGCTCTACCGCTACCTCGACAACGACATCGCCAAGCAATACTCGATCGGGTTTGCCTCCCCCATCCTGGACGATCGAGGAGTGGTGATCGGGGGAGTCCTGGCGTTGATGAACTGGGAGTTCATCCAGGAGATCCTTGACAAGGTCGAAGACGACCTCAAGGAACGCTCTCTCGGATCGGGCTATGCTTTCCTGTTCGGTCGCGATCAGAACACGATCATCGGCCACAAATACCGTCGAAACCGGAAGTATGCCTCCCTGGACGAGCGCGAAGTCCCGATGGCGGTCGACAACTATGGGAAGAGGCTGGTCGAGGATCTCGGGTTGACGGGGCTACGCAAGGCGGTCGAGGAACAGCGGCCCTACTTCGAGTATGAATATCCCCCGGGGACCCGCAAGATCAGCGGGCTCTCCATGTTGAATCATGAGTATTTCAGCTGGGTCGTGGGCGTCGGGATCAATGACGACGACATCTTCGCACCGGTTCGCCAGCTCAAGATGATTCTGATCTCGGCGGCGTCTTTCACGATCGTGCTCGTCGTGTTTTTGACGTTCGCCATCGCCCGTCGGATCACGATACCGCTGAACAAGCTGAATGAGAGCGCCAAGGTGATCGCCGGAGGGGACCTGTCCCGGCGCGTCGCCCTCAGTGGTCGCGACGAAATCTCCCAACTCTCCCGTTCTTTCAACGAAATGGCCGGATCGCTGGAGCAGCGAAGCCAGGAACTGCTGGAGTTGAATCGCAGGCTCGAGGAGAAGGTCAAAGAACGCACTCGAGAGCTCGAAGCGGCCAACCAGCAGATGGAGCGGGCTTACCACGAGCTGAAGGAAACGCAGTTCCAGCTCGTCCAGTCCGAGAAAATGGCCTCCCTG
This sequence comes from Acidobacteriota bacterium, assembly GCA_037388505.1. Taxonomy (GTDB): domain Bacteria; phylum Acidobacteriota; class UBA6911; order RPQK01; family JAPXNP01; genus JARRKC01. The sequence continues at coordinate 8,413 of JARRKC010000062.1, read as the reverse complement.
GGACAGTTGGTGGCCGGAATCGCTCACGAGATCAAGAACCCGTTGAACTTCATCTACGGAAACACCGAGTTTCTGAAGCAGTATGTGGAACAGCTGCGGGGACTGGTGGCGCTGTACGAATCCAGGGCCGTCCTCTCCGAAGCCGATCGGGCCGAGGTCTCCCGGTTCAAGGATCAGGTCAACTATGCGTTTCTGCAGGAGGATCTGGAGACGCTGATCCACAACTTCGAAGAAGGTGCCAAGCGCATCCATGCCATCATCAGTGATCTGAGAACCTTTTCGCGGATGGAAAGCGATGATTTCCGCGCCGTCAATCTGCACGAGTCGATTGACCTGGCGCTCGGCCTCCTTCAGAACGAATATCGAGGTCGGATAGAAATCATCAAGGACTACGGCACGCTTCCCAGTGTGGAGTGCCATCCGGGTCGACTCAATCAGGTCTTCATGAACCTGCTTTTGAACGCCTGCCAGGCGATTCGCGGTGAAGGCACCATTCGGATCCAGACGGAGCAGGCCGACGATACGGTCATCATACGCATCCAGGACGATGGAGAGGGTATCGAACCGGCAGAGCTCGACAAGATCTTCGAGCCTTTCTTCACGACCAAGCCCGTCGGAAAGGGCACCGGGCTCGGCCTGAGCGTGAGCTACGCGATCATTCAGCAGCATCGAGGCTCGATTGAGGTCTCCTCCGACGTGGGGATGGGCACGGAGTTTACGATTCGATTGCCGATCAAGAGATGAAGGAACGTTACGAGATTCTCATTGTCGACGATGAGCCTGCGAATCTGCAGAAGTTGAAGCGCACCTTCGTCGGCGAATTCGTCGTCCATGAAGCTTCCGGCGCTGAGGCGGCGCTTCTTCTGCTCGAGAAGCACAAGGTCGCCGCGATCATCACGGATCAACGCATGCCCGGCATGACCGGCGTGGAACTCCTGGAGCGCTCCCTGGCGTTGAATCCGGATGCGGTCCGCATCATCCTGACTGGGTATACGGATGTCGAAGACTTGATGGATGCCATCAACCAGGGACATGTCCACCGCTACATCACAAAACCCTGGGATCCCTTCTCGCTGCGAGAGACCGTCCGCCGGGAATTGGAGCGCTGGGAACTGAAGCGGGAGAATGAGCGGCTGGCCAGAGAGCTCCAGTCCGCCAACGAACGGCTCGCTCGCGAGAATTTCAGGCTGAAGACGGAAATGGAGGCCTTGGGCGGCGGAGAGGTTGCGCTGATCTACGCCAGCCGCGCCATGGCGGATCTGCTCGACCTGCTCTCGAAGGTCGTTCGTACCGATTCGACGGTCCTTATTCAGGGCGAGACGGGCACCGGCAAGGAATTGGTCGCACGGTATGTCCATGAACACAGCCTGCGCAGACATGAAGCCTTCCTGCCCGTCAACTGCGGCGCCATCCCCGCGGAATTGGGGGAGAGCAGCTTCTTTGGCCACCGCAAGGGTTCCTTTACGGGAGCAACGGACAATCGCAAGGGCTTTTTCGAACTGGCCGACAGGGGGACACTCTTTCTCGACGAGATCGGTGAGTCGCCTCAGGATCTCCAGGTAAAGCTGCTGCGTGTTCTGCAAGAAGGAGAAATCCTTCCGGTGGGGGCAGAACGCGCTCGCAAGGTCGACGTGAGAGTCATTGCCTCGACGAATCGCAATCTCGGACTGCTGGTCGAGCAGGGAAAGTTTCGCCAGGACCTCTTCTTTCGGCTCAATGTTTTCTCGGTCTACGTCCCTCCCCTGCGAAGCCGGACGGATGACGTTCCGGTGCTGGCTCGCCATTTCCTGACCGAGGTATGCAGGCGTCTGAACAAGCGGGTAGCGGGATTCGAGGGCGAGACCCTCGAGTTGATGGAGATCTACTCCTGGCCCGGCAACGTTCGTGAACTGGAGAACGAAGTCGAAAGGCTCGTCATCCTCTGTGAACCGGAGGGAAGAATCGGGCCGAACCTGCTGTCCGAACGAGTGCGAATGCCGGAAGCCGGCCTGAATTCGGAGGGCAACCTGAAAGAACAACTGGCTTCACTCGAGCGTGATCTGATTTTCAGAGCCCTCGAAGCACATGACTTCAACAAAAGTCAGGCGGCGGCTGCGCTGGGGATCACGCGTCAGACGATCATCGCCAAGCTGAAACAGTACGATCGTCAAGTGCGTTAACGGTAGATGTAAGAACTATTTACACTTATTCACCTCATTTGTTTTCAGACACTTACCGCGACAACTCCAGTTCCGTACGCCATTTGGGCTGTTAATACGTTTAACAGAAGAGAAAGGAGGCGTCTCCCTATGTCCTGATTTTTCAATGACATAAGGGTTTGGCACGATCCCTGCAAGAAAAGTGGCAGGAGTTGAATGATGGCAACCTACGCAGCTGATCTTTCCTCATCGCTGGAGTTCAACCTCATCGAGAAACTCAAAGTGGCCGACAACGGCGCCTTTCAGGAACTCTTCGGGCGCTTCGGCCAGAGGATCTTCCGCACGGCCATGCGAATCCTCCGAGAGGAAGAGTCTGCCAAGGATGCCGTGCAGGAGACGATGATCAATATTCACCGGGCGGCGGACACCTTTCGGGGCGAGGCGCGTTTGGGTACTTGGATCAATCGGATCACGGTCAATGTCTGTCTGGAGATGATCCGAAAGAATCGCAAGCATGCCAATCGAATCGAAGAGGACATTTCGGAGTACCCGAGCTTGAAGGTCTCGGACGAGCATGATCCTTACCGTGAGACGTTGCGTGTAGAGGCACGGCGTCGCTTACGGAAGGCGCTTGGACGCCTGAGTCGCAAGCACCGGCTGGTCGTTCGAATGCACGATGTCGAGGGTTTCACTATCCGCGAAATTGCCGAGCAGGTGGGAGTGGCCGAGGGAACCATCAAATCCAGGCTCTTCTACGGCCGCGAAGAACTGAAGCGGCAGCTTCTCGTCTGACACTTCGAACTCGATGATCCGTCTGCTATAATCCGGATCCTCTTCGAGCCGGATATGCATTCAGGCAGGCGGATCAAACACTACAGAGTGAAGGGTTCAGAGGTCCTCCGAACTCGACCGTATCTGCTGTTTGAGGTCCGCTTCGATTTCCACGATGTCCGTTCGGGCCTGTCCGGTTCCGAATCCGGTCTCTTTGGCGCGCCGTTGTTGATCGAGCCCGAGCTCGATTGGACCGCCGATATGGTTCGCACGCTCGAGTCCGAGACACTCGAAGAGATCAACCCGGTCCAGCCCGTCGAGTGGCCGGCCAGTGCCGATGCTCAGATCACACGCTATTTCCTGAAGAACCATCACACTTCTCTCTGGAAGAACAGCGAGTTGGGCATCTACTCGCAGATGGGGGAATCCAGAGCCGAGTTCGTGGATCGCTGCATCGAATTGGTTTCCGACGAGCGACGCTCGGTCCTGATCCAGGTGCGAGACGTCTTCATCCATCGGTTTTTGGAGGCCGAACAGAGGGCGCTCGATACGCTGGAGGACGACGCGTGGACGGCCCAGGACAGGGACCGGCGATCCGCGGACCTGCGCAACGCTTTCTCGGAGATCCGGGAAAGCTTCAGTCGCTGTTTCCTCCATGAGAACCTTCAGCCGCTGACCAGAAAGGACCTCTTCTGGACGGGCAGACTCGACGTGGAAACTGAGGAGCGGCTCGAAACGCTCCGTGACGAATGCCTTTCCATGTTCAACCGGCTCACCGGTCAGGTACTCAAACGCGCCCGTGCGGTCGAGACCTACGAGGTCGCCCTCAACCATGACGAAATCGACATCGCCTCGCGCGGATTTCTCTGGTAGCAGAGCGTCGAGCTTCGAGCTCCCCTTATAATGTACAGGGTGAGCCGAGTTTTGCTGGCCTTGAGTGGTGGTGTAGACAGCTCTACGGCTGCAGTGCTTCTGCAGGAGCAGGGCTACGATGTCGTGGGTTGTACGATGCAGCTGTGGGATGCCCGCCGGAACCCTTTCGACCCGGGCCTGCCTCGAACCGGCCGCTGCTGCTCGATCGACGATGTCTACGATGCGCGCCGGGTCGCCGATCGGTTGGGCTTTCCTTTCTACGTCATCAACCTGGAAAAGGAGTTCGAGCAGCACGTCGTCGCTCCCTTCGTCGGGGAGTATCTGCGGGGCCGGACCCCAATCCCCTGCACCCGCTGCAACACCTTCCTGAAGTTCGATCGCCTGGTCTCGTTTGCCGAAAGCGTGGGTATCGAAAAGGTGGCAACGGGCCACTACGCGAGGATTGAAACCACCGGCGACGGCGAATATCGACTGCTCCGGGCCGTGGATCGCCGTAGAGATCAATCCTACTTCCTGTTCGAGCTCACTCAGCGCCAGCTCTCATGGATGCTCTTTCCCGTGGGCGGTCACCGCAAGCCCGAGATACGGACCCTGGCCGAGCGGTCCGGTCTCTCCAATGCAAACAAGCCGGACAGCCAGGAGATCTGTTTTATTCCTGACAGCGACTATGCGGGCTTCATCGAGCGGAATTCGGACTTGGCGCGGGATGGATCGCTCCCAGTCGTTCCCGTGGAAGAGAGTTCGGGTCCGATTCTCTTCAAGGACGGAACGCTTCTCGGGTACCACAAGGGGCTGTTTCGCTTCACCGTCGGACAACGCAAGGGGCTCGGTATCGCCCATTCCGAGCCGCTCTATGTGATCTCACTGGATTTGGCGCGCAATGCGGTCATCGTCGGCTATCGCGAGGATGCGTATTTCTCGGGGCTGACCGCCGAACGAGTGAACTGGATCATGAAGGAATCTCCCGGGCTTCCACTTGACGCGAAGGTTCGAATTCGCTCGAATCATCGCCCGGCTCCAGCGCGAATCTGGGCGGACGAAGCCGGCAACGCGGATCGTGTCCGAATCGAGTTCTCTGATCCGCAGTTGGCCGTCACGCCGGGCCAGGCGGCCGTCTTTTATCAGGGAGATCGGGTTCTCGGAGGGGGCTGGATCGCCTCGTGCCGACCGGCGAAAGGAACCGCGGCGAGGGCGGCACGTGTCTCCGCTGGGATCAGTGCGGGCGTGGCGACGGCAGAGTGAATTCGCCTGGCGATGGGCGCATATGGATCCAACGTTGATCGAAGGTAATGGTTTCAGCCATCGCCGCCTTCAGGGCGGTGCCGGACAGGTTTCGAACGGCTCGGTTCCGATGTTCCCTGTTTAGGATTCGCGCGAGATGTCCTCGACCTCAATGCCAAGACCAGAACGGTCCTCGATCATGATCGTCGCGGGGGAACCCTCCGGCGACGCTCACGCGGCGGGTTTAGTGAGGTCGCTTCGCGAGTGTCCGGGTTTCCATCCCGGCTTCTTCGGAAGCGGGGGAAGGGCGTTGCGCGGCGAGGGGGTGGAACTGCTCCTGGATGTGACCCGGCTCTCGGCAATCGGTCCGGTCGCTGCCCTGAGGAACCTGGGGAGTTACCTTTCGCTGTTTCGCCGGCTGTCGCAGGAGGCTGGGCGGCGTCGTCCGGAGTTGGCCGTGCTCGTCGACTTTCCCGACTTCAATCTCAGGCTGGCCCGGCGCCTGCGGGCACGGGGAATCCCGGTTTGCTACTTCATCAGTCCCCAGCTGTGGGCCTGGCGAGAGTCTCGAGTGAAACAAATCCGGCGTTATGTTGATCTTATGTTAGTGATACTTCCGTTTGAGGAAGACTATTTCAGGCGGCACGGTGTGGAGGCCCGCTATGTGGGAAACCCGACGGCCTTCCGCCTGCGAGGAATCTCGACGAAGTCGGCGACGTCCCGTGACTCGTCGGAGCCGATCGTCGCTTTGCTGCCCGGAAGTCGGAAACGGGAGGTCTCGCTGATCCTTCCGGTTCAGCTGGACGCTGCGGCCGCGCTGCTCGAGCGGATGCCGGCGCGCTTCTGGTTGATCCGGGCTCCCGAGATCTCTGCCGATCTGATCAAAGAAATCATTGGAGCATGGACGAACAAGAACGGGGCGCCGTTGCCCCTCGAGATCCGGGACGAACCGGCCGAGGCATTGCTGCCGCGGGTGGACGCCGCAGTCGTCAAGAGCGGGACGTCGACGCTCGAAGCGATGCTGGCGCGCGTGCCTTTCGCCATGGTGTACAAGCTGGCACTGATGAGTTGGGTGTTGCTGAGACCTCTGGTGCGGCCTCAGATGTATTGTCTGGCGAATCTGGTCGCCGGTGGGCGGGTCGTTCCCGAGTTCGTTCAGCGAGAGGCTCGAGGGGAGCGCATCGCGGAGTTCCTGGAAACGATTTTGAAGGACGCATCGCAGCGCGATGAGATCCGTCGTCGGTTGGAATCGGGTGTGGAGCGCCTTGGGGTGCAGGACGCCTATCGGGAAGCGGCTCGGAGCATCGTGGGCAAGTTTTTCAAGGGAATAGACGTGGAATCATGAGCAAGTCAAGAACCGTAATCCTAGGGACTCTTCTTTTGGCGTGGATGACGGCGGTGAACGTGAGTGTGTGGGCCGGCCAGATGAGCCGAACGGACCGGCAGCCGGAGGAACCCGAAATCGATGTCGTTCATTACGAGATCAATGCCGAACTCGAACTCGATCGAAGCTACATCCACGGTCACGCGATCGTGACGTTTCAGGTTCTCGAAACGGCAGCGAACCTTCCCTTCAATATCAGCCGTCATCTCACCGTGACCGACGTGACGGATTCTGAGGGGAAGCACCTTTCCCTGACTGGAGACGAGTTTTCTCGGGATCAGATCCGAGTGCAGCCGGAGCAACCTCTGCGGGTAGGGTCAGTGGAGGTTTTGAACTTCGAATTCGAAGGGAACTTCGAGCCCGAACAATACGCCTTCGTTGACTCGCCGGATACCCAGAAGGCGGTGATCGATCGCGACGGCGCGAAGTTGCTCACTGACGGCTATTGGTTCCCGTCCTATCGGCTGCCCCTGGATGCGGCGACGGTTTCACTCCGGATGACGGTTCCCCTGGGATTCACGGTCGTGGGGCCGGGAGTCCTCGGAGAAATCGAGACCGTCGGAGTGTCGGAAGCCTTCAACTGGTCATCGGATGAACCCACGACGGAAGTTCCCGTGCTGGTAGCCCGCTACTATCGTCAGAAGATCGAGGGCGGCTCCATCCCGTTGACCTTCTACGTGACGGACGACTACAAATCGGACCCCAATGAGCTGGCAAAGGAGATCTGGGACATTGTGGACTTCTATGCCCAAGCCTACGGTCCCATTCCGGTCGAAGGCCTGGATGTCGTCGAGAGCGGGAAGATGGCCGTCCCCGCTCGCGGCTCCGCCGGGATGCTGATGCTCGAAGACAGGATACTCAAGGCCCCTTCGGTGCCGGTAGCGGAGCTGGCCGGGAGGTTGGCCCTGCAGTGGTGGGGCTACTCGGTTCACATCGCCCGGCCCATGGATGCCTGGGTATCGGACGGGTTCGCGCGCTATGCAGCACTCCAGTACCTCCGGGCCAAGAAGCCGGATATGTGCTCAATATGCTGGGCCGGCTGGCCGGCGCCGATACGGTCAACTCGGCGCTGAAGGACTTCTATGTGAAGTACGCGGGGAAAGCGGCAACCATCAACGATTTCACCGGGTTTTTCGACCAGGCGTCGGGGCAGGATTACAGCTGGTTCTTCACGCAGTGGCTGGAATCGGTCGGCGTCCCTGAGTTTCAGGTGGACTACACGATCTACAAGATGAAGGACGGCACCTTCAAGATCGACGGGCACGTCAAGCAGAACCTCGAACTGTTCAAGATGCCGATGGAGGTCAGGATCGAGACCAAAGGGCAACCCGAAGACAAGCAGTTGATGGTCAACGGCAAGTCCACCGCGTTCAGCTTCAAGACCGAGACTCTCCCGGTCAAGCTGGACCTCGATCCGAACGGCAAGATCCTCATGGATTCGGACAAGATGCGCGTGGCGGTGGCCATCGCGATGGGGGATGAGTACGAGAACCAGGGAGAGTTCGTCTCGGCGATCCAGGAGTACGAGAAGGCGGTGGGCTTGAATCCTCGCAGCTCGCTGGCCCATTTTCGTTTGGGTCAGGCCTATTTCGAGCAACACAGTTATTCGAATGCCGCCAACAGCATGCGAGACTGCATGAACGGGGATCTGAAGCCGGAGTGGGTCGAGACCTGGGCGCACATCTACCTGGGCAAGGTGTATGACGTGCTCGGTCAGCGGCAACGCGCCAAAGCGGAATATCAGAAAGCCCTCAATACGAAAATCGACTACAATGGGGCGCAGGCAGAGGCGCGGAAGTATTTTGACGAGCCCTTCACCAAGCCCAGCTCGGTGATCGGCTGAGCGCTTGCACGCTCGGGCCTTCTCGGGTAGAATTAAAGTTTGCGCGGTCCTACTGTGCACCGTGCGAGATCTTTGACAACCGGATAGAGAACGAAGGCGGAACACGCGCTTGGGGAGAACTTTTGGTTTGGAAAAAGCTGAGAGTTTGATCCTGGCTCAGAATCAACGCTGGCGGCGTGCCTA
>JARRKC010000061.1:0-44936 GCA_037388505.1 Acidobacteriota bacterium | reverse complement strand
GCGGAGAGGTGACAGAGATAGGAGTAGAGGCCCATCCCATGATCGATGATGACGGTGTTTCCTGAAAAATACAGGCTTTGAGCCAGGACCACCTTGCCGTCATTTGGGGCCTCAACCGGGGTCCCGGAAGCCGCCCTGAAGTCCGTGCCGCTATGTGGGCTCCTCGGTTGACCGTTCACGATGCTACGCTTGCCGAAGCTGCTCAGGGCGACGCCCGGAACCGGCCGGTGGAACGGTGCTCTCCAATAGCGGGCCGCGGTGATCTTCCCGAAGATCGATGAGACCAGTTTCTGTTCCCTGGCGATCCGATCCATGACACGGGCGGGAGGATTGGCAAACTTCTCGTCCACCGTTATGCGCCGAACCGGGAACTTCTTCGCCACCACCTTCAGTGAATCTGTTGCATCGAAGGGCCCGTTGCCGCAGCGGCCCGTGACCCGCACACGGTAAGTGCCGGGTTTAACAGCCAGATCGAGTCCGATGAGCGTCTCGCGCACGGTGGGATCGTCGGTTTCGAAGAAGGAATATTCGTGGTCCAGCGCGGCGGCTCGAGCTTCCTCGATCGGCGCGTCCCCACTGATGCGCAACAGCACCACCTCGCCGGGCTGAAGCGACCTGGCCTCATGGATGACTCTTACACGACCGGCCAGAGCCACCGGCACGAGCATGATCAGCACGAGACACAAGGCCGACGGGAGAGTGATGCGCTTAGTCACAAATCTTCTCACTCCGCAGCTTCTCCTCTACACTCTCAATCTTCTCTTGCATGGTTTGCTCCCGGTCGATCCGCGTTCCCAGTTTCACCGTCGTCGTGATGCGGGGGGCGCCCATCTCGTGGACGACTTCGTGACACCGCTTCAGAGCCGCAAGAACCTGATCCCACTCTCCTTCGACATTGGTACCGTAGGCGTGCAGTTGTGCCTTCAGCCCGCTTTTCTCGATAACCTCTTCGCAGGCCGCCACGTACCGCGAAAGACTGACCCCGACACCGACCGGAACAATGCAAAAATCCGCGATCACCTTCATCGCTCCATCTCCTTTGCAAAGCCCGAAAAGAAGAGACTACCATATGGAGTGACTTGGCTCCGCTTCGCTCGAGCTGCTCCGGTCCGACCGGTTTGCAGGAGTCCCGGGCGTCATGTATGTTTCAGCAGGCCGTCAACCGATGGAGGGGATTCGAACTTATGATTAGAGAAAGAGAAGCCCTCGAGTACCATAGTCAGGGGCGCAAAGGGAAAATCGAAGTCACACCCAGCAAGCCGTGCCTCACGCAACGAGATCTGTCTCTTGCGTATACACCCGGTGTGGCGGTTCCCTGCCTGAAGATCAAGCAAAATCCGGACGACGTCTTCAACTACACGGCCAAGGGGAACCTGGTGGCCGTGGTGTCGAATGGGACGGCCGTTCTTGGACTTGGCAACATCGGCGCTGCCGCGGGCAAGCCCGTGATGGAGGGCAAGGGCGTCCTTTTCAAGCGTTTTGCGGACATCGATGTTTTCGACATCGAGATCGACAGTGAGGATCCTGCAGACGTCATCCGGACGGTCAAACTCCTGGAACCAACCTTTGGAGGGATCAATCTCGAGGACATCAAGGCTCCCGAGTGCTTCCTGATTGAAGACCAGCTCAAGGCCGATCTGAACATTCCGGTCTTTCACGATGATCAGCACGGAACCGCGATCATTTCGGGTGCCGCTCTGCTCAACGCCCTGGAGCTCTGCGAGAAGCCGATTGAAGAGGTCAAGATCGTGGTCAACGGTTCCGGCGCCAGTGGGCTGGCCTGCGCACGATACTACGTGAGCTTAGGCGTTCGCCGGCAAAATCTGATCCTCTGTGACTCTAAGGGAGTGATCTACAAAGGCCGGACGGAGGGTATGAACCCTCACAAGCAGTCACTGGCGGCGGAGACCGATGCCCGGACATTGGCCGACGCCCTTCGGGGAGCGGACGTGTTCGTGGGCTTGTCGGTCGCAAACTGCGTAACGGGAGACATGCTCAAATGCATGAACAGTCGGCCGATCGTTTTTGCCCTGGCCAATCCTGATCCCGAGATTACGTATGAGGAAGCGATGGCGGCTCGTCCGGACACCATTATGGCGACGGGACGCTCCGACTATCCGAATCAGGTGAACAATGTCCTGGGCTTTCCCTTCATCTTTCGCGGGGCCCTGGATGTTCGGGCTACGGCGATCAACGAGGAGATGAAGCTGGCCGCGACTCGAGCACTGGCCGACTTGGCAAAGGAAGACGTCCCCGAGTCGGTTATGAAGGCCTACGACATCGAGCGCCTTCATTTTGGCCCGCACTACTTGATTCCAAAACCATTCGACTATCGGGTTCTGATCTCGGAATCATCCGCCGTCGCACAGGCGGCTATGGAAACGGGCGTCGCCCGCGTGAAGATCGACATCGACGAGTACCGTGAGTCCCTCGAGCGCCGCCTGGGTCGTTCGCGCGAGGTGATGAGAGTCGTCATCAACCAGGCCAGACGGGAGCCGAAGAGGGTCGCTTTTCCCGAGGGAGAGCATGAAAAGGTCCTGCGGGCCAGCCAGATCATCCTTGACGAGGGATTCGCTCATCCCGTGCTGTTGGGACGCAAAGAGAAGGTGGATCAACTCGTGAAGGAGCTCGATCTTCATCTGAACGGTGTCGAAATCGTGGATCCCGAGGCGTCGGGGAAGTTCGAACAGTATGCCCAGGAGCTGTACCGCCTGCGCCAGCGCCGTGGCCTGACACTGGCCGATGCCCGCCGAATGATGCGCAACAAAACGGTCTATGGTTCGATGATGGTGCGGCTTGGAGATGCCGACGCGCTGGTCTGCGGTGTCGACCAGCAGTATCCGGACACCATTCGACCTGCGCTGCAGGTCATCCAGATGCGACCGGATTGCAGTCGAGTCGTCGGCCTGTTCATGATGGTGCTCAAGGATCGCATTTACTTCTTTGCGGACACGACCGTGAATATCGAACCCTCCGCCGAGGAGCTGGCCGACATTGCCATCCTGGCTGCTGAGGTTGCCGGGCGTTTCAACATCGAGCCACGGGTTGCCATGCTTTCCTTCTCGAATTTTGGAAGCGTCCGCCACGCGCTCGCAGAGAAGGTCCGACGGGCTGCGGACCTGGTCAAATCGAAGGCGCCCGACCTCGTCGTCGATGGAGAGATGCAGGCAGACACAGCGGTCGTTCACGAGCTGATCACGGAACACTATGGGTTCAGCACGCTGACCAGTCCGGCCAACGTCCTCATATTCCCCGACCTTCAGTCGGCGAACATCGCCTACAAGCTCGTACAGCGCCTGGGCGGCGCGGAGGCCATTGGGCCGATCCTCGTGGGAATGAACAAGCCGGTCCATGTTCTGCAGTACGGCTTCGAGGCAAAGGACATTGTCAATATGGCCGCGATCGCGGTCGTCGACGCCCAGGAACTGGAGCGATCGCGGCTGAAGAGTGTAGCCAAGAACGCCGGTTGACCTCCCGTGCAGAGTGTGACGGATGGGGATTCAATCGAGTCGCGAGCGGCCTGCCCTCTCGGGAAGCGGCTCTTTGTCTTTGGCTTGCTCGATTCGCCGGCGGCACTGATCGCAGTATTGACTGGGCTTTAGATCCACTTCCTCCACCGAGTTGGAGAAGTGCATGACGCACGCGAGGTCCCGGCAGTGGACCAGCCCCAGGGTGTGACCGAGCTCGTGTAGTGCTTCCTTTTCCACGCGATCGAAGAGAAGGTTGACGTCGTCGGGCAGTCCGTAGAACCCTTGCCTGAGACGGTGGCTCGACAACAGAGCAGCCTGCCCCCCCAGTTGGGCTTCGCCAAACACGAAGGTGAGGATGGGGATGAAGAGGTCGACATCGGTCACACCCAGCAGTTTCGCGGATGGGTGCCGTTTCCCGGCGGCCACCAGTTCGGCCAGCAGGCCGGTCGAGTAGAACTGCCCCCTGGCGGCGTCATAGAGGGGCGCTACATCGAGACGTTCGCTCGAAATCTCGCAATTGCCTGCCAAATGTTCAGGCAGAGTGAGCTCCAGGAAATCGAGGACGTCCTGGTCGGGGTTGCCGACCCTGACCAGCCGGATCTCGGTCATCACTTTTTCGCCGTGGAGGACGTTCGTTTGAAGCCGTACTTCTTGATCTTGTTGTACAGGGTCACGCGGTCGATCTGGAGTAGTCGGGCGCTTCGGGAAATGTTCCACCCGGTCTCCTCCAGCACGTCCTGGATGTGATCCCGCTCGACGGCGGCCAGTGATTTCTCGTCAGGCTCCCTGGGCTTGTCTTCCTGCAGACGGGGAAAGTCACGCGGGCCGAGCGTCTCCGAGCGACAAACCAGAACGGCCCGTTCCATTGCGTTCTGGAGTTCCCGGATGTTGCCGGGCCAATCGTGCCGACAGAGAAACTCCAGAGCCTCGGGCGAGACCTTCGTGACATGCTTGTTCATGCTTTCCGCAAACTGGTGGAGAAAGTGCTCGGTCAGCATGGGAATATCTTCTCGTCTTTCCCGCAGCGGCGGCAGCGTAATCGAGAACACGTTGAGGCGATAATAGAGATCTTCGCGAAAGGTCTGTTCCCGGACCATACTCTCGAGGTTCTTGTTGGTCGCCGCAATCAAGCGAAAGTCGACCGGAATCAGCTTGTTCCCGCCGACACGACAGACCCGCTTCTCTTCGAGGATTCTCAGGAGATCAACCTGCGTTTTGAGGGAAATATCCCCTATCTCGTCCAGGAACAGGGTTCCCCCGTCCGCCATTTCGAATTTGCCTTTGCGCCGGTACTGGGCACCCGTAAAGGCCCCTTTCTCATGTCCGAAGAGCTCACTCTCGAGCAGACCTTCGGAGAGGGCTCCACAACTCACCGTAACAATGGGCAGGTAGCGCCGGGCGCTACAGGCATGAATCGCCCGAGCGATAAGTTCCTTGCCGGTGCCGCTCTCGCCGCGCACCAAGACCGTCGTATCGGATTCGGCCACCATTCGCACTTCTTCGAGCACCCGGCTGATCGCGGGACTGGAGCCGACGATACCGTGGAAGGCACTCATCTCATCGATCTTCTTGCGGAGCTGGACGTTTTCATCCAGCAGCTGCTTGCGCTCTGCTGCCTTGCGAATCAGGTTTTCCAGCGCCTCCGGCTCAAACGGCTTGACGACGTAGTCGTAGGCCCCCTCTTTCATCGCCTCGACCGCCGTGTCGACCGACGCATAGGCAGTCATGATGATGACTGTGGCGTCGGGATGGATTTCGTGAATCCGCCGCTGCAGCTCGAGACCGTCGATGCCGGGCATCTTGATATCGACCAGGAAAATGTCCCACTCGTCCCGACTCAGGGCTTCCAGTGCCTCTTTCCCCGATCCGGCGACGTCCACCACGTAGCCTTCTTCCTGAAGCCAACCTCCGAGCGATTTCCTCACAATCAACTCGTCATCGACTACCAGAATCTTGGCAGTGGGTTTGGTAGCCATCCGTGTGTCCCCCTTCTTCTGTTTCTAGGCCTCTTGGCCCGTTCGCGCCGCCGGAAGCGCGATCGCTACAGTGGTGCCCTGTCCGAGGGCCGAGTCAATCTGAATCTCTCCACCGTGGGCGGCGACGATCCCGCTGACAACGGCCATCCCCAAGCCCACTCCGTGGGCGTCTTCTTTCGTCGTGAAGAACGGTTCGAAAATCTGTTGTTTGGTCTGCTCGTCCATTCCGCAGCCGTTGTCCTGAACCCGGATTTCGACGAGGCCTTTCTCGGCCTGATAGCGCGTGCCAAGGACGATCTGACCGCCCGAAGTGTCCACGGCCTCGGACGCATTGATCAGGACGGCGACCAGAACCTGTTTGATGCCCTGAGAGTCACAGATCACCGTGGGAATGCCCTCGTCAAGCTCGAAACGAGTCTCGACACTCATCAAGTTCATCTTGTGCTGAACCAGACGGAGAGCCTCGCGAACCAGCTGGTTCACGTCCTCGGGCTGACGCCGTTCGCTGCGAGGACGAGCAAACTGAAGCAGGCTTTTGACGATGTCCCCGCAGCGGCCGGCTTCCTGGGCGATCAGCTCCAGATGCTCCGCTGTGTCATCATCGCTCGCCCCGTTTCGCTTCAGGCGCTTGAGGACCAGTCGCGCCGACGTCAGGATTCCCGCCAGCGGATTGTTGATTTCGTGAGCGACGATGGCGGCGAGCTTGCCCATCGAAGCCATGCGCTCCACTTGAATCATGTGACGATGAGCCGCTTTTAGGGCCGCCGTCTTTTCTTCGACTCGACTCTCCAGCGTCTGCGCCCACGAAGTCAGCTCTGACCGTGCCTGGCTGAGTTGTTCGGTCATACGATTGAAGGACCGACCGAGTGCCCCCATTTCGTCCTTGGAATCAATCTGAATCCGGTAGTCGAGTTGGCCGGCAGCGAGCTTCTTCGTCCCGATCATCAGCTCTCGGATAGGTCGGTCGACCAAGAACCAGACGACGACCGCGAGTACGATGCTGACGATCAGAACAGCCAAACCGAGCTGGGCCAGTAGTAGAGTCCGCCCCTTCTGAATCGTCCGGTCCACACTGGACAGTGACATGGTCACGTCCAAGACGCCCAGCACGGTCTGATCCGCGGAGTGAGCGTGGCAGGAGGCCTCGTAGCACCGCGGTTCGTTCTCGATTGCGTTGATGAGCCCGAGGATCCGGTTTCCCTGAGCGTCGTAATAGATCCTTCGCCGGTCGGGTCGCGGCAGCCTTCGCAGAGGTTCTTCCTGGTTGTGACAGGCGTAGCAGGCTTCCTCTTTCTTGTCCACGAGCGTATTGATCTCGGAATCGTCGCTCGAATAGCTGATCCTTCCCACCTCGTTGAAGATTCGGATCTTGTTGATCCCGGGCTCGCCACCGAGGGTCTGAATGGTGTGATAGATGTGCTCGCGGTGATTGAGCTGCATGCTGTACAGAATGCTGCGCTTGATGCTGTCGGAGATGCGGTCGGCCGCCTCGAAATTGACAGCCTCCAGGTCGCGGCGATGCTGTTCAGTCAGTTGGTAGCCGAATATGGCAAAGATCAGGCCCAAACAGCCCACGAGACTTGCCACGAGTTTAAAACTCAATCGTCCGGCCAATGCCTTCGTCCTCACTGCTCTCAGCCGGACCCTGCTCGGCCTCAGCGTCACCCTGTTTAAAATTTTAACAAGTTTTGAGGCAATTGCGAAGAGAAATGGAGGAAGGAGGGAATAGATTGCGGCTTTACTCAACAGCGGGAGAAGGGGACGGCCCGAGAACTGGGCCTCAGGCATCCCCTGACCCGATCATTCGGGGCACGCGACGATCCCGTTATTTCTCGAACAGGACCTGGGTGGCCCGTTCCCAAGTCCGGTCGTCAACGGTTTCGAGCAGTCCATCGACCAGTGTGCCGCCATCCGGCAGCATGGCTCCCAATCCCTCCTGCAATCCCTTGCTTGGGGTCAGAGCACTCATGATCCGCTGCACTTCGCCGGCCAGCCAGCTGCGCAGACTCTCGGGACGGACTCCGCCCTCGAGGGCGGTCGCGAGATCCGCTTGTTCGATCTCACAGAGCCAGTACGAGGAGATCCCGGTTCCGGCATTGAAGGACAGATTCCGGACGGCGTCATTGATCGCAGTCACCGTTCCGGCAACCGGCGATTTGATCTCCGCCCAACGTTCCCCCTGTCGGACGGAGAACAACTTCCCGCCTCGTTTGACTTGTTCGCCCTCCAGGGGAAGTCGAATCTCATCGACCCGACCCAACAAGCGCCCGGCGAACGCGTCGATTCCGAGACGCCCACGACGGTCTGCGGTGGGGAGCATCCAGGTGTGTCCCGGGAACCACACGCATCCTTCGGGGACGGGATGGGTCGAGGCGTCTACCGCCCGTTCGATTTCGCGGCGCTTTTGAAGCCATGAATAGATCGAGTAGCCCCCGATCGAAACGGCAAATGTCAGGAGAACAAGAATCGGTACCATGGGAATCACCCCTTCGCCTTCATCGACTGATCAGGAACCTCTCGAGCACTGGTCGAAAGGTATCCTGGCGACGTGCCGTGTCAAGCCAATCGGCAACCAGCTCACCGCCGTCCGGGGCGGTGACGCCGATGCCGGGTCGACCCGACCACATAAGTTCAAATACTTCAGAACCCAGCTCGTCCGCTTCGGTCTCGAGCCATTCCTCGGCCTCCAGTCCGTAGCGCATCTCCTTGAGCTGGCCGGCGAGGTCGTCCGGCTCGATCATGAAGAGGCTTCCCGCGGTGAAAGGGGCTTTGTTGACCAAGGACGGTCGTTCCTGCAATTCCGAGTTGACCCAGACCACCAGTCCTTCGACCGGACTCCGCATCCTGTGGGAACCCAGTTGGTTGATGACTTCGATCGTGTCGTCGCGCGTTATGGCTCCCGGAGGGGGGATGCGAACGGCATAAACCTGCCCCATCAGCTGTTGTCCAAAGTCATCCAGACCCACTCGGACACGTGCAGAACCTTCCACTCGCGCCCACATGTGATTTGGGCTGTAGAAGCACTGCGACGAAATGAGAAAGTCGGGAAGTCCCCGGGGCCCCTTGGTCCTCTTCAGACCCGCTGCCCGATCCTGGACGGCCAGGGCCGGCGTTTCGCCACGAATGGCTTGATCGAACAGACAGGTTTCACATTCGAATTCATGGTCACACAAGCGGTAGTTCACGACGCCTGCGTCCATCCAAATGCAGGTTGGGAACCCGTGACGCCTCATCACAGATATTTGGATGCACGTCGGGCACCAAACCTGCAAGTCCCGGTGGTATTCTCACAAGTGACTGGAATTGCATCAGATATGTTGATTCCTCCGGATCGGGTAGCGGGACGTGGGTGATGAGAATCTCAACAGTGCTGCAAAGATTTTACCGGCGAAGGCCGCGACGGCCTTGGGCGCAGACTCCGCATGGGTTTGCTGCAGAGGATTTCAGCATGCCTGTTGACACTTTCAGCAGGTTTGGGCACTTCCGAATTCCTTTGCCTTTTCTGAGCGGCACTCGTAGAATGGAATCTGGATTCCAACGCTGGGTTCAGAGATCTTTCTGGCACGAATGCCCGGTTGCTCATGCTCTCTTCTGGAATCTCAGCCGACGGCGGGTCAAGCCGGGAAGATGATCGGAACCGAGTCGCTGTTATGAGAGGGGGGCAGTAAATGACGACATCATTCATCGTCGCCGTCATCATTATTGCAGCCGTGATCGTGTACATCTTTCGGTCCGGAAAGAAGCAGAGTCATCACCTCGACAAGCTGCACATCGACTCCACCTCCGACAAACAGGGATAGTCGGCGTTCATCTCGCTGACCTCCCGGTTACCGGCAGGGACGAGAGTCCGGAGCACGACACGCTGAGGCTTAATTTGCGCTCACGAAGCGTTGCCGAGCCCACTGGCGGAGTTTGTCCACATCCTCGCGGCGCGTAACGGACAGGGGCAGCGTCGAATCGATTGCCCGGATAATCCCTTCGGTCAGGAGCGGCTTTTTCTCGTGAATCGATGCGTAGAGGGCTGAAATCACAGCTTGTTCGATTTCTGCTCCGCTGAAGCCTTCCGTGCGTTCGACCAGCCGATCCAGGTCGAAATCCTTGGGCTCCAGCTTTCTCAGCTTCAGATGGATGGCGAGGATCTGTCGCCGTTCCGCAGGATTCGGAAGATCCACGAAGAAGACTTCGTCGAAGCGTCCCTTCCTGAGAAGCTCGGGCGGCAAGGCAGAGATGTCGTTGGCCGTGGCGACGACGAAAACCTGTTCCTTCTTCTCCTGCAGCCAGGTCAGGAAGGAACCAAGGATTCGCTGTCCGAGCCCGCCGTCGGCATCGCTGTTTCCGGATGCCGCGAAGGTCTTCTCGATCTCGTCGATCCACAGGACGACCGGAGCCATGGATTCCGCCTGACGCGTTGCCTTTCGAAAGTTCTTCTCGGATTCGCCGATGTACTTGTCGAAGAGCCTTCCGGCATCGAGTTTGAGAAGCGGCAGCCCCCAGGATCGCGCCACGAACTTGGCTGCCAGAGACTTGCCACAGCCTTGGACCCCCACCATGAGTACTCCCTTGGGCGGATCCAGGTTGTACTCTCGGGCTTCCGCGCTGAACCCGACCTCGGCCAGTTCGAGCCAGTGGCGCAAGCCCGCGAAACCGCCCAACTCGTATGCGTTGGTTCGAGCCGGGTAGTACTCGAGCAACCCCTGCTCGCGAATGAGCTCGCCTTTCTTCTCCACGATCTGCGCGATGTCGTCTCGCGTGAGGCGCCCGTCCGACAGGATACAGTAGGCCAGCGTCTGACGAGCCTGCTTGAGGGTCAGCCCGCTCATGGCTCGGAGCAACGCCTCCAGGCCGTCAGGGCCAATTTCCACACGGATGGCATGCTGCTCGCTCAGAGAATGGAGCAGATCCCGGACGGCGCCCCTCAGTTCGTCCGGACCCGGAAGAGTAAGCCGACAGTGAACGGCCAGCGGAGCCAGTTCCCCCGGAAGTTCAACGCTGTCACCACTGATGATCAAGGTCGACCTGGTACCGGAGAATGCCTGACCAAGTTCGCGCGTGAGCCGGCGCACCTCCGGGTTGTCGAGATAGGTTGCGAAGTCCTTGAGATGGAAGAGGCCTTCGACCGTCAAACCGGCGATGTACTTCAGCAGGATCGGGGGCTGATTCGTCTGATGATACGGCGCCGACTGCCCCTGCCTGCGCAGGCCGCTCGTGATGGACCACTGGAATCGAACCAGGCCCAGCTCGTCGGCAACTGACTTCACTATCGCGTCGACCCGTTCTTCTTCTACGGTTTCGAAGACGATGATCGGATGGAACGAAAGGATCAGCGTCCGAATGTCGTGGAGTGTGCTCGCTGTCGAGTTGTCCGTCACCTCATTCATATCGAACGGAATCCGGCAGCGGCTTAGGCTGATATACTCGCTGTACATTCGATCGTCACTTCACTTTGGAGGAGAAAAAGTATGAATCGAGCTGTCGCAGCATTACTGTCGATTACGGCCCTGCTGGGCATTTTGATACTGGGAGCATGTTCGAAGAATCAGGTCCCTCAAGGGGAAGAGGTGCCGGTTGCCCGGTCGTCGAATGAGCTGGGCGCACCTGCCGGCGGAGAACCCCATTTCACCGCTCCGGAGGGCTGGGTGTCCGAGAAGCCCTCATCCAGCATGCGACAGTCTCAATATCGACTGCCGGGCCAGAACGGCGCAGGGGATGCCGAGGTCGCGGTCTTTACGGGAATCGGTGGGTCGGCTCAAGCCAATGTGGACCGTTGGATCCACCAGTTCACCAAGCCGGACGGCAGCCCGGTTGAGAACGCTTCACAGGTGCAGAAGAAGATTGGTGGCTTCGAAATCACCGAGGTCGATATTTCGGGCACCTACACGGCGGCCATGGGACCGATGATGGGCGGAGGCTCCGCCGCGAAGCACCCGGACTACCGGATGGTCGCGGCAGTCATTGAAACGGGGCAGGGCCCCTGGTTTGTCAAAATGACGGGGCCCGCTCCGACAGTTGCGCACTGGAAGGACAGTTTCAACCAGTTCCTGGCCAGTATTGGGTCGTAGCCGGCAACCTTTCGTTATACTAAGTCGTGTGAAATGTCCCATCTGTAATTCACGCAAGGGGAAACGCGCGTGTCCGGCCCTGGGTAAAGACATCTGTACTCAATGTTGCGGGGAGAAGCGCGTCACTGAAATCCCGTGCCCTTCAGACTGCTCCTATCTGAGGCCCGGGTTGGAGAACGAGTGGATCCGGACCTTCTCCGGGTTCGGCGAGTGGGTCGGCGATCCTGGCAAAACCCGACACTACCTCGATACCTTTCAACAGTTGTTCGGGTTCATTCGCACGGTGGAGATGGAAATCGTCCGCCACACCCGACGTTTTCCAGCGTTTACGGATGCCGAGGTCCTCGATGCCGTAGGCCTTGCGCTTGAAGACTATCGGACCGAGGAGAGAGGGATCCTCTACGAACATTCTTCGACGGACCCCGCCGCCCAGCGCCTGCTCCGGCATCTCGTCGAACGGATCGAGGACGTCCGAAAGGCGCTCGCAGAGGACATGTCGAGCTTTCCTCTCGTGGCTGTGACGGAGTCACTCGAATTCATTCACGCCCAGATCCGCTATCTGATGAGTGGCGCCGACGGCAATCAGCGAGCCTACCTGGACTTTCTCTCGCGACAGATACCTCCCTCCTACCTGAAGGAGGATGAGCCGAATCAGGACGAGCCGGGAAAGATCGTGCTCGCCCGCTGAAATTTGAGCGCGGCCTCCGGCCGGTCCTACCCCAACTGGACGAGTTCGGTCTTCTTTTTCTTCTTGAGAACCGTCTCCTCGTAGTACTCGCGAACCGCGGCTGCCTCTCGGGCGGCCTTCTGGCGCATCAGCTTTTCGTCGCGGGCCGTCATCGGAACGTCCTGCGCCCGCTCCCGTACATGGTTGACGTCTTCAGCCCGCAGATCCAGAGAGTGCTCGTAGTTGGTCAGGTTCAGGTCTTTGCCGCCGGCGTAAATGGCATGGCGACCGTGCTCCTTGTACCATTCCGCCACGGTGGCGTTCATGTGCATGTGCTCGATGATGTTTCGCCAGCCATGTCCGGTGTTGTAGGCACAGAAGGAGATCTCACCCTCTTGCGTGCCGTACGGGATCACACACATCTCAGTCCGCCGGAAATCGTAGTTGAACAGGTCCTGAAACCACATGCCGGCAATGAAGAGGAAGTTCCAGGGGTCTTTGCGGCGTTCGAAGGCTTCGTCACCGAAGTTCTGGCCGTAATCGTGACCGCTGAGACCGTAGCTCTTGTCGAACTTCTTCAGGATGTCCCACAGTGTCAACCGTTTGGGCGCCTTGAAGGGCTTGTAGTGTTTCAACAGGGCAAGACCCATCATCAGATTGCTGATGAACTTGCCCCGCGCAGCATCGGTAATGCTCTGAATGTCCTTGACCAGACCCGGAATGTTCAGGAACTCCGGAACCGGTCGGGCATCTTTCGTCTCCTTGTCGACCATGAGCGCAGTACCCACTCCGCAGTTGGGGTGGCAACCGCAGCTGACCTGGCCCCATTCCGATTCGGGGCCGTGTGCGAGATCGGCGAAATCCGAAAAGCTCTGCATCAGGGAGAGCGGGAACCAGTCGCGTAGCGGTTCGGTCAGTCCAATCTGCTTCTTCACGTCCAGCGCCATGTGCGAGAGGGTGTAGCGCTGGCGGAGCCGCCGCTCGTCGGTGATTTCCTCGTCGCGTCCGGTGAAGGAGACCGGTTGGAAGGCGATGAAGGCGATCTTCTTGGGATTGTCCATCGCAAATCGGATAATTGGACCCACCTGGTCGTTATTGACGCCATTGACGAGCGTCGTGACCAGAACCAGCTCCGTCCCGGCCTTGTGGATGTTCTCGATGGCTCTCAGCTTGACGTCGAACAGATTGCCGATGTGGCGGTGACTGTTGGCGTCGTTGCCGATCCCGTCGAACTGGAAATAGACGAAGCGCAGTCCCGCTTCGGCGGCCTTCTGGGCGAACCTGTAATCCCTGGCGAATTCGATGCCGTTCGATGCGGCCTGCACGCTGTTGTAGCCGACCTTGCGGGAATAGCGGATGGCCCGGAAGAAGTGTGGCGACAACGTGGGCTCACCGCCCGAGAATTGCACCGACATCTGACGCCGCGGCTTGATTTTGAGGGCGTTGTCCAGGATCTCCTTGATCTCCTCCCACTCCAACTGGTGCACGAATCCAACCTGATTTGCATCCATGAAGCAGGGGTCGCACATCATGTTGCAGCGGTTGGTTAGATCGACGGTCAGGACCGCTCCACGCCCGTGGCGGATCGAACTCGAGCCGTGGTTATGCAGCTCTTCATCGTTGTGAGACGGCAGGTCGCGGCCCGGGAAGTTGTTTTCGATCCATTTGAGAAAGTTCTTGTCGATCGCCATGATGTCTTCGAACTTGCCGTGGATCGGACATTCCTTGACCATCCAGACCTGATTGTCCCGCTCCAGGATCGTGGCCTTGATCTCGCCGACCTTCTCCTCGATCAGGATTCGATAGTCTTCTTCGCCGCTGAGAATCTTCTCGCGTGCTTCCCGTACGCACTTTGGACAGAGGGAGTCGGTTTCCCGGGGCCAACCCAGCTTCGGCTTGGTCTTTTCCCATGATTTCAGGAGCGGCTTGTCCGACCATTTCGGCGTGAAGGTCGGATTCGGCCGACGCTTGTTGAAGAAATTCACGGCGTCGAATGCTCTGCCGGCCGAGAAACAGACGGCACTGTCGACCGCCTTCCAAACTTTTGCAGTGGCACCACTTCTTGGCATCAGAGATACCTCCCGAAAAACGGCTGTTCAAAAATGTCATTGCTCCGGGGTCCGGGGGCCGTGGTCACAACCACGAACCCCCGACTCCGAAGCCTGTCGTTCCTTCTTAGACCCGCTCTCTCAAAGACTGGATCGCTCGTTCCGGCTGTGGAACGGCGTCTACACCTCCAGAATTGGGCATCCGGGGGGACCGGGTCAAGGAAGGGGACCCTCTGATGATGGCAATCTTGTCACATTTTTGGAAAACTGATCCATCCGGGGGGATCAGTTGGGAGGGGGTAGTGGAGATCAAGGGATTGAGGGGAGACTTGCCACTCGCGCTTGATAGAAATCGATGAGATCGCCGACCTTGCATGGGCGGTGCACGCCCTGCTCAGGGTCAGTGCACGCAGCGTCCATGTGCAGCGTCCCGTGTGCAGCGCGGTCCGTGCGCGGCGGTCTGTGCGCGAGCGGTCAGTGAGCGACCCCCTGTACAGCCGCCCACTCCCTTTCTTGTCGCCCGGAAATGAACACGAGCGACACCCTGACGAGGCGACTGACAGTTGATCCCTCGGAGACCGATCAGTCAGCGGCTACTGAAAATCCGGCAGCACTCACTCACGTTCATGCACTGAACTGCACGGGACGCTGCGACACTGAAATGCACGCTGCGGTGGCGCACTGATGCCGGCGCCGACACTCTATCGGGACCCGAGCTCTACCTTGGGAATTGGGACCTTTCTGGCGTAGCTACGCAAGGACGGGGGCGAGCCACTTTTCCATGTCGCGCCGGTCGCGGCCCTTGCGGCGAGCGTAGTCTTCGAGCTGGTCGCGTCCGATCTTCCCAACCCCGAAATAATGGGACTCGGGGTGCGCAAGATAGAATCCGCACACGGAGGCGGCCGGGAGCATGGCGAAGCTTTCCGTCAGGCGGATGCCGGCCCGCTGGGGAACATCCAGCAGCTGAAACAGGGTCTCCTTCTCGGTGTGATCGGGACAAGCCGGATAGCCGGGGGCAGGGCGGATGCCGCGATACCTCTCGTGAATCAAGGCCGCGTTGTCCAGATCTTCGTCCGGCGCGTAGCCCCAGATCTCGCGACGGATGCACTCGTGCAAACGTTCGGCAAAGGCCTCGGCCAACCGGTCGGCCAACGCCTTGGCCAGGATCGCGTTGTAGTCATCTTGGTGAGACTCGAACTCCCTTACCAGTTCATCGAGACCGTTTCCGGCGGTGACGGCAAAGGCGCCGAGGTGGTCTGGACAACCACTGTCCGCGGGAGCCACGAAATCGGCAAGACAGCGATTGGGCCGACCTTCCGGCTTGCGGGTCTGCTGGCGAAGGAAGTGAAAGACCGACAGGATCCCCTTGCGCTCCTCATCCCGGTAAAGTTCCACGTCGTCGCCGCTGGAGTTGGCCGGAAAGAGTCCGAAGACCGCCTCGGCTTGAAGGAGCCGACCCTCGATGATCCGGCGAAGCAGCACTTGTGCGTCGTCGAAGAGACACCGTGCCTCTGCGCCGACCGTCGGGTCTTCGAAGATGGACGGATACTTGCCGGGCAGTTCCCAGGTCTTGAAGAAAGGCGACCAGTCTATGTAGCGACTCAACTCCTCCAGATCGTAATCGTGCAGCTCTTGGATTCCTATCCGGCCGGGCTTCTCGGGCGTGTACTCCGTCCAGTTCCACGGCCAGCGATTCTCCCGGGCCGCGGCAATCGGCAGCAGGTCGATCCGGGCGCTCCGCTCTTCATGACGCCTTCGGATCTCCGCATAATCGTCTGCCGTCTGCCGAACGAAGGAATCCCTTGCGGTTTCGCTGAGCAGATTGCTGACAACGGGAACGCTGCGCGAAGCGTCAGTCACGTAGACCGTTGGGCCGTGATAGTTCGGACTGATCTTCACGGCCGTGTGAGCCAGTGAAGTGGTTGCCCCTCCGATCAAGAGCGGAAGGTCGAATCCCTCCCTTTCAAGCTCGGCAGCCACGTGGCACATTTCATCGAGCGACGGGGTGATCAGACCGCTCAGACCGATGATGTTCGCTTGAATCGCACGAGCCTGTTCGAGAATCTTCGCGGCCGGCACCATCACCCCAAGGTCGGTGACCTCATAGTTGTTGCAGCGCAACACGACACCGACGATGTTCTTGCCGATATCGTGCACGTCGCCCTTGACGGTAGCCATCAAGACCCGGCCCTTCGACCGCGGCTCCTCTCCGTCGCCGCGCTCCTCTTCGATGAAGGGGATCAGATAGGCCACGGCCTTCTTCATGACGCGGGCGCTTTTGACGACCTGCGGAAGGAACATCTTGCCCGCTCCAAACAAGTCTCCGACGACGTTCATGCCGTCCATCAACGGGCCCTCGATGACCTGAATCGCATGGTCGGACTGCCGGCGTGCTTCCTCGGTGTCCTCCTCGACAAAATCCGCAATGCCATGGACCAGGGCGTGCTGGAGGCGCTCCTGGACGGGCCGTGCACGCCATTCCTGTTCGACGTGGCTTTCCTTCGTCCGACCGGCGAACTGCCCCGCGATCTCGAGCAGGCGCTCGGTCGCGTCGGAGCGCCGATTGAGGATGACGTCCTCGACCCGGGATCGCAATTCGGGATCGATGTCTTCGTAGACCGCCAGCTGGCCCGCATTGACGATGCCCATATCGAGACCGGCACGTATCGCATGGTACAGAAAGACGGAGTGCATGGCCTCCCGGACCGTGTTATTGCCCCGAAACGAGAAAGACAGGTTGCTGATGCCGCCGCTGACCTTCACACCCGGCATCAAACGCTTAATCTCTCGGATCGCTTCGATGAAGTCGACCGCATAGTTGTTGTGTTCCTCGATTCCGGTCGCCACTGCGAACACATTGGGGTCGAAGATGATGTCTTCGGCGGGGAAGTCCAAGCGCTCGTTGAGGAGCCGACAGGCACGGCGGCACACCGCCACTCTCCGCTCCAGGGTGTCCGCCTGACCATTCTCGTCGAATGCCATGACGATGACCGCGGCACCGTATTTCCGGGCCAGGCGCGCCTGCCGAAGGAATTCCTCCTCACCCTCCTTGAGGCTGATTGAGTTGACCACCGACTTTCCCTGCAGACACCGAAGCCCTGCCTCGATCACGTCCCACTTCGAGGAATCGACCATGACCGGAACACGACAGATATCGGGCTCGGCGACCAGCAGGCTCAGAAAGCGGGTCATCGCCCCCTGGGAGTCGAGCATCCCCTCATCCATGTTCACGTCGATCATCTGCGCCCCGTTCTCCACCTGCTGCCGCGCAACCTCCAACGCAGAGTCGAAGTCCCCCTCGAGGATCAAACGGGCGAAACGGCGTGAACCGGTGACATTGGTGCGTTCGCCGATGTTGACGAACATGCTGTCTGATCCGATATTGAGCGGCTCGAGTCCACTCAAGCGCGTCCGGCGTTCGACGGAGGGAATGCGCCGGGGCGGAATGCAGGCCACTCGTTTGTGAATCGCTCGAATGTGATCGGGCGTCGTACCACAGCAACCGCCCAGAATATTGACGAATCCGCTGCGGGCGAAATCCTCCAGGAATCCCGCCATGCTCTCGGGGCTCTCGTCGTATTCGCCGAACTCGTTCGGCAATCCTGCATTGGGATAGGCCAGGATCGCCACATCGGCGATTCGCGAGAACTCCTCGATGTAGGCGCGGAGATCCCGCGCCCCGAGTGCACAGTTCAAGCCTGCCGCCACGGGGCGAACGTGACGGACCGAATTCCAGAAGGCCTCCGTCGTCTGACCCGACAGCGTCCGGCCGCTTGCATCGGTAACGGTGCCGGAGATCATGACCGGCAGCCGGACGCCTTTTTCCTCGAAACAGCTCTCGATCGCAAAAATCGCCGCCTTTCCGTTGAGCGTATCGAAGATCGTCTCGACGAGCAGGACATCGACACCACCCTCGACCAGGCCGCGGGCCGCCTCGAGATAAGCGTCGACGAGCTGTATGAAGGTAATGTTCCGGAATCCTGGGTCGTTGACATCGGGCGAAAGCGAGGCGGTTCGATTGGTGGGCCCCAGAGATCCGGCCACGAAACGAGGCCTGTCCGGTGTCTGCTGAGTCATCTCGTCGGCAGCCTCGCGAGCCAGTCGTGCCGACGCCAGGTTCATTTCGTATGCCAGATCTTCGAGACCGTAGTCGGACTGGGAAATTGACGTCGCGCTGAAGGTGTTCGTTTCGATGATGTCCGCGCCGGCCTCGAGGTAGAGCCGATGGATCTCCGTGATGATCTCCGGCCTCGTGAGCGACAGAAGATCGTTGTTTCCCCCAAGGTCACGGGCGTGCGACGCAAAACGCTCGCCTCGAAAGTCCCCCTCTTTCAGGCGGAAGGTCTGGATCATCGATCCCATCGCCCCGTCCAGCAGAAGGATGCGGCGGGAGAGTGCCTCTTTCAACTGTTCGGATTCAAGGGATTGGGGGATTAAGGGATTGGGGGATTGTGGCGGAGGGAAATTGCGAACCGGCCTGAGTCAGCCGCACCGTTCCACCCCCGGAATCTCAAATCTTCTGTGAAACTTCCCTACCAAGAGCGGCTTCACCGCAGTTCTCCTTCCCCCAATCCTTAAATCCCTAAAATCCCTGAATCCCCAAATCCCAAATCGTAAATCTCAAATTCTCAGGCCGCTTTCCAGCGCCGTGGCGGCATCGGTGCGTTCGTCGCGGTATTTGACGATCAGGGCGCAGGCCGCGGACAGCCCGTGCGCTCTGGCAAACTCCCCCTTGCCTGCAGGGCGGGCCCCGGGGATGACGACCGCGTTCTCGGGGATGGTGAGCGGCCCTTCCGCGGATGCGCGGAGAACAGTTTCCCGAACGAGGTCATAAACGGGAATCGAGGAGGTGAGAATGGTACCTGCGCCGATCACGGCACCCCGCCGCACGACGGTCCCCTCATAGATCCCGGAGTTCCCACCAACCATGACGTCATCCTCGATGACCACCGGGGAAGCCCCGATCGGCTCGAGCACACCACCCACCTGGGCCGCCGCACTTAGATGTACGCGGGCTCCAATCTGAGCGCAAGATCCAACCAGGGCGTGCGAATCGATCATGGTGTCGCAATCCACATATCCGCCGACGTTGATGTAGGCGGGAGGCATGATGACAACTCCCGGCGCCAGGTAACTGCCCATCCGGGCGGAGGTGCCGCCCGGAACGATTCGCACGCCGTCGCCGAGTTCGGTAACCCGTAACGGATAGGTATGCTTATCGAAATAGCGGAAGCGTGAATCGATCGAGTATTCGGTCAGTCGGCCGAGGCGGAATCCCAGGAGGATGCCCTTCTTCACCCAGATATTCGCCGTCCAGCGGCCCTCCCGAGGCTCGGCGGCTCGGATCTTGCCAGACGTCAGTAGACCAACGAACTCGGGGAACCAGGCCTCGAAGTCGCGGATAAGTGCGTCGTCGACCGCTTCCTTCGCCGGTTTCGAAAAAAGCGCCTCGATTTTTTGCTGTAGCGCGGTAACATCCATGCAATCCTCCGCTCGATCGGGCCCCTGCGGGTCACTTCCTCCAAGCCAAATCCTCCCGCGTTCGTCTGCGACGCGGGAAAAGAACCCAACCGTCGCTGGTTCGCCGGGGCAGCCTATCGGATCGGGAGCAAATCGAGAGCCGAAGCGAGCCTCCGCAGTCCAAAGTGGCTGCGCCGCCGTCTAGAGTAAGCCCAAGTCCAGCAGAACCGAACGCAACTTGGCACGATTCGGCTCCGTCATCTTGAGGAGTGGAAGCCGGTATTCCTCCTGGATCCGCCCCATCATCGCCAGTGCCGCCTTGACCGGAATCGGATTGGATTCGATGAAGTTCAGCTCCATCAGCGACAACAGCCGGTAGTGCAACTCGCGCGATTCCTTGAACTGCCCATCCAAAGCGAATCGAATCATCCGGCTGAACTGGCCGGGGGCTTCGTTGGCCACTACCGAGATGCCACCGTCCGCGCCCAGGGCAATCAGAGGCAGACAGATCGCGTCATCGCCTGAAAGGAGCAGAAACCCCTTCGGCCTGCCTCGCAGGATCTGCATGATCTGAGAGAAATTGCCGCTGGCCTCCTTTATGGCCACGATGTTCGGGACTTCGGCCAGTCGCAGAACGGTGTCGGCCGCAATGTTCGAGGCCGTCCGTCCCGGAACGTTGTAGAGAACCACGGGCAGTGAAGTCGCTTCGGCAACCGTCTTGAAGTGCTGGTAGAAACCGTCCTGCGTAGGCTTATTGTAGTAGGGCCCGACCAGCATGACGGCATCGCAGCCCAACTGCTCGGCTCGGCGGGTCATTTCGATCGATTTGCCAGTGGAGTTGGTTCCCGTCCCCGCAACGACGGGGCGACGGCCGGCCGTCTGTTCAACGACGATCTCGATGACCCGTGCCTGTTCGTCCGGAGAAAGAGTCGCCGCCTCGCCGGTGCTTCCCGTCGCCAGCAGCGCATCGATTCCCTGCTGGATCTGCCAGTCGACGAGTCCGCGAAGAGCCTTCTCGTCGACCGTCCCGGACGCGCTGAACGGCGTCACCAGCGCCACCGTTGCTCCTCGAAGGGAAACATTCCTCATCGCACTACCCCCTGTTCACGGCTGAGCGAATCCATGAACTGATCCATGGAGAAGATGCCCGTCCTGTTGACGATCCATTCGGCTGCCAGCACGGCCCCGCGCGCGAGGCCTTCGCGCCCGTGCGCTTCATGGCGCAGAACGATCGTGTCCGATTCCGAGTCGAAACCGACCTCATGGATCCCCGGAATCCGCCCCACGCGAGTCGAGCTGATCTGCAGTTCGTCCCTTTCGATGCGACGATTGCAGTTGCCCTCCAGGACGCGCTGCTTCTCGGGGAGCGTGTCGAGCAGGATCGACGCCAGCTTGCGAGCGGTTCCACTGGGGCTGTCGGCCTTGCCCCGGTGGTGAAATTCATGAACGTAGCAGTCGTAACCGAGAGAGCCGAGAAGGGCTCCGGCTCGACGGGCCAGCTGCATGAACTGATACACGCCTATCGAGAAGTTGGGGCTGTGAATCATGGTCAGATTCGGAATGCTCCGCACCTCGGCCATCGCTCCATCCCAGCCGGTCGTTCCCTCGACCACCGGTATGCCGGCGCGGGCAGCGGCTTTCAGAACGCCCAGAACAGCATCGGCCAGAGAGAAGTCGATCAGGACACTGGCCCTGTTCAGGCTCGATCCCTCCTCGAGGGGAGCATCCACATCAAAGACAGCGCAGATTTCATGGCCCCGAGTCAGGGCGACCCGTTCGACTTCCCGACCCATCCGACCGTGTCCGACGAGTGCGATCTTCATTGGTCGAAGATCTCCTCATCCAAGTCACCGCTGAAGAACCTCGCATGCAGACGTCCCACGACCTGAGGCAGCTCTGTCTCATCGATGACGAAGCTGATGTTGATTTTCGAGGCCCCCTGAGAGATCAGGTTGATCTGCACGCCCTGCAGTTCCCCAAAGACGTCTGCGGTCAGACCCGGCTCCTGGCAGATTTCCTCCCCCACCAGGCTGACGATCGCCTGACCGTGACGAATTTCCACGTCCGCAATCTTCTGCAGTTCGCCCATGATCTGCTCGATACGCTCCAGGTTGTCCACGGTCACCGAAACGCTGACCTCGGAAGTAGAGACGATGTCGACGGCCGTCTCGTAGCGGTTGAAGATGTCGAAGATGCTCGCCAGGAAACCATAGGCCATCAACATGCGAGTCGACTTGATATTGATGACCGACAGCCCCTGCTTGCAGGCGATGGATTTGATCCGTGCAACGGGATTCCGAGCGGTCTCCCGCGGAACGATTTCGGTTCCGGGCAAATTAGGCCGCATGGAATTGAGCACCAGAACCGAAATTCCGGATTCCATGGCGGGAAGAATGGTCGAAGGATGGAGCACTTTGGCACCGAAATATGCAAGCTCAGCCGCCTCGTCAAAGGTGAGTCGCCGAAGCCTGCGGACGTCCTTGACCATTGATGGATTGGCGGTCATGACACCGTCGACGTCCGTCCAGATTTCCACCCTTTCCGCGGAGAGAAAGGCGCCCACGAGGGTTGCGCTGTAGTCGGAGCCGCCACGGCCGAAAGTGGTCGTTTGGCCCTTCGCGTCGGCCCCGATGAAGCCCTGCATCACAGGAACCTTCCCTGCCGCCAAGAAGGGAAGGACGATGTCGCGAGCCCGCTCCTTCGATTCCCCGACCAACGGTCGGGCCCGTCCGAAGCGGGAGTCGGTCACAAAGACTTTCCGAGCATCGACCCACTCGCCGTCTAGACCTCGGCTTCGCAGATAGGCGGCCAGGATATTACAGGAGAGGTACTCACCCCAGCTGAGGCAATCGTCTATACGGTCGTGGTCTGCCTCTGCCCTTCCCCAGATTCCAGACGTAATCCGTCCGAGTTCGCTGCCGACGGCCCGAATGTGCGAAACCAGTGTGCTGTCCCCCGACAGCCCCAGGTCCGAGACGATCGCCAAGTGCTTCTCCATCAGCCAGTCGATGAGAGCGTCCACCTTCTCGCGATCGCGCCGCGCCGCGGTGTGAGCCAGCGTCAACAGTTCATCGGTCGTCTTGGCGGTCGCGGATGAGACCACCAGCGGCCGATGATCCCGGCGCCCCTCAACGATATCAGCAACACGTCGCATCGCCTCTGCATTGGCGACTGACGTTCCACCGAATTTCATCACCAGCATATTCGTCGATACCCTAGTCCAGCTTTTCGTTTCGGCCCTGACGCCGGTTCAGCACGCGCACGAGGCGTTCGTAGTCCAGCGCCGCCCGCTCCAGTTCTTCGACCCGCACCTGCTCGTCATCGCGGTGCGCATATCTTATCGACCCGGGACCCATCATGTAGACATCACCGAGAGATTGCAGGTACGGTGCGTCGGAACCGAACGATACCACTGTCTGTTCGAAGCCTTCGACCGTCGACAACTCGAGCGGCTCGGAAGTACTGACGACCTGCAGGGAGGCCTGTTCCGGGAGAGTGGACCGGACCTCCGAAAGCACGGCTTCGACGGAGCTCGCAATGCGGAAGATCCCTTCAACCTCCGCCTGAGCGGCAATCACATTCGGGCCTGTCCCTCCTCGAACCACGCCCAGATTCAATGTCGTCTTTCCGAGTCTCACATCGCTGCCCCAGTCCTTGTCGAGCCATTCGGCCAGAAGTCCGATCAGCTCGTGGATCGCGGAATTGCCGAGTTCGGGCAGGGCAGAGTGGCCCGCCACCCCCGTCATTCTCAACCTGAACAGCAGCGTACCTTTTTGAGCCGACACGAGCTTCCCTTCGGTCGGTTCCCCAACCACGACCGCTCGCGAACCGGCGTTCAGGCCGGCAGCCTGCCGGGCTCCATCCGACCCTCTTTCCTCACCGACCACGAAGAGCAGCCCGAAGCGTCGCTCACCCGTGTCCAACAAGCGCTTGGCGGCAGCGAGCATGGCCGCGATCGCCCCCTTGGCGTCACAGACGCCACGTCCGTAAAGTGTGCCGTCCTTCTCGGAAAAGGGAATCATGGGAAGCACGACGTCCATGTGCGTACAAAGCAACACCCGAGCTGGCAAACCGGTCGTGGCGAGCAGGTTGAACCGTTGTCCATCGACATCCTGTCGAGTGACGTCCAGTCCGTAGCCCTGCAACCTCTTTTCCAGAGTCAGCGCGACCTGGACTTCCTCGCCCGTAGGCGACGGAATACCCACGAGTTCCTCGGTTTGTTGACGGACATCCATTGGAAACGCCACCACCTCGGTCCGGTCGGACCTCCCTGACCCAGGGGAGTATATCGTAAGCGGGAGGTGGGGAGAGGACCCGGAGAATTTTCGATTGCTGATTGCCGATTCTTAGGATGGCCGACGCTTCAATGGTTGGTCGAGCTGTCTTGCGACTGGCTGCTACGATCGCTGAAAGTCCGTCTGCCTCCTCCTCGACGCCTGGAGAAGGAGAACCTCCAGGCCCCCGGTTGGTCCACTTGCACCAAATCGGCGGTCGAAAATCGAAAATCGAGAATTCCGCGGGCGTTTGAAGAGGCGCAACTGCCCGTTCGGCTCTGGCGTCTTCCTTCGTTTTGAGCGAAGATTAAAGAGGTGATGCATCGACGATGACCCTGAGCAGGAGCTCAGTGCAGACTTGGATCCGGTAGTTCGGCCGCACCTGTGGCGCTCTGAACTTCCAGCTTCTTTTCGAGAAGGGAATGGCGCCGATGATCGAAATCCGTTTTCACGGGCGAGGCGGACAGGGAACCGTGGTTGCATCCGAAATCCTCGCTTCCGCCTTTTTCAAAGAGGGTTCCCACGTCCAGGCGTTCCCCACATTCGGTGTCGAGCGAAGGGGTGCACCAGTAGCTGCCTTTCTCAGAGTCGACGATCGGCCGATCCGCCTCCGCTGTCAGATCCAGGAGCCCGACCACGTCGTCATTTTGGACCCCACGTTGATTCCCGTGGTCGACGTGACAGCGGGACTCAAGCCCAACGGATGGATGCTGATCAACAGTGATCGGGCGCCCCAGCACTTTGCCAGGTTCGCCACTGGAGGGTGGAGGGTGGCGATCGTCGACGCGTCTTCCCTCGCGCTGGAGCATCACTTGGGCAACCGGACCAATCCCATTGTGAATACCGCAATCCTTGGTGCTTTTGCGTCTGTTTCCCGCTTGGTCGGTGTAGATCCCGTGCTCGAAGCGATCCGCGAGATTGTTCCGGCGCGTGTCAACGACAACATCAAGGCAGCCCGTGATGCTGCGGTGGCTGTCCGGGCGTTGTCTCTCGAGGAGACTCACCCATGACGGAAAATCGGAGCGCCTCGAAATCGGGTTTAACCGGTGTCGCTGTCTCGACGGGTAGCATGACCTTCAATCACACCGGCAGCTGGCGCTTCCTGCGGCCGGAGATGACGGAGAAACTGGCACCCTGTCGCCGCAGGTGTCCGGCGGGGACCGATATTCCTCGCGTTTTGGGATTCGTCGCCGAAAACCGGCTGCGGGAAGCCTGGCAGACGATTCTCCAAACGAATCCTCTGCCGGCCGTTTGCGGCAGGGTTTGCTATGCCCCGTGCGAGACCGAATGCACACGAGCACAGCTCGATGAGGGCCTTTCTGTCCAGTCGATCGAGCGGCTGATCGGGGAGCAGGCCCTGGGATTCGACCCCCCCGATCCTCCTCCTCGTCGTGAGGAAAGGGTGGCGATTATCGGCTCTGGTCCGGCCGGCCTCAGCTGCGCCTATTTCCTGGCTGGCTGCGGAGTGTGCGTCACCGTATTCGAAGCCGAGAGTGTCCTTGGGGGCATGCTTCGGATCGGGATTCCGGGCTACCGCCTTCCCCGGTCGATCCTGGAGGGAGAAATCGAACGGATCTCCCGGATGGGCGTGGAGTTCCTGACGAACTGCAGGATCGGCTTGGACCTGGACATCGAAGGCCTTCAAAAGGAATTCGATGCCGTCTTCGTAGCCACCGGGGCACACCGGAGCCGACGCATCCCCATACCGATCGATTCGGATCCGCGAATCATGTCCGGACTGACCTTTCTCCGTCACGTCAATATCGGTGACGCGCCTTCGGTCGGTCGGCAAGTCGTCGTCATCGGCGGCGGAAACACGGCGCTGGATGCCGCCCGAGCAAGCCTGCGCCTGGGCGCGGAAGTGACGGTCTACTATCGACGGGGAAGAGATCAGATGCCGGCGCACCCGTCGGAGATCGAGGAAGCCAGAGCCGAGGGCGTCGCCTTTCGGTTCCTGCAGTCTCCGGTCGCTGCTCATGCGGGGCCGACGGCCGTGGAGGCGGAGTTCATCAATATGGAACTCGGTCCGCTTGACGAGAGTGGCCGCGCTCGTCCCGTTCCCGTCCCGGGCTCCAATCATGTGGTCGAAGCCGACACCCTGATCGTCGCAGTAGGAGAACAACCGGATCTCGACTTCTACTATCCCTTCCCGGGAGTTTTTCTCGGCGGGGACGCGGCTTCCGGACCGAGCACGGTTGTCGATGCCATCGCCTCGGGCCGAGGTGCAGCAACGGAGATCCTGACTCTTCTGGGAATCGACGGTGTGGTCCGTGCGAGGAAGAGCCGTCCCGGGGTGGTCTTCGTCAAGGAGGGTCTGCAGTTTGCCTACTTCCCGTCCGCGCCAAGGGTGCAAAGTCCGGTCTTGCCCGTCCGGAACCGGTTGGGAGGATTTGCCGAGGTGGTCGCAACGATTCCTCATGACTCCGCCGTGCGTGAGGCCGCTCGCTGCATCTCCTGCGGGGTGTGCAATTCCTGTGGTGAGTGCTGGGCCTACTGTCCGGACGGCGCGATTCTGCCCGTGGAGGGCGGATATTCCATCGACTTGGATTACTGCAAAGGGTGTGGAATCTGTGCCGCGGAGTGTCCGAGAGACGTCATCCGTCTGGTGGAGGAAGAATCATGACCGTCAAAGGTGACCTTCACATCGAGGTCACGACCGGAAACCACGCTGTATCTCACGGGGTTCGCCTGGCTCGCGCTGAGGTCATCTCTGCGTATCCGATCACGCCGCAGACCCAGGTCGTCGAACTGCTCAGCCAGTTCTGCGAGGAAGGATTGCTCAAGGCTCGTTTCATCAAAGTCGAGTCCGAACACTCTGCGATGGCGGCGCTCGTCGGCGCAGCGAGCACCGGAGCGCGCACGTTTACCGCCACTTCCGCTCAAGGGTTGGCGCTCATGCATGAGATGCTGCACTGGGCCGCCGGAGCACGCCTCCCGATCGTGATGGCAAACGTCAACCGAGCCATGGGAGCCCCTTGGTCCGTCTGGACGGACCAGAACGACAGCCTGTCCCAGCGTGATACCGGGTGGCTGCAGATCTACTGCGAAAGCAACCAGGAGGTCTTGGATACGGTGCTTCAGTCTTTCAAGCTGGCCGAGACCGTACGGCTTCCCGTGATGCTGATCCTCGATGCTTTCGTCCTTTCTCACACGGCCGAGCCGGTCGAGATACCCGATCCGGAGGATGCAGACCGATTTCTCCCCCCTTACCGGCCGGGCCTGCGACTGGATCCGAGCGATCCCCATGCCTTCAACGGGCTCACCACGCCGGACAGCTACATGGAATTCCGCGTCGCTATGCAGGAGTCCATGATTCAGGCTCTGGAAGTGGCAAAGAGCGTGGACCAGGAGTTCGCAGCCATCTTCGGACGCAGCTACGGGATCATAGAAGCTTACCGCTGCGATGACGCCGAGTTGATGGTGATCACGTCCAGCACAGTCACCAGTACGGCGCGTGAAGTCATCGACCGCCTTCGTGATGAAGGTCGCCGCGTGGGCCTGCTCAAGATTCGTCTGTTTCGACCCTTCCCGGCCGAGGAACTGCGTCGGCTTTGCGCCGGAGCGGCAAAGCTGGCCGTCATCGATCGAAACATCGGTTTCGGCGTCGGCGGCATCTTTGCTCAGGAGGTCCGTGCCGCCCTGTACAATCACCTCGTGGTACCCGTTTACGGGTTCATCGCCGGTTTGGGGGGACGCGATATCACGCCGGAGACCATCCTCGAGATCGTTCAATGGGCGGAGACAAATGAGCCGGCCGACAGCATCTGGATCGGAGTGAAGAGATGAACCCGGTTTCCATTGAGAGTCTTCCTGAAGAAGAGCTGATGACGCCCGGCCACCTGGGATGTCAGGGCTGCGGGGCAGCTCTGGGAATGCGTCACGTTTTGAAGGCGCTCGGAGAAAAGACCAT
Source organism: Acidobacteriota bacterium (assembly GCA_037388505.1). Classification (GTDB taxonomy): domain Bacteria; phylum Acidobacteriota; class UBA6911; order RPQK01; family JAPXNP01; genus JARRKC01. The sequence continues at coordinate 17,072 of JARRKC010000061.1, read as the reverse complement.
CATCGTGCTTCCGGCCTGCTGCTGGTCCATTATCGCCGGTCCCTTTCCGTATTCGGCCGTGAAGGTCCCGGTTCTCCACACGGCTTTCGAGACGGCGGCCTCGACGGCCTGCGGAGTCCGAGCTGCACTCGATGTGCAGCACGATCGGGAGACGACGGTTTTGGCCTGGGCAGGCGACGGAGGAACGTTCGATATCGGGCTCCAGGCACTGTCGGGCGTCGCCGAGCGCAATGAAAACATTCTCTACGTCTGTTATGACAACGAAGCCTACATGAATACCGGCATCCAGCGCAGCTCAGCCACGCCTTCAGGCGCCTGGACGACCACTACGCCGGGCCGAAAGGAACATCCGAAGAAAGACATCATGCAGATTATGGCCGCTCATCGAATCCCCTATGCGGCGACGGCCTCGGTGGCCTATCCGGAAGATCTCTTTCGCAAAGTGAGGAAGGCTCGTTCGATTCAAGGCACCCGCTTCATCCAGCTGCTCACTCCCTGCCCGCCCGGGTGGAAGATCGCAGCCGAGTTGTCGGTTCGTCTGGCGCGGTTGGCCGTGCTGTCCCGGGTCTTCCCTCTCTATGAGATCGAGGAAGGGAGCCGATACACCTTGTCCGCGGTAGAGAATCCCGAGCCGGTAACCGAGTATCTGAAGGCGCAGGGACGATTTCACAATCTGACCAGTGCGGATTTCGCCGCCTTTCAAGAAGAGGTCGATCGGAGTTGGGCCCGCTTGCGGTCCCTGGCCGCCGACTGGGAAGCCCAGAAGGCTTAAGGTTCCGGGTTCCGAGTTCCGAGTTCCGCAGAGTAAACCCAATCTTGGAGGCGCTGAATCTGGGACCTCGAAGTTCCGTCAAGAGCGTACCGAAGCCCAGCTTTCAAGACAGCCGGAAGCCGCGGCCACCTACTCGGAACCCGAAACCCGGGGGTGTGTTGCCGAAATCCTTTGGACCATTCCTCGACCTTGGCATCTGGCCGTCGAGATTGACAGAAGCGATTTCGCGCCAAGACGCTACGGCCGCCAAGATCTTTAAGACAAAGAGTCCTTTGCGCGCCCTGCGACTTTGCGCGAGATCGAGTTGCCGAGGTTGCGCGGTGTCGACAACTCAGCGCTTGCGGAGAGTCACGCCTCCTGCGGTCAAGCGGATATCGATGGAAATGTGATCCTTGTCCTCCGGCGAGATCTCCACGGGGCTCGCAAAGTTGAACTTGGAAAGGCTAAGCGTGTAGTTCCCCGGAGGGACCTGGGCGGAACACTCGCCGACGCGTCCCTTGAAGCTGATGGCTGAGGAGTAAATGGTCTTGCCGCCCCCCTGCGGGATGAACTCGAAGCGGAGGTTCGCCATCTTGTAAATGTCGATGTTGACGTTGGGGTCACGCGAAACGCTGACGGAGACCGCACGGACGCGGTGTCGCTTCGCTTCTTCCTGCATTCGCTCCGTGTACCGGGCGCTGACTTGCTGCAGATACTCCTGGCCCTTGTTGGCGGCAATCTGCTGCTGGTAGACATCCTCTTTCGCCATCTGCTCGATCACGCCGTCGACCAACTCCCGCAGCTTCCGGTCACCCTTCTGCATCGCCACGGCGCATTTCAGTTCACCGAGCACTTGAGGGATGATCTCCATGTAGCCTGCACCCGGCGTCGTCGCCAGCGAGTAGGCGGCCATGAGTTGATCATCGACGATACAGTCGACTTCGCTGTGACGCAGCGCCAGCACCGCGTCATCCAGCGTCTTGTAGGGCTGGATCTTGGAACTCTTATAGGTGTCCCTCACGAAGCTCTCGACGCCCGTCCCCTCACGGACACCGATGCTGGAGCCCGAGAGATTGTCGGGTCGAAGATCCTTATTGACCGGATTGATGATCAGAACCAGCTTCGAAGTGTAGTAAGGCTGAGAGTATTCCACTTCCTTCTCGCGCGCATCCGTAACGGCGAAAACCGCTACAACGAAGTCAACCGTTGCCTCTTGGAGCGCATTGACAAGGGTGGGATAGGTCCGATTGACCCACAGCAGCTTCACATCATTGCCACCCGCCGTCTCACGCGTCTCATTGACTTTTTTCACGATCCGCTGAGCGAGCTCCGCATCGGGCCCGACCATCTCGCCCTCTTTCTGATAGAGCAACGGCGGTTCGAAGGGGACGGTTCCGACGTACGCGATCCGTTCGCGCTGCATCTTCGCCACCGCTCCACCCGATCCTACGCACGAAGAGCATGCCGCAAGAACGAGTGCCGCCACCAAAACAGCCGAGATCGCCAAGACTTTTCTCGTCATCATCGTTCCCCAATTGATCAAATTTCGAGCAAATATAAATTCTAGCTGATGGGAATGCAAACACCCGCCTTCAGACCGGCCCGATTTTTCGGGACCAGCCGATCGCCCCGCTCCGTTCTCATCCGGATCAAGCGTAGAAGGGATTCTGTCCACTGCTGTGATCAGTGGTGTCAACGACCTCTTCGATCTCAGGGATCAACTCCCGGATCCGAGCTTCCACCCCCTGCTTCAATGTGACATCCACCATCCCACAACCGTGGCACCCGCCCCCAAAGCTAAGATAGACCTTGTTGTCCTTGACTCCAACGAAATTGATCCGCCCGCCGTGGGCGGCAACGGCCGGGTTCAACTCGCGATCCAACAGTTGCTGGACCCTTTCCGCGGTGGAACCAGTCAAATCACCGCGCGGACCGGATCCGACTTCGGGGACCTCCGGCTTGTTGGGATTGTTGAACTTGAACCCGCTGCGCACGACCCGGTCTTCAAAATCGACCGATGCACCATTCAGATTGGAGGCACTGTTCGGATCTATAACCAACTCCAGACCGTCCGAGTCGATTCGAAGATCATCGACCCGCTTGTCTGCTTCACCGATCAATCTCACTACACTACTCGAATCAGCGTGGGCCATCACGAATGGCTGGCGGACGAACCACCCGAGTCGGAGGGCCAGGATCGAGCAGCGACGCCATTCCAGCAGTTTCTGGGCTCGATCGGCTCCTGCTCCATCATCACGGCGCAGATGTACGCCCGTCGCAAGGGCTGGCCGCTCGAGTCGATCGAGGCGGAAGTCACGCATGAACGTATCGATGCCGCCGACTGCCCGGACTGCGAAACGAAGAAGGGGAAGGTCTCGGAGATCACACTGCAGTTCCGGATCGAAGGGGACCTGACCGAGGAGCAGCGCGAACGAATCCTCGAAATTGCCGGCCGGTGTCCCGTCAAGCGGGCCATTGAAGGGGAAGTCAAGTTTAGACAGTCGCGAGAGTAGTCCGCACACACCCGTTCACTCCGGGAGCGCAGAATTTGCACCCTTTCTTGCCGCTCAGGTGCAAGACCTGCGTCCCTAGAACGACGTCCCCTCCGTGTCAACGGGCCCTAACCGTTGCAGCTGCAGCATTTATCTGGACATTCGGTCGTTCGTCGATGATCGGCACGGCAGCTGCACCTTCTCCCGTCGATGACAGAAAGGAGAATGGACACGATGTTCGTCAATGGAAGACAGCTCTTCATCGGCTTCGCCGGACTCATTCTGGCTGCGTCGCTCTCGCTATTCGGTCAGGACACCGCTTCAACTGCGAGTACCACTCAGGTACAAAGCAAGGCGCCTGCCCCGACCCCGCAGAGATGGCACGATCAGAACGGAGACGGTATCTGCGACGTCTGCGGCCAAGCCGTGGGCAGCGGGCGTCGGATCTCCCCGGGGTCAAACGCCCGTCAGGGGCGGCGCTACGGACCTGGCGACGGAAGCGGCAACCAGGGCAACGGCCCGAAAGACGGCACGGGTTATGGCCGCAAGTCCGGCAGGGGCGATCCATCGACCTGTCCCGGAAATCGAGGCAGCGGTCGGGGACACCGTGGCGGCCGCGGCCGCGGGTAGCGAGAACTGATGGGACGGCCTGGGACATATGGGACATAAGAGGACCTGTGGAACACCGGCCGCCGGCACGGACTCGCGCGTCGCATATGTCCCATGGTTCCCCGGCTGTCCCACAGCCGTCCCGTGAACGTCCCTGGTTCGTTTTATAGTTGCTCTGTGAATCGAAGAGATGTTCTCGAAGCGACCAACGCGGCCCGGACCTTTCTGGAAGGCCGCATTCATCGAACTCCCCTTGAAGAATCGGAAGCTTTGAGCCGGCGCCTCGGCGTCCCTGTCTACCTGAAGCTGGAACAGCTCCAGCTAACCGGCTCATTCAAGCTGCGCGGAGCCCTTCTGCATCTTAAGAATCTCTCCGGCCCCGAGCGAGAACGCGGCGTCGCGACCTGCTCGGCCGGGAATCATGGCTGGGCTCTCGCACATGCGGGCCGGCGCCTCGGTATCCCGGTCACCGTTTACGTCCCGGGGACAGTGGACCCCTCCAAGAAGGCGGGTATCGAGAGTCTGGGCGCCACCGTTATTCAAACCGACTTTCCTGGCTTCGACGAAACCGAAGAGTTCGCCCTCTACGAAGCAGACCGGCTCGGGCTGTCGTATGTCTCCGCTTTCAACGATCTGGATATCATGATTGGAAACGGTGCTACGATCGCCGCGGAGATACTCGAAGACCTTCCCGATGCGGAAACCTTCGTCACTCCTGTGGGAGGAGGTGGACTCGCGGCGGGGCTCTGTCTCTATCTGGCCGCCCAGCGCCCGCCCTTCTCCCTGGTCGCTGCGCAGTTGGCAGCGTGTCCGGCACTCGGGCTCTCGCTGGAGCGCGGCTCCGCTGTGACTCGCATGCCCCCGGTCGAAACGCTGGCGGGAGGCTTGGAGGGAGGCATTGGGACGCGGACCTTCGAGATAATCCGCGACTACATCAACGACCTGGTTCTGATCTCGGAAGCTGAGCTCCTGGCGGCTGTCCGGTGGTTCTTCGAGATCAGCCATCACGTCGTGGAGCCCTCTGGAGCAGCGGGTCTGGCTGCGTGCCTGAAGGCACCAGCTCAAGCCTGGAATGGACCGATCGTGGTTGTGCTCACGGGGCGCAACCTGGCGGCGGAGCGTCTTCGCCGGATCCTCGCGAGCTGAGCTCCTGCCGCCGCGGGCGTGTTGCTCAGATGGTCTCAGCGCCGATGTGGTGTGACGTTCGGCATTAGCGCTCAACGTCGGCAACTCGAGCTCGCGCCAATCCGCAGCGCACGCAAAAGATTCCTTTGTTTTAGAGCGCTTGGCGTCCGTAGCGGCTTGGCGCGAAATCGGTTCTGCGGGCCTCGACGGCCAGAGGTCAAGGTCGAGGCAGGGGCCAAAGGATTTCGGCAACACGTCCCCGGAGCCCAAAACTTTCCCCCCTTGGCCGATAGGCGTAGATTTTGCCGAGATATTCGGCGAAGATTGTTCCGTCGATCCCACGATCGACATGGAGAGAACAATGCAAGTCGACTTAAGACACGTAGACGATGTCATTATTGTAGATCTCGAGGGCCGAATGGTCGCGGGCGTCGGAGAGCGGATTCTGCACGATGTGATGAACCAGCTGGTCGCCGAAGGGTGGAAGAAGATCCTCCTCAACCTCTCCGGAGTCTCGTGGATTGATAGTGCGGGGATCGGCGAGCTCGTTGCGAGCATCAAGATGGCGAAACGCTTCGGCGTCGTCGTGCGCTTGCTCCGGATCGGCGACCGCGTCAAGCACGTGTTGTCGATCAGCCAGATTCTGCCCCTCCTCGAAGTGTATGAGGACGAAAGCGCCGCCCTGCGGGACCTCAAAGAGCAGTCCGAGGTACCGCCGCCACAGTAGCGAGGCACCTCCGGCCCGGGGAGCGTGTGCGCACCTCCGGACCGGGTTGACCGCTCCAGGTGTCTGACACCTGCTTCCTGCGAGCACTGCCCTTCCTCAGACAACTGTGAACTAAGTCACAGCGGCGGATTCACTGGAGTGGTAAAGCTTGGTTGAGCGAAGAAGAAGGTTTCTTGTCAGACCCCTCCCTGCTACTATCTCGGGCGGGGAAGTTTCTGGGGCCGGCTCACCAGGAGGGGAAGCATGACGATCACGCTCGGCCATGCAGTCGCGGGAGTTTTCGTCTCGGGCATCGTTCTGCTACTCATCGCGTTCCTGGCGGTTAGGACGACGAAGAAGGTCTTCCCCGTACGCTGCGTTCACTGTTGGATGCACGACCATCGCGAAACGGTGATCACCTTCGCCGAAGAGAGCGATCTCTGGGGAATCTGTCCCGAATGCATCGACCACTACTGGCATTTCTCGGCCGCCGACAAGGACCACAGCTAATTCCTGACGGGCTGGATCCGGACGGGCTGTTCCAGAACCGTCATCCGCCACGTCGGGATTTCCAGCAGCACTACTTTGAAGAGGTAGTTTCCCGGCGGAGCGATAATTCGGTTGTTGTAGATGATGCTGCGCCCGTCCTTGAGGTCACTTGCGCTGAGATGGGCGCGAAACACCTCGCGAAGCCGAGCAACCTCTTTTCCGTTGAGGTCCATTAGGAGGCCGATCAGACCAAACTGGGTGTGGACACCCCCTCCCTCGCCCCGGGCAAGCGAAAAGGAGCCGACTTTGAGCCGGAATGGGAGACTCGGCTCGGTCTCTCCGCGCGGCCGGAGCAAATCCAGGTCTGCCGGGATCTCCCGGAAGCGCTCGTTTCGGCTGCCGATGGTAGTCGTCGGGTCAGTGTCAAACAGAGCGGCGATATAGCGGCGTTTGGCTTCGACGCGATCGGGTGCTTTCTCGAAGATCCCATGAACGGAGACACCTTCCCTACGAACCCTGATCGAAATCCTCCGTTCGTCGCGCTCGAGGTAAGGTTCATCCGTGTAGTACCCGATGGAATAGAGGTTACCGAACAGTTCGTCGTTAATCTCGGCCAGAACGTTGTCGAAGTCCAGGATCGATTCGAACCCGCCATAGTGCTTGCCGCCGGTGCCTGTCGCGAGACGGGCGAACGCCTGTTGCTTGGCTGCCGTTTCTCTCTCAGCCGACGCCTGGTCTCCTGTCGGACTCAGATAGAGCTGAGCCGCCGAAGGAACCCAGACGGTGTAGATCGTCGTCTTGTGCTCGCGGGCCAGGGCGACCGCCGAGGAAACCCGCTGATAGGCATCGTCCATCCCGTCGGAGACCAAGATGATCGCCTTCCGATCTCCCGGGGACGCATGGCGAGCCATTTCGGAGATGAGCGCATCGGCGGATCCATAGATCGCCGTTTTGCCGAGATGAGCGCGGGCCGCGCTGAACGCCTTCAGGGCCTCGCCCCGATTGGAGGTGAAGTCCTGAAAGGTCATCAGCTTGTCCGTGAATCCGAAAATCCCGACTCGAGTGAACCGATGCACGTTGTCGAAGAAAGACTGCGCCGCGAGGATCTCCTCGGCACGCGTGGCAAACGTACTCCCACTCACGTCCAGGAGGAAAGCCAACCACAGTGGTCGGGAGTCGCTGGTTTGCTCCCGCGGCTCTTCGAAGAAGGAGATCTCCTTGTCCTGCCCGTTCTCGGAGACCTGAAAATCGTCGGCCCTGAGATCGTTCACGAACTTGCCAGCTTCATCCCGAATCGTAAAGCGGAGCGTGACGAGGTTGACCTTGACGCGAATCGGCTCCAGCTGCGTTTCTTCAGTCGCCGGAGGCTTGCTCTGCTGCTCCTCGGAAGAATCCTGAGCCTGCAGTCCGACGACTCTGAACGCGGTCAGCAGGAGGATCAGGAGCCACAACCGACTGGCGGCCGACGCGCTGTGTGTCGAATCCCGCATCAGTCCGACCTAGACCTTACCAGATCCAGAAACTCCATCCGCGAGCGCTGGTCCTCACGGAACTTTCCGAGCATCGCCGAAGTTATCATCTTGCTGTTCCGTTTCTGAACCCCTCTCATCATCATACACAGGTGTTGTGCTTCGACGACAACTGCGACGCCGCGAGGATTGATGGCATTACGGATCGTTTCAGCGACCTGTTGGGTGAGGCGCTCCTGAACCTGCAGACGCCGGGCCAGCAGATCTACGATGCGAGGTATCTTGCTCAAACCGATGACCTGGTCGCGCGGCAGATAGCCGACGTGGCAACGGCCAAAAAAGGGAAGCATGTGATGCTCGCACAGACTGTACATCTCGATGTCCCGTACGATAACCATTTCGTCGTATTCAACCGTGAACAGAGCACCGTTCAGCACCTCGCTCACGTCCTGCTCGTAGCCCTTCGTGAGAAAGCGAAAAGCCTGTTCCACTCGACGGGGAGTGTCCACGAGACCCTCGCGGCTCGGATCCTCTCCCAGTTCGACGAGCATCTGCCTGATCAGGTCCTGCATCCGCACAGTATAGACGACTCATTGCCGGGAATCGGGAAATCGGAGGGTTCCCTCTTCAACCTTTCCGTTCCCTCTGGGCCCTTAGCTCCCGATCAATCGCCAGAATTTCGTCAATGAACATCTTCCGACACTCGGCCGCGAAAGGATTCTCCCGCTCCATATCGAGAAAGAGCTGGCTGGTGTCCTTCTGCACCGTTCTCACGAGCTGAAAAAAGGCATCCGGTCCGGGGGTCGAAATCGGCTTCGCGCCCCAGTCGAGACGCCCCATGGCCTGCGCGATGAGGTGGAAGATGGCTTGGTTCGATGCGATCTGGCGATCGTGGTCCTCGGGCGTCGTTTCGATGACGACGAGACCCAGCCGCTGAAGAAAGCCGCGGATCTCCCGATATCGCTCCTCGTCGATCCGTATCGGGCAAACGGCGATCTTGAGGCCGTCGATTCCATCCTTTCCGCTGTCTGGACCGAAGAGGGGATGCGTACCCAGTATCTCCACACTATCGGGCAGATATTCCAGCATCCACTGAACGGGTCGGCTCTTGACACTGCAGGTGTCGATCACCGTCTGTCCCCCGCCGAGCAGTGGTGAGATGCTCCGGCAGACGGTCGGGACAGCGGATATCGGTACCGACAGGAGAACGACCTGGGATCGGCAGACTTCAGACAGCGAACGGCTCTCCTCAAATTCGCGAGCCCGGTTGGCGTCTGCGTCGAAGAGACGAAGGTCGACGCGGTCTTTGAGATAGCGATGGGCCATCGTCCCAAAGCGACCTACCCCGATGAGTCCCACTGATTCGATTTTCACGGGCTGAAATTATAATGGGGGGCTGATATGCCTCAAAATGCTCTGTTCAGCTTTTCCGCACTCAAAAACCAAGAGAACATTCGACTGGAAAGTTCGAAGGCGTCCGATCCCGGCCGGTACGCTTGGGTGAACCGACTCTGGGACGGACATGACCCGGACGCCCCGTTTGCCCGGAGTGAAGGTACCCGCGTTTCCTCGCATTGGGACTCCGAAGCACTCTATTTCGATTTCTCGTGTACTTTCGACGAGCTGAGTGTCGATGAGCGCCTGGGGCCGGCCGGTCCCACTGCCCGTTTGTGGGAGTATGACGTGGTCGAGCTGTTCCTGCGCCCGCGCGGTTGCTCGGGCTACTACGAAATCGAGGTGGGTCCGCTCGGACAGTGGCTGGATCTGTTCGTCTTCGAACCACGCGCGCATCTTGACTGGAGCTGGAGATCGCGACTGAGCGTCGATGTTCAGCTGGACCGGGATTCCAGGCACTGGGCTGTTCATCTCCGCCTGCCTTTCGAAGCCATGGCGACTCGTTTTCCGGCATTGAAGATGCCTGAGATCGGAGACGTCTGGCGATTGAACCTCTTTCGGATTGCAGGTGTCCATCCTGGGCGTCGCTACTTCGCCTGGAGGCCCACATTCACGACGGAACCCGACTTCCACGTGCCTTCGGCTTTCGGAAATCTGGTCTTCCTGTCCGAGGATTGTTTCGCGGAATGAACAGGGAGGCGTCTCGACATCCTCGCCGCAACGAGCTTCCGGATCCTGCGGGCCTGACCGTAGCGGCGCTGCGGGAGTGGGTCCGCCGGTGCGAGACGGATCTTCCCGAGAGCTGGCTTGCTCGTCTGCGCCAGGACCGCCGCCGGGGAGTTCGCCAACTGGCCGATCAGCTGACGACATCGAAACAACGGGTGGCGGAAGAACGGACTCGTATCGAAAAGATGCTGGCGTTCGAGCGGGAATTGTGGGAATCGGGCACGACCCGAGTGGCAGGAGTGGACGAAGCCGGGATGGGACCACTGGCCGGGCCGGTCGTCGCTGCTGCCGTCGTCCTCCCGCCCGATCTGCGCATCGGCGGCATTCAGGATTCGAAACAGCTCTCGCCCCAGATACGCTCGGCTCTGGCACGATCGATTCGAGAATCATCGGCTGCCGTCGCCGTCGGAATGGCGACGGTGACCGAGATCGACCGCATCAATATCTACCACGCCGGCCTGCTGGCGATGCGGCGCGCTGTTGCTGGGATCACCCCTCCTCCTCGGCATCTGCTTGTCGACGGCCGCAGCATTCCCGATGTTTCGATTCCCCAGACACGACTCATCCATGGTGATTCCCGCAGCTACTGTATTGCCGCGGCTTCCATCATCGCCAAGACGGAACGGGACCGGATCATGGAGGAATTGGATACGCGGTTCCCCGGATTCGGTTTTGCCGATCACAAAGGGTATTCGACTTCTGCTCATCGAGATGCTCTGGCGCGGCTTGGACCATGTCCCGAGCATCGACGTTCCTTCCCCGCCGTGGCTGAGTTTGCCGGTCAGATGTCTGCCCCGTACGCCTCCCTTTACCGAGCGATTTCGGGGGCCCGGTCCGAACAGGACTGCGAGGATCTGCGCCGGCTCGTTCGCACCCAGCGCTCACACCTCAAACCGGACGAGTATCGGCGCCTTTGCAGTCTCCTGCGGCGTGCCTCGAGTCGCAGTGTTGAAGGCCAACCGTTTCTTCCCGGCTTTGGTCCAGAGGTATCATGAGGGGAGGGGTTCTCCGAAATGCCAACGGACTTGGAGTCGGCACGCCGCAACATGGTCGAGAGCCAGCTCAAGGGCCGAGGAATCTCGGACTTGAAAGTACTCGACGCTTTCCTCAGAGTCCCTCGTCACGAATTCGTTCAGCCTCGCTTCCGTAGTCAGGCCTACCGCGATTCTCCGCTGCCCATTGGGGAGGGACAGACCATCAGCCAGCCCTACATGGTCGCCGTCATGACGGAAACGGCCGATGTGCATCCGGGCCTCCGTATTCTCGAGGTCGGCACGGGTTCCGGGTATCAGGCCGCTATCTTGGCCGAGATGGGCGCCGACGTGTTCTCGGTCGAGCGGATTCCCCTGCTGGCCGAACGGGCGCGCGTCCTGCTCGAGGCCCTCGGCTACCACGTAGCCATCCGCGTCGGAGACGGTACCCTTGGGTGGCCCGAGGAAGCGCCGTTCGACCGGATTCTGGTGACGGCGGGCGCTCCCGATGTGCCCACACCCCTCATCGAGCAGTTGAGTCTCAACGGCAGCGTGATCATCCCGGTCGACGACGGCTTCTCCCAGGTCCTCAGCATCGTCAGGAAGACCGACCGTGGAGTCATCGAAGAACGCCGTGAGCGTTGCACTTTCGTCCCACTGATCGGACAGTACGGTTGGAAGGGTCCCTGAGGAAGCCTCAAATCTCGTCTTCGTCCTGGGGCTTCGCAAAGAAAGGCTCCACTTTCTCCCGGGGCGGCGGGGCGCCGGCAAGCGAGACCAGGACCAGGGTGACGATCGATACGACGATGGCGGGCAGCACGGCATCAATGCCCGTCACGCCCAGCCATTGCCACATCAGCGTAGTGCCGGTTCCCAAGACGATCGAGGCTACGGCGCCGTGGGCCGTCGCCTTCTTCCAGAAGAAGGCCGCCACCAGTGAGGGTGTAATGGCAGCACCATAGATCGTGTATGCCAAGAGAGCTACGGAAAGGAATTCATCCGACAGGGTCGACATGGCGTAGGCGGCGACACCCAGGAAGACGACGGTGAATCGCAGCAGTAGCACCAGTGAGCGCTCGGAGGCTCCGGGGTGGATGAACCGCTGGAAGACATCTCGAACAACCGCCGTTGCCGGAGCCAGCAGGTAGCTCCCGGCCGTCGAGAGGACGATGGCCATGATCGTCGTCAGTAAGAGGGCTCCCAAAGCGCGCGGGAGATGATCTCGAGCCGCGAATGCGATGACGCGGCCCGGAATCTGGAGGTTTGGCTCGAGAGCGCTGGCGGCCCAGGCCGAGGCGATGATCGCCAGCTCCATGAAAGCGACGCCTCCCAGCGTCCAAAAGACGGCCCGGCGCGCGATGCCCGCTGATCGCGCCGAGAAGAAACGCTGATACATATTGGCGTCACCGAGCACCAGCAGGAAAGGCGGTAAAACGAGCCCGGCGGCTTGCAGCGGACCAATCGGCCCGAACAGCTCCATATGGGAGTGCCCAAGAGTCTGGCTCATTCCCGACAGACCGCCGGCCTCGTGAAAGAAGACCGGCAGGGTGAAGGCGATTCCCACGATCATGGTCACCCCTTGGATGACGCCGATATAGGCCAGCGACAGCATCCCCGCGAGAGCGGTGTAGGCAATGATGAAGACAGCCGCGACGATCACAGCGTTTCCGTACGAAAGACCGGGCAGAGTGAGATTCAGGACGGCGCCGGCGGCCCGATACTGGTACGACACGATGGTCGTATAGGCGATGACCAGCGCGATCACTCCGCAGAGCCGAGCCACCGAATTGTAGCGGGCTTCCAGCAGATCCTGGATCGTGATCTGCCGCAACGAACGGGCTCTGGCCGCCAACAGGCTGAGCACCCAAATTCCGAACAGTGAACCCAAAGGCAAAATGAAGGCGGCGATTCCCACCCGGTAGGTCTTCTCGGCATTGCCGAAAATGCTGCCCGTGCCGATCCAGGTTGCCAGCATGGTGCCAAACAGCACGAAGGTATTCAGCTTCCGGCCGGCGACCGAGAAATCCTCCTGAGTCGAAACTCCGCGGCTGCTCCGGATGCCGACCCAGACGAGGATCAGCAGATAGACGAGAATGGTCCAAAAGTAGACTGGCGATACGCTTCCCACCTGGTTCCTCTCTATCGTTCTTGGGCGTTGAGCCGGTGCAGATTACTGCACCGTCCGGGTGGATGCAATTGACGGACACCCGGAGGGGTCAATAGAATCGGCGCGAATCTTCAGGAAGGACGAGCAGTATGTCGGAGTCATCGGTGGAGAGCGCGTCGGAACTCGATCCGACGGCTTGGGGTCATAAATGGGGATTTGCGGATACGGAGTTCGTCGTGCACGACGACGGGGCCGTCGAGCTGACCGGAAAGCGTTACCTTCTCTCCGGCTACAAGATGTACCACTTTCTTCCTTATGTCGAAGAGGTCCTTGGCATCAAGCTCGACCTCGATGATCTGAACCAGGAAATCGAAGACAAGTTCGTCGCCCCGTCGATCCGAAATGAAGGCTTCTGCCGGGCTGTTGAAAACGCCTTCGACCCGGGACAGGTCTCCTGGGACGAGCGCGACCGTCTGCTCCACAGTCACGGGCAGACGACGACCGATGAGGTTTATCGCGTCCTCTACGATCGCCTGGAACGCTTCGCCGACATGGTTTTCTATCCGGAATCCGAAGACGACGCCCGAAGGCTCGTCGAATTGGCCGCTATCCACAATGTCTGTCTGGTTCCCTACGGGGGCGGCACGAGCGTAAGCAGTGCCCTGGCGCTCCCCCCTTCCGAAAAGCGCATGATCGTTTCGGTCGACATGCACCGCCTGAACCGCATCGAATGGATCGACCGGGAGAACATGCGAGCCTGCATTCAAGCGGGGATCGTCGGTATGGATCTCGAGGAGCAGCTGCGGCGCCAGGGCCTGACTTCGGGTCACGAGCCCGACAGCATCGAACTCTCCACACTCGGCGGCTGGATCGCGACCAATGCCAGCGGGATGAAGAAGAACCGCTACGGAAACATCGAGCAACTGGTCGAACAAATCACCCTGATCACGCCCTCCGGGGTAGTCGAACACCGGGACGCACTGCCCCGTGTATCTATGGGGATGCAGCCCCAGCTGCTGTTCTTCGGAAGTGAGGGGAACATCGGTCTCATCACGAAAGCCGTGATGAAAATCTTCCCTCGTCCGGAGGTGACCCAATACGGTTCGCTGGTCTTTCCCAATTTCAAGCTCGGCGTCGGATTTCTGCGCGAGTTGTCCGGGACCGACTTCATCCCTGCGAGCATCCGCCTGGTCGACAATATCCAGTTCAAATTCGGACTGGCCCTCAAGGGGCAGTCCACCGGATTCGCTGTACTGAAAGAACGCCTGGCCAAGTTCTACGTGACGCGGATTCGCGGATTCGATCCGGACCAGATGGTGGCGGCAACCATCGTCATGGAGGGCAGCAAGGCCGAGGTCGATTACCAGCAGTCGAACCTCAACAAACTGGCCGGCAAATATCATGGCGTCCCTGCAGGGGCGGATGCCGGCCGCCGCGGTTACATGCTGACCTACGCCATCGCCTATATTCGGGACTTCGTGGCCCGCTTCCACGTCATCGGCGAAACGTTCGAAACCTCCGTTCCCTGGTCGAACATTCACCGCGTGTGCCAGGCCGTCAAGGAAAAGGCCGCCGAGCAGCAACTCGCCTGGCAGCTTCCGGGCACGTTCTACGTGTCTTACCGGGTGACACAGGTGTATCACACCGGGGTCTGCATCTATTTCATGTACGGCCTCTACACCAGGGGCATCAAGGATCCGGCTGGCGTTTTCGGCCGGATTGAAAAGTCTTTGCGCCAGACGATTCTGGACAATGGCGGTTCGATTTCACACCACCATGGGGTCGGCAAGCTCCGGAAGGAATTCGTTCCTCAGACCATGTCGGCAGCGGCTATCGAACTGCTAAGGGGTGTGAAGAAATCGACCGATCCCCGAAATGTCTTCGGCGTTCGCAACAATGTTTTTGCTGATTGAATCTGCAGTCGTGTCGCTTGCCCGAAGACCGGGTCCTGAAACAGGATGTCGCCGATGAGCGAGAAGACTTCACCCATTGCCGTGATCACCGGAGCGGGGTCCGGGCTGGGCCGACGATTGGCAGGAGACCTGGCTGCGCGGGGCTGCTCGCTGGTTCTCGGGGATCGAGACGCCGACGGACTCGAGGAAACACGGAAGCTCATTTCAGAGAGTTCGGGCGGTTCGCGCCTCGCCCTCCGTGTGCTCGACGTGACCCGGTCGGAACAGTGTGCCCAGCTGATCCAGGGTGCTTTGGACGCGTTCGGTCGAATCGACTACCTGGTTCTCTGCGCCGGAATCAGCATGTGGGCCCGCTTTGACGAGATCAGGGATGTGTCCTTGTTCGAGCGGCTGATCGCAGTCAATTATCTCGGCGCGGTCTACTGTATTCACACGGCCTTGCCATCATTGCGGAAGAATCATGGCTGGATTGTGGCCATTTCCTCTCTGCAGGGTGAGATTGCGCTGCCTAACCACAGCGGCTATGGCGCCTCCAAGCATGCACTCAACGGATTCCTGGACGGTCTCGAGGCGGAGTTGGGAGACGAGATTCGCATCCTGACGGTCATGCCGGGCTGGATCCGGGGAACGAATCTGCGCACCAACGCACTCGGCCTGGACCAATCCGCCAAGCAGGAACCTCGTAAACACAGCAGCGAATCCGTCTCCGTCGAAGAGTGTTCGCGTTTGATCCTGCGGGCCTTGGACCGTGGCAAGCGGAAGCTCTACATCCCCTCCAAGCTGGGGGCCCTCCCCTGGCTGAAGCTCGTCGCCCCGGGTGTGGTCCGCCGCCTGATCAGCAAGGCGGTGAAAGAGCAGAAGTGAAAGTGGCGGAGAGGGAGGGATTCGAACCCTCGGTACCGATTTCTCGGTACAACTGCTTAGCAGGCAGCCCTGTTCGACCACTCCAGCACCTCTCCGCGCGGGGCAGCTTGAAGTTTAGGCGATTCCGGCCACCCCGCGCAAGTTGTGCGGCGCAAGCGGTGAAGTCCGACGTGGGACGGGCCGGAATGCGCGGGAGCGTGTCGCCCGGATCTCGGAGATCGTGTTTGGAACAAGGCTGGGCTACCATGGGCCAACCAACGGTCAGAAGGGACCCACATGAAAGAGTTTCAATTCACGCCGGCCGATATCGAACGGGCTCGCCAGGAGCTGGCGCCCGTTCTCAGGAAAACCCCGGTTCTCGAATCCCAATCCGGTGAAAAGCTCTGGTTCAAGCCCGAAAGCCTCCAGGTCACGGGGTCTTTCAAGATTCGACCCGCCTACCTGCAGCTCGCCCGTTTGAGCGACAGGGAACGCCGCCAAGGCGTGGTCACCTCGAGCTCGGGCAACTTTGCCCTGGGCGTCGCCTACGCCTCGAGGCTCCTGGGCGTGTCAGCGAAGATCGTCATGATGCGCTCGGCAAACGCGCTCAAGGCCCGACGAACCCGAGAATTGGGGGCGGAGATCGTCTTCTGCGAGGACCGCTTCGAAGCGCGCGCCGAAACTGTCGAAAACATCCGGCGGGAGGAAGGCCGAACTCCAATCCATCCCTACAATCACCCTCACGCCATCCTTGGAAACACCAGCCTGGGTGCCGAGATTGCCGAACAGGCCGCCGCAGTTCGCAACGTCGTGGTGCCGGTCAGCGGCGGGGGGCTGATCGCCGGAATCTTGACGGCGCTTTCCCAGCTCCGACCCGAAATCGCGGTGTGGGGAGTCCAGGCGGAAGGATCAGATGCGACATACCTCTCCTTCCGGCAGAAGCACCCGGTTCGCATCGACAAGGCACGGACGATCGCCGACGGGCTCATGGTGACGGAGCCCGGCTCTTTGACCTTTCCCATTCTCTTGGACCAAGCCGCCGGCGTCGTGACGGTCTCCGAGCGTTCCATCCTTGATGCGACAAGTGAGCTGCTCCACCGCGAGCACCTGGTCGTCGAACCTTCCGGTGCGGTGACGTTGGCCGCAGTGCGGGAGGGCCGCGTCCCATCCGATGCGACGCTGTGTGTCCTCAGTGGAGGAAACATCTCGACCGAGATCCTCGAGCGGATCGTCGAAATCTGAGAGGACGGGAGGACGGGAGGACGGGAGGACGGGAGGACGGGAGGACGGGAGGACGGGAAGCGATTCTGTTTTCCGCCGTCTGACATTTCGTCGAGAGTGAATCGGAGGGTGTGGACGACTCGATCGGGCAGGCCGGCAGCCTGGATTACCCCGAAGACCGCGCTCAACTCGAGAATTCTTTTGTCTCGCCGGCCAGTTGGACGATGGTCTTTCTGAGGTCCGTAGCGATCTTCC
>JARRKC010000060.1:0-19066 GCA_037388505.1 Acidobacteriota bacterium | reverse complement strand
GGAGATCCCGAATCGAGAGAATGGGATCACTCGCGACTCTTTCGCTGTATTGTTGCTCGCCCTTCATTCCTCGCCGGATTCCCGATGGAGTTGGAAGCCGCTCCAAAGTCACAGCGTCTCCGCGTTTGCCACTTAAGGTTTACACAGACGGCTGAACGCTTTCCACGACCGCAACCGGCTCCGTTTCGAGAAACATCCAGCGAAGCCTTTCGGAAGTCCATGGACTACCCTCCCCTTCTCGGATGACCAACGAGCTGCTGAAGAAGCTTGCCGGCGAGCCGTCGGCCGTCCTGGCCTGCATGCACGGAAGCGCCCTGGGTGGAGGCAAAGCCGCGCTGCTTACAGGGCTGGGCAGCAGACGGGTGAATTGAGCCGGGCCGCTTGTCGTAGAGGAACCTACTCTCTTCGGCAACCATAAGGTCCCAGCGGACTCAGACGATCCGTCCCGGATTACATTCTTAATGGTTAGGGAATTAGAGGCGGTCCACCAGGAACGACCTTGTACTCCGGATCGATGGTTATCGTATCGTCCTCGGCCAACGTAAGGACGATATTGTAGCCGCACCAAGCGTTGTTCGTTCCCCCGGTGAAGGGTCCCGCGGTGACGGTGTTGCCATCGACTTGAACGGTCGGCAATTGCGGACAGTCTCCTGTCTGCTTTCTGGAGTTATTGATTGAGATCGAAGTGATCAGGCCCTGTGGAACGGACTGGAGCCTCCACACCAGACGCTGGGCAGCTGCGTTGCGGTTGATTGTGACCCGCCAAGGTCTCACCATGACCTCCAGATCTCATTGTTGGTCCCGGAAATGGACAGTGACTGTATTCGATGGCTGCGCTGATGCCTGCCGCTCGATACCTGACAGAAACGAGACTGAACCCACAAGGCAAAGAAGCAGATACTTCTTCATTTCACTCCCTCCTCCAGTTTGGTTTCTTCAAGCTCCTCGCTTTCTTCCGGCGTGAGGTATTCCAACCAGTGCCAATCGAAAATCACGAATCAAATTCACGACCCGTGGCAATCCGGTCTCCCCTGGACTCCTCAAGGACAATTCTCCTGCTCCCGGGGATAGCTCGCGAGCAATTCCTGGATCGCCCTGTTCCCCCGAAATATGAGTTCGTTGTGGATCGGGCTGACAGGCTTTCCACCGTCAAGACTGCGCTTCAGATAGTCCACGGCCAACTCTTCCTGCCCTAGCCTCTGGTAGACCTTCGCCACTCTGTAGAAGGCGTTACTATTCAGTTGAGCAGCCGCGAGAGCCGTCGCCAGGCATTCGCGCGCGGAATCCGTTTCCTTCAGCATGGCCAGATACCAGCATTTACATTGAAGGCTATCCTGATCATCCGGATGTTCCTTGAGATGCTTGTTCACGACTTCGAGGGCTTCGTTGTAGAATGTCGCTCCCGTCTCTTGATTTCCTCCAGGCGCCCAGTAGAAGACATCAGCCAGATTGCCCAGCACGATGTAGTCTGGAGTCTTTTCCCAATCCATATACACCTTTGCGCTTTGGGCGGCTTCCAGGGCCTCTGCGTAACGGCCGGCATAGTACCGGGTCGCTGCAAGGTTGGTGTAGATTGTCGAGTCTCTATCGAGTTTGAGGGCGGCTTCGTAGCTTTCCGCCACCTGCTGGGGACAACCGAGCAAGTCATAGAAAACAGCCAGCTTTCCGTATCCGGAAGCCCTTTTCGGTGCCAGCTTGACGGCCTTCTTCTGCTCGAGGACTGCCGACTCGAAATCGCCCAGCCGGTAATGAACAAAAGCGAGATAGTCGTATCCTGTCCAGGATGCGGGTTGTTTCTCAATGGCAGCCTTCAGGATTGATACCATGATGTCGAGTCGCCCGAGACGATCGGAAACATCCAGAAGTCTGTTCAACGATTCGTATTCCAGCGGCCCCTCCTGAAGCGAGGCTTCATAACGATGCTGGGCCTCGTCCAGATCGCCCTTCGCCGAGGCCACCTCTCCGAGACAGAAGTCCGCGACTTGAAGCCGGTGGCCCAACTCTCGAGCCTGTCGGCAAAAACGCTCTGCGTTCTGCAGGGTGTCGGCCTGCCCGGAATCTTCTCTTTTGAGCAGAGCGAGACCGAGGTAGGCCATAGCCAGTTCGAAGTGAGGTTCCATCTGAAGCGCGCTCTGGAAATTCTCGATCGAGAATGAGATTTCGCCCGAAAGGTAGTAACCGAGACCTCGGAGAAAGTAGTCGTATGCCGCCTGACTACTTGGATAGGACTTGATGATTTCCCGGTCCGGCGGGCTTTGCCCAATCTTCAGGAACGACAGGAGCTTCTCCACGATCTGATACTCGAGATCGGCCGGCTGGTTGAGAGGGATCCGAATCTCAGCGTGTCGAAGCTCCCGTGCATTGCCCGCTGACACCAGCTTGAGTGGTACAGTCACATTCCCTTTCCGAGTCTCCAGGCTCCCCATCAAAACCAGATTGGCACCAACTCCTTCGGTGGCCCGGGGGGTGTCCAGTCGATAGCGTCGGACCGGATATGCCGGACTGACCGCAAACGGCTGGCCCAGGCTGAGTGACTCCAACCGCCGAGTGACCATTTCGCTCAGACCCGCCGCAAAGGCGACCGAGTTCGGATCTTCCGAGACGGACTGAAACGGGATGACAGCCAGCACGGGGTTTTCCGGAATCGGCGGCGGGAGAATCCTTTGGATCACGAAGAAGGCAGAAAGGCCGATCAGGAGCAGAACGGTGATTCCAACGGGATAGCGATGCCGTTTCACCCAGGAAGCCCGGTCGGGCACCGGCAATATGTGCGGGGGCGTGAAGGAGAGATCTCTCTCGATCTTCCGGAGGTGAGCCAACAGATCTTCGGCACTGGCATAACGCAATTCCCGATCCTTCTCCAGCAACCGAAAGACACACTCCTCGAGCTCGTAGGGCACAGTGGAGTTGATTCGAACGATCGGGACCGGATTGCTGTTGAGGATGTTGCAGATCAGGTTCGGCTGTGTATCACCTGCGAAAGGGTACTCACCGGTCAGAAGCTGATAGAAGACCACTCCCAGGGAAAACAGATCCGATCGGTGATCGGCCGGACGGCCCCTGAGAACCTCCGGAGACATGAAGGCCAGCGTACCCCGGATCTTGCCTTTCACTTCAACCCCGGCCGTCTCTTCTTGACTGAGGTTGCACAATTTGTCGCTGTGCCTCTGGGCCAGGCCGAAATCCAGGATCTTGACCTCACCAGCCGGCGTCAGCATGATATTGGCCGGCTTGATATCGCGATGGACGACCCCGATCTCATGCGCCGCCACCAGGGCTTCCGCGCACTTCGTGATGACCTTGAGCAGTGCAGAGATATCGGAGCGATCCAGAACGGCCTTGCTTAGCGTCCGGCCCTCGACATACTCCATGACCAGAAACACCTCGCCGTCCTTCTCGACGACATCGTGGACCGCGGCCACTCCCTGATGTGTGATCTTCGCGGCGTGCTGGGCTTCTCTCAGGAACCTCCGACGGTAGTCGGGGTCGCTCGCCAGATCGGAGCGCAGACGCTTGATGGCTACGGGGCGCTCCAACTGGGTGTCGAAGGCTCTGAAAACTTCACCCATGCCGCCGACACCAATACGCTCCTCGATGCGATAGTGGGAAATCGTTTCACCCAACACGCTTCCCTCACCTAGGGCGGACTCTTCGACATGAAGTAATGTAGTCGAATGGTAGTTCATCTCTGCGGTCCAAGTAAACGGATAAGTATCGGTTAGAAAGACCGCTGTTCACGGAAAACCCGGTGCTTTTCCGAGTCAAAGGACAGACGTTTGAGATTCATTGATCCCGGTCCAAGCGTGCCGCCCAGGTTTCCCTATCGGTCAGCAGCATCAAGAGTCGGATACTCACAATCCTGCTTCCCGTGCCCGAAAGAAGTTCTGACTCCTTTCGGGAGAGCCGGATTCAACCGTCTCTATGAGTCAATGCGTGAATCGACAGCAAAACACCGCACGGCTCCCTCAGATTCGTTTGGCGTCGGCCGCAGTTCGAACTCGGGCCGCTCCATGTGTTGCCCATCCGTCATGGCCTCTCGCTCCTTTTCGCGGGCATTCCAAGGGTTCTTCGCTTCTTTGACGAGACTCGGTGAGTAGCGGTGGAGAGAGTCCGGTTCCTGCGCTTCCGACAGACCCGGATCCCGCCCGCGAAGCAGTTGCTCGCGATGCTCTCTGAGAAAGTAGTGGATGGTTTCGATGCGTACCTTGAAGGAGCCCGTCGGCTTGTTCTCATCCACATCTTTGAACGAGAAGTAGGGACGGCCGGCGCATTCGATGATGCCCTCTATGACCTGATAGGTGAGAGCATCGTGACCGCACTTCAGGTTGGAAAGCTCGATCCCGACGAGATTCGGATGACGGGCCGTGAATTTGGCAGCCCAGACCTTCAGCGTCGAGTTTGCGATATGGACGTGCTTCCAGACGTCGCTGATATCGAGCGGATGCTTGATTGCTCCCGACTGCAGGTCCGGCCCGAAGACTCTCGCCAGAGTCTCCTCGTCCATCGGCAGAGTGTTCTGTGAGAAGACCGGATAGCCCAGTTTCTGGAACTCGTCGAAAATCCCGTGGTTGAGTCCCGGATCGTGATGATAGACGCGACCCAGCATGACGATTCCGAGCCGGTGCTCACGTTCGAGCATCTCGAGCGCTTCGCGGGCCCTCATCTGCAGTTGAAGATTCCAACGATCAAGTGCCGAGAAGCCCTGTTCCACCGCTCTTCGATTCTCGGTCACCGTGATGCCGAGAGGTTCCGCCCAGGTTTCGAACATCTGCCTGGAGAACAGATCCTTTTCGGAGAGGTTCAGAAGCGGATGAAGATATCTGAGGCCATGCTCGGCAAACACGTCGGTCTCTTTGGTGAAGGCCGCCTTGACAGTCTGCGGGGAAGCAATGATGGTGGAGCAGGCATTCACGGCTCCAAAGGGGGCGTGGGGGCCGGATAGCGTATCCAGCATCGGAGAGAAGATGAAGTCCAAAGGCTTTCGCCGATGGGCCCTGTAAATGAGGTCATGAACGTGAGCCGTAGTGACCTTGGCCGGAAAGCAAGGATCGATCGATCCCCGACGACAGCCCTCGCGGAACATCGCGTCACTCGTGAAGCTTGAGAAGACAAGATTCTCGAAAGGCACGCCAAGCGATTCAAAATAGGCCGTAAACAGAGGGGCGTATCCGAAGAGATTGAGCGTCCGCGGGATGCCGATGTGCACGTGCTTTCGTCGCTCCGCAGCCGTGTTTTGTCTCCTGGCCTTCCCTGACCACGACCATCGCGCCGGCTGGTCGGTCACGCGCTGAGGGTGGAACGAGTGCCAGGCCGTCTTGGCCGCCAGGTCGACCAGGTTGGGATTGTCTCGCATATTCTGCTTCATCCGCTCGAGAATGACCCGCAGCGATTCGACATCATTGACCTGTCCCTTCTCGCAAGTCGAAATGATCACCCTCTCCTGCACCTGAGTCTGCGGCTTGGGATCTGCCGAGTTCGCCACGCGAAGGTCGATGAAGGTTCGCAAACAGTGGTTCCCGCAGAAGCGGCAGCGCGTCTCTTCGCTCGAGGTCGTGCTGTACTCGATGCGGCCGACGGCATCCAGACCAATGAAACGGCTCTCCGAGCCGGGTTGCCATAGACGCCGAAGTTCGAGGGCGGCTCCGATGGCTCCCGCTTCCCCGCAGTGCGGGTGGACGATGATCTCCGGCTCTTTGTTGAAGCGTTCGAACCGCTGCCGGACGTAGTCGACCTGCGCCTTGACGGCGGCAAGGTTCCGCTGAGTTCCACCTTGCAGCATGAAGGTTGAACCGAGGGACGGCAGATTTGGAATCTTGGCCACATACAGCCAGATGTTCTTCGGCAGGACAGCCGCAAGCCCGGCGAGCAGCTCATCCCTGCTCCAACCCTGTCGTTGATAATTCACGATATCGGACTGGAGGAACACGGCGCAGCCATAGCTGAATTCGGGCATGCACCGTGCGCGAAAAGCCGCTTCTGCATACTCGTCCACCGAGAGACCGACACTCTCGGCCGTTGCCTGGAGAAAGTAGCCATTGCCCGCCGAACACTGTGTGTTCAGCATGAAGTCCTTGACGTGACCGTCCTTGAGGACCACCAGCTTGATGTCCTGGCCACCTACATCGATGATGACGTCCGTTTTCGGATTGAGGTGGAGGGCCGAGCGGGCATGGGCAACCGTCTCGACAAGCGCGAGATCAGCGTGTAGGACCTTCTGCAGGATATCCTTGGCATAACCGGTGGTCGCAACTCCCAGAATATCGAGTCGGGCGCCACCGGACTCGATTTGCTGACGCAGTTGCCCGACCAGTTCCATGGTGTCCTCAATGGGGTTTCCGCGGGAAAGTTGATAGGTTTTCGCCAGGATCTCCCCTTCCGGGCTCAACAGCACCGCTTTGGTCGATGTGGAGCCGGCGTCAATGCCGAGGTATGCCCGAACCGATTCACTTTGAACGAACTGCGGTGTTACGAACGGAGGCGGCGTATACAGTCGTCGAAACTGCTTCAACTCCTGTTCGGTTCGACACAGACCCTGGCTCAAGGAACGAGCCCGAAGGGAGCTGTTCCCGTTGCGCAGGAAATGCTCGAGGTGCATCAAGCCTGAGTACGCACCGAGACTTCCATCCTGACGAAGTCCAAACTCGACCGCTCCCAGACTCCCGAAGAAATGTCCATCCGGTGGAGCACTGATCAGATCGGCGATCGGGCAGCCTTGGGGGATGAGGACTCCACGCTCTTCCCAAAGGCGGGGAAGATGCTCGCGCCAAGCCTCCTGGAGCCCCCGGATGAAAGTATTCGGTCCTCCCAGAAGGAGAATCCGCGGCAGAAGCGTGTTCCCTCGAGTCAGAACGGTCAGGTTCTGGACTACGATCGCCTCAAAGAGGGAAGCCATCAATTCATGGCTGGGGATACCCTGCTTCTGCAGACTGTTGACGTCGGTCTCTGAGAATACGCCGCACTTGCTCGCAATGGGATGGATTCGGATTCCTCGGTAGCATTGTTGGGACAGCTGATCCTGAGGAATATTGAGTTTGGCTCGGATCTTGTCGAGCACCGCCCCGGTTCCTCCGGCGCACTTGTCGTTCATGGTCGCGATTTTCTTGCGCGTCGTCGCCCCCGGTTGGTCCCTGTAGACGATGATCTTGCTGTCTTGGCCGCCCAATTCGATGACGGAGTAGACTTGCGGAAAGTGCCTTTCGACGGCCAGCGAGACAGCGTTGACTTCCTGCACGAAGCGTCCACCGACCAGCTTGGCGATATCACCCGCGCCGGAGCCGGTGAAGAACACCCGTGTGTTGCCTGGTCGAACCCCGAGATCCTGTTCCATTCGCTCGAGGAAACCGTGGACCTTCTCCGCCAGCCGGGCTTCGTGCCTCTGATAGTCGCTCCAAATGACCTCGCTACTGTCGCGCTCGACGACCACGGCCTTCGCGGTCGTTGATCCGACATCGACGCCCGCGATGAACTGAGTGGACCGGAGCGGCATCATGATGAGGTTCGCCTTCCAGGTTTGTTCAACAGACTTGCCACATGCGCTACGAACCTCGCAGCTACGCTCGTAAAGTCTCCCTCATGGGGAAGCTTGTAGCCTGGCTTTTGCAGATACTCGTGGTCTTCAACAAATTCGCGAATCGTTTCCAGGGGGACACCTGCTTCACTGAGTGCTCTGTCGAACTCGTCGTCGGCTTTCTTCTTGGCGTCGGAAAGGGCCATTTGGACCCGGCTGAAGGCATTGATGTCGCCGTCTCCTGAGGTCTCGACCGAGACGAAGACAATGTCCGGATATCTGCTCGTCACGGCCGCCATGACCCCGTCGGACTGGGTGGACGGCATACAGCCGAAAGGCTTCAGGCTGAGGACCATATGGCACAAGTGGTTCTTCGTATAGTAAATGCTCTTCGCAACTTCTTGATAGCCCTCGCCTCCGCGACACGAAGGATTGAAGAACTCCTGGGAACAGCGGACGTACTCCGACTGCGGGACCTGGTCATGGTCGAGACCTCCCAGATGCCGATTGATTCTGGCGTAGTGGCGCCGGTACTGCGCTCCGGCAAATCGGAGCAGCAGCGGTCTACGGGAAGAAGACCATCGATTCTCGAGTTGTCGCCGGAGTTGCCAGGATCTTGCGTCCGGGTACGGAATGCGCAGGCCGGAGCGGCGCAACTGGTCAAGCATCGATTTGTGGAGCCAGTAGAGCAAGTGTCCTGTGATCGTGTCGACATCGACCTGGGCTCCCTCGGACTCCAGAAACTCGAACATGTTGTAGTTGGCGTAGCCTTCCGAGAGATGGGAATAGAACTCGCCGGTGATCTTGACGATCGGCTTGGGTCGGAAACGATCCAATCTGATCTCATCGAATCGTCGGGCGCAGGCCCTCAGCAGTTCCCGGAAACCCTTGCCGTAGAGATGCCTCCGGTATTTTCCCAGGCTGTTCAGGGTCTTGGTGATTTGATGTTGCGGGTCGAAGTGGCGACTCAGCCATTTCGGGAGAAATTCCAGCAGTTCGAACGGTTCGAGCAGCTGCAGAGAATCCGCCAGCCAGTCAAGACATTCGTCGAAAGCGCGGTTCGTTTCACCTTCAACTCGCTCGTAAGGTCGCAGGTGGTAGACCGAATGGTAGAGAAGATCTCCGAGGATGAGGGCTGTCAAACATCCGAAGGCGATATCGGCATTGAACTTGAGACCCGGTTCGCTGGCGCCTTCCGAAATCACCTTGTTGCTCTGGAACGTGATCACCCGGAACCCTGTAAAGCCGGCATTGTTCAGGGCTTGCCGGTATTCGGATTCGTAGGCGCCGAATCTGCACGGTCCACAGTCCGCAAGCGTGAAGTAAACATAGTCCCGAACGATTTCCTTTCGGGACATGCCCTCCTTCTCCAGCCTTTCGAGGAACTCGATCAGCGTGCCGGCCGTGAAGTAGCTGGGGTTGCAGAGACCATTGCTGCAATACTCGCGTCCCACCTGAAACGCGCTTCTGGAGGGAAGTGGGAGGTTCTGGAACCGGTATCCCCTTCCATCGAAGACCGCTTTGACCAACCTCTCATGCTTCGGAGTGAGGTGGCCGAAAATGATCGTCGTAGATTCCCTTTGATCGGCCGTGAAGGGCAGTTCGACGGGTCGAGTGAAGTGTCGCGGCAGCGCGAAAGCGTTCTTTCCGGATGCACACGGCGCCGAAGCCGGATCCGTACTGACATGCGGGCTGTGGCTGCTGAACTCCCTTTGATCCTCCACCTCAAGTAACTCCGACTCACGAAAGGGAACCCGAGTTCCCGGTCAGAAGCCCTCGGGTTCACACTGGAGATACTGAGCCCTCAACGCAACTGGAAGACGAGGCACGTCGCTTACTCTAACTATAGAAGAACTCGATCTCAGCCGCCAACCATGCAAGCGGAATAACAGGGGAAACGGGGAGTGTGGACTGACTGACCCTTTGGAAGACCCTCCGTTTCGTATGGACGTGGCCCCCGCTCTCGGCAGGTCTGGAGAAAGGCAAATGATGAAAGAGTGATGGGGTATGATTGGCAAAACGGAGGTCCTCGATGAGTATGTCAACAAACGCAAAGAGTTACGACATCTGGTTCGTGACTGGCAGCCAGGGTCTGTACGGTGAAGAAGTCCTCAAGCAGGTCGAAGCCGATTCTAAGGAAATTGCCGCAGGTCTGGCGAAAGCGACATCATCACCTGTACAAATTGTGTTCAAGGCGGTCCTGACCAGTTCCGAAGCCATCACGAGGACTCTTCTCGAGGCCAATGCCTCAGAGAATTGCATCGGCCTGATTGCCTGGATGCATACTTTCTCGCCCGCAAAGATGTGGATTAACGGGCTGAATCTTCTGATGAAGCCGTACGTGCATCTCCACACCCAATTCAACCGGGAGATTCCATGGAAAACCATCGATATGGATTTCATGAATCTCAACCAGTCGGCCCATGGAGGAAGAGAGTTCGGCTTCATCAATGCTCGAATGGGTATCGACCGGAAGGTCATTGTCGGCCACTGGAAGGACCGCAACGTCGTCGAGGAGTTGGACGGTTGGATCAGGGCTGCGTTTGGGAGGCAGGAACTCCGGACTCTCAAGGTGGCTCGCTTCGGCGACAACATGCGCAACGTCGCCGTCACGGAGGGGAACAAAGTTTCGGCCGAGATCCAGTTCGGGTTCGCCGTGCACGGCTACGGTGTCGGGGATCTCGTGGCCCGCGTCGAGGCAGTTCGCAATGAGGATGTTCTTCGACTCGTGGAGCGATACGAGAAGGAATACAGCTTCTCGGATGCGATCCGGAATGATGCTGCGTTGATGGATGCTGTGCGATACCAGGCCAGGATCGAGCTTGGGCTCAGGTCTTTCCTGGAAGAGGAAGGCTTCAGCGCATTTACCACGAATTTCGAAGACCTGCATGGACTACAGCAGTTACCGGGTCTGGCCGTGCAACGGTTGATGGAGCAGGGCTTTGGGTTCGGTGCCGAAGGAGACTGGAAGACGGCGGCCCTGGTGCGTGCCCTCAAAGCGATGTCGGCGGGGCTCGACGGTGGCACGTCCTTCATGGAGGACTACACCTACCACCTCGATCCGGCCGGAATGAAGGTGCTGGGCGCCCACATGCTGGAAGTCTGTCCATCGATCGCCGCCGGTACGCCTTCGCTCGAGGTTCATCCTCTTTCCATCGGTGGCAAGGAGGATCCGGCACGCCTCGTGTTCAAGGCGGGGACAGGCGATGCGCTGAACGTGTCACTGATGGATTTGGGGAATCGCTTCCGAATGCTGGTCAACAAGGTCGAAGTCGTTGACACCCCGGAGTTGCCCAAGCTCCCCGTGGCGCGAGTGCTCTGGGTGCCGAAGCCGGATCTGAGAGTGGCGGCAGCCGCTTGGATCCTTGCCGGAGGCGCTCATCACTCTGCCTTCACTCAGGCCCTGACGACCCAGCATATGGTGGATCTTGCCGAGATGTGCGGCATCGAATGCCTGACTATCGATGAGGGCACGAAACTCACGGACTTCAAGAAGGAAGTCCGGCTCAATGAGGTCTACTACTACCTCGCCGGCGGAATCCGCTAGACCCCTTCGTTACGGGGGTCGCCTCGTGAGAGACACGGCTACTGCTGGGTCGTGGTCGGCGGTCCAAGGCGCAGGAGCTTGACGTTGCGGAATTCCACATCTTCTCCCTTGAGGAACTGCAGTCCGATGTAGCCCTGAGCGGAGGCCTTGTCGTGGAAGTCGACCGTCTTCTTCCCGTCGAGTACGGCGGTGATGTGATCACCCTCTGCCGTGATTTGGTAGGAGTGCCATTGATTCACGCTTGCGGGACTCTCGTTGTATTTAACGCGGTACACGACGCTTCCTGTACCGTACTCTTGGTTCACGTTGTTGATGTTGATTTGATAGCCCGTCCGGCTGGGGTCGCCTTCCTTGGCGGATCGGATGAATATGCCGCTGTCTGCATCCGGTGACAGCATGCGGAATTCGGCCTTGAGAATGAAATCCGAATAAGGGGTGTCGTATCTGAGCCAGAAGAACACCCCTTTTACCGGCGTCAACACCCCGTCGGAGGTCTTCCAGCTGGAGACCAGTTGAGGCGACCAGCCGCTGATGGAGACCCCGTTCCACAGCAGGATCCATCCTCGGGCCTCTTCCGCCGGCGATAGCACGTTGACATCGCGTGTCTGAGCGGAGCCTGACGGTGTCAGACACGAGAGAACGAACAAGAGCGCCAAATGTCTCATCTTCTCCTCCGATTGAAAGGACCTTTGGACGATGGAGTCCTGATGATATCAGAGGATCCCCCTATCGTCTTGGCATTCCTTCTGCTTGCGACTCTCGGCCTGGTTAGGAACAGGATCTTCCACGAGAACCTTGAACTGGACGCGATACCGATGATTTACGAGTGCCCGGAGAGAGGGGCCAACCCACTTTGCCACCGATTCTGCTTCGCCCCCCTTGACGAGTAGGCGCCACCAGGGACAGATGGTCGCGATTCTCAGGGCTCCGGGCTTCCCCTTGCCTCGATCGTCCTAATATTCGCTCTACCTCAAAAGGGGGAGGTGAACCGGCCTGTTTCTTCCCGGGAGTCAAAACCAGCCTGTCAATCAAAACCAGCCTGTCCCTTTCCGTGTAGACGAGCCTGTCCCCTTCCGGGAAACGTCCCCGGACGTAGACGAGCCTGTCCCTTCCTCACCGAACCAGTCTGTCCCTTCCGGCCGGACCCGGGTTGAAGCAGGGTGAACCAGTCTGTCCCTTGCTCAGCCTACGACGATTCAGCCGTGGCTGTGCCGGCGCCTTCGTGACAGGGATCGCAGCGGGTACGAGTGTCACGTGCTCTCCCAGAGTCTCCAGCGGCCAGCCCGGAGAAACGATGACGGCAACGACATCCACTTGTGTCAAGACGAATCGTGAAACCGGCACCGGCCTTCTCGATCTCATCAAACCCGCTGGCTCGGGCCGGGGCATATCCGTTCGGGACGAAGTCGATCGCGTCGGATCGAAGGCGACGGAGTGAATGCCTGGCCTTGGTGTGTCGTATCGATTGTGTACGGTCGATGACATCGAGGTCCGGCTCAATCGGAGCCTCCTATGATCGAGTTCGGGAGAGGAACGCAGCATGAACGGATTGGGTCTCGAAAGCACCGAATCTCTGGGCAATCGGCTCTGCAGAATGGGTGGCACAGCCGCTTGGATTCTGCTCGCATACTGCCTGGTCACTCTTACCCAAATCGTCGTTCTCGGCCTGCCACCCGCGACCGCCGAGGAGACCTTCGCAGTGCTCCAGGAGAACAGAATCATCGGGCTTGTTCGGCTGGATCTGCTGACTGTAGTGGCCATGCCGCTCTATTACCTCCTGTTCGTCGGTCTCTACACCGCCCTGAAACGCAGTAATCTCATCCTTTCGGCACTTGCCACGGGCTTGGTGTTCGTCGGCATCACACTCCTTCTGACGACACCATCCGTTTTTTCTTTGGCTCATCTGAGCGACCAGTTCGCTTCGGCTACGTCCGATGCGCAACGATCCGTGTACCTGGCTGCCGGGGAAGCGATGATCGCGTCGGACATGTGGCACAGCACGACTTCGCTGATGTCCGGGCTGTTCGTTCAGATCGCGGGCGTACTGATTTCTTACGTGATGCTCCAAGGCAGAGTATTCAGTACGATCATAGGGTACATCGGCATCGTGGCCTTTGGCCTCGACCTGGCTCACATTATCGCTGGACTCTTTTCGGCGGAAGCCGGATTTCTGCTCATGGCCATTGCCGGCCCTCTCTACCTCCCCTGGTTTCTTCTGGTGGGCCGAAGGCTCCTCGAGTTGGGACGAACGGAGCCAAAACCCGTCTCGGCGCTGCCCATCACGTAGCGTGTTGATCCGATGATAACGGGGACAGGTTCGTGTCCGTCAACGTCGCGACGAGGGGGGCTCTCTTCCTTGCGCTCTCGATCGATTGACTGATCTGATCCGCCGCCGTAAATTCAATCTAAAGAGTCGTGGATTCCGCCTCCTCTTGGAACTAACGAAACCCGGTCGTCGATCGGCAACGGAATGGCGCGTGGGGAGCGGCCGGCCCTTCGTCAGCCGCTCCGCAAGAACAGGAAGGTCGACCCGGGACCACCCGCCGATGGGCAAAGGGAAGGAGAAAGAGGTGAAGGTTGCAGTAATTGGCTTGGGCAACATGGGGTCGCCGATGGCCCATAATCTGATCAAGGCAGGTCACCAGCTGACGGTTTACAACCGCACTCGAAACAAGGCCGAAGCATTTCGGGGCACCGGTGCACGCGTGGCCGCGACACCGGCCGAGGCCGTCCAGGGCATCGACGTACTGATCACGATGCTGGCAGACGATCACGCTGTTGAGGACGTCCTGTTTGCGCCCCACAATGCCCTGCAGGCCATTCCGACTGGTGCCGTCCACGTCTCCATGAGTACGATCAGCGTGGCTTTATCTCGAAAGCTGGCGAAAGCACACGAAGAGAAGCAACAAGGGTATCTTGCGGCACCTGTGATGGGGCGACCCGACGCCGCATCAGCGGCGAAGCTCTTCGTGATCGCCGCCGGCCCGGCAGAACTGATCGAACGGTGCCGCCCACTTTTCACTGCTCTGAGTCAGCGCACCTTCGTTGCCGGCGATGTAGCGCCGGCTGCTAACACCTTCAAGCTGGCCGCGAACTTCCTGATTACCGCAGTGATCGAGGGTCTGGCCGAGGCGTCAGCACTCGTCCGCAGCACGGACCTGGACCCGGCAGCTTTTCTGGACTTCCTCACGAATTCGTTATTCTCGGCGCCGATCTACCGGACTTATGGGAGTATGATCGCTGCCGACCGGTACGAGCCTGTGGGCTTCAAACTACCTCTGGGGCTCAAAGATAACCGTCTTCTTCTCGCTGCGGCCGAGGAAACCGCCGTGCCGATGCCTCTCGCCAGTCTCGTGCGCGACCGCTTCCTGTCTGCTATGGCCCAGGGAATGACTGACGCAGACTGGTCGGCCGTCGCGCGTATCTCTTTCCAGAGCGCAGGCCTCGAAAAGGGACAGACTGATCTACCTCGTCGGAAAAGGGGACAGGAATAAGGGACAGACTGATTCACCACTGGATGATCAGAACCTCAACCGTGGAAGAGGAACAGTCTGCGTCACCTCGGGAGCTTGCTATCCAACCATCGCTCCAGGTCCGGCTTCGGTAAAGCTCCAGATACCTGATCGACCATCTCCCCTTTGTCGAACAGGATGAGAGTGGGAATGGACCGAACTGCAAACTCTCCGGCCAGTTCCCGTTCTTCCTCCGTATTCACTTTTCCGACCCGGAGACGGCCGGCCCGTTCGCGTGCAACCTCCTCCAGGACGGGAGCGATCATTCGGCAGGGAGCACACCAAGCCGCCCAGAAATCGATCAGCACGCTTCCCGGCCAACTCAGAACCTCTTTCCGGAAGTTTTCCGCCGTGATGTGGATCGGCTCTTCTGCCAGCCGAAGCAGGGTCTTGCATCGCCCACATGTTGGTTGCATTGATGATCCGACAATCCGGACTCGATTGACGACTCCACAGGAAGGACAGCGAATGAGCAGCGGCTCGACCATCATGGCACCTCCCTCCTCAGCTTACTTCGTTTCTACCCGGAAGGCATCCACTACCCCTCCAATCGCACCTCCGGCCCCGCCCCCAATTTGTGAGTTGGAACCCGAGAGTCGCTGGCCGCTGCACAGAGCCAGGTAGACTCATATCTCCGATTTGCGTAAGACCGTCCCTTTGCCGTCAATGAGGTGCTTGTACAGTTCGAACGTGTGTCCCGCGATGGTCCGCCATGAGAAATGTTCGACGGCCCTCTTTCGGCTCGCTTCTCCCATACGCTTCCTCCGATGCGGGTCCTGAATCAATCGGTTGATCGTCGCGGCAAGGTCTCTGGCGAATCGGAGAGGATCCTTCGGTTCGAATGTCGGGGGACCGTCCGACTCGAAGGGCACCAGCACTCCTGTCTCGCCATCCGCGACCGCTTCGGGGATGCCGCCGACTTCGCTCGCCACGACCGGACAGCCCGTGGCCATCGCCTCAACGTTGATGATTCCGAACGGTTCGTAGATCGAGGGACACACAAAGAGTGCCGCTCCGCTGTAAAGTCGAACCAACTCGGGGACCGGGACCATTTCCCGGATCCAATGAACGCCGGATCGGACTTCCTGCAACTCGCACACGGCCTCCTCCACTTGGCGTCCAATCTCGGCGGTATCGGGCTCACCGGCACAGAGCACAACCTGAACCTCAGGATCAACCTCCCGAAGAGCATTGATCAGGTGAACGACGCCCTTCTGGTGAGTAATCCGTCCTACGAAAAGGATATAGGGACGGTCGTGGGAAACTCCGTAGCGCGCCAGTGCCGGCGCGGGGTCCACGGGACGGAACACGTCAACATCGACACCATTGTGGATGACGTGAACTTTCGACGGATCGATACGATAGATATCCAGGATCTCGCGGCGGGTGTCGGCGGAAACTGCAATTATGGCATCGGCTGCCCCGATAGCGGTCCGCTCGATCCACTTGGAGAGTTCGTATCCTCGACCGAGCTGTAGCGCTTTCCAGGGTCGAAGAGGTTCGAGAGAATGGGTGGTGATGACGAGTGGAAGATCGTTGAGAATCTTCGTCCAGAGCCCGCCCAACATGGAATACCACGTGTGGCAATGCACAAGATCAGCGGATGTCGGCGTAGCAGCAAACGCGATACCGACCGAAGCGGGCCCCAATGCCTTCCGCACACCGGAATCCGCCATAGCGATTCCCTCGTCCCAGGGTTCGAATCCGACGACCTTCGGAACCCGCTCACTTCGTGGGATGCGCTGATCACCGAAGCACCGAATCTCGACGTCGGCCAAAAGAGCCATCTCCCGGGCCAGGTGTTCCAGATGGACACCTGCTCCTCCATAGACATGTGGAGGGTACTCACGGGTAAGGTAGAGAATTCTCATCGAGATTCACCTTAGAGAATCTTCCGAGTAGACTTCGAAGAAGCCCACTACGTCAGGGGAGTGGGTAAGCCTCACGAACGACTGGCAACGATCGTTGACGTGCTACATGGAGGCCGCCTATTCATAGGGATTGACAAGTGGGACAGAAATAGACACTGCCGCCCATGTACGCCGCCTTCTCGATTCGATTTCCGCACCCTGGGCAAGGCTTCCCAGTATTCTTTCGACTCATGATTGTCGCATACCTGCCGGGCTGTCCAAACAGATCGAACTCCGTGTCACGGCCACCGCATTCCACCATCTCCCGAAGTGTGTCTTTTATGGCCCAGAAAAGTTGTGTGCACTCGCTCTCACGGAACGTCGCGACCTTGCGTTTAGGGTGAATCCGTGCCCGATATAGGATGTCTTGCAGGACTCCATTTCCCAGGCCGGGGACCCTCTGTTCCGTGGCAAGAAAGCCCTTTGCGCTCAGTTTCTCGATGCCTCGGCCTGAGATCAGTCGCTCGAAATAATCGGCGTCGAACTCTTCTTCGAGCGGAGAGGGCTTCTGCTGCGCGATCAGATAATAGGGATTGTCGTTCTCACCGGCGAGAAATGCACCCATACCACCGTACATCTGTACCGACGCCACCAGCATGCTGCCGTCACCAAAGACGACCTCAAGCTGACGTTTTGCTGGAAGGGGCTCGCCAGGGTCGAACGAGCGCAACCTCATGCCCTCCGCGAACAGAAGCCGTGCATCCTCAACCTCAGCTTCGACCATCCCCCCCACTGATATGGCGCCCCTCAAGGTCTTTCCTACGATGATGTCCGAGTAGGCCGCCGGATCACCGTAGTACCAAGCCAACTTGTGTGGGGAAATCCCTGCGAGGATCTTCTTCACCGGCTTGTCGGCAAAGCTCTCGGTCAGCTGCCGGGAAAGCACTTCGGCCTCGGGGATCTCGATCATCGCGTACCGCCTTGGGGAGTATTGTAAACGCTTTCTTCTCCATCCCCCTGTAGAATCACGAGGTGGAGGACACGCATGAAAGCCTTCTTTCGTATTGCAGCGGCACTAACCCTGTTCCTTGGAGTTGCCTGGCTCTTCTTTCCCCGGGAGATGCTGGCATCGTGGGGCGCTCAAGGCGGAGACGTCACCGTGTACATGGCCCGGCGCTACGGAGGCCTCTTCTTCGGCTATGCGACGATTCTGTGGCGCAGTCGAAATGCTGCAACATCGACGGCGCGTACAGCGATTCTATCCGGCGGAGCCGTCGTAACCACCGTCTTGACGGTCGTAAGCCTTCTTGGCGCGATCAGTGGTGTCGTCAGTCCGGCCATCTGGAGTACCGTGGTGGTCGAGGCTGTGCTGGCGACGGCGTTCGGTTATTTTCTGCTGACCAGTCGAAAGCCCCGTAGTGAAGGGGACACCACGGAAGTAACCCAGTAATCCGTATCAAGAGGAGAGGGTCCAAAGGAGCAGCGCGCATGCTCTGGAGGGACATTCGGGGGAAAGGGACAGGCTCGTTTGCTTCTCCCTGCGGACAGCCGGCCCTTCAACGCCAGGGCTTGCCGAAGGCGGATTTCGTAGATTTTTCCACTCGGACGTTATTAGAAGGTAGGCGGGCCTGTCGGTCGGCCGGAACGGGTCCCCGGGGATCCGAGACGAAGACTCCCGGGAGACTCGAGATGAGGGCGCGAGGTTGGGATGCCGAGGCCGGAGGCTCCGGCGGCACGGGGCAGGATGCCCGACCCAGAGCCCGAGCAGCAGCACACAGGAGGGAAATCATGCGAAGAGCCCGTCACAAAAGCCGCGAATCGACCTTCTACCACATCTTCACCCGGGTGGCCGGAGCCCCCGGCTTCACCCCCTTCAAGGAGGTCGAGGCCTGGACGAAGCTCGACGCCATGATCGCGCTGCTGGTCCAGGTCTACGGCTGCCGTCTGGTCTCGCTGGAGATCATGGATACCCACTACCACCTCATTGTGTGGATGGAGAAGTTCCGCCGGCTCAGCGTGGAAGAACTGCAGCGGCGGGCCACCCTGCTGTGGGGAGCCCAGGTTGCCCAACTGCGGACGGCGAACTGGGGCAAGGAGGCCTGGGAGCGCTTCAACCGTCAGCTGTTCGACCTGTCGGTGATGATGCACCGTCTCAACGGGGAGTATGCCAAGTGGTACAACGCCACCCACGACCGTCACGGGCACTTCTGGGGGGACCGTTTCAAGAACCCGGAACTGCTGGACCTCGGGGCCGTGCAGCAGTGTCTGGCCTACGTCGAAACCAATGCCACCCGCAAGCACCGGGTCGAACGGCCCGAGCAGTGGAAACGATCGTCGACCTGGATGCGCTTCCATCATCAGGACGAGCATCTGCTGATGCCGCTCGAGACGATCTTTCCGGGAATCCCATCCGAGGAAGTCTTCGACGCCTACCGACGACGACTCGAAGACCGACAGCGGGTCGACCGCGAGCGGGAGCGGGAGGCGCAACGCGCCAAGTCCCCGAGCCAACCCGGAGCACGGGAACGCTACTTCCTCGACGGCATCGCCATCGGATCGCGCGAGAACGTAGCCCGCGTGCTCGAGCAGTATCAGGCCAGGGGCCACTATCTCAGACGCAAGCATCCCATCCCCCAACGGGACGCCCCCG
>JARRKC010000059.1:0-22896 GCA_037388505.1 Acidobacteriota bacterium | reverse complement strand
TGATCGATTCGCCGGGAACTCACCACGGCGGCACGACGCCGGAAGGGAACCACAACGGCACCACGCCGGAGGGCAACCACAACGGAGACGACCTGGCGCAACGTCGTGGTAAAGGGCTCAGCGTATGTACCTGTCGACCAGAGTCGGCATGCCGTCCATCATCCACCCATTCGCTGACCCATTGATCGAGAATCCCGCCAGCCGTCGGTCGGACTCGAAGTAGAAATGGGTCACGATGGAAAGGTCCGAGCTGAACAGCTCATGGGCCAGCTTGACTTTCTTTTCTCCCGGCTGGAGGGTGAAGTTGAGGGTCTCGACCGTCTGCCCCTGGTCATCGCGAGCTTCCAGAGTGACCTGCGCCGCTTCTTCTTCGGTATTCACCAAGGCGATGCCCGTCCAGCCGCCTCCGAATTCCTTCTTAGGAAACCATCCGTGCAGGCTGCCTGCAGCAGCCGGGATGGCCACTCGATTCTTCGGCTCATAGAACCTCGTGTAGCCGTTTATGAAGCCGGAATCGGAGTGATAGACGAGGTAGGCGATGTCTGCAGGATCCGCGAAGAAGTCGTTTACGACGATTTCCCTCCGGCCCCCGCCCGGCACTTCAAACGGCAGTGACTCCAACAAGGCTCCATCGGCGGCGTGCGCCTCAAGGTCCCCTTCGACCGCCACTCCCTGCTTCGTCTGGTACATGGCCACTTCCGTCGTCCAAGGCTCCCCACAGGCGATGTGAGGGAAGAAGAGCCGGTAGAAGCGGGGCTTGGGGAGCGGAGCCGGAGGCCGGGCCACCCGGTTCCGCTCCAGAAACGTTCGAATATAGTCCCAGTCCGCCCACTGGTGAGCCATATCGGGAAAAACGACGAACTGCGCCATTGAAGTCACGGACTGGTAGGCCGCCTCGTATGCGGGCCAGCGAGTGTATTCTTCCGGCTCATCGACGGCTCCGAACGCCTGGGCGACGAGGGCGACCTCGGGGTCGCTCTCGGGTTTGTACCAGGGAACGATATTGGTGTCCTTGTCCCCTACCCACACCTGCAAGGGAACGGTCCTGAATGTCTCCACATCGAACGGCTTTCCGACCAGCTGTGCCAGATCGGAGATGCCCTCAGGATAAGGGAGTGTGACACCGTTCCACTCGGCAACCGGCACGATCGGGCCGTAACCAGGACATCCAATGGAGGCCGCCTTGACCCGATCGGGGTGCAGCATGACGAACCGGCTGTCGAATTGTCCGGAAGCAGAGGCGCCGATGATCCAAATTCTCGGGTCCGTCGAAAGACCCAACCCGGCCAGGCGCTGACGCGCATCGTCGATCATGGCCAGAAGCTGGAGATCGATGCGCTCCAGACCGGGGAGTTGGGTTAGTAGCGTGTTGCGATCCAGGGCGTGCGTGTAGACCTCCGGGTGTGAAGCCGGACGGGGAAACGTCGGTACCAGCATCGGTGAACCGAGTTCGTCCGCCTTTGCGGCTGTCTGTACGATGATGCTGCGAGCACTGGATTCGTGAACCGCCTGATCGTCGCTCACCGTGCCGGTGTTGTTGGTCTCCACGAGAAGGAATGTCGGTGTCTTCACCGTCAGCGGAACGTAGAGGAAGTAAGGCCATGAGAATCCTTTCTCCGGGGCGGCCTCGATCCGCTGGACGTCGTCGCCGGTCGTGGTGAACATCAGCGTATAGGGATCCGCAAAGTTGCCCTCAACATCCTGGTAGAGCAGGAGGGACGGAGGGTTGATCCACACGGTTACCGTCGACTCTGCTCCGAGCGGATCTCCCGCCCCCCGGGACATCGTGACGGTTCGCATATCGGGCGACCACGTGCAGCTTGTGGTCGATCCAGGTGTCAGCCAGCCGCTCGTCAACGCGCCACAGGCGTACCGCATCGTCTTGTTGAACGTGATGGAATAGGAACCGAGGGTTCTGCTGACTCCCGTGGCTCCGTTGGGCGGATTCGTCGAAACCACCTTCGGGTTTTCCGCCAGGCCCAGGCAGCAGGTCGCGATGGCTGTGGTCAGAAGAACCAGATACGAACTCTTCCGATGGAGAGCGATTGGACGCCGCATCGACGTACTCCTTTCCTCTGAAATCGGCCCGCAGGCGTAGATCCTGTTCTCCGCTTGAGTTTACGCCTGATGTAAAGAGGGCGCTCTGCAAAATTCGCGGGCCTACAAAGGAGCGTGGCGCTCGACTGAATATCCTCACGATGTGCAGTGGGCGCCGCTGGCAGACGCCCAGCTTCCGATCGATCTTGAAGAGTAGCGAGTGATAGGAGGGTTGCCGGCCTCACTCCGAATCGCCCCGGGGTGGAGGATTGCTGTCCCCGGTTTCGTCACCCCTGGACTTCGGATCGTCGTCTGCCCCGTGGTCGGTTTCCTTGGACCGTGAGTTCGGTTCCTCATGGATGGCATGAGACTCAGCCGAGGTCTCCGGTTCCTCCCCTTCCCTGATCTCATGTTCCGGAGCGCGACCGGTCAGGAAGGTCCATTTGATCGGATAGACATCCGGATCGAAGATCACCGCGTAGAAATGCCAGATGGCGATGGCGAACGTGGCCAGAAGCGCCTCGTAGAAATGGATGGCCGTCGAGATGTCGATCACGGACATGGGGTCGGGAACGTACGCCAGGATCCAGTTGTGAGCCCAAAGCAAAATGCCCGTGCCCGCCATGATGACCGTCCCCCAAACCAGGGCCCAGTATTCGGCCTTCTCGATGTAGTTGAACCGGGCATAGTGAGGGAGGCTCTTGGCGTGACCGAGGTTGTACTTGATCGTTCCCACGGCGTCGCGGATGTCCCGCAACTTCGGGACCATATCCCCGACCCATTTGCGTCCCCGGCGGTCGCGAAACAGATCCCTGGATACTTCAGGGCGAAGCCTGAGATCACCAGCACGATGAACGTGACCAGCAGAACCCAATGCTGCGTTCGCTCAGTCAAATCCATTCGGATCGGGCCATGTTTGGCACGGTACTCGGCGAGCGTACGTTTGGCCTTTCGCCACCAGTCGATCAGGTTATGGAGGACCATCAGCCCCAGGATTACCGGGATTGCGACGAGGTAGAAGTCTTTGACGATATCGAGAACGCGGCCTCCCGTCGAGCTTGGTGGAACCTCATGTACGAATCCGATGGCGAATCGTTTCCCTGCATCGGGATGGCACTTTCCACACGTCTTGCCGAGGTTCGCCGGGTTGACGGTCGAGCGAGGGTCACTTGTGCGATAGATGTTGTGGATGCCATGGCAGCTGGCACAGTTGGCGACCGTCTGGCGGCCCTCCTGCGCGGCCAGGCCGTGGTAGCTTTCCTGGTAGGTGGGTACCCGATTGGTGGGTACATTGAAGCGCGACATCAGCTCGATGTTGGCATGACAGCGGGAGCAGGTCGCCTGGGAGACATTGGCCATCGCAACCGGCGACTCCGGATTGCCCGGGGCCAGAATCCGGTGCTCGCCATGGCAGTCGGTGCAGGCGGCTGCCCGCAAGACTCCCGCCGCGATGGCCTCACCATGCACGCTGCCCCGGTAGACCTTGTAGACGTCCTCATGGCACTTTCCGCAGGTGGCTGGGACATGCTGCTTCCAGATCGTGGATTGCGGATCGTCGGCCGGAAGGATGTCGTGGACTCCGTGACAGTTGAAGCACGCCGCCGCCTTCAGGTTTCCACTCTTGATGGCGCGCCCATGAACGCCCGCCTCGTAGGCTCTCACCGGAAACGCCACGGCGAAGAAGTACCTGGAGACGAGCTTCGGGTTGGAATGGCACTTTCCACAGGTATCGGGCAGATTCACCTTGTTGACGGGTGAATGGGAATCGTCTGCCGTCAGGACCTCATGGGCCGGGCCGTGGCAACTCTGGCACGTCGGCACATCGGGATTCTTCGCCAGAAACTCTTTGCCGTGGATGCTCTTGTCGTAGGCGTTCGCCTCCGTGTCATGGCAGTTGGCGCAGAGTGTGACCCGCAGGGTCGAGGGCGGCTTGACATCGTGGGTCCCATGGCACCCGATGCAGGTTTCCGTATCGTTGGGGTCGCCCAGGAGGGCGTGGGCACTGTTCTTCAGCTCTTTGGGGACATCGTCGTGGCAAGTCTGGCAGGAGGCTGATGCGGTCTTGGCGGTATGCGGAAGCGATGCAGCTCCAGGGTGGCAGTCCAGACACTCGAAGCCGGCATGGACGCTGTGTTCGATCTGAGTCGGGTTGACGGTGATGTTTTGACCCTGGGAATTCGTGAGACCGGTGGATGGTGCGTGGCACGAGAGGCAGTCCTCCTGAGCGTGCAGCACTCCCAGCGGCAGAAGTATCCCCAGGGTCCCCCAGATGGCGAGCATGCGGGTGAGGAGGCGCCCAACCCCCCGATAAGGACTTGTCATACTCCGGCCTCCGGTGTTGCGGTGTTGAGGAGGGTCGATACTGTCCGTCCAGTTCATTTGCATCATCTCAGGGTTCCGGAGGATAGGCGGCAAGATAGAGGTACGCAGCGGCGACTTCCTGGGAGGTCAGATAGGGGAGTGGCGGCATCACCCGAGTCGTGCCTCCCATCATTCCCATCATCCCGGAAGCACCATAACGCACCGCGTTTTCGAGCGCCTCGAGCCGGTAGCTCCGGGCAAAGCTGGCCAGAGATGGAACCGTTCCGCTCATCATCGGCATGGAACCTTCGCCCGGGCCGGTGGCGGCATGACAGATATGACACGTGCCCTTGACCACATGCTCGCCCACTCGAGCCCCGGATTCGCGGACAGTCTTCTCAGGGAAACTCGAGGATCCCGGAGAAGAGAGGCTCTCGAGATGGGTGAGCAACGCCTGAATCTCGTCTTGCTGCAGTCCATGGTAGGGGGGCATCTTCGGGCCGGGTTTCTCCAGGAACCTCTGAAGTCCCTCGAACGCCTGCTCGCCGGGCAACGCCCGAAGGGCGCTCACGATGGGAATGAGGGACGCGATTTCGGGAGGGGCACCCTGGCCGTTTACGCCATGGCAGGACCGACAGTCGATCCGATAAAGATCGGAGCCGGTCAAGACAAAAGGCTCTCGAAGGAGCTGGGTTCCTTCGACCTCACCTTCGGAGAGTTCCCCTACGAGGTCAGGCTCACTTCGAAGCTGCGAGGGTGGAGGGCCGCCGGAGCCTCCCATCTTCCCCATGGAGGTTTCGGCGAGCGAACTCCCGAGTTGTCCAAGCCAGCTTGGGCCCTGAACGGCGGTGACGCCCGCTTCAGCCGGCGGGTCCACAGTCTTCCCCGCCAGATCAGTCGAGTCTTGCCGGCATCCGGCCGAGATCCCGGCGGCCAGAATGACGGTAGTCAAGCTGACAACTCGAAGAAGTAGGGTGGCCGAGAGTCGTGAACCGGTCCGGATATGCATCGCAGTACTCCCACGTCTCGAAACTCGTCGGTGCGGAAGAGAGATCAACGCTCGGTTTCACGTTAGCACGAACTCCGGGAGCTTGCGTACAAGTGAAGCTTGTGGAAAGAGTTGCGGAAGCGCGACGGGCCTGGCTCAGCCTTTGCGCAAAGCCTCCCCGCTGATCGGCATGGAACGCAGTCGAACCCCCGTCGAGGCGAAGACGGCGTTGCCGATGGCAGGCGCGATGGCCAGAATCGGAGTCTCGCCCGCACCCGCGGACGGGATACTCGTATTGTTGACCAGTTGCAGGTCGATCTTGGGCTGATCGCGAAACCTCGGCACCCGGTAGCGGGCAAACGTTCCGTTCAGGATCTTGCCGCTTTCGAATTCGATCTCTTCGAAGAGGGCGCCTCCGAGACCCATGCTGACACAACCCTGGACTTGAGCGCGCAGGTTGTCCGGATTCAGGATCGGACCGCACTCGAACGCCTGACAGACCTCGAGCACTCTGATCCTTCCGGTACGTCGGTCGATGGACACCTCGACGCAGGCCGCCACGCAGGAGTTCTTCTCCGTTCCACAGGCCAGACCGACCCCCAACTCCGATGAGACCTTCTTCTTCCGATCGGACCAGCCGAAACGCTCCGCCGCCGTCTGCAAGACCTTGCGGAGCCGTTCGTTCTTCAGGTGGTCGAGTCTGAACTCCAGCGGATCGCTGCTCGAGGCCGCCGCCAGTTCGTCCATGAAAGACTCACGCGCGAAGTTGCTGCCCGTGGCCCCGAGACATCGGTATGAGCCCTGTCGCAAAGGAGAGTCCGAGCGGATCGACGTGATCCTGGCATTCGGGATGTCGTAGGGAGTATCGATGCCGGCTCTGCCTCCGTTGATGTTGGAGAAATCCCAAGCCACGATCGAATGATCCGCTCCCAGTCCGCCCCTGCACTCGATGACGGCAGCGGGGCGGAAATAGGCCCAGGTGAACTCCTCTTCCCGCGTCCATCGCATCCAGACCGGCTTTCCGACGGCCCGGGCAATTCGTGCCGCTTCCAGTGCGACTTCGGAAGTGTGTTTACCCCCGAAACCCCCGCCCATGTCCGGGACGATCACGCGGATGCTCTCGGACGGAATGCCCAATTCCTCAGACAGATGGCTGCGTGCCCGAAAAGGACCATCACAGCCAACCCAAACGGTCAGCTTGTCACCGTTCCACTCGGCGACCGCCGCCCGTGGTTCCATGGGGGCGTGCTGAATGTAGGCCAAGGTATAGGAGGCTGCCAGGGTCTTCTGAGCCTGCGCCATCCCGTCCTCCACGGATCCTCGCTCGTCGGGGCGGGCCCGCTCTCGCTCAGCGTGATCGATCAAATACGAGTGCACGGTGCGGTGCGAGACCTCCTGAGGCTTCTCTTGCCACCGAGCGGCTGCAGCAGCTGCCCGCGCGGCCCGAGCCGCGAGGAATGACGATGGGGCGGCGAAACCCACGAAGGAACCGTCACGCACGATCTTGACTTCGTCCATGGCTTCGACCGCCGTCAGATCGATCGACTTCAACTCGGCCCCAAACGAAGGGGGACGCAGGACTGCTCCGTACAGCATTTGGGGTCGGACGATGTCGGAGGGATAGCGGTGAGTCCCCGTGACCAGATCCCGCACGTTCGGCCTGGCCGTCGGCTTTCCCAGTACCTTCCACTGCTCAACGGGCCGCAGCGCCACATCGGAGGGGATCCGTCGGCTGAGCACTGGAACAACGTCCCGAGTACGGACGAGGTCGCGATAGCTCATGGTTTGACCCGTAGATGGGTTTTGAATCACTCCGTCCTCGACCTTCAGCATCGTCGCATCGACCCGCCACTGTTCTGCTGCCAGCTGCTGCAGCAGTTCCCGCGCTGCGGCAGCGGCCCGGCGCATTTCGGGAACGTTGATGGGTGTAGTGCGGCTGCCCGCCGTGATCCCGTCATCAGGCACCTGGTCGGTGTCCGCCATGATCAGATGGACTTGATCCAGTGCGACACCCAATTCCTCCGCTGCCGCCTCGGTCAGCTCGGTCCGCGGACCCTGTCCCTCTTCCACCTTTCCGCTGAGCGCCGTGAAGGTGCCGTCCTCGTTCAGGTACAGCCGGGCCAGGATCGTTCCGGAGACTCGATCG
This sequence comes from Acidobacteriota bacterium, assembly GCA_037388505.1. Taxonomy (GTDB): domain Bacteria; phylum Acidobacteriota; class UBA6911; order RPQK01; family JAPXNP01; genus JARRKC01. The sequence goes on along the minus strand of JARRKC010000059.1, from coordinate 15,424 downwards.
CCGGACGGCTGTGCCTGGGTTGGTGCCTCGACGACCGTGATCAGAAGACCGGACCCGAGAACCTGGAGAAACGTTCTCCGATCCAGATCCATTCTTGGCCCAACCCTTGAGGAGCCTTCGCTTCGAACCGGCTTCAATTCCGTGAGCGTCTTTCCAACCATGAGTGTCAGCTCCTCGCTATTCGAGCCGCGTGACGGACGGCGTCGATGATTCTGGCGTACCCGTTGCACCGGCAAAGATTCCCGTTCAAAGCCGTCACGATTTCCGCGTCGCTCGGATCAGGATTGCGCTCCAGCAGGGCCACGGTCGACATGATCATCCCGCTCGTGCAATATCCGCACTGCATGGCGCCTTTGTCGAGAAAGGCTTGCTGAACCGGGTGAAGGGTGCCCGTCGGCGCCAATCCTTCTATGGTTGTCACGGACTTTCCCTCGACGGAACCGATCGGAGTGATACAGGAGCGAGTCGTCTTGCCATCGATCAGGACGGTGCACGCACCGCACTGGCCTTCGCCGCATCCAAAGCGGGAACCGGTCAGTCCGAGGTCTTCGCGAAGCACGTCGAGAAGCCTCCGCTGCCGATCAGTCGTAACCTCTCGGGCACTGTCGTTGACATTGAAGTGGATGGTGACGTCCATCTGAGTTACTCCTGCGCGAGCCGAAGGATTGGACTGCAGTTTGCGAGTGGGTCGACCACTATCCTGGATTGTAACGGAATGGCAGGCACTGCGAACACCTCGCAGCGCGTCTGCTTTGGAGTGGAGAAGGGAAGCTTGTGCGTTGTGTCGGCAGAGACCTGACCTTCAGTACCCGGAGGGTAAGAACAGTTTCTCGGGAGCCAGAACCAACAGAAAAGTCCGGTCCGACGCCTTTTTCACTCTCACGATCCCCGATTTGCGCAGCTTTCGCATCTGGCGATTCAGGCTTTCTCGAGTGACTCCGACCATGCCGGCCAGTTGAGACTGGTTGATTGGGATTTCTATTCCCTCAGGAGTGCGGACACCAATCTGTCGGCACAGTTTCACGATGACGGTCTCCAGCCTTTCGGCCAGGCAGCTGCAACCCATGATTTCGATCTGCTCCCAAGCATTGTGGCAACGGTGCGCCATGACCCGGAGCAAAGACTCGGCGGCCCGGTTATCCTGCAAGACGGCCGAGAAATCAACACTGCGAATCACCATCAAGACAGTTCGCTCCAGAGCCAGCGCATTGTACGGAGCCTCTCCACCGTTGAGCAGCGCGACCTCGCCGAAAAAGTCACCCGCAGTCACGAAATCGAGCACCGCCTCACGGCCGGAGTGTGACATCCTCGTCAGCATCACACGCCCTTCCTGGACGAGGAACAGGTAATCCAGTCGATCACCCTGTGTCATCAACCATGTCCCTTTGCGACAGACCTTGACCGGAAGGCAGCGGTGAGCCAACGGTTCGAACGGGCTTCCCGAGAGAATGGCGCGGGACGGTGTGGAGGTGGAAGGAAGGCGGAACTCTCCCCAGTTTCTTTGAGCTGCAACTGTCATTCGTACTACTCCATTCCTGTGTGTGGTCCCCAGCCAGAGGCAGGAGTGTAATTCCCCCCGCGGATCTCCCCTCGCACGGATCGTTCCACTGGAAGACAGCCATCGGCTATGTGATGAAAACAAGATCGTTGGCAGGTGCCGGGTGTTGATCCGGAACGATCGCGAGGCATGCACAAGAACCGTGCAAAGGGGGAAATTTTCCCCGTTTCCGGGTCGCCCTCACGCGACGGCACCCGCAATCGGGAGGGACGCCGGTTGCTCCGTCTTGAGGTGGCGGGGGATTTCCGACAGAATGAAGTGGAAAGAGGCTTCTCATGGCTCCCGGATCACTTCAGCCTCCCAGGGGGAATCTCGCGGAGCCTGAGCGCTCCTGGCGACTCAACGGGTCTGGTGGGAGCGTCGGCAGGCAGCACATGATTGGACTTCCCGTTTGGTTTGGACTGTCATCGATCGGTCGGTGTGACCATGGGATTCTGGTACATCAGTGCAAGAGTGATTCGAGGGATTGGCCTGATCTTCGTAGCCCTGTTCCCGCTCCTGGGTGCATGTGCCTCATCGGATAGCACTGGGGACGCGACCGCACCGGCTCAAGATCAGCCCGCAGTTCCGGTCGATGTCGCCAAGGTGACGAATCAGACCGTTCCGATTGAGCTCCAGGCGGTCGGATCCGTGCAAGCTTACTCCACCGTCAACGTCACCAGTCAGGTCTCCGGGCCCCTGGACAGCGTTCACTTCAAGGAAGGTCAGACGGTCCAAGAGGGGGATCTTCTCTTCGTGATCGACCGGCGTCCGTTCCAGGCGGCTCTCGATCAGGCTGAGGCCGAGTTGCAGAAGCAGAGAGCCTTGCTGAATCAGGCCAGAGCCGACCTGGTCAAAGACCAGGCGCAGGAGAAGACGGCGCAGGTCGAAGCCAAGCGATATGCCTCGCTGCTGGAAAAAGGCGTCGTTACAAAAGAACAGTACGATCAGGAACGGACGAACGCTGAGACGCTCGAAGCTTCTGTAAAGGCGGATCGGGCTGCGATCGGCAGCGCTGTGGAATCCGTAAAGTCCCAGCAGGCAGCCGTCGAGAGCGCCAAACTCCAGCTCAGCTACACCTCCATCTTCGCTCCGATATCCGGCTTGACCGGCGCTTTTCTGGTTCAGCCTGGGAACATCGTGCAGGCGGACACCACCGTTTTGGTCGTCATCAACCAGATTCGACCCATCTACGTCGCGTTCTCCGTCCCGGAGCAGCATCTCGAGCAGATCAGAGGATACATGGCCAAAGGGAAGCCGAAGGTCGTCGCCACGCCGAGCGGCGGGGAGGGCGAACCCGTTGAGGGTGAGTTGACGTTCATGGACAACACGGCCAATCCCTCCACGGGTACGATCGGTCTGAAAGGCACATTCCCCAACACCCGGCAGCTACTCTGGCCGGGCCAGTTCGTCAACGTGGTGTTGACCCTGGCTCAGCAGACAGGTGCCCTGGTCGTACCCAGCCAGGCCGTTCAGACCAGCCAGACCGGCGAATACGTCTACGTCGTAAAGCCCAACATGACGGTGGAATCCCGCTCTGTCACGGTCGACCGGACCGTCGGATCTCTCGCGGTGATCTCGAAGGGTCTCCGGTTGGGAGAGCAGGTCGTTACGGACGGTCAGCTCCGGCTGTTTCCTGGAGCCAAGGTCGAAATCCGGAACGGAGCATCCGCGTCGGATCAGCAGGAAGCGTCGCAATGAGTGTCACCGAGCTGTTCATCCGGCGGCCGGTCATGACCACTCTGCTGATGCTGGGCATCCTGTTCTTCGGCGTCATGGGATACCGGCTGCTTCCGGTCAGCGATCTTCCCAACGTCGACTTTCCGACGATCACCGTGACCGCCGGTTTGCCGGGCGCCAGCCCGGAGACAATGGCCTCCTCGGTGGCTACGCCCCTCGAGAGACAATTTGCCAGCATCGAGGGTTTGGACTCGATGAGTTCGTCCTCCGCTCTGGGCAGTACTCGGATCACACTGCAGTTCGACCTGAGCAGGAACATTAGCAATGCCGCGCAGGATGTGCAGGCAGCTATTTCCAGGTCTGCGCCTCAGCTGCCAATCGGGATGCCCAGCCCACCCACATACCTCAAAGTCAATCCTTCGGCAGCCCCCATTCTCTATCTGTCACTGACTTCCACGACGCTGCCCCTTTCCACGGTGACCGACTACGGTCAGACGCTGCTCTCCGAGCGAATCTCCATGGTGAGCGGTGTTGCCGACGTACTCGTTTTTGGTTCGCAGAAGTTCGCCGTGCGCGCCCAGCTTGATCCCAAGGTGCTCAGTGCGATGGGAATTGGGTTCGGGGAGGTGGCGACGGCCATTGCGGACGGCAACGTCACGCTTCCGACGGGTTCTTTGTCCGGTGCCCACGTCGCCTTCACAATCCAAGCCTCCGGACAGTTGACGGACGCCAGTGAGTTTCGATCCCTGATCGTCACCTATCGCGACGGCAGCCCGGTTCGACTCGGACAACTGGGGGACGTCATCAACAGCGTGGAGAACGACAAAGTCGGCGGGTGGCTCAACGGAGTGCCTGCGGTCATCCTGGCGGTCCAGCGTCAACCCGGAACCAACACCGTCGACGTGGTAGACGGGATCCGAGCCATCCTTCCCGAGGTAAGAAGCGAACTGCCCGCCGCCATCGACGTCGGCATCCTGTATGACCGGTCGCAGTCGATTCGTGCTTCCGTCTCGGACGTCAAGTTCACGCTCATTCTGGCGGTTCTCCTGGTCGTGATGGTGATCTTTCTGTTTCTGCGGAACATCTCAGCGACCTTGATCCCCAGCATGTCTCTGCCGATGTCCATCATCGGCACGTTTGCCGTGATGTATCTGGCCGGGTTCAGTCTGGACAATCTGTCTCTGCTGGCGTTGATCCTGTCCGTCGGTTTTGTCGTCGATGATGCCATCGTCATGCTCGAAAACATCGTGCGGCATCTCGAGGCAGGGCAGCCTCCAATGCAGGCGGCGCTCATGGGCGCACGAGAGATCGGATTCACGATCGTCGCCATGACGCTTTCGCTGTCGGCCGTCTTCATTCCCGTCCTGTTTCTGGGCGGGATCCTGGGCAGACTCTTGCATGAGTTCGCCGTGACCATCATCTCGGCGATTCTGGTTTCCGGCTTCGTCTCCCTCAGTCTGACTCCGATGTTGAGCAGTCGCCTCCTCCGTTCTCCCAAGGGCGTCAGACACGGCCATCTCTACCGAGTCTTCGAACGCGCGCTGCAAGGGACGCTGGGGGTCTACGAAAGGACTTTGAAGCAGGCCCTCGAGCACCGGTTGGGCATCCTGATTCTCGCTTTTGTACTGCTCTTCGGTACCCTGTTTCTTTTCGTGGTCGTTCCCAAGGGCTTCGTGCCCAGCGAGGACACGGGTGAGATCCTTGCTTTCACCCAGGCGGCCCAGGGGGTTTCCTTCGAGTCCATGGTGCGCCACCAGGACGAGATTTCGCAGATCATCCGCCGGAACCCCAGTGTCTCGTCGGTGATGTCGGTGGTCGGTGCCGGAGGATTCAGCATCACTGAAAACTCCGGTCTGGTCTTTATCCGACTGAAGTCTCTGTCGGAGCGACGCTACTCCGTGGAGCAGGTCATGGCCCAACTGCGCCCACAACTGGCGGCCGTGCCGGGAATCGAAGTCTTCCTCCAGAATCCTCCGACGATTCCGACCGGGTCTCAGTTGACCACGGGACTGTACCAGTACACCCTGCAGAGCACCGACCAGCGAGAACTCTTCAAAGTGGCTCCCGAGTTGGAGAGACGGATGTCGAACCTGGCGGGCCTGGTCGATGTCAACAGCGATCTGCAGATCAGCAGTCCACAGGTCGTGCTCACCATCGATCGGGATCAGGCCGCCCAGCAGGACGTCACCCCCCAGCAGATCGAGTCCACCCTGGGCGACGCCTACGGATCGCGTCAGGTTTCCACGATCTACACATCGACGAACGAATATGCAGTGATCCTGGAAGTTCAACCTCAGTATCAGATCGATCCGGAAGCCCTCTCGCTGCTCTATGTCCGTTCCCAGAGCGGCGCGATGGTCCCGCTGAAGGCCGTGGCGAGTCTGTCCATGGGCGCCGGCCCCCTGACGATTACCCACTTCGACCAGGTTCCTTCGGTGACGATTTCGTTCAATCTGAAACAGAATGTGCCGTTGAGTGATACCGTGACCCGAATCGACGCCACCGCCCGGCAGATTCTTCCGGGTTCCGTTACCGGATCCTTTCAAGGTGCGGCGCAAGCCTTCGAATCATCCGTTCGGAGCCTGGCGATTCTGCTGATCGTGGCCGTAGTGGTCATGTATCTCGTGCTGGGGATTCTATACGAGAGCTTCGTCCATCCGGTGACGGTTCTTTCCGGACTTCCCTCAGCAGCCTTCGGTGCACTTCTGACCCTGCTCATCGTCGGCGCGGAACTCAATATCTACTCCTTCGTCGGCGTGATCATGCTCATCGGGATCGTCAAGAAGAACGCCATCATGATGATCGATTTCGCCATCGTAGCTCAGAGGGACCAGGGTAAGTCCTCGGAGGATGCCATCTTCCAGGCCTGCATGATCCGCTTTCGCCCGATCATCATGACGACAATGGCGGCTCTGATGGGGATCCTGCCCATCGCCATCGGCATTGGTGCCGGAGCTCAATCACGCCGTTCGCTGGGACTCGCCGTGGTCGGTGGGCTGCTCGTGTCGCAGTTGCTCACCCTGTACATAACCCCCGTCGTGTATTTGTATCTAGAGAAGGTGCGGGCGAAGATAGATCCGGCTGTAGTGAAGTAACCGATGTTGCCCCAGGTCGGAAACGGCGTATCGGCAAGCTCAGAAAGAAGGCTGCAATGGCATTTGAACCCGAGGAATTGCGAGAACGCATTGGCGCGCTGAACGACGATCAACTGCTCAGAATGGTCTACGACGAGGCCGATCAATATCGACCGGAGGCACTGGAGGTCGCGAAAGAGGAAATCCGACGCCGCGGGCTCGAGGCCGAGGATGAACCCGCCGAGGAGCGCAAACCGGTAGAAGTCCAGAGGCGGTCCGCGGCCGGAGAAGCGGTGGACGAGGCGGCCGAAGCTGCCCTTCACTCACAGCAGAGCCTTCTCTGTGCGACCTGCGGCTCAGCGTTGAGGCCGGCGCTGCTGGTCGGAGAAACTCAAATCGTCGCGATCTTCGAAGACAACCATGAACAGAGGTTCGTCCATTCTTTCGTCTGCCCGAAATGCGGGACCGCCGATCTGTTCGTCGATTTCGAAACCGAGGTCGAAGATTAGCCCTGATCTCTCCAGAATCCCCCCAGGGCGTCGGATAGACGGGCGTCTGCTGCGTTGCTGCTCCTCGTCCTCCTCGGCGGACCTTCCAGGACGCCTGCCGGGGACTTCGTCGCGCGTGTTGCAGCCACCCGCCTCTCCACCGCCTCGCTGCGGATCCTGCTGAGAACTCAGGGCTGGCCCTGACCGCTCTGGGGGGTTCCTTCGAACGACTGCAGGGCGAGGTACTGCTCGCCGAATTTCTCGACCCGCCTCACTTCCTGATCGAAAATGTCGTTGTGTCGCTCCTCGTCGGCAACGAGACCTTCGAACAACTGCTTGGTGACGGAATCGGCGTTCTTGGCGCACTCGAGCGCCCATTTGTTGTAGGAAACGGCGCTGTCTTCCTCCATCTTGCGAGCGCATTCGAGCATCTTTCGCGGATCGTGGATCTTGTCCACCGAGGCAGTCACAACCATCTCCACTTCGCCCTCGAGATAGAGGACACGCTCCGCCAACCGTTCGACGTGACCCATCTCTTCGATAGCGATCTGTTTCAGGAGGCTGGCCAGCGGCATGTAGCCGAGGTCAGCGAGGTGAAAGTGAAAGTACATGTATTGATGGACTGCATGAAGTTCATCTGCGACTGCCGCGTTCAAGAGTTCGACACTCTTCTTCATCTTCATCGCTTCTGCCTCCCCTTTCTGGTGCCGTCGATATCCCTCGTTCCACCCTGTCGACCCATTTTGGCTGGATCCGAAGATGGTTGGCCCGGGAGCGATCCCGGGTCGTCAAGGACGATCTTATCCGGTCCCTGTCCCTGCATCAATCGGTGAACTGCGTCGGCCGACAGATTGGAGAGCGGCCGGGAGTTGCCAAGGTCAAACCAGGCTGCCGGCCCACCGAGCAGCCCGTCCAATATGGGCGAAGGTAGCCGGACATGCGCGTCAGTGGACGTTGGTCTCGATTGCCTCCATGAGACGAATACTGTGACGCTCGAACGTCTGCCCGACGGCATGGTCCAGCGCCGCATAGGCCTCGATGAGATCAATCTGAGCCCTCACTCGCACTTCTTCCGCCGTCAGCAGGTCTCGTTGAGCGTCGATGATGTCTCGTGTCGTTGCCAGCCCCGCTTCGAACTTGGCCTCCTCGCCGGCGAGAGCCGCCTGGGCCGCCGTGACGCCGGGGACGGCCGCCGCGAGGCTGGCCCGGCTCTGCTCTATTTGAGTCAATGCCTGCCGAATTTCGAGCGCCACCGATTGCTCGAGGTTAGCCTTGCTGAGTTCATTTCGGTTGAGATCGATTTGCGCCTGGGCGCTGAGCGCTCGCGCCTCGGTGTTGAAGATCGGAAACTGGAGATTGGCCTGAACCACGTAGCCGTAGTAGGTGCCCGAGAAAAGTTGGTGGAGAGACTGGCCCAGCCCGCCGGGCACGATCGCAATGATCGGAGCGTTGAAGATGCCCTGCGAATAGTCTCGGACGATCTCGGTACCGCCCAGACCGAACTGTTGATAGCCGACCTGCAGGTTCAGGCTCGGCCTCAACCGATTCCGGGACTGGGTCAGGGTCACCCGGCTGTTCTCCAGTTGGAGATCCGCCTGCTGCAATTCGGGACGCTGCTGGTAGGCCGTAGCCTGCAATTGCTGAAAAGCCTCCGTGACCGGCGGGGGGCTATAGACGGAATCTGCCGGAACGATTTCCTGTGTGAACTGGCGAGGGTCCTGGTAGTCGGTGATCGTCGTGACGAGCTGATCCTGGGCGAGCCGGTAGTTGTACTGGGAGGCAATCAACTGACCCCGAAAAAGGGCGACTTGGGCTTCCGCTTGTGTCACATCCAATCGTGATGCCGTTCCCACCTCGAGCCGGTCCCTGTTCTGTTGGAGCAGCGTGTTTGCCGATTCGAGTGACTTCTGCTTCACTCGAATGTCCTCGAGGGCGTACGCGAGCTCCCAGTATTGGTTCTGGACCTGAAGAATGGTCTGTGCAGCCAAACTTCGGAACTGTTGGAGACTGACCTTCAGGTTGTTCCTCGAGATTTCGATCTGGTAGTCGGGCAGCACACGGCCAAAGCCTTGCAGTAAATCCTGGCTCACCATCACTTCGAAGGATGTATTGATGGCCGGGATCAGGCTGGCGAAGAGGTTCGTGGTGCGATCTCGGGAACCGGTAAACGTGACATTCAGTGAGGTGCCGGTGGACCAGAGTTGCTGGTAGCCGAGATTGTAGGTGGTCAGCACGTCCGTCAACTGCGTCCCCCCAGCCAGGACACTGGTGGTCGGTGTTCTCCGCCGGCTCCAGTCCAAGCCAAAGCTGCCGGAGGGATCGTAGATCCCTTCCTCGCTCCTGGCGGTCCAACCGTCGTACAGATACTGCACGCGCTGGACATTGACCCCCAGGTTGTAGTGAAGGGCCATCTCAATGGCCTGCTTCTCACTGAGGTGAAGTTTTCCGTCCTTGACCAGACCCTTCACTGAAGTCGGCGGAAGTCGAACGTAGCGGTGTGCCTGATCCTGGTGGTAGCGGGATAAGAAGTTCAGCTGGCCTCGTGCCGAAGTGACGACCGGGACGAGCACGGCAAGAACGACCAGCATCCGAGAGATGCGCACAAGAAGGCATCGCAGAGACCTCATCATTTGGACCTCCGTCGTGAGACTCTGATCGCGGCATTTCCGGCGCCTCGGCCACTCGAACTGCTTCACCTCAGCGCCAAGGATCAACATTCTGCTCGGTACTCTCATATTCTATACGGCGCTACCCCCCGATTTTGAGCCGATCCCTGCGTCCTTCGGGTGGAAGCAGAACGATTCCTTCGTCCTGGGCCGGTTGAAGTTGGTTTCCATCTGGGCGTAGAGTGAGGGTAGTAGGTTTTATATCGAAAGAAGGAGCCGTAAAAACTGTCGGCGCCCTGCTGGCAGGAAACGGAGAACGGTCAACACCAACCCCGGGGAGGGGGCGGGTTTGGCCGGTTGCCTTCGAAGTTCCCCCCAGATCTCCGCATCGGAGCTGCAGTTCCGGCATCTCTAGACGTAGTGAGGAGTTCAAACCATGAAAAGGTTTACATATAGTCTGTTGATTTTGCTGTTCTCAGTCGCTCTGATGGGGAGTACACGTTCCCTCAGGGCGGCAAATCTCTTCGGGATCAACGTCGCGATTGGATCGGACGCGGGCGCCCCTCCCGGTATGTTCTACCAGGAACTGAGCCCGTACGGCGATTGGGTCTGGCTCAGCCAGTACGGATGGTCTTGGTACCCGTCCAACGTCGAAGCCGGCTGGCGTCCCTACACCATAGGTCACTGGGCGTACACGGATGACGGCTGGACCTGGCTTTCCTCCTGGCCATGGGGCTGGGCCTGCTTTCACTACGGCCACTGGGTCTATGACGACGACTACGGCTGGGTGTGGATTCCCGGAACCGACTGGGCGCCGGCCTGGGTGGTCTGGAGGACGGGCGGAGACTGGATTGGTTGGGCACCACTTCCGCCTGGCGCATACTGGCATCACGATCGATTGACCGGTGTGAACTGGGATCGGATTCCCGAATGGGAGTTCAGTTTCGTTCGGGATCGGGACTTCCTGAATGACCATCTTCGTGGCCACATCGAGCGCCAGGAATTCAACGTGCGCGTCTTCGATCGGACCAACCCGGTCATTGACTATCGGATGCACGATGGCCGCATCGTCGATCGAAACGACATGCGAGATCGCTTGTCCAGGGTGCTCGGGCACTCGATCGAGCAGCACCGTCTGGCGGAGGTTGGCTCACTGAACGAGCTGCGGAACCGCGAAGAGCAGCACGGACAGGTGCGGGTTTTCCGGCCAAATCACGAAGCGCTGATGCGTTCGCGGGGTGAAGAACGGCTCGGAGTCCGGCCCAATGTCTCACCGGAGATCGCGGCCCGCCGGAGACAGGAGCAGAAGCAACTGGAGCAGCGCCAGAACCGTGAGCGACAGGCGCTCATGGAGAGGCAGCGTCAGGAACGCCGGCAGACCATACGTGTCAGGCCTGAAGAAGGGCGCGGCGCACCGAATCACGGTGCGATCGGCGATGAGATGCTTCGCCAGCAGCAGGCGGAGCGCAGAGCCTTCGAGCAACAGGCGGAGAGAGAGCGCCGGGTCATGGAACAGGCGCAGAGGCGCCAAGCGCAGCGAAACGAGGAATTCGAGGCACGCCGTGAAGGCCAGAGGAACGCCGGGCGCGGTGAAGAGTCGAGTCAGCCACGGCAAGGAGAAGGCCATGGAGGGCGCCCCGGGAGGCCCGGAAGTCGGTAGTCTCTGAGGCGCCGCCACTCAGCGCTTTGATGAGTTGTCGGCTGGACGGCGATTCGCCCACATCCCGTTCCTCGCTCCGAGGAAGTGGCGGATCGCCGTCGTAGGTTCCGTTTCATCCTTGCGGCTGGACCCTGTTGGTTGCGCCCTCCGGGTTTTGCTCGGGAGATCTTCGAGATTTCGCGGCTCCCGGCCTCACTTCTCAGTGCCGTCGCTCTTCTTCTCGAAAACTTCGTTTCGCGCGAAGCGAGTCACGTCGTAAGGCGCCTCGCCACCTCCCAGCCACCGATGGAACCAGTCGAGATGGACATCATAGTAGAAGGCCATCTCGTACCAGTTGGGCCAGTGTCCGGCGTTTCGGTAGACGATCAGACGTGACGGGACCTTCATCTTCTGAAGGCCGGTAAAGTATTCGAGACTCTGCGTGTAGGGAACCCGGAAGTCCTTTTCGCCGGTGATCACCAGACAGGGAGTCTTGAACTCCGGCACGAATTCCGACGGAGACCATTTGCGGTACAGGTCGGACGTCCAGGGCGTACCGCCCAAATCCCACTGGGGAAACCAGAGTTCCTCGGTGGCGCCATACATCGCCGTCAGGTCGTAGACGCCCATCATCGCGGCGCTCGAGGCAAAGCGTGTGGTGTGCCCCTCGAACCACATCATCATGTATCCACCGTAGGACCAGCCCATAGAGCCCATCCTCTGTGGATCGACGTACGGAAGTTTCTCGAGGACATCGGTGACTTTCATCAGATCCCGGAAGACCCGGCCGCCCCAGTCCTTGCTGATAGCGTCGGTGAAGTCCTGCCCGAAGCCCGTCGAGCCGGTCGGATTCGCGAATGCCACGACGTATCCCTTGCCGGGGTAGACCTGCCAGTCGCCGCGGTAAGAGTCCATCCATTGGGACTGAGGTCCGCCATGGACGTTCAGGATCAGAGGATAGCGTTCGTTCGGATCAAAGCCGTGCGGCTTGACGATGAAGACCTGGACTTTGTAATCGCCGTCGCCGTTGACCCAGAGTTCCTCGGCCGGTCGGATGTCGACTTCCTCCATCAGCGCCTCGTTGAACTCGGTCAACTGTTGAGGGGCGGCATCGTTCAAGGAAGACCGGAAGATCTCAGGAGGATTTCCAACCTTGCGTCGCATGTAGACGACGCTGTCCTGTTTCGTTAACAGCCGCCACCCCCCGATCGTACCGTCGGTCAGGACCGGAGTGATCGTTCGAGAGCCCACTTCGATACGGTAGAGTGGATTGCGGCCGTGGTACTCCGCCTGGAAGTAGATGGACGCCGAGTCGGAAGGCCACGCAATCTCATCGACCCAGTTATCGAAGTTCGCGCGGTCCGTCAGGTACTGGATCGACCGACGGGTTCGATCATACAGAGCAATCCGGTACAAATCAGACTCGAAGCCTGGCGTCGCCTGGCTTCGGTAGGCAATGAAACGCCCGTCAGGCGAGTAGAGCGGGCTGCCGTCCCACCCGGGGTTCTCCTTTGTCAGATTCCTGGCGGTCTCGGTCGTAGGATTCTTGTCGATGGGCACGACCCACAGGTCTGCGTTGGTCGATGAAGCCGGGTCGGGATCGTGATTCGATACGTAGCACAGCTCCTGGCTGTCCGGTGAGAAGTCATACCCGCGTTCGCCCGAGAGGGAGAAGGTCGGGCTGTCCCATTTCCCCGGGGTCAAATCACGGACGATCTCTCCCGAATCGGCATCGACGAGCAGAATATGGGCGTACTTACCGTCGCGCCAGGACGTCCAGTGACGATACAGAAGCGCATCGGCGAGATGAACCTTGAGCTTCCCCTTGTCGACGCTCTTCACAATCCGGGAGTTGCAGGCGGTGTCTGCACCACACTCCGGATAGACCGTGGCCCACACCGCGATCCACTTCCCATCGGGTGACCAGCGCGGCTCCGACAGGTCCATGGGAAAGTGCGTGAGGCGGCGAGCTTCCCCTCCATCGACGGGCAGCAGAAAGAGTTGATCCGTCCCATCGGAGCGATCCGAGAGAAAGAGGATGTTTCGACCGTCAGGTGAGAAGACCGGCGACGTATCGTTGTGTCGGCCGGTCGTCATCTGACGCAGATCGGTGCCGTCGCTTGCCATCGTCCAGATTTCGGACCAGCTTGCGCCTTCCTCGAGGTTGTAACGACGCACCGCGAAGACGACGCGCGAATCCGAAGCGTCGACCTCGGGTGAACCGGCGAAGGCGGTGCGGTAGTAGTCGTTGATCTCGAATGCTCGTCCCGATGACGCTGCGAACGAGACTGGACCCCAGGCGAGAACCCCAACGAACACAACTGCGACGGCCAACCGGACTACGCGCATGAGCTACCTCCTCCCCCCGATGGTATGCGGAAGGTCGTCCACCTTCAATCGCCGACACACTTTCCGTTTTCCGATACCCGAATGAGACGGTGAGTCAGAAGTCGCAAGCAACGATTCTGCCGATTTCGAAGGCCATCCGCGCACCATATCCTCGCCAATGTGTGGTGGTTCCTTGTTTGAGACACGGTAGTGCTCGACTCGTCGGGCCTCTCTGTTATAGAAAGCTCCTCTAAGGACACAGCGACGACGTCGAGTTCTGAGCCCGTGGAGGACTGTGCCGGCAGGGCCTCTTCACTTGGTGATCTCAGCGCGGCGCGGGGGATGCGGCAATGATGACCGTGATCGAATTCGACTTCGAGAAGAAGACAGACCGCAGGATTGACCCGGGACAAGTGCAGATCACGGCGCCGACCGGGACCTACTACTGGATCCATGCTGAAGAGCCCGATGCGGACGAATTCAGTGATCTCATGGGACGGCTCGCGCCGCAGTCGGGCATCGACCTGCGACCGGATCGGCACGACGACGAGGATCTGGTTCGAATGCACCCGGACTGCCTTGCTTTGACCTTCAGCGAGACCTCATTTCCCGAGCGGCTCCTCTCAGTGAATTCACTCCACGTGATCCTGGCAGGGAATTTCCTGGCGACCTTAATGAAGTCGGACTCGGAGATCGCCAAGCAGGTGCTGGCGCAGTATCACAGCGATTTTCAGAATTTCGCCAAGTCGCCTGGATTCTTACTTTTTGAAGTCGTCGACGCCCTCTGCCAGAACTTCCAGCGGACCTATCGAGGGTTCGAGGCCGAGGTCGGAGAACTCCAGAATCAGCTCTTCGAAGCAGTTAACGAGCGTCTCTTTCTACACGTGGCCAGAACGACGAAACAGATGCTTCAGTTCCAGTTCACGATTGTCGATGCGCGTGAGGTGATTGCGTCGATCGCGACGCGGAAGTCGACCTTCGTACAGGAGACCACCCAGCCTTTTCTGGCCCGCAAGGGTGAACTGCTGGGACGCATGGGAGACGATCTCTCGACGCAGCGTGATGCCATCGCCAACACCTTGAATCTCTATGTCGGGTTCGTGAGCTATCGAACCAACCAGATCATCAATCGCCTGACGATCATCAGCGTGATCTTCCTGCCACTGACCTTTCTGGTGGGCGTCTACGGAATGAACTTCACTCACATGCCCGAGATCGGCTGGCCGTACAGCTACGCGGCATTCTGGGTGGTCGTGCTGGTGATCGTCCTCGGCCTCCTCCTGTACTTCAGGAAGAAGCGCTGGCTTCAGATGTAGCCGGCGTGACCGAGCCCCGTTCGTCTGCGGTTCTGAGGTTCCAAGGTTCCGAGGCTCCGAGAGTTCAGAGATCCAGCGGTGATTGGCGATTTGCGGCTTGGGTAACCTCAGCTCCCAGCTCCGGTTCTCCCGTCCTCCCGTCCTCCCGTCCTCACAGTGTGACCTCCGGCGCTTTGGCAAACAATGTCAGCCACAACTGCTCCGCATAGCGGTCCATGTACCGGATCCCACCGGTGTCGACCCATCCACCGCCGTTGTGACCCGGCTTGATGTTCTCGAAGTAGCGGAAGATGAGGAACCCCTCGTACGGCTGGAGGTGTTGGTTGCTGAATACCGCATCGCGAGTCTCCGTGCCGGTGTAGATCCCGTCGAATATCGAAGGTTCGGTTTCCAGGTTGAACCCGAGACCCTGGAAGTGCTCGTACCAGTTCGGGTATTTGATGACGATCCTGACGTTGGGATTCACCGAGCGGGCGGGCCCCACGACCAGATCGCGCGCAGCTTCCGTCATCAGCGAAAGCCGGTAGTCGGTCCAACTTCGATCGCCCTTTGCCTTGATGCACAGATCGCATTTGCAGTTGGTGAAGAAGAAATCATCGAGGATGATCTCGTCGAAGAGTTTCGCCGTGTATTCGACGATCTCTTTGACCTTCCGGCGGTGTTCCGGATTCGAGTAGCAGAATGTCTCGAAACGGTTGCGTTCGTTGACGGTCAGAGTGATGCCGCCGGCGGTCTGAACACCCCTTCTCCTGTAAA
>JARRKC010000058.1:0-20369 GCA_037388505.1 Acidobacteriota bacterium | reverse complement strand
TGACTGGTCAGGAAGCCGCGCAGTTCGTTGTAGGCCCGATGCGGGTTGTTGCGCGAGTACTCCGAGCGGATCCAGCTTTCCCGATACCAGGTGTCGAAAGGCGGATGCTCGGCCCAGTGCATTTCCATCTCCAACTGCTCCAGCGGAGTCCGTGCCTCTTCGGCCAGACGCCACATCTGCGCATCGTCTGGGGCCTGGAGGGCTGCAGCCAGCTTTCGGGCGGCCCGGTTCTGGCGTTCGGCGATCTGAAACCCGAGTTCGGCGTTCTCTGTGAAGTACTGTTGTTGCTCGCGGGACATCTGCTTCTTTGCCTGCTCGGCTGCGGCAAGCGCTTCGGCCAGCTTCGGACCGCGAGACTCCAGCAGCGCGAGCGTGTCGGCGTCCGGCGGACCGGCGGATCGTCCGGCCACCCGCTCATAGAGCTGATCCAGGAACTCCTGGATGGCATCGGAGGCCAGCCAAAGCTTGTCCGGCGTATCCAGCAGCGTGGAGTACTGCTGGTAGACGGCCTGGGCCGCGGCAGTCGCGGCGTCGCCGAAGTACTCTCGACTCCACCAGCTGACGAATCGGCCGGCGGGATCCGGTGATTCCAGCGCGCTGGGAGCGTTCCAGGTGATGTCGGCGAGCATGCGCGCCCCCATGACGTATTCACGTAACTCTGAGACGTTGACCAGCATGAACTGGGTGGCGCCCGCCTGAACGATCTTTTCGAATTCCTCGGCGATCGTCGCCGGAGCCACGATATGAGTATTCTGCTTGCTCAGGTTCCCGCCGAGATAAGCGAGATGATAGTAGACGCCGTGCTTCCAGCGGCCGAGGGCTTTCGGTAGTGCGCGCATGTGCCCGTTGTTGTCGTCCGGCCAGACGATGATCACGTCATCGGGCAGATCGAAGGCATCGGGATTGCGCAGATACTGATCGAGCATTTCCGTGTACATCGTGAAATGGAACAAGGGCGTCTTCCCCTCGGGGAGCAGTTCCTTGACCATGTTGACCTGATCCTGGATAGCCTCGTGGAAGACGCGGGCCTTGTCGGCGTCGGTGATGCCGCGAGGAAAGATGTAGGGGCGGTCGGCCGTGCCCCGCATGCCGACGGGCCAGATGACGTCGATGCTCTTGTTCTCCTCCACGCCTCCGCGCCAGAACTTGAGCATGCCCTCCTTGTTCGTGAACCAGTTCCACTCGGGCCGCACACCTCGTTCCTTGGCCAGGTTGAAGCGCTCCAGGCCCCACGGGTTGGAGACCAGGATGTCGTAGTGATGTGAGGTGTAGTAGAGACCCCAGTCGCTGGCCAGCTTCTGCACTTCGAAGCGCCGGTGGACCCTCGTGTAGGGCGCCACCATGTTCATGCGCAGCCGCAGCGCCGTCTCGAAGAACTTCTTGTACCAGTCGAGCGCAACATCGCCGATCTGCGACGGATAGTCATGTTCGTCGAACGGGCGGGGCAGGATGTCCTCGTCGTCGTGGAAGAAACCGCGAAAATGGAAAGTCGGCGGTCCCTGAGAGAACTTCGTTGCCTTGAGCACGAGAGGGTCATGGTGTTCCGGCGTGTAGCCCGTCCAGAGATAGAGCGGATCGATGCCCAGGCGCTCCGATAACGTGTAAGCAGCATACGCCGTCCCGCGCGAATCGGATCCGACGAGCCAGACCGTGTTTCCATCAGTCAGCACCCGGTAGGCCTCCCACTGACCCTGCATTGCATCTGTATCGATCCCGTCGGGGCTCTGTCCTTGTCCGAGAGTCAGGAGGCGGATGCTGACCCGATCGCGGCCGGCCTGACCGACGACAGCGGGACGGTACCCGCTGATCTTCTCGATGTCTCCGGCCAGAAACTCCGCCGCCTGGCGGACGATGGAGCTCTCACCGCCAGCAAGGACGATTTGGCAGCCGCTGCCCTGGTCGGCCAGCACGACATCACCGGCGCCGGCCGGCCCGGTTTGGAGCCAGGAGCCTCGCACTGGTGCAGCCCACGGCTGATCTTGAGCGAACATTTGGGATCCGGACGCCATGCAGAACAGCAGGGCGAGCCATGCCGGTATTCGAAGTCGGTCCTTGGCTTTCATCGAGACTCTCCTTTTCGGCAGAGCTTAGCCCAGGAAGGCCAAAGCGTAAAGGAGCGTGCTTCATCTCAGAGCTGCGACTTGTGGTCGAGAGGCTCGGCGAATCACGCCGATTTCACGAATCGACTGTTTCGTGTCCCCGCTTCAGTTCAGTCATGTACGTCTTCCCGACCCGTTCTTCCGAATGGTGATCATGCTTCCGCGGCTGATCTTCGTCGAACTGCCCTATCCTGTGAGTGCCGTCCGGGAACAGAACCGAAAGGGCTTGACAGGCCTATGTTCAGAGGGATACGAGAGGACTATCGGAATGAAAGTTCCGGTTCGCCTGTCTGAGGAGGCCTCATGAAAGTCAAAGCCACGAATGAGATGAGTCGCCGAGGGTTCTTCGGTACGACGACCCGATCGGTGCTCGGTACCGCGGCCTTTTCCCACTCGCTGCGTGGGATGTTTGGTCCGTCCGGGGCCGCTGTGATCGAAGCCGATCTGAGGTCTGCCGCGACTCCTGTCAACCGGATGATCTTCGGTCAGTTCATCGAACACTTCCACCGCCAGGTCTACGGGGGGATCTTCGAACCGGGATCGGCTCTTTCGGACGGAAGAGGGTTTCGAAAGGACGTAATGGCCGCCCTACGCGAACTGAAAGTGCCGGTCGTTCGATGGCCCGGAGGGTGCTTCGTGTCCGGGTACCACTGGAAGAACGGAGTCGGTCCCAAACGGGTGCCCGCCTACGACAAAGCGTGGAAGGTCGAGGATCCGAACACCTTCGGGACCGATGAGTTCGTGACCTGGTGTCGGGAACTCGGGGCCGAGCCCTACATCTGCACGAACGCGGGCTCCGGGACTCCGGAAGAGATGAGCGACTGGGTCGAGTACTGCAACCTGAGAGGGGCGGGGCAATACGCCAGGATGCGGGAGGCGAACGGCTTCGTCGAACCTCACAACGTCCGGCACTGGAGCATCGGAAACGAAAACTACGGCGGCTGGGAGATCGGCGCCAAGACCGTTGATGAGTGGGGGTACTTTGTCCGTGAGTCCGCCAAGATGATGCGGATGGTCGATCCTTCGATCAACCTGTTTGCGGCCGCTCAATCCAATCGGGAGTGGACGATGCCGCTGCTCGAGCGTGCCGGGGACTATCTGGATTACATCTCGATTCACGGCTACTGGGATCCGCTCTGGCAGGTCAACAACGTGAGCGCCTTTGCCGATTGCATGATGCGATCGATCAAACCCGAACAGCAGATTCTCGACACGGTTGCGATCCTCGAAGAAGCGAAACTCTCGGATAAGGTCAAGATCGCTTTCGATGAATGGAATCTGCGGGGCTGGCATCATCCCGGGAACTTTCCAATCAAGAAGAGCGATGAACTCCTGAAGGAGCGGGACAAGAACGATTTGAACGATACCTACACCATGGCCGATGCCTGCTTTTCGGGGTGCTTCCTGAACGCGTGCCTCCGGCAGGCGAAGTTCGTTCACATGGCCAACATGGCTCCCGTGGTCAACGCCCGGGGTCCTCTTTTCGTGCACCCTCGAGGCATCGTGAAGCGCACGACCTTCCACGTTCTGAAGATGTATGGGGATCTCATGGAGCCGAACATGATCGAGTCGACCGTCACGTGTGACTCCTTCAAACACGGCGACGACAGCGTGCCCGTACTGGACGCGGTCGTCACATGCAGCGACGACCGTCGGGCCGTCTCGATCGCCATCGTGAATCGACATCCCGACGTGACCGTGGTCTGCCGGCCGATGCTTGCGAACGTGTTCCGAAATCCTCGTTCGACAGTCACGATTCTGACTGGAGACTCCCCTGACGCGTACAACGACGTGAATCATCCGGAGAGAGTGAAGCCTGAGACCCGGCGGCTGGACGGCTACGACGGTACGATTGCACTTGGCCCGCATTCGGTGAACGTCCTTCGTCTCACTATGTGACGCCAGGGTGCGAGACCCGGCGGCGAATGGGAGGTCGGACGGCCCCAACGATCGCGGTTCGAGGCAGCGCTCCCGATCCGGACGCTTGATGGGTCGGATCCTTCTTTTCTAGGTATTGGAGACCTCGCGCTCTCGAGCGGTTCCTCTCTCTCCGTCGACGGCCTCCTGTGATCTGCTGTTCGAGTCGATCCGAGGATTGACAGGAGAGCAGTTCATGGCTAACATGGCGTTATGGAAAGGGCCAAGATATCTGAAGTGCGGGATCGGCTCAGCTACTACGTGCGGCGCGTTCGTCAGGGAGAGACGGTTGAGATTCTGGACCGGGAGCACCCTGTCGCCCGCCTGATTCCGATTCAGACTGCGTCGCAGGAATCAGAAGCTTGGATGCAACACCTGCAACGCAGCGGCATCGCCAAAGTGGGTCGTATGGAGGGCGTCAAGGCGATACTGGACAAGAGACCGTCCGATGAGAAGAGTGCAGGTGTTTTGGAGGCTTTGCTGGCGGAGCGGAGCCAGGAACGATGAGGTTCTGGGATTCGTCAGCCATTGTTCCCCTTGTGGCAAGTGAAGGCGTCTCTGCGTCGGCTCTCGAACTCTATCGGAAGGACCACGAGATTCTGGTGTGGATGTTTACGATTACGGAGGTCACGTCCGCTCTCTGCCGCAAGCTCCGGGACGGTTCGTTGAGCCGGGAGGCCTTCCGGAGGATCCGCGTCGAGCTGAGAGAACTCTCCGGTGACTGGTCCGAAGTGACCGCAGTGGAACCGGTCTGCCGGCGGGCCAATCGGCTCTTGGAGATTCATCCGCTCAGTGCCGCGGATGCTCTTCAATTGGGATCCGCATTGATTGCTACAGCCGATGATCCTCGTGGATTCTCCTTCGTCACGTATGACCGGACCCTCGCCCTCGCCGCCGAAAAGGAGGGCTTCTCCGTCCAGGATGCACAGAGCTGATCAGCGGGAGGTGGCGCAGCTTCGTGGCTGTCCTCCGACGGCCCCTCGACCAGCCCGAAAGGCAGGATCGGCGCCGGCAAAATGCCTCCACGAGCAGTGAGGCTTCTATGAACGCCCGGTTCTCACGGCATACGGCGCCATTACGTGCGGGTCATCGATTCCGGAGAACCTCCTCGAAGAAGTCGATGACCTCGGGGCGGTCGGACTGACCGAGCCAGAACATGGCCGCCTTGCGGACGGCCGGCGCCCGATTCGTTCGCGCGATGCGGATCAGGAGCGGAATTCCTTCCTCAGGGGGAAGTTGCGAGATCCCGAAGACGGCCTGCTTGCGGACCTCGATTTCCGGATCGGAATCGACAGCATCGGTGAGGGTGTCGGCTGCGGCCCGGCCCGCCCTTTGACCGAGCCAGAACAGGGCCGTCTTGCGCACCTCTTTCGAGGCGTTCGTGCGAGCCAGCTCGATCAGCGTGCGGGTCGCCTCCTCGCCTGATCCCAGGGAGATGGCGAAGACCGCCTGCTTGCGCACGTCGAGGCTCGGATCTTCGGCAAGGACCTGCCTTAGCAGCGGAAGGCTCTTTGGTTGATACAGTTCACCCGCCCAGAAGACGGCCTGCTTTCGGAGGTGTATGGAGTTGCTGGTGTCGGAGGCATAGCCGGAAAGCAGCCCGAAGGCTCGCGGTGCGGCATGGAATGCGATGGCCGCCAAGGCTGCATCGGTCAGTCCCCGACTCGCCGACGATATCTCGGATTTGGGCGCAACGACGGAATCCAGGAACGCCAGACTCTCCTCAGGGTCAGTCGCTCCGAGCCAGAGAACGGTCCGGCCTCCCGCGTCGACCCGGCACCCTGCAGAAAAGAGCCGAATCCGCTGAACCCGGCCTTCAGCGGCTCTCAGGAAGACCACGAGTTCGCCCGGTTCCTCCAGGTCCACGGGACGGTGGTTCTCGGTCGTATCGGACTTCACCGATCCGCCCGTCTCCAGGCGACAATCGGTCCAGCCTCCGTCGGAACAACAGCACGAGCCCTTGGCACCCTCGAGCATCGGAACCGAATAGGCGATCCAGGCGGGACTTTGCAGGTTTGCGACCTGCCGGTCGATCCAATTCTGCAGAGAGCCTTCCGGTTCGACCCGTTCGATCCGCCCATTGACGATGTTCGGCTCGGACGCTTCGATGGACGCGGACCCCAAGATGGCCAGTGCTGCAATCGTAGCCAGTGGAAAGGTCTTCATCGTTCCCCTCCTCCCTACTGCTGGAGCAGTTCGATCAGGTAGTTTTTGGCGGCCGGGGAATCCATGAGCGAGAGTTTCTGGACCAGAGACGCCTTCATCGAAGGGTTCGACTCGGAGCGGGCGAGTTGAACGAGGGCGTCCGCGTTTCCCTGCAGGAAGAGCGCCTCGATGACGGCCTTTCTGGTCTCGGAATCGGAGCCCGGATCCTTGTAGATTTGGAGCAGTCCTTCGGCAGTCGATGGACCCATCAGTCCCAGGAAGTGAATGGCCTCCCGGCGAAGTTCGGGCGACGTCTCACTGAGAGCGAGAGTCCTGATCTCGGTCCGGGCGCCGGCCAGAAACAGCGCTTTAAGAATCTGCCGCTTGAGCGAAGGGTCCTGCTCCTTGTCGTAGAGAGCCTTCAGTTCGTCCACACCGCCGGAGACGCCAAGCTTTTCAATGGCTTCACTCCGCAGCGACGCATCCGGCTCATTGTTGGCGAGATCGCTTAGTGTGGCCCGGTCTCCTGCGATGAAAAGACCGTTCAGGATCGCCTTGCGAATCTCGGGGTCGGTCTTTTCGCCATACAATTCCTTCAGCTGCGAGGTCCCGCCGGCTGCTCCGAGTAGCTTGATGGCAGTCTTGACCAACTCGGGATCGGTTTCCTCCTCGGCCGCCTGCAGAAGAAAGGACGTCTCACCGGCAACCATGAAGCCCTGGAGGATGTCCGCTTTCACAGACTGACTCGAAGTCTGTGAATACAGCTCGTGTAGGACCTTCCTGTTTTCACTGCTTCCTAGCGCTCCCAGTGCTTTGATGGCTGCCTTCTGGGTGGCAGGATCCGAATCGTTCCTGGCGAGCTTCACCAGTATGTCCCGTGCCTGGGGCAGGGAACCGGCTTGGGCGAGGATGAAGAGTGCCTGCTTCTTCAGCCTCGGAGACCCTTCGGACTGAGCGATCCGTTCAAGGGCCGGCAGTGCTCGCTCCGGGGCGCTCCGCATCAGCCCCTGAAGTGCCAGAATCTTGAGATCTTCATTGGGCTCGTCGGCCGGCGAGACCGTCTGACCCGATTGCTGTCGAATCTCGACTTCCAGGGCCCCCGCATCGGTCTGCCAGGAGCTCTGGGGAAACTGCTGGCGGAGCAATCGCAGCGATTCCAGCGCGGCCGCCCTGTCCCCGGATTTGTTGAGCGCGTAAGCCTTCCAGTACAAAGCAGCATCCATCCGGCGCCCCTTCTGCTCGATGACCTTGTCAAAGAACGGGACAGCCTCGGTCCAGCGGCTCTCGTCCAGGGCCTGCGTCCCTGACTGGTAGAGTTGCTCCTCTTCGGACTGTTGAGTTGCGGCGGAGATTAATGCTCCCGAGAGGGTCACCACTATGAGAATCGATCTGATAGATCTCAACATTTTCATCTTCCCCTTATGATTTGTCCCGGCCGATGTCTTCCAATCGAGACGGCGGTATTTCGGTGATCTCCCGGCGTACGAGCTGGATGCTCATCAGAAGATCGCGGGTGTCGAGTCGTGTCAGCAACAGGCGAAAATCGCCGTCCGGAAGATCCGGCGGAACATTGGCCACCTGAAGCAGAGTGCGCTCCAGGTTCTCGAGTGTCTGCTCGATGAAGTCCGAGCCGCTGTCCTCGGCTGCACGGCGGTAGATCCTGTTGGCGCTGAGCAGATCTCGGGCCTCCTCGCGCAACTGCCCAACGGTTTCACCAGGATTCTCGTCGTAGTGAGCCAACTCCAAGAGCAGAATCTGGCTCCGATCGAGGTGGTCCTGGAGGACCAGCGCGAGCATGCGTTCGGTCGGCCGGGTGGACGACGATGCTCGGTCCACTCGGTTCTCGAAACCCCAGTACCGTCCCGCCAGAAACGCAACCGCAATCAATAGGACCAAACAGGCGGCTGCCGCCAGGGTCCGTCCCCAGTTTCCCATGCGAGTCAGAAGACCGACGGTGGGGCTGAGTTCGGGCTCGATCCGCCCCCACAGCGCATTCGTCCACCCTGGGCCGGGTTCCGGAACCTCGAATTCCGGCAGATCCCGCAGGAACGCCTCGATCGTCCGGAACTCGGTCATACATTCCTCACACTGTGCGAGATGCCTCCGGGACTCTGCCTCGGAGTCGCCGTAGTAGTGCAGGACCAGTTCTTCTTCGCTGAGATGGTTCATACCTGGCCTCTCAAAGGCTCCAATTCCTCGCGCAGCTTTCGAACTGCCCGAAAGACGGCGTGTTTGGCCGCCATTTCACTGGATCCGAGGATCTGGGCGATTTCACGGACGGAGCAACCCTGGCAGTGACGCAGGACGAAGGCCGTTCGTTCGGTTTCGGAGAGACGATCCATGGCTTCGTAGATCCGGCTGCCGATCTCCCGTCCCGACACCAGCTCCTCCTGAGAGGCCGGCGCGGGGGGCGGGTTGACGGGATCCAGTTCCGTTTCGCTCGATCGCCGCTTGCGGCGTCGCAGCAGATCCATCGAGGCATTGGAGGCGATGCGGTACAGCCACGTGGCGACCCGACATCGTCCGTCGAACCGGCTCCGCCAGCGATAGGCCCGCATGAATGTTTCCTGCACCACTTCTTCGGCATCGGCTTCGTTTCCCGTCAATCGGAAGGCCAGACGGAATAGGCCACGGGCATGCTCGTCCACGACTTCTCGAAAGGACTCGCAGCGCAGGATCGTCGGCTCCGCCGTGAGACTCATACCATCTGACATTCGACCTTTTAGACGCATGGGGCTCCGCCTCGGTTAGCTCCGATCATCGCCCGCATTCTCGGTCCACGGGCGCCTCGAGTCGGCGCTGCAGTTTCTGGGGGCACAGTTGGATCCCATCCAGGCGGAAGCAGGCTGGCTGGCAGGCCAGAACTTCCTGGTCTGCCACCGGGCGGGGGGGCCGAGGGAGCACCTGATACCGGATTTCCTGATCGCTGCGCCTGCCCAGGTCCAGCCCGATCGGCTCGCCGCCCTCGATCGAGGCTATTACCGGACCTGCTTTCCGGATCTCATTCTGCTGTGCCCCATAGACTCCAAGAGCCGGTAAAGTGCCAGACTGACCCTAAAATCCTGTGTTTGCGGACCTTTACAGCGCCGTTACGTGCGTGTCACCGATAAGGTCACTCCACTGTGAAGCTGACGGAGCCGACTTCGAGTCCCGCGTTGTTCATGCGGAAGTCGTAGGATCCCGGCTGGTCGGGCGCCTTGAACTCGAACGTTCCGGAGGTGTTTCCCCGCAGATATTGATACGCGACGTCGTGTGCGTCGTTGACGCTTTCGCTGCCATGCTCGACGGATGACGGGATGAGGCCGATCCAGGCGTTGGTCTGGTAGTCCGGCGACGCCGTAAAGGTCACGACGATCTTCTCACCCGGCCTGTAACTACTCTTGTCGAGTTGGATCGTGCCCTTCTCCATATCCCCCTTGACCGTGAAGCTGACCGACGCGGTCTCTTTGCCCGTACCCTCCGCATCGAACATGCGGAAATCATAGGCCCCGGTTTCGTTCGGGGCGCGAAACTCCAAGGTTCCATCGACTCTGCCGTTCAGATAGTGGTACGCAAGGTCGTGCTGATCGTTCTCCGCAGATGAGCCGTGTGCGACGGCTGAGGGAATGAGTCCCACCCAGGCGTGCTGCTGGTAACTGGGCTGCGCCTTGAACTGGACCCTGATCGGTTCGCCCGGCCGGTAGGTCGTCTTGTCGAGAGTAAGCGTGCCACCGGCCACCTGACCCTCGACCTTGAAGGTGACCGAAGCCACCTCCTCCCCGTCGCGCTCGGCCGTGTCGAACATGCGGAAGTCGTACGAACCGGTCTCGTAGGGGGCGCGGAAGTCCATGGTCCCGGAGGAACGGCCTTCGATGTAGCGGTAGGCCGTGTCATGCTCGTCAGAGGGCCCCGACTTGGCGTGGGGCAGATCCGAGGCGAACAGACCGACCCATGCCTGGGGCGAGAAGCGTTCTCCGGCAGTGAAACTCACTTGGATCGGTTCGCCCGGTGCGTAGACCTCCTTGTCCACCTTCAGGGTTCCGGCGCCGAGGGTGCCCTTGACCTCGAAACTGACGGCGGCGGTCTCTTTGCCGTTGAGGTCGGTGTTGAACATCCGGAAGTCGTACGACCCCTCCGTGCGGGGCGCTTGGAAGGTCATCTGCCCCGAAGTCTTCTTATGGATGTACTGATAGGCGACGTCGTGTTCGTCCGAGTCGGCTTCGGTGTGCGCGACTTCCGAGGGAACGAGACCGATCCAGGCACTATCGGCGTAGTCGGGCCTGGCCTCAAAGCTGACGACAACGTCCTCGAAGGGTTGGAAGACCTTCTTCTCCAGAGTCAGCCTTCCAGGCTCCTCACCCACGCTGATGCTCTCGGTCACCTTCTTGGAGGCCTCCAGGAACTCGCGTGCGTTCGATGCTGAGAAGTAGCGGCCGCCCCCGGCCCTGGCGATGCATTCGAGTTGAGCCTTCTCCTTGTCCCCAACGTCGAAACCGATGACATGCATAACAAACTTGATCCCGCTCTGCTTCAGCTCCCGCACGAGTCCGCAGGGATCTCCCTTGCAGGTCTCCTCGCCGTCGGAGACCAGCAGAATCGTGGTCTCCTCCTCGGCGCTACGCAGCTTCTCGACGGTCGTCCTGACGGCCAGCGTGATCGGAGTCATTCCCTTCGGGTTGATCGCCTTGATTTTGCTGATCAACTCGCCGGCGTTGAGCGGCTCGAGTGGAACCAGTTCCTCGACATCATTGCAGTCTCCTTTGGTGCGGTGTCCGTAGGCGACGAGGCCGACGTTCACGTCGGAGGGAAGGTCCTGGATGAGCCCGGTGAGGACCTCCTTCGCGATGGTGATCTTGGCCTTCCCGTCAATTTGACCCCACATGCTGCCCGAACCGTCGAGGATGAAGACGATGTTGGCACGCGGCGATGCCGCCAACAGCGGGGCAACAAGAACCATCGCGATCACTGCGAGCGCGAGCGCTGCATTTCTTACTGTACGACCGACGTGTTGCGTTCCCATGAGCTGTCCCTTTCAAGCGTTCTCGACGCGGCTACACTCTATGTAAACCGTCAGAGAAAGGGAAGACCCCGGGGGAAAGTGCGAAGGGCGAAGTGTGAAGGGCGAACGATCTGGGCTGGAGAACGGGTAACCGGGAGGACGGGTAACCGGGAGGACGGGTGGCCGGGAGGACGGGAGAACGGGAGAACGGGAGGACGGGAGAACGGGAGGACGGGAGCTGCGGCGAAGCCGCTTTGGAGCTCGCTTCCGATTTCGGCTCGACGTGGATTCCCAATTTTCCCGTCCCTCCGCCGGCCGACGAAAGATCCGCGGATCCGCCGCTGCTTGTTCAACGTCCGGTTTCTGGCGAATCCGGGGCCTCCCCGCGCAAAGCGGCATCAGACTGCCGCACTTCCAAGGCGGCTACGCCGCAGTCTCACCGCCCCCCGCCTCCCGTCCTCCGGTTCTCCCGCCTCCCGTTCTCCCGCCCTCCGGTTCTCCCGTCCTCCGGTTCTCCCGTTTCCCATCTCTTACGAGCTGCCGATCAGGAGTCCGCTGATGAAGACCAGCGCCCCGCCGAGCCCGACTTGAAGGCCGGCCGTCAGGGTCGGAGTGTCCATGTAGCGATGGCGGATCCAGGTGATCGCCGCCAGCTCGCCGAGGACGACCAGGAAGGCAATGGTCATGGCCAGTTGGAACGAAGGCGTCAGGAAGGGCAGGGTGTGTCCGATCCCGCCAAGCGTCGTCATGCCGCCGCAGATCAGTCCCCGCACCCAGGGGTGGCCGCGGCCCGTCAGGCTGCCGTCATCCGACAGCGCCTCGGCGAACCCCATGCTGATCCCGGCGCCGACGGAGGCGGCCAGTCCGATCAGGAAGACGTCCCAGCTGTCCCGGGTGGCCATGGCGGCCGCAAAGACCGGGGCCAGAGTGGAGACCGATCCGTCCATCAGACCGGCCAGGCCGGGCTGGACGACCTGCAACAGAAAGAGTCTGCGATTGGCGCGATCCTCGGTTTCTCTGACATCGTCGGGAAGAGATTCCTTCGCCAGTTCATGGGCGTGGATCTCGTGCACTCGCTCTTCGGCGGCCAGGTCGTCGAGGAGCTGGCGGGTCCCGGTGTGTTCGGTGCGTCGCGCGGCTTGCTCGTAGAAGCGGCGGGTTTCCGCCTCGATGGCGCTGGCCTGCTTGCGGACCGTATCCAGACCGAGCGGACGGATGAGCCAGGAGGGAGTCCGCTGCACGAATCCCCGAACATCCTGGCGCCGAATGAGAGGGATATGTTCACCGAATCGCTGCCGGTACAATTCGGTCAACCTGCGGCGATGGACGGACTCCTGCTGCCGCATGCCGTCGAAGACTGCGGCTGAGGCGGGGAACTCGTCTCGGAGTCCTTCCGCGTAGTCCGCGTAGACCCGTTCATCCTCTTCCTCCAAAGAAATCGCAAGGGCCAGAATCTCCCGGTCGGAAAGTTCGTCGAATTTCTTCATTGGCGTGCTCCTGTCGATCTCAGTGCCTAATACACGATCTTATTGCCGGCGCACTCTTCGGACCAACCTGTCATTCTGCCGCGAAGCGGACGCCGGCGCTAGCCGAACACGTGGGAGGCGTGGGGAGATCACCGCGCGATGGTCGTCGGTCCGAAGACGCCGAAGGTGTCGTTTCATCCGCAAGCTTTGGGCAGCGCCCAAAGCGAGAACCACAGCGGAATGGAGAGAGCGCTGAAGGCGCGAATCATCGTTGGTTGACCACACCGCCGATCAATCCCAGACCCAACGCTCATCGTACGCGACATAGGGAATGAGCTGGCCTTTGGGCGTTGCCCGAAGCTCTGGGATGGGCCACGCCGTTGGCGTGGAGGGTTTGACCATTTCGCCGAGGCTAGATTCGCCGCAGGTTCTCTATCAGAGTCCGTGGAAGTGTCTCCACGAGGTCAGGATAGGCCTCGGTCAGGCGCAGGATGTCGGCCAGGTCTTTCTGCCGCTTGCTTCGTCTTCGCGTTTGATCCTCGTATGCCCAGACTTTTCCCTGGAGCAGATCAGGGAGACTCGCGACCTTCAGCGGATATCCGAGCACTTCCCGGTCTTCCGCTCGTGTGCTGAATGGCTGATATCTGGGGTCGGTCTGCACTTGGATCCGCAAGTCGGAGTGAGGACTACTGAAGTCGATGCTGTGTTCGAACCGCTCGGCCTTCAGTCCACGATCCCCGGCTGCCGCGCAGGTCGCTTCAAGGTTCCCGACTGCCACGACAATATCTACGTCAAGGCTGACCACTGGCTCTACGTAAGCGTTTACGGCGAGACCCCCGATCAGGCAGTATGGAGTGTCGGTCTCCGCTAGAACGTGCAAGAACACTTGCAGGATGTCGGATCCGCCGTTCGCGAGGGAGTTCAAGAACTCCTTGCCCGTCATATGGTTATCGTAGCGTCCTGTCCGTCGGACAACAAGGACTCGAGCGATTCTGCGAACCGATCGTCGGGGAAGGCAGAGCTCCAGACCACGAAGACGCCAGTGAAATTCCATATCGGCGGACTCGACGATTCCTCTGTTTCACGGAGCTTGCCCGAAGCTTTCGAATCGCTCCTCGTGTCGGTAGAATCGACGAGAGAGGTGAATCATGAGCATACGTGTCGCCGTTGTGGGGGCCGGGCCGGCCGGCGTGGCCGCCGCCCGGGTGGCCGCAGGTGCCGGGGCTTCCGTGACCTTGATCGGGGCTGAACTGCCCGGCGGAAGAGCCAACTGGCACAGCCTGCTGCCCAGCAAGGTCTTTCTGACCGCGACCGACATGCTGGGAGTGACCGATCGGCTGGAGGCTCTGGGGATCATCTCGCCGGGTGCCCATCAGGCACATCCCCAGCGATTGACCGAGAGGATCCGGGCGCTGAGTCGGGACCGGAGCGAACGGACCAGCTCGGATCTGGCGTCTCGCGGCGTCCGGTTTCTGCAGGGGAAGGCCCGCTTTCAGGATCCGCACACTGTGGGCGTCGACGGCATCGACGGTTCATCCCTGACTGTGGAGGCCGACACGATCGTTCTCGCGACCGGTTCCGTACCGATCTTTCCGCCGAAGCTCAAGCCGAACGGGAAAGAGATCCTGGCACCCAGATTCGTCGGCAAGCTCGACGTGCTGCCTGACAGCATGATCGTGATTGGCGGAGGCGTCACCGGCGCGGAGTTCGCCTATGCCTTCAACAAACTGGGCGTGAAGGTGACGTGGCTGGTCGACGAGTTCGGGGTTCTGCCCTCGTTTGACAGCGAAGTCGTAGATGTTCTGCTCGAGGAACTGAAGCTCCGGGGAGTGGTGCTTCACAGGGGTGTGGCCGCGGTGTCGGCGACCGCGGTCGAAGGAGCTACGGTCACGTTGCGCGATGAGAACGTCTTTCGTTCCGAGACGGCCTTCGTAGCGATCGGACGAAGGCCCGACTCTTCAGGGCTCGAGATCGAGGCGTGCGGCCTGGCCGTCGGTCAAGCCGGCGGCATCGAGATCGACGAGTATTGCCGAAGTGAGGTAGCGCATATCTACGCCGCCGGGGACATTACCGGGCCTCCGATGTGCGCCAACAAAGGGATGGTGCAGGGCTTCATCGCGGGTCTGCACGCCGCGACCGGGCAGTCGCGGGCTTATCGTCCGGAGACCGTGATCGAGGCGGTCTACACGGATCCCCAGATTGCTCAGGTCGGTCTCCACGAATCGGCTGCGGCAGAGAAGGGGCAGTCGGTCCGCAGTCTGAGAGTGACCTACGACTCGTCCCTGAAGGCCATGCTGCTGGGCGAAAGGGAAGGATTTCTGAAGCTCCTGGTGGATACCAAGACAGGGCGGATCGTGGGTGCGAGTGCCGGAGGTTCCCACGCGGCCGATGTTCTGGCGCCAGTGGCGACGGCGATCCAGCTGAATGCCACGCAGGAGGACCTTTCGACGATGTTTTCGGCTCACCCCTCGCTTTCGGAACTGCCCTTCGAGGCCGCTCGCGAAGGCGACTGATGGGTCGGCGGGGTTTCATTTGGAGCAAGGAGATGAAGTCCGGGTCAGGACTTCGCGGGATCTAGAAAAGGGGTCATCATGAGAGCAGGGATCTGGAAGTCCCTTGTCATTCCGGCGGCCGACCTTCCGGCGAAGTCGCTGAGTACGTTCCGGGTGAGCCTGTAGGCCGTGAACCCGGGAATCCAATCCACCCGCATTCGCCGATTGAACGACGAACCGGCCCGGCTCGGCCGCTTCGTACTGTACTGGATGCAGCAGTCGCAGCGGGCCGTCTTCAATCACGCGCTCGAATATGCCGTCGGCGAAGCGAATCGGCTTCGGCTCCCGCTGCTGGTCGGATTCGGCTTGACCGAATCCTATCCGGAAGCGAACCTCAGGCATTTCCGATTCATGCTCGAGGGCTTGAGGGATACGAATCGCCGCCTGATCCGTCGGGGAATCCCGCTGGTAGTGCGTATCGGTGATCCCGACCGCGTGGCTGTCGAGCTGGCACGGGATGCGGCACTGCTGGTTTCCGACAGAGGGTATCTTCGCCACCAGAGGGCGTGGCGTACGGCGGTTGCCGCGGGGACATCTTGTCCAGCCGTACAGGTCGAGAGCGATATCGTGGTCCCGGTGGACGTGGTCTCCGAGAAGGCGGAATACGCCGCGCACACCATCCGGCCGAAGATCCACCGATACCTGGATGACTATCTCGTTCCCCTCCCGACCGAGGATCTTCAGATCCAGGGAGGAAACCCAGGGATCCGCGGCGAGGACCTCTCGGACGTTGATGCCGTTCTCAACCACCTGGACCTCGACGTCTCGGTCGAACCGGTTTCGCGGTTCTGGACCGGCGGAACAACGTCGGCCGAGGAGCGCTTTGGGCGGTTTCTGACGGAGTCACTCACCGTCTATGCCGAGAGTCGGAATCAGCCACAGACCGATCATGTGTCCGCCATGAGTCCCTTTCTGCATTTCGGGCAGGTTTCCCCGGTCCAACTGGCCATGGAAGCTCGGAGGCGGATGCCGGTGGCACCCCGGGACGTCGAGGTCTTCCTGGAGGAACTCATTGTCCGGCGCGACTTGGCGATCAATTTCGTCGAGCGCCGACCGAATTATGACCACTTCTCCTGCCTTCCGAACTGGGCGGCTCGAACCCTGGATGACCACAGCGACGATCCCCGTGAATTCACCTACGATCGGCAGACGCTCGAGTCCGCTGCTACCCACGACCCATACTGGAACGCGGCGATGCGGGAAATGCGATTGTCCGGCTACATGCACAACCACATGCGCATGTACTGGGGCAAGAAGATCCTCGAGTGGTCCCCCTCCCCGGAGGAAGCTTTCAGCACGGCGCTCTACCTGAACAACCGATACTTCCTGGACGGCCGTGACCCCAGTTCCTATGCGAACGTGGCATGGATCTTCGGGATGCATGATCGCCCCTGGAAGGAACGCCCGGTTTTCGGAAAGGTACGTTACATGAATGCCCGAGGCCTCGAGCGCAAGTGCGATATCCGGGGTTACATTGACAAGGTAGGCGGACTGGAGAGGGACGGCCCGGGACTCAATGGGATGGCCTGGGACAGATAAGACGTACGGGACATAGGGGACCTCTCGCTGCCGCAGAACCCCGGAACCTCGGAACCCCGGGAGTCCGGCCGTTCGCTTTGAGAGTGGGAACCCTTCGCATACACTAGGGGCATCACATGAAAAGCGGCAACTCTTCGATCTTCTTCACTGACCTGGTGCGGCGAACCGGTTTTTCGCTG
The DNA here is from genome assembly GCA_037388505.1 of Acidobacteriota bacterium. Classification (GTDB taxonomy): domain Bacteria; phylum Acidobacteriota; class UBA6911; order RPQK01; family JAPXNP01; genus JARRKC01. Next base: position 3,494 of record JARRKC010000058.1, on the reverse strand, counting down.
ACGAACCAGTTTGCCGAGCACATGGAATTCACGCTGGCCAAGACTCGGGACACGGCTTCCGAATACGACTTCTACGAAGCCCTATCGCTGGCAGTGCGAGACCGTCTGATCAGGAAATGGTTGAGGACCCAGGCCACCTACCTGGAGAAGGATGCCCGCCGCGTCTACTACCTATCCCTGGAATTCCTGATGGGCAGGCTGCTGGCCAATACGCTGATCAATATGGACTTCTACGATCAGTGTCGTGACATCATCCGCCAAGATGATCTGGTGCTCGAAGAGATCATGGAGCTCGAGTTCGACATGGGGCTCGGCAATGGTGGTTTGGGGCGGCTGGCGGCTTGTTTCCTTGATTCGCTGGCCACCTTGCGCGTCCCTTCGTGCGGTTACGGGATTCGCTACGAGTATGGAATCTTCCGCCAGGAGATCCACGACGGTTACCAGGTCGAGCAACCCGACCACTGGCTCAGTTACGGCAACCCCTGGGAAACTCAGCGGCGCGATTTGAGTTACCGGATTCGTTACAACGGCCGCGTAGAGACGCAGACCACCGCCGATGGCCACACGTACTATCTCTGGGTCGACACCGACGATCTGCAGGCCGTGGCTTGGGACGTGCCCGTACCCGGATACAAGTCGAACACCGTCAACAACCTTCGGCTCTGGCAAGCCAAGTCGAGCAATGACTTCAGCTTTCGAGAATTCGATAGGGGGAACTACCTGGCGGCGGTCGAGGACAAGAATATCTCGGAGAATATTTCGAAGGTCTTGTACCCCAATGATTCTTCGATGCAGGGCAAGATCCTGCGGCTCAAACAGGAGTATTTCTTCGTCTCAGCATCCCTTCAGGACATCATCATCAACTACCTTGAAAACCACGTCGATTTCGACCAGTTTGCCGATCGCGTGTTCATCCAGCTGAACGATACCCACCCCAGCATCGCCATCCCCGAACTGATGAGGCTGCTGATGGATGAGTTTCGGCTGGGATGGGATGCAGCCTGGTCCCTCACCAGCCGCTGCTTCGGCTACACCAATCACACAGTCGTCCCCGAGGCGCTCGAGGAATGGCCGGTGTCGATGCTGGAAGGGCTGCTCCCCCGGCATCTGCAGATCATTTACGAGATCAACTATCGCTTCCTCGAGCAGGTCCGGCGCGAGTACAGTCAAGACGCGGCCGTCATAGCGGAAGTCTCGATCATCCGTGAGAAGCCGGTCAAATCGGTTCGAATGGCCAATCTGGCGATCGTCGCCAGCGCTTCGGTCAACGGCGTTGCGGAACTTCATGCCGAGATCCTGCGGAAGCGGCTCTTCTTCCACTTTGATCAGATCTTCCCGGGCAAGATTCAAGCGGTGACCAACGGCATCACTCCCCGCCGCTGGCTCAAGGTGGCCAATCCGCTGCTCGCCCAGTTCATCACCGAGAGCATTGGAGAGAGCTGGGTCACGGACCTCGACCAACTTCGTGGACTCGAAGAGCATGTAGAGAATCCGGAGTTTAGAGAGAGCTGGGCGAATATCAAACAGACTCAGAAGCTTCTCCTGCAGCGCTACATCGAGAGGGAGACGGAGGTCGTGGTCCGTCTCGATTCGCTCTTCGATTCACAGGTCAAGCGCTTCCACCAGTACAAGCGGCAGCTGCTGAATGTACTGCATGTGATCAGTCTCTACAACCGCATTCGCCGTAATCCCGATGGTGATCACCTCCCCCGTACGGTCATTTTCGCGGGCAAGGCGGCACCTGCGTACTACGACGCCAAAATGGTCATCAAGCTGATCAACAGCGTTGCCCAGCGCGTGCTCGCCGAACCCGAGGTGAGCCGATACTTGAAGGTAGTTTTTCTGCCCAATTACTCCGTGTCTCTGGCAGAGAAAATCATTCCTGCCACGGAACTCTCGGAGCAGATCTCAACAGCCGGTTACGAAGCGTCCGGCACCGGGAACATGAAATTCGCTCTGAACGGCGCTTTGACGATCGGCACGCTCGATGGAGCGAACATTGAGATTCTGGAGGAAGTTGGTCGCGAGAACATGTTCATTTTCGGAATGAACGCCGATGAGATCGAATCGCTGCATGCCGACGGCTACCGGCCCCGAGAGTGCTACGAGAAGAACCCGGACTTGTGCGAAGTCATCGACATGCTCAGCGGAAACTACTTCAATCCGGATGAGCCCGGCATCTTCAATGGATTAGTGGACGAACTGCTCAATCGCGATTTTTACTGCGTGCTCGCCGATTACGAAGCCTACGTGAAGGCGCAGGAAGCGGTTACGCGAACCTACCGTGATCGGGATGCCTGGACCCGGATGTCGATCTTGAATGTGGCTCGCATCGGCCGATTTTCGAGCGACCGTTCGATTCGTGACTACAACGAGCGAATCTGGCACGTGGATCCCATCGATATCCCCGAAGAGCACCCCGGACCCATCTGATCATGTCGTTCTCATCGGAAATACGCGAGCGTCTGGGCGCTCTGGAGCCACGGCGCTATGGGGATCGGTCCGGCGGTCAGGCGGCAGTCCTGATGGCGGTGCGGTTGATTGGGAAGCAACCTCACTTCGTTCTGACTCGACGCACCGAGACGGTCGCGACGCACAAGGGCCAGATCTCATTTCCAGGTGGAGTCCGGGAAGAGCAGGATCGGACGCTGATCCAGACGGCTCTGCGCGAAACCGAGGAGGAGATTGGGATCCCGGCCGACGCCGTGGACGTGCTTGGGGAATTCCATGACTACCGTGCCATCACGGGATTCGTGGTGCGTCCCGTGGTAGGCGTCATCTGTGATTCGGTTCGATTCCGACCCTTCGAACCCGAGGTGGCCTATATCCTCGAAGTACCCCTCACCTTCTTTCGCGAAACGTCTCCGGTGGTTCGGAAGCGTTCCATCCGGGGCGAACGGGTGGACGTGTACTACTACGACTTCCAGGGAGAGAACATCTGGGGATTGACGGCCAGGATGATCCGGGATTTCGTTCTTTGGATGGGGTGATGGCTCCGGGTTCCGCGAAACGCATCAGAGCATGAACAAAGTGAGTGCCGACGGAGGCCCAATCGGCAAAGGCTGAGCTCTCTCGGGAAAGCCCATCGCCCGCGGTGTCGGCCAGGTGCCGATCGTGCCCGTATCGGGGCCGTAGGTGAAGACGTCGGCGGTCGTGCCGGGGGTCGCGTTCGCGCACTGACCTTCGGCGTCATCCGGGCCGGCGCAATGGGACGGCCTGGGACCCATAGGACGTATGGGACCTATGGGACGTTACCCTTCTGCAGGACCCCGGAACCTCGGAACCCGGGAGAAGCAAGCTGGAAGCATGTACCAGCCCTCGTAACTCGAAACTCGGAACTCGAAACTCTCTCCTACAGCTGCGATAATCCCCTTTCATGCCCGAAGCTGAAATGCGCTGGCGTCTTCAGGGCGGATTCTCACAGCTTCTCGAGGGAAGCCACATCGAGCTTCTCCTGGAGTCGCGTCATGCCCATGGCACACTCGAGACGCTTC
>JARRKC010000057.1:0-35038 GCA_037388505.1 Acidobacteriota bacterium | reverse complement strand
CCGTCGAGATCGGTAATGGTGCCGCCGGCCTCCTCGAGGATGATCGCAGCGGCCGCCTGATCCCAGATCTTTTCGCGATAGTCAGGCCTCCCGGGGGAAAGCAGCCGCAAGAGGAGATCGGCCTGGCCCGCTGCCAGGAGGCCGTACTTCGCTTGACTATCCATCAGGAGCGGCTGTTGTCGGGTACCCATGAAGTTGAGCAGCGTCTCGAATCGGGCCACGTTGGTATGACCCGCTTCGACAGACCGTACGACCACTGCCGGACCGGGTTGGGAAACTGAGGAGACCGCAAGCCGCTGGAAGCTCTTGCCCCCCAGGGTCTTCATCCAGGAGCCGCGGCCTCGAGCCGCGACCAGAAGACAGCCCTGCCCGGACGGACGGGTCTTCACCTCCCCGCGCTTCAGACCCAGCTCGAGGCGCGGACAACCCAGTACACCCAACTGGACCCCTCCGCCCTCGACCAGGGCGAGGGCGACGGCATACTGTCCGTCACGCAGAAAACCCTTGGTCCCGTCGATCGGATCCACGACCCAGAAACGCTGCGCCGGCTTTCCCTGCCCGCGATCGATCCATCGCAGCACATCGTCGGCCTGGGCTTCCGGATCCATGTCAGCCAGAAAGCCCGTGATATGTTCGATCAGCTGTCCTTGTCCCGTTCGGCGGAGCAGCTCGGCAGATTCCTCTCCGACCAGCATTCCACCCGGGAAACTCTGGCCCAAACACCTGCCGATCCATGCCTGGACGGCAAAGTCGGCTACGGTCACGGGAGAGCGATCGTCTTTTTCGATCGACGCTGTCGCCAATTCGTCCTGGATGCGGCGGGCAAGCCGGCAGCCGGCCTCGACCACCTCGACCGCGAACTTCACTTCCGGACTGTCGAGTGCGAAGTCGTTTTGTGCCATGCACTTTGAAGTCTATCAGTTCCGGTTGGAGCAAATCGCTCGAAGGATATAGCCGGGAAAGCTGTGCACCAGTGCACCTTAAACCGTGAACCTCTTGAACAGCGGAACCGCGGAACCCGCTATCGAGTCATCGGCTCGCGTGTATAGAGGCGGTCGAACTTGCGCATCCCCTCCGGATCCAGAGACCAGGCATAAACGTCCGAGCAGTGTCCGTGGGTTTCCAATTCGCGGCGCATCGCTTCGGGATCGAAAGTGTAGTCGCGAAGTCGAATCGACTCGATGAAGGAGCGATTCCTCATGAGCCGCTCGTCACCGAGGACACGTGCAGTGACGTAGGCATAAATGAAACGGGCAAACTCCTTGAGGTTACGAAGATGGCGCTCCAGGACTTCCTGATTCTCCGCCTCTGACAGGCCGACTTCATAGAATGCGGTTTCAGCCACTTTCAGAGGCGTCAATTCCATGAAATCGTTCAGCACTTTGGGACTCGGAAGGCCCTGCTGCTTTTTCCACGTGAAGAAATCGATCATGAACTGCTGGAGATTCCGATTGATCGGGCCCAACTGGGCGAATTTCCTAAAGAACACCTGAATGAACGATCGATTCGTGAACAGATCGTTGATCACGGGAAAGACATAGAAGCTGAAGTAGATCGCGAGTTCCCAGGCATATTTCAGTGTGAACACTTCCTGGTCGCCCAGAGCCCCATAGCTGATCGCATAGCTCGGGACATACGCCTCGTAGAAAACCTTCATCAGCGGTTCATAGATCTCACACTTCTGCTCGAGCTCCGCCTGGGAGTCTGAGAGGATCGCATCCACGAGCATCGAGTTGTAGAAGGTGATCAAGTCGGATCCGGGGCTGTAGAGCGGATCCGTGAAGCGGCCCGCCATGCCGCTGATCCCCCACTTGGAGGCACTGATCGTTTGCCTGCAATCGTAGGCATAGTCGAGCAGTCGCGCTGCGTCCACGATTCGACGGCCGGGGAGGTCCCGCTCGAAAAGAGGAAACTCGCGACAGGCCCACGCGATCAACTTCTCCGGTGTCGAGACCTGCTCGGCATCGAACACCTCCTTGTCATATACAAGCCCGAGGCTGGTCAGACCCTGGAGCGGGATGACCCAGAACCAGAAACCTTCACCCATGAAGTGGTTGGTAGCCAGCCACAGCGGGATCATGCCCTGTTCGCGACGGTCCGGCTTCTTGCGAATCTCGGAGAGCGAAGCATCGGTGAGCTTTTCAGTGTTGACAAGCCCTTCCACCCAACACCAGGAGGAGCCGTGCCGAATCTCACTGTCCAGTCCCAGCTTCTCTTTCCGCTTCAGGAATTGTCCCCTTCCGGTCGTGTCCACGACCCAGTTGGCCTGAAGCTTGACCTCCTGATCTCCGTGACGAAAGGAGACCTGGTGCGGGCCCGAATCCGAGAGCTCGACCTTCAGTGCAGCCACGGCATTCATGAACGTGACATCCGGGTGTTTGGAGTTCTCCGAGAGAAGGTGCGATTCCAGAACGTTTCGATCGAGCTGATAGCTGCACACGTTCGAGAAGGGACGGATATAGGACTGGCTGTAGTCCTCGAAGTTTTGGCCGCCGCTGGCGGTCTTCCAGTAGAAGCGAAGGTTGTATTTTAGATAATGCCGATCGAAAAGGTGTTCTTCCAGGTCGAGAACCTTCGAGAAATAGTAGCCTCCGACCTGAACGAGCGACTCGCCAACTTTCTGTTTTCGTCCCGGCACGTCGACCTTGTTGTCGAGCAGGAGAATCCCCTTGCCAGCGTCTTCCATCAGCAGATGGCGACACAGCGACAGGCCTGCCAGACCGGATCCCAGAATGACGACATCGTAATGCTCTTTCAGCGACATAGTGACTGCACCTCAGAAGGCAACGAACTGACTTCGCCGGTCCGCTCCGAAACCGCCCCCTGGCTTCGAGTCTCGACCGCGCGTCAAAGAACTTGACGAAATGTGCACATTTTAGCCTATTTTTACGTGAATGGAAAGTGACGGTCGGGATAAGCATCCTTGCTTGTCTCGATCTGAGGTCGTTACCTCTCGAGCGTTGTACAGGCCGAGTTCCGAAGGTCACCCGGTGAGGACGAGAGAACCGGAGGACGAGAGAACCGGAGAACGGGAGAACCAGAGCTGGGAGCGTCGATAGGACAGGCCTCCTCGCTTGCCTCGAGCTGAACCTCCGGAACTCTGAACGCGGAACTCGGAACTTGCCTCCCCGACTCAAGGCTCGTCATCGTCGTTCCTCAGTTCCCCGGCCAGCCGGTCGACTCCATCGAGTCCCACCGGCGGTGAAGCCAGTTCAGGGAGAAGGACTGCAGCGATCCCCTGCCCCTCCAGCCGGTTCTCGAGCTCCGACAGGAGCCGCTGCTGAGTGGACGCAACATCGCGGCACCAGGTCAGCGCTTCCCGTTCGAGATCGGAATGAACCTCGAGCGGCTCCGGCAGCGAAGGCCAGCATCGATTGACCACAACTTTCTCGATCGGAAAGCGACGTTTCGTCAGTTCCTTTCTAAAGAAGGAAGAATCCTGTTCGGCCTTGGACGGTATGGTCACGACGATGAACCCGCATTCTCCGGCGTGTCGCAGCCGTTCGACGGTGGTTCGTGCCCTCTCGGCGTACCCCTCGGCAATGGTTCGAAACAACGAATAGAAGTCCAGTACCTGGCTGACCACGTGAGCTCCGATCAGATCTTCGAGGCGGGAGTAGAGCTCGAGTGATCTGCGACCCAGGCGTCCCAGTGGGGAAGCCGCCCAGATCCGATAGGACCGCCCGACCAGCTTCACCAATGGGAATGAAACCAGGTCTGCGAAGAACTCGGGCTTGTCGAGAAACTCGAAGGCGTGACGAGACGGTGCCGTATCGACGACGATCGCCTCAAACCCCTTCCGGATCGCCTGGTCCATGTACTCGATCGCCATGAGCTCCTCCATGCCGGCCAACGAGGAGATCAGCACGTGGAAGATGGGATGCTCGAGGACGGAGTCGATCTGGCCCGGATCTCCGTACTGACGGACCGCCTGTGCCAGTGTATATTCGACATCCAGCTGGGCGGCCCACAGATCCGGCGGGGCGCCACCGAGCCGCACCTTGTGTTCGCCGGGCCCTGCTTCCAGACCCAACAGGGTTCGCAGCCGCTTGGCCGGATCGATGGTCAGCACGAGAGTACGGCGGCCTTGGCGAGCGAGGTTGAGTGCCACCGCGGTCGCTACCGTCGTCTTGCCGACCCCACCGGTCCCGACACAAATGCGAATCACCATCCTACTCCTCGAGCATTTCAGCCAGACCGGTGTTCCGCAGTTGATCCGCAATTCGAAGCAGGAAGTCCAGGTTCGGTTCCTCTCTATTCACGCGCTGCACCTGCATCACGGAGCCTATCCGCGATTCGCGAAGCCTCCCATACTGGTGCCGCTCTTCGCAGGCATGCTGTCCGATGAAGATGCCCAGATCCCCCCAGCTTTCCGGAAACGGCTGCAGCTCCTGCTGTTGACTCAACAACGGTGAAACCATGTTGCAGAGAAAGCCGGACGGCTTCAGATGCAGGCGTCGCAATGATTCGACCAACTCGAGAGTCTCGTCCACCGACATCTCCTCAGGGACGCATACCGGAAGGATCTGAAGAACAGCGGTTCGGAGAAAGGCCGAGATTGCGGCACCCTGGTCCGCCAGAGGTCCAACGAAAAACTGTTCGAAGTTCACTGCCGCCTTCAGCGTCTCGAGAAAGTGTCCCGTCGCCGGAGCATCCCAAAGCAGGAGCTCGAAGGGATGGGATTGATTCGCCCGCGGTTCCGTCGCCAGCTCCTGAAGCTTCCAGAGAAATGCAAATTCCTTGAGGGCAGGTACAATCTCGACAAAACTTCGATAGATGCGGCTGGACAACAGCAACTCAGCAAGGCGTCCGGGATGCACGCCTTTCCGAACGATGGAAGCCAGCACTCGCAGAGGATCGATGTGAACGACGTAGAGCCCGGAGGCGGCCGCTCGGTTCCACTCCTCGAGACCCGCCAGCGAAAGTGACAGAGCCAGTTCTCTGATCGGCTGCGACGAGACCACCAGCACTCTCCGCCCCGCCTCGGCCAAGGCCAGGGATGCGCCGATCGCGAGTGTCGATTTCCCGACTCCCCCCTTCCCGCAGAAGACTACGAGTTTGACGGACACGCGCGTGTACCTCGGCAGCACCAGGTGAAGGCGGCGACAAACCCTTTGGCTTCAATCTCCATGAGACGCAGCGACGAAGAAGACGGCACCAAAGAGAAGACAGACGAGAATCGACAGATGCCCGAGCAGGGTCCCCGACAGAAGAAGCGCTCCTTGCAGACCCGCAATGAAAAGCAGGGCCGAGATGGCCACCCTGAGAGACGGCCGACGCCGGAGACGGCCGGCTTGACCCGAATCCGTCTTGACTGTAATTGAGAAATCGTTCTCTCTCAGCTGCTCGAGAAAGGCACCTGCTTGGCGGGCCGTACTCAAAGCCACCAGACCACTCCCTACCGCCCACTCGCGCGCCCGGTCCAGGTTGGTCACTTCGGCAAAACGAGCGTTCACGAGCCTGCTGAATACCGCGGAAGCTGAAGGCACGGCCCAGTCCATGTCTGGATCGTATGCGGATCGGAGCGTCAGAACGAGCTCCCGGTGCAAGAAGTCGAGGAAGCGGGGTCGGCGCACATGTTCGGCTGTCAGGGCCTTCCAGAACTCGATCATCTTCTCGCAAGACCGTGAGACCCGGTGATCCGCGGCAACCTCGAAGCGCAGACCCGAAAGCTGTCTCCAGAGATCGGACTCCAGAACCTCACCGTCTTCGTAGCGAATGATCTTGAGAAGCATTCTCATGGCCCGTCCGCCGTCCTCCGCCATGGAGGAGGCCACGTACTGCAACACGGGCTGGTAATGCTGAACCGGGATAGCTTCCAGAAATGGCCAGATCCGGTAACCTACGCGGTTGTCATCAAGCAGCCGCGCCTCCTTCCAGGGTTCATCCACCGCCACGAAGGCCAGTATCAGAATCTGTTCGAGTACCGCCTCGAGGAAAAGCGGACCTCGTCTGGCCACATCCTGAGACACACCGCAAATCAGCTCCAGGTCCTCGTAGGCAAGCAATTCCTCCGACCGAAAGTCGGGAATCAGGTTCGGGATCACCGTCAGTGACCCAACCGGAGCCTCGGAAAGATTTTCCAGCATCCGCCGCTTGGTCTGCAGATCGGTGTGGATATCCAACCAGCGGTGGAACTCAGACAGGACATCGTCCGTCAGAATCGCGGATTCCGGAAACCCTGCGAGCGGCGCGATGGCGCGCTCAAAGGATTGCCACGCCGCCCTCCGAACCGAATCCTCAGGGACACGGAAATGCTCCACGACCGCCGGCCGACCGTCGAGGCGCCCCCGGAAGACCCGGGTGTAGAGACCGGATTCCAGTTCCTCCAGTTCCGCAGAGCCCAAGAGGGGCAGATTCCGCGTCGGATCGCCAAGAAAAGGGACGGGAACGCTCTCGAGTTCTTCCAGGTACGCAAAGGGCAGCAGATCGGCCCGGCCCGAGAGAAAGACCGCGAAGGCCTGGCAGTACCCACCCAGCTCGACACAAGCCGACTTGAATCCTTCGGCCCGCGTTCGGATGCTTCCGGCGGACACAAGAGCTGCGCGGCGCGAAGGCGACGCCAACCCGTGCCGCACCCAAACAAGGCGCGCGTCCCCACGATCAGACATAATTCGGGATGTTAGCGAATTCTGGCTTCCTGAATCCAGGAGGTCGTCCATTCACCCCGGTGAGTGCCGAAGCTGCGCTCGCCGGCGGGCGGACCAATCTCAGGACGCTTTGGCCTTCGTCCTCCGACCCCCACCCAGCGCATCCGAAGCAGGCTGGGCTTCATCCGACTCTTCTTTGCCGGCACCCTCGGTCTGCATCCAGTGCACGACCGTATCGGAAGTCTTCTTCATCATATCCGTCGTTACCCGGACCATCTCTCGAGGATCGACCATTGCCGGAGTCATACCGGAGAATGTGCGATGCAGAGTATCTTCCGAAACTCGCGTCACGTTTTCGATCGTCTCCTTCTTCTTGTCGTCGATCTGCTTCATCACGGCGTCGGAAAAAGTGTCCATCGCTTCCTGAAACCGGGCCAGGGGCGCGGTCAGATCCTCACCGGAGCCGATCGACGACATGGCACCCTGGAGTTGCTCGAGACCGAATAAGGTCATTGCCGTAGAGAACCGCATCATAGACACGAGAAACTTATCCATGAAACCCTCCTAAACTAGCGTTACTGAACGGAATACGGACAGGTCCAAAGCTGGAATTGCCCTTCGGCAGATTTGGGATTTGAAGCCAGAGTAACGTGAAACACCCCCCGTTGTCCAGTGGACTCCTCAGTTGGGCAACCCGTAGTTTGGTGACACGCACGCATTGACTCCGTAACTGCCTATGAATAAAGGATTCCAACATCAGTCTGGCACTTATCTCCGAAGAATCCAGCCGGGCGGATCCAGGTGAGTGGCAGGCGGCCAGCTTGGCCGCGGCACCGAGGACGTTCGTCTTGGGGTTGAAGAGATCTGTGCCCGCCTCCGGCAGGGGAAGTACTCGATGGGCTCGTTCGGAAGCTGAGCCGATCATCATTTCGGCTCTTTCGGCCCCTCGTTTGGGAAGTGCCAGGCGAGGATTGCACACCGTCTGCGTTTGGGGATAAGTACCAGACTGATGCCAAAACCCTGTGTTCGTAATGACTTACAATCGCACTACGTGCGTGTCACCAATTACGGGCTAGCGGGTGAGGCGCCAGAGGATGGCCAGGAGCCAGCCGGTCAGAAGGCCGGCCAGTCCCCAGACCAGCATTCCGGGGGCAGACCACGGCGCCCTGGAGATGGTGTCCCAATGGGCGAGGAGTGTGACAATGACCGCAAGCCAGCCGACCACGACCCAGAAGATCCCGCGCGTCGCCGTGCCGCCGCTTTCGGAGCCCGCCAGCTTGACCCGCAGCGGCAACTCCCCTCGCTCCAGCAGGTCGAGGGCCCGCAACACACCTCCCGGACCGGTCTGCAGCCAGCCGATGGCATCGGCCAGTACCGGCAGACCCGCTCGAGGCGAGAACATCTTGCGCTCGGCCTCCTCCATCACATACTCCTCGCACAATTCCCTGAGGTGAGGCCCGTAGTCCAGACCGGGCGCAAGCCGGGAAACCAGGCCGTCCGCCAGAAACAATGAGCGGATGTACTTGATCATCTCGCGCCGCGGCAGCACGCCGAAAGAGCGACACATCGTCAGCAGATCGATCATCAGAATCGTCAGACTCCGGCCAAACTGAGGCCGGCCGGCCACGGGCGGTTCACGGTACCAGCGCCGCGAAAGCTTTTCCAGCTCTCGTCGGAAACCCTCAAGATCGGCATCCGGAGTGATTTCCGAGACCGCCATGAACGAAGAGAAGATCTCGTCGTTCTCTCCCCGCACGTATCCGAGGGTCATCTGGATGATCTTGCGGCGTGCCTCCGGCGTCAGTTGACCGACGATTCCAAAGTCGACGTATCCCACGCGGTTGTCTTCCAGAATCAGGAGGTTGGCTGGGTGCAAGTCGGCGTGGAAGACGCCGAAGCGCAGGGCGTCACTGACAAAGTTACGGATCACGTTGGAAACGAAAACCGGCGGATCGAACCGGATTCGGCGTAAGGCGCTCAGCTCCTCCGTCGCGCCCTGATCCCGATTCCGCAGATACTCGCGGACACTCTGTCCCTCGAGGAAGTCCATCGTCAGAACTCGCTCGGTGGTGAGATCCCAGCAGATCTGAGGGACCTTCTCCGTCGGCGTCTGGGCAGCATTCTTCCCGAGCATCCGGGCATAGTCCGCCTCGATCCGATAGTCGAGTTCGTCCTGGATCCATTCGTTGAATTCACGAACCGGATCCCGCATGAAGTAGAGGGTCTTGAGCCGCAACGCAAAGACGAGCTTCACGAATGCATTCAGCAGCACCGCGTCGCGCGTGAAGATGCCGCGAATGCCCGGGCGCTGAACCTTGACGGCAACCCTGGTTCCGTCCTTCAGTACGGCCCGGTGAACCTGCCCGATCGAGGCGGCGGCAAGTGGCGAGTAGTCGAACTCGGCGTAGAGCTCTTCCGGCGGGGACCCAAGTTCTTCTTCAATGATCTTCTTCACAGATTGGGAACTGAACGGCGGCACCCGGTCCAGCAAATCCAGCAACGCATCGCAGTATTCTCGCGGCAGTGTATCGACCTGCAGTGAGAGAATCTGACCGAATTTCAGGAAGCTCCCGGACATCTGCTCGAGCGCCATGCGCATGCGCTCCGGCCCGGTTGGACCCTGTCCGTTCGTGAAACTGACCCAGCGATGAGCAAGCAGGTGGAACACGGCGATCCACATCACCCTCAGCGCACGGGCCACATAACTCAGAAACCGCATCTATTTCCCCGATATTGCCGGCACTCGTCCCGAATCTCTGTCCGCGTCAAAGATCCTGCCATAGAAGACATGCTTTCGGCGAGCCAGCATCTCATCGATGTGGCTCTGCATGATATCTCGAATGTGATTCGAGAATTCCCGGACGAGGCGGCGATTCGAGGCATCGCTGCTCTTGAGGGGGGAAACGCTGACCGGCTCCAGGTACCGAATGTGCCACTTACTGGGGAGTGGCAACGGAAGCAGCGGAAAGGTCGGGGTAAGGGGAATGAACGGCCACCCGGTGAGCCGCATCAGCGGAGAGATGTTCATTCTGGCAAGGATGGGGAAGATCTCGACATGGCCGACGACGACCGCGGGAATGACCGGTACCTGGTGCTCGATGGCCATCCGTGCGAAGGCATCCCGGGCGAAGTTACCGAGTTTGTACGCACCCCGGTACATCCGAAAGGCTCCACTGATTCCCTCCGGGAAGATCCCGACCAGCTCGCCCCGTTGAAAGACCCTGGCCGTGTTCAGCTGGCTGGCCACGATGCCACCCTGCTTGATGAGAAAGTCGGAGAGGAAGGGAAACTTGAACAGAGACGGGATCACGAGAAAGCGAATGTGCCGGCCCGTGGCCTCCAGAATTGCAGATCGGTGGACGACGCCGTCAAAGGGCATGAAGCCGCGATGATTGGCCGCCATCAGCGCGGCACCCCGGCGTGGAATGTGCTCGAGACCCTCAGTTTCTACCCGCCAGTAGATCTTGCGAAGAAAGGAGAACCAGAAGGACCAGGTGTCGAGATACTTCGGGTCGAGACCGAACTCGTCACAATGTTCCGTGATCCGTTCCGGCCGGCCGCGCTCACTCTCAGACAACAGGTGCCGGAGGGCCTGGGCACTGGTCCGGGCAGGCCGAAAGCCCAGCTCCCGCTGAGCCTTGTCAGAAGAGACCGTCCAGCTGTACTGAATCTGGTCGACCGAGTCCTCCGGAGACCGGCCGGCACCGATGCGGTTCAGCAGAGCGCGGACCGGCCGCTGAAGTGCTCTTGCGATCGGAATGCGTACCGGGACGGTCGCCTTCAAAGCTCGCCTGAACTCGACACAGCCTTCTCCCGCAATATTGAAGATGCCGGTCGAATCGGATTCCGCAGCGGCCACCAGTGCGGCAGCGGCATCGTCCAGACTCACGAACTGTACGCGCGGATCGTATCCGGCCGCAGGAAACGCCGCCGTGCCAAGCAGCATTCGGGTCACAAAATCCCCTTCACCGGCGTCCGCAATACTCGCAAAACGAAGGCAGGCTGCACTTTCCCCTGGGGCCGGCCCGGACGAGGATAGGACCAGCGACTCGGCCCGCAGCCAGCGCTGCTCGAGGGCGCCGGGCTCCAACAGCGAAACCCGATCTTCCTCCATGAGACCGTAATTCTTGTAGCTGAACCCGTAGACAGTGGCCCGACTTCGCAGAACGACGCGACGCAGACCATGACGCCGCCCCCGGCTGAGGGCATCCTCCAGCCGACGAAGGTCTTGTTCCGCCTGAACTGCCGCCTTTCGAGGGCTGGTCAGGTCAAAGGGGAAGAGGAGCCAAACATCAGCGTCCCTCGAGGGGGATGAGGGGCTCTCGCCGAAACACGATTGCTCGACCTCCCACCCGCGCTCCGAGAGAGTCTCTCCCGCTCGCTCCGCCAGGGGACCCAGTCGACCGATCAGTGCTGCCTTTCTCTTTGCCATGACACCCCTCTCATGCCGACTCGTTCGTGTCTGATCCGGTCATGGACCCCTTCGTGCCCTCCCATGATGAGCCAGTCCGACGAGCGTAGGATGGTGAGATCAACGAGGAAGAATCCCCCGCAGGAAGAGATCCGACATGCCACTGACCAGTCGCGCGTCATCGACCTGCTCAACGGCTTTCCCGCCCAGGATTTCCAGAGCGAGAACTGAGAAGATCAGCGCAGACAGGAAGAAGGCCGCCGCCGCCTCGATATCGATTTCCTCCCGGATCTCGTCGCGCTGTCGCCGTGTATTCAGGAACTCCGTAAAGAGCTTTCGACCCCGCAGGATGAAGGTCCTGTAGAAGACTTCGCCGAACTCCGGATTCCTCATCGATTCTCCCAAGGATGTCCCCAAGAAGCCGGCGTGGTTTCGGCACTCATCGAGGAGGATTCGTGCGAGAACGGCCAGTTCATCACCGATCGTTTCGCCGGGAAACCTGAGTTCGGGAACCGCAACCGAGCCGGCCACGACCTCCAACTCCCGCTCCATCAGTGCCTGCATCAAGCGACTTGGACCGCCGAAGTGCAGGTAGATGCGAGTCGGATCGATTCCCGCCCTTGCGGCGACCCTTTCCACGACGTCGGCATTCAGACCGTCCTCCCCGAGCAGAGCGAACGTCGAATCAAGGACTTTCTTGATTTCCTCGACTTCCAGTGTCTGAGACTGTTCTTCCTTCATGGTTCTCCCCCTCTCAAACTGCCCGCCAGCTCTTTGGTCTGGCCGAAGCCGGATTGGACTCCTGTTGGCGCGCGATCGATCTGTGCTGCTGCCTGGACAGGATCAGATCGGCGACACGTTGCGCAGACACGATCACGGGGGTGATTCCGCCGCCGGGGCGGGTCCAGTGACCGACCAGATAGAGGTTGTCGATCGGCGTTTTGTTGGAGGGCCGCAACGGACCCAGTTGGTCCGGTGACATCTCCCATCCCAGCATCGCCCCTCTGAAATTCAGGGTATAGCGGTACGACGTGTGGGCCGTGGCGCTCATCCGGACGACGATTTTGTCGTCCAGTCCCGGGATCAGCCGTCGCAGCTGGGAAAGAATGTAGTCCTCGGTCTCTCGCTTGTGTGCCGCCCAATCGCCGATTTGATCGAAATTGGAGGTCCCCCACTTCTGCACGATCAGAATGTCGTGGCCGGGAGGGGCGAGACTGGGATCGAACATAGTCGTGAAGAAGATTTTGAAGAACGTGTGCTGCAGGTCTTCCGGATCCCAGGACCTCCAATAGTAACCCTCGATCTCTTCCTTGAGTTCGTGGCTCAGTTCTTTCAGACCCATATGCATGAGGTAGCAGGGAAACGATGGACGCAGGGTCCGCAAGCCGTCGATGACATGGGTTCCGCAATAAGCTTCGCCGACGAGTCTTTCGTAGGTTTGAAGCACATCAGCATTCGAGACGACGACCGGCGCGCGGAACTCGAAGCGCTGAGGATTGCGGCGGGACCGTGTCCGGCAGACGATCCCCTGAACCCGCTCCTTTTCGATCAGAATCTTCTCGACTTGCGTATACAGCAGGATGTCGCCCCCCCTGCTCCGGAGCGCCTCTCCCAGGTCGTCGGCAAAGGCCTGAGAACTCCCTATGGGATAGTAGTTTCCGAGAAAATAGGAGAGCCGTAGCATGGAATCGAAAAGGAAGGAGGTGTGACCCGGCAACGAGCCCCAGTGGGAATGATCCGCCATGAGGTTGGCTTTGAGACGAGGATCCTGAAAGTGTTCGTCGAGCTTCCGGGCAAGCGTAAAATCCCGGTATTTCTCGGCCGTTTCGTGAGAGATTTCCTTGAAGTAGTAGAGCAGTCCGTACAGATAGGCTTCCCGAACCTCTCCGAAGAAGCGCTCGATGTTTTCCGCCTGGTGGGGAAACCGGGACTTCAACCTCTGCAGGTAGTCGGAAAGGTCGGCAGGAACCACGAAGGTCTCATCATCGGGGAAATGGAATTTGTCCACCGGGTCCATCTTGTGCCACCGAGTGTGGACATTGAGGCGTTTGAGAAGCTTCCCAGTCAGGGTAGTGGGGTTTCCCAGGAGGGGATAGAAGTGGGTCGCAGAATCGAACAGGAAGCCCTTCTTCCTGAAGCTGCTGCAGTAGCCTCCGAGGACATAGTGCTGTTCGACGACCAGCACCTTCATCCCGGCATCCGCGAGCAGATTGGCGCAGAAGAGCCCCCCAATGCCCGCTCCCACGATGATGGCGTCATAATGACTCTGATAATCTCGGCCGAGAATCTTGATTCCCATAGATCGGGTCCCTCCTGATCTAAACCATCCCTCCATCGACAGGCAGTACCTGGCCCGTGATGTACTCGGCTTCAGGACCTGCCAAAAATCGTACGACCTTGGCGACCTGCTGCGGTGTCCCCGGCCTGCCGGACGAGATCTGCGCATACAACCTCTTCAACGTCAATTCCGGGATACCCTCGAGCATGTCGGTCTGGATGAAGCCCGGAGCCACGGCATTGACCCGGACATTGAAGCGGGCAACTTCACGAGACAGGGACTTGGTCAAGCCGATGACGCCGGCCTTCGAAGCGGCGTAGTTGGCCTGACCCGCCAACCCGAGGATTCCGCTGACGCTGACCATGTTGACGATCGATCCGGTTTGCCGTTTGACCATATCCAGGGCAACCGAGCGGCAATAGTTGAAGGTTCCCTTGAGATTCGTGTCGATCACGAGATTCCAGGCCTCGAGAGACATGCGATAGAGAGGTTCGTCCTGACGGACCCCGGCGTTGTTGACCAGAAGGTCGATCGGACCCAGACGAGCCTGAGTCTCGGCGACCACTTCGCCGCTTCTTTCGAAGTCGCGCACATCGGCCTGCACGGCGTGAAAGCGACTGGCGTCCGCCAACTCCGAGAGAAGGGAGTCCGCGGCCTCGCGCTGCCCCAGATAGGTGAAAGCCACCTTCCAGCCGGCTTGTGCGAGTTCCTCGACAATGGCCCTGCCGATACCGCGGCTTCCACCCGTCACGAGAGCTACAGGATTGGACTCGGTCATTCCTTCTCCTCGGGGCGATTCCGCCCGTAGAGTTCGTGTGCGGAAGCGAAGTCGCCGGAGGCAATGGCGCCCGCCATGGAGATCTCGCCACCCAGCAGCGCAGCCGCCACGATCTCCGCGAACCGGACGGCCTTCCCCGAGCCATAGCACCCCATCATCTCGAGACATTCACGCTGGGTCCCAAGAGCAGTTCCGCCGCCCACGGTGGCGACCGTCAGTGCCGGAAGCGTGACGCTGACATAGATTCCTTCGTCCACGAGTTCGAAGTTGGTGATACCGCAAGCACTATTGACGATGTTGGCGACATCCTGCCCCGTCGCGATGAAGATTGCCGCCAAACCGTTTGCCAATTGGCCGTTGTACCCAACAGCATTGGCCGTCAGATGACCGACCAGTGTCGAGTGCCACACCTGGTAGAGATCCCGGGAGGAGCAATTGAGATAGCTCCTCGTGATTCCGTCCGAAAGAAGCGCACCGGCGGAAACCCATTTGCCTTTTCCCCGGGACAGCAGGTAGCCGGATGGACGTTTTTCGGAACTCATCCCGCTGAACAGTAAGTACTTCGGAATCTCGAGCTGGGAAGCAATCCAGCGGCAGGCGGCGTCGGTGGCCTTGACGATCATGTTCATGCCTTGCGCGTCACCGGTACTGAAGCGAAAACTGACGATCACCTGACGGGCGATCTGATACGAATCGAAGCTGAGCAGCCTGCCATGCCGAGTCGTGGTTTCAGCAGCCCGTTGGACTTCGGTGAAATGACCGCCCAACCAGCTCGTGAAGTCCTTCGCCTCACGTATGGAGTCGAAGAAGAAGGACGGATTGGTCTGATTCTCATCGGCCAGGCACACGGTTTCGACTCCTCCAGAACGTGTCAGAGCCATCATGCCCCGCTCGTAGGAACGAACCAGTGCTCCCTCCGTGGTCGCCAGAGGCACATAGAAAATCCCCTCCGCGTGCAGGCCGTGAACCTGAATCGGACCTGCGATTCCGATCGGGACCTGCGCAACTCCGATGGGATTCTCGATGTTCCCACGCATCGTCTGGGAATCGATCGAGAAGGAGCCGACGTGGCGGAGAGTCGCAGCGGTGCGCCGCTCGACCCACTCCCGGCGTCGTGCCACCCGCTCGGAGTCGTAGCCCTGGTTTCGCATTCTGGGGATGAGGTCCCCGATCCCCGGATCTGCCGGCGTTGTATTCATGTCAGCCTCGGTCTGGAAAAGGGAGACGGCGGTTCGTGTCGCCCTCCTTCGAGAACCTATGCAACGAACAGCCGATGATGATCGAAATCATATCGTTCACGCGGCCTGAGTTCAACTTAGTTTAAAATTGGGCGTGTTTGTGTAACCCCTAATGAAACAGCCGATCGCATCGTGGAAGAGCTGGCTGCGCAAAGGCGACACCATTCGCAGCGTGTCGCAGGAAGCCGTGCGTCTGGACCAGGATCGTTTCGTCGAGCGGCTGTCGGACATTCAGACGGCCGCCGCCAGCTGCCCGGACCCTCTCTTCAAGACACGTTCCTTCTGGCAGATGGAGAAGATATCGTCTGAATTTTTCAAGTCAGGGGAACATTCGATGGGTCTGTCCGACGAGCGGTTGCCTCCTCAGGTTCGGCCCATCGCGCACTGTGGGATGGGCATCGGGGCCGTGGAATTGCTCGGATTCGAGATCGATCGACTGCTGAAGGCCATCGACCGCTTTTCTCACCCGGACTACCGCGGCTTCGCCCGGGAGTCGATCGGAGCCATGCTGGGGGTCTATGAACCGGGACCGTTCCTGCAGCTGGCTCGAGGGATGCGCCGGCTCGGCCTGATACCCATGGCCGATCTGGAACGCCCGGCAGTGGTCCCCTACCTCGAACGCTTCGACGCTGAGTGCCGCGGGCTCCTTTCCCACGGTTTCGGACGACTGATGTACTTCCGCAATCACTCCGTTCCCGCGGCCCTCCAAGCGGTTCGGCGGGCCCCCTGGTTCGAATACGCTCCGAGCGTCCGGGGGATCGCCTTTGCCATGGCAATGGTCAACAGTCGAGACGTGATGCGCGTTATTGATCATCACTACGACTGTCACGACCCGCGGACAGAGCAAGCTTTCGATGCAGGGCTGATTTACGCGCTCGTATTCTGGGAATGGATGGCTCCGGGATTTCTGGACGACATGACACCGGCCACTGAAGCGGGCCGGCGCCGGAGGAGCGCTGCACGGGACGAGATCGAGTCGAGCCGGAAGCGAGGATTTCCTCTGTCGTTCAGACTGTCCGACCCATGCTCTGCGGCATGACCCGTCCGGCATCGCCGCTCAACTCCAGCGTGCTTCCATGTCCATCAGGAGACGGTGGTGGACGTTCCCGTGAAGGCGAAGCATGGACTCATCCAGACGGTCATGAGCACGCCGTTTCAGGTCGAACCGACAGCGCGACACACGGTCGACGAACTCGACGATCGAGTAGACGGGGTCGAATCCGGCCAGGCTGAGGACTTTCTCACTCCGAGGCGACACGAGGAATGTGAGTGAGACCTCGAGCGCTCCGTCGGCGGTCTGTGAGAACTGGAATTGCTTGATGGCCGCTCCGAAATGGCCCGGGCCGAAACCGAAAGGGCTCGGCTCCGGAGCCACCGGAAGGAACGAATAGCCGAATCTGCAACTGGATCGTCCTTCGCTGGACAATGATGCGGCGCCGTAGTTGCGATGAACCACGACGAAGGCGGCTTCTCGGACGAAACGTGACAGCACCCCGGCCAAGGGTGCGAGAGGACGTATGGCACGCACGAAATCGTGAATATCGACCCGCGCTACCAGCCATTCCAAGCCCTTGAGACTGAAGTCTGTGGGAACTCCGGCAAGAGCGGACTGCGGAGTTTCGTCACCCAAGCGCTTCTGAAGAAGCGGTGTATAGGTAAAGCCACCACGCCGGCCACCGGGCCCGTTCCAGTGGCAGAGCGACGCAAATACCTCCGGAATATCCTCGAGTCGGCCGAGCACCCTGCTGTCGGCGGGGGCACGGAGACGAGCGCGCTGAAGGCAAGCCATCACCGACCTCCCTTCCTTCTCGGTCGAAGAGAAGAGCCCGGACATCTCGACCAGGGAGTCGTGAGGATCAACCAGGGAGGCAACTCGGAAACTGGTTCCGGTCCGGTGTTCCAACCACCACCGCATCAACTCGTCCCCGGAAGCGAGAGCAGCCTGCGTGGGCTCCAGCAAGTCAGCGGGACTGAAGAGGGACTGCTTTTCCACCTCGCTCCTATCGAGACGGTGAAGAGTCGCCTGTGGAGATCCGCGTCCACTTTCCGAAGACTCTTCACCGTCTCGTCGCGCACGTGCTTACGAAGAATAGACTAGTAGTCGAATTCGTCGCTGTACACCTCGGCGTAGACCGAACCGATCGCCGGGTTCTTGGCCGGCAGAGTGCCGATTCCCTTGCAGGGGAACTTGTGCCCGATCAGGCCCTGATACTTGCCCGTTGCCTCCACGACCTCGTAGACTCCCGAGAAGGGGCCTCCGACCTGGTTGAGTTCATGCCGGGGATCGTCGGCTGGAGCCTGAAGGAAGACGAGAAAGTGCCCGGTGACCTGCACGCGAAACAGAATCTGATCGCCGTCGGGATCGGTCAGCAAGGTCCAGTCGTCTGACGCAAAGTCGGGTGGCGGAACGGCGAGAAACTGGAAGTTCGTCGTGCAGGAACCCGAGATGGCCCCCCGCATGGTCCCACTGCGAACCCCATCGCCCGACGCCGGAAAGCTGGTGACCACATCCTGGTGGATGAAGAGCAGTCTCGGCGACTGGAGCATGTTCGGCTCGGGGTCGACGGCACTTCGAGCCGGCCGATGCCCGGTGACAGCCCAAACCGTCGTCGAGATCAGAATCAGAACTGCAGCGAACAGAACTTTCTTGTTGTTGAAAATGCGTCTCATTGGTGACTTTCCTCCTTCGAATCTGATTTCAGGTCAATGTGTTCGGTAATTGACCCCAACGCGAACTACCGATCCTCATACTGAGAGTGTCGTTCGAGCAGGCCCCTGAGGGGCCGTCGTCGTTTCTGCCGTCACGGCAATGAATCCTCGATGTTTGCGGGCTTGGTGTTGACGTTGGAAGTGAGTCCACCGTCGATGATGACGCTGATATAGGGAGCGTTCGGCGCCGTCGAGAACTGAACTGTCGCCAAGTGGGGATCTTCGTCGGTGCTCCACGAACCAAAAGCGGTAAAAGTGACGGTGTCGTACTGCCCTTCGGGTAGTTTAGAGCCTCTTGAATTCGTGCAACTGACGGCGGCCAGACTGTACATCTCGAATGTCCCACCGTCCTGCGTGTTGTTGTTCGTATATCGAAATGAGGCGTCGCGCCCAACCGGATCGCAGGGAATCGAGTAATCGTACGAGAACGCGTCGCCCGTCGAGGCGACTGCGCTTCCATTTCCAGTCATGACCACATCCGCCGGCGGTGCGGGGTGCATGGCCTGAATCCTGAGGAAAGGATCCAGCTTGGATCCTTCGCCCGCAATCCAGCTATGCGCCTTGACCAGATCCGGAGAGGGAAATCGGAATCCGGTGAAGTCCACCGAGACATCGCCGTTGAAACGAAAGATCGTTTGCCCGTTATCCCCTTTCTCGAATGAGGCCGGCCCCCGAAAGTTGAAAGAGGAAGGCGCGATGTTGCCGTCATTTTGCTCGAGGAGGGCGAAAAGAAGGTCCTGAGCAATGAAACCTCGGTAGAGCAGATTTCCGAGGACCTGACCGGTCTTCAGATTGATCGCACCCAGGGCAAGGTCGAAGGGATCGTCGGCGAACGCGACATCCTGAAGGAGATAAGTCTGATCCGGAAAGCGAAGATACTCGTTGTGTCCCAACATTCCCAGCGACAGTCCCGGGACCGAGAGGGGCGATTCCGGAGGATCGGCCAGCAATCCGGTGGGAAGGATGCTGGATACCCAAAAGGGTACGGTGTCGCCAAACTGTGGGCCGAACTGGATCTGGATGTTGCCGAGCAGGTGGGAGCGACCGGTAGCACCACCGCCCAATTCCGGGATATTCAGCGAGAACACGTCACCGAAGCTGGTGTTGTGGGTGAAAGCAGTCAACTCCCAAACCGTGTTCGTTGGGATATCCGGGCAGTCATCTCCACATTCCGGTCCCTCAGGAGCCTGGGTGGTCAACAGGAGATGGGGATGCAGTGATGTCCCCGGCGCCGGAATGCTTGCGCAGTCAAGGTGGTAGTTGCAGAAAGGCAGGGGAAACCTCGGCACGTCTCCATCAATCGTGTTGCCCAAAGCCAGAAAAGAACTTCCGTAGAAAGTGAAATCAAGCAATCCGTCAGGCCGCTGCTCGAAGCGGGCCCACGAGGTCCCGTAGATACCGGGGAACTTGATCACCGGCGCTTCAAGCTTCGGGTTGACCTGCCCGAGTGCATAAATGGCCGTGTTGATGAACAGCACCCGATACCCAAGGTTGGTGACTTCGCCGGTCTCGAGGTTCAGATCTCCTTCAGAGACGATCCTGTCGTCGGTGTCCTTGATCAAATTGAACTCCACCGGCAGCCTGAAGAACTGGGGAGCGACCAGGCTTCCGTTCTCACCGCTCAATCCACCGGGATGGGTCACTTCGAAGTGGGAAATGTTCTTAACAGGCGGATAGAACTTGATGTGGAGAAGCCCGCTGAGGTGAGTGTCCGTCATCGCCAGACCGCCGAAGAGGAGATTCCCACACGTTCCATAGGGGTTGTCGGCATCATCCGGGCAATCGACGGCGCGCAGGGCATCCCCAAAGTAGCTTGCATCCTTGTTGATCGCGAGCGTCTCCTCGAGCCCCGGAGGCAACTGGAGCGGCGGCGTTGAATCGTCCTGCGCCAGCAGGACGGGAGGGAGAACCAGCGTGAGTATGAGCAGGGGAAGTTGTCTACGCGAGGTCATGGTCGCCTCCCATTGCGATTGGACAGGTCTACGGGAACGCGTCGTCCGGGTGAGCTCCGTCGAAGCGGCGCCTCCATCTGGCTTTTCAGGTGGAGAATGCTCCTCATCTTCTGTTCGGGTATGAACTCCGCAAGAGCCTGGATCGGTATTTCGGGTCCCGATGAGATTCTGTAGTCAGCGACACTGTCGGTGGCGAGAGACTCCTCGACCGAGATGGGTGAGAAGCTCGTACCCAAAGCCGCATTCAAGGTCTCGAGAATTGCGTTGGCGATCAGAGATTGTCCGGTTGCGCCGGGATAGTAGCCATCCAGGCTGTAGAGACCGCCCAGAAAGTCAGCGGAGAGGCGACGACCTGAAATGGTGACGCCGTCGTCTTTGAAGTTCCGGGTCAAGCCATGCAGATCAAAAAGCAATGCCCCATGACTGGAAGCAACGGAGCGAATCTCCTGGTTCATCTGTTCCACATACGCTCGGATCTGATCGGCGGTCGTCGCATCGATAAAGGAGCCGGACGGAAGAGGCGCGGAGCGGCGTTCCAGAAACTGGTTGCCGATTTCCACCAGTCCGGGGACGGTGATCCAGTCGTCCACTGTCAGACCGTAGAGGCCCAGAACGACGTAGGTGGGTACGCGCGTGAGCTGCGCCGCCCAGATCGGCGAGTTGAAGTAGGCGGTGTCCAGGGGATCGGGAACCGTCGTCACGAGGACATCGGCGTAGGTCGAGTCCATAGGGGGACCTTGTCCTGAACGATCAGCTGAGGGAAACCTAGAAGGAGATTGATGACTGTCTGCTTGGTGTCGGTCGGCTGGATGAGTGGCGCTACGGGTCGACGTGCCACGGCTTCCGCCGTCGTCAGGCCCGGAACGGACAAATTGAACACGAACAGATAGGGAGGGAACGGGCGCCGCACCGTGGTCTGCAGGGCGGCGGGCAACCGGACTGGGAGCCGCGAGAAACCCATGACGTTTCCGATTCCCGGAGGCTGAATCTTGGGCTGCGGAAACAGCGCTCCCATCTGTCGGGCCATCAAAGCCGGGAACGAACTCCGCTGTCCGACGTCGGAAAGGCTGAAGTCACAGACGCCGGCAGCCAGCCCTTCTCCCATGACCACGAACGTCGTGGTGTCGAGCCCTTTTTGCGGCTGCTGGGCCAGCATGGCCGGGCTGATCAAGAGGATACCCATCACAGAAGTCAATGTTCGTCTCAACATGTCGCTCCAAATCCATCCTCGAGTCGTTCGTCTCTTGAGTCATTTCGACTGGTGATCGAATGTGAGTGCCGGAAGAGAAACCGCGGGTGATCGACCATGAATCTCGTACGCAGCGGACAACGGACGAGAGCTGAACGCCTCCAACCCTGATCCGCTTGGGCAACGGATCCCGAGTACGACCGGACATTCTGCGCCCGGGATGAATCCGGGTCTGATCAGTGAGCACATTCTCCCTGGACCGGACGACTACGGCACCCCACCGACGGTTATGAAGCCACGGCTGCCCAAGAGGTCGTCCGCTCTTCGATCCTCCTCAATACCTAATCGTCAGTTCCAGCATATAACTTGACACTGAAGTGTCGGCATCGAGGAGGAACAGGCGCGGCGATCAATCCGTATTGAGATTGCTGCCGCCGAGATTGATCCTCAGACTGAAGCCGCCCAGGTGGGCGAAGTTGTCGTAAAGACCGTTCGTGAAGACATCGTTGTTTGCGGGAACCTCGGTTCGACGGTCGACGAACTTCATCGCCTGGTAGAAGACGCTCAGCTCCATGTTGCCGCGTCGCAGCGAGGTCCCCACGGTGAAGCTGTGCCTGCTACTGTCCGGGAAAAGAGGCCCGGTGCTTTTGTCAGGGACCGGGGTGTGGTCGAACATGTATCCTGCCCTGAGCTGAAGTCCCTTGATGACCCGTTCGTAGCCGGTGCTGATCTGATAGGAGTTGTTGAAATCGAACTCCAGCCGAAGTTCAGCCGGCGTCGCGACATCTTCGGTCACACTGAAGTTCACCGGCACGCTCTTGAAACGGTGGTAGTCCATGTATTGGAAGTCGACGGCGGCGGTTCCACCAAACACGCCCTGCTTTGCGACACCAACCTTGTAGGACGCTGGGGTCGTAAAGGAGCCCTTGATGCTTTGATCGGGAAACAGGTTCGGGATCGTGTCCGCTCCGATGAAAGGTTCCAGTGGATAGTCCGACGTGAAGGCGAACGTGGCGCGCCCTTTCAAATGATGGGTCACGGCGCTGCGATACATCAATCCCACATTGATCTTGTGGACAGGATCGCGATGCATGAAACCCAAGTTGAACCCGGGGCTGTTGCTCGTTCCCGCCAGCCTTGAACGGCCTTCCGGCAGCAGTCGTGCGATCGACCGACCGGCGAGTTCAGGGTCTTCCCCCGGGAAAATCAGTTCGGCGATCTGTTTACCGAAGACGATACCGTCATCAAGTGGATTGAGGATGCTGCGTTCGAGCATCAAGTGCGTGTGCACCCACGCCACACCCACCGCGACGCTGTCGTTTTCACTGATTCGATAGGCGACGGTCGGCTGGAACCAGATTGACTCGAGCCGCGCTCGATTACCGGAATACCGCGCGACGAACTTCGACTCCTGCGGATCGCTGTCTCGAAAACTGGTCCAGTTTGCCGACAAGCCAAAGGGCGAAAAGACGCCGAACCCCAGCGTGAGCTTTTCGTTCCACTGCTTGGTCATGTAGAGACTGGCCACGGGGATCAGTTTGGGAGCGACTGAGCCGTTGAACCCTTTCTCGGGTACGTATTGTCCGGGCGGAACTTCCGAGGGCGTAAAACGAAAGAGTCCTACGACTCCCAGCGTATCCATCTCCATCCTGAGACCCGGCTGAAAAGCGATTCCCGCAGGGTTGTAGAAGAGAGCGGAACCGTCGTCGGCGATTGCCGCAAAGGCGCCTCCCATTCCCATGGCCCGAACTCCGAGCTCATAGATCGTGAATGCTGAGCCATCGGCTCGTCCCAAAATTGCTGCAACACACATCGTGCAGACAAGAAGCCACTTCCTGTAGGTCATGGGAATCCCCGCATCGCCGAAGCGCTATTGAATTGAAGTCACCGGAACGCCGCCCCCTTGTGGTCACCCTCCGCCAGTAGGCGGGATTCAGAAGAGACTACGGCACTGCTTCCATGTATGTCAACAAAGATCGTTCACTTCCATTCAGAATAAACGTGCCCTCTCCACCGATATGTCGGCGCACATTTCGCCCAGGGCCAGTGACTTTGTCCGCAGGAAATCTGACGCAATGCCCGGCACCACAGAGAGCGTCACTCAACCTGACGGTAACGGAACAGAGCAGAACCAGACCCGAAAACGCTCCGCACAACCTCATCCCTTGGACTTGTCGTCGACCTCCATTTTCATCAACACGAGCCCGGTGAGGAGTTTCGGAAAGAAATCCGTCGATTTCTGCGGCATCTTGGCGCCGTATTCGGAGACACTCCGTACCTGTGCCAAAGACGTTGCGCGAAGGAAACAACCCAGCTGAAGTGACCCTTGCTCGAGATGCGACCGCAATTCGTTCTTGTCTCGAAAATAGCTGACGTAGTCTCCACTCGACACCTGCTCGGGCCCGATGCCCAGTAATCCTGCCATGACTCCCGAATGGAGAATCGTTACGTCCAAATCCCGCAACGGTCCTTCGGCGTCCGGCATGAACTCGGAGTCGCTGAGGGCATCCTCATTGAGCCGGGCAACCACCGCCTTCAATCCGTGGCCTTCGGGCCAGCAGAATCCGAGGCTGTGATGCACTACTGCAACTCCTATGTACATATCGTCAAATGCCTTCGCCGACTATACACTGAAATGGAGTGACAGACCCAGCAGGAAACGGTGAGGTCGAAAGTCGCCCAGCCCCTTTAGCCCGCGGTGCGTGGGTAGAATGCGCAGACCTTCGCTTTCCATGTTGAACAGCGCGATCATCCGCTTGTCGAAGGACTCGAGACCTGCGGGACGATAGCCGTGGGCGAGGCATTCCTTGTGAAACAGTTGCGAGGTCTGAAATCGATGGTGTCCGTCGGCGATGTAGAGTGGAAGACCGTCAACCAGACCACGAAGGGCCGCCACGACGTCCGGGTCGGAGACCGCCCAGATACGATGAATCACTCCGAAGTCGTCCGTCACTTCAGCGGTCGGAGCGTGAACCTCGGCATAGCCCTCGAGAACATGGTCCACCTTGAGTGATGAGTCGGAGAACAGCGTGAAGATCAAACCCTCGTTCGCCCTTGTCTGACGGATGAGGTTTAGCCGGTCCGACAGCGGTCGCTCGAGAACGCGTTCATGACCCCGAACCACCAATTCACTATCGTCCAGTGCCACCAGACCGACGATTCCAATCCTTGAGTGGGTCTCGCCCTCGAAGCTGAACACCTGCTCGTAGGCATACAGACACGGATCGAGGTCCCTTCGTAGAACTCCACGCTGAATCCAGTCAGCCAGGAACTCCGCCGCTTCCTCATAGTTCTCATTGCGGATGACCCGGACGATATTGAAACGGCTGCGCCCCAGATACTCCTTTCGCAGACTTTCCGGAATCTTGTCGTAGGGTTGCGTGACGACATCGTCGAGTCGGCCGGCCATAGCCGGATCGAATCGGTAGCCTCGAAATGGATAGATCCTCGCCATCGGTGCATTCTACAATTTCACACGAACGATTTTCTTCATCTGAATGATTTCCGATCGGGCCGGGGCGATCAAATCCGGCCAAGGTCGTAGCCGGCTTATAGGAAAGGACCAATAATGGATGGTTACCTGGATGGAAAGACAATCGAACCTCGAGCCGTTTCAGGAGACCTGAACGTCGCCGAACTGGTCGATGGTTTCTTCAATGCCTACAACGCGGCGCGCCTTCGTGAGGCCTGCCGGCTGTACGCCGAGAAGATGCTCCGGGAAGAGGTGACTATCGGGCTGAGTCTGTCCGGAGCCTTGACTCCGGCCGGAATAGGCATGTCCTGCATCATCCCGCTGATCGAAAACGGATTCGTCGACTGGATCGTTTCGACCGGAGCCAACCTTTACCACGACACTCATTTCGGCATTGGACTGTCAATGCACCAGGGTCGACCGCACGTGAGCGACATCGAGCTTCGCCAGGAAGGTGTCGTCCGTATTTACGACATCTTCTTCGACTACGATGTGCTCCTCTCAACCGACCGCTTTTACCGAGAGATCATGAAAGCTCGGGAGTTCCAGAAGTCGATGAGCACAGCGGAGTTCCACTTCAACATCGGTCGATATCTGGCGGAAAGGGAGAACGTTCTGGGAAGCGGCCGCTCGCTGCTGGCCTCGGCTTACCGTAACCGTGTCCCCGTCTACACGTCTTCCCCGGGGGACAGCTCGATCGGAATGAACGTTGCGGCACTGGCCCTCGAAGGAAATCGCCTTGTGATCGACGTATCTCGCGATGTGAACGAAACGGCCGCTATCGTCCTGGATGCCAAGCAGGGGGATGGGAAGAGCGCCGTCGTCATCCTGGGAGGCGGTTCCCCTAAGAATTTCCTGCTACAGACCGAGCCCCAGATCCAGGAAGTGCTTGGCATTCAAGAAAAAGGCCACGACTTCTTCCTTCAGATCACCGACGCACGCCCCGATACGGGAGGTCTTTCCGGGGCCACGCCTTCTGAAGCCGTGAGTTGGGGCAAGGTAGACCCCTCCAGACTTCCGGACACGGTTGTCTGCTATCTGGACTGCACCGTGGCAGTCCCCATCCTGACGGCTTACGCCCTGTCCGGAGCCCGACCACGGCGGCCGAAGCGACTCTATGAGCAGCTCCCGGAACTGCTCCACAGGCTCGAGGATGAGTACCGGAGCGCGCAGTCCTCTCCCTAGGGAATGCGGATCCTAGTTCTCAAGGCTACCCACCGGTAAGCTCGACATCACGAGTCCCTGACTGGTCCGCAGAATGACGACAGCCAATGGGACGTCGCTGACTACGCGGATGGTCCCCTCGAAGGGCTGACTGTCAACCTCGGAAAACATCTGTGTCAGGAACTTGGCGGCATGCCCGCCGGGTGCAAGGGATGCGATGCTGTTGTTCGTGGCGAAGAGCGTGCCGTCCTGTTTGTACAGCTGTACCTGCGCCGTCGACTCCTGGTCCGCCGTGTTGACGATGGCAATCCCACTGTCGAAATTGCCCACCGTGAACTTCTGAACGACCCCGACCGAAACCGCCCGACCGAGGGCGCCTCCAACGCCGGCCTCAGAAAGGACTGCTCCATTGGCCGACAGAGTCCTGAACACGGCAGTCGCCTGGATGGGAACGTTGCTGCGAATCTTCGCATAGCCGACGACCACTTCCTCACCCCTCGTAACCAGAGTGGTAGAACTGAACGGTGGAATCGACAATGGAAATGAACTCGCAAGCGACGAGCCGATCTGCACGTCGAGGGGATCGCCCTCTCCTCCGAAGAAATCAATCGAACCCTCGGCCGTTGAATTGGACAGATTCGCGACGACGATGCTGGTACGCAAGACCCCGACAGTGGGAACCGGCCCGTTGGCCACCTGCGCCAGATAAGTAAGAAACTGCGGCCGAGATACATACTGGAACTGCAGATCGTCGATCTGCTCCGGCTCCTCTTCCGAGCCATAACTGATCGACAGCTTTGAGATTCCCAAAGGGCTCGACGTGCTTACCGCAATCGCGGTTGGGTCCGCCAGGCCCGTGTGCTCGATCGAACCGAGTTCGTTCCCCGCAGAGCCGAAAGCACGGACGGTGACCGTTGTCGTCTCCGTACCATTCCTGGCGACAAATCCCACTTTGTAGACCGGAAACTCGAAATTGAGAACCAACGGCTTGTCGGCCGAGTCACCGGAGGGCGGGACGTTCGAGACGACGAGGTTTGAAAACCCAAGCACGAACACGGGAATGAGCGTCGGCACCCCGTTCGTTCCCTGATCGAACGTAACCCCCCATGCAGAGAAGAGCCGACTGGCTTGCGCGCCCTGTGAGAGGTCCTCAAAATCCAGCTTGACTGAATGGACTGAGAACGCCGGATTTCCGGAGACGTCGACCAGTTGGGCCGCCAGGGGAGCGGTGCAAACGAACAGTGACAATAAAAACAACGGGATGCATTTCCTCAGCATGGTTCCTCCCTAGAATTCGACCTCTATCTCCCCCGAGTACGATTCGCGGGATATTATATAGCTCAAACCCACTACACAGATTCCCAAAATCAGATAGCTCAATGAGGAGGATACGCGTTGGAACTTCAAGACAAAGTAGCAATCGTCACAGGAAGCACGAAAGGAATCGGGCTCGCCGTAGCAGAGGCCTTGATCGCACGGGGTGCGAATGTCGTGGTTTCCGCACGACACGAAAACGACGTCCGTGACACGGTAGAGCGGCTTCAAAAGCTGGGCGGCGCCAAGGTTCTGGGGAAAGTCTGCGATGTCCAGCAGTGCGAACAGGTACACGAACTCATTCGTTTTAGCGTGTCAGAACTCGGCGGACTCGATGTTTTGATCAACAACGCGGGCATCGGCCAGTTTCAGAGTGTCGAAGAGATGAGCCCCGAACTGTGGCGGCAGACACTCGCGACTAACCTGGACAGTCTGTTCTATGGATGTCACTTCGCGATCCCCGAAATGAAGCGCCGAGGCGCCGGATTCATCATCAACATCGGCAGTCTCGCCGGTAAGAACCCCTTCCCGGGAGGAGCGGCATACAACGCTTCCAAATTTGGCCTCATCGGCTTCAGCGAGGCTTTGATGCAGGAAATCCGTCACGACGACATCCAGATTGCCTACATCATGCCGGGCAGTGTCGATACGTGGTTCGGTGGACACGCTCCTTCAGGCGGAGATTCCTGGAAGCTCTCCGCCGAGGATGTCGCCCAGGTGGTGATTGAGACTCTTTCCCGATCCCCGCGATGTCTGACCAGCCGCGTCGAGATGCGCCCGTCCAAACCGCCGAAGAAGTAGCCCGAGTAGGATAAGCATCCCTGCTTGTCCCGCTCCGTGGACGTGGCGACACGAGCATTGTACAGACTGAGCTCCAAAGGTCAGTAGAGGGCCGGGCCCGGAGGGAGGTTTTCTCCCCCCGCCAGCCCGGCCGTGACTTCCCGAGAACTCCGGGTTCCGATTTCGCCGTTCTGTCCGGGCATTCACTTACGCGTCACCCTTTTCCACTCCGTCTGCCCTACTCCCACTCTCTCCGACTCTGAATTGGAGAATGGCATCCCTGCCTCTCCCTCGGGGCTCCACCCGGGGCTCACCCCCGTAGGGCGCTGTACCCCGAAAGGCCTGAAGATGGAAAGGGCACCGTGGCAGGCTCTGTCGTGAAAGTGAACCTCGATCCCTCCTCGGTTCGGCATGATGATCAACTTTGCTGCGTGCTAACATTGCTATTTGGGCCAAAGAAGGGCAAAGAAAGCGGAGGATCCGATGCCAGAGCAACCGAACTCGCCCTCTAACAAGCTGCTGGGGACAAGTGACAGTTTCCGGCTGCTTGTGGAGACTGTGAAGGATTACGCCATCGTCATGCTCGACCCCGATGGATATGTCGCCAGTTGGAACGTCGGGGCAGAGCGGATCAAGGGTTACCGCCAGGATGAGATCGTAGGCAAGCACTTCTCCTGCTTTTATCCGCTCGATGCGATTGAGCGTGGCGTGCCCCAAGAGGAACTGGAAGCAGCGGCCCGAGAGGGGAGGTTCGAAGACGAAGGCTGGCGGGTGCGCAAAGACGGGAAACAGTTCTGGGCCAGCGTCGTCATCACTGCCCTGCGTGAAAAGGATGGCACGCTGCGGGGGTTCGGGAAGGTGACGCGCGACTTGACCGAGCGCAAGCGGACCGAGGAGAGGCTTCAGCAGCAAAGTCGAGAAATCATGGAGTTGTCGACACCTGTTATGCAGGTTTGGAGGGGGGTAGTCGTCGCTCCGCTCATCGGTTCGCTGGACAGCCAGCGGACCCAGCAGTTCATGGAAAGGCTCCTCAACCGCATTGTAGAGACGAATTCGCCTATGGCCCTGGTAGACATCATGGGCGTGCCCACGATTGACACGCAGACCGCGCAACATCTGGTCGAAACGATCAGTGCCGTGCGCCTGTTGGGTGCCCAAGTCGTACTGACCGGCGTGCAGCCGGCCATTGCCCAGACACTCGTCCATCTGGGCATCGACCTGTCGGATATCACTACCCGCTCATCGCTGGCTGCGGGACTACTTGTCGCCCTAGACATGTTGAATTTGCAGGTTGTCGCCAAGGATCTTAGGAGCTAGGACCGGAGATGGCGCACGAAGATATTTCTGTAATCAGACTCCGCGATCTGCTGCTGGTCACCGTGCCGCCCGACCCTGACGACCAGACCATATCGGTACTCCAGGAGCGAGTGCTCGATGCAATGGCACGCCAGGATTGCAGGGGGTTGGTGTTGGACATCTCCACGGTCCAGATCCTGGACTCGTTCTTTGCCCGGACCGTCGCTGAAACCGTGCAGATGGTGAGTTTGATGGGTGGCCGCACGGTGTTGGCAGGCATGCGCGCCAGCGTAGCCATCACGGCGACGCAACTGGGCTTGACGATGGGAAAGGCACTGACAGCCTTGGATGTAGACCGCGCGTTCGATCTGCTCGGCGCTCTCCCACCCAAGGGCGATGGGTATGAATGACATCCCTGAAGGCGAGTTGCGCATCGAATCCGAGAACGACATTGTGGCCGCACGCAAAGTCGTTCGCAGGACGGCCACAGCTATGGGCTTCGGCATCACGGATGTCACGCGGATCGTGACCGCCGCTTCGGAACTCAGCCGGAACGTTTACCAATACGCCCACTTCGGAACCATGCGTTGGCGCTTTTTGAATGAGGAGGCCGGCGTAGGGCTCGAGCTGGTTTTTGAGGACAGCGGACCGGGGATTTCCGATATCGGCGAGGCCATGAGAGCAGGCTTCAGCACCAGCAGAGGCCTCGGGCTTGGCTTGCCTGGGGTGAAGCGCCTGATGGACGCAATGACCGTTCAGTCCCAGGTTGGCAGGGGTACTACGGTAAAGGTCCGCAAATGGCTGAGGAGATCGTATGCTGCCGCCATCACGAGTGGTGGAGATCCGCCACAGGGATAGCATTGGAGATGCACGTCGTGAAGCGCGTGCCCTTGCGACTGCACTGGGCTTCGAGCCACTGCAGTGCGAAGAGATTGCACTCACCATGACGGAACTTGCCGCCAATCTGGTCAGGCATGCGGGAGGCGGAACGCTCACCCTGACGCCTCTGGCCGACGCCGGGCGTGTCGGGCTCGAGATTCAGTCTCACGACGAGGGCCCGGGTATCGCAGACGTCGAACAGGCACTCGGCGACCGTTACTCCACAGCCGGGACACGCGGTACGGGGCTGGGAACGGTTAATCGCTTGATGGATCAGTTCGATATCATTTCTCGCCGGGGCAGTGGGACTCATATCATCTGTCGCAAATGGCTTCGAAACCACCGCGTGAGCAATCGGCCGTGCCCGTTGAGCTTCGGGGTGGCGACCCGGCCGCGAGTCCCCGGTGACGCCAACGGCGACGCTTTCGTAGTCCACCGCTGGGCGGAGAGCGCACTCGTCGCCGTCATAGACGGCCTGGGCCACGGGCAGTCCGCCCATCGTGCTGCACAGGCCGCCCGCCAATACGTGACCAGTCACTTCGACCTCTCCCTCGGCCAGATCTTCCTCGGAGTGGGGCGCGCCTGCCGTGCGACCCGAGGCGTCGTAATGGCTCTGGCCCGTTTTGACTGGGGCCGTGGTCAGTTGACCCTTGCGTCGGTGGGCAACATTGTGGTTCGCGTTTTCCCGAAGTCTCATTCGTTTCACTTCATTGTTCGTCGCGGTGTCGTCGGTCTCAATGCGCCCAGTGCGGTGGTAACGGAACATTCCTGGCCGCTTGACCATGTGCTCGTACTCCACTCCGACGGTGTTTCTGTGCACTGGGGCTGGGAGGATTTCCCCGATTGGACCGATGACCGTTCGGCTACAGTCATGGCAGAGGAACTCCTGAGAGCAAAGGGTAAGCAGGAGGATGATGCTACCGTGGTCGTGGTCAAGAGCGTGATCGCATGACAGATAGGGTCTTGCACGACCGTCTCGCCCAAGCAGCGTCGACGATACGCGAGCTTCAGGAAGAGCTGGCCGAAAGCAACCGGGGTCTGATCGCTCTGCACATGGAACTGGAAGAGCGCGTGCTGCAGCGTACGGCGGAATTGGCTCGAGTCAACCAGGCATTGCGCGACGAAATCGCCGAGCGGGAGCAGGCGGAAGAGGAGCGAGAACGACTCCTGGCCGAGAGAAAGCAGCAGAGCAAGTTTCTTGAGAGCCTGATTGACAACGCTCCGATCGGTGTTGCGGTGGTGAGCCGCGACATGCGCTTTGTTCTGGCTAATCCAGCCTATAGATCGATTGCCGGCTCAGCCGACGCCGAAATCGTGGGCCGAACTCTTGCTGAAGTCTTCCCGCCTGAGCTCTGTCAGATGGTTGAGCGCCTCGTGAAGAGGGCGCTGAAGAGCGGTGAATTGAGGCGGATTGAGGAGTTCGAAGCACCGATTCGAGGGCGAACTTGGTGGAACGTCAGCCAGATTCCGTTGCGGGATGTGGCCGGCGATGTCGACGCGGTGCTGATCCTCACCGAAGAGGTGACCGAGCGTAAACAGGCCGAGCAGGAACTCCGTCGGCGATTCGGTCAGTTGCGTGCCGCCCGCACAGAGTTGGAGGCGGTAATCAATGGAATAACTGAAGGGCTGATCATTTCCGATATGAACGGAAATGTCGTTCGCATGAACGCGGCGGGCGCAACGATGTTGGGTTATCGAGATGAGGCCGAATACCAACTGGCCTTACCGCAGTTCGTCGATACTTTTGAGCTGACCTATCCTGACGGGCGCCCCATGCCGTTCGACGAGTGGCCCTTTCCGCGGCTCCTGCGGGGGGAAACCGTCGAGATGTACGCAGCCTGCGTGATCCGGCGAGATACGGGCCACACACTGGTCTTGAGCTACAACGGTTCATTGATTCGGAAGCCCGACGGAGAGCCCATTCTCGCAGTCATCACTTTTCGGGACATCTCCGAACGGATCAAGAACGAAGAGCGGACGAGGCTGCTCTCGGAGGTCACTTCCCGGTTGCTGGCGAGCGACGAGCCTCAGCAAATCGTCGAATCGCTCTGTAGGAAGATCATGGCGCACCTCGACTGCCACGTCTGTTTCAACTTTCTGGTGGGTGAGGGAGGGAATCGCCTGGTTCTGAAAGCCTCGGCTGGAGTCCCAGCTGAGGTGGTCCGTAGGCTTGGGAGTCTTGACTTTGGAGTTGCCGTGTGCGGCTGTGTGGCACGAGACGGCTCTCCGATGGTAGCGGAACACATCCAGACCATGGCCGATCCTCGCGCCGATCTGCTGCGGGACCTCGGCGTTCAAGCATACGCCTGTTACCCGCTTCTTACTCAAGGCCAGGTCATTGGGACTCTCTCGTTCGGTTCGCGTACCAAGACCACATTTGCCGAAGATGAAATGTCACTGATGAAAGCCGTAGCGGACCATGTCGCGATCGCCATGCAGCGCGTCCGTTTGGTTCGGTCTTTGGAACAGCACGCCAAGGCCGCTGAGGCTGCCAGCAGCGCCAAGAGCCAGTTTCTGGCAAACATGAGTCACGAGCTGCGCACGCCGATGAATGCCATCCTGGGCATGATCGAGGTGGCACTGCCTAAGGCCGACGATCCGACCGTCTGTGATTGCCTGCAGACCGCAAGAAGCTCAGCCGATCTGCTTTTGAAGCTTCTCAACGACCTCTTGGACTCTGCGAAGATCGAGGCAGGCAAGCTGGAGCTGGAATCGGTTTCGTTCAGCCTCCGGCAGTTGCTGAGTGAGGTTGCGCAAGTATTGACTGTACCTGCCGCGGAAAAGGGGCTGAATCTGTTCAGCCACGCGTCTGACGAAACGCCGGATACTTTCATGGGTGATCGTGTCAGATTGCAGCAGGTCCTCCTGAATCTTGCAGGAAACGCGGTCAAGTTCACGGAGCGCGGCGAAGTCGAAATCTCGGTCCGTACGCTTACCGAGGACTCCGGGTCTCCCCTGGAATTTGCCGTGCGGGACACCGGCATCGGAATGGAGCCCGCCTCCCAAGAGCGTCTCTTCGAACCGTTCGCGCAGGTCGATGCCTCTATGGGCCGGCGGTTCGGGGGCACCGGCCTTGGGCTCTCTATCTGCAAGAGCCTGGTAGAGGCGATGGGAGGGCGCATCTGGTTCGAGAGTGAACCAGGCAGAGGGAGTACCTTCCGGTTTACGGTTCATCTGCCTATAGCAGAGAAGCCCTCCTCCGACTCCGAAGCACGCGATGTCCAGAAGGTGGCCGAACGTCAGCTTCACATTCTCCTGGCAGAAGATAACCTCGCGAACCAGAAGCTGGCTGCCTACATCTTGAAGAACCGGGGCCACACTGTGGAGATCGCTGCAGAGGGTCGAGAGGCGGTTTCCATGGCCCGAAGAAGCCACTACGACGTTATCCTGATGGACTTGCAGATGCCGGGAAAGGATGGATTGGAGGCCACGGCTGACATCCGCAGTTTCGAGCGTGGAAGGTCTCGGGTGCCGATCATAGCCATGACGGCCCACGCGATGAAGGAGGACCGCGACCGTTGCCTGGCTGCGGGAATGGACGCTTATCTTCCCAAGCCGATCAAGGCTGAGGAGCTGATAGGACTTGTCGAGAGTCTGGCCGGCAGAGGAGAGCCTGCGGCGGTCACGGCATTCACTCCGGTTGAGGGGTCATCGAGGGAAACCGATGCGGTTTTTGATCCCGAGGAGGCCCTTGCACGATGTTACGGTCGCCAGGAAATGCTGAGGGACATGATCCAGTTCTTTTTCGTCGAACGCGAAAGCTTGTTCCCGCAGATGTGGGCGGCCCTGGAGAAAGGAGACCTGGGGGAGGTGGGCCGCCTGGGGCACCGGCTGAAAGGGACGCTCGTTTATCTTGGAGCACGACCTGCGGTACAGGCCGCGCTGCGCGTAGAGCGTCTCGCCAAGCTGGATAACGGCACGGAGTCCGAATCGGGAGAAGCCATTCAGGCGCTCGAGCACGAAAGCCTGGTCCTCAAGGAAGCACTGTCAGCACATTCGCTAACCGGATCGCCAGCGCCAGAACCGAGCCGAAGCGAAAACCTGTAGTCGAAGATGAGCATTCTCAGCTACTTGGTAGCGTACCGGCTCACCGCCCCGTCGGTGTGGCCGGGTAGCCGGAGAACTGGATGCCGTTTTCCGTTCGAAGGGCGGTGACGACGACCGGGACTGTGGGCTCGATCACAAGCGTTCTTTCGAAGGCGTCTGCCACTTCGTCGGGAAAGAGTTCCTCGATGAATTGGGCCTGAGGCCTCCGCTGGGAATCGTGAACTCATGCCCTGCAAGTTCCAAGCCGTCTTTGTCCAGGGAGAACGAGAGTTCTCAAGAAGAGTGTCCCCGACTCACGCCTCACACCTCAGAGTACTTTCGCGATTCTTCCTCGCGGGCCGGAATCAAGGATCTCGACGAGACCCTCACGGCTCGTCATGTCCCTCACGTCTACCGGGTCTATGAGAATGGTCCGCACGGGTGGCAGTTGGTCGTCGATCACCTGGAGGAAGTCGCAAAGTTCCTCAGTCAGAGCTTCTCCGGCGAAGCCGTGGCTCCGTCGACGACGAAGTAGTCAGCCGGTCCGCAGTGTGCTTTCCGAGTCGCTCTGCTCGGTGAATGTCGGCCAAGCCTGGTGACGAGAAAAGGAGCCCCCTGCGTCCGGAGAAAAGAACAGTGTCCCCTACTCGGATCCGCTCCAGGGAAAAGCGAGAAAAAGAGTGTCCCCTTCTGGGCTCCGTCCAATGCCTGCCACTTCCCATCTGAGGGCGTCGAGAAAAAGAGTGTCCCTGACTCCGTCCGCCTCCAACTCGACGCCGGCCGCGACTTCGGAGTCACGAAGTCCGCACCGGATTTCAATCCCTTCGCTCGCCTGTCCTGGCGTTTTTGAGGTGTCCGAATCAGGGTTCCGCCGGGCGGGTCCCGGTCGGGACCGCCAGCAGGCTTCCGTCGGACTTTTTCTGGATCAGTCCCGTTACCGCCACCAGCCGGTCGTCGGAGGA
>JARRKC010000056.1:0-21071 GCA_037388505.1 Acidobacteriota bacterium | reverse complement strand
GGGCGGAGCATCGGATCCCCGCCGCCCCGGTACCTCCACCGCCTTCCAGATTCGATTGTCCCACTGGCCGACATAGCCACTCCAGTCTTGAATCGTCAAATCCACCGGTGTGTCACCGATACGGAAGGTTGCCTTCTGATCCCCGCGGGCCGATGCGGCCAACAGGTAGAGACGGGTGTGACTGCCCGGGGGGAGAGGAATGCTCTGGCCCAGGGCGATCACGGCATCATGTTTTCCATAGGCATACGGCGCGAGGGCGAACCGGATGCCCTGGTAGACGATCTGGTCGGGCAGCATCTCGGCCGGCAGGGCATTGCCTTCAGAGTCGAAGTAGCCTGCGCCCGGTCTGCCGTCGGGAGTGGCGACGCAGCGGTCGTACGGAAGCTCGACGGGAAGTGCTTCGATGGTCGGCGGGGTTTCGCTCGGGCGACCCAGCTTGACGGCAAAGGTCCGGGGCTGAAACGCGCTGAAGGAGGTCTTCAGTACACCATCCGTAACCGTGGCCGGACCTACCGGTTCTTCGGCTCCGTTCACCTCCCGAGCCGCGATCACGGGAGTGCCCAACTTCACTTGTACGTCCGAAGCGGGTTTCCCGTCCATCTCGACGAGGCGGACGATGTACTCGTCGCTTGCTTCAGCCTTCTTGAGGGCGAGAGCGCGGACGCGGCTGTCGCTGACGCTCATCAGCGAGAAACTCTTGCCCCGCGAACCCGGATGGGAAGGACTCTGGAAGGCAATCAGCGGCTGATTGAGTCGGAGGGCCTGCCAGTCCGTCTGCCCCTGACGAAA
Organism: Acidobacteriota bacterium; assembly: GCA_037388505.1. Lineage (GTDB taxonomy): Bacteria > Acidobacteriota > UBA6911 > RPQK01 > JAPXNP01 > JARRKC01. The sequence continues at coordinate 20,282 of JARRKC010000056.1, read as the reverse complement.
GTCGCCGGCATGACCGGCGAGGCCGTAAACGAACTCGTGGTGGCCGATGTCCTGTGTCCCCTGATCGTGGTAGCCGCCACGCGTCCCTGGGGTCCGAACCAAGGTCAGTCGCAGAGTGTGATCATCGGGCTTGTCGGAAGCGTTCTTGCAGTCCGTCAGGATCGTCACTCCGAACGAACCGCTCTGGTCGGTCAGGTCCACCCACTGATGCGAGGCGACCTCGAACTGCCGTTCCTTTGCGGTCGGACGTTCGATCGTTCCGATGTCCCAGTTGTAGGTCGCATTCAGATTCGATGCCGTCAGGGGGAAAACCGCCTTGAGGTTGGCCTCCTTTGTGTCCCAGTCCATGACATGGCCGAATTCCACTCGTTTGCCGGCATCGCCTGCAGCGAGACGGATCGTCTGAACGAAGCGGGAACCCTCCGCCTGTCGTTCGACCTGAACAGCGACCCGGGCCGGCCCGTCTTCCACGACTCGAATCTCCGCCGGGCCGCCGACGATCGTGCGCGGCGCCCTCTGCTCGTCTTCGAAGTCCATGTTCCAGGCGGGCCACTGGCTGGGGTTGTCGGTGGAAATGGCGAGACGCATCGGAGCGGAGAGCAATTCTCTTTCGAGCGCTTTGTCGAAGATACTGGTGACGTCACCGTTCCGGTCGATTGTGACGAGATAGTACTCATTCTCCAGGGAGGACGGAGTGGCCCTCAGCGTCTCGGAAGTGGCCGCCAATTCGGCAGGCTGGACGTCGTAGACCGCGTAGCCGGCCGAAGGTACGCTCGCGACGAACACGACCTTGGTCTTTCCGTCGCTTCCGCCCTCCAGTTGCGCAGGCGCCTCATGACCGTCCGGTCCGACGACGCGAACGGCTGCGGGCGTGCCATCCGGGAACGCGACCGAAGCCTCGACGACATCCTCGCGGGGGATCGAAAGGGGATTGAATACGACGATCGGTACACCCTGCGTCTGCGTGTCCATCACCGAGGAGACGGCATCTGTAGCGCCCGTCAGGACCTCGGCGAACTGGTTCATGGCCAGCACTTCGTCGTTCCAGGAGTACTCGTAGGCTTTGGGGATGCTCGTGCCCGGGAGGATGTCATGGAACTGGGCGCCCATCACGAGAGTCCATGCCTTTGTCAGGCGGTCCAAGGGGTAGGGGCGCCCTCCCAGCAGTTCGGCGGCGATGGAAGCCTTCTCAGCGGCGTCGGCGAGTATCTCGTTCTTGCGGTTCCAGCGCTTCATATAAGCCTGGGAGGTGATGGAACCGGCGGAGTGATTGATCAACTCGAGGTCGCCTTTGTACTTCGGCAGCCTGGCGATCTCTTCCGGCGTCAGATCCCGAAACATCTGATCGGAAGTTGCGGAAATGACCTTCACGGGACCGTCCCCAACCTGAACCTCGGGAGAGGGAGCTGCGGCCGACTGTGCCTGGCCGTCTCGGCCGCCTGCAGGCGGAGGTGAGGCGTTCCCCTTGGTGACGATCGCTTCCATCAGTTTGATCGAGGATTCGTTGGCGGAGCCTCCGGTATCGCCCGTTCCATAGTACATATAGTCGGCGAAAGTCCCGCTCGCCTGACCGTCACGTTGGATGCGGGCGGGCCAGTTTGTGGCCGGACGCGATCTATGTCCTTCTCCGTTCTCCGGAGGCGGAGGCGGGCTCTTGCTCAGGTCGTAGGTGACCTGTCCGACGTAGTCTCCAGGATTCAAGGCTGCCACCACATCGGCCCCATCCAGGCCTTCCCAGACACCGACGTTGAAAGGAATGCCTTCGGGCGTACCCTCCACGGAGTCAGGGCCACCGACTTCGGTGGCGGACTGCCAGGTGAGCTTCTGAGTCGAGAAACCCTTGATGCCGCAGTGAGCCAGGACGCTGGGGAGCGAAGCGGGAAAACCGAAGCAGTCCGGCAGCATGAATTCCTCGCTGGTCTTGCCGAACTCATGACGGAAGAATTCCTTTCCGTAGAGAATCTGGCGGATCAATGACTCGGCGGATGGGGAGTTGACGTCGTTCTCCTCCATCGAGGAGCCGGCGGGGAACCAGCGACCGTCGGCGACGTATTGCTTGAGCTTCGCGTAGTCCTCCGGGTAGTACTCCTTCATCATGCGATACCGGTTGGCACCGCTGAAATTGAAGACGTAGTGGGGGTACTTCTCGAACCAGTCGAAATTAAGGCGCATCGTCTTGGGCAGGTAGTCGCGGATCGTGGTGACGTAGTCCCAGCGCCACTGAGTATCGAGATGGGCATAGCCGACCACGTACAAAGTCGGCTGTTTGGTCAAATCCGGCCCGGGAGCTGTCACCTGCTGGCATTGAGTGCCCAGTGCGAGCAGCAGGATCGCCAGAATCCACAAGGACAGGTGCTTCGAAGTCGGTCGCATGATTCGCCTCCCCGCGATGTTCGGGTCGTAAAGGCCTGTGGTTCCAGGCTCGCGTGCTCTTCTCGAGAGCGGACCGATTCTAGCACCGCGCGGAAGCGGCGTCTAAAGCAGCGTTTCGTCTCCCCCCACCCTCCGGCGGGCACACGACGCCCCCGGGTAAACCCTCCAGGCGGAGGCCAAACCCCTAACCCCACCCACTAATAACGAACGAAGAGGAAAAAGTACGAAAACTCTGCGTAAAAACCCGAACAGTATGAAAGAAAGTCAAGAAGCGGCATCGCCAGTGAGAGTCAAACCGATTGAGCCCAATTTCTGATGGAGGAGACGCGAATGGTCAGGAATTCCGTCGCACTACGTCGAGGCAGCCGAAAGGTACTGCGCAAGATGGTTCGCTTTCTTGCAGTAACGCTTCTCCTGATCGTCCTTCTGATGGGTGCTGGCGCCGTCTACCAGACCGTGACTGGATTCCGGGACCGTCGGAACAATCCTCCGCCGGGGCGTCTGGTCGATGTCGGCGGGTACAGAATGCACATCCACTGTGTCGGCGGCGGTTCTCCCACCGTGATTCTCGAGGCTGGGCTGGGAGAGACCTGGCTTACGTGGTATAAGGTCCAGCCGGCCGTCGGACGCTTTGCGAGAGTCTGTTCCTACGACCGTGCCGGGATGGGTTGGAGCGATCCCAGCCCGAGGCCGCGCACCAGCAAGGTTATCGCCGAGGAACTCCACACGCTGCTTCAACGTGCAGACGTCGCCCCGCCTTTTGTCCTGGTGGGTCATTCCCATCGCGGCCTTGACATTCGCGAGTGTGCGGATCTCTTTCGCACGGACGTCGTCGGCATGGTGCTCTTCGACGCCGTCCATCCCGGTCAGTATGACCGGTTCCCGCGAGAGCTCCGGCGATTCAACGAGGAATTCCTGCGAACAGAAACCTGGAAAAGGAAGACGCTGCCGTTCGGCATCCCCCGTCTTCTGGGCTGGTGCGGGAGTGGCCCGGCTGAAATCCGCACGATGCTGCGCACCGTGGACTGCCGGTCGGGACCCTGGAGCGAACTGCAGGCCGAACTCACGCAACTCTCTTCGAACAGTACCCAGGTCATCGCGAAAGGAAGCGGCCACACGATCCAGTTGGACAAGCCCGATGTCGTGATGGAGGCGATTCGGAACGGCGTGGACGAGTGCAGGGAGGAGGCTCCTTCCACCGCCGCGAAATAGGCGGAACGGGAAAGAGGTGCACGACTGGGTCAGCGACGAAGAATCAGCGACGAAGAATCAGACGGTCCCTTTTTCTTCCGAGAGCCGTCCTCTTCATCCGTCCCCTTCATTCCTCATTCTCAGGGGCATCCGCATAGTTCGAAAAGACCTTTGAAAACGAAGCACGATACTTTCCACGGCGATCGTGGGGGATCTGCTCCAACAGATCGATGCGGTGCTGCATACCGGGGCTTAGAAAGCGCTCCATCATCTCGTGGATGGCCGCCAGATCACCGGCTTCGGGTATCCTCTTCGGCACCAGACGAAGCACAACCAGTTCCGAACTCTCCTGAATCATTTGGTACTGCTTGATCCAGTCGGACTTTTGCTCGAGCCGGGAGAGCACATCACCCGGAGACGCCGCGCGTCCGTCCGACAGGATGATCCGATCGTAGATTCGGCCATCGATAGATCGGATCGTCGAATAGGGTAGCCCGCAGTTGCAGGTCTGCGGCCCCCGGGTCGCGATATCGCCCAAACGGTATCGGAGAAAGGGCTGCGCGAAGGAGTGCAAAGCGGTGACGACGACCTCTCCTCGCTCTCCGACGCGGACCGGAAGGCCGTCGTTGACGATCTCGAGGATCACTCCCTCCTCACATACGTGCAACAGTCCCGATTCCCGACATTCCCAGGCCATCAGGTTGCATTCGTGGCTGCCAAAGGTCTCTCGGACCTGTGTCTGGAAGGCTTCGGCGATACGATGTCTCATCTTCGGCGTCAGGACGTCACCGCCGACGATGACGATGCGGGGCCTGATCCTCATGCCCATCTGTTCGGCCGCATCGGCCGTGATGGAGGTCAGGTTGCAGTAGCCGTCGATCACGTCCGGCTGGATCTCCTCGAGCCGACGAGTGATTTCGAACTGGCTCAGGGAAGAATTGATTCGGGTGATTCGGAGGATCCCCAGCCGGCCGAGGCACCTGAGCCATGATTCGTCTCCAGAAGCACCAGTGAGGAATCGAATATGCGCGACTCGATCCCCTATCTTCAGGCCCATCTTCATGTAAATTCGCAACCGGAGGGCGCTCAGGTATCGTTCCTCGAACCGGGTACAACGGACCTGAAAGGGGCGGCCCGTCGAGCCTGAAGTCGTCCGCTCGAACAAACGCGAAACCTTCATCCGTCTGCTGATCAGGTCTTCAGGTGGACACGAGAGCAAGTCATCCTTGGAGCTGATCGGAATCTGCTGAAGATCCTGGAGCCCTCGAAAATGACGGGGGTCGAAGCCGCTCTTCTCGAACAGGCGGCGGTAGTAGGCAACGTTTTCGGCCGCGTAACGTACCAGAAATGTCAGGCGACGCGACTGGTATCGCAGCAGACCTTCCCGCTGCGAGAAGCTTTTCATCGCCAGGAGTCCGAGAGCTTCAAGTCGCGTTCCGAAGGACATGTTCACAACTGCGTCAGCCGTGTGCCGCTTCACGAACCCCTGGAGAGGATGACGATCGGACGGCGACTGCCCATTTCATAGTCGGGGACGTGGATATCCAACAGGCTGAAATGATCTCTGAATATCCCAAGATGCTGGTTCAGAGACGGGAAAGCGTAGCGGTCCTCCCGGTCTCTATAGAGTTCGATCGTTCGAATGACTCTGAGGTCCCACCCTGTCTTTGCAGCAAGTTCCCTCTCATCAATGTCCAGGGTTGTCCACTTCTTCCAGATTTCATGGAGCTCGACGCCTTCCTCCGGGCTCTCTTGGAGTGCCATGGCAAATCTGAATTTGAAGATGTGAAAATTGTCGATCTGCAGATTCAGCAAGTCCTCGACAACCGCTGCCGGCTCTTCCTTGATTTCCGGACCGGCATGAAGACGCAGGATAAGAAGGCCTCCCTTTCGAAGACTCTCTTTTGCGGCCCTCGTGAGCTCGCAGAACTCGGTCGGATAGCGTACACACCCCAGACTGCCGTCGCCAATTATCAGATCGCACGATCCTCCCGAAATCCGAGCCGTCTCCGACCACTTCCCACAGACGGCTCGTCGAAAACCCGGCTTGTCTCCCGGCCAAACCGACTCGATCATTTTTTCAGCGTGATCGATGGCCAGGAGTTCGGTGCCTCCAGGCCATGCCATCGCCGCTATTTCGGGCGTGACACCCCAGAGGACAACGCGATACGCATGTCCATCCACTGACGCACGGTGCCGTGCGGCGGCGCTCAGCATAACCTCAATGTCTTCGGGCCCCGGTTTCAGGGGAGGACCGAGGAACGCCCAGTAGTTGGAAACACGGTTCCAATGACAGCACTCGTCATTCACGTCCATGATGCTGAGTCTTCACGAGTCGGAATTGCTTCGACTTATAGCACGTGCTGCCTGCCTTCGCACCTGACTTTCCTCGACTTGGGACAGGCGACGAAAAAGCCACCCGACGGCCGGAATTGAGAAGAGCAGAAGGATCCAGACCAGAAGCGGTGCACGACGACTGATGATCGAGTGGATTACGCCGAACATGACTGGCAGAAACACAAAGATCATCAGAAGTCCCGAACGACCCGCACCACGGGCCACCACGAACTCCTCTGAAAAGGGGTACCTGCGACCCGCCGTGATCGAAAACAGGAGAATGGCGACAAGCGTCGCCGTGCCCGACAACAGCACATCGTCGATGACGCGGATTCCCCAGACGTACACCACTGCCGCAGCGGCCGCGGCGTAGATCGGCACATAGAACCGAACAACGACAGCTTTGACTGCTCCCGAGAGGACTTCACCGGCCTTCTGGAAGGGCAGAACCTCGTAGACCCACGCAGCCTGCCAGTTGGTGCTGTAGCGCAGGCTCAGGAGAGAGGCCGGCGCCATGTAGGCCACGACATAGAGAATATAGAAGTACTTGTCGCTCTCTCGGAGGCCGGCCAGGGTTTCCGACAGGCTCGACTGCGAGTTGAACAAAAAGAAAAGGATGTAGATCGGGATGAGTGCCAGTAAAGGCAGCGTGCGCATCCGGAACTCCCGGTCTCGCCCCACCATGGCCCAGGTGAAGCCGAACGCCGCCTCTTCCGCAGGACTTCGGGTGAGGGGCCGGCCGTTTCGCAGCGAGCGACTTATCCCGGGGTGGGCGGAAAACTGGCTGTCTTCGTCTCCCAGCCGTCTATTCCGTTGTCTGCCTGCGCCGGATACCGACAGGTCCGCAACTTCTCGGTGATATCGGGGCCCAAAGACCAGGAGAAGCAGCAACAGGGCCGCCAACGTCATGACCACAGCGAGGGTGCTCAGGATGATGTCCGTAAGACTCCACGAGCCGGCGACGCCGTCGAAGGGTGCCGCAAACCACGCCGGTGGGAGAAGGTAGACCCACCACGCTCTCGACAGGTCGATGCCAATGCGCACATCCATGTCGCTCAGGCGCATCGTGACGAAGTAAGACAGCATGAGGAACGCAACCATGAACGTCTGCAGATAGACGACGGCGTCGCGAAACCGCTCTCCTTTCAGAGTCTCGAGCCCGAAGGCATAGATGGCCTGTGTCGCGCTCACCAGGAGCACGGCGATGCCGAGCGATGTCATCAGAAAGAGGGGTACGAACGATGCGCCCATGCGCGAGGTGCCGGCAATGAGAGGAAAGACTCCGAGGCTGAGAACCAGCAACCCCAGGTAAACGGCGACGTGCAGAATCCGCGCGACTGCCAGCGTCTTACCGTCAATGGGAAGGGGAAGCAGGATCTGAAAGTCGGACGTATCGAGCAGGACGGTGGACAGGTCGGCAATCAGGCTCATCCCCAGAAGGACCATCATGAAGCCGAACAGCAGCGTCATGCCGGCCAGCAGGGTGGTGCTCCTCGATAGGATCACTGCAAAGATCCCGCCCGAGAGGGTGTACATGATCATGGTCATCCACAGGGCATTGTTCGCCTTTCGGTCCACGTTCCGGTACAGGGCAGAGCCGGCACGGCGGTTGTCCATGGTGAGTTTCACGTCCAGAAACGCCCTCAGTGTCGAATCATCGAGTCCAGCGGATCGAAAGACCGGAGCGAGGAGATCCATCGCACGCAGTACGACCCACTTAAGCATCGAAACCGTCCTCGAACAGAACCTCGACGAAGCGCGATGCCACCTGCTCCTCGGATTCATCGCTGGTCAAGCGGGTGAAGATGTGCTCGAGAGAACCGGCTTCGGCCATCTGCTGGAGTTCCTCGAACGTGCCGTCGGCCACGATCCGTCCTTTGCTGATGATCACGATCCGATGGCAGACCCGCTCGACGACGTCCATGACATGGGAGCAATAGAAAATGGAACGACCGCGATCGGCAAGCTGCTGGATCACTTCCTTGAACGTGACGACCGAGTTGGCATCCAAGCCCGACAGGGGTTCGTCCAGGAAAAGGACCTTCGGGTTGTGGAGCATGGCGGCCACGAGCAGCACTTTCTGCCGCATTCCCTTCGAGAATCCGGAAATGCGCTGATCGTATCCCTCTTTCATGCCGAGCAGTTCCAGCAGTCTGCGGGATCGAAGCTGCGAGACGTCGTCGTTCATTCCCCGTACGCGAGCGACGAAGGTGAAGAACTCTTGCGGGGTCAGGGACTCATAGAGGGCTGCGGACTCGGGTACGTAGCCGATGAGCCTCTTGACCTCCAGGGGTTCGGTCCGAAGATCGTGTCCCCCGACGAAAGCCTCCCCCTCGAATCCTTGAAGCATGCCGACGAGGATGCGGACGGTGGTCGTTTTGCCTGCACCGTTGGGTCCGATGTAGCCGAGGATCTCTCCCGACCCGACATCCAGGCTGATGCCGTCCACTGCGCGCGTATCTCCGTAGGAAAAAACAAGTTGTTCGAGCTTGATGATGGGGTCGTCAACCACGAAGGTCATCAAAGCACGGCAAGGCGCAGGAAATCAATGACGGGGAGGAAGCCCCCTCGCTTCGCCCTTCTCGTCCCAAGGTGATGCGGGAATGCTCGTAGACTGAAGGAGAGAAGGAGATCTCTCAGACGATTGGAAGAGAGGCAAGTGATGTGGGCTATGATTCTGGTTCTTCTCCTGGTTCTCGCGGTTTTGAGCATCGTAACTGCGCTCACCTACGGGTCCCACCATTCGAAATCCATTTCCCGATCGATGCGGATGCAGTTGGAGGCGGCGCGGTTACCTTCCAATGTCGAGGCGTTCGACACCCAAGAACTGGCTGGTCTTCCCGCCCCGGTGAAACGGTACTTCCAGGCGGTTCTCCGGGAGGAGCAACCGATCGTCCTCGCGGTTGATCTCGAGCACACCGGCAGTTTCAATGCAAGCGAGACCACCGAAAGATGGCGGCCCTTCGTCTCGACTCAGCGGGTCATCACTCGCAGGCCAGGCTTCGATTGGGAGGCACGCATCAAGATGACGCCCGGCTCTGACAAACGCATTCGCAATCCATACTTCGTCATGAGCACGCCCGGGCCTGCCATCCGAGTTCACGATGCCTACATAGCGGGCGAAGGGATTCTGTATGTTTCCCTGTTCGGGCTGGTCCCCGTTACCCGTCAGCGGGGTACACCCGAACTCGCACGTGGAGAGCTCATGCGATTTCTTGCCGAAGCGGTCTGGTACCCGACGGCGCTCCTTCCGAGCCAGGGTGCACAATGGGAGTCAATCGACGATGTTTCCGCCAGAGTCACCCTGACAGACAGAGAAACCACCGTTTCCATGGTTTTCCGTTTTGGCAGGAACGATCTGATCGAGTCCGTGCGTTCCGAGGCCCGGGGGCGGACGGTTCGAGGGGAGATTGTGCCGACGAAGTGGGAGGGAAGGTGGCGCGGTTACGAACTCCGCGACGGCATGCGTATTCCTCTTGAAGGTGAAGTCGCCTGGATTCTTCCTGAAGGAAGGTTGCCTTACTGGCGTGGGCGCCTCACGAGAATCAGGTATGAATTCGCGCAGGCTCGGAAGCCACCGAGATCCCGGTCGGATGACCGTCTGGTCTAGTCAGAAGCCGAGAAGAAGATCGACCTGCCACGTCTCCTTGGGTAGAGTCTGAAGGAGCCTGTTCACTTTCCTGAAGCAGCCTGTCCCTTCCGGAGCCTCGGGAGAAGCCCCGATTCACGATCGATCGAGGACTGCGAAGTCGTTCTGGTGATTCAACCACCAGTCTGCGTCCAGTCTCTCCAAACGCGCCGCGTATTTGGCGTTCGAGTCTTCGCCCGGGGGCTGGGTGCCCTTCAGTAGGGAATAGATCGTGCTGGAAAGCACCGAACCGATGGCATGCACCGCCTCATGACGGTTGATCCCTCCTTTCACCAGGCGTCGCAGTGCAGGTCGGGCCGTCGGGGGTTGGTTCGTCGCGACCTGATTCTCTACGATGACGTGCATTGCCGCATGCAGCCGTCTGTTCGGTAGTTTGATCTTCCGTTTCCGGTGATATTGCATCACCAGCGCGATTCGCTCTTGCTCGTCGAGCTCGAGCCACTGGTCAGGATCCGGGTCCCGACGGGGATCATATTCTGTCATCGTGGCCTCTCCCAAAATGCCTTATGGATAGGAGACAGTATGCAGACCTGTTCCAAGGGGTCAATCCAATTACTCGTCACGTTGGATGCCGCTCGGACGCACCGGACTTCATCCTGCGACGGCACCGTCTATCCCGCTTTCATCGATGCCGTGCTGTCTTGACCGTCTGCTGTCGCGCGGATACACTCCTGCGAGTTGGGCTGGGCGTCGAATCGGTCTCGTCCGCTTGGCGCCGATTGTGCCACTGTGTTGTTTTCAACTGAGACAAGGTATCGGATTATGACGAAACATCATTCGCTTCTCCAGGAAAATCGAAGCCACGGAAACCACGTTCCTGCCGCCATCATCGCGGGCATGATTCTCGCGTTCGGTCTTCTGGTCACCGGCGCGCTGGGGCAGCAGAAACCGAAGTATCCCTTCCAGGACCCGAGTCTCAGCACGGAAGCACGGGTGAACGATCTGGTGGGAAGGTTGACCCTCGAAGAGAAGATCGGTCAAATGATGAACGCGGCACCCGCCATTCCACGACTCGGAATACCGGAGTACAACTGGTGGAATGAATGCCTGCACGGTGTTGCTCGAGCCGGCCTTGCTACCGTCTTTCCTCAGGCCATCGGACTGGGTGCAACGTGGGATGAGAATCTGATCTTTCAGATGGCGACGGCGATCTCGGACGAAGCCAGGGCCAAACACCATGCTTTTGCCAGCGAGGGCAAACGCTATATCTATCAGGGCCTCACGTTCTGGTCGCCGAACATCAACATCTTCCGTGATCCGCGTTGGGGACGCGGACAGGAGACCTACGGTGAGGATCCCTTCCTCACCGGGAAGCTGGCGGTGCAGTTTGTCAAGGGACTGCAGGGTGACGACCCGAAGTACTTCAAGACCATCGCCACGGTCAAACACTATGCCGTCCACAACGGCCCGGAGCCGGAGCGCCACCACTTCGACGCCGTCGTCAGTGACCGCGACCTCTGGGAAACGTACCTTCCCCAGTTCGAGATGGGGATCAAGGAGGGCAAAGCCTACTCCGTCATGTGCGCCTACAATCGGGTCGACGGCAAGGCCGCCTGCGGAAGCACCATGCTGCTGCAGGACATCCTCAGAGACAAGTGGGGATTCGACGGCTACGTCGTGTCCGACTGCGGGGCCATCGGCGATATCTATCAGCACCATAAGGTCGTCGAAACGGCTGCCGAAGCCGCGGCACTCGCCGTCAAGTCCGGCTGCGACCTGGAATGCGCCACGACCTATACCCATCTCGACGAAGCTGTCGACGACAACCTCATCAAGGAGTCGGAACTCGACGTCTCGTTGAAAAGGCTATTCACGGCGCGAATGAAGCTCGGAATGTTCGACCCGCCGGAGATGGTGAAGTACACGAAGATCCCCTACTCGGTGGTCGACAGCCAGGCCCACAAGGATCTCGCTCTGGAGACGGCTCGTGAGTCAATGGTGCTCCTGAAAAACGAGAATCATACCCTGCCGTTGAAGAAGGATGTCGGCACGATTGCCGTTATCGGTCCCAACTCGGACGAGTGGCTGATGCTTCTCGGCAACTACAACGGCGTTCCGTCCGATCCGATTACGCCCCTTCGTGGCATTCGGGAGAAGGTAGCCGGCAAGTCGAAAGTGCTCTACGCACAGGGCTCCGAGTTGGTCGAGGGAATGCCCACGTTCAGAGTCATACCGAGTGAAGTGCTGTCACACGGAGCGGACCAAAAGGGATTGCACGTCGACTACTACACGGATCGCGAATTCAAGAGCCCCATCCTTTACTCGTCCGTCGATCCGGTGCTGGATGCCAACTGGAGCGACAAGGCGCCGCGCCAGGATATGGACGACGACGATTTCGGCGTGAAGTGGACCGGAGATATCACGCCGACCCAGTCGGGGATGTATCAGCTCGGAATCATCACGACGTGCAAGGTCAATCTCTACCTGGACGGAAAGGTCATTGCCGACACCTCCTATCACTTCCACGATGAATTCGGCGATCCTCGACTGAGAAAGTCGGATCCGATCAGACTCGAGGCCGGAAAGAAGTACAAGCTTCTCGTTGAAGCCGGTGAACTCTACGGTGATGCTCAGGTTCAGCTGGTATGGGCGACGCCGAGAAAGGATCCCAAGGTCGAGTTGGAGCAGCAAGCTCTCGATGTAGCGAAACAGGCCGACGTGGTGATCATGTGCCTGGGCCTCACAGCTCGGCTGGAAGGCGAACAGATGGATGTCGATCTGGAGGGCTTCCGGGGGGGTGACCGCACCCGCATCGACTTGCCGGATGTCCAGGAGCAGCTGATCCATGAAATCCAGGCGCTGGGTAAGCCTGTCGTGTTGGTCCTGCTCAACGGGAGCGCTCTGGCAGTGAACTGGGAGCAGGAAAGGATCCCGGCGATTCTCGAAGCCTGGTATCCAGGGCAGGCTGCCGGCACGGCGATCGCCGACGTACTTTTCGGGGACTACAATCCCGGCGGTCGGCTTCCGGTCACGTTCTACAAGTCGGTCAAGGACCTGCCACCGTTCGAGGACTACGACATGGCCGGGCACACGTATCGGTACTTCAAGGGCCAGCCGCTCTATCCCTTCGGGTATGGGCTCAGCTATACGACCTTCCAATATGGAAATCTGAAGCTCGCTGACAGTCAGAATGCCGGTGATCCAGTCAAAGTCTCGGTCGAGGTCAAGAACACCGGACAGATGGCCGGCGACGAGGTTGTTCAGGTGTATGTCTCGGATCTGAATGCGCCGGTTCCCGTGCCCATCCGGTCTCTGACCGGATTCAAGCGGATTCATCTGAATCCCGGCGAGTCCAGGACGGTTAGTTTTGAGATCGCGCCCGAAGGCTTCTCGATCATCAATGCTCAGGACCAGAGAGAGGTGCTCCCCGGAGAGTTCGAAGTCTCTGTGGGCGGGAGCCAGCCTGATGTTTCCGGAGCCAACGTCCTGAAGGCAAAGATCAAGCTTATGTAGCCTCGATTGCTCACCAGGATCCCTAGCGAGGCTGTGGCGAGGCGGGTGGCTGCAACGCGCGTGACGAAGGCCCCCGCAGGCGCACTTGAGGGCACGTCGAGGAGGACGGGGAGCAGCAACGCAGCAGACGCCCGTCTATCCGACGCCGAGGTAGGATTCTGGTGAGGAATCCGGGCTAGAGCAGATCGGCGAATCCGGCATCCTGGGCGAGAGCATTCGTCAGGCTCCGCTCCACTCTCTGCGCTCGCCGGTAGCCCTTCAGCCCGTAGGTCACCATGAACAGGCTGGCGATGACCAAGCCTCCATCGAAGATGCTCCACGGCGAAGGCCCGAAGTAGCGAAAGAGCGAGATGCCGAGCGTGAGAAATGCCAATCCGGTCCGAATGAGCGCCAGGTAGGTACGTTCGCGGGCCAGTTCCGTGCGCTGAAATGAGAGGCGGCTTCGCGTACGTGCCCGAAGCGTTCGGTTCTCGGCCATGCTCGTTCGGCTCTCGGCCAGAGTCGTTCGCTGTTCGGCGAGTTTGTTTCGGCCTTCCGCCAGTGAAGTGCGGCGACGAGACATCTCCGTGCGCTGAACGGCCAGGTCAGTTCGCTGCTCGGCGAGAGAGGTGCGCTCCCGTCCGAGATCGGTTCGGATGTTGGCCAGTTCGGTGCTGCGGGTCGACAGGCGGGTCTGTTCGCGAGTCAGAGCGGTTCGCTCTTGCGCCATAGCCGTCTGCTTCTCCGTGTTCAATGACGTCGTAGAGAGAAACGGCAGGATCTTGGAGGTCATGCGGGTTCTGCGACGAGCCAGTTGATTCTGCTCGCCGAGCAGTCGAACTTGCGTGTCCTCGGAATCCTCGAACTTGTGGAGAGCGGATTCGATGCTCACCAGAACGTCCGGCCAGTGCCTTCCATCTTCCGATTCAACCATTTCGTACCTCTCGTGCTAGTGTTTCTTGGGGTGCACCTGCCAGTCTGATCGCAGCGAAACAAGTGTTGTCGAAGCCTTGCCTCCACCCCTTTTTCAGGGGAAGAATCTGAGGCTCGTCGCGTATCCTGGCTGGTATTCGATCGCCGGTACCCCGGGCACGGCGGAGGCCACCTGGAGCACCAGAGAGCGGTCCGGGTCATCGAGATAGGGCCCCTCCAACACGATTCGGTCATCACGAAACGTAGCGCCCAACTCATGACAGTAGGTCCTTGAATCCAGAACCAATGCTGCTTCGATCTGAGCCTGGAGATAGAGCTTTTCAAGATCGGCAAGTGACTCGGTCGTCGGCTGGAACTCGGACTCCGCAACGGCTCTCATCAGGAGTGTGCAAACCGTACTGAAGGAGACTCTGTCCACATTGATGCAGAGGTCATAGAGCATCGGATCGCGAAGATCCTTTCCGTACATGAAACGGGCCCATCGGAGTCTCTCCTCGTCCACTTCGCGGATGTAATCTCGGGCCTCTTCGTCCGAACAGTGCAGCCGATCCCTGGTGGTCCGAATACGCAACCCCTGAGGGGCCAACAGCCGGACTCTGACGAAATGGGAGATCCCCTCCACGAGGAGGTGGCCCGTATAACCGAAATAGGCGAAATTCCCTTGCCGTGCATATTCGAGGAGAGCCAGTCGCATGAGGATCTTGTAGGGACGTCGGAGTTCGCTGAAACTGCCGTATTGGTGGGCTGCCTTCTCGATGCTCTGAGTTACTCTGGTGGCAATTTCTCCGTGGCGATTGACCGATGCCAGAAGATCCTCCCGTGTAACGCACTTGAATCCCGCGGTGTGGGACAAGCACTGGGCAATGATCTGTCCCCCGGACATGGAGCCTCGGGATATCAGCAAAACGGACATGGGCATTCCCCTGCTCCTGCTCAACATTCGGCTTCGAGGCCGCGTACAAGAATGTAATCCGAGTAGAACGAGAGGGCAAGCCCCTTCACATATTCCGAGCCCGGAACGGTGCCCTGGAGGCCAAGAGAGAAGGGGATCTCTCTCAGCGTTACTGAAGTGTGGCATTTTTGCAGAAAATGCATCCCTGCCTCGATCCGAGGTCCTTCGGATCGTCATGGGAGTCTACAGACTTCTTGGGTTTATCGGTCCTGGGGCACTCGAACGTGCAAGTGAACGGTTGGTATGGAACCTGCTAGTAAATACAGCGGGAGCGCGATCCCGAGCGCAAGGTATGCACCGCCTGGCCGCTGACACCGGCGGGGGGCGTACCAGTGCGGCAGACAAGGGATTTGGTCTACTCCGCAGGTACGTCGACAACACGAGAGCCCGGGAGGTAATTACCGCAAACGAAGATTGAGCAACATTAAGAAAACCAGGAGGTTAATATAATGAGGGATTTAAGAACGTTGTTTCATTCCGCAAGTTGGGTGGGTCTACTCGCTCTCTTGTTGATGAGCACATCCGTATATGCCGACGACACTCAAGCCGCAGCTGACCAGGTATCGAAGGAAGCCGAAGCGATCCACAACGCCATCATGAGTCTCACTGACTATGATGTGTTCGATTGGGTCACGTTTGATATTCAGGGGCCGACCGTGATCCTGAACGGCTACGCTTCCCGACCTATCCTGAAGAATTCTGTTCAAAACGTCGTCGCAGAGGTGCCAGGCGTCAAGGACGTTATGAATAACATCAAGGTCCTTCCGCTTTCGAGCTACGACGACCAACTGAGAACACGCCTCTACTTCAAGATCTATGACTATTCACCTCTTGCACAGTACAATCCGAACTGGGGTACTCCACTCTTTAATTCCGCAGCCCGAATGACTTCAGGCCTGACGTATGATCCACCTTCGGGTCCGCATTCCATCCACATCATCGTGGACAATGGCCACGTCATCCTGGAAGGTGTCGTCAACACTGAAGGCGACCGGATTCTCGCCGGATCGCAGGCCAGGTCGACTGCTGGCGTGTTCAGCGTCGAGAATGATCTGGCGGTCTTGCACGGATCGGCAAAGAACAAGAAGAGCAACAACAGCTCAAGTAACGGTTAAATGGAAGCTCCGGTCGGTACCATCGGCCGGAGCGAACCCTCCCGCTGCACGGAATGCCTGAGGCGTCTGCCTCACATGCGTCCGGTGGTGCCGCGGCCCACGGGATAGATGCCCCCTAGGCCCAATGGAGCCCTTGGCTTCATGTGGTTCGAGCACAGTCGATTTACCCGATCCAACAAGCTGTCCGCCAAGCGGATTTCCCTCTCTGTGGGCTGCTTGACGCCCTCCCTCTCCGCGGCTAGACTCGCTTGTGGATGCCCGGGTGGCAGGCCTCATGCTGAACACCGTCAACCATCATTGCGATCGGGTTCAGGTGGGGAGGATCGCCCGGTACGATTAGCGTAACCTGCCGCCTATCTCCGTTGTCGTTCTGGAAGTGGGATACTTCACGGGTTTTCGGGCGGAAAGCCGTTTGTGGGGAGCAGGCGAGTCCGCATCACGGTCTTCCTGCTGTCGTCTTTCTTGTGATTCTGGCGCTCGCTTTCGAGAGCGGGCGTCCCTTCGTTTCGGTGGTTCAGCCATGAGAATGCGCTATCTGGTTATTGCATGGACTCTTCTGTTAGCCGTACCGCAAGGTGTTCTCGGTCAGAGCGAAGCCGGCCCGGAATCGGTCCGGATCAAGGTTGATCTGGCACAGAAGGAGGGGGAGATGGAGCCCGTTTGGGCGTGGTTCGGTTACGACGAACCGAACTACACCTATATGAAGGACGGGAGGAAGCTCCTCTCAGAGATCGCAGCGCTGAGTTATACGCCAGTGTACGTTCGAACCCACAACCTGCTGACGAGCGGCGACGGCTCGGCCGCCCTCAAGTGGGGCTCCACCAACGTCTACACCGAGGACCAGAATGGAAATCCCGTTTATGACTGGACAATCGTTGATCGGATCTTCGACACCTATGTCGAGCGCGGAATGAAGCCGCTGGTTGAAATCGGATTCATGCCGGAAGCCCTCTCAATCAAGCCGGAGCCCTATCGACATCACTGGCAGCCGGGACAGCCGTACACCGATATCTTTACCGGTTGGTCCTATCCGCCGAAGGACTATCGGAAATGGGCCGAGCTTGTTCATCAGTGGGTGCGTCACTCAGTCGAGCGCTACGGCGCTGAAGAGGTTGCGACCTGGTACTGGGAGCTGTGGAATGAACCAGATTCTCCCTACTGGGCGGGAACGACCGCCGAGTACTGCAAGCTGTACGATTACACCGCCGATGCTGTGAAAAGGGCTCTTCCGTCCGCCAGGATCGGGGGGCCGCATGTGACCGGTCCCACCGAAGGCGGCAACTCCGTGAAGTTCCTGCGTGCGTTTCTGCATCATTGCACCGCGGAGACGAATGCCGTGACCGGTACGAAGGGTGCGCCGATCGACTTCATCGCCTTCCACGCCAAGGGTTCGCCGCGGGTCGAAAACGGCGTAGTCACGATGAATCTGGGGCGGCAACTCCGCCAGATTTCCTTGGGTTTTCAGACCGTGGTTTCCTTTGATGCCGTGAAAGGTCTGCCCGTAATCCTCGGGGAGTCCGATCCGGAAGGGTGTGCGGCGTGCCCGGTGCAGGAGTATCCTCAAAACGACTACCGCAACGGGACGCTCTACTCCAGTTACACGGCGGACGCGATCTCTCGGACCATTCAGCTCGCCGACCACTTCCATGTGCGGTTGCGTGGGGCCGTCACCTGGGCTTTCGAATTCGAGAACCAGCCCTGGTTTGCGGGATTTCGGGATCTCGCGACGAATGGAGTCGACAAGCCCGTATTGAACATCTTCCGCATGTTCGGAATGATGCGCGGGAATCGGGTCAGCGTGGGTGGAGACCTGGCTTACGATGCTTTGACCGTGCGCGACTCCAGCGTCAGGGGCAAACCCGATATCAGCGCTCTGGCCACCAGAGAGGGGCGATCCGCAGCCGTCATGATCTGGAACTACCACGATGCCAATGAACTTCCCGCCGCTTCAAACGTCGAGGTCGAAATCCAGGGAATCCCGGCGGACGAGTCCTTGCTGCAGCATTTCCGCGTGGACCGGACCCACAGCAACTCCTATGGAGTCTGGAAGGAGATGGGGTCTCCGCAGCATCCCACTGCTGAGCAGATTGCAGCCCTGGAACGAGCCGGTCAGCTGCATCTGCTGACCTCACCCGAGTGGATCAAGGTTCACGACGGGGTCGCCGTCGTTGAGATGAAGTTGCCGCGGCAGGGCGTGTCGTTGCTCAAGCTGGAGTGGTGAGGGTGGGCTCAGCGGTTCCGATGGGTCTTCGCCGCCCTCGTTGAGCAGTGGATCCAGACCCGAGGGCGCCATGCAGGAGGAGGCAAAGATCATGCAATTGGCCGAACGTATGTCCCGTCTGGGGACCGAAACCGCCTTCGAGGTTCTTGCCGCCGCTAAGGCGCGGGAGGCCGCAGGGCACGAGGTGATCCATCTCGAAATCGGCGAGCCCGATTTCGAGACACCCGAATACATCGTTGAAGCCGCAGTGGGGGCGCTCCGGTCGGGAGCGCATCACTACACACCGGCGACGGGCATTCTCGAGTTGCGGCAGGTCATTGCTACGGCGGTCGCGAAGACTCGGGGGATCCGGGTCGATCCAGACCAGGTTGTGGTTACACCCGGTGGGAAGCCGATCATTTTCTTCAGCCTCCTCGCTCTAGCCGGTGACGGCGATGAGGTGATCTATCCGAACCCCGGGTTTCCGATCTATGAGTCCATGATTCGCTACGTGGGGGCAAGACCGGTTCCCATACCTTTGCGCGAGGAACTGGATTTTCGGCTGGACGTCGAAGAGCTCCTCGGTCTGATCACCGACCGGACCCGAATCATCATCATCAACTCCCCGAACAATCCGACCGGATCCGTTCTCACCGCAGAAGATCTCGAGAACATCGCGAGTAAGGTCGTGGACCGAAACTTGATGGTTCTGTCCGACGAGATCTACAGTCGAATCCTGTACGAGGGGGAGCACGCGAGCATTACCCGCTATCCCGGCATGCAAGAAAAGACCATCCTGCTCGATGGTTTCTCCAAAACCTACGCCATGACCGGATGGCGCCTCGGGTATGGAGTCATGAATCGAGAGTTGGCTCAGCAGATCGGCAAGCTGATGATCAACTCGAATTCGTGCACCGCAGCCTTTACGCAGATCGCGGGCATTGCGGCGCTCACGGGGGACCAGGGACCCAGTCTGCGGATGGTGGAGACATTCCGGCAACGCCGGGACCGCGTCGTCGAGTTGCTGAATGAGATTGCCGGTGTGACCTGCCGTCTTCCCCAGGGTGCCTTCTACGCTTTCCCAAATATCAAGAGTTTCGAGAAGCCCGCCCGTGAGATCCAGAATCTCTTGCTGACAAAGGCCGATCTGGCATTGCTGTCGGGCACCGCATTCGGCTGCTTTGGGGAAGGCTATCTGCGCTTCTCCTATGCGGCGTCGATGGAGAATCTGGAGGAGGGAGTCCGGAGGATGGCTTCGACTCTCGCGCGAATGAGAGCGTGAGTGTCTCATCGATGAATCGTCACTGGAGGTCTTTTGAAGAGCAATCTGTTGGATGAAATCCTTAAATCCAATCGCCATTACGCTGCTGCTTTTGGTGCGAAAGCTGAACTTGCCGCGCGGCCGCGAAAGCGCGTGGCTATCCTGACCTGCATGGATGCCCGGCTGGATCCCTTCAAGTTTGCGGGGCTAACCGAGGGAGACGCCCACGTTGTCCGCAACGCCGGCGGTCGTGCCACCGATGACGCCATACGCTCGCTCGTCATCTCCCACAAGCTCCTCGGAACGCGGATCTGGCTGGTCATTCACCATACTCGCTGCGGCATGCAGAGCTTCACCAACGAGGTCATGGCCGAACTCCTGGAATCATCCCTCGAGACAGCAAAGCTGACCCCGCAGGGTTGGCGGAATTCAGAAGAAGGGACAGACTCCATCGGAGCAGAGGAAGGGACAGGCTCGATCGAGGGTCATTTCATCCATTGGATGACTATTTCGGACCCGGCGAAAAGCCTAATCGTCGATGTCCGGAGGATCCGCAAGCATCCGCTCGTGTCTCCGACGGTAGCGGTCTACGGCCTGGTCTTCGATGTTGAGACGGGAAATCTGCATGAGGTGCCCGAGGCCAGCCAAATCGGTCGGCCAGCGAGCGAACGGTAGTCGTTTTAGCCAACTGGTTCGATTAACCTGACGCTGCGGTCGGAGGAACCTTCCACTGACGGGCGCTCACCGAGCAAGAGAGCTCCTCCACTCCTTCGGCCACAGATCGGTCAGGAAAAGGCATAGACTGTCGTGACCAACCAACCACCGAAAGGGACAGGCTG
>JARRKC010000055.1:0-66459 GCA_037388505.1 Acidobacteriota bacterium | reverse complement strand
TGGGCCTTAAGCAACTCCCCAACGGGTCTTGGGAGGTCAGTATCTATTTGCCCGGAAATCGTCGGGACCGAAATCGAAGATGGAGACGCCGTTATCCGACCGAGGAACTGGCTCAGTCGGCCGAATTGAAGCTGAAAATCGCCAGGCTGGAAGGCCGGGTGAAGCAAGCTCTGGCCGAGCTGGACAAATCCGAGGTTCCCACGACGTCGTTGAAGGAACTGGCGGACGTGTACTACGAGCAGTACGTTCTGGTTGAGAATCGACACCCGAAAACCAAGTGGAGCCGACTCAAACTGCTCACCGATCAGCTCGGACACATTCCCGCCCAGGAACTTTCACCCTTCGATGTTACGGTGTACATCTCAAAGAGGAAGCGAAAAGGGCTCAGCAGCGGAACGATCAACAAGGAACTCGCCGTCCTGAAGCACCTGCTGAATTGGGCAATCGATCAGGAGATTCTCTTCCGCCACCCGATTCCGCGGCTGAAGAAGCTTCATGAGCGGCACACGCCCCCGGTCGCCGACCGGTATCTACCAGTATTGGAGACGGCGATCCAGGAGACGTTGGCACAACTTCGGCCGGAGTGCGAGCCGGTGTTTCGCTTTCTCTACGAGACGGGTTGCCGACGGGAAGAGGCGCTTTCTCTGAAGCACGAACAGGTCTTCCTCGAGGATCACCTGGTCGTGCTGCCGAAGACCAAAGCCGGAGAGCTTCGCTACATCGCGCTGACACAGCCCGCAAGCGACGCCATCCGCCGGATGCCGAGAGTGGGTGAGTACGTGTTCTACAATCCGAAGACGCTCGATCGCTGGTTCGACTGCCGCAAGCCCTGGGAGGCGGCGCGCAAGGCCGCCGGCCATCCCTGGCTCCGCGTCAAGGACATGCGGACGGCCTTTGCCATTCGCCTGTCGAACACTCCGGGTCTCGAGAAGCACACGATTCAGACCTTGCTCGGGCATTCGCGGCTGTCGACGACGGAGCGTTTCTACGCGTTTCACTCGCAGAGGATGGCCGTTCAGCGGGGTCTACGGCTGATCGAAGGTGCCAAACTGAAGCAGGAAGAACAGAAAGAGGGGGCCGCGTGATGGCCCCGCAGGACACAAACAGGAAAGGTGGGTTGACCCACCGTTTCTACGCGGGCGGTAAGTCGTTGAAAAGAATGGCGCGCCCGGCCCGACTTGAACGGGCGACCTTCGGTTTCGTAGACCGGCGCTCTATCCAACTGAGCTACGGGCGCGCATGACCCTGGCGCGCCCGGCCCGACTTGAACGGGCGACCTTCGGTTTCGTAGACCGGCGCTCTATCCAACTGAGCTACGGGCGCGCATGACCCTATTTGAAGAAGCCGGATTATAGCATGAAACCTTTCGTTCACCGACGGGTTCGAGGCTCGATGCTGGAAGTCTTCGTCATACCTTGAACCTCGAGTTCCCGAATCGTTGGATCCTCGAGCGGTTCGTTGCGGCGCTCGACGTCCCCGCCGGCCAGTGAGGCCAGAGCTACGTAATCGGGACGGTCAGCGATCGTCTGGTGGCGGAATTCCTCGATGATTCGCCCGTCTCCCAGAAGAAAGACACCAGGCATCTGCCGCATGTCGCCTCGGGGCAGGCCGGCACCGTAGCGGCGCATCAGGGCGGTCTGGAACAGGCGAGGCCAGATGCGCAGGCCGAAGATCTGTCGAAACGTCCCCCGGCCCAGAGCGAATGCCTTATAGAGCCGCCGGGAGGGATCGCTGATGACCTGGGTGTCCCGGAGGCCGAAACGACGGGCCAGCTCCTCGCCCTGACGGGCGCTACCCATCTGAACAACCACGAGTTCGGTTCCGGTGCCCGCGATCCGCTCCCGGACCGACGCCAGATCACCCAGAGCCTCCCGGCAGAACGTGCACCCGCCGTGGCGCAGGAAGACCACCATCACCGGCGACCGGAAAGTCAGGTCGTAAAGCGACAGATTTCCCACGCGATACCGTTTCAACGCTTCTTCCAGGGAAGCGTAGGTCATCCTCCACCGTGGTTCGCTCTGCTTCTTCAGCCGCATGGTAATGGGCATAGCCTTTCATGCATGCCGACGTTCCCCTGCACCCTGGTTCAAAACCCGATCGCTGGGACTTTGTCCGCACACGGAAGCCGTCGAGAACCGCCAAGACATCAAGTGCACCAAGGGTTCTCTGGTGGACTCCCGGCCGCTCTGGCACTGAAGCCTGCCGTGCGAGAGAATATTGCGGTTGGAGGCGTTGATAGTCAAGTGAACCGATTTCCCAGTCTGGAGGAAGACTCAGTATGAAACCCATTCTTGGAGTCCTGGTCGCGGCGGCGTTCCTCGCTGTCCCCGCGCAGGCCACGGATATCTTCCCCTATCCGTATCACAAGCTCGAGCTCGACAACGGATTCAAGGCCTACCTCATCCATGCAGGCGCACCCGGACAGATCGCCTATGTCACGGTCGTGAGAACCGGAAGCCGGGAGGAGTGGGAGCCCGGCCGGACCGGCTACGCCCATTTCTTCGAACACATGATGTTCCGCGGCACGAAGAAGTATCCCCACTACGACACCG
The DNA here is from genome assembly GCA_037388505.1 of Acidobacteriota bacterium. Classification (GTDB taxonomy): domain Bacteria; phylum Acidobacteriota; class UBA6911; order RPQK01; family JAPXNP01; genus JARRKC01. The sequence goes on along the minus strand of JARRKC010000055.1, from coordinate 63,907 downwards.
TGCTCACCAGCATCGGCGCCGACAACAACGCCTTCACCAGCAATGACATGACGGTCTTCTACAGCGTCGCGTCCTCCGATTCCCTCGAGAAGCTGATGGACATCGAGTCGGACCGATTCATGAACCTCGATTACTCGGAACCCGATTTCCGCATTGAGGCCGGAGCCATTCTCGGCGAGTTCAATCAGGGACGCGCCAATCCCTACCTCTACCTCGAGGAGAAGGTCCACGACACGGCCTTCGATCGGCATACTTACAAGCACCTGACGATCGGCTTGGAAGCCGACGTCCGAGCCATGCCGGAAGGCTATGAATACAGCCGGAAATTCTTCCAGCACTACTACCGGCCGGAGAACTGCGTACTCCTGTTGGTCGGCGATTTCGATGAGAATCGGGCCGAGCAGCTCGTCCGCAAATACTATGCATCCTGGAAACCCGGGTATGTGGCCCCCACGATCCAGCCGGAACCCGAGCAGACCGCCCCGCGCGAGGCCTCGGTCGAGTTTCCCGGCAGCAGCCTGCCCATGCTCTCGATCAACTACAAGGGCCCGGCCTGGAGCGCGACCGACCGCGAGGCCGTGGCCTCCCAGCTGCTGGGAGAGCTCGCCTTCGGGGAGAACTCCGCGATCTACCGCAAGCTCGTCCTCAACGAACAAAAGGTGCAGAACATGTCGGCCGACTTCGACCTGCAGCGCGATCCCGGTCTCCTGGCGGTGACCTCGATGGTGCCCAATCCGAAAGATCTTCAGTACGTCCAGGACGAAGTCGAGAAGACCGCCGCGCTGTACCGCGAGCAACTCTGTGACGAGCAGAAGCTGGAAGATACGAAGAAGGCACTCCGCTACGGATTCCTAATGAACCTGGAGACAGCGCAGGGTATCGCCTTCTCGCTCGTCGGCATCGTGGTTCCCACGGGAGGCATCGAAGCGGTCAACGACTACTACGCTACCCTGGAGTCGGTGACGCCGCAGGACGTCAAGGCGGCTGCCGACCGGTACCTCGTCCCCAACCACAGAACCATCGTCATCCTCACGTCGAAACAGGAGGGCCGGTGATGAAAGCGACTCTAACCGTACTGTTGACTCTCCTTTGCTGCGTTCCGGGGATCGCCCTGGCGGGAACCGTCCGGACGATCACCCTCCCCGAAACGGGATCCCCCTTCATCGCTTTCAAGATCTGGATCCGGGCCGGCTCGCAGGACGATCCCGCGGGCAAGGAAGGCCTGGCCTCCCTGACCGCACAACTGCTGGCCGAGAGCGGAACGACCCAGGACTCCTACGAGCAGATCCTGGCCAAGCTTTATCCTTTGGCCGCGAGCTACGGCGCCTCCGTCGACAAGGAGATGACCGTCTTCTCAGGCGATGTTCACAAAGACAATCTGGAAGCCTTCTACGCACTCCTTCGCAATGCCCTGCTCACCCCCGGATTCCGGGAAGCCGACTTCAACCGGGTCAAATCGGAGCGGTTGAACTTTGTCCGGAGGACGCGCCGGTTCTCGAGCGATGAGGAACTCGGCAAGGAACTCCTCTCCTGGAAGATCTTCCAGGGCACTCCCTACGCCCATCCCGAGGAGGGTTACGTCCACTCGGTCGAGAACATCACGCTGGACGACGTCAAGGACTTCTACAAGAAGCACTACGCCTCCAACCGCATCGTCCTCGGTATTGGCGGGGGTTATCCGGCTGACTTTCCCGCCCGCGTCGATCAGGACTTCGCTTCCCTTCCCGAGTCGGCTCTGAAGACGCCGGCGAAGCCGGAGCCGCAAAAGATACGCGGACTGCACGTCTTGATCGTGGAGAAGAACACGAAGGCTACGGCCATCAGCTTCGGCTTTCCGATTTCCGTACTGCGCTCCGACGAGGACTTCTATCCGCTCATGCTGGCCAATTCATGGCTGGGAGAGCATCGGAACTCGTCGAGTCACCTCTACCAGGTGATCCGGGAAACCCGCGGCATGAACTACGGCGACTACTCCTACATCGAGGCCTTTCCGATGGGCCACCGGCGCAGCATGCCGCCCACCAACGTCAGTCGCCGCCAGCAAATCTTCCAGATCTGGATTCGGCCGATTTCGATGCAGAAGGAAGGGGACATGCACGACCGGGCTCTGTTCGCCACGCGCGCCGCCCTCCGGGAACTGAAGAGGCTGGTCGATCGCGGCATGACGGAGAACGACTTCAACGTCACCAAGAACTTCCTGTGGAACTATACGGTCAACTACGGCTCTACCCTGAGCCGCCGCCTCGGCTATCGAATCGACGACGACTTCTACGGAATCGGCGACCCTGGGTATCTGGCGAAGATTCGACCGGAACTCCAGGCCACGACTCTCGAGGATGTGAACAAAGCGATCAGCAAGTACCTCGAGTACTCCGACATGTGGCTGGTCTTCATCACCCAGGACGCCCAGAGCCTGAAGAAGAAGCTGGTCAGCGGCGAAGATACGCCGATCAGCTATCCGACTCAGAAGCCGGCATCCATCCTCGATGAAGACAAGATCATCCAGGCCTTCCCCCTGCCGGTCAAGGCCGGGGATGTCCAGATCATGAAGATCGGGGAGGTCTTCGAATAGCGAATCCCGTGGGATGGCCAGTGTTCGCCAGCGAATCTTTCGAATCCAGCGAATGGGAAACTCAGGTTTGATTCGCGGGATGAGCGGGATTCGCTGGCCAGACTGCCTGGTTCTTGCCAGCCAATCCTTCGAATCTCGCGAATGGGAAACTAAGGTTTGATTCGCGGGATCGGCGGGATTCGCTGGCCAGACTGCCTGGTTCTTGCCAGCCAATCCTTCGAATCTCGTGAATGGGAAACTCAGGTTTAGTTCGCGGGATCGGCGGGATTCGCTGGCCAGACTGCCTGGTTCTTGCCAGCCAATCTTTCGAATCTCGCGAATGGGAAACTCAGGTTTGGTTCGCGGGATCGGCGGGATTGGCTGGCTCACGCCGGAGGGAGGCGGTCGATGACTGCGTCGGCGAACCCTTCGGTACCCAACTCGCCACCCAGGTCTCGGGTCTTCTGGCCGTCGGCCAGTGCCTGGTTGTAGGCCGACTTGATGCCTTCGCCCAGCTTTCGGAGTTCCAGGTCCTCTTCTCGATCCGAGAGGTGGTTGAGCATCATCACGGCGGACATCAGGAGGGCCAGAGGATTGGCGATTCCCTTGCCCGCGATGTCCGGAGCCGAGCCGTGGACGGCTTCGAAGACGGCCTCTCGATCTCCAATGTTCGCTCCGGGAACGACGCCCAGACCCCCGACGAGCCCCGCACACAGGTCGCTCACTACGTCGCCGTATAGGTTCTCCAGGAGGAGAATGTCGAACTGCGCCGGATTCTGCACGAGCTTCATGGCGCCGGCATCGATGATGACCTCCTCGTATTCGATGTTCGGATAGTCGACTCGATGTACCTCCTGTGCACAGCGGATGAACAACCCGTCGGTCATCTTCATGATATTGGCCTTGTGGAATACGCTGATGCGGCGGCGGCGGCGCTGAGTGGCGTATCGAAACGCCCAATGGGAGATGCGTCGACAGGCGTGCTCGGTCGCCACCTTCATGCTCATGACCACACCGGGGGTGACTTCATTCTCCACACCGCTGTACAGACCTTCGGTGTTCTCCCGAATGATGATCAGGTCGAGATCGGTGAAGCGGGTCTCGATCCCGGGAAGGCTGCGCACCGGGCGAACCGCCGCATAGAGGTCCAGCTTCTTGCGCAGCTGAACGTTGACCGAGTTGAAGCCCTTTCCGACCGGTGTCGTGCAGGGTCCCTTGAGGGCCACTCGGTGTTGGCGAATCGCTTCGAGGGTCGTCTCCGGCAACACGGCTTCACCTTCGGCCAAAGCGGCCAAGCCTGCGTGGTGCTCGATCCAGCGTACGGGAGCGCCCACAGCCTCGAAGACTCTTTGTACGGCATGTGTGATTTCCGGTCCAATTCCATCGCCCGGTACCAGCACGACATCGTAACTGTCCATAGTTCCCCCCGCAGGTTCGGATCTGAAGTCATAAGAGAGGCGACCAGGTTGCCCGGCTGGCGTGTCTCAGACCTGACCGGGGCAACCGCATACCGGCCGGAGTCATTATATAGGGGACATACCCTGTTGTCCGCAGAGTGCCGGAAAACGCGCCATGCAGTTGACGCTGAAGGCTTTCGATCTTATGGGATAGAGTAGCTATGAAACGTCAATGAAGACAGACCAGTCGCGCGGAACCGGCGCCGGACGGACGGAGTCGAAGCGCCGGGACCCGACGAATGAACCAAGAAGGCCGATTGGACGATATGAAGAACAACGAACCGAATGAACAGACGGCGACAACAACTACGATCGAGCCCGAGCCTGCTGAGACTTCCCCCTCCGAAAGCTCGGACCGTCAGGGGCTGGTCCTGGCAGGAGAGGTCATGCCGGAGACGATTGGCGTGCTCCCGGTCAGGCCGCGGCCGTTCTTCCCCGGGATCACTATGCCCGTTCAGATCCTGGAGGACCATGTCAGCACCGTCGAGTGGACGATCGAGACAGCACACCGAACCCTCGGACTCGTGCTCGTCAAGAATCTGGACGAACCTGACTCGCCGGAGAACCTCCACAAAGTGGGTGTCGCCGCCAAAATCCTGAAGGCCGTCCGACAGGAGGACGGGACTCTAACGGTCTTGATCGGTGCCCTCGAACGTTTTCGGATCCTCGAGGTTCGGAAGGTTGAGGATCGGGTTCTGGCAAGGGTCGACTATCACCACGCCACGGAGCTTTCCTTGAATCCGGAGTTGAAAGCTTATGCGATGGCGATTATCTCCGCTTTGAAAGACCTGATGCAGCTCAGTCCGCTCCAATCCGAAGCCATTCGAATGTTTCTCAGCCGCTCCTCACTCGACGACCCGGGGCAGTTGGCCGATTTCGCCGCCAACCTGACCTCGGCGGACGGAGAAGAGCTGCAGGAGATTCTGGCGGAATTCGACGTCCGCCGCCGTATCGACAAGACTCTCCTGCTGCTGCGCAAGGAAGTCGAACTGTCGAAGATCCAGCAGAAGATCACGCGGCAGATCGAGGAGAAGATGTCCAAGCAGCAGCGGGAGTTCTTCCTCAAAGAGCAACTTCGAGCCATCAAGCAGGAACTGGGTCTCGAGAAAGACGGAAAGACCACGGAGATCGAGAAGTTCCAGGAGCGGATCGAGCAGTTGACGCTCACCGGAGAGGCCAAGCAGGCGGTTGAAGAAGAACTGGAGAAACTGAAGATTCTCGATGCCAGTTCGCCGGAGTATACGGTCAGCCGGACCTATCTCGACTGGCTCACCATCCTGCCATGGGGGAGGTACAGCCGGGATCGTTACGGGTTGAAGCGAGCCCGCAAGGTGCTCGATCACGATCACTACGGGCTGGAGGACGTCAAAGAGCGCATTCTGGAATTCATCGCCGTCGGGAAGATGAAGGGAGATATCGCCGGCTCGATTCTCTGTCTGGTCGGACCTCCGGGGGTCGGCAAGACCTCGGTGGGCAAGAGCATAGCGACCGCTCTGGGCCGGAAGTTCTATCGCTTCTCGCTGGGAGGAATGAGGGACGAAGCGGAAATCAAGGGACATCGCCGCACTTACATCGGCGCCATGCCGGGCAAGTTCATCCAGGCCATGAAGACCGCCGGCACGTCGAATCCGGTCATCATGCTGGACGAGATCGACAAGATCGGAGCATCCTTTCGTGGCGACCCCGCCTCGGCGCTGCTGGAGGTCCTCGATCCGGAACAGAATACGTCGTTTCGGGATCACTATCTCGATGTCCCGTTCGACTTGTCCAACGTCCTCTTCGTGACGACTGCGAACCAGCTGGATACGATTCCCGCTCCCCTGCTCGACCGGATGGAAGTGATCCGCTTGTCCGGCTACATTCGCGAAGAGAAGATCGAAATCGCCCGCCGCTTTCTGATCCCGAAGGCCCTCGCCTACCACGGGCTGGGAGCCAAGCAGGTGGTCATTCGAAAGCCGGCTTTGACGGCCATGATTGAAGGCTGGGCCCGCGAAGCAGGCGTGCGGGGACTCGAGAAGATGATCCGCAAGGTGATGCGCAAAGCCGCGTTGGAGATCGCCGAAGGCGAGCAGACGACCGTGACCGTCGGCAAACAGGACCTCGATCGCTTTCTGGGAAAACCGATCTTTACCGATGAGGAGCTGCTCGAAGCACGACCCGGGGTGGTCACCGGGCTGGCCTGGACCAGTCTCGGGGGAGCCACGCTGCAGATTGAGGCGACCTCGATCTCCAGCAAGCGCAAAGGATTCAAGCAAACCGGCCAGCTCGGGAATGTCATGATCGAGAGCTCCGAGATCGCCTATTCCTACATCATGGCTCACCTGCCGGACTATGGGGTAAAATCCGATTTCTTCGATGAGCATTTCATCCATCTCCACGTGCCTGCCGGGGCCACGCCGAAAGACGGCCCATCGGCCGGAATCACGATGGCCACGGCACTGGTTTCGCTGGTAACGGAACGGGCGGTGAAGAAGGATCTCGGCATGACCGGCGAGTTGACGCTGACAGGAAGGGTTCTGCCCATCGGAGGTGTCAAGGAGAAAGTCATCGCGGCTCGCCGTGCCGGTCTCACGACGCTGATTCTTCCGTCGGGCAACCGCAAGGATGTCGAGGAACTGCCTGACTATCTCAAGGAGAATCTAGCGTTCCATTATGCGCGGGATTTCAGCGACGTCGAGCACTGGGCCTTCGACGGCCGCGATTCAGCTCGAAGGGTTAAATGATCCTTCGGGAGATCCCGTCTTTGAGCAACACGACATTGAAGTTGAGCAGGAAACCCAAGCGGCAGCTTGAGAGCTTCATGTAGGTCATCAGCTGCGCTTCGTGGACGGGGTGGACCTTTTCGACCGCCTTGATCTCCACCACGATGCAATTTTCGATGAGGAGGTCAAAACGGAGCCGCGTGTCAACCTTGGCCTCCTTGTACTTGACCGGCAGGAAACGCTGCCGCTCGTAGCGGATCCCGCGGTCGGTAAGTTCATACGCGAAGCAGTCTTCATAGGTCTCTTCCAGAAGACCCGGGCCGAGTTCGCGATGGACATCAAAAGCAGCATCCAGGACTTGCGTTGCGATTCTCTCCGTCTCCGGATCGATCGGTTCGTATTTCATACTTATCTATAACGTCGATGCCTCGTGAATCTGCGAAATGGTTCACCACAACGCCACGACGTCGTGTTCTGTCGTGGCGTTGTGGTTGGCTTCCGGCGTCGTGCCGTGGTGGTGAGCCCTCGGCTGGACGCTCAGGGAGCATTCACCACGACGACACCACGAGCACCCCGTCGTGGCGTTGTCCACGACGACACCACGAGCACCCCGTCGTGTCCGTCGTGGTTCGTTTCCGGCGTCGTGCCGTGGTGGTCAGTCCTCGGCTGGACGCTCAGGGAGCATTCACCACGACACGAAGGGCACGACGTTGTGTTGAGTCCCGGGACGATCATAGAATGACCACTTCATGGCGGAGTCCCTTGGTACACCAGTCGAGTTTCTGTCCGGCGGCTCCCTCAAAATCGGCGTCGTCACCGGAGACAACAAGGGGAAACTCGAGGTTACCGACCAGAACGGGCGACGCCACAGCGTCCCCGAGCGCAACGTGCTGGTGCGTCACGAGGAGGTGGGCGAGGAAGCCATCAGCGAGATCGTCGGAGCCATCCAGGAGCGAATCGACCGGATCCTCGCCGACTTCGACACCGAGCTGCTCTGGGAATCGATTCACGAGCAGCAGCGGGAATTTCAGCCGGAAGAACTCGCCGAGATCTATTTCGGCTCCTCCCAGTGCTGCAATCTGTCGGCGGCACTGCGCGCCGTTCTCCAGGACCCGGTCCATTTCAGAGTGAGAGGCCCCCACATCTCTCCGCGCCCCACTGAGCAGGTGTCCGCTCAGCTGACGGCCGCCCGGCGCCATGAAGAAAAGGAAGCGCTGCGCAACCGAACCCGGTCATGGCTCGCGGAAGTGCTGGCCGGCGAGCAGGCTTCTTCGAGTCTCTCCGACAGCGAGCGCGAACTGACTTCCAGGCGCCTCGAGGACTTCCTCGTTCAACGTCAGCGGGACGAGGAAGTCGCCGTCTGGCTGCAGGACCTCGACCCGGATCTGACACCCCGCATGGCGGCCTACGACATCCTGGCAACGCTCGGCAGGTTGCCTGCCTCGGCCGATCCGCTGCTGGTGGCCGCCGGTATCGATCCACGCTTCAGCCGCGAGGCTCTCGACTTCGCTGCCAACCTGAATCCCTACACCGGATCCTCCAACCGGGTCCGCCGGGCAGATCTCTACACCCTTGCCATCGATGATGAGGAGACCCGCGAGATCGATGATGCTTTCAGCATTGCCCCGGACGCCGACGGGGTGACCGTCTTTATCCATATCTCCGACGTTTCTCACTTCGTTGAAAAGGCGGACCCGCTTGACCACGAGGCCCAGCGCCGTATTTCCTCGGTCTACCTGCCGCAAACGACAGTCCGCATGCTGCCGGAGCCCCTTTCATGTGATCTGGGTAGCCTGAGGGAAGGAGTCTTGCGGCCTGCCCTGACGCTGCGCGCCCGCTTCGACCTCCAGCACCGTCTCGTCGAGTGGTCGTTCGAGAGGACGGAAATCACCGTAGACCGCCACCTGACTTATGACGATGCGGACCGTTTCCTGCAGTCCAATGGAGATGAGATTCTCACCCATCTGCTGGCTCCCGTTCATTCGCTCAGCCGCAGCCTGGCGGAGGATCGTGCTTCGCACGGCGCGCTCGTGTTCAACAAGCCGGAGCTCAAGGTCGTGGCTCGCAAGGACGTGATCACACTGAAGGTGATCGACACGGCATCTCCGAGCCGGCGGCTCGTCAGCGAACTCATGATCCTTTTGAATCATCTGGCCGCACAATTCTCCGTCGAACGGGGAATTCCCCTCATCTATCGAAGCCAGCCGGCGCCGGTGGAACCGCTGGAGGTGCCGGAAACCTACGATCCGGTGCGCTTCAACCAGATCTTCATGCAGCTGGAGCGAAGCCGGCTCTCCGTCGAACCGGCCCCCCATGCGGGGCTGGGTCTCGAGGTCTACACCCAGCTGACCTCGCCGATCCGCCGCTACTGCGACATGGTGCTGCAGCGTCAACTCATTGCCTCCGTCGAGGGGAGCTCGCTTCCCTATACGACGGAGGAGCTGGCGGAGGCCCTGGAACTCATTCAGAGCATGGACGCCGATATCCGAGCAGCCGAGCGGAACGCAAACCGGTTCTTCGTCCTGTCGTTCCTATCCGAGAACTGCCGCGACAGGGTCTTCGAGGGCGTGGTCGTGAGGGAGCTGGGGCGAGGTTATCTCGTCGAGACCACGGAGTATCAGATCCGTGGACTGGTTCACTTTGCCGGAGAACTTCAGCCTGGGCGCCAACTCCGGCTTCGCGTCGATCAGGTGCATCCCGCCCGGAACATTTTGACCTTCAGCATCGTCGAATAGGAAGAATTCGATGTCTTTGCAACAATGTCATGATTTTGTCCATCCTATGTACATGAAGCTTTTGAATTAGAGTAAGCGCTGAGTATAGTATTCAGATGAAAACCTCGCGCGGGATGGGGAAAAACCCCAAGGAGCATCGAGAATGGCGGCCAAACCAGCAATACTGACATCTGAGGGCCTGCACCCTCAATACCGGAGACCGGAGCGACCCCTGGTCAATCTCGCCATGGGTATTATGACTCAGGCCATCCGGGATCTGATCAGTCCTCAACAGAAGCTGGATAAGGACTGGCAGACCTGGCAGGACGACGCTCAAGCCTGGTTCGATTCGGACGAGAGGCACACGGGAAGTTTTGAGTGGGTCTGCGAGGTCCTCGAGATCAATCCGGAACGACTCCGCGCGTGGGTCAAAAGCCTCAAGCACTTGGACCGGAAGCAGAAGAAGGCGACGATCCTGAGTCTCATTCGTTTGACCTATCTACGGCCCAACCGGAACCTCGAGCAAGCCCGGTAGCCGGTAGCGTCGACTCGACCGGTCTGCAATAATCAGCCTCCATGCGGAAAACCTGCATGGTCGCTGTTCTGGTCTTGTTCCTCCTCTCCTGTGCTATTCCTCCAGGCGTGCAGGTCTCCGGTGACCTGCTCGTCTGGCATCCTCTCTTTTTGACGGTTACGGGTCCTCAGGCATCGGAGACCAGCGAGCCCAACCCATTCCTGGACTACCGAATGACGGTCTCGTTCGCAAGCGAATCCGGACGTCAGTTCAAGGTCCCGGGATTCTTCGCGGCCGACGGCAGCGCTGCCGAATCAGGTGCGGAGTCGGGAAATCGCTGGAGAGTCGTCTGGACTCCGGACGAATCCGGCGTCTGGCATTACCGGGTTTCTCTGCTCTCCGGCCCGCGCATCGCGCTGAACCCGGATCAGAAGGGAGTTTCCGCACCCGGCGATGGCCTCGAAGGAGACATCATCGTCGTCGATCCTTCCGACAGCCAATCGGACCCATTGGCACCAGGCCGGCTGCGCTACAACGGACACCACTATCTTCAATACAGTGGGAACCACCGCTACTATCTGAAAGCGGGGACCGACAGTCCCGAGAATTTCCTGGCTTACGACGAATTCGATTCGAGCCGACCCAACCTTCCCACGGAGAGTCGGCCACGCGAGGGGGAGGCGGCCCGAGTCCCGCTTCACCATTATGGCCCTCATATCGCGGACTGGAAGCCAGGGGATCCGACCTGGAAAAACGGCTTGGGCAAGGGCATCATCGGAGCTCTCAACTACCTGTCGGAGCAGGGGGTCAACAGTGTCTACTTCCTGACTATGAACATCGACGGGGATGGGGACGATGTTTGGCCCTACCGCACCCGAACCGACCGGTACCGATTCGACTGCTCGAAACTGGATCAGTGGGATCGGGTCTTCGACCATATGGATCGATTGGGAATCGCGCTCCATGTCGTGCTCACCGAGACCGAGAATGAGAGCCTTTTCGAGAGCGAGGAGGGCGGCGATTTCGCCGACTCCCGAAAGCTCTACTATCGAGAATTGATCGCACGGTTCGCGCACCACGCGGGCGTCGTCTGGAATCTCGGCGAAGAAAACGGCTGGAACAACGACGGCTGGGATGCGGATGCTCCTCAGACGCGAGGGAACACGACCCTTCAGAGAAAACAATTCGCCGCCTATATTCGCCTCCTCGATCCCTGCGACAATCCGATCGTCGTGCACACCCTTCCCGGTGACTACGAGCGCATCTACGAGCCCCTTCTCGGCTTCAAGTCATTCGAGGGCCCGTCGCTCCAGATCGCGGACATGCGTCAAACGCACGCTGAGACACTCCAGTGGGTCCTCCGCTCGGAGGCTTCAGGTCGTCCGTGGTTCGTTTGCCTGGACGAAATCGGACCAGCCGACACCGGCGTCTTGCCTGACGCCGACGATCCGCAACACAACCAGGTTCGTCGCTTTGCCCTGTGGGGAAACCTGATGGCGGGTGGCGCCGGATGCGAATGGTACTTTGGATACAAATATCCGAACAATGACCTCGACCTCGAGGACTTCCGTAGCCGGCAGAACATGTGGACACAGACCCGAATCGCCGTTCGCTTCTTTCAGGACCATCTGCCGTTCGTGCAAATGAAGTCGGCCGACGAGTTGATTCGAGGTGGAGACGGATACTGTTTTGCCGAGCTTGGGAAGATCTACGCGGTGTATCTGCCGGCTGGGGAATCTACACGCCTGTGGCTTCCCAAAGCGACGTACCGGATCCGATGGTTTGACCCGCTGCATGGGGGAGATCTTCAGCCTGGCTCACGAACCACAGCCAAGGGCCAGGGATTCGAGGCTTTGGGACAGCCACCCGACAACTCCAAACACGACTGGGTCGTGCTCGTGGAGTTGGATGGCGCTGCGCCGGCGAAGGTCGCGGCTCCCCCGCAGTAGGGAGCTCACCACGACGGCTCGACGCCGGAAGTGAACCACGACGGACACAACGTCAACGTCATCGTGCCTTGGTGGTGAGTATCTCCTGATCGTTCCCCCGGGGGCTCACCACCACGGCTCGACGCCGGAAGTGAACCACGACGGACACAACGTCAACCACGAGGGGAACGCCGTGGCGGCTACTCCCCGATCAGCTGAGCAGTGAAGGCATAGACCGCCGCTCTGGGGTCCTGCCAGGCGGTGGGCTCGAGTCCAGCTTTGAGACAGGTCTGCTCCAGAAAGGTTTCCGCATTCCAACCCTGCTCGGCGGCGACCTGCGGGAGCAGAAGCCCGCGCCGAGCGTTGAGTTCGACGAGCAGCCCGTGGTGTCCCACCTCGACCTTCGAAGGGTCCCGCAAAAGCCGAAACGGCGTCAGTACGGAGACGTGACAATCGATGCCTGCAAGTTCGCCGACCGAGACCGGTGCAAAACGCGGATCGCGCAAAGCTGCCGCCGCGGCAGCGGTCGCCACGGAGGTCGCCAGAGGCTCTCGAGCCACAACACTTCCAATACATCCGCGCAGACGGCCTTCCCGCCGAAGCGTTACGAATGAGGCTCTGGGCACCCGCAGCGACGGGGCTTCACCCGACGTGTCCATCGGATCTTCACCCGTGACGGCCCGCCGTACGGACTCCTGCGCAATCTCCAGGAGTCTTTTCCCTTCTTCGTCCGAGAGCCGCGTCGCCGCCGGCGGACCGGTCTCCTGTCCGCCCCGCGTCAGAACCGCCGAGAGGTACCCGACCACCTCCTCGCGCCGAAACGGAGGCACGTCACCGGAATTGGCTGCGTGCAGGAGAGTCACCGAATCTCCGCCGGACTGCTGGGCGGCGATCATCGTGGCTATGATCGGCCCGCTGCCGCAGGCCTCGCACTCGCCCGCCTCGAGACTGCTGTAGAGACTGAAATAATCCCAGGAAAGCAAGAACTCGGAGACTCTTCGATCCAGGACCTGTGCCGCTTCATAAGAATGGTAGTGCGAGAGATCGGAGCTCGCCACCACGACCGTATCCGGGTCCATCAGATCCGCAAGGGTGGAACCCAGGCGACGACAAGTCGTCATATTCTTGTCTCCGAGGACGATGGGGACGATCTCCATGGAGTCGAGCACCCGCTGCAGAAACGGCAATTGCACTTCCAAGGCGTGCTCTCCCCGCCCCGGCACGGTCCACCCGTGACCTGAGTCGGAGAACCGGGCCCCGCCCGCCTGAACCAATCGCTCGCAGAACGGCCGGTCAACCACCACTTCACCCAACGGGGTGGCATAGGCACGCCCGCCGAACACGGCGGCCCCCGAAAAAGCTTCCACATGGGAAGGTGCGATCAGAACGATCCGTTGCGGCTGCTGCTGACGCAGCGTGGCGTATCCTTGGGCCGCCACATGGCCGGAGTAGGGATAGCCCGCGTGCGGCGATATCATCGCAAGGACACGGCCATCGATCCGGCGGGGCGCGGCCTTCGAGAGCAGTTCGTCGACCGTCAGTGTCAGTTCCTGGACGTCGCCGGGATAGAAGAGGCCCGCCACTGCGGGGCGGCGAACCGGCTGTGGCTTGTCCTTCAAGAATCCGAATGAAACCAAGTCGACCTCTCGAGCAGCCGATGCGATCGGCCGTTCTTCTATTTTACGCCCGTTTCCCAAGAAACCCGAGTCCTCTGTGGGCAGCGTCGACCAGGTATGTTAGAATGGTGAAGAAAAGGTGAACACGGACATGCCGAGACGTGGAACTTCCCAGAACCCCGGCAGTCGATTCGAGCGCCTTCACCTCACCTGGGAAAGAGGTGAGGAACCGGCGCCGTCGACCGAATTCCTCATCGATCGGACCACATCCATTCTCACTTCGAACAAGAGCCCCGACATCGGCTTCGACTGGAGCGTCAACCCCTATCGAGGCTGTGAGCACGGCTGCATCTACTGCTATGCACGTCCGACCCACGAGTACCTCGGCTTCTCTGCCGGGTTGGACTTCGAGTCCCGCATCCTGGTGAAGTCTTCGGCCCCCAGTCTGCTGCGCCAGGAACTTCTATCCTTACGATGGCGACCGCGGGTCGTCGCCATGGCCGGTGTCACCGACCCCTACCAGCCCGTCGAGCGGAAGCTCCGCCTGACGAGGCGCTGCCTCGAAGTCCTCGCTGAGGTGCGCAATCCTGTCGCCGTCGTGACCAAGAATCACCTCGTCACCCGTGACATCGATCTTCTCAAGGAACTCTCACGAATGGACGCCGCCCATGTTTCGATCTCCGTTACGACGCTCGATGTCAATCTGCAGCGCGTCATGGAACCTCGCACCTCGATTCCTGAACGACGGCTGAATGCCGTCGAACAATTGGCCCGGAACGGGATCCCGGTCGCTGTCCTGGTGGCACCCGTCATTCCGGGCCTCACCGAACATGAAATCCCGCGGATCCTGACGGCGGCACGAGACCACGGAGCCTGGTGCTGCCGGTACCAGCTCCTGCGTCTGCCTCACGGCGTGAAGGATCTCTTCGAGGAATGGCTTCGACGGTGCTTTCCGCTGCGGGCCGAACGAGTACTCCGCCGGATCCGCGAGGTGCGTTCCGGGAAGCTCAGCGACTCTCGATTCCACCATCGGATGAGCGGGGAGGGAATCTATGCGCGTCAGATCGAGCAGTTGTTCACGAAGAGCAGTGAGAAGCTGGGCTTCCGGTCATCCCTTCCGGAACTGTCCTGCGCAGCTTTTCGACGAAACGGTCAGATGCGGCTTCCCCTCGGTTGACTCCTGCCGTCCTGGTGAGTCCGAGCAGAACGGCCACGGAGCGTTCACCGCAACGACGCGAGGAGCGCGACGCTATACCCATCATCGTGAGCCGCCGAACGATTTGCGGTCCCGGTGCCTTTCCTGTTTAATTTCTCTGCGCATCGCGTATTCTCGAGTATTCGCCGAAACGATAGGGAGGCAACCATGGGTTTTCTGGATGAGAACTATCTCCTGACGAGCCCTGCGGCACGCGAACTCTTTCCCCTCGTTCGCGATCTGCCGATCGTCGACCTTCACAACCATGCCGACGCCGACGAGATCGTCAAAAACGAGAACTGGACCGACCTGTGGCAAGTTGAGGGTGCGACGGACCACTACGTCTGGGAGCTCATGCGCCGTCGTGGTGTTTCCGAGGATCGGATCACCGGCACCGCATCGAACCGTGAGAAGTGGCAGCAGCTCGCGACGGTCTTTCCCGACTTCGTGGGGAACCCCTCCTACGAATGGATCCACCTCGACCTGCGACGGCATTTCGGCATCGACGAGATCATATCCGCAGAGACGGCGGATTCGATCTGGCGTCGGACGGAAGAGGCTCTGGCGCGACCTGAAATGAGACCCCAGGCCGTGCTGGAGCGCATGCGTGTCGAGGTCATGTGCACCACCGACGACCCCGCTCCCCAATTGCCCGCGCATGAGCAGGCCGGCACCATCTCGAGCCGGCCCAGGATTCTCCCCACGTGGCGCCCCGACAAGGCCATGAACATCGAAGCTCCGGGGTGGCGTGACTTCGTTGAGCGACTCGGTGCGGACTTCCGGGAAGATGCCTCCTCACTGGCCGGCCTGACAGCTGCGCTCGCTGCCAGTCATGCCTATTTCCACAGCCTCGGCTGCATCGCCAGCGACCATGGCCTCACCGTTCCGACCTCCCGGCTCGTACCCGAGTCCCGCGTTGCCGATCTCTACCGCCGGCGTTGGGACGGTGAGATGCTCGGAGATGACGAAATCGCCGACCTCAAGGCTTACCTTCTGCACGTCTTCGGGCGCCTGAACCGCGACGCCGGCTGGGTGATGCAGCTTCACATCGGCGCGGTGAGGGACTATCGCTTGAAGCTGCTGGAGGAGAACGGCCCCGATTCGGGTGGCGACATCTCGACCCAGAACGTGGAGTTCGTCGAAAACCTGCATACTTTCCTGAATCAGTTCGACGGCCAGCTGAAGGTCGTCCTCTACTGCGTAGACCCCACCCATCTGCCGACGCTGGCAACGATCGCCCGGGCCTTTCCGACCGTCTTCCTGGGTTCGGCATGGTGGTGGAACGACAGCCCCTATGGAATGGAGAGTCAGCTGAAGTACATGGCGACGGTCGATCTACTCTCGAACCACGCCGGGATGGTCACGGATTCTCGCAAGTTGATTTCCTTCGGATCTCGGACTGAGATGTTTCGCCGCATCCTCTGTCAGGTCGTCGGGGAGATGATCGAGAAAGGACAAGTGCCCGAGGATCCTGCCGAAAGCCTCGTACGCCGGCTCTGCTATGATCGGCCGAAGGAGCTCTTCTTCGAATGACAGTCCCTTTGACGCGCGGATTCATTGAGAACGTTCCTCCGACGGGCGATGGCCTCTGCCTGTCGCCGGAAGGAGGAGCGATTCGCATCTATCCCCGCTCGCCGCAGCCCTGTGGGGAATCGCTGCTCTTCCTCTTTCGAAGCCGCGATGGCCGACGGTTGGGATGCATCTCCCCTTCCCGGTCGAAGAGACCCGACGGCATGGAAAGCCGGTCGGCGGCAACACTCTCCGACGGCTCCAGGTGGATGACCGGCCCCCTTTCTCCTGAAAATGCCGCCTTCCTGCGTTCGGTGCTGGCGTTCACTTCACCGACCCGAATCGGTTCGAGTCGATCCTTCGGCCTGGGAGACCGGCTCGGTCTGGCCGGCCCGGCGCACCTGCGTGCGATTCGGGGTACCGGTCTGTTCCCCGTCCTCGCACAGCAGTCCATTCGCGAGTTGGAGAGAACTTCGCGCACGGCACAAGAGGTGATGGATTGTGCCACCTTCGCCGCCTTTCAGGAGGGCCTCACGACGGGTTTCGCCGCTGACGGAGACCATCTAAAGACCACCGGCGACATTGATCGTGTGCTGGCCGCAGGTTTCACATTCTTTACCTTCGACCCCGGCGATCACGTCGACAACGACGCCGACCACCTCGAGGAAGCCGAACTCTCGCGGCGACTGGATGCGCTTCCATGGGATCATCTGGTGACATCTCGCGATGCGATCCTGAGCGAATATGCGGACCGGCCTTTCCGACTCAGCGACGGCTCGAGTCTGGCGGGTACGCGGGGTGACGTCCAGCGGGCCGCCGTCAAGTACGGTCGTGTCCTGGCCCATCTTCGCTCGATGTTCGAACATCTCTCCCGGCATTCTTCCAAGGACGCGTACCAGGTCGAGATCTCGGTCGATGAGACCGAGGCCGTCACGACGCCCTTCGAGCACTTCCTCCTGATGAGCGAACTCGATCGGCTGGGGATCCAGGTCGACAGTGTGGCGCCGCGCTTCGTCGGCCGGTTCGAGAAGGGAGTCGACTTCCGCGGCGATCTTGGTGAGTTCGAATCGCAGTTCGCCCGGCATGTCGCGGTGCGAGACACGTTCGGCGGGTATCGGTTGAGTCTGCACTCAGGCAGCGACAAGTTCAGCATCTACCCTGCGTTTGCGCGACTGGGAGGCGAGCGGATTCACGTCAAGACGGCCGGAACGAGCTATCTCGAGGCACTGAGGGCGCTCGTTCGGATCGATCCGGCGCTGTTTCGGGAGATCTATGAGTGCTCCCGGGCTCACTACTCCGCTGCGCGTGCGAGCTATCACGTTTCCGCCGACCTGTCGTTCGTACCGGCGACTCCGTCCGAGGACCCGGCAATGTGTGACGAACGACTTCGGACCGATGACGATCTGCGGCAGGTGCTGCACGTCGCTTTCGGGGATGTCCTGACGGCGCGGACGGCTGGAGGGGCATTGCGGTTCAAGGGCCGTCTGCTCGACGCATTGGACTCACATGAGGACATTCACTTCCGCTGTCTCGAGGAGCATTTCTCGCGCCACTTCGAGCCTTTCAGGAAGGTGGAGTGAGAGGGGATTAATACGGAATAGGACATATAGGACCTGAACTTGTGCAGCGTCCTCTAGGCTCCTTCCCTTGTCCTATTCGCAGCCGCAGCCGTTGTTCGATTTCAGGACTCGCTCCCGGACGTTCTGGCTGAGCAGCGTCCAGTAATCCTGGCTGAGATAGGCACGGATCGAGACGTAGCAGGCATCGCAGGTGTTGTTTCGAACGAATTCCCGCTTCATCTCACGCACGCTCTTGAACTTCAGATCGTACATCGAGCAGGGCCGAAAGGTGCCGTCGGGATTGACGACCATATACCGTTCGCCGGCTTTGCATCCGGGTGCTCCATTGTTCTTGTAGAACTCGTAAGTCCCCGTCAGCGTCCAGTCCGAGTTTTCGATACGGGCACCGCTCTTCTTCAACTCCAGAAGCCGTTGGATCGTGGTTCGCAACAACTCCAGTTCCTCCGGGCTCTGAATCCTGAACTCCTCCTCACCGGTGCGTTGCCAGGTGTAGGCGCTGAAGGAGATGCTCGCTCCCCAGCCTGTTGCGGTACGGTAGCACTCCTCGAGATGCGGAAGGTTCCACCTGGTGATGGCGGTGTTCATCACGATGTTGCCGTGGCCGTGTGCAGTCAGTGTGGGAATCAGTTCCGAGAGCCGATGGAACAATCCGCGGTAGCGGCGGAAGTCATCATGACGTTCGTCGGGGAAGTCGAGCGAAATGGAGAATTGATTCACTCCGGCCTCGAGACATTGCAGGTAGAGTGACTCGGTCAGCTCACTGCCGTTACTGACCACGATCAGGTAAGGAAGGCCGGAGCGTTCCTTGACCGCCCGGATGATATCCAGGAGATCTTCCCGCAGGGTCGGTTCCCCGCCCGAGAGCTGCAGCAAAGCCGGCCGGAGTTTGCGTTCGAGCCTGCGATAGTCTTCTGCCGTCAGCCGGGGCTCCTGCTTCAGACGGCCGCCATGGTCGCAATGCCGGCAGTTGCAGGTGCAGGAATGAGTCAGCTCGAAGGAGACGGCGATTGGCCTTCTGACGCCATAGTGGTAAGTACCTCTCGCCGCCATTCGGGTGGCCAATGAACCATCAAGTCTTTTCATCTAAAGTGCTCTCCCCTGTTGCGGCCTGCCGGCCGAGACTCGGCTCCCTGCCGAAACCCAGACAGATTGTAGATCCGAGGCGCTCAAGGGTCAAGAATCGCCATCGGTCGAGGATCGATGAATAGGACATATGGGACGAAACAGGCATCGGCCCGCTGCGCTCCGCCCGTTGGGGTATCATGAAGGTAACTCGGAGGAGGGGCTTATGACAGATGAACTCAAGTCGGCGGTTGAACTGGCGTTGGAGAAGCTCGACCGGCAGATGCAGGACGAACTGCCCAAGCTGAGCGAAGACCAGAAGACGCAGATCTCTGAGCTGCGCAGCCGGTACCAGGCCAAGATTGCCGAGTTGGAGATCGCCACGCAGTCGACGATTCGTCAAGCCCGCCAGTCCGGAAACTTCTCCGCCGTCGAAGAGGCGGAGGCTCGACTGACCTCGGAGAGACGAAGACTCGAGCGAATGCGTGACCAGGAGATCGAAGAGATCCGGCGGGATCGCTGACATCTGACCTCGCCCCAGCAAGAGAAGCCGGCAAGCGATTTCCTCGAACGCATCCGCCACAGGCTGCATCACAAGGTTGTAGCCGCAATAGGGGGAAATCGATCCACGGACTTCCAAGAAAGGCTGGATGGCATGGTCCGAAAGCTTGCACTCGTCTTCACTCTTATCGGGGGTTTGACCGCTTCGGCTTCAGCCCAGCATCTGTTTCAGCAGAAGGATTTGAGCTTCGCTCAGGTGGCTGCCGGCCCCACGATCGAAACGGTTCTGACGCTGACCAACCGGGGAGATCAGGCCTATAACGGGACCTTCTTACTGAGCCAGGGGCTCGATGGCCTTGCCTGGAATCCTCTCATCAACGGTGAGCGCATCACGGACGGCTCGTACTCCGTGACCGTCGACATGGACGCCATCGTCACGCTGCATATCACCGACGACACCCTGATCGCTGGAGAGGCGGTCCTGGTGGCCGACAATCTCCTCACCCTGGACAACTTCGTGGAAGGCACTCTGACCTATTTCATTCGGTCCGGAGACACCATTACGGACAGCGTCGGGGTGGCGCCCGGCCAGGAATTCTATCTGGCAAGCCTTCCCTTCGATGACTTCCACGACATCGCCCTGGCCCTCGCCAATGCAGGCTTTACGATCGGCGACACGCCGGCGCCGACGGTCGACGCTTATGTCACTCTCATCGATCCGCAGGGTTTGGTGGTCGGCACCAAGATCGTCACCCTGGTCCCGGGCGCACAGCAGGCTCAGTTCCTTCACGAGCTGTTTGCCGGCGTCGAGGGCATCGGGGATATTACCGCCGGAAAGATCGAAGTCAGCGCACTGACTCCCATCGTAGGTACGGCACTGACCCAGGTTGCCGGCGGACAGATTTCGAGTCTTCCCCTCAATCCGGCGCCGGTCGAATATGCACTCGACATGCAGAGTGACGGAGGGGACACGTTTCAAGGCGCAATGGCGCTCTGGGTCGAAGGATTCTTCGTCAAGGGCTACATCCGGATGGACAGCTACAACGGACAGAACCTGGAAGCGTCCCTGGTGCAGTGGGTCAGCGGTTCGCTTGCCGGACGAGATCTTGTCCTTTCCTTGTTCGCCCTGTCTCAGGACTTCTTCACGGGCACAGGTACTACACAGGATTTGGATATGTCGGTATACTTTCGTATAACGGATTTTGGACTGGAGAGTGCAGACCTGACGGGAAACTGGGTCCTCACTTACGTCGCGGATCGGACCACGACAGGTGGAACATTGACCCTGGCCCGCCAGTCCCCAGCCCTCTAAAATGAAACATTGGCGCCGAATCGGAGTCTTAAGGAGTGAGATGAGATATCAAGCCGCCGAACCCAAACGCCATTGGATCCTGTCTCTCGCTCCGGTGTTCATGTTGCTGTTTGCGTTAGGCTTCATGAACAGTCCGTCGTTCGGGTCGGACTACTACCCGGCACGCATCAGCAAGATTGACGGAACAGCGGCCTACGAGCCGGCCGGAGAGGTGGACTGGGAGGAACTCACCATCAATCTCCCGCTGCTGAGCGGAGATCGCATCTTCTCGCACGTGGGCTCCAGGGTCGAGGTCGACTTCGGACAGGCTAATTTTCTGCGCCTGGGCGCCGAGACCGACGTAGCCTTTTCGAACGTCAGCGAAAAGGAAACGGCGCTGGTCCTCCATTCGGGAAGTCTGATCGTTCGGATCAATCGTGGTCATCTCTTCCAGATCTCTACACCCGATGGCGTCGTCACGGTGAAGAAGGATGGGCTCTATCGCATCGATACGAGCGATGCCCAGCCGACCGAAGTCGTGGTTCGCAAGGGCAAAGCGGAGATCGATAGCCGCGTCGGGCACGCCGAGATCGGATCGGGACAGCAGATGGTGCTGGCGGCAGGTCCGTCCGGAAAGCTCGAAGTGACTTACGGCTATTACGAGGATGCTCTGGACAACTGGAGCGACCGACTCGACGCCTCCTACGTCGACAGCGCATCGGTTGCCTTTGTCGGCAACTCCTACTATCCCGGCGTTTGGGATCTGGACTACTACGGCACCTGGGATTACTACCCGGGTTACGGCCAGGTCTGGATACCGCGGGTCTCGGCAGGTTGGGTTCCCTTCCGCTACGGGCGGTGGATGTATGCCTCGCCGTGGGGATATACCTGGGTCAGCTATGATCCCTGGGGCTGGCTTCCTTATCACTACGGAAGCTGGCTGTACTGGGGCTCCCGCTGGTGCTGGCGGCCGGGCGGCTTCGGTGTATGGGCTGCCGCCCCCGTGAATTTCTACTTCGGCGGCGGTTTCGTAGGCTGGGCTCCGCGAGGGTACTACGGTGGATTCGGCGGACACACGATCATCAACAACAACACGGTGATCGTCAACAACGGACACGTGGCCGGACCCGGGCGTCGTGGATTCACCGCCGTTCGGGAGCGCGACTTCCGGTACGGACGGTCCGTGAACCGTCTGGCCGAGAACGTCCACAATGATGGGAACGTGCGATGGCGCTCCGGGCTTCCTACAGGTATGTCGACTTCGTTCCGCGAGGGACGGCAGGCCGTCGCCCGAAGCGATCGGTTCGGAGTGGCTGCGGCTCAGAGCGGAACCGGCCGAGTCAGCGGACGTCGTGTCCAGACCGCGAACCGTGACGGAGTGAGGACCGCCGCTCAATCCAACCGCAGCCGACAGACGATGACCTCACAACGTGCCGTGAGATCCGTCGGAGGGGCGGGCTCGGCTGCAACTCCCTCGGCTTCTCGGGATCGGAGTCGGACTTCGGTCACCCAGGGACGTACGGCATCCGGAGACGTGCGCACGTATTCCGTCGGCCAACGAACGGCTTCGCCGGCTCGACAGAGCCAGGAGCGATCGGTGCAGCGCGCCCCCGTTCAAAATCGTTCGGGATCGGCTACTCGGACGGCGCCGGCCCAACCGGTGGCGCCCTCCAGCCGGGTCGTGCCACCCGTCACTCGCAGCCGGACCGTCTCCCCGAGGGATTCGTTTCGGAGCAGCATTCCGCAAACCGGCGAACGCGCTGTGCGTGAGCGACCATCGACCTCGTCGAACTTGAGCCGCATTCCGAGTTCGTACCGATCGGCTCCACAGGTCTCGCGGCCCTCGATATCCCGGCAGTCGGTTCCCAGATCGGCGGTCTCGCGGCCCTCGATCTCACGATCATCGGTTCCTTCCCGCTCATTCTCACGGCCATCGGCGCCCTCGCGGTCGTACTCGCGGCCGTCGGTGTCGCGGCCTTCGGTGTCGAGACCTTCCCGCTCTTCGGCTCCCAGCCGGCCCAGCAGCAGCGGCGGCGGTGGCGGCCACAGTCGGCCCAACAGGCACTGAAGACGGCAGGACAAGCGTTTCCGCTTGTCCTGATGACGGGGCTGGGGCCACGTAAGACAAGCGTCCCCGCTTGTCTAGCTGCCGAGTCTGGGGCTACTGGGAAAGCCTGCCGGCGCATCGAAACCACGGCGCCCACACAGATGTCGACCGGCTGTTCGTTCGGGGCAGGGGACAACCGGGGACGGTCGTCCTACTTCAATCTCTCGGGATTCAAGCCCTCGAGTTCGTCGATGACGAAGCGACCATCCTTGCGGATCAACCGGTCGTCGAAATAGAGCTCGCCGCCTCCGCTTGCCGGATCCATCATCAGCACCAGGTCCCAGTGGATCTGGCTCTGATTTCCGTTGTTCGCCTCTTTGTATGCGTTCCCAGGAGTCAGGTGGATGCTGCCCGCGATCTTCTCATCGAACAGGATGTCCTTCATCGGGCAGGTGATGAAGGGATTGAAACCGATGGCGAACTCCCCGATGTAGCGCGCACCCTCGTCGGCATCCAGCACCTGCGTGAGATGATCCGTCGCGCTGCTGGATCCCTCGACGATCCGGCCCTTCTCGAAACGTAGCCGAATCCCCTCGTGAGTTACGCCTCGGTAGAGGCTGGGAACGTTATAGCGGATCGTGCCGTTGACGCTCTCCCGAACCGGTGCCGTGTAGACTTCACCGTCCGGAATGTTGCGATGACCGTCGCACAGGATTGCAGGGATGCCTTTGATGCTGAACGTCAGATCCGTGTCGGGAGCGACCAGGCGTACGCGATCCGTTGTTTCCATCAGCGCCTGCAAGGGTTCCATCGCTTTCGACATTCGCGCATAGTCCATGGTGCAGACATCGAAGTAGAAATCCTCAAACCTCTCCGTCGACATCTGTGAAAGCTGAGCCATCGATCCGCTGGGCCAGCGCAGGACCACCCATTTCGTGTTCGGGACCCGCCGGTCGATATGGACCGGCTTCCAGACATGACTCTCGTAAATCTTCATTCGGTCGGCAGGGACATCGCCGAGTTCGGAAACGTTCGAGCTTCCACGGGCACCGATGTAACCCTGCACTCCCTCGATGTACGCGGTCTCGGCCCTGCCGACGAGCTCCATCTGTGCCTCCGAAGCACAGCGCAGAAGCTCTCTCTGGATCCTCAAATCCTTCAAAAGCACGACGGGCATGCCACCGGCTTCGTGGATGGTTCTGATCAGAGTCGTCGTGAACTCTCGAGGGATCTCCGTGGCCTCGACGAGCACTTTTTCACCAGGTTCGACCTCAATCGAATACTCGACCAGCGTCTCAGCCAGTTTCTGGTAGCGACTATCCATGGATTTCTCCTGTGTTCTTTGAAGACTATCCAAGCAGGATGGAATTCATCACCTCAAACAATATCACCGCCAGCAGTGCGCCGGCCGGTATGGTGATGAGCCAGGAAGCGACGATGTCTCGAATCGTGTTGAGGTTGAGCGCCCCGATGCCGCGCGCCAAGCCCACTCCGAGCACCGCTCCCACCAGTGTATGGGTGGTGGAGATCGGCAAACCGAGCAACGATGCCAGAAGGATCGTGATGGCGGCGGAGAATTCGGCGGCGAACCCACGCGTCGGCGTCAACTCGGTGATCCGTCTGCCGATGGTCTGCATGACGCGCCACCCCCAGGTGGCAAGACCCGCCACGATACCGATGCCGCCGATGCCGAGCGCCCAGGCCGGCACGGCGGAGCGGACCGCCACAACCCCGTGCTGGAGGACCTGCACCGCGGCCGAAAGCGGGCCGATCGCATTGGCCACGTCATTGGCGCCGTGGGCAAAAGCCACGAAACAGGCACTGAGAACCTGCAGATACGAGAAGACCCGTTCGACCTTCTGATAAGCGGCGTGCGTGACCTTATGGTCCGCCTGCTGTTCGACCGTCTCGGACAGATCACGGAGCTCCAAGCCGAGCCGGCGGGCTTCATCCCGGATCTCACCTCGCGTGATGTTTTCGATTCGACGAAGGTGCTTGAGCGCCTTGTCCAGGCTCCGATTGACGAACACGGCCTGGTACTGATGCAACTCCTTGACCGGCTCTTCCTTGAGCCGCATCACGAGCTTGTGAGCGGTAATGGCCGCCACGGCGCCGCCCACGGCCGCAAGAGCCAGGGTGATCAGCAGCGGCCAGTGAGTGTCCGAGAGATGATGATCTTTCCAGAAAGGCTGCAGCGCCTTGGCGCCGGTGACCCCGGCGAGCACGACCGCCACGGATCCGGCCAGGAAAGGCGTAATCCGCTTGGCCGCCGCCACAGGATCCGCAGTGTAGAAGATATGGCGCAGAAGGAATCGAAAGACCAGAAAAGCAGTGGCTCCCGCAAGGATGGGGGACAGCACCCAACTGCCGGCGATGCCGCCGACCAGCTTCCAGTCGACCTCGCCGATACCAAGCGCCACCACGCCGAAGCCAACCACCGAACCGACGATGGAGTGGGTTGTGGAGACCGGCCATCCGAAATAGGTCGCAATCTGCAGCCAGATGCCGGCGGCGAGGAGGGCCGCGATCATCCCCACGGCAAGCGTCGTCGGATCGTTCCGAAAGAGCATCGGGTCGAAGATGCCCTTGCGGACCGTCTCTGCCACGTTGGAACCGACCAGAAAGGCACCCAGGAACTCGAAAACCGCCGCCAACAGGATGGCACGTTTCAGGGTCAGAGCTCCGGATCCGACCGAGGTGCCCATGGCATTCGCCACGTCATTGGCCCCGATGTTCCAGGCCATGTAGAATCCGAATACCAGGGCCAGTATCAGCAGGACGGTCTGCAGATCCATTCCTTATCCTCTCCGGCAATCGCGCATTCTGGTTTCACTTCAGATCCAGCGTCCGGTGCATTCGATGTGCGAGTCGCTCCGAGAGGTTGGACAGCTCGCTGACCTGTTTGAAGATCTTGTCCCAGAGAAAGAAATCCGCCACGGACAGGTTGTCTTCGTTGGCGAACAGAATCTTCAGCAGGCCGTGCTGGAGATGATCCGCCTCATACTCGAGCTGGGCCACGTTCATGACCATCTGGCGGACTCTTTCCGCTTCTGCTCCCCCAAAGCCCGTCGAGACCAGGTGGTCCAGTTCGTCGACGATCTTGCGGACTCCGTCGAAGGCTTCCAGGTTCTTCCCCAGGAAGGTGCGGAAAGGGGTCTCCATGGCGGGAGGGATCGCGGTCTGCTTCAGGGTCAGGAGGACCCCGATATTCTCGGACTTATCGGCAATGTTGTCCTGGATCGCCAGGATTTCGAGGAGCCGATCCCGTTCGACCGGCAGGAACATCCCGCGAGGCAGCTGACTCTGAATGTCATGTTTGAGGAGATCCGCTTCATGTTCGAGGCGGCTGATTTCCTTTGCCAGTTTCTCCACCTCGTCGCTCCTGCGAGCTGCGTAAGCTTCGAACAGATCGACCAGTAGAGCCACGCACGCCGCCACTTTCTCCATGTGCGCCTGGAGAGGCACGAAGGGACTGCGGCCGAAGAGTTTCGCAATAGTTCGCATGATTCACCCCCGCAACACAGGGAGGGTAGCATACCATCCGCGTCGGTCAATTTCGCGAAACCGCGCCTGGGGGCTTCGGGGCGCGGGTGTGGGATGACTGGGTTCCAACGAACAGACTCCGGGGGCATCAGTGCGCGAATGTCAATGAGCGACCCCCTGCACAGCCAACGACTCCCCGACTTGTCTCCCCGAAATGATCACAGACGGCGACTTAACAGTTCGACGGGCGGTAGGCTTCCCCGGAAAAGATCAGCCTTTGGCGATTGTGCTTCCGCAGAGCACTCGCTGGCGCTCATGCACTGACACTGTACGGTCAGTGCATGCGGCAGAACATCGTCACTTGACGCGCGCAACGACCACCGCCTGATCGTCGTGCTGCGTCGCCCCACCGGCAAAGATTAGGACCGACTCCAGAATGGCTTCGATCAGCTGCGCAGGCGACAGATCATTCCTTTGCCGCACCAGTTCTTCGAGCCGGGAGTCGCCGAACATCTCCGTGTCGGGCCTCTCGGCCTCGGTGATCCCGTCGGTGTAGACGACCAGCGTATCTCCGGTATGCAACTGGAGTTCGTCCACACGAAACGAGGACTCATGGAACAGCCCGACCGGCGGGGCGGTGGCCGGAAGTCGCTCGATCACGCCGTCGCGGACAAGCAGCGGCGGCGGATGGCCGGCGTTGACGTAGCGGAGCGTCCGTGACTCGCCGTCGAAGCGCGCGTAGAACAGGGATGCGTACTGGCTGCCGTCGCTGGTGCTGCACATCCGATCGTTCAGTGTTCCGAACAGGCGATCGAGTGCCTCCGTGTGAAGTGGAGCGTGGCTTCGCAGAAGTCCCTGTAGATTGGCCATGAGAAGTGCCGCTGAAACTCCTTTTCCGGAGATATCGCCCACCGCGATCCAGAGTCTGCCGGGCTGCAACTCCAGGAAGTCGTAGTAATCGCCGCCGACCGAACGAGCCAGCCTGCACTGCGCAGCGTAGTCAAGGTTCGGAATCAGAGGCCTGCGATTCGGAAAGAGCTGAGATTGGACCTGGGCCGCAATCCGAAGCTGCTCGCTCATCGCCCGGTTTTCTTCGCGCAGCCGCTGCAGCTCCAGATCCTGCAGAACCGTTCGGCGGAGGGAAAACGGATCCCAGGGCTTGACGATGTAGCGATGGACCTGACCTTCGTTGATGGCCGCCATCAGGTCCTCCACTTCTGTGTACCCCGTCAGTATGATCCGTACCGCCTGGGGACTCAGCGCCAGCGACTCGCGCAGAAGCTCGACGCCACTGATTCCGGGCATCCTTTGATCCGTGATGATGGCGGCAAAGGGCTCGGCCCGCAGGTAACGCAAAGCCTCTTCGCCGGTCTTCGCCTCCCGGACGATGAAGTCAGAAACGAAGGTGCGTTTGAGCTTCTGCAGGTTCGCCGGTTCGTCATCCACGACGAGCAGACTGAGTTTGGTCGGATTGTTGTCCATGGGCGCACCCCTGCAGTCTTTCCCGACTGCCTCCGCCGATTATAGCGGGTCTCGATGCACCGTACCCGGCGAAAACGCGGGAAGACACACCGCGATATACTCGGCCCCCCGAGGCGTGCTGTAGCGCACCCACTCGCCGGCCGATACGATGACGGCCTGACCGGCAAGCACTTCCACGGAATCGTTGCGATCCGTCACAACGAGGCTGCCGTTCAACACCACCGTGTACTCATCGAACTCGGGCATCTGCCCGGGCTCCTCCCAGCCCGGGGGACTTTGCATCCTGGCGATGCTGAGTTCGGAATTCCCGGTGTTGACGTGTCCGATGAACTCTTCGATCCACTTCGGCTTGTTGCCGGCGGCTTCCACCACCGACGGTCCCTCGATAAGTCTGGGCATGGCTTCTTCCCTTCTCCAGGAGTTCTAATCCAAAGGCGTCAACTCGACTTTTCGGAACTGGATCCTGCCGCCTTCCGACTGCAGACCGATGCTCCCCGCAACGACTTCGCAGCCCGAGGCTTCGTTGACAAGCTTTCCGTTGACGCTCACACGCAGATTGGGGCCGTTCAGCCGGATCTCGTAGACATTCCATTCGCCGGGAGCCTTCTCGTTCCCAGAGATCTTCTTGACGTTTACGAAATCTCCCAGGGCCTCATGTCCCTGGGTCCGAGACGTCCTCTCGGCCGGACCATCGATCTTCAGGCCGTGGAACCCGTAAAGGTCCCCAGCATCACCGCTCTTCAGCTGCGCTTCGATGGCTCGCGGAATCGGGTGCGGTTCACCGTTGATGCGCATCAGGACACCGCTGTTGCCCGGTTCTGTTCCGGGTTCCCACCGCCATTCGACCCTGAGTTCGAAGCTGGTGAAATCTGTTGTCGTATGAAGGTATCCGAGCGGCTCGCCTCGACCGACCAGCAACCCGTCCCGAACGCTCCAGACCTGATCGCGTGTCACGCCGGGTTCCGAAAGTTGTGCTGCACCCGAACCGGCAACAGGCGGCCCGCGTTCACCGGCGATCATAGCAGGGCTCGACTCCATTTCCGAGTCCTGGCACGGTTTCCGGGAGTCGCCGGCAATATCATGCATGTCAGAACTAAAACTGACCATGTCAGCGAAAACCTGTCAGGGGACCCCCTGCACACCCGCCGACTCCCTGACTTCCGACCCCCGCACAAACAGGGATCGCAACTCGGCCAGGACTCCGGGCGGCCGGGCGCCCCCCAGAAAGATCGGCCTCGGTAATTGGGCGTCCGTGCAGTCCCTCACTTCGTTCGGGTTCTGACCCCGAATCTGCAGCCTGTCCCGGAGTGGTTGCCCTTCTCTTCTGGAGAATCTAGCATGTGTTTTGAGAACGGCGGCGAGGCGATAGCGGCGGTCGGGGCGGATCCGCGGCGGTTTGCCACCCCCGTGCCGGCAATGCCATCGCCGACCGGAAAGGGACGTGGAATATGTGGAAATGGTTGGGATTGTGTCTCGTGCCGGCGGTCGTCCTTTTCTCTGGCTGCAGTACCGGCGGCGGCCGTCCCTCTGGTTCCGATCTCGAGATCCATTGGGGGGTTCTCACAAACCTGAATGACGGTCTGTGCAAGAGTCGACTCGATTTGGTCAATCAGAGCTCGTCGCCGCTTCCCGGGAGCGACTGGACGCTCTACTTCAACTTCGAACGTTCGATCCTGCCGGATTCCGTCAGCAAGGCTTTCTCGATTGAGCGGATCAACGGCGATTTCTATCGTCTCCGGCCTTCCGATCGATTCGTCGGGCTGGGGCCGGGCGCCACGGCCACTCTGACGTTCGAGTCATCAGGGTCGATCATCAACGTGTCGGGGGCACCGTCCGGGTTCTATATCATCTATGGGGACAGCGGCACACCTCAGACCATCGACAAGATGCAGATCGAGCCGTTCGTGAGCCGGGAGCAGACCGATCGCGGCTCCGACGATCATTTGCCGCGCGTGACTGCCGCAGTGCGCTATCGGCGAAACGAGGCGCTTCCACTGCTCGAAGGCGACGCCATACCGCCCTTGATCCCGACACCGACTTCATTCAACCGGACCGAAGGTGAGGTCACGGTCGACATCAGGACCCCCATCTACTATCAGCCCGGCCTCGATTTCGAAGCAGGCTATCTCTCTCAAGACCTTAGACAGGTTCTCGGCTCCGCTCCCGATCTCGTCGCGGACCCACTGGCGGCCGCGGCCCCTGGCCGTATCAGTCTCCGCGTCGATACGGATTCCGACAGGCCCCTGGAATCCTACGAACTCACGATCGACCCGGAGACGGGAATCAGCGTTACCGGAGGCGGTCCTGCGGGGGTCTTCTACGGAATTCAGTCCCTGCGAGCGCTCTTGCCCCTCGCCGTGTACAGCAAACCCGCCTCTTCCATTCCGCTTCCAGCCGTCACGGTCGACGATGCGCCGCGCTTCCCCTACCGGGGCCTTCATCTCGATGTTGCCAGGAATTTCCATGACAAGGCCTCGATCGAGAAGCTGCTCGAAGTCATGTCGTTCTACAAACTGAACCGCTTCCATCTGCACCTTAGCGACGACGAGGGCTGGCGCCTGGAGATCCCCGGACTGCCCGAACTCACGGACGTCGGCGGACACCGCGGGCACACGCTCGATGAACGCGACCACCTGTTCCCCTCCTTCGGATCCGGGCCCAATCCGGCCGTCTCGGCCTCTTCCGGATCCGGGTTCCTCAGCCGCTCGGACTTCATCGAGATCCTGCACTATGCGAATCGTCGTCACATCCTGGTGATTCCGGAGATCGATGTGCCCGGGCATGCCCGTGCGGCGATCAAATCCATGCAGGCGAGGCGGGCACGCCTCGAGGCGATGGGCGATCATGACGCAGCCATCGAGTACGCCCTCGACGACCCCGAAGATCAGTCGGTCTATCGGTCGGTGCAGGGCTGGGACGACGATGTCATCAATGTTTGCCAGGATTCGACCTATCGGTTCCTCGACAAGGTCGTGGCCGAGGTTCTCGCCATGTACGTCGAAGCCGGCGTGCCTCTGGAAGTCTTTCACATTGGGGGAGACGAAGTGCCGGACGGCGTCTGGGAGAAGTCACCGATCTGCTCGGAGATGACCACTTCCCAGGGCATTTCCGGACGCCAGCAATTGGCCGGATACTTCCTGAACCGAATGCAGGAGATCCTGGCAGGCCATGGACTGACCCTTGCCGGCTGGGAGGAGGTGGCCCTCGTCAGTCGAGGCGACGGAAGTGCGGAGATGCCCAACCCGGCTTTCGTTGCACGGGGTTTCCGCCCCTACGCCTGGAGCGCCATCTGGGGCGAGGGCGGGGAACAGACTGCATACCGGCTGGCCAACGCGGGCTATAAAGTGGTCCTCTGCAATGCTTCCAACTTCTACCTCGACCTCGCCTATCAGAAGGATCCCCAGGAGGTCGGGGCTGATTGGGCCGGCTTCGTGGACACAGAGGCGGCCTGGAGGCTACCCCCTCTGGATCTCTACCTGGCCGCCACTCACGACCTGATGGGCAATCCTCTCAGTCCGGATGACTACCGCAATGCCGTCCGTCTGACTGCCGAGGGCATCGGGAACGTTCTCGGGATCCAGGGCGAGCTGTGGAGTGAGAACCAAAAGACCGACGCGATCATGGAGTACATGGCCCTGCCCAAGATGATCGGGCTGGCCGAACGGGCCTGGGCTCAGCCCTCCGACTGGACGACCGAACAGGATCCGGACAAGCGGGATGTTCTCCAAGCAGCGGAGTGGGCGCGCTTTGCCAATGCCGTCGGGCAGCACGAACTGCCCCGTCTCGACGACCTTCAAGGTGGGTATGCCTACCGGATTCCCCCTCCCGGAGCGATCATCGAGGACGGGCAGCTTAAGGCCAACGTCGCCTTCCCCGGAATGAAGATTCGCTACACACTCGATGGCAGCGAGCCAGACGCCGGCTCAACCGAGTACGTCGGGCCCGTCCGGGTCACCGGTCCCGTCAAACTCCGCACGTTCGACACCCGCGGTCGCGGCAGTCGGACCGTCGAGCCGACCGCTTCCACGGCCGTGGAGGCGAAGTAGCTCGAACCTCCGGCAGGATCGAACTGCGCTGCGCCGGCGAGCTGTCTGCCCGGTCGCAGGCCCGTCGTCGGGCCCGTCTTCAGGCGCCTTCGATCGAACCCTGGAAGCGGGGCGGCCGCCGGAGATGCGTCTCCTGCTCGAAGGCGTAGGCGAACCCGATCAAGCGCGCCTCGCTCCAGGCTCGACCAAAGAACGAAATGCCCACCGGAAGGCCGTGCACGAATCCCGCCGGTACGGTGATGTTCGGATAGCCGGCGACCGCCGCCGGGCTCGAGCTGCCTCCCAGGAAGTGGTCGCCGTTGACGAGATCCGTCGTCCAGGCCGGTCCGCCCGTGGGAGCGACCAGCGCATCCAGTTTGGAGTCGTTCATCACCTTGTCGATGCCGTCTTCCCGGCTCAGCGTCCGGGCTGACTTCAAGGCCTCGAGATACTCCGGCGACGTCAGCGGCCCCTTTGCTTGCGACTCGATGAGTGTGTCCTGCCCGAAGAAAGGCATTTCGGTATCGGCGTGTTCTTCGTTGAACTTGATCAACTCCTCGAGGGAGTGAATCGGCGCCCGATCACCGAGCGCCGCCAAATACGCGTTCAGATCGGCCTTGAATTCGTAGAGCAGCACCTGGTAGGACGCCTCTCCATACTTCCTGGGTGACGCAATCTCCACCGGATCGATGATTTCAGCACCGAGCCGCTTCATGGTCGCCAGGGCCTCGTCCATCAGCGCATCGACTTTGTCGTGAAAGCCGAAGAACCTGCGCACGACGCCGATGCGCGCGCCCGACAGTGCTTTGGGATCGAGCGCCGTTCGATAGTCGGACAGGGCCTTGCCCTGGGAGGCGCGGGTGGCAGGATCCGCCGGATCCATTCCCGCCAGCAAACCAAGCATGAGGGCGGCGTCGGTCACGGTGCGGGTGATCGGGCCGGCGGTGTCCTGGGTGTGAGAGATCGGGATGATCCCCGTCCGGCTCAGCAACCCGACCGTCGGCTTCAGTCCGACGACGCCATTCGCATTCGACGGGCACACGATGGACCCGTTGGTTTCGGTGCCGATTGAAGCCGCACACAGGTTGGCCGACGTTCCGACGGCCGATCCCGAACTGGAACCACACGGATTCCGGTCGAGGACGTAAGGATTGCGGCACTGCCCGCCGCGTCCACTCCAGCCGCTGGAGGATCGCTCGGAGCGGAAATTCGCCCACTCGCTCAAGTTTGCTTTGGCCAGAAGTATCGCTCCGGCTCGCCGCAGCTTCTCAGCAACGAAGGAGTCCTTCGGAGCGATGGATCCCTCGAGGGCATAGGATCCGGCCGTCGTGGTCATGCGGTCGGCCGTGTCGATGTTGTCCTTCAGCACGATCGGAATCCCGTGAAGGGGCCCTCGACTTCCCTTCTCTCGCCGCTCCTTGTCCAGAGCCGCGGCGATGCTTGCCGCCTCCGGGTTGACTTCGATCATCGCACGCAGCGCAGGACCCTGCCGATCCAGTGCTTCGATCCGCCCCAGATAGAGGCCGGTGATCTCTTCACTGCTGAGTCGTCCGCTCTCCATTGCCTGCTGAAGCCCTTGAATGTCCATCTCCTCGAGTTCGAACTTTGCTTCAGCCGTCGCCTTGGGGGATTCCCCGGTCGGCGAAACGGAACAGGCGGCTACGGCGGCCAGTCCTCCCACCGAACCGGCCAAAATGAAGTCGCGTCTGTTCCACCCTTCCTCGTCATTGCTCATCTTCTGCCTCCTTCTGACTGCGCAGCTCCGTCCCGCCGCGTACCAGCAGCATCGGACGGTCGATACGCACCGCGACGTCTTCGGCCAGCGATCCGAAGAAAACCCTGCGCAGGCCCCGCTGGTCGGTCGCGCTCATGACCACGATGTCATAGCCGGTCGAGTTGTCAATGATCGTGTGCACTCTCGAATCGGTGCCGACGGCCCGGCAATCCGATCTGGCCAGCGTCCCACCGAGCGCCTTCCTGACACGGTCGGCCTGGGTGGCGAGCTCCGTCGCTGAGGTCTCATGCGGCATCAGTCGCAGAAAAGTGATCTTATTGCCCGGCACGATGCCGAGCGCCGAGACGATCGGCAAAATGATCGGCAGTTCGGCCATATCACTCAGCGGAACCAGAATCCGCTTCAGTTGGACCCGCTCGGTCAACTTGGCGACCGCCACCGGGCACTGCGAATCGCGTGCTACCGAGTCGACGATTCGTGCAAACTCGGGAGCCCTCCGGGCGAGCGGATGCCCCAGGATGATGGTCTGAGCTCGAACCGCTTCGGCTGCCCGCAGGATACCTTCCGCCGTCTCTTCGGCAAACTCCGAGTAGGTCTCGAGCGGATAGCCGAGCGTCCTCGCCTCGGTGCGTGCCAACTGGAACAGATTCAACGTTGCCGGATCGGCATCGGAATTCCAGAAGAAATCCCCCTGATGCTCCCCGACGATGACACGGACGGCCAAAGGCAGAGCCCGGTACTGGTGGCTCAGCAGGGTCGCCAGCCGGGTCATGGCGACGGCCCTTCCGGGGTGGGACAATCCAAACAGCACGTACCCATCCGGATGAGCCGGAGGCTCGAGCGTCGGCCCGTCCCAGGGCCCGACATCCGAGGAGGTCACGATGGCCGTTCCCGGTTCCTTCTCGTTGCTTGCCTTTACGGGGATTTCGCCTGCCCGGGAAGCCATCAGGCTGACCAGCGGAGGTCCCAGCAGCTCATTGAAAACGACACTGGCCACCACGATGTTGAGCAGCACCGATCGGATCGGATCCATGCTCGGATCCTGCCGAATCACGTAGGCCAGGGCGATCGCCAGGCCGGCTTGCGGCAGCAGGCCCAAGCCCACCGAACTCGCCCGCACCGGCTCCAGGCCGGCCGACCGCGCCCCCCAACTGGCGCCGACATACTTGCCGGCGGCTCGGGTCACAATGTAGACACCGGCCAGTACTCCGGCGGAGGCCATTTCGGCAAGGTGGAGCTGGGCTCCGGCAAGCGCGAAGAATACGCCGTAGACCGGCGGCTCGAAATCATTCAAAGCTCGGAACGCACGGACGTCCCGACGATCACGGTTGACGACGGCAAAGCCCGCCGCGACGGCCGCCAGCAGAGAAGAGAGGCCCAGATGATCGGCCAGGCCTCCGCTGAAGAACACCGCCGCCAGAGCGACCACCAGAACTTCCTCCCGGCGGCTGAGCCGGTGTACGACGAGGTCGGTCACGAACCCGATCAGGACCCCCAGCAGCAACGAACTGACCGTCTTGAAGATCGGCAAGAAAGCGTGCAGCCAGGGGTTGCCCGAGTTGGTCGCCAGTAGGACACCCGACGCGGTCAAAGCGATGCCGAACAGGGTCACCGACAAGGCGTTGTTGACGACGACGCTCGACAGGAGAAGACGTGAGATCGGCCCCGACGCCTCGACCTCGCGCAGAACGGCCACGGTCGACGCCGGAGCCGTGGCCACGGCGATCGACGCGGCCACCAGTCCGAGCGCGAGAATCCAGCCCCAGCCCGCCTGGCTCCCTCCTGAACCCAACAACCAGGCAACCAGGCAAACCCCGATCAACACGAGGAAGAATGTAGCTGTACACTCGCCCAGGCTCACCCGGAGGAGTGTCTTTCGCGAACGCCGCAGCTGTTGGAGATCGAACCGCTCACCAATGCCGAAAGCCACCAGCATCATGGCGATATTGGTGAAGATCACCAGTCGACCCTGCGAGATCTCCGGTCCGATGATGTCGAGACCGCTGGGCCCCAGGCTCAAGCCGGCCAGGATGTACCCCGTGACGGCCGGAAGCCGGACCATCTTGACAAGGCTGGCGACCGCAAAGCCGGCTGCCAGCAGCAGACTGAGTGCGAAGATGATCTCCATGGACGACGCACATCCTACCATCGCGGGCTGGGAGGACGGGAGATGGAAACTCGAAGCTTGAAGTTGGAAGACCAGAGACAGGAGACCGGAGGCAGGAGGGGAGGTAAGAGCCAGAAACTCTGGAGGTGTCGCTGCGAAAGAGACGGGGTTCCCGATTCGAGTGACTGTGGGACGACGTCATCCCCGGCCAGGAGCGGATCCCCCCGCACGGCCGTGGCCCCGTCAGGGGCTTAATTCCGGTAGCCCGGGGCCAAGCGGCTTCGGCGCGGCCCCGGGTTGTCGCCCTGTCGGTTTTGGGCGCCCCGGGCAGGGGCGCCACCCGTTCTCCCGCCCCCGGTTCTCCGGGGTTTTGCCGAAAACCTGCGCTCGACGGCCAGCCGGTCGTTGCCGCAGTCCATGGAGGCCGCGATCCAGCACAAAGTGCCAGACTCAATAAGGAACCCTGTGTTCATAGGTACTTACGATCGCGTTTCGTGCGTGTCACCTATTTCGACCGCCGAGGCGTTTCCGAACTCCCCCCGAGCATTGAACCGCAGAACCAAAAGCCACAGAACCAGTTACTCGGAACGCGGAACCCCGAACTCGGAACTGCCTCAACTTTCTGGGACGACCCCTTGTTTTGTCGAATCGATCTGCTACGATTTGTCTCGATCGTCCGAGGAGCTGCGGGTAACTGGGACGTGACTGGGGAACGTCGCGGGGCTCTCAAAGAATTGGACTCCGATCCATAAAATTGGATCGGGATGACCTCCTTTTGGGGGTCCGGGCAGTGGGGTGAGGGAGATTGATCCTGGTTAGTTTTTTCAAATCAATAACTTCCATCCGCGACGAAAAGAACCCTCTGTTTTGGTACGCATCTTGCTCGAGGAACGCCCAGGGGGATTTGCAGCTCTAGATTTTGGATATAGATAGGTTGCTAGATCGTGATCGGGAAACTTCAACAGGTTTTTGGAGGGGAGTAATGAATTTACGTGTACTGAAAGCGACTTTGGGGACTGTGCTCCTGTTCTTCGCGGCGGCATTGCTCTGCGACTCTGCCTTGGCGCAGATGACGAGCCTCGAGGGGACGGTGCGCGATCCCCAGCAGGCCGTCGTACCGGGCGCCGAGGTCAAGCTTACCAACCAGGGAACGGGGACGAGTGTAACGACTGTCACCGATGACCAGGGCGGCTACATCTTCGCTCAGGTGCGTCCCGGAACTTATTCGGTTTCTGCGTCTTTGCCCGGCTTCAAGACGGCTGTTATTCCCAACGTTCAACTCCTGGTCGATACACCGGCCACGATCGATATCACTCTGGAACTTGGGCAGGTCAGCGAGGTCATCACCGTCGCCGGTCAGAAGGAGATGGTAAACAAAACCGACGCCACCATCGGAAATGCCTTCAACAGTAAACAGATCGTTGAGCTGCCGCTCGAATCACGAAACGTCTTCAACCTCCTGAGCCTGCAATCGGGGGTCACGCGACAGGGTTTCGTGACCGGCGCACGCAGCGACCAGTCGAACCTGACGCTCGACGGCATCGATGTCAACGAGCAGCAGACGGGTGAAGCCTTCACGTCGGTCCTGCGCGTAACGCCGGATTCGGTCCAGGAATTCAGGGTGACCACGAGTTCCCCGAATGCGGACCAAGGGCGGTCTTCCGGTGCGCAGGTGTCGCTCATCACGAAGAGCGGAACCAACGAGTTTCACGGCTCGCTGTACGAGTTTCATCGCAACACCGTCACGACGGCCAACGACTTTTTCAACAATCGTGTGACGGGGGACCCCGACCTTGACGGCAAACCGGGCATTGCCCGCCCGTTCCTGCTTCGCAACCTCTACGGCGGCAGCATCGGCGGGCCGATCACGAAGGACAAGGTCTTCTTCTTTTTCAACTATGAAGGAAGAAAGGACCGCAAACAGGAATCCCAGATCCGCACGGTTCCCCTGGCGAATCTCGGTCAGGGCATCGTCAATTATCAGAATCCTGCCGGCCAGATGCTCAGTCTTTCCCCCGATGACATCGCCAGCATCTTTCCGGCGACGGGCGGAGTGAATCCCCTGGCCGTGGCGGCGCTGGCAGACGCATCGGCGCGATACCCTGCGAACGACAACAGCACGGGAGACGGCATCAACACCGGGGGCTATCGTTTCAACGCTCCGCGTCCGCTGGACTGGAACACCTACATTGCCCGCGTCGATTTCAATCTCAACGACAAGAACCAGCTCTTCTTCCGCGGCAACTATCAGTGGGATCACAGTCAGGACGACTCTCAGTTTCCGGATACGCCGGCGCCGACGAGTTGGGTTCATCCCTTCGGCTTCGTTGTGAGTCACACCTTCGTGGCATCGAGCAGTCTCGTCAACACCGCGCGTTATGGACTAACCCGCCAGGCCTTCTCGTCCATCGGAGACACCAGTCAGGATTCGATCTACTTCCGGGCCGTCTATTATCCCTTGCTCTTCGACCATACACTCAGTCGGACGACGCCCCTGCACAACATTACGGACGATCTCTCCTGGACGACGGGGAATCATACTTTCCAGTTCGGCACGAATATCCGTTTGATCCGCAACCAGCGAGAATCCTATGCGAACTCGTATGGCCAGGCCTTGACGAACTACTCGTTCTATCAGGGTTCCGGCGCGGTGCTCTCCGATCCGATTCCGGACCTTGGGTCCGGCAGCGTGCTCTCGGCTCAGGCAGGACTGGCCGCCGTCATCGGGCGCTATTCGCAGTACAACGCAAGCTTGATCTACGGATCCGATCTCAATCTGCTGGCCCCTGGAATCCCCAGTCGGCGGGACTTCGCGTCCGAGGAGTACGATTTCTACGCCCAGGATACCTGGCGCGTATCTCCCTCTCTGACGTTGAGCTACGGTCTGAGATGGGGCGTCAACACTCCGGTCTATGAGACGAGCGGTTTTCAGGTCCAACCGACCGAACCCCTCGGTGACTTCTTCAATCGGAGAGCGGCCGCGGCGGCCCAGGGCCAGGCTCTGAACGATCTGATCAGTTTCGATCTGGCCGGGCCCTACTACAACAAACCCGGCTTCTACAAGCAGTCGTGGACGGACTTCTCGCCCCGCGTCGCCGCCGCCTGGAGCCCCAGCTTCGATTCGGGCTTCCTGCACACCCTGTTCGGCAACGAGGGCGACTCGGTCATCCGGGGTGGTTTCTCGATGCTCTACGATCGGCTGGGAAGTGCGCTTGCCGTTACCTACGATCTGAACAACGCCTACGGATTCGCGGCTTCAGCCGACATCAATGCCAACACCTACAACGTGAGCGACAGCCTGGCGCCGCTGTTTACCGGCTACGACCAGAGCGTTCGGGATCTTCCGGGGCTGCGCATTCCTACGAGCATCACCTTCCCGTTGACCCCGCCTGCCGACAGCGGCCTGGCGATTCAGTCCTCCTTCGATTCGACGCTCCAGACGCCCGTCAACTACCAGATCGATTTTTCGATCGGACGCCAGCTTCCCGGAGGCCTCTACATCGAAGGCTCCTACATCGGCCGCCTGGCGCGTCACCTGCTGGCTCAGCGCGACGTGACTCCGTTCAACGACTTCGTGGACACGCAGTCCGGGATGGACTGGTATGGTGCGAGCACGGTGCTGGCCCAGAATCTTGTCGGAGGCACGCCGCTGGATGACATTCAACCCATTCCCTACTTTGAAAACGTCTTTGCCAATGTCACACCGTGGGCCAACATCATCTTGGGTAACGACCAGTCCTACACCCCCACGCAGAACATCTATCTGCTGGCGGACGCTCTGGGTCGGGATTGGACCTACGTTCAGGCCTATCTGAATGACGATGGGATCCAGCCGAACATCTTCTATCACCCGCAGTTTGCTTCCCTGACGGCCTGGAGCACACTCGCGAATTCCGACTATCACGCCCTCGCAGTTACCCTGAAGGGACAGCTCACGGAGTCTTTGAACCTGCAGTTCAACTACACCCTGGCCAAATCGATCGATGATGCTTCGGGTCTCCAGCGCGCCGCCTTGTGGGACTCCTCGGCCTTCATCATCAACTCGCTCCGGCCGAAGGACATGAGGGCCGTGTCGGATTTCGACATGCGCCACATTGTCAACGGGAACTGGTTGTGGAGTCTTCCCTTCGGCAACGGTCGTTCGTTCGCGAACACCCTTCCCGGCTGGGCCAACGCCCTGCTCGGCGGATGGGACTTCAACGGCGTTTTCCGCTGGAACAGCGGCCAGCCCGGAGCTCGCACGGTGGACACTTCGGGATGGGTGACGAACTGGCAGATCCGCAGTCAGAACGTGCGGATTCGGCCGGTCGAGTCCAGCCCGACGAAAGCCGGCGATGCACCGAACCTGTTCGAGAACCCGACCTCGGCTTATCAAAGCTTCCGGACCCCGTATTCAGGGGAATCGGGAGACCGCAACCCCTTCCGCATTCAGGGGTACGTGAGTCTGGATTTCGGGCTGACCAAGCGCTTCAACATGCCGTATGCGGAAGGGCACAGTCTGGTCTTCCGCTGGGAGGTCTTCAACGCGACGAATACCCAGCGCCTCGGCAACCCGGGCGAGGGCGGTAGCGGCGAGTTGGTGTTTGGGCTCGATCCTGAGACCGGATCTCCGACCCCGGACTTCGGCACGATCAGCACGATCCAGGGCTATCCTCGCGTAATGCAGTTCGCCTTGCGTTACGAGTTCTAGACACTTCGCTCTCTTCGGAGGAGGAAAGGCCGGCGCTGCGCCATGCGGCGTCGGCCTTTGTCGTTTGGGATGATAGGATAGGCGCCATGGAGTATCGGGAAATCGGGAGAAGCGAGATTCAGGGCTCGGCGGTCGTGCTGGGCGCCTGGGCGATCGGCGGCTGGATGTGGGGCGGACAGGATGATCGTGACTCGATCCGCGCCGTTCACGCTGCTCTGGATGCGGGCATCAATTTCATCGACACGGCCCCCATGTACGGTTTCGGGCACTCCGAGGAGGTCGTCGGCAAGGCCATCAGTGAGCGGCCTCGTGACGAACTCATCATCGCCACGAAGTGCGGACTGCACTGGGAGGGCCCCCAGCCGCGACGCGGAGAATTTCATTTTGCGTCGGACGAACACGGCATCCAGACCCCTGAAAATGCTCGCTATCAGGTCTATAAATACCTCGGGGCCGACGGCATCCGGCAGGAGATCGAAGAGAGTCTCCGGCGGCTTGGTGTCGAATACATCGACTTGTACCAGACCCACTGGCAGGACGGCACGACGCCCATCTCGGAGACCATGGAGACCCTGGTCCGCCTCCGTGACGAGGGCAAGATCCGTGCGATCGGCGTCAGCAACGCCAAGGTCGAGCAGATCCAGTCGTACATCGATCACGGCCGGCTCGACAGCGACCAGGAGAAGTACAGCATGCTCGACCGAAAACTGGAGTCGAGCAATCTTCCCTTTTGCCGCAAGCGCCGTATCGGGTTTTTGGCCTACTCACCCCTGGCCAACGGGTTGCTCACCGGTAAGATCGGTCCGGACAGAGAGTTTGCAGAGGGCGATCTGCGCCGGGGAAATCCTCGCTTCAGCCTGGAAAATCGAAAGCGCATCGCGGATCTGCTCGGAGAGTTTCGGCCGATCGCCGACTCTCGAGGGATCAGCCTCGCTCAGCTGGTGATCGCCTGGACCCTGGCGCAGCCCGGCGTCACTCACGCCCTGGTGGGAATCCGAAACGAGGAACAGGCCATCGACAACGCCCGAGCCGGCGAGGTCCAGCTCACCAGCGACGAGCTGGATCAAATGAACGCCGCGCTGACGAGGTTTCGGGAGTAGGACAACCGTCCCCGGTTGTCCCCTGCCCCGAACAAACAACCCCGGCACCGCCCACGCGGGTGCCCCAGCGTCGGGGTAGGACAACCGTCCCCGGTTGTCCCCTGCCCCGGACGAACATCCCCGGCACCATGATCCGAATGCCGGAGCTTCGATGCGCCGGTCAGCCTTCCCGGTAGCCGCGACCGCGTCAGCCGGACAACCGGGACGGTTGTCCTACAATCGCAGCTTCGGCGCGCCGGTCAGCCTTCCCGGTTGCCGCGATCACGTCAGCCGGACAACCGAGACGGTTGTCCTACCCCGACACCGGTCCTACCTTAGCCCTTGCCCGCAGAACAGCGCATATTCTCCCTCTTCCAGGCCGGCATTGGCTGGATTCGCACGGATATAGGTACGAATGCGTTCCAGTTCCCGACGATCCCGAACGAGCCGGTCGAAGCTTTCATGAATCCAGAACTGCCCCGCCAGCCCCAATGCCTGGTTGATTCGAGTTGCGGTAAACGACTTCCAGCTGTGCAGAATCTGACGCGGGCGCCAACCGCGGATCGGCTTCAGTACAGAATGTGTGTGGTTCGGCATCAGGGTCGACTCGTCCAGGATGTATCGCTCACCGTCGAAGTGACGCATCGCCTCTTCAACGATGCTCGAGATCTCCCGACGCCGAAGGAAGCAGGCACCCAAGTGATTGTCCAGCCACCGATCCAGTTTGTGGAATGTGAAACGGCAGTAATCATCGTACTCTCTGTCCGTCCAGGGCGGAGGGTGCAAGCGCAGCCAGAGAGTGCGCTCCTGCCGCAGTTCCTTGGTGCGAAAGACGGGTAACGAGTCCGCCGTCCGAAAGGTGACGAAATAGGTGGCGCCCTCCTGCTCCCAGTGGGGAAGGTGGCGCATCGACACTCGGACGGGTCGCGTGGGGTCGAAGGGCTGGAATCGACTGTCGTCCATACCCTTCCTTAACGTTCGAACTCAGAAATCTGCGAAGTAGGACAACCGTCCCCGGTTGTCCCCTGCCCTCGAACGACCAACTCCGGCACTATGATAGAGATGCCCGAGCTTCGATGCGCCGGTCAGCCTTCCCGGTAGCCACAACCACGTCAGCGGGACAACCGGGACGGTTGTCCTACGATCGCAGCTTCGGCGCGCCGGTCAGCCTTCCCGGTAGCCGCGACCGCGTCAGCCGGACAACCGGGACGGTTGTCCTACAATCATGGCTTCGATGCGCCGGTGAGCTTTCCCGATAGCCGCGATCACGTCAGCGGGACAACCGGGACGGTTGTCCTACGATCGCAGCTTCGATGCGCCGGTGAGCTTTCCCGATAGCCGCGACCACGTCAGTAGGACAACCGGGACGGTTGTCCTACTCCGGCACCGAGGACGGATGTCCTACGCCAGCCCCGGAATCGGGACTTTCCGTTCGATATCGACCGGGCCGAGCGCGTATTCCGTCGGGCCCAGGCGCATGTCCGACTCCATCAGCTCATCCCAGGCAACCTCGAGGCCGGAATAGGCGGATTCCCTGGCCATGATCGCGGCCAGCGTCGACCTGGCCGTTGCGGGCGCATCGTTGACCGGCGTCCCGTTTCGGATGGCCGTCACCAGATCGATCT
The DNA here is from genome assembly GCA_037388505.1 of Acidobacteriota bacterium. Taxonomy (GTDB): domain Bacteria; phylum Acidobacteriota; class UBA6911; order RPQK01; family JAPXNP01; genus JARRKC01. The sequence goes on along the minus strand of JARRKC010000055.1, from coordinate 21,014 downwards.
GCTCCTGAACATAGGGGGAATTGTCGTTCTCGCCCTCGTATCTCCAGACGACTTTCCCTTCCCGGTCGAAGATCGTGTCCCGGCAGTTCGTGGATCCCTTCGTGCCGATCACCCAACGGGAGATCTTGTTGGCGCAGCCGTCGATCTGACGACAACGGCTCTCCACGTGGATGCCGTCGGGATAGGTGTAGTCGACCGCAAAGAAATCGTACTGATCGCCGGTCACTCGTCGAGCTCGCCCCCCCAGGCCCATCGCCTTGACCGGGTAGGCACCGGTGAACCAGAACAACGTGTCCAGACCGTGAATGTGCTGCTCGACGATGTGATCGCCTGAAAGCCAGCACCAGTTGACCCAGTCTCTGACCATCGCCTCCATCTCGGACCATTCCTTCCGGGGCTCCTTGTACCAGAGCTGATTCCGCAGACTGTATCCGCGCGCCGTCACGACTTGGCCGATGGCCCCGTCCTGAATCCGATTGAAAGTCTCGATGAAGCTCTTCTGATGGCGAAACTGGGTACCCGTCACAACACAGAGGCCCAAGGCACTCGCTCTCTCGGCCGTCGCCAGAATGGAACGAACGCCCACCGGATCCACAGCCAGCGGCTTTTCCATGAACACATGTTTGCGGGCCTGGACGGCCGCCTGAAAATGTTCGGGGCGGAAATGGGGCGGCGTTGCCTGGATCAGAATATCGATGTCGGTATCCAGCAGCTTCCGGTAAGCATCGAATCCTACGAAACGCCGATCCCCGGCGATCTCGACGTTCTTCCTTGTCTCGAGCTGCTCCCGACAGGTCTCCAGCCGATCCTGGAACAGATCCGCAAGGGCGACGATTTCCAGGTTGGCTCCGGCATCCAGGAAGTTGAGCGCGGCGCCCGTTCCACGACCACCGCAGCCGACCAGACCAGCTCGGAGTCTCCGCCCGTCCGGCGCCGTCGTCGGGCCGGCGACAAGATGGGCCGCTCCGGGTCTGCCGTGCTCACCCAGGCTGCAGCCTGCCAGCAGCAAACCACCGGCAGCCGCGGTGCCGATGAACGACCGACGGTCGACTCGCCTGTCGTCCGGCATCAGAATCCTTCGTTCTTGATGTCCAGGTTGTCCTTCGCTACCGTGCTTTGGCCGCTCAGTCCGTCCTTGATCTCCACCGACAGTTCGTAACGGCCGTCGCTCAAACCCTCGAGCGGCATCCGCTTGACCAGCACGACCCGCTGGCTCGAGAAGAACTCGATCGAATCCCCTCCACGGTCGGTGAACTCCAGGGCCTTGGACCCGTCCGGACGGAGGAGCCGGTACGTGACGGTCAGCGCCGGCTTCATGGAGGCCTGGTCGAGCTGGACGTTGTAAGCCTGCAGATAGACCCACAGCGGATCCTTTGGTGCGAAGACCTTGCGCAGGTTGGGCCTCACCTTGACGTCGCCGATCAGGAACATCTCGTCCGATTTGGAGACGTCTTTGACCTGAGAAAACTCGTCGGCGAGGATGAGCGAGCTCGTCGCCAGACGATCGGCCGGCACACGGGGTGGAATCAGACCGATCCTCTGGTGGCCGACTTTGTTCGAGTTCAGATCTTTGATGATCAGGTCGAGCCGGTAGCGGAGCTTGCTGTCGAGAAGGAGGACCTTCTGGTAGACCGCGCGACCTTTCCGCCCCTCGTCCAGTTGGTCGGGACGATAGGAGACGGCCAGATCATCATCGAACTCGGACACCACCGAATTGGAGATGCTCGTCACCACTCCATAGACGGCCACGCGAGCGGTGTCCACGCCGTTTTCCGGTTTGAAGGAAAGTTCTTTGTTCAATACGTCGAGGCTGAGGGAGGTCAGGACCTGCTGCGGCCCCAGGCGAAAGAAGTCGCTCCGCGCTTTGAAAGGAAGGCTGTCATACGAGATGTTGACGCTGACGAGCTCCTTCAAATCCTTGTATTTGATGGGCTCGGACTTCTGAATCCGAACCAGCCTCTCATACCGGACGAATGGATCGTCCAGCTCTCCCCGCTGCATTCCGAAATAGTTGTCCGCGCTGTAAGGCCTGAAGTAAGGATGATCGGCCCGCGTCGCCATCCCAAGCTCTTCGGCGATCGTCTTCCCGGCACCCGGTACCATCAGGAGCGCATCCTTTTCCCACGGCGTCGTCGCGAGATGAAAGGTATTGGTTCCATCAGGATCGACGAACTCGATTTCAACGTTGTCGCCGATGCCGTCGAGGTGACGGTAGCGCCAGATCTGAAAGGGATAAGTGACCGTGTGGCCGCCTCCCTCGTTGGCCGGCCGGTCATAGCTCTGGCCCATCGTATGGGCCTCGATCTCGCTGGGTGGCCCATGAATGATGTAGATGCGACCCCGATCCGTCCTCCAGCCCGGAGCGCCGGCGGCGAAGCGCTCGTTGGCGTAGGCGATGCGACGGTAGTGTTCCTCTTTGTACTCGTTCTCCGGAGTACTGAGATCGGGATCCCTCCTGAGCCAGAACTGCTCGATGAAGCGCTCCTTCTCATCGGGCGTGGTCAGTTTCTCGAAGACCCCACGTTCTTCCGGAGTGATGATGTAGACCACGTCCTGATTCAGCCACTTGCTGTAGTAGTCTTCGCTCTCCTCCTGCCTGCGCTTCTCAGACTTGTCCTGAGAACCGTGGCCGGCGGCACTCAGTGACTCGAAGCCGGCGAAGACGATCAAGGCGAGAAAAAGAAAATGGATGAGCTGACGCATACGCAACCTTGCCGTCGATCGTTGAGCCCTGTTCGGTCGGCGATCGACTTCGCGATGGAGCTTGAATTTCGACGGTCCCCAGAGTACACCAATTCCCCCCCGAAATGCACGGTGCCGCGTTCAGTTCAAACGTCCGATCCGATCCGCGACCGGTGCTATGATTCCAGAATCGGCAGCAAGGATGTTCGCCTCGACAAATGGCTGCAGGTGGCCCGGGTGTTCAAAACCCGAACGCAGGCGACGCGAGCCTGTACGCTGGGGCGCGTCTCGATCGACCGGCAGCCTGCCAAACCGCACCGCTCTCTTCAGATCGGCGACCGGCTGGAGATCCGTTTCGGGGACTGGACCCGGATTCTCGTCGTTCGCGAACTTCATGACAAACCGGTTTCGAAGGCACAGGCCAGGGAGATGTATGAGGACCTGAGCCCTCCCCGCCCTCGCCTCGACCTGATCGATCGAATCATGCGCGAGGGTGCGCCGCAGCGGGAACCCGGAACCGGACGTCCGACCAAGCGGGAACGCCGCAAGATTGATCAGCTTCGGAGGGAAGGGGAAGGTTCCTAGTTCCGAGTTTCGAGTTCCGAGAGTTTCGCGAATACGGTTTTCGCCCTCCCGGAACTCGAAACTCGGAACCCGGAACCGTTTCTCCAGACAACAGAACAACTGGGATGGCGTATCCTACGGCATGATGACGAAGTGAACGAGGAGCCAGGCACTGAACACGGCTCCGGGAACCAGTACGGAGAGACGGATTCTGTGCTTCGGAAACCGGCTCTTGGAGCCGGTCCACTGCAGATCCGCTTTCTGGTAATAACGATGGTAGTTCTCGATCACCTGAAGCAATACCGACCAGGCCACCGCATAGAAGACCCCCAGGACCACCGTGAAGAATCCGATCGCCCCAAGGTAGAAGCCCCATGACATGTTGACATTATAGCGTCGCGACCAGCGAGCCTCGGCACCGACGCCGGCTCCAACGAGGTACTCTTCCGTCGAGACTGACAGCCGATTTCGCGCAAAGACGCAACCGACGCCAAGAGCTCTAAAACAGAGAAATCCTTTGCGTGCGTTGCGGCTTTGCGCGAGATCGAGTTTCCGAGGTTAGCGCTGCCGTCGAGCGTCAGTGAGCGAGTCGTCCGATGTACGGCAGGTTGCGGTACTGCTCCCGAAAATCGAGTCCGTAGCCGACCAGGAATTCGTCCGACACCTCGAAACCCGTGTAGTCGAGCTGCGTATCCGCCAGCCGCAGGTCGGGACGATCCAACAGACTGCACAAGGCCATTGATTTGGGTCCCCTCCGCCCAAATTCCTGAACCAGATAGTGCAAAGTGAGACCCGTGTCGATGATGTCCTCGACCAGCAGCACATCTTTCCCCTGGAGATCCGCCTCCACGTCGTGGGTGATTCGGACTTCCCTCTGATCCGGCGCTCGTCGATACCGGCTGATGGATGCAAAATCCACCACGGCCGGGATGGAAAGGGCCCGGGACAGATCGCAAGTGAACACATAAGCACCCTTGAGGATTCCGATCATGACCAAGTCATGACCGACGTAATCGGTCGAGATTGCGGCAGCCAGTTCGTCGACACGATTCCGGATACGGGCCTCGTCGAACACGACCTCGACACTGGTCGCAGGCGGCCACTCGAACGCGAGTGGAAGCAGGCTCAATGGATCACCCCAAACTTGAACAGCAGCCTGCGGAAGTCCCTCCGATAAAGGATCTTGACGCGAATATCGGGATAAAACCGGCGCATCAGACGGAGCTTCCGGTTCTTCCGCGTCACGAGGCTCTGCTTCATCGTCGTCAGCTCCACGTACAGATCGAATCCCGGGAGATAGAAGTCCGGCGTGAAGCAAGCGGTCGCCCTCCCGTGCTCATCCCACGCAATCGGGAAACAAATCGGTTCGTAGCGCCAGTCGATCTGATAGAAATCGAGATACGACGCAAATTCCGCTTCGCTTTCGTGAGCGAAGCACGGTTCGTCCGTTGTCGCCGTCTGCACCATGCTCTACCTCCACACTTTTAGCAGAACGGCCTGACAGCCAGAGGATCTTGGGAGTTGTGCCAAGAGCGATGGAGCGAGCGCAGAATCCGGGAAGTCGGGGGCGGTTTGCCCAAATGGTTTCAGTCCCGGCTTGGTCTGAAGCTCGGCAACACGCCCTCGGATCCTACCCGGCGCTGAAGGCGTCGATGGCGACAGGGGCGCCACGGAGATTGCGCCCTGAAGAGGTGCGAAACCGCGTGTGGACGAGGGTTTCCGATCGATCTGACTCGAATTCACCGGCCCCATCAGAAGGGCCGACCCCGGGGCCCATCACGCCCCGGGGCAAAGCTTGGGCTGGGACTACTGGACCACGGTCGGAACTACAGCCGACAGAAAGTCCAGATCGTTGTTACCGAACAGCTCCTGAGCGACGATGGGCTGATCCGATGTGATCACCACATACCCGCGTACCAGACCCAGGCTCTCGGGAATGAAACCGTCGTTGTACAGGACCTCCGAGATCCGCTCATTCGGCTGCAGCGGGACGACCTTCTCTCCAACCTTGTTCCCGTACCGATCGAATACTTCCACCGTGACGTGAGCCTGAACGACGTTCGGATTGTATAGAGCGATGCCGGTGAATGAATCGAGCGCCGGGTTCGACGGATACCGGCCATTCGAGATTTGACCGAACACCGCCTTCCGGAAGGGCTCCGTTTGCAGCGGCAGAGCCGCGACGAACCTGGCCGCCTGCGGGTCGCCGAAGACCACGTCCCCAATCACACCATTGACGGTGGATTGAACCTTGATCGAGCCCGTGATGTCGCTGGTTCCGCCGGGACCGAGCCCGAACAGGCTCTCGACGTTCTGCTGCAACGTCTGATGAGGGTCCAGCCTGAACTGTTTCGGGTTGTCGTCGATGCTCCCGTCCGACTGCTGAATGTAGGCCGTCACCGTGATATTCGCCGGCGTGGCAGTCGGATTCACGATCTTCACACTCGTGAAGATGTCCTGGCCATGACCAAGCTGAGCGGAATACGCCATGTTCGACGGATTGTCCACGGCCGCGTTCAGACCCAGCAGGCTATCGGGCAGTTGAATGAGTTCGAAGCCGATCGCCCCCGGCCCGTTGACGGTGACTTCCACGTAGCCATCGCTGATCGGAGTCTGCTGATTGAGACTGAACAACGAATCGAGCGGCTCGTAGATCCGGCCATTCGCGGGAACGGTTCGAACGACAGCCTCGCCGATCGGCTGTCCCATGTTACCGTAAAGGCGCAGGGTCAGAGTGATCACGGAATCATTCGGATTGGCGATCGCGAACGACGTTACGGCCTTCTGTGGACCCGCATAGCTCGGGAAGACAGGCCCCTGGTAGAGCCTCGTGAAATAGAACTTCTGGGATTGAGCTGTAAATGCCGCCGACCCGTCCATCTCGGTGATCGTTCCGTCCGGCAGACTGTTCCCGAATTGGAAGAAACTGGCAACCTCGGGATGGTTGGAGCGGATTCGAGCCCATCCCTCGAACGCACTGCCGCCACCCAGGCCGAAAATCTCCCGGCCCAAAGCCGCGTATTGGTTTTCGCCCGGCAAATCGATCGTCGACGGATTGTCCCCGCCGAGAAGCAGATTTCCGTCGTCGCCCCGGGCATCGGCCGCCAGGAGAGTATCCTCGGTCCCATAGCTCGACACCGCGATGCCGGTGAACTCTCGAGTGCTACCGCTGAGGAAGGGGAACAGGAGTTCGGTCGAGCCGCCGGTAAAAGTCACCGCCCGACCGGACAGATTGAAGCTGCTGTCCTGGTAGACCTCGTAGACCGGCTCGTGATCCATGGGGAATTCGAGGCTGCTCGAGAGATCCGCGGGCGTGCCGGTGTCCAGGTGTCCCGGGCCGACCCCGACGATCGCCTGGGGATCCGGCGGATAACCGGGAATCTGATCCGGTGTCACGGAAATCTGTCCATAATCGAAGCGCACGTCGCCGTTCGAATAAAGTGAAACGTAGAAGGTGTTGCCCGGAGCCGTTCCGGTCCTGGAGTACTCGGGCACGCTCTGCCAAGTGATACGAACGAATCCTTGGCCGACGGAGGCATCGACCTCCGCTCCCGGTACCGAAGGATCCAGGTCGGTGAACAGCGGCGCAATCCTGGGCGGACCCGAAAGGAAGCGCATTTCGTCCCGCGCCATCGACGACGAGTCACTCGACCGGAAAGTCAGATTCCCGTCGCTGTTGACGTAGACCTCATGGTAGTCGCGGCCATAGAACGGAAACACGAAATTCGCCGGAAACACCACCAACCTGGAGTCGTCGTCGCCTAATGTCAGTGACGTCAACTGGACGAACCCGACCGTGTCGTTGGGCACCAGGTCGATGTTCGCCACCGTTTCCCCGGCAGACACGTGGATGACCGTCTTGAGCGAAGGATCCTCCGAGATCGATTCCTGAGGATCGAAGTAATCGGCCGGAAAGGAGGTCGAACGATTGTCGAAGGGACCGATTCCGCTGCCCCCCGTGATCGAAACCCCCGAGATGTACAGAGGAATCGGCTCGATCCGGACATAGTAGTAGCCGGGAGTCAGATTGGGCAGAACATACTCGCCCGTCCCCTGGGCCAGGAAATCGGAAACGCAGGTCACCACATTGGCTCGGGATTCGGTGAAGCCGCCGCTTCCGTCCGGAATGGCGGGGATCGCCTCGACATTGGCGCCCTGAAAGGCGGGTCCGCCCATGCGCAGCCAATAGATGTTTCCTTTGATCTCCCCGGTCTGCTGGGCGAGACCAGGCGTGGGATACATCCAGGATGCCCAGGCAATATCATCGGCGATCGGCATTTCGGGCAACAAAGGAGAGCCTCCGATCGGGAACATCACCGGTACGTCCGGGTAGTCGTACTGAGTCCAGTTCTCCAGCAGACCGAGTGTATGCCCAAGACCGACGAAATGCCCCAGCTCGTGGAGTACGGTCTGCCGGAATTCAATGCCCGAAGGCCCGGCATTCGACGCATTGATGCCGTTCAAAACCGTCCAGCCGCTGAGCAGTTGATCGTTGACGATATCCAGAATGCTCGAGAAACCCAGAATCGTTGAGCTCGATCCGGCGCCCAGCAGGTCGTCCGTAATCGCTCCGTCGGCGTCGAAGACGACGGGATTCAAGGACGCGTAGGGAGCACCCGAGGCAAGAATCAAAGACACGTAGTTGGACACGGTGATATCCGTGTCGAGGAAACCGTTATCCCGGAAAGCGAATGTAGAAGTCGCGACTTCCGTCCATCGCGACGTGACTTCATCGACGATCCCTCGGCCGGTGTCGCGAGAATAAACGACAATGTTACCCGACTGCGACACTCTCAGCGGCCCGTTGTCAACCGTGAAGGGGATGGCCTGCGAAGTGTCCCATTTCGCATATCCTCCGATCTCATCAATGTAGTTGGGACCGCCGGCATGGGCCGTCGCCTGTAGACCGACGGCCACGAGGGGGAGCAGGAGAAACCTCAGGTTCTTCATCTTCATCACTGCACTCTCCCCTGGGTCTGGTCGCTGGAGCGATCGAGCTTTTTCACGACATCTCGAAAAACGGAAAGTGGAACGGGCGCTCCGCTGCCCAGAGCCTGGACCTCGAGCCCCTGCAGACCCGCTTGAGCCTGTACCTGTGGCTTCATCTCATAGTTCAGATTCCGGTTGCCGAAACCGTTCGTGAATCCGATCTCACCGTTTTGGAGCGGTTCGGCCCGAAAGACGCCCTGCTGGATTCCGACCGGACTCGTCAGTCCGGATTTCGATTCGGCGTGCAAGAACAGCAGCAGCTCCTGCCCCTTTTGAAACTGGGGAATACCCGGAATCGTGACGCCCTCGCCCATGGAGGAGACCTCTCGGAACTCGATGGTCTGACCCGCCTCGGCGTTCTTGAGGCCATCGAGGACCAGAAAGCGGTAGGTCCGGATCCCCAATCCGGATTCGGCGACCGAATCAACGGCGGAGAGACATCGCCCGTAAAAGATCGTACCGGAGAGATCCACCATCTCCTGGATGTTGACGGTCCTGACCGATATCGCCCACACCAGCGGCGACCATAACATCAGCCACATGACGCCGCCCAATACAACGCCCGTCTTTCTTGTCATAGAATCCTCATTCTGAATGACGACACGAGAAGATCACCGGAATCGCCAGATGTTCACCCTCCAGTTTACAGGATACTCAATTGACTCTAAGGGGATGCATCTTATCGCGACTTGGTTGAGTCCGGTGAGACAGTGGTCACAGTTTTCCGTGGCCAGGGAAGAGCCTTCCGATTGAAATGAAAGAGGATCCGCTCGAAACGAAGGAGCTCGAAACCCTGGAGAGCGTCGCGGAACGCATCTTCGGATCGAAGGCGAACCCGGCCTGTCGGCGGTGGGTCGAATACTGGCGAGAGAGTCGCCTTCGGAACCGGCAACTCCTGTCCGATTTCGAAGCTGCCACACTTCTCGAACTCAGTGGGAGGAAGGTGCTGGATATCGGCTGCGGCACAGGAGGTCTCGGCGGCCTGATGGAGGACCGGGGGGCCGTCTACTTCGGAGCCGACCTTCACCACCATGTTCTCCAGTTCGCGATCCCGGGTAAACATTCCTCCTATCTCCAGTGCAGCGGATTGAGGCTACCGTTTCCCGACGGCAGCTTTGATGTGATTACGTCGTTCGATGTCATCGAACACCTCGTCGGCGGAAGACCGTGGCAGAGGAGATTCCTGCGCGAACTGGCGCGGGTACTGTCGCCGCTGGGGATGGTTCTGCTCACGACTCCCAACTTCTGGTATCCCTACGACGCCCATACCGAGCTTTACGCTCCTCAGTTCCTGCCGGTTTCACTGGCAGACTGGTATGCGAGTCGCTGCAATCCCGGATTCCTCGACGAACATCAGAGCTTCCGCAATATCCGCCTCCTGCGGCCGGGCGTACTGCGCGCGCTGATCCACGACGCCGGTCTCGCTCCTCTCCACGAACTGCCCTGCGGGTTGGACCGGAGCGACTATCGCCGGCTCCATCCCTGGCAGGGCTGGCTGACTCACCTGGGTCTCGGCTGGCACCTTCATGCCGAGTTTTGGACCATTCTGGTCCATGCCGACGAACGCGAAGAGCTGCGCCGGAAACTTCGGAAGAATTGGAAATATGAGCCCATGGAGGAACGCGAGGCGTCGGTTCAGGCCTTTGGTCCGAGAATCGACTTTTCGTCCGGACCGTTCAGCCATCAGCTGGGACCTGGCTGGTACTGGCATGAGTCTCACAATCAAGGCTGCCGCTGGACCGGCCCCCAAGCGACTTGTTACCTTGAGGTACGCGAGCCGGTGAGATACCTGCGGGTGACCGGCTACTCGCCCTGGGCGAACCGGCTCGACTTCTATGTGGACGGCGTGCGCGTAGGGGAGAAATGCGTCGCAGAAAAGGAGGCTTTCGAGGCGGAGTACCTGATCCCGTTCCCGGACACCCGACGGCGGATGTTCGATGTCACCCTGTCATCCAGCAAAACCGTCATCCCTTCGGCATCCGATGACCGCAGGAAGCTCGGCGTCATGATCTTCGAAATCGAGCTGATACCATGATCCGCGCACTGCTTTGGGTGGTCTTGCTGCCCCTCCAAATTCTATTGGTCGGCGTCTTCTTGCTGACGGACGCTCTTCACGCTCTTTTTCACCTGTGGGACCGCCCGCGACCTGCGCTGCCTTCCCGTGTCGAGCATCATTGCTCGATTATCGTTCTCAACTGGAACGGGCGACATCTCCTCGAAGAAGGTATTCCGCCGCTGGTGCGAGCGGTCCGCAGAGCGGGTGGAGAGCATCAGATCCTGGTCGTCGACAACGGCTCGACCGACGACAGCATCGAATGGCTCCGTCGCGAGTACCCCGGAGTCGATCTCCTCGCTCTGCCAGAGAACCTGGGGTTCGCCGAAGGCAACAATCGAGGGGTCGAAGAGGCACGTCACGACATTGTGCTCCTGCTGAACAACGACATGATCGTAGACGAGGACTTTCTGAACCCCCTCCTGGACGGATTCAACGATCCCAAGGTCTTTGCCGTGACGGCTCAAGTCGAGTTTCCTCCAGACCGCCGAAGGGAGGAGACAGGATACACTCGAGGTCGTTTCCGCGGGGGCTTCCTTCACCTCGAGCATGCTCCGATCAAGCCGTATCATCACACGCGCAAGTTCGTCCCCGTGCTTTGGGCTGGAGGCGGTTCCTCCGCCTTCCGACGCGACAGGTTTCTGGAACTCGGAGGGTTCGATCCGATCTTCTCACCCTGCTATTTCGAGGATACGGACCTGAGCTACCGGGCCTGGCGCCGCGGCTGGCGCGTTCAACTCGCGGCAGACAGCAAGGTGCTGCATAGGCACCGCAGTTCGACCTCGAGGCGATTCTCTCCCAAAGAGTTGGAGACGACCGTCGAGGAAAGGAGAATCTGGTACCTCTGGAGGAACTACCAACTCCGTACGCTGGTGTCTCACCTCTTCCTTTTGCCCTGGAGTCTGACGAAGTGGTTGCCCGTGCGCGCCTATGCGAGGGCGCTGAGCCGCCTTCCGCGCGTCCTGCAGGCCCGTATCAGGGAGCCGCGTCGCGTCTTCACGGACCGCGAGATCCTGGGCTGGGCACGTCAGCCGCTCCGTTACTTTCGGCGGTTTCAACCGCGACTGACTCCCATACGGACCCGGCCGGAGCAGCGTCTGCGGATTCTGATCGTCAGCGCCTATCTCCCGCACCTGGGCACACATGGGGGCGCCGGTCGGGTATTCCAGCTGTTGCGACGAATGGCCTGCGAGCATGAAGTGTCCCTCATTTCTTTCGTGGAGACCGAGCAGGAACTGGCATTCGCCAGGCAGGCCCGCGAGGTATGTGCCGATGTCCGGACTGTCTTTCGTACCGGCTTCTTGCCGCTCTCTTGGTTTCCCTACGAACCCTTCGAGGAGTTCAACGTCGAAGGGTTCGCACAGGCGCTGGAGGAGCTTCTGTGCGAAAAGGATTTCGACCTCGTTCATTTCGAGTGGACCCAGATGGCTCTGTACAGCCACTACTTCGAAGGCATCCCACGCCTGCTGACGGAAGTCGAGGTCAACTATGCCGCTCACCGGACCCAGATCGCCGTGACCTCCAACCCGTGGAAGCGAGCCCGTCTCTTCTACAACACACTTCAAACGCTGCACCGCGAGCTCGAACTCTGTAGAAAGGTGGACCGGGTGGTTTGCGTGACCGACGAGGACCGAGGCTACCTGGAGGGGTACGTTCCGGACGAGAGTCTGGCGGTGGTCAACACAGGCGTGGATTCCCGATATTTCCAGTTCGAACCCAAAGGAACGCAGCCGGGTACGCTCGTCTTCGTGGGGGCCTTTCGCCATGCCCCCAACCTGGATGCGATGGACTACTTCACCCGTATGATCTTTCCCCGGATACTGGACGAACGGCCGGATACCCGGCTTTTTATCGTCGGATCGGCGCCTCCCCCCGAAATCCAACGACTGGGCAGGCATCCGAACATCACCGTGACCGGTTACGTCGAGGACATCCGTGAATACTATCGATTGGCCCAAGTCGTCGTGGTGCCGCTTCGTACGGGTGTGGGCATCCGCGGCAAGATACTCGAGGCATGGGCGGCGGGCCGGGCCACGATCGCCACACCGCTCGCCTGCCAGGGGCTGCGAGCTGTACACGGGGAGAACATCATCGTCGCCGCCGATCCGGATGAATTCGTGCTCTGGACCCTGGCGCTCTTGAGGAATCCTGAGTTTTGTTCGCGACTGGGAGTCCAGGGGCGTCACACGGTCGAAGAACGCTACGACTGGGACCTGCTGGGGCGCCGCCTGAGTTGCCTCTACGCGAACTCGGTGCGGAAATTTCACGGAAGACACGATGGCTGACCTTACCGAACACGAACAACCACCGCGGATTCTGCTGGTCCAGTGCTGCAACCTGCCGCAGTGGATCTTCGTCTGGCGTCGTCTGGCGAAGCTCCACCCGGACTGGCAGATCGAGGGTCTGGCGGTCGACCATCCGCATGTCCACTATTACGTGGATCGATTGCTGTCCAAAGAAACCGTCCACTTCGGGCGGCTCCCCGAGGGATCGAAGGAGTTCCAGAAGGTTCTTTTCCCGCTCCTGAACCGAGGCTACGCGCGAATCAAGCGAACGGCGTGGCGTGCAGGAACGAAACGCGCCGGCGTCGACTACTCCGCTTCACTGGAGCAAATCTCGGGGTGGGATCTGGTTCGTTCGTTGTGGTCGGTGCGACACGAACCCGATCCCGAGTTCACAGAGTACCTCCAGGACTTTCCCCACCGCCCGCTGGGAGACAAGGTCCTGTTCGTCGAGTCGGCTGGGAAACAAAGTCCTGTTCGTCGAGTCGGCCCCGGCTCAAGACATCGAATTCGCGGCACCGCTACTGGACGAACTGAAACGGAAGGACGTCGAGGTTGTCGGCGTCACGCGGGGAAACCTGCTGGAGAACTGGAGACGCTTTCGCCGCCGGAGATTCGACAGCGCCATCGTCTTCTTCACGGGCGAACCCGGCTACCTGGGTTTGAAGCTGCTTCCCTTTCTCCTGGGACTCCGCAGGGTCCTCATCTTCAACGAAAACGGAGACCACTCCAGTATCGGTCTGAGAAGCCTCGCAGGGTTCTGCTTGCGGCGAATCCGTCGCGGGATCGATCTGCGCCTGCGCCCCTGTCGCGTGCTGTTCATCCAGACTGAGGAGTGCGCCTATGCAAGGGCCGCGCTCCAGAAGCTCAGGGAATCGGACTTGTTTCCCAACTCTCGAGTCCTGGTTCTCTGTCGCGAGGAGGATCGGACGGCTCTTTCCGTGGTACCTGGGGTCACTCGGTGCCTGACTCTCTCAGGGAGTCTTCGGATCTCGGAATGGTGGCGATTGTGGCGGGGAATTCAGCGATTCGATCCCCAAATGAACTGCGCCGTATTCACCGGCCGGCCGGTCTTTCGCAAGCAGAAGCTTGCCTATTTCGCCCTGGCCGGACGACGCAACTTCGTCTTCAATGCAGGACTCGACGGTTATTGGCTCAGGCCCTCGACGTTTCGTCGAATCTTCCGGCGCGAACCCTTGTCGTCGGCGAGCCTCGACATCTCCGAGCGCGTGCTCCTGATTCAGACCGAAGCACCTCGCTACGTACGAGCGGCCGCAGAGCGTCTACGCCGACCCGAACTGGCCCCGAGGGGCGAGCTTTCGCTTCTCTGCCGTGAACAGGATCGAGCAGCTCTCGAAGATCTGGTACCCGCCGAGCGGCTCTTTGCCTATCGGCACGGCCAGTCTCTGATGTCGCTCTGGCGATTGTGGCGTCGACTCCGAGCGGCCCAATTCGACATCAAGACGGCAGTCTTCACGGGGCATCCCACGTTCCGTCCTGGAAAGCTGTTCTTCTTTCTGGCACCCGGCCCGTCCCGGCTGATCTTCAATGCCCGACTCGACGCCTACTGGCTGACCCTTCGGAACCTGCCGCGGTTGTTCAGGCGGGAGCCCCCGCTGTTTACTGACCCCAACCAGGAACGAACCCGAATCGTTCTGTTTCAGACAGAGGTACTGGACTACCTCAAGGCCGCTCACGCCCGGCTTGTTCACCCCAGTCTCTATCCGGATGCCCGGATTCTGCTCTTTTGCCGGGAGGACGATCGCCCCTTTCTCGATTCTCTGGAGGGCGTGGAAGCCGTTTGCACCGTTCGGCAGCGGCCGTCTCTGCGTGAGATTTTCGGTCACTGGCGACAGATCCGCCACTTCAAGCCGCAGGTCTGCTGCGCCGTTTTTACGGGCCGTCCAGCTTTTCGTCCGGCCAAGCTGTTTGCTCTGGCCACGAGCTTTCCCCGCCTCCTGGTCATGAACGCCGGTCTCGATGCGTACTGGCTGCGTCCGACGACCGTGGGCCGCTTATTTCGGCGTGAGCCGCTCCTGTTCGGCACTCAGGAGTACCCCGTCGGAACGCGGAAGGTCCTGCTCCTGGAGACGGAGGAAATGGAAGAGATGCAGAAGGCGATCCGGATCCTGGCAGAACCCCATGTCGTGCCCGGCGCGCACATCACCGTCTTCTGTCACCAGAAACGTTCCGCACAGTACGCGATCCTTCCCAACGTGGCGCGGGTCGTGACCTATGGGGAGAGATACACCCAAAATGCCCGCACTGTCCTCAGTCTGGTCAAGTCCCGCCCCGAGGTGATCGTCGCGGTTTTCTCAGGCCGACGGATCTTCCTCAAGCAAAAGTTGCTCTTCTGGCTGGTCAGGGCCCGCTATCGCCTGGCTTTCAACCGCAGTCTGGATTGTCGCTACCTGCGCAGGCGAGACATGTCGGTCCTCTGGAATTCCCGAGAATTCGAATTGACTCCTCTCGGCAAAGCGGCGAGACAATTCGTCAAGGGTCTGCTTTTTCTGCCTCGGTTTGGCTACCTGCTCGTCTGGGCGTTCCTCTCGGCTCGGGCTCGAGCCCGAGCCCGGAGGTCAGACTACAGACCGGGCACACCCGGATCTCGGGAAGCGTGAAAGTGTACGAGCTGCCATTCGCCTCCCCGGTCGAGGTAGATTTCCGTCCAACGACCACTTTCGCGGATTTCGTTGCCGTTCAGGCGATAGATCCAAAGGTACAGCGAGGTAATCCAGCCTGCCGGCTCGAACACCTCGATCTGGATGTTCGACGTCATGAACGAGACGTCGGTCATCTGGGAAAAGTACTGCTGGAGGGTATTCTCGAAGGTCTTGAAATCACTGAACTTCGAAGGAGGCACAGTCCCAAAGACCACGGCCTCATCGGAGAATACGGCCCGCATCTCGTCGAAGTTGCGGTTTTCCCAGCCGCGAACATGACGTCGGTGGTGGTCAAGCAGCGTATCTCTCGCGTTATTGCGCATTAAGCCGCTCATAATAGCAGATAGTGGTGTCGTACGCTCGTGAGAATTGGGAATAATGGGCCGGCTTGGGACCCATGGGACCGATAGGACATATGGGATCGATCATCGTCAGTCGGGTCCGATGTGTCCTATAGCTCGCACGCTGTGCCCTTACCCTACAGCCTGGCCAGAACGCAATCCGTCATCTCGGCCGTTCCTACCGCCTTTCCCGCAGCCCCGGCAATGTCGGCGGTCCTGATCCCATCTGCAAGCACACGACCGATCGCGGCTTCGATGGATCGACCAATATCGTCACGATCCAGAGAATAACGAAAGAGCATGGCCACCGAAGCTATGGTAGCCAGGGGATTGGCTTTGTCCTGCCCGGCGATGTCCGGGGCGGAGCCATGCACGGGCTCATACATTCCGACGCGCCCGGCTTCCGTTTCCTCGCCCAGGCTGGCCGAGGGAAGCATCCCGATGGAACCGGTCAACATCGCGGCTTCGTCACTGAGAATGTCACCGAACAGATTGCTCGCCAGGAGTACGTCGAACGAGCGCGGACGAGAGACGAGCTGCATCGCACAATTGTCGATCAGAATATGGCTGAGCTTAACGTCACGGTAGGATTCGGCCACCTCTTCGACCACAGCCCGCCATAGCTGAGAGCTCTCCAGCACGTTCGACTTGTCGACACTCGTCAATTTGCGGTTTCGGAGCCGAGCGGCCTCGAAGGCGATCGACGCAATCCTTTCGATTTCATAATCGTGGTAGATCTCCGTGTTGAAACCGCTCCTTCCTTCGGGACGGGTCTCCAGACCACGAGGCTCCCCGAAGTAGATGCCGCCCGTCAGCTCTCGGACGATGAGAATGTCCGTTCCCTCGATGACTTCCCGTTTCAGAGTCGAAGCGTCGAGCAGTTCGGGAAACGTGGTAATCGGTCTCAAATTCGCGAAAAGCCCCAACTCCTTGCGAAGGCGCAAGAGAGCCTTCTCGGGTCTCTGGTGAGGCGGTGCCGTATCGAAGCGGGGATCTCCAACCGCTCCCAGCAGAACAATCCGACTCTCCATGCAGGCGGCAAGGACTTCCGGCGGTAGCGGTTCTCCGAAGGAGTCGATGGCCGCCCCTCCCACCTCGTATTCTTCGACCGTCAGGTCGAGCTCGTTCAGACGGGCACACTCCTTCAGTACGGCAACTCCGGCCGCCGTCACTTCTTTGCCGATACCGTCTCCAGGCAGCACGATGATGCGCGACATTCGAATACTCCTCCCCGCGAAGTTCGATCTAGGATTCAAGCGGAACGGTGGGCTGGCTTTCCAGGTTCACGGTGGAAATCCGGGCTGCCAGCGTCTGTGCCATTTCCAGAAAGACGTGAGCAGCCGGGCTGTCCGGGTGCGAGATCACGATCGGTTCGCCTTTGTCTCCGCCCTCACGGATCTCGGTTTCGAGAGGAACACGTCCCAGAAAAGGAACCTGGTAAGCCTCGGACGTACGCTCACCCCCGCCGAAACTGAAGATCTCCGAGCGCTCTCCGCAATGAGGGCAGATGAAGTAACTCATGTTTTCGATGACGCCCAAGACATGGACCTGCACCTGTTTGAACATCATGATCCCCTTGCGGGCATCGGACAGGGCCACATCCTGAGGAGTCGTCACGACCAGGCCGCCGGCCAGGGGAACCGACTGGATCATAGTGAGCTGGACGTCTCCGGTTCCGGGCGGAAGATCAGCGATCAGATAGTCGAGCTGACCCCAGTTGACTTGATACAGGAACTGCTGGATGACACTGTGCAGCATGGGGCCGCGCCAGATCAAAGGAGTGTCGCCTTCGGCCAGAAGCCCCATGGACATGACCTTGAGCCCGAAGGCTTCGAGCGGAATGATCCGTTGCCCCTCGGCCATCGGCTGGCCTTTGAGGCCCAACATGATCGGAACGTTGGGTCCGTAGATGTCACAATCCAGCAATCCCACGCGAGCGCCGAGACGTACCAGCGCGCAAGCCAGATTGACCGCAATGGTGGATTTCCCGACTCCTCCCTTTCCCGAGGTCACGGCAACGATGTTGGCAACGTTTTCGACAGGCCGGCGATTCTCGCCGACGGAAGATCGCTGCGACGGGACGCTGGCCTCCATGCGGACATCCACCGAACCCACGCCGGGCAGCGCCGCAACGACGCCGCGAGCCTGGCCTTCCAGCTGCTCACGGACGGGGCAGGCCGGAGTCGTCAACACGAATCGGAACGACACATGGTCCCCTTCGATCTTCAGATCGTGAATCATCCCCAGGGACACAACATCGCGTTTGAGGTCCGGATCCGTGACCCGCTTCAGGGCGGACAGAACTTGTTCGGCTGTGACCTGGGTCGGCTGGTCTTCACTCATAGATTCGATACCGTCTACTTTCCATAAGGCATTGACTCTGGGCGACCTATCGCCTCCCCCGATCTTACAGGAGCCCCCTTTGCGATTCAAACATCGAAACACGCATCGTGGCGGGCGCTCGGCTGCGGGCAAGGGCGGGATCGCAAGCCGGTGACGGCTGCTCCCCGCCGCTCCGGGAACCGATTTCCACGTGCTATACTTCCGGCCTTGGAGGGTGTTCAGGGAGTCTGTAGGGAAAGGTTCGGGAACCGCCATGATCATTGTGATGAACGCCGGGGCGACTCAAGAACAGATCGAGCACGTGACCCTGCGCATAACGGAGTTGGGCTATGTTCCACATCCCATGATTGGAGTCGAGAGAACGGTCATCGGAGCCATCGGTGACGAGCGCGGTAAGCATGTTCTCGAATCGCTCGTCCAGGCTCCCGGAGTAGACAAAGTCATTCCCATCCTCAAACCGTTCAAGATGGCCTCCCGGGAGTTTCAACCCATCGCCGACTCGGTGGACGTGGCGGGCGTGGAGGTCGGCAACGGAGGATTTGCGCTGATCGCCGGTCCTTGCTCCGTCGAAAGTCGCGAACAGATCCTGGAGACGGCCCATGAGGTGCGTGCGGTCGGCGCCAACATGCTGCGCGGAGGCGCCTTCAAACCGCGAACGTCCCCGTACAGCTTCCAGGGACTGGAACTGGAGGGGCTGAAACTGCTGGCCGAGGCCCGAGAGGTCACCGGCCTGCCCGTCGTCACCGAGGTCCTTTCCCCCGAAGATGTCGAGATGGTGGCGGAATATGCCGACTTGTTGCAGGTCGGGGCTCGAAACATGCAGAACTTTCGACTCCTGAAGACGCTGGGAGCCTGCGACCGGCCGGTGCTCCTCAAACGCGGCATGATGGCGACCGTCACCGAGTTGCTCATGTCGGCCGAGTACATCCTCAGCAGCGGGAACCCAAACGTCATCCTGTGCGAACGAGGGATTCGCACGTTCGAGGATTCCACACGCAACACACTCGACCTTTCGGCCGTTGCGCTGATCAAGCAGTGGTCCCACCTCCCCGTTATCGTCGATCCGACGCACAGCACCGGTGTTCGAAGCCTGGTTTCGCCGATGGCCAAGGCGGCCATCGCCGCGGGAGCGGACGGGGTCATGATTGAGGTGCATCCCGATCCGGAAAAGGCGCTTTCCGACGGTTTCCAGGCCCTTCTGCCCGAAGAACTCCAGGCCCTTGTCAACGAAATCGAACCCTATCTGAGAATCGAGGACAAGCACTTACGCCACCCGGCGTGAGGTGCTGTTCGAACTGCACAACGAAGGAGTAAGAAAGTGACCTTCTACCCTGGTCTCATCGAAAGTCTGGCTACGCAGCATGATTCCAAGATTGTGTTCTTCATCATGGACGGTCTCGGTGGTCTCCCCATTGCCGGGCGGAGCAGGACTGAACTCGAGACGGCCCGTACGCCGAATTTGGACGCTCTGGCGAAGCGCTCCTCCTGCGGTCTGATCATCCCGATCACCCATGGCGTCACGACGGGCAGTGGACCGGGCCATCTTGCCCTGTTCGGCTATGATCCGGTCGAGTACAACGTGGGCCGCGGCGTGCTGGAGGCCGCTGGTATCGGCTTCGAGCTTACCGACCGGGACGTGGCCGTGCGAGGCAATTTCGCGACTGTTGACTCGGATGGGAATATCACCGATCGCCGCGCCGGCCGATTGCCGACGGATGAAAACGAGCGGATCTGTCGGAAGATGATCGACGGCATCAAGGTTCCCGGAGTGGAGCTCTTCATCCGACCGGTCAAAGAGCACCGTCTGCTGGTGGTCTTTCGAGGAGATGGGCTCTCCGGGGACATCGAGGATACCGACCCACAGGAAACGGGCGTACCTCCGCTTCCCGCAAAAGCAACCAGCGAACAGGCTGCGAAGACTGCCTCGATCGTGCAGGACTTCGTGGAGCAAACCGCCCGTGTTCTCGCCGGCGAGGAACGAGCCAATATGGTGACCTTGCGTGGCTTTGCCAAGCATCGGCCCTACCCGAGCATGCTGGAACGTTACAAGCTCCGTTCGCTCTGTTTGGCCAACTATCCGATGTATCGAGGCGTCTCCTATCTGGTCGGCATGGATATCCACCCTGTTCTGCCCGACGTTTCGGCCCAAATCGACGCCATGAGGGAGGCTTGGGATCGCTACGATTTCTTCTTCATCCACGCCAAGACGACCGACAAGACCGGCGAGGATGGGGATTACGATGCGAAGGTGTCGGCCATCGAGAAACTGGACGACTCGGCAGTTCGAATCCTCGAATCGAAGCCGGACGTTCTGGTGATCACGGGCGATCACTCCACACCCTCCGCGCTCAAGAGCCACAGTTGGCATCCGGTTCCGGTTCTCCTGCACTCGGAACATGTGCGCTTGAATCCGGTCGATGCCTTCAACGAGGTGGAGTGCTTGAAAGGCGCGCTCGGCCAGTTCCCCGCCAAGGATCTCATGGCCCAAGCCCTTGCCCATGCGGGAAGGCTCAAGAAGTTCGGAGCCTGACCGTGTTTTTCAGCGTTTGAACACGACTTTGAGCTTCATTTCGGCGTCGGCCACCTTGTTGGCCGAGATGGCGGGAAGGAAGACCCAGGAGTTCTGAACGGTCTGGACGGCAATCTGTTTGAGCTTCTCACTGGGACCTTCGATCGCGGTGACGCCCCTGAGACCGCCCGCCCGGCTCACGAAGGCGCCCACTCTAACGATCACGGGATCGGGCAGCGACTGATCGGATGAAGGCAGCCGGGGCTCGGGCGTCGCTATCGGCACCGGAGCGAAGACGCTCTGATCGGGAAAGTAGCGTTCTTCGCCTGCAGCCTCGGGGGTCCCCGACAGGGCCAGTCTTCCGTAGCCGCGGGTAAAGCCTGCCACCCGAATCGCGTCGCTCCGATCCGGGTTTCCCAGATCAAGCTCACCGATCCGAGCCGCCACCAGCTCGAACTGTTTGGGCGTCAACGGTTCCAACTCGAGGATGCGGCCGCTCACTTTCATCAGGGCCCGCGTGACGGCCCCATCGGAGACATGCCGTCCGACGATTTCATAGCCGGCATACTCTCCGGGGCGAGCCAGCTT
>JARRKC010000054.1:0-21609 GCA_037388505.1 Acidobacteriota bacterium | reverse complement strand
AACGGTTCCAACTCGAGGATGCGGCCGCTCACTTTCATCAGGGCCCGCGTGACGGCCCCATCGGAGACATGCCGTCCGACGATTTCATAGCCGGCATACTCTCCGGGGCGAGCCAGCTTCGAGACCGTGAACGTTTCGTCCGGATTCTTGGGCGATTCTTCCCGAAAGAGGTGACCGCGAAAGATCTCTCCCGCGGACCCGAGCAGGACGACCTGGTAGCTGGTCAGGGGCTCGTACGTCTTGCCGAGGTTGAAGTAGTTCAGGAGCACGGTATGATCGTCCACGATTTCGGCTGTGGCGATGCGCTCGGCTGAAAGGTACAAGAACTGCTTCGCTTGAGCACAAACGAGCTGCGGCAGTGCAACCACCAGGGACAGCAGGATCCAGCCGAACTTCATTCCGTCTTCCAGTTTCAAATTCTACAACAATGTGATGGCGAGGCTCGACGAGACCTTCAGTCGCAACCTTGAACCGTCATTATCTTTATCGTCTTGCAGAAGGCAAGGTCACTCGGAAGAAGCATCAGGCGATCAACGAACCCATCGAGTTCTACACCAGCACCAGCAAGAAGCCCTACGAAGTCGTCGTCACACGCGTCGACAAGAAAATGGTCGTGGGCTACCTCAGCGTTCCGAAATCCTGATCGAAACGCTACGCATTTCTCGCCGGGCTCCGTTGACAAGCTCCGGGCGCCTTTCTATGCTTCGCTCAGGGGTCCATTCTGATCTCTCACACGAATGTGGGAGATGCGAATCGGCTCTCTGTGGAGGACATGGGTGAACCTCAAGACAACTCCCTTGAATCGAATTCACCATCGACTGGGCGCCCGGATGATCGACTTCGCCGGTTGGGAGATGCCCGTGCAGTATGAGAGCGCTCTCACCGAGCACCATCGCGTGCGGCAAGCGGTCGGCGTTTTCGACGTCAGCCATATGGGTCGCTTCGAAGTCACCGGCCGGGACGCGCTCGCCTTCGTGCAACGGATGACCTGCAACGACGTCGCTCGTCTATCCGACGGCCAGGCCCAGTATTCGGCCTTTCTCACACCGGAAGGGACCTTCATCGACGACATCGTTGTGTACCGTTTCGACGCCCAAAGGGTTTTCATCTGCGTTAATGCCGCGACCTGCGCCAAGGACTATGCCTGGCTTCTCGAATACCGAAGCGGCGAATGCAATCTCGTCGATCGGAGCAGCGAGTATGCTCAACTGGCGGTTCAGGGGCCGCGGGCGATCGGTGTCCTGCAGAAACTTACGCCCGTCGACCTGTCCGCCATCAAGTTTTACTGGTTCACCGAGGGGCAGATCGCGGGAGTCCGGGCGATTCTGTCGCGGACCGGGTATACGGGAGAGCCAGGCTACGAGCTGTACGTCCCCTCTGAAGACGCGGAGAAGATCTGGGAAGCCGTCTTCGAAGCCGGTAAGCCCGCGGACATCTGCCCGGCGGGGCTGGCCTGCAGGAACAGCCTCCGTCTGGAAATGAAGTATCCGCTTTACGGAAACGACATCGATGAAACGACGACGCCCTACGAGGCCGGACTCGGCTGGATCGTCAAACTGGGGACGGGCTTCATCGGCGAGAATGTCCTGGAGCGCCAGAAGAGTGAGGGGGTGGCGCGCCGGCTGGTCGGCTTCCAAATGGTCGATCCCGGCATCGCTCGCGACGGTTTTCCCGTCTTCCTCGACGGGGATTCCGTCGGTCACGCAACCAGCGGCGGTTTTTCGCCGTCGCTTGGAAAGAGTATCGGTCTCGTCTATTTGCCGGTCGATCGCAGTACGCCCGGTACCGAAATCGAAATCGAAATTCGGGGCAAGCACCGGAGGGCTCAGGTCGTCAAGACCCCGTTCTATCAGCCCAAACAGGTATAAGGTCAGTTCGCGGGGGCCGGACGGCGGTGTCCAGCTCTTCAGCCATCGGTCCGTAAGGGAAGGAAATTTGGAGATGAACGTTCCGCCAGACTTGCTTTACACGAAGGAACATGAGTGGGTTCTTGTCGAAAACGATACGGCAACGGTCGGTATCACCGACTACGCCCAGCAGGAACTGGGCGATGTCGTCTATATCGAGTTGCCTGATGAAGGAGCGACTTTCGAGGCCGAGGAGAGTTTCGGCTCGGTCGAGTCCGTCAAGGCCGTTTCGGAAATCTATATGCCCCTCGCCGGGAAGGTGCTCGAAGTCAATGCCGATCTCGTCGAAGCGCCCGAAGTCATCAACGAGGATCCCTACGGCGAGGGTTGGATGATCCGCATTGCTGTCGATGATGTCGCTCAGATCGACCAGCTCATGTCGACGGAGGAGTATCAGAGCTACCTCGAGGAGGAGTCGGACTGAGGACGTCCGGGCGGAACATCTCCTCCCGGAGCTCACGGCGAGACCATCGAAAAGGACACGGCCGTCCGCTTTGGCCGTGCCCTTTTCCAGAAGGGAACGAAACAATTACCGTACTGCATCGTCTTCCTTATAGTGATTTCCACCCGACTTGCCGAGCAGGTTGAATCTCCACCTCTACCTGCCGCCTGCTCATCCGAGCATTGGAATCTCGTCTTCCTCCTTTGTTTCCTGCCCGTTGTGCTGGCGCTCACGGATTCCCTTGCGGCGCAAACGAACATTCGGGTCGACGCGGACTATGTCAAAGTCCCGGTGACCGTACTGGACAAAAACGGGCGGGGCGTCCTCGGGCTGAGAGCGGGAGATTTTCGCCTGTTCGACGAGGGCCAGCAGCGACCGATCGCCAACTTCATTCTGGACCGGGAGCAGGTCCACGTCGTCTTTCTGCTCGACACGAGCGGCAGCATCAAAGAGGAACTGGATCAGATCCGCTATGCAACGCTGAGGTTTGCCGAGCACTTCTCCCGTGACGACCGGATTTCTGTTGTCTCCTTCTCGGGGGACGTGCAGACGATTCAGGACTGGACGAACAACATCGGCCATCTTCGCAAGTCCCTCAGAAAGCTCAAGACCGGCTACAAGACCGCACTTTATGACGCCCTGGTGGAGACGGCACGCCAGAAGCTCGCCGAGATCGGAGGGAGACGGGTCATCATCCTCTTGACCGACGGGCTCGATAACTGGAGTCACACCACCTATCAGACCGCGATGAACGAACTGACCCGTCTCAATGTCAGCCTCTACATCGTGAGTCGGAGCCGTCTCGTCCAGGCCAGAGTCGAGCAGAACGATCGAGTCGAGTTCCTGGATCGGGTGATGAAGAACGTCTTGAACGACGATGAGGATTTCGTCGACATCTACTTCAAGGAGAAAGAGGTCGCCTTGAATCGATTGGCCGAAGTCAACGGGGGACGTGTCTTCTATCCTGAAAAGCTGGAACAACTCGGCCAGACCTACGTCCGCATCGCGGAGGAGTTGAAGATCCAGTACCTGCTGACCTTCCTGCCCCCGAAAGATGCCTCGACCGGGCCCGCGTTCCGGAGGATTCGCGTCGAATGCCTGAAGGACGTCGGCCAGATCTACAACCGAGAACTGTATCGGGCGCATTGAGCGGGCTTTTCGCCGATTGCTCAGCCTTCACAACGGGCCAGCGAATGGCACGAATCGAGCGAATGGGAGTCCAGGGATTGCATTCGCGGAATCGGCGTGATTGGCTGGCGAGTTCCGGGGGCTGGGGCCAGCGAATGGCACGAATCGAGCGAAGGGCGGTCCAGGGATTGGATTTGCGGGATGGCCGTCATTGGCTGGCAAATCTGTGGGGCCCTGCAACTGTGCTGTCACATATGTCCATATGTCCCTGGCTGTTCCCTTCCACTCCCTCCTCCGATCCCACTTTTCGCAGATTCGCCGACCTCGCACGTTCTTATGTATTTGAGACATGTGGGTCGGTCGATACCTCAGGATCATTCTCGAGCAGTCGGGTCGGGCAATCGTCCTGCAGCCGGCACTGATCAGTGCGCTCCTCCTCAGCCTGCTTCTGGCCCTGCTGTGGCACCCTTCCCTGCCCTCCGCCAGACTCGATCTGCGCCTCCCCTTCCAAATCACAGCACGCATCGCAGGCCCGCCTCTCCTGGAACGGCGCCCCGATCAGATCGTCTTTGAAGTCGAACCCCTCCACGTGCTCCAGAACGACACCCCGGCAGACATCGAGGGGCGTATTGCCGTCTATCTGTCCTCGGCCGCTCCTGAACCGCGGTCGTGGTTCGAACCGCCTCTTCGATTCGGGGAGATCGTGCGATTCCGTTCGCGCCTGAAGGAACCGACCTGCTACCGCGTTCCCGGGGTTGCCGATCAACGGTGGGCGCGATGGGCGAGAGGCGTCTTCTTCTCAGCGAGCCTCAAATCGCCACTCCAGTTGGAGCGACTGGGGGAGGACCGATCGCTGCGAATCAGCCTCGCTCGGCCCCTGATCGGTTACCTCGCCGATTTCCGCACCTCCTGCCGGTCGCTCTTGAGTCGACCCGTCGGAGCGTTGCTCTCGGCGGCCCTGACGGGCGACCGACGGTCCGTTCGCCCTGATGAATGGGACCGGTTGGAGCGGTTGAGCCTGGTTCACCTGCTGGTCGTGTCGGGCTTTCACGTGGGAATCGTGGCCTGGATCTTCTGGCTTCCCGTGGTTCGCTGGCGCAGGGGAGGAAGGCTGATCCGTCTCGCCGCGGTTTGGACCTTCGCGCTCGCCACGGGGGCCGCGGCGCCGGTCACTCGTGCCGCACTGGTGCTGTCGATCCTCGAGATCGGCGTCCTCCTCGGCCTGCGCGGCCGGCGCTACAACATCCTGGGCGCCGCAGCGCTCATCCTCCTGATCGACTCGCCGCGAATCCTCTATTCCCAGAGCTTCCAGTTCACGTTTCTGAGCGTGGCTGCGATTCTGGCGGCGGCGCCCGTTCTTCACATCATCCAGTCGGCATCTCGAGGTGCTTGCGACGTCGGGAGCGGCAGGACTCTGGTCGGACGCAACACGAAACAGCGCTGCCGTCGGTTCGTCCGCTACCATCTGGAAGCCCGGTTTCGTTTCGTACCGCCTCGCCTGAGCCGCATTTCTTTAATGCTGAGTATCCGTACGGCGGCTTACCTGGCGGCAGCCGGCACTGTGACGGGCGCGATCCAACTGGCACTCCTTCCGCTGCTGCTTTACTACACGAACCAGTGGACCCTGTGGGCGGTACCGAACAATGTCCTGGCCCTGCCCCTGTTCACGCTATTCCTTTTGGCAGGGTTCCCCCTGCTTCTGAGCCATTCGACGCCCGCCGCAAGGTTGTTCGCGCCGATCGTGGATTTGTTAGGCCGTTCGTTCCTGAGTCTGCTCGGCGTACTGGACTCGGTCAATCGGACCGTCTATCTGCCGCCTCCCGGGCCGACTCTGTTGTTCACCTCGTTTCTCCTGCTGGCAACCGCCCTGCTTCCGGGTCGCCTGCGTCTTTGGGCTGTTCCCTCGTGTCCCATCCTGCTCGCCGCTGTCTTGGGTTTTCAGGGACCGCAACCGTCTTCGTTGCTCTCGATTACGCTCCTCGACGTGGGTCAAGCCGAGTCCATCCATCTCGCCTATCCCAACGGCTCGAACGCCCTCATAGACACGGCGGGTTCCCACTTCGAGAGGGGAAGCCGATTCCTGGGAAGACGAGTGCTCGCGCGATATCTGTTGACCCAGCGAATCCGCCGTCTCGATTTCGTCTTGATCACCCACCCGGAGGCGGATCACGTCGGAGCCTTTCCGACTCTGTCCCGCGTCGTTCCACCACGGGTGGTCTACCGCTTCGCACCATTGCCCTTCAAGGCCACACCGCAGCTTATCCTGAAAGCAGGAGATCGATTCGAGCTCGGGGGCGTACTACATCTGATCCATAGTCCGCCCGAGAACAGTTCTCCCCGTGCGCCGCTCAACTCGACCTCGATCGTCGTCGAAGTCCGCTTCCGAGACTTCGCGATGCTGCTGACCGGCGACATCGACGGCCCTGCCGAGCAGCGAATGATTCGCCGGCTGTCTCCGCTGGACGTGTTGAAAGTCGCGCATCACGGCAGTCGCTTTGGAACATCACGCCTGTTCCTGGCAGCCGTAAGACCCAGAGTGGCCATCATCTCAGCGGGCAAGGAGAATATGTTCGGACATCCCAGTCCGGAGGTGCTGGCCCGCCTTGCCCGTCGGGGTTGCCCGGCCTATGCAACCAGCGCGTGGGGAACCTTGAGAATCGAGACCGACGGCAGGCGCTGGCGCCTGTTCCACTACGATCTCGAGCGAGACGACTTCGTCCTGCTGACAGTGGGCGATTGCGGTAGAAACACAACGGCCGGCGGTGCCGACATGTCACTCCAGGTGGATCAGACTGAACTCCGGTAGATCGAAGAGTTCGCCAAGCTTCGATTCCAGATGTTTCTCCAGCAGGCGGTCGTACATCTCTGGTGACAGACGTTTCCTGTAAGCCCGGGTCTCTCGCCGGGCTTCCTTGTGGACTTCCTTCAGGCGCTCGGCCTCGAGCCCTTCGCTCAGTTCCCCGACCAGAGTTCGCCGAATCCCCGTCAGTTCCAGATCGAGGGCCTCCAGACGAACAGAATGGGCCCGGCCGACTTCGGCCGCGAGTGCCTCGAGGCGCTTGGCTGCCCTTTTCGACGGATCCTCGGGCCGGTCAACAATCTGCCTGTGAAGATCCTCAATGAACGCCAGTACACGCTCACGCGGCAATCCGGCCTCTTCCGACGGTTCCTCCTCCGGATGCGACCCGACTGCCCCTTCCTGGTACTCCTCGAAGGCTTCCATCACGGCGGGATGACAATAGTGAAGCGTCGTAGGAGGTTTCTTGGCCCGCTTCGCGGCGGACTCGAAGCTGCGATCGATCCCTCGAAGCACGATGTGCAGCGGAACTCCATTCTCCTTCCACAGCTCGATCAGACACCAGTCGAGCGGCGAAACGAGCAGGTTCTTGCCCCTCTTGCGAGTGAAGTACTCTTCGATTTCCGTGAAATAGTTGAAGTAGTTTCGATGCATCGGAACTGATCAAGAGGCCGTCTGAGCGTAATAGATTCGAAGGCCGAGCAGTGTCAGGTCGGGTTCGATGCGATCGAAGCAGTCCAGTCCCTGACCGATCAGTGCGGCGAAGCCGCCCGTTGCCACGACGATCGGTTCGCCGCCCAGTTCGGCACTCATCCGTCGAAGAATCTCCTCGACCAGACCCACGTATCCATAGAATATGCCCGCCTGCATGCTTTCCACTGTCGTCCGGCCGATGGATCGTGCCGGACGCCTGATCTCGATGCGGGGTAGTTTTGCAGCCTTCTGAAAGAGCGCCTCGGTGGAGACGCCGATGCCCGGCGCGATGTTCCCTCCCAGATAGGCGCCCTCAGCCGAAACTGCATCGAAGGTCGTCGCGGTACCGAAATCAACGATGATTGCCGGCGTGCCGAACAGTTCCCGCACCGCCAGTGCGTTGATGAGTCGGTCCGCGCCGACGTCGGAGGGGTGGTCGTAGAGGATAGGCATCAGGTCCTGGAGTTCAGGAGCGACGAAGAGAGGCTCGACGTGAAAGAACTCGCGGCAGAGCGTATCGAAGGCATCATTCAGGGGCGGAACGACCGAACTGATGACGGCCGCTTCGATGCCTTCGGCCTCCAGATCCGCCAGTGAGAACAGGTTGCGGCACAGTACGGCGTATTCGTGACTGGTCTGTTCCCGGCGCGTCGAGACACGCCATGAGTGAAGCAGGCGTTCTCCCTGGAACACCCCCACGACGATGTTCGTGTTCCCGATATCGAAGACGAGCAGCATAACTTCAGTGCTTGAAGTGGCGGATACCCGTGAAGACCATTGCGACGTCATGTTCGTCGGCCGCCTGGATCACTTCCTCATCGCGCACCGAGCCGCCGGGCTCGATGACGGCGCGAATCCCTCGCGACGCGGCTTCGTCCAGTCCATCTCTGAACGGGAAGAAGGCGTCGCTAGCCATGACCGCGCCCTCGAGTGAAGAACGAGCCTTCTCAGCGGCAATCCGGGCCGAGTCAACCCGACTCATCTGTCCTGCACCCACTCCGATGGTGCGGCGCTCCCGGGTGTAGACGATCGCGTTCGATTTCACGTGTTTGCAGACCGTCCAGGCGAACAGCAGTTCGTCGATTTCCTCATCGGTTGGTTGTCGCCGCGTCACAACCTTCAAATCGGAAGGTTTCATATAGTACTGGTCTTTGTCCTGCGCCAGAATTCCACCCGAGATCCGCTTCAGATCGAGTGTGCCGACGGAATCCCGAGATGCCACTTCGGGAGGCATCAACATGATGCGAATGTTCTTCTTCCTGGAGAATTTCTCCAGCGCCTCATCCGTGAAGGCAGGTGCAATGACGGCCTCGACGAACAGCTGGCTCATGGCCTCAGCCGTCTCCAGATCGACCTCCCGGTTGAAGGCGACGACCGAACCGAAGGCTGAAACAGGATCACATTCGAGAGCTCGCTCGTAGGCCTGTTTGGGTGTCGGTCCCAGAGCCGCACCGCACGGGTTGGTGTGTTTGATGATGGCGCATGCGGTCTCCGAAAAGTCGCTGATCAACCCCCAGGCACCCTGCAAATCGATGTAGTTGTTGAACGACAACTGCTTGCCGTGCAACTGTCGGCTTCCCACCAGACCGCTGACCGGCAGGAACTGAGGGCGATAGAGCGCGGCACGCTGGTGAGGGTTCTCTCCGTACCGCAGCGACGTGACCCGGGACAGGCTCAAATTGATCACGGGGGGGAGTCCCTCTTCCTTCTCAGTGAGCTGTTCGAAGTAGGCGGAAATCGCCGCGTCGTACGCGGCGGTGTGGTGAAAAGCGCGGCGAGCCAACTCCCAGCGTGTCTCCCTGCTCACCTCCAGGTGATTCGTTTCCAGTTCAGCGAGAACCGTCGGGTAATCTGCCGGATCGACCACGACCGTCAGATAGGCGAAGTTCTTGGCGGCGGCCCGGATCAACGTGGGTCCCCCGATATCGATGTTCTCGATCGCTTCCTCCACCGTCACGCCTTCACGACTCACGGTCCGCACGAATGGATAGAGGTTGACCACGACCAGACCGATCGGCGGAATCTGATGCTCGCTGAGGGTCGCCTGATGGGCTGGATCATCATGGCGTGCCAGAATGCCGGCATGGATCCTGGGGTGCAGTGTCTTGACACGACCATCCAGGATTTCCGGAAAACCCGTATGATCGGACACCTTCGTGAACGGGAGCCCCGCCTCGACCAATGCCTTGCCGGTCCCTCCGGTCGAAAGCAGCTTGATTCCGAGCTTGGACAGACCGGCGGCGAATTCGACCAGGCCCTGCTTATCGGAGACACTGAGGAGAGCGTACTCAACCTTCATCGGATTCCCTTCCTGTGAAATGTTTGACCCCGGAAAACGATAATCTTATTGCCGGAACGTAATCGTGTCCACCGGGGAGATCTGCAGACAGAATACCGGAGACAGGAGACAGGAGACAGGAGACAGGAGACAGAAGACTGGAGACAGGAGACCCCCCCATGGAGGGGAGGTGAGAGACAGAAACTCCAAATGCGGAGTCGCGGTCATCAAGACTTGGAGAACCCATTTCGCGCCAAGGAAGGCGCCACGGACGGTAGAGCTCTAGAACAAGGAAATCCTTTGCGTACTCCGCGGCTTTGCGCGAGATCGAGTTGCCGAGGCTATGCGCTGCTGCCGAGCATCAAACCGAATCGGAGCTGAGACCATTTGGGAAACACGCCCCCGGAACTCGAGACTGTCTTGAACGCTGTTTGGAGTTTCCGACTCTTGCCATCCCTCCAAGGGGGGGTCTCCTGTCTCCTGTCTCCGGTCTCCTGTTTCCGGTCTCCGGTCCCAAATCGCACTTCGCATTTCGCCCTTTGATCCGCCTGGTCTATGATACGTGCGTGGCCGAAGTCGACCCTCAGTTGCTTTACCGCCGGATTCCTTCGATGACCGCTCTGCTCGAAGATCCTGCCGTACAGCGACTCAGCGAACGGTATTCTCGCGACCTCGTCATCTCGGAGGCTACGGTTCTTTTCGACGAGATTCGGGACACCATACGAGCCGCCAATCTGGACGCCGCGGGTCTCGATGCACAGATCGCGAATCTGCCCGCTCGCCTCGAGCAGAGACTCGAAGCCCGTCTGGCGCCTTCGCTGCGGCCGGTGATCAACGCGACCGGCGTGCTCGTCTTCACCAACGCCGGCAGGGCGCCCATTGCCGCGTCGGCGCTCGAGATGCTGCGTCAGACCGGCGGCCTTTACACCAACCTCGAATACGATCTGGAGAAAGGCGCCCGAGGACACCGGGACCTTCACTTCGAACGCCGTATCACCCGCCTGCTGGGCTGCGAGGCCGCTACCGTGTGCAACAATGCGGCCGCGGCGCTCCTGCTGATCATGAATACGCTGGCTTTGGGGAAGCGGGTTCTGGTGTCCCGAGGCGAACTCATCGAGATCGGCGGTTCCTTTCGTCTCCCCTCGGTCATGCAGAAGAGCGGCGCCCTTCTGGCTGAAGTAGGGACCACGAACAAGACCCGCGCTCGGGACTACGCCGAGGCCATCGATGAAGAGACGGCCCTGATTCTCCGAGTCCATCCTTCCAACTTCAGCATTGTCGGTTTCACCGAGAGGCCGGAGCTCGGGGAACTGGTCGAGATTGCCCGAAAGGCTTCGATTCCCCTCGTCCACGACGTCGGCAGCGGCTGTCTGTTCCCGACTCCCTACCCCGCCCTCGCAGCGGAACCGACCGTGAGCGGCTCGCTCGCCTCAGGCTCCGACCTCATCTGTTTCAGTGGGGACAAGCTGTTCGGAGGTCCTCAGGCGGGCTTGATCGTGGGCCGCAAGGACCTGGTCGATCGGGTTCGGCGCAATCCGCTGATGCGGGCCGTTCGCGTCGATAAGCTGATCTATTCGACCCTCGAGCAGACTCTGATCGAGTACGAGACGGATCGCTATCGAGAGACTCTTCCGGTGTGGCGCTTCCTCCGTCTCTCCCAAGACTCCATTCATGAGCGCGCGCAGGATCTGCTGACCAAGCTACCGCGCGGCCGGCTGCGCATCGAGATCACCGAAGGCTTCTCGTTGACCGGCGGCGGCTCCGCTCCGCAGGAACGGATCCCTACAGCCCTGCTCGCCGTCACCTCGACCAGCCAAAGTCCCAACGAGATCGAACGGGCTCTCCGCCGCTTTCGGGTTCCCATCCTCGCGAGGATCGAAGACGACCGCGTTCTGCTTGACCTGCGAACCGTCTTTCCCGAACAGGACGCGCTGATCCTGGAAGCCCTCGAAATCCTCACTTGAGTGCAACCCCGCGAATTCCGATCAGCATCTGACCGATGGCGGCTGTCCTACCGGGCCGGGAGACAGTGTCCCGCCCCCTGCGAGGGGAGGTGAGAATCAGAAACTCCAGGGTTCCCTGAGACCGCGTCTCCACCCGCCACCCGACCGTAGAGACGTGCAGAATCGATTTCGCGCCCAGCCTTCAAGCCCGCCAAAGGGCTCCAAACCCAAACCAAAGAAACCCTTGGCGCCCGTTGCGCCTTTGCGCGAGATCGGCTTGGGCCGGTATGGCACGGAGCCGAGGTTTCAGTCATCGGGTTGACGGCCGTCGACAACCCGACCTCCAAGAACGGAGTTTCTGGTGGGGATTTCGTGTATAATCCGTTGGGTTTATTCGATTGCCGGAGTGGCGGAATTGGCAGACGCGCTGCGTTCAGGGCGCAGTGAGCCATAGCGCTCGTGGGGGTTCAAGTCCCCCCTCCGGCACCATCGGACCTTCCCAAAGTTGCAGCCGGAACCGTCCTCGCATTATCATCTCGCAACAGTCACTCACTAATCCCGCTGAGCTCGGGTTTCAGCACGGAAAGGGGTCGAACACCGAATGGCGGACTGGAAGGATTTTCTCGCCAGCATTCCGATTTTCTCGTTCCTCAACCGGGACGAGCTCCGGAGCATCCAGGATCACTTCGCCGAGGTGACTTTTCAGAAGGGTGAAACCGTCTGCCGAATCGGGGAACCCGGAGATGTCTTCTACGTCATCCTGAGCGGCGAGCTGGAGGTCTGGGGCGGCGATGAAGAACTGCGCCGCACGGGCACGCTCACCTCGCGGGACTATTTCGGCGAGATGGCTCTGCTGCAGGGGGGCAAGCGGACCGCGACGATCATCGCAGCCCGGCGGACCCGCGCCCTGGCGCTCAACAAGCCCTCATTCGACCGCTTTTTCGTTAAGAATCCCCGCGCTCTCGAGTACTTCGCGCGGGTCCTGTGCAAGCGTCTGGCCAGTGTGACGCGCGGAGATACCGGCGAGCTGGAGAATCTCGTCGTCAGTATCGGGGCAAAACCGGGCCTCAAAGGCAAGTCCATCGTCGCGCGGACTCTGGGATGTCTACTCAAGGACTTGACGGGACTCAACGTTCTGGTCGTCGAGGTTTTTCCCCGCACTGACGAGCGGCGGGCCCTCGTGGACGAACTGGTTCGCACCGACCTCGAGGAGATTCCGACCGAATTGATGGCACAGGTCAAACCCAATCCTCGCAGCCCGACCTTCCTCTCGATCGGGGCCCGTCCCCACCAGGAGGCCCGTTTCTACGCGGACCGGGTGTCGAATTTCGTCGGCAAGCTGAGCCGCCTCTATAATTTCCTCATTCTGGATCTCGGCTGCGAACTGCCCGAGCTGATTCAGTCGGCGGGCCAGTTCTCCGACGTCTTCATCGAGATTGCCGATAGTCCCGAGGGCAACCTCGACACGGAGTTCGATAATTCGACCCGCGTCTATCGAGTCATCAACCGTTTCAATCCTTCCAGTCCCGCGGTGCCCGTCTCTCAGTGCGAGCCCTTCGTGCTCCCCAACTCGGCCATTCTGGGCCAAGATGACGGGGTCGCGCAGATCTGTGCCGACGGCCGGCAACCCGCGGCCGTGCCCCTGCACCGTTTGGCTCGCAAGCTGGTCGGCGCTACTGTGGGGGTTGCGCTCGGTGGCGGCGCTGCTTTCGGGATCTCCCACCTGGGAGTCCTCAAGGTGCTCGAGGACAACCATGTTCCGATCGATCTCCTGGCGGGCTGCAGCCAGGGCTCCATCATCGGTGTCGGCTACGCCGCCGGACTTTCCACTGACGAGATGATTGCCATCGCCGGACAACTCGGCAGGCGCAGAAACTTCTTCATGGCGATGGACTTCAGTCTGCTGGGACCGGGCTTCCTGTTGGGCGACCGAATGATTGAGATCTTCTCTCCCTACCTCGGGGGTAAGGAGTCCTTCGAAGACCTCGTCTACCCGTTCCGCGCGATCGCGACCGACATCGAGAGCGGTGAGCGGATCGCCATCGGTTCGGGTCCCCTGACCAGCGCCTTCCGGGCCAGCGCCTCCGTGCCCATGGTCTTCTCGCCCTCCAAGAACGAAGGCCGGGCTCTCGTGGACGGAGGAGTCAGCGACCCTGTCCCGGCCGAGACGATCCAGGACATGGGAGCCGACCTCTGCATCGCGGTCAATGTCGTGCCCCCACTCAAGAAAGGCGTCACGACCGTCATGAACCGGGCCTACAAGCAGATCAATCGCCTGAACCCTCTCTCCTACGTAGGGACTCGCGAAGATCTGCCCAATATGTTCGACATCGTCATGAACTCTCTGCAAATCCTCCAGTACGAGCTCGGTAATTTCAAAGCCATTTCAGCCGATGTGCTGATCAACCCGGACCTCTCCGATTTCACCTGGATCGAGTACTACCGCTCCCACGAACTCATCGATCGTGGAATGGAGGCAGCGGAGAAAGCACTGCCCGCTATCGAGAAGGCTCTGAAGGAAAAGAAGATGACACTCCGCGACCCGGTTCGCTGAACGGGGGCGCCCGCAAGTCACGCCAATTTGATCCTGGACTGGAATCCAACCACAATCTCTCGGTATCCTTGCCCGCGAAAGCCGGGAGAGTGTACCCGTCTTCCAACGGGTTCGGAGGGTAACTGAGGGGACACGAGACGGTCCTGCCGGAGCGCGGATCAGAGTACAAATGCAACCAACCGGACGATGGCAGCTGGGTCTGTCCCTGGCTTCTTTGACTGCACTGATGTGGGGCCTCCTTCCGGTGGCGCTCAAGGCACTGCTCGACAAGATGGATCCGTATACGATTACCTGGTATCGGTTCCTCGTGGCCGCCACTATTCTGGGAGGCTTTCTGGCGCGCAAGAGACGATTCCCGGCCCTGTCCAGGCTGAGCTGGCGCGGACGAAGCCTGCTGATCATTGCGATCCTGGGACTGGTCGGCAACTACCTCCTTTATCTGGTTGGATTGAACTGGGTCACTCCGGCCACCTCTCAGATGGTGATCCAGCTGGCCCCGATGTTCCTTCTGCTGGGAGGCCTTGTCTTCTTTCATGAGAGCTTTCAGAGGGGCCAGTGGGCGGGATTCGTGGTCCTGATCGCCGGCCTGGTCCTCTTCTTCAACGACCGATTCGGAGACCTGGCATCCGGAGGAGGCACGTACTATGCCGGGGTCGTCATCACCATCGTTGCTGCCGTGTCCTGGGCCGCCTACGCGCTGATCCAGAAGCAGCTGCTGCGCGTCTATGACTCGGAGCAGATCCTGGTACTGATCTACGCGGCCGCCGTTGTCCTGATCTTACCGCTGATCAGCGTCCGGCAGCTCTTGCTGTTGAACCGAGTCCAGCTGGGCCTCCTGCTGTTCTGCTGCCTGAACACCCTGGTGGCCTACGGAGCCTTCGCCGAGGCCCTGGTTCACTGGGACGCCTCGCGGGTCAGTGCCGTGCTGGCCATTGCCCCCCTGTTCACCCTGCTGGCGATCTGGGCGGTCAGCCGCTGGTTCCCTGACTATGCGGTTCCCGAACACCTTGATTTCCTCAGCGTCATCGGTGCATTTCTGGTGGTGGCGGGCTCCATGGCTGCAGCCCTGGCCCGGCGACGCATTCGTACACCCGTTCCCAGGCCCATGGAATAGAAGGAACCTGCCTGCGATGACTTACACGACGCTTGTCGACGTCCAGACTCTCGCTTCCCATATCGACCAACCGAGTTGGGTCCTGTTCGATTGCCGGTTCTCTCTCGCCGACCCGTCCCGCGGTCGACGCGACTACCTTTCCGGCCACATTCCCGGCGCCCAGTATCTGGACCTCAACCAGGATCTGTCTGCTCCGGTCATTCCCGGAAAGACCGGGAGGCATCCCTTGCCGACCGAACAGGAGGCAGCGCACCTCTTCGGCAGCCGTGGCGTCTCTGCAGCGACCCAAGTCATTGCCTATGACGACATGTCCGGGGCCATCGCCGCGCGCCTTTGGTGGATGTTGAAGTGGCTGGGGCATGATGCGGTGGCGGTTCTCGACGGCGGCTGGAACGAGTGGATCACCTCCGACGGCGCGACCAGGCCCGGAGCGGAACACCGAGTGCCGGCCGACTTCCGTGCTCGGCTTCGTCCCCAGCTCGTGGTGACGACCGACGAGATTCGCCGGCGACGGAACCGTTCCGGTTTCCGACTTCTCGATGCCCGCGCTCCCGAACGATACCGGGGAGAAACCGAGCCTATCGATCCCGTAGCGGGTCACGTACCGGGAGCCATTTCGGCGCCGTTCAGAGACAACCTCGATTCACAGGGCCGCTTCCTCCCTGGGGCCGAACTGAGACAACGGCTCGAGCCGTTGCTGGGAAGTTCACCCGCCTCAGAAGCCGTGGCTTACTGTGGTTCAGGAGTCACGGCCGCCCATGACATCCTGGCATTCGAGCTGGCGGGATTGGGCCGGCCCCGACTCTATGTCGGCTCCTGGAGCGAGTGGATCACCGATGCCGAAAACCCGATTGCCGTCGGCGACGAGGCCTGAACAGCCTGACTCGAGGCATCGGGATCAAAGAACCTCCTGACGACGGAAATGTGACCGGGGTGTCCGTATAATTGGTGTAAGGATCCACCATGAAACCTATTTACATCGCAGCGTACCACCAGTCGGAGTTCGGGAAACTGTTCGACATGACCGTCCCCGAGATCGTTCGTCGCGCCGTCGAGGGTGTCTGTCAGGAGGCGGGCGTGGCACCATCGATCGTCGACGTGGCCAGTATCGGCGCCACCTGCAACATCTCGGTCAACCGCCAGGGCCTGCTGGCCGGACTGGTCGCCGAGGTTCCGGGGCTCGAGGGAAAGCCGATCGAATCAGTCGAAAATGCCTGCTCCTCGGGCGGACAGGCCATCCTCTCGGTGATCCAGAAGCTCCACTCCGGTCTCGGCGACATCGGTCTGGCCGTCGGCTACGAGAAGATGCGCCAGGACGACGGCAAGGTCGACGGCAAAATGATCGGCGAGGCCCTCGGGTATTTCTCGCATCCCGACGAGCGGGCCGGCAAGGTTTATGTGTTTCCGCACATTTTCGCCGAGGTGATGCAGGCGTACATTGAGCGTCACCACTCCAGCGAGCGGGAACTGGCTCACGTCGCCGTTCAGGAGTACGCCAATGCCCGACACAATCCCTACGCTCAGATGCGCAATGTCTCCGTCTCTCTCGAACAGGTGCTGACGATCGAGGGGATCAACCGCTACATCGCGGAAGGCCTGCCGCTGAAGACCTATGACTGCTCGCAGATCACGGACGGCTATGCCGCCATCATCCTCGCCAACGAGGAAGGTCTCCACAAGCTTCAGAAGTCCCCTTCCGAGTGTGTGGAACTGGCCGGCTACGCACAGGCCACCGATCAGCTGAGCCGTGCCCGAAGGGATGTCCTTCAGCCGGCCGGCGCCCTGCGTGCCATGAATAAGGCTTACTCTATGGCCGGTGTCGGACCGTCCGACATTCAGGTAGCCGAAGTCCATGACTGCTTCACTGTGATGGGAGCCCTGGGAGCCGAGGTTCTGGGTGTCGCCCCCACCGGGCACGGTGCACGCTATTGGGTGGAGGGAAAGGCAGCCCCCGATGCCGCCTGTCCGATCAATACCTCCGGAGGCCTGATCGCCAAAGGGCATCCGATAGGTGCAACCGGCGTGGCCATGGTCGGCTGGTGCTTCTGGCAGCTTTTGGGGAAGGCACCTGGACCTTTGCAGGTTCATGACGCTCGACTGGCGGCAACCTTCAATATCGGGGGGCCGATCTGCGCGTCCGTCTGCACCGTCCTGAAGCGAGTCTCCTGAAGTTGGACTTCCCATTCGTCCCATCTGGAACCTAGCCTCAAGTTGGGCCCGATCTCCGCCGATAAGAGTTTGGATAGAGTCAGGCGGGGCGTACGCCTGGTGGGCGGACGTGTGCCGAAAGAGCGCTGATACGAAACTTGCGGAAGTCGATGAATAGGCCGCGGATTCTGATCGTTGACGACAGTGCGGTCATGCGAACATCGCTGGCCCGGATGGTGGCACCTGTGACGACCGACGTGGTCCTGGCCGCCAACGGGGAAGAAGGCTTGAAGGCGGTGCTGACCGACGAGATCGATCTGATCATCAGCGATGTGGTGATGCCCAACATCGATGGGATCGAGCTGTGCCGCCGACTGAAGAACGAACCGTCCGTCCGTGCCAAGCCCGTCATCCTCCTGAGTTCCTTCGACTCGGATTCCGACATCGAGCGTGGATTCCGCGCCGGCGCCACTGCCTATCTGAGCAAGACCGAGGGGTCTCAGAAAATCCTCGATACCGTACAAAAGGTGCTCACCACTTCTCGACGGCAGCGAAATCAGTCGATTCTGGTCGTGGACGACTCCAAGGCGATCAGAAAACTCGTATCCGCCAGTCTGGAAGCGGAAGGTTTCTTCGTCCACCAGGCGAACGACGGGTCCGAAGCTCTGAAGCTGTTCGACGAGATCCATCCGGATCTCATCATCAGTGACATCGAAATGCCCGTCCTCAATGGTTTCGAGCTGTGCCGGGCAGTCAGGCGGCATGGTGAACTGCAGGACACCCCCTTCATCGTCATGAGTTCCCTGACGGACCGTGGTTCGATGAAACGAATGCTGCAGGACGGTGCGTCAGCTTACATCTGCAAGCCGTTCAACGGCGATGAGCTCGTGGTTCTGGTTGAGAAGATCCTGGCCGATCGATTGAGGCTCTTGCTCAAGGACAGGGAGCGACTGGATACCGAGCGTCGCCTGATGATCGAGGGTATTTCCGGTCTGGTTTCGGCGCTCGAAGCCCGCGACGCCTATACCCGCGGTCACTCTGAGGCCGTGGGAGAGATGGTCGCTGGGATGGTGGGGTTGACGGGAGGAGACAGGGAGGCTATCGAGCGGGCCCGTCTGGGCGGGCGACTGCACGACATCGGAAAGATCGGCATCCCGGACGGCATACTCCTGAAACCCGGAAAACTGACGCCTAAAGAATTCGAGAAGGTCAAGGAGCATCCTTTGATCGGCGCACAGATACTCAAGGATATCGAGAGTTTGCGCGACATCCGCCAGATTGTGCTCTATCACCATGAGCGAATCGATGGTCACGGCTATCCGGAAGGGCTCGCGGGAGATCTGATCCCGAAGTTGGCTCGATTCACGGCGGTCGCGGACACCTTCCATTCCTTGACGAGTGATCGGCCTTATCGCCGGGGGATGTCGGACGAGGCCGCGTTGGCGGTCATTCGAGAAGTCCGTGGAACCCAGCTTTGTTCCGCCGCGGTCGAGGTTTTCCTGGAGTTCATCGAAGCCGACCCACCCTCCAAATGAACCGCGCGGCAGCGGCGGGGACGATTCGTCCACGAGTGCTGTCCGAACTTCCCGTCGCCCCAAACCGATTGCGTCCGCAGGACCAACCGCCCGCCGATGCGGGCAGCCGCCGCTCGTGTTCAGGTCGGGGTGACAAGTCGGGGAGTCGGCAACTGCACAGAGGGTCGGCTCACGCCGTTCACGCTCTGAGTGAGTTATGATGAACTTCTTGTTATCGATTGAGGGACTGGAGCGTTGGCGGACAGGATCGGGGTCGTTGGGGCGGGTCGGGTTGCACAGACGCTGGGGTATCTGCTCCGGCGACAGGGTGTGCGTGTCACCGGGGTCGTAAGCCGGAACCGCGCCCATGCCGAGGAGGCGGCGCGTTTCATCGGTCCCGGAGTCACGGCGCGTGCCTATGCGCAGCTGGTCCGCGAGGCGGAGACGATTCTGATCGCAGTCTCGGATGACGCAGTATCGCATGTTGCCGACAGCCTGGCACGAACCGGCATGTCGAAGGGATGTGCGATCCATACGGCAGGAGTCTATGGGCCGGAGGCTCTCCGAGCGCTGGCCTCCAGGGGAGTCTCATGTGGTTCCCTCCATCCACTGCAAACGATTGCCAGCCCCGAGCAGGGAGTTGCCGACTTGCCGGGAGCCTGGTTTGCAGTCGCTGCAGAAGGTCCGGCAAAAGAGGTGGCCGAGCGCTGGGTGACGCTTCTTCGTGGGAAACGCCTGTCGGTCGTACCCGGTGGCAAACCCCTCTATCATGCAGCCGCGGTGATGGCCGGCAACTATACCGCCGCCCTGCTGGAGGCAGCGCTGGTCTTGATGCGTGCGGCCGGCATCCCCACTTCCGACGCGTCGCAGGCTCTGGCGCCATTGATGAAGACGAGTGTGGAGAATGCACTTTCGCAGGGTCCGGCGACCGCCTTGACGGGCCCGATTGCGCGCGGCGATATCGAAACGCTTGGGCTCCATCTGGATGCCATGAGGAGAGCCCGGATACCCGAGGCGGTGTCGGCCTTCTATCGTGCGGCCGGCATTCAGACTTCTGATCTGGCTCGACAGAAGGGCCTGAGCGAAGAAAAGGTGCGGGCCGTGGAACAAGTTCTGAAAGGAGAAGAGCATGAAACGGGTTCGGGTCCCCGACCTGAAGGCCATGAAGAGCAGGGGTGAAAGAATCACGGTCTTGACCGCATACGACTTCCCCATGGCTCGCCTGCTGGACCGAGCGGGGATCGACGTCCTGCTGGTGGGAGACTCCCTGGGCATGGTCGTCCTTGGTTACGAGACGACAGTACCGGTAACCCTGAACGACATGGTCCGCCACACTCAGGCCGTCAGTCGCGGCTCCAGCCGCGCGCTCGTCGTCGCAGATATGCCTTTCCTCACCTACCAGACCGATGTCCCCGAGGCTTTGCGAAACGCGGGGCGCCTGATCCAGGAAGGCGGTGCATCGGCCGTCAAAATCGAAGGTGGGCGCCCGATCCTCGAAGTAACGCAGCGTCTCGTAGAAGTTGGGATTCCGGTTATGGGGCATCTGGGGCTGACTCCTCAGTCCGTGCACCAGTTTGGAGGATTCCGCCAGCAGGCCCGGACCGAAGATGCCGCCAATCGGTTGATGGAGGATGCCCGGGGCCTGGAACGTGCCGGCGTCTTCGCACTCGTCCTGGAGTCCATTCCGCCCGACGTTGCGGCAAGGGTGAGCGAGGCGCTGTCCGTTCCAACGATCGGAATTGGGGCGGGTCCGCACTGTGACGGCCAGGTGCTGGTCAGCCACGACGTCTTCGGCCTCTTCGAGGAGTTCGTGCCTCCCTTCGTCAAGCAGTATGCTCACCTGGCCGACACGATCGTCTCGGCTGCTCAGGCGTACGGGGAAGATGTCCGTACAGGCCGATTCCCCGGACCCGAGCAGACTCCCCAGTCCTCCCCGACAGCACAGGAGTGATGCATGAGCGCCCAGGTGATCGAAGCTATTTCGACCTTGAGAGAGCAACTGGCGCTGGTCCGGTCGGAGCGAAATACCGTCGGACTGGTCCCCACCATGGGCGCCCTTCATGCGGGCCATCGCAAGTTGATCGAGCAGGCCCGCAGGGAATGCGACTGGGTCGTCGTCAGTATCTTCGTCAACCCGCTTCAGTTTGGGCCGGGGGAGGACTATCAGAGCTACCCGCGCGACTTGGCGACCGATCTGGAGTTCTGCGAGCAACTCGGCGTCGATACGGTTTTCGCTCCGCCTCCCAACGTCATGTATCCCGAACAGCAACACACTTTCGTCAATGTCGAGGGCTTGAGCGAGTACCTGTGCGGACCACATCGGCCCGGGCATTTTCGCGGCGTGGCCACCGTCGTTCTCAAACTGTTCAACATCGTTCAGCCGGACCGAGCCTACTTCGGCGAGAAGGACGCTCAGCAACTGAAGATCATTGAGCGAATGGTCAGTGACCTCAACCTCCCGGTGGCCGTTGTATCTGTACCTACGGTGAGAGAGCCTGACGGGCTGGCCGTCAGTTCCCGCAACCGATATATGACGTCGGACCAGCGCAAGGCAGCGACTGTTCTCTACCGAGCGCTGACCGCGGCTCGGAACCAGATCGACGAAGGAGAGACCGATCCCGAGGCGGCAAAACAGGCGGCGCTGGATGTTCTCGAGGGGGAACCGCAGGCCACGGTCGAATACCTCGAAGTAGTCGACACCGAAGAGATGCACCCCGTGCGCAAGATCAAGGGCGCCGTCCGGGTGGCGGGCGCCGTCCGGATTGGCTCGACCCGTTTAATTGATAACATGTTGTGCGGAGGAAACTAGGAAGAATGTTGCGCTCGATGTGCAAATCCAAGATTCACCGGGCCACCGTTACGGCTGCCGAACTCCATTATCCGGGCAGCCTCACGATCGATGCCGATCTGATGGATGCAGCCGACATCGTTCCCTATGAACGGGTCCAGGTGGTGAATATAAACAACGGGGCGCGTTTCGAGACTTATGCGATAACGGGGGACAGAGGTCGTGGAGAGATCTGCCTCAACGGGGCTGCCGCACGCCTCGGACAGCCCGGAGACCTTGTCATCATCATCACCTACGTGATGA
>JARRKC010000053.1:5039-42100 GCA_037388505.1 Acidobacteriota bacterium | reverse complement strand
CCAGTCCCTCGACCAGTGTCGCGCCGCCGGCCTTTACTCCCGGCGCAAGAACCCCGTGCCCCTCGGTGTCGGCAATCTCTTCGCTCTCCGGGAACAGCGCCGCAACTTCGTCCCCATCTAGGGTGAATCGTATGCTGATACCCTGGCCCAAGCGGCATCGCCTGTTCCTCGGGGACTGATCGTGACTCTCAGCGCGAAGATCGGGGCGAACTGAGACTTAGTGGTTGACCAACCGATGTACGCAGCCGAGAATAGCGATTAGCGTCTTACCCCCAACTAGGGAGGATTTTGTCATGAGCAGCATCATTCCTCGCCGTCGCTTTTTGAAGACATCAGCAGGGACCCTGGCCGGCTGTGCAGTGGCTCCTTACCTGGGTTGCGGCAGAGTGGCCGTAGCCGACCCGATGAAGCGGGTGCTGGGCCGTACTGGCTTTGAAGTCACGACGCTGGGCCTGGGAGGGCAGGCGTCTCTCCAGTGGACACCGGAGGGCATTGACCCCGTTGCCATCATTCTGAAAGCCCACCAATTGGGTTTGAACTACTTCGATACCTCCAACGTCTATGGCCCGAGCCCTGTGAACTACGGCAAGGCCTTTCGGGTGCTGAACCTCGTTCCAGGGATGAGCGGCTATGACGAACAGCGTCGGCGAAGCATTCACTTCGCAAGCAAGTCTATGGTTCGTCATGCAAAGGGCTCGAGCCCCGGCGTTCGTGACGCGACGGAGGGTCC
Organism: Acidobacteriota bacterium; assembly: GCA_037388505.1. Taxonomy (GTDB): domain Bacteria; phylum Acidobacteriota; class UBA6911; order RPQK01; family JAPXNP01; genus JARRKC01. Next base: position 41,370 of record JARRKC010000053.1, on the reverse strand, counting down.
CGCAGGATCGGGGACCATCGACGACCTCCGTCGCACTCTGACTCTGGTCTTTGGTGATGGACAAGGTGGATACGCGGACAACGCTTATCTCGACATCTTCTTTATCCACAACCTCACCACGCTTGCCGAGGTCGACGCCATTTACCAAGGCGTTCAGGAACCCGACCCGAGTGCGGATGTAATCGGAGCACTGGCGGCGCTCCGAGACTATCGAGACGGCACTAATCTGACGGGGCTCAACCCAAACGAGGAGAAGCGGATCCGCCACATTGGAATCTCGGGTCACTTCTCGTCCCCGGTCCTAATGGAGTGTTTGCAGCGCGACGAGAGTGACGATCTGATCGACGCCATGCTGATCGCCATCAATGCCAACGACCGTCGGTATCTCTCTCACCAGTACAACGCCATTCCAGTTGCCCGGGCCAAGAACGTGGGCATCGTAGCTATGAAAGTGTTCGCCGATGGCGCAATGTACACGAAGGAAGCGCACTGGTCGCGCACTCCAGAGGATGTCGTGTTGACGGTCGGAGACGCGCAGGTCCCAAGCCGTTCCTTGATCGAATACAGTCTCTCCACGCCCGGGGTTGCGACTGCGATCATCGGGACGGGGAAGATCAGTAGCGATCCCCGCGATTGTCAACTCGAGCAGAACCTATCCGCCGCGCAGATCCAGGCCGCTTCTTTTGGTGACGCGGATCGTAAAGAAATCGAAGATCTGGCCCAACGTGCAAAGAACGGTGAAACCAATTGGTTTCAGGTGTCGAGCCAGCCGCTTGGTGCTCCGCGTGAGCCTGCCGTTGAGGTGGTTCAGCGAGACGATCACCGAGTGGCTCGGCTGACCTGGCAGACCGCTTACGCTGCGGATGCACCGATCTCTTACTACCAGATCCTGCGGGATGGAGATGAAGTGGGCCGGGTGGAGCACAGGCCCCAGACGACCAAGGTACCGTTCGAATTTGAGGACTCGGTCGAAGCGCCGTCGGTCGGCTACAAGGTCGTGACCGTCGATGCGGCGGGAAAGACGGCCCAGACTGGGGACCTGCGGCTGCAGATCTGAAGCGCGATCCGGCAAGCCATGTCCCGGAATCGGTAAACGAGAAGATCGAACGCGGAGATATCGCCGCGTCTCGCCTCATCGACGAGGATCAGCCTCTCTTGCTTGATTTCGGCAGTCCCTGCTATTGGAGCCCCCGCGTTGCCGACCATGGTTCTCTACAGACCTTCTGTCTCAGACAGACACCTTGGCCCTGCTGAGCGTTCATTCTTGCGGGGTGCGAATGAAAGAGCGTCCCCGACTCCCCCCGAGTCCCCGCTACTCAGCCCTCCGATCTCTTGGCGACTTCTCAATCTCCGAAAGGAACGTTCCACTCCTGGTCCCTCCACTCAGTCGGCCAGTACTGTCCCCAGACGCCTACAGCCTTCGACGATCTCGTCCCGCCTGGTGCAGGCGATCGAGAGGCGGAAGTGAGGAACTGAGGGTGGCTTCGCGAAAAACCTGCTGCCCGGAGACACCTTCACTCCAGCTTCGAGGAATCGCGTCAGGATTGTGGCCTCGTCCTCGCTGGATGACGGGAGTGTGAGCCAGAGAAGGTAGCCACCGCCGGGACGTGTCCAACGCGCGCCGCGCCCCAGATGGACCCGGAGGTTCTGGAGCAAGTCCTGCATACGCCGGCGGTAGATGCGGTGAGTTCGGCGCAGATAAAGCTCGAACTGGCCGCCTGTACAGAACCGCGCAGCGGCCGCCTGAGCCAGAGTGTTCCCACCCAGGCAGGAAGCCTCCTGGATCGCGGCGAGATGTTCCGCCACGCGACGCGGAGCCACGACCCATCCTATCCGGAGCCCCGGGAACACGACCTTCGAAAAGGTACCCACATACAGCACGATGCCTTGGGCGTCCATCGACTTGATGGGTAGCACTGCCTGACCGAAAAACTTCATCTCCTCTTCGAATCCGTCTTCCAGGATGGGCACACGATGCTTTTCGCACAGGGAGAGCAGGCGCTCACGGTGGGCCTGGTTCGTCGTGATTCCGGTCGGGTTCTGGAAGTTCGGCATGGTATAGACCAGCCGGGGGCCACTCGCGAGAGCCCGCTCTAACAATCCGAGATCCAGCCCGTCGTCACGCATGGGGATTTCGACCGGGACCACTCCGTGAAGTCGCAGGAGTGAGTGAAGCATTCCGTAGCTCGGTGCCTCGAGGATGACGGCGTCACCGCGCCGGCACAGGAACCTGAGAACCATGTCGAGCGCCTGCTGCGCGCCGCCGGTAATGACCACCTCGTCCGCGCCGACCGAAACACCGTGGACCCGCATGCGAAGCGCGATGACTTCGCGCAGGGGGCGCCAGCCTGCCGCCTCAGCGTAGTCAAGGGCCGCCCCTCCCGTCCGGAGGAGGACATTCTTGATGCATCGACGCAGTTCATCGCTCGGAGCCAAGGCTGGATCGGCCGCCAGACGCTCGAAATCGATGAGGACTCTTGTCCTTGCGGGCGACGTGAGTTCTCGTCTCGGCTGCCTCCCGAGCTGGAGGACGGCGGGGTCGGCGAGCCCGTCCCAGTCGACGATGCTCATGGCAGCCGAAGAGGGCACTCGTGTGGCGGGTGAGCGGGTACGAAGTCGCACCGTTGAGTACGATCCGGCCCGACTCTCGAGGTATCCAAGCGCACGCACCTCGTCATAGGCTCTCACCACGGTCGAGCGGTGGACACCGAGGGTCTCCGCCAGGATGCGGGTTGGCGGAAGACGGTCCCCGGAAATCAGTGTCCCCTGCTCGACAAGTGAGACGACATGAGCGCAGATCTGCTGGTAGAGAGGGGTCGGATCCGAACGATCGGGTCGGAAGCGCGCCATTGACTCACTCCTTTGAGAGACGAATTGGTAGTTTCAAAAATGTACAGATTGGATCTTCCTGAAATACCAAAAATATACGATCTTCTGCGAGGCCTCCAACGAATCTCGGAGAAAGCCTGTCACCAGGAGAGACCTGTGATGGAGTTTCGCAATGATTACGAGGATCTCGGACGTGCGGCAGCGTACGATCAACTGCAATTCGCCAACACGTACCAACTCGCCTTCCGCGACCTTCCCACTCTCTATTCGAATCACGTCGCCGGAGACCGGGCGCTGGACTTCGGGTGCGGAACGGGTCGCTCGACACGTTTCCTCAAGCACCTGGGATTCGACGTGATCGGTGTTGACATCTCAACGGAGATGGTCGCAGTAGCCCGTAGAAACGACCCAGGGGAAGACTATCGAGTCATCGAAGATGGAGAATTCGGCACCCTGCCCTGCGGCACCTTCGATCTCATCCAGTCGGCATTCACCTTCGACAATATCCCAGGCCGGGAGCACAAGATCCGGCTGTTCCGAGAACTGGGCCGGCTGCTCACCCCAATGGGCAGGCTCGTGAATATCGTTTCTACACCGGAAATGTATCTCCATGAATGGGTGACGTTCACAACTCGGGATTATCCGGAAAACAGAAACGCCCGCTGCGGTGACGTCGTCCACATACGCACCGTCGATTATTCGGACCCACGTCCCGTCGCTGACATTCTCTGGACCGACGCTGGCTACCGCGACGTGTACCACCAGGCCCGGTTGGAGTGCCTGCGCTACGAACTTCCCCTGGCCCGCGGGGACGAAGGGATAGATTGGGTCACTGAAGACGAGGTGGCTCCCTGGGCGATCTATGTCTTGGGCCGACTTGAAGTCGAGAGTGATCGCTATGGTCCATGACCTGAGATCGGGAGACCGTCTTCCGAGCGATCACCCTGAAAAGGAACGGCGAGCCCTACGCGCGTTCCCCTCTTGACGGTTCGTAAACCGACGGGAAATCATACTCCGACGTGAAAGAACCCCAACAGACTCCGATTCGGCGCATTTGTGTGTTCTGCGGGTCCAGCTCCGGTAGATCTCCGGAGTATGCGGAGGCCGCCGGGCAGCTCGGGCACACCTTGGCGGATCGGCGGATTGGACTTGTCTACGGAGGCGCGAAAGTCGGTCTGATGAAGGTTGTCGCCGAGACGGTGCTGAATCAAGGCGGCGAAGTCACGGGGGTCATCCCAAGAGCCTTGGTCGACCGGGAAGTTGCCTTCACGGAGCTTCCCGATTTGCGCATCGTCGGTTCGATGCACGAGCGAAAGGCGCTCATGACGGAACTCTCGGACGGATTCATCGCCCTCCCCGGTGGACTGGGAACCGTCGAAGAGCTCTTCGAAGCTCTGACTTGGGGACAGCTCAGTCTGCACCAGAAACCTTGTGGACTCTTGAACATCCTCGGCTATTTCGATCCATTGATCGAATTTCTGGATCAGATGGTCAATGAACGCTTTGTCGCACGGGCTTACCGCGACATGATTCTGATCGACGACTCTGCGGATGATCTTCTCGAAAGATTTGAGAGGTATCGTCCACCGACCGTCAGCAAGACTCAACTCGCCCTGCGTTCCCTGTCGAATCCCAGCCGTGCATGATTCGGCGCAAGCTTCAATTGTTCCCGGAAAACCCGAATCGGCGGAGAAAACGATTCCCGGCCTCCGCCAGCAGGGCCCCAGTATCAGGTTCGACACGAGGGTTATCTCGAGTCCCGGTCACCTTCAAGGGAACGGTGACCCATCCTTGGTCGTTCGAGAGCGTTTTCAACACTTGACGCGGCACGCCCGGAACCGACATTTCGCTGGACTTGGCCCTGAGATGGATCTGCAGCTGAAGGGGACCGGACAGATCGACCTCACCGTCGAGACTCAAGCCCGCCTGCTGGCTGGTCAGAGAGAAATCCCTGATGGTGACTCGGCTCGCAGCGATCTGGAATTTCGCGTCGGTGGCTTCGTACTCCCCACCGACCAGTCCCCTCATCCCAAGAATCCGCTCGGCAGTGGAGAGAATCGGCTGCTTCGGAATCCTGCCGGGATCCAGATGAACGGTGCCCTGGCCAACGAGTCCCGCGGGGCTGCTTCCCGCCCCGTGCCCGTCGAACGTCAGTCGACCGGGTCCCAGGGACTGATCCTCCTCCAGTCCAACCACCTTGTTCAGATTGAGACGAGAGGCCGTCGCCTTCAGTTGATACGTAAAAGGGACAGGGTTGAAATCAGCGGCCAGACTGGCCTCCAGATCGCCCTCATCAGATGACAGGGAGAGTTGATCTGCACTCAGCAGCCCCCTCTGGACCTTGATCTCACCCCTAAGGTTGCGCAATGGCAGCTCTCCAAGTTGAGCCCGTTCAATTTGGATCTCACCAACTCCGGAGAGTCGGTCGACGGGTTTGACCTGTGCTGCGTCAAGAACGATGTTGTTCAGAACGAGACGAATTCCTTCGAGGCGGAGCTGATCTCGGGGACTCTGTTGCGGCAACTCCTCGCGGACGAGCATCGTTCCCTTGTCCAGAGTGATCTGGTTGACCTCGAGCCTAAGGGAGTCGGGCAAGGTTTCGAGGCCATGCGATGAGGTGCCTCCATCCTGCACTCCCTCACTCTCGGGATTCCGAATGACGATTTCCACGCGGGGCTCGTCGAGAACCGCCTCCGTCACGACGATCTCGCCCCGCAAGAGAGGGGGCAACCGGTGTCGGAAGAGGATTCGAGCCAGGTGGACGGTGTAGTCGCCGCGGGAGTATTGTCCGGAAGCGGTAACGTCCTTGAGTTCGATCCCGCTGAAGATTCCTAGGTCGACGGACCCGGCCTGGAGTTCCAGCCCGCTTGCCTCACTTATCCTGGCCAGGATCGCCTGGCCCACGGTCTGGGAATCCAGGGCAATCCAGGCTGCCCCCCCGACAACAACGAGCAACCCCATGAGGCTCACACCGACCCAAAGCAGTATCTTCTTCATCGCAGGAGCCCTCAAAAAAAGAGTGTCCCCAACTCATCAACGGCGGCAATCAGCAACTTGATCACCCTGGACTTGGCCGAACGCCAGCATTCTCTTCGCCGTATGAGCCCTCCGGAGAAACTGTCTCCGATGTCCTCATGTTAGCTCAGACGCAGGGTCTCAGACACAGGAAACGATCCCAGTTCCTTCCGCGGAAGCCGTCCCGAAAAGAGTGTCCCCGGAAGCCTTGCCGAATGGGGTGTGCCCGACTCCCCGAAAAGAGTGTCCCCGACTCAGCCCCCGACTCAGCCCCGACTCAGCTCGACTCCCGCCTCAACTGCGGGGGCCTTGGCGAACAGGGTGTCCCTACTCCAGCACCAGTCGGTGAGCTTGGCGGAAAGGGCAAAAAAGAGTGTCCCCAACTTCCCGCATCCTCATCTCCAGCTCGCGCCTCCAGGGCCGCCGGGAGATGGGATTCCAACCGCCCTGGAATAGAAGACAGCGCTTCCCTTTCGAGTGGAGGGATCGCAAAACTGAAGGAACCGAATAGACGAAGAAGAAAGATGAAGAGGCCGGGAGAGTACCAGCTGAGCTTCGGGTGGATATGCGACACTTCGATCTACAATCTCCCCGCTCAAACAGCGGCATCATACTATTACTTACAGAATAAGTACGGACTCCGATCTTGCGGAGCGTCTTTTGGGGTGCCGATGCTTGTTCTGCTCCGGGCTGCGCGCTAGAGTGGTCGAACGTGGTATCACTGGGACATGCAGAGTCTGCATTTCATGGTTGGATTCCGACTCGCAGAATCCAGATTCCCGGAGACAGAACATGAAGAAGAACCGCCGGACCTTCCTTCGAACCGCGGCAGTGTCCATGGCTGCACCCGGACTGGTTCGGGCTGCCACCGGACAGTCGGCTCGGCCAAACTCCTTTCCTGAGCCCGTCTTTGGTGGACCCTCCAGTGAGATTCCCGTCCTGAAAGACAAGACCGGACTCAAGATTCAGTCCATCGAGACCTTCGTCCATGGCAACCTGGGATTCACCCGGGTCACGACCGACGACGGCAGCGAAGGCTGGGGCCAGGTCTCGAACTACGACCCCGACATTTCGGCGACGATCCTGCACCGCAAGATCGCTCGCTACGGGCTGGGGCGCGACCCCGCCGATCTCGAAGACATCGTTGACCGGGCGATCGAGGGCAACTACAAGTACCCGTGGTCTTTCGTCTGCCGCTCCACGACGGGTCTGGAGACGGCGGTCTGGGATTTGCTCGGCAAGCGTCAGGGTAAGTCCGTGTGCGAACTGCTGGGCGGAAAGCCCCGGATGCTTCCGGTCTATGGCTCGAGCATGAGTCGTACGATTACGCCGGCTCAGGAAGCGGAACGCGTGGCTCGGCTGCGCAGCGAAAAGGGATTCAATGCCTTCAAGATCCGTGTGGGGAAAGCGGCCGGACGAGACCAGGATCAGTGGCCGGGACGCACGGAGGAGATCATCCCGGCTGTTCGCAAAGCCGTCGGGGACGACGTGGCCCTCCTGGCGGATGCCAATAGCTGCTACACACCACCGAAAGCAATTGAGGTGGGTCGTCTCCTGGAACAGTACGGATACATTCACTACGAGGAACCTTGTCCATTCTGGGAACTCGAATGGACGGCACAGGTCTCCTCAGTTCTGGATATCCCGGTCGCCGGTGGCGAGCAGGACAATGACCTCGCTCAGTGGCGACGCATGATCGGAATGCACGCGGTCGACATCACCCAACCCGATATCTGCTACATAGGTGGAGCTCTGCGCGCCCTGCGAGTCGCCAGAATGGCCCAGGGACGTGGACTGCCCTGTGTTCCACATTCCGCGAACCGCTCTCTCGTGCTCGTCTTTACGCTCCATGTATTTGGCGCAATTCCCAACGCAGGCCGACATGTCGAGTACACGATCGAAGAGGACACGTGGACGAGGGACATCTACGAGCCGGCACTGCAGGTGGTCGACGGAAAGGTCCAGATTCCAGAAGGACCGGGCTGGGGCGTGAGAATCAACAGAGAGTGGTTGTCCAAGGCGGAGCATCAAAAGTCTGAAGTTTGAATTGCACGGCCCAGGTTACCTGGATGCGTAAGAATTAACGTAGGGTGAATCAAGATGAGAATTGCGACAGCGTCCAAACTCGTCATTATTTGGAGTCTTCTTGTTACTCTGTGCGGGCCTCTGGCCGCGGATGACGGCTACCGACTCTGGCTTCGCTATGACCCCATCGAGGATGCGGCCAGGCTGGCGTCCTACCGGAGCGCCCTGAGCGAGACCTTGATTCAGGGAGATTCACCCACAATGACGGCCGTCCGTACCGAACTTGCCCGCGGGCTGAGGGGCCTCCTCGGTACCGAACCTCCCCAGGTGCTGTCCATTGCCCATGGCGGCACGCTGGTCGTGGGCACTCCTGCAAACTCGGCCGCGATTGCCGCCATGAACTTGGGCACGGAACTCCGACAAGCAGGCGACGAAGGTTATCTCATCCGAACGGTGTCCGTGGACGGCAATCGGTGTACCGTCATTGCGGCCAACCGCGACATCGGCGTGCTCTACGGGACGTTTGGGTTCCTGCGGCTGCTGCAGACCCACCAAGACATCGACAATCTGACGCTCGTGAGCGCCCCGCGCGTTCGGATCCGGATGCTGGATCACTGGGATAACCTGAACGGCACCGTCGAGCGCGGCTATGCGGGTTTCTCTCTGTGGGACTGGCACAAGCTGCCGGACTATCTTTCTCCCCGCTACACCGACTACGCTCGGGCTGACGCTTCGATCGGAATCAACGGGGCCGCTCTGAACAACGTCAATGCCAACGCGTTGAGCCTGACCCACGAGTATCTCGTGAAAGCGGCTTCCCTGGCCGATGTCTTTCGGCCTTACGGGATCCACGTCTACCTTTCCATCAAGTTCAGCGCACCGTCTCAGATCGGAGGCCTGAAGACCGCAGACCCTCTCGATCCGGCCGTCGCCGCCTGGTGGAAAGACAAGGCGGACGAGATCTATGCCCTGATTCCCGATTTCGGTGGCTTCCTGGTCAAGGCGAACTCGGAAGGCCAACCCGGCCCCCAGGACTACGGGCGGACGCATGCTGACGGTGCGAACATGCTGGCCGATGCGCTGGCGCCTCACGGCGGGTTCGTGATCTGGCGGGCCTTCGTCTATAGCAACGAGACTCCCGAGGATCGCGCCAAACAGGCCTACAACGAGTTCACACCGTTGGACGGCAAATTCCGGAAAAACGTCTTCGTGCAGGTCAAGAACGGCCCCATCGACTTTCAGCCTCGCGAGCCTTTTCATCCGCTGTTCGGAGCCATGCCGCACACGCCCTTGATGATGGAATTCCAGATCACGAAGGAATACCTCGGTCAGGCAACGCATCTTGTCTATCTGGCGCCGCTGTTCAAAGAGGTCCTCGACGCGGACACCTATGCCAAGGGTCCGGGATCGACGGTCGCCAAAGTCGTCGACGGTACGCTGGAAGGGCACCAGATGACCGGCATGGCCGGCGTCGCCAATACGGGGACGGACCGCGACTGGACGGGCGGAGTGTTCAATCAGGCCAACTGGTATGCCTTCGGCCGCCTGGCTTGGGATCATACGTTGACCTCGGAAGAAATCGCAGACGAATGGATCCGTATGACCTTCTCCAACGATGAATCGTTCATCGCCCCCGTCAAGTCGATGATGATGAACTCGCGGGAAGCATGCGTCGATTACATGACCCCTTTGGGTCTGCACCACATCATGGCGGCCGGTCATCACTGGGGACCCGGACCCTGGTTCGATAAGGGGCGGCCGGACTGGACGCCGGTGTATTACCATCGCGCCGACGCAGAGGGAATCGGGTTCGACCGTTCCTCCAGCGGAAGCGACGCGGTCGGTCAGTACTATCCGCCCGTTGCCGAGCGCTTCAACAACCTCGAGGCGTGTCCGGAGAGGTACCTGCTCTGGTTTCACCACGTGAGCTGGGACTACAAGACGAAGTCGGGTCGAACTCTCTGGGACGAGCTCTGCTTCCGCTATCAGCGAGGCGTCGATGAAGTCCGCCACATGCAGGCGGTCTGGAACTCGGTTGAGGGAAAAGTCGATGCGGAACGCTTCCAGCAGGTAAAGGCCTTCCTGAGAATCCAGGAGAAGGAGGCCGAGTGGTGGCGCGACGCTTGCCTGCTCTACTTCCAGACCTTCTCCAAACGACCGTTTCCTCCCGGATACGAGAAACCGTCGGCAACGCTCGAGGAATTCGAGAAGGCAGGGCACCCGATCACGCGCGAACGTTAAGCCTTCGGCGGCGTTCAACGGGAGTCCGGAGGGAAACGAGGAAGCCCGGAGATGAATCTGAGGCGCACGATCCACGGCGGCGTTTTCGCCACTGTTGTCCTTTCAGCCCAATGCCTGGCCGGAACCTCCTTCTATACGGATCGGCTCCAGGATCCTGAGGCCGTCTATTTCACCCAGGAGGCCTTCCCCGTCCACGCCGATGGCGTCGCGGACGACGCCCCCGCATTGCAGCAGGCGATCGACAAGGTTGGAACGGACCGGAACGCCGGCGTGCTCTTCATTCCCGAAGGGCGGTATCGGCTAAGCCGGACAGTCTATGTTTGGCCCGGAGTCCGCCTGATCGGATACGGAGAGAAGAGGCCGGTGTTGATCCTGGGGGCCAATACTCCCGGATTTCAGGGGGATGAGAGCAAGTATCTGATCTACTTCTCAGGAGGTCGCGGACGCGACGGAACGCCGCGCGACGGCAACCCGGGGACCTTCTACAGCGCGATGAGCAACATCGACATCGAGATCGGCCCCGGAAATCCGGCTGCAGTGGGAGTCCGCTTTCACGTCGCACAGCACTGCTACCTCTCCCACATGGATTTTCACCTTGGCGAAGCCAAGGCGGGTCTACAGGACATCGGAAACGAAATTGAAGACCTCCGCTTCTTCGGAGGTCAATATGGAATCATGACCCGGAGATCGGCCCCCGGCTGGCCGATCCTGGCGATCGACTGCACATTCGAGGGTCAGAAAGTCGCCGCACTCCTCTGCGACGAGTCTGGACTGACACTGGTGCGCCCCAGGTTTCGCAATGTCCCGACCGCCGTGTCGGTGGTTCCCGAGAAACCGGATGAGCTCTGGATCAGTGATGCCCGTATGGAGGGAATCTCAGGACCCGCGCTCGTGATCAGTGACGAGAGGAACGCCCGCACCCAGATCAACCTCCGGAACGTGGCTTGTCAGAACGTTCCGATTCTGGCCCGCTTCCGAGAAAGCGGTCGAGAGGAACGCGGTCGGGGCACCCGGTATATCGTCACGCGATTCACGCACGGGCTCGATTTGGGCCACCTGGGGTCCGCCCGCGACATTGGGGACAGACTGCTCGTCAAAGCGGTAGAAACCTTGGGTCCTCCCGTGGCATCGGATATCCCGGACCTCCCGGCATCTGACACGTGGGTCAACGTGCACGAGTTCGGCGTCGCCGGTGACGGAAAGACAGACGATACCGCTGCCCTGCAGAAGGCGATCAATGAGTACCGGGTGCTCTATCTGCCCCAGGGTTGGTACAACGTGAGCGATACCCTCGTGCTGCGCCCGGATACCATCCTGATTGGACTCAATCCGTCGACGACCGTGATTCACCTGCCAAACGACACATCGACATTCCAAGGGGGAGGCTCTCCCAAACCGCTACTCGAGGCCCCCCGAGGCGGGACCAATGTCCTCACGGGTATCGGCATCTACACGGACAGCACGAATCCTCGCGCGGTGGGTGTGAAGTGGATGGCAGGCCCGCGCTCGATGGTCAACGACGTCCGCTTCCATGGCGGACATGGGACTCGGGTCCCTGGCTCTCCGAACCGCTTCGGTCGTCTTGGCAACCGGGCTCAGTGGGATACCCAGCACGCCAGTCTGTGGATCACCGACGGTGGCGGCGGGACGTTCAAGGACATCTGGACTCCCAACCCCTACGCCAGCGCCGGCATGGAGATTTCCCATACGTCGACGAGCGGGCGTGTCTACGCCGTGTCGATCGAGCATCACACGGCCAATGAGATGATCATCGACCATGCTTCGAACTGGAGGTTCTTTGCGCTTCAGTTCGAAGAGGAGCGAGAGGAAGGACCAAGAACGCTGCCGCTGAAGATCACCAACTCGAGCGATCTGCAGTTTGCCAATGTGTTCTTCTATCGAGTGGTCAGCAGCTTCGTCCCCTTCCCGCATGCCGTCGAGATCGCGGATTCCCTGGACGTTCGATTTCGAAACCTGCACTGCTACAGCAACAGCCGGGTCTCGTTCGACAGTTCCGTCTACGATGTGACCTCGGGGACAGAGATCCGTGACTCGGAATATGCCGCGTTGGACGTTGCACCGAAGCGATCGGAGAGCGGCAGCGTTGCGACCTCCTCTGCAGCCGAGTCGGGAACCACAGTCGAAAAGCTCGCGGACGGATTCCTGAACATCGCCGCAGCAACCGCGGATGCGCACGGTGACGTCTATTTCACCGACTCGCATGAGGGGCAGATCTATCGCTGGTCGGTGGCCCGGCACAACGTCGAGCTGGTGCGCCACATCCCGCAGGGGCCGGTGCAACTGGCCTTCGACAGGGCCGGCCATCTCCTGGTCCTGGCTTACTCCGGAAACGGGACCGTGTTGAGTTTTGATCCCACGACTCCCGATAGCGAAATCAAGACCATCGAGGCCAGACCCTATCCTCCTCCAGACGGCGCGGTCGCTGTCCTTCCCGTCAATCGCTGGATGGGCCATGAGGCTTTCTTGCAGGACTCGACGATGAAGAAGCCCTTCTACTTCACGTCGCCCGACGGAACGATCTTTGTTCCCGCGGGCCAGGACTTCGTTTCCGGGGCCGTCATGTGGGGAATCAAGCTTTCAGATGTTCTGCGTGCCTTCGACCTGGCGCCGGCCGTCGCTGGGCGGCCTTTCTATGTCACGAACGAGGCCGAGCTCAGGACCTGGGCCTTCGACGTCCAGCTCGACGGTTCACTGGCCAATCCGAGGCTGTTCGTCGAGGAGGGAGGAGAGGCTCTGACGACCGATGACCGAGGCAATGTCTATCTGGCCGCCGGACAAGTCCGGGTCTTCAACCCATCCGGCGAACCGATCGAGGTGATCCGGGTACCTCAGCGACCGACCAGTCTGGTTTTCGGCGGCCCGGATCGCGAAACCCTCTTCATCACGGCCCGCTCTGCTCTCTACGCGACACATCCGGAGTCGATCACATCGACGAAATGACATCTCGTGATGCGCGTGGTGTCACTGTGGTGGCCCCCCCTGACCGTTCTGCCGAGAACTCACCACGACGGCACGACGCCGGAGGTCAACCACGACGGGCACGACGGGACACGTCGTGGTGCTCGTGGTGCCGTCGCGGTGAATGCCCGATCTACGCGCGCTCGTCCCGAACCCTGAACCTTGCCGTGAGGGCCTCCGGATCCAGAGAATGCGCCCCGACGAAGACCTCGTACTCGATCGGTTCGACGACGAATTCTTCCCGACCTTCGTGGTAATAGGCCAGCCGGGACATGGGGACACTCATTTGTACATCCCTGGATTCGCCGGCCGGGAGGACGACCCGAGTGAAAGATTTGAGCTCTTTTGGCGCACGGTCCACCGCAGATCCGATGGCCGAGATGTAGAGCTGGATGACTTCCTCACCCGCATGATCTCCCAGGTTCGAGACCTGCAGGCGGACATCGAGCGCGCCGGACGGCGGAACTTCCGATGGCCCCACCTGCAATTCCGAATAGCGATACCGCGTATAGCTCAGTCCAAAGCCGAAGGGAAAAGCCGGCGCGCATCCGTCCCGATCCAGCTTCCGGTACCCATGCCAGAGATCGTACGCAATCTCGGAGGCATCCTTGTCAAAGTGGGGCAGGTCCTCCGCCCGCCTGGGAACGACGAAGGGGAGTTTGCCGCTGGGGTTGATCCGACCGCGCAGGACATCCGCCAGAGCGTGCCCTCCTTCCATCCCGGGATACCAGAGCATCAAGATGGCCGGAACCCGAGCCTGCCAGGATTCCATGATGACCGCGCTGCCGCCCATGACCGCCACGATCGTTCGGGGGTTGGCCTCGGATACGGCCCGAATCAGCTGTTCGTCTCCCTCCGACAGCGTCAATCGATCCCGGTCGCCGCCCTGGCAGAAGTCGCCCTTCGGCTCTCCTGTCAGACCGCCCAGAAGCTTCTCGACGAGGGGAACCTCTTCCGGAGTCGGCGGAGGGAAAAGAGCAGCGAGATTCTGCATCGTATCCGGCGCGATGTACTCGCCTTCGTCGTCGTGGGTGTAGCCGACGACCAGAACAGCCGCGTCGGCGGATCTTGCGATCTCGACGGCTTGTGCCAAGTCGGCAGCATCATCGTACAGAATCTCGGCCGTCTCCTCGAAGCCGACGCGGATCCCTTCGAGTGGAGTGACGACATGCCGGGGACGTGTATTGCTGGAGCCGCTGTCGCCGGTATTCGGAATACTGCCGAGCCGCCCGATCACGGCGATCCGATTCACATCGAGGAGAGGAAGAACCTCGTCATCATTCTTCAGGAGCACGATCGACTTTCGAGCGACCTCCCTGGCCAGTTCGCGGTGGCGATCGCATCCGGCGTCTGTCGCGGGGTAGTCCCCGGGCCGCGCCAGACGGATCTGCTGACACAGGTGCCGAAATACGGCCTCATCGATGCGTTCGACCGGGACTTCTCCACTCTCGACGAGGCCCTTCAGGCTCCGGTGATAGTGCATCTGGAAGGGCATCTCCAGATCCTGTCCGGCCAGGGCCGCCTTTCGGGCGTCGCGCATCCCCCATTGACGCTGTTGTAGGCGCTCATGATCGCGGCGACGCCTTCGTCGACGACACGTTTGAAGTGAGCCAGATAGACCTCGTGCAGCGCCCGGTCACTGATCGTGACGTTGACCTTGAAGCGAGCGTTCTCCATCGAGTTGAGGGCGAAGTGTTTGGCGCACGCCATGGCATGCCGCTGGACGCCGCGAACCAGTGCTGCACCCATTTCTCCCAGATGATGGGGATCTTCGCCGTAGGTCTCCTGAGCCCGTCCCCACGCCGGGTGGCGCAGTAGATTGATGCAGACTCCCGCAAACAGATTGCCGCCCAACGCCCTGACTTCGCGTCCAATGACCTCCCCGACCTGCTCCTCGAGTTCGACATCCCAGGTCGCACCCCGGGCCATCGAAACCGGGAAAGTCGTCGCGCCTGCCATGACGACGCCTCTCGGCCCATCGAGGAAGCGGACGCCGGGGATGCCCAGACGGGCGATGCTGCCCGCGATCCAGGGATGATCGGCGTACCCGCCAGTGAACATCTCGGCCATTCCGGACCAGAATGGCGGGTCGCCGTCCATCATGGACAGCTTTTCGTCGAGGGTGAGCCGCGCCAGCAGGTCGCGGGCCGCTGCCTCGATTTCCTCGATTGAGCGTCTCGTATTGGGTGACGTGCCGGAAAAGGCGGCCGGGTCGGGTCTCTGAGTCATCAGTACACCTCCTCCTCCAACAGTCTATGCAACGTCGAAGAGTTTCTCCATTCGAGCGCGGCCGAAGGACGCCAGTGGAATCCAGGTTGCCAGCCTGCCCGATGCGGTGTCTCGTCGGAAGATGAGACTTCGGGAAGTTTGATAAGAGGATTCAGGGTGAACCGAGCACAGTACGGAGCCAGGCAGAAGCCGGGAGACAGACTACCAGAGTTCCGCTGATCATCAGTCCGAGGAGAATCAGCAGGCAACAATGAAGGCTCGACGCCCCTTAAGCTCGAGAGTTTGAGTCATCGAACAAAACAGTGTCCCCTATTCCCTCCTCTTCTCCGAGAGAACAGTGTCCCCCTGTTCCCCCTATTCCCCCTTCTCCTCCTATTCCAATGTCCGAAAGAACAGTGTCCCCTGTTCTTTCCAATTCCTTTTCCCCTCCTTCTTTGGCGTATCGCTCATCACCCCTTGACTTGTCCATGGCGTCATCACCTAGACTCCTATCGAGCTGTGATGACGCTGTTCCGTTTCGGCTGCGCTACGCAATCGTCGACCGTGATGGCCAACCGATATTGCAGCCGCGACGGAGCGTCAGGGCGTGGGATTTGTTCCGGGAGGTGGAGGACAGCCGATGGAAAAGCTCTCCTTGACTCAGCGCCTCGCGTTCAGAACGATGTCCCTGATTCACGAGGATCTCTACTTACTCATTCGTAACCCGGAGAAGACGCTCAAGGCAGCGGGGATTCGTACTGGGCAGCAGGTTCTCGAAGTCGGTTGCGGGCCCGGTTTCTTCACTGGCCCGGCAGCCAGGTTGCTGGAACCCGGTGGGCGTCTCGCGACCCTCGACATCAACCCTCTCGCCACGCAGAGAGTGGCCGAGAAGGTGAGGGATTCCGGGGCCCGGAACGTCGAGATCCTCTTGAAGGATGCCGCCGAAACCGGACTCCCCTCCGGGCATTTCGATCTCGCCTTCGTGTTTGGAGTCTCCTGGCGGGGCGCCGGGCGGGAAGATGCGTTTCAGGAACTGTACCGCGTCCTGAAGCCGGACGGCATCCTGGGGCGATCGAGGGAAGACAGTGTCCGCCGGAGAGCCTCTTTGTCCTTCAGGGACGCACCGGCATGATCCGGAGATACGGCAGGGCATGAATATCCACTTCACGATGAACGCCAGGCCCAGTTCGAGAAGGAAATCAGAAATCCGATGTCCAGGTAGACACCTTCGTCGTGACGGACGCTGAAGTCACCTCGAGGACCTCGTATTCAAGCCCTTCCCAAGCCCCCGACTCGACGATGACGAATTCGCCACTACCCACCTGCACGGTCGTTACGGGCCGGATCCTGCTGGCACCCTTGTAGTCACAATCCGTCAGCTCCACGCGCAGCTCGACGGCGCTCGGTGGAGCACCTTCCTCCTGGCGGAGCCACGCCGAGAAAACGCTTGGAGAGACGCATTCCGGTTCGGGGTATTCCCTGACGGCGCGCAAATAGATGAGCGTCGGAGTTCCACTTCTGGGCGGGGTTTGCCACACCGAGACGTCTTTGAATGGAGTCATACGGCGTTCTCCCGCTTCCAAGGGGAAACCGGAAGAGGAGCCATAATCTTCGACCAGCCTGGCGATCTGGCGAGACTCCTCTGCTTCGAACCGTGCCCGCAATTCACTTAGGATCGAAGCAGCCAAGCTCGAGCCGGGAGGTACTCTCTTGAATGGCCTTCCAAAGCAGCGCGAATTGCTCACAATTCCGGCCACCGGCTCGGGGCAACAGTCCTTGCACTGAGGAGGAACCAAGGGAACTTCCGTTCGCAGCGCCCAGTTCCAGGTGCAATGCGTCTCAAGCCAGAAGACTTCCTTCACCTCGATGGGCTTGGGCTCTCCCTCCAGAGGCATGAACCACCATTGAGCAGGCAGCCGTCCCGTCTGACCCAGCGTGCGAATCAGCCGTTGGCCGAGCCGGTCAGGGGAATAGCGCGATTTTCGGTCTGCAATCGAGCTCGAGTAGATCTTCGGCCAGATATTCGTCCACTGGCCCGAATCGTAGAGGGCAAAAGGAATCACGGGACCGATCGAAACGCCGAACAGCAGGGGACCGTCACATATTCGCTCGGCCGTAAGGCCAGCAGGTCTCTCCTGCGGACCCTGAGCACGAGGAAGCCCGACATGAAGGAGAGCAGCCGAGAGACCCGCCACAAGAAGTAGCGCCCTACAGCTTTTCATAACACAGGGTTATTGGATTCTCCCACGTCTGTCAAGGATCCTGGATGGCCCTTCATCGCATCAGGGATGGATCCGAGCGGCCCAGCCGCCTCCGGGCGCCAGATGGACTTTCAGATGCATCGCGGAGTTCACCTGTCGAGTCGTCTTCTTGTAGTCGCTGGCGTACCGATCCGCGTTGATCCCATCCTCAAACGACAACATCTCGAAGTTGCCTGCCGGTAAGAAGGAAAGATCGAGCTCCAGATCCCGGGGCGTCCAGTCGGTCATCGCGCCGATGTACCAGTCCGATCCGCTGCGACGGGCGACGACGACGTAGTCTCCGATCTTGGCGTTGAGCACCCGGGTCTCGTCCCAGACGGAAGGGACGGGAGCCAGGTACTCCATGACCTGTGGGTCACGCAGATACTGGGAAGGGCTGTCGGCGAGCATCTGCAAGGGACTTTCGTAGACGGCATACATGGCCAGCTGATGACAGCGGGTACCGAGACTCATGGGACGCTGGAAGATGGGGGCGAAGTTTTGTCGCTGGGCGTTGCGCATGGCACCGGGCGTGTAGTCCATCGGACCCATGAACATGCGGGTGAAAGGAATCGTGACTTCGTGCTCCGGGTTGGTCATGGTGCTCCACTTGTATTGCTCGAGACCGCGAACGCCTTCCGTACTGATCAGATTCGGCCAGGTCCGGGTCATCGTAGCTGCCCGGATCCCACCGTGGAAATCGACCAGCAGATGACGCTTCGCCGCTTCGCGGCAGAGCCGGTGATAGAAATCGATCATCTTCTGGTCGTCCCGCTGCATGAAATCGACTTTGATCCCTTGGACGCCCCACTTCTCGAACTGCGGCATGGCCGTGTCGAACTGATCGTCCAGCGTCTTCCAGACCGCCCAAAGGATGATGCCAACATGCTTCTGCCTCCCGTATTGAACCAACTCCTCGATGTCAATCGAAGGAACCACCGAAAGCAGGTCGCCGAGCTTGTACCAACCTTCGTCGAGGATGACGTATTCGAGTCCGTACTTCGAAGCGAAGTCGATGTAGTACTTGTAGGTCTCGGTATTGATTCCGGCCTTGAAATCGACGTTGAACAGGTTGTTGGCGTTGTACCAGTCCCAGGCCACTTTGCCGGGGTGAATCCAAGAGGTGTCTTCGACTTTCGAAGGGCTGTCCAACAGCCAGACCATCGAATTCGTGATGAGGTCACCATCGTGAGCCGCAATGCCGAGGATCCGCCATGGGTAGGTTCGCGTCCCCCGGGTCTTGGCGATGTAGTCGGCGGCCTTGGTCACCTGGAAATTCCGGTCGCTGTCCAGCTTTTCTTCCAGCGGATACGGGGGAAAGATCGTGACCAGCCGGTCGCTGCTGTCACCGCGCAGCCACATGCCGGGATACTCCTCGATGTCGGAATCGGCGATGGCTACCTTCACGTTGCCTGCCTCCACCACCGCCGGCAGGCTTGCGATCGTCTTGGCGTCGATTTCACTGAGTTTGAGCTGGACGAATTCGCGTTCGTTGTGGGAAAAGAAGCTCTCCTCCTTGGGGTAGTAGACGGAGAAGTCACCGGCGAAAGTGAGATCGGACTCCTCACCGTTGACCGTCACTTCAGGTGCAGCGAGTGATGTCTCGAACCGATAGGCTACCCCTTCGTCATAGGCGCGGAAAGTGACGGCCCAGCCTCCGACCATCGCCAGGCGAAGCTGATTGTAGTGTTCGCGAATCTGCGCGGCCTTCCGGCGAACCACCGGCGCGAGTTGACGATCGACCGAGTCCTCGCTGGTGGATTCGACTTTCGAGTCCAGACCCAGCTCCCGGCCGTCGATCCGCATCGAGATCGGGCTCTCTTCGAGCACCGGCTGGCCGTCCACGGTGACCGAGAAGACGAGTTTCTCTCCCGCCATAACGCCGACCTCGATCCTGCCATCGGGAGACTTCAGGGTGTAACGGGATTGACCGGACACGCCGCCGACTGTCGCAACCAGTACCAGCGGGAGCCAAAGGGGCAGATTCGAAAGCATCTTCTTCATGGTGCAGACCGTCCTCTCATCTCGGCTGTCTTTTCCGTTGGATTTCGACAGACTGGGTCAGTATCACCCGCGGAGATGCCCAGGTAAAGCCTGTCAGAGCACGTCGGCGAAGGATGAAGCGGTCAGGAGTAGGAGCGAAGGCTTCGGCGACCGGTGTCTATTCAGCGAAAGGTCCTCGTTCGGGCCAAAGCGGGTAAAGTACTTCGAAGATCTCGGGTCGCACGTCGATGGCCTCATAAGCAGCCGCAATGCTTCGTGCCAACTCGCTTTCGCGGAAAGCGGCGAGCGCTTCCGTGCTTTCGAAAAAGTAGATCCCACACATGTCACCGCTTGCCGGGTCGCGGCCGTAAATCTTCTGCACCAATCCCGGCACCCCACGAAAACGGGGTTTCCGCTCGAGCGCCCGACGTTCCAGTTCCTCTAAATCGAGACTTGAAGCGACACGGACAAAGAGTACGACAGGCATGCAATGGGCTCCGCCGACTCACCTTATCACGACCGACACCGGGTCGGACGCGCCGAAACAGGTGACACGCACGCAAGCCGAGCGTAAGTACCTGAGAATAAAGAATTCCAGTTCGTGTCTGGCACCTATTCCCGGATGACCTCCTTGCCAGAAACGTGGATGCGCCAGCACCCTGCTCCCCACCTCGACGAGCACGTCTTACTGCGTCGGACTGGGGTTCAGATCAGCATTCACTTTCAGTGTCTTACCTCGAATCACGTAGATCTTCTGCGTGAGTGTTTGATACCCGTCGGCGCTGATCTGAAGATCATATTCACCGGGCCGAAGCCAGATCGACTTCAGATCCTCGGCTTTGCCTGCGAATGCTCCGTTGATGTAGACGTCGGCACTCTTCACGTTGGTCTTCAACTTCAGCTTTCCGGCGTTGGAGTGCTGTCCGGGATAAGCCCAGTAGAATCCGTAGGACCCATAAGGGCCGTACCAGCCATAAGGACCGTAAAAGAAGGGGTTGTTCCAGAATCCCGGCCCGAAGATGGGCCGGATGATAATCCCCCGATGGAACCCTTCGTGGAACCCGCCACGGAATCCGCCATGAAACCGGCCGGCGGCACTCACGGGAAGCGCCGTCAGCAACAAGACGCTCAACATCACCAGCCCGACCTTTAAGCCTTTCATCGTCTTATCCTCAATTTCTTAGCCCCCGAAGGGGTTTATGTTCCTATCTACTAAGATCCGGAGGCAGAGGAATCGTTTCGTACTTGGGAAGTCACGGCCCCCCAAGGGTCGAGCTACGAACGTTGAACCGCGAGCCCCATACAGCGAAGCGCGGAGGAGGATGGTGAGCAAGCGACACATTGCTTTCCAGTGAGCAGGTAAGCAAGGGACAGGCTGCTTTCTGCCGTCTTTGGTTGGGACTCGTCCAACCGCAACCAACAGTGCAATTCACCACTCTCGGGGCCAGTCCGCTTTCGTTTGCGAATCGCCTGCTCTCTTCCTCTCAGATCCGCCGAGACCTGATGTCGGGAGTCAGCCGGAAAGTGCCCTCGTCACCCGGTTCTCCCCTCCTCCGGCTCTCTCGCTCTCCCGTCCTCGGTTGCGTTCGACACGCTCCGGTGAGAATCTTTCCGGTGATGAAGAATACCGCCCTGCTTGTGGTTTTCCTGTCCCTGACCGGCACCTCTCTCGCCGAGAATCCCATCGTCCCCCCAGGCATGTACATGGCCGATCCATCGGCCCACGTCTGGCCCGACGGGAAGCTCTATGTGTATGGTTCGCGAGACGAAAGCCCGGATTACTACTGCTCCCACAGCTATGACGTGTTGTCCACATCGGATCTGATCCACTGGACCATCCACAGGCACACCTTCGTTTCGAAGGGACCGGGCGATCAGGTTCCTTACAGCGACGACTTTCTGTACGCTCCGGACGCTCAGTTTCGCAACGGAACCTATTTCCTTTTCTACTGTCTCGCCAACCGGACGTCGACCGAGGGAGTTGCGAAATCAACCTCGCCGACGGGGCCGTTTCTGAAGGGAAGAGTCATCGACACGAACGGCATCAACCAGATTGATCCCTGCGTGTTCATCGACGACGACGGACAGGCCTATTACATCTGGGGACAGTTCTCCGCGAAGATGGCCAAGCTGAAGCCCGACATGACCGAGATCGACCGCTCGACCATCCGGGACGGGATCGTGACGGAGAAGGAACACCGCTTCCACGAAGGCGGTTACATGGTCAAACGCAACGGCATCTACTACTTCGTCTATGCCGGGCTGAGCATGAAGGACACGGCGTCCTGCATTAGCTATGCCACCAGCCGGTCGCCCTGGGGTCCCTTCAAGTACGGCGGCGTCATCATCGACAACGACGGCAGCGATCCACGCAACTGGAACAACCACGGTTCCCTGGTCGAGTTCAAAGGGAGATGGTACGTCTTCTATCACCGGGCGACCCACGGCTCGTACACTATGCGCAAAGCCTGTGTGGAGCCAATTACCTTCAACGAGGACGGCAGCATCAATCAGGTGGAGATGACAACTCAGGGCGCGGCCGGACCGCTCAGCGCGACAGAGAAGATCGACGCCGAACGGGCCTGCCTCCTGAACGGCAATCTACGGATCGACGCATTTGCGAGCGACAATGAGGAACTGACGGGCATCACTGACGGCGACCGGGCCGCCTACAAGTACATCAACTTCGGAGAAGGCACACAAGGATTCACGATCCGGGTGGCTCCCGGGAAGGATCCAGGAGCCATCGAGGTCGCCCTGGATCGCCCGTGGCATCCCAGTATTCTGGAGAAACCCCTCGAAATCGGGGGCGGCGGGGACGGCAAGACCTGGATCGAACTCAAAACCACTACGAAGCCGGTGACCGGAGTGCACGCCGTCTGGCTACGTTTCACCACCAAGGGTGGAGAGACCTTCCGAGTGGACCGGTTCAAGTTCGAGTAGGGTGAGCAGCCCTGCTTGTCCGAGCGCCGCGATTCCGGGCCGCCGACGCGACTGAACATGTCTCAGCAATCGTGTCTCCCGTGTGAACGCGCTTCTGGTCCGGAAAAGCGTCGCTTCTGGGACGACGTGGAAAGTCGTCTTACCCCAGAGACAGATCCTCGCTGACTCGTCATTCAATGACTGAAGGAGCCGAGCGAAGGAGCCTGTCCCTTCTCCGCTTTGCTGTTCGCCCCACTCCGCTTTCGCGAATAAGCAGCGTGTCGCCCTCTTGGGAATGAAGCAGCCTGTCCCTTTCTCGATTTGCGGGCTCGGAGGGCGGGAGACGAGTCGAGTACCTTGGGCTGACGTGCTTCTGCTCGTCGAGGGCCCGGAGCCGATCCCAGGGTGCCCGGGCTGTGGGGTGCCCAGTGGGGAATGGCATTTCCCATCACCTTCTCCACAGCCCTCAGAATCTCGCGATCTTCGGGGGTGACGAAGGAGATCGCCGTTCCGGTTCGTTCCGAGCGGCCAGTCCGGCCGATTCTGTGCGTATAGGCATCGGCCGTGTTGGGCATGTCGTAGTTGATGACGTGGGAGACCTTCTCCACGTCGATGCCCCGGGCGGCGATGTCGGTGGCCACCAGGATCCGGAAGCGTCGGGCACGAAATCCGTCCATAGCACGAACCCGCTGGGGCTGCGACATATTTCCCTGTAGTGCCACAGCCGAGTGTCCGCAGCGATCCAGTTGCTGTGCGAGACGTTTCGCCCGGTACTTCGTCCGGGTGAAAACGATGGCCGACGTGAATTCGTCGTCATTAAAGACGCGCTCCAGCGCGTCAAACTTGTCTCTCTGGTCGACCGCGCAGAGCGCGTGCTTCACAAGGTCGATCGGCTTGGAATGCCCGAGGTCGACCGCATGCGGGTTTCGAAGCACACTGTCGGCTAGTCCGCGGATTTCCGTCGGCATGGTGGCGGAAAAGAGCATCGTCTGCCGGCTGCGCGGCACGGCGCCGATGATCCTTCGGACATCGGGCAGGAAGCCCATATCGAACATATGATCCGCTTCGTCGAGGACCAGGACCTCGATCCGGTCCAGGTGGACTTCCCCCTGGCGAAACAAATCGAGCAACCGTCCGGGACAGGCCACCAGAATGTCGGCGCCCTTTCGAAGCGCACGGATCTGAGGCTGGGCTGGAACTCCTCCGAAGACGGTTGTCGTCCGGACTGAAGAGTAGCGGGCCAGCATTGCGATTTCCTTCGCAATCTGGCTGGCCAGTTCCCGGGTCGGCGCGACGATGAGAGCCCGGGGTCCATTGGGAGAACGATCTGCCAACAGCCTTTCCAGAATCGGCAAAGCAAAGGCCGCCGTCTTTCCTGTTCCGGTCTGAGCCAGACCGAGAATGTCGCGCCCCCGAAGGGCCTGCGAAATGGTCGCAGCCTGGATAGGTCGCGGAGTAAGAAAGCCTGCCGAGGCGAGCCCTTTCTGGATCGCAGGACAGAGATCAAAGGCGGAAAACTCCGTTTCGAGTTCCCCTCGTGGATTCGATTTCGACATACAACTATCGCTTTCGGCGAACTCCCCACGACCCGTTCCCCGGACGCGATGGACTCGCTGCTCGCTTTCCACTCAACAGCAGTAGAGAAGGAAGATTTGAAACGGCGTGATCTTTGAAGGAGACCCTGTTGTGCGCCGCTGGCCAATGAATTCGGCCGATCCGATTGCAGACGAAAGCATACCAGGAAAACGAAACGGCTGCGTGGAGTGCCTGTGGCTGCGGAGAGCGAGTGCGCCCCGCCGCTCCTCTGGCCGGAGGCCGTGGCCCCAACAATGGGCCGGATCTCCAGGCGAGTTCGGTCGACACCCGTCCCCGCGGGGGGGCGCGTGCCGCTCCGGTGAAGATTACCTCGTTGCGGACTGCGTTCAGGTGAGTGTGGGCTACTGGCCCGCCAGGCTGATGACCGGCAGGGTGGTGAACTCTCCTGCTGCGTCCCCCAACTCGAGCGCGACCGCGGAGACCTTTCCTCCGGTAACCTCGACCCGAACCGAGCCCTGAAAGTTGTCGGTCTGGGCGTCCGGAAACAGCTCGTCGATCAGCTTACTCAGCTGGCCGGACGGGGGAAAGTCCGCGATCGTCTTTGCGCCATTGACGGCAGTCGTCCCGTCGGCATTGACCAGCGTCAGCTGAAGCTGAACCGCACTCGACTCCGCATTCCGAATGGCGAGCCCCGAGGTGACAACGTTCAGCGTCCTGCGGACCGGGACGACGAATTGAGCCAGTGGTAGAGACGATCCGACTCCGGCAATCCCGGCGCTCGCGATCGTAAAGCGAACGATACCTCCTACGAGTCGGTCGGACAGGACGACGACACTCCCTGCGGAAACGCCGGCGCTCGTTCCGGGCGTCGCGATCGTCACGGTCGCATAGGGTGGCATGGTGAAATCGACAGCCGTCACCGGCCCTGAAGGCGCTTCCGTACCGGGTGGAACTTCAGAGAGGCTGATCGCCAACGGGTTCCCGTCGCCGTCTCGGAACTCGGCCCGACAGGTGGCCTCCGTCGATGTGGTGTTGGTCAGCACCAGTTCCGACTCGAGCCCTCCCCCGTCCCCAAACTGCGGGAAGAGCAGGGTGTCTTGCGACGGTCCCGCCACGAGCTCTCCCGCGGTCATCACACGCGACGGAGCACAGTTGAAACACTCCAGATTCCCGGAGTTCGATCCGATCAACAGGTTGACAGTCCCCCCTGAGTCGGTCAAGGGGGCATCCGGAGTGATTCGAAGCCCCCGGTTGGAGTCCATCAGGTTAAAGGTAATGACTTTTTGGGGATCGCCAAACGAGAACCGGTTCCAGGTCGAATTCTCGGGCGAATAGGTCAACTCGGGGAAGAGGTCTGTGTTTCCGCCCGAGACGGTAAGCTGCCAGTTGGCGACGGTTCCCGCACCGGCATCGAAGTCGAAGTAGCCTTCGGCCGTTCCCCCATCGGCGAACGTCACGCCGCTGAGCGTCCAGCGGGTCGCAGCGTCGACGATCGGAATCTGCGTTGCTATCGAAGTAAGAGCGAGGACGACCAGGGAAAGCCTTATCTTCACGAATTTCACCTGCCTTTTCTCTAGCAAGGAACGTCGGGACATTTATTGAAATTGCAATAACAATACACTAATTGGCCATTGGAGTAAATACCGTGGCCGTTGCAGTCCGGCCCGACGTCCCCGAGTGGATTCGATGATTTCTCTGGATCCTCAACCGTCGGATGGAGCCGTGGCAGTCGGCCCGTATCGTGCCTCAAGGCCTGGGAATGTACTTCTCGGAGGTGAACGGCGACGCGGGAAGCCCCGCGGAGTTGAAGAGGTTGGCCTTGGGGACATTCGCCCATCCGTACCGAACAGACTGCGGCTCCGTTACTCCGGGGCTGCTGACGATGATCGTTCGGCCGTCAATGTGAGCCTGCGCGTCAACGAATTGGCCGCTGCTCCCGGCGACCTGGAATCCCTCGAGTTTGTCCCCCTCGGCGACCAGGCCGTCTGCCGTGTGTGTAAACCAGACCCGCATGGACTCTCCCTCCGGTCTTGCCTGGCGGAACAGCGGGCCGGAGTATTCGATGTCTTCACCATAGGTGAGAGCCCGAGCGGCAAGAGCGAGGCGCGCCCCGACCGTCTGTTTGTCGGGCGGATGGACGTTGTCCGGAGTACCGATGTCGATCGTGACGGCCATGGCCGTGTTCGCGAGCCCGAGGGTGCGGCGCTGGGCCTCGCGGATGGTCGGCCAGTTTTCGGCCGGATCGGCGTTGTAGCTCGAAATCTGTACGAACAGAAAGGGGAAGTCCCCTTCCCGCCACTGCCTTCTCCAGTCCTTGATCAGCGCGGGGAACAGCCTGACGTACAGCGGCGCGAAGGCCGGGCGGCTGTTGGACTCGCCCTGGTACCAGATCACGCCTCGGATCGGAAAAGGCCTAAAGGGGGCCACCATGGCGTTGAACAAACCGGCAGGGGCCCAGGACGCAGGATCGGGGTGCCACGTGTGGGGCGGCGGTGTCTTGCCGGCCGCCCGAGCGGCTTGGTCCTCTCGGCGATCGCGGGCCCGCATTGCGGGAACATCGGCCTGATCCTGCATCATCTGGGCCCGTGCCGCAAACAGCGGCATCAGACCCGCATCCGAGGCAATCGCCTCGAGGCTCAGCCACGCCTCAGCCGGGGTCCCGCCCCAGGAGGCATGAATGAGGCCGACGGGTACCTGCTCACGAGCCTCAATGTCGCGACCGAAGAAATAGGCGGCCGCAGAGAACCCCGCCGCCGTCTTGGGCGTGCAGACAACCCAGGACGCCTCACTGTCGCGCAACGGAAAGTCGGACGACTTCTTCGGAACCTGGAGCAGGCGAATGCGCGGGTGATCGGCGTTGGCGATTTCCTCCGCCGAGTCTTTGAGCGGCGCGCCCGGCCAGCCGCTCAATGGCATCTCCATGTTCGACTGGCCCGATGCGAACCAGACATCGCCGACCAGGACATCCTCCAGCACAATCCGATTGGTGGCGGAAATGGTCAATGCGTAAGGGCCACCGGCCGGTTCGGGCGGCAGGTAGACACTCCACTGCCCCAGGTCGTCCCCGACCGTATCCCGGCTGATGCCGTGGAATGCAACGGAGACATTCTCTTCGGGCGCCGACCAGCCCCAGATGTGAATCGGCTGTTCACGCTGAAGAACCATATGACTGCTGAGGCATCCGGGCAGCTTGACTTCAGCGCGTCCGTACCCCATGAAGCAGGTGCAGAGCAACGCGAAAAGAGAGATCCGAAGCATAGTTTTGATGCGCATACAGTTGAAATTGTAGGCGGCCGCCCTCGATTCTGACAATCGGCTTATCGGCTGCCGGGCATAAGCGAGGTCTGTTCAACGCCGGCGGGATGTGTTACATGATTGGGCTACCCAGGGAGGAGGCCCCATGGCTCGACCAATTTCCAGAAGAGAACTTCTTGTCAACAGCACTCTTGCCACCGCGGCCGTGACGATCGTGCCTCGATCCGTTCTTGGTGGGACCGGATTCGTCGCGCCCAGTGACCGAGTCAACATTGCGGTCATCGGAACCGGCGGACAAGGAATTACCAATATCAAGGAACTGTTCAAGGAGCCCGATGCAAGGGTCACCGCTATTGCAGATCCAAACGAAGAGAGCGACTACAGCCGGTTCTACTATGGAGGAACGGCCGGGCGCGCGCCGGCTCTGAGGCTGATCGAGGAGCACTTCCGGCAACATGGCGAGCCGGATGCCAAGTGCACCCCCTATCTCGACTACCGGAAGATGCTGGACCAGGAGAAGTCCATCGATGCCGTCCTTGTGGCCACTCCCGATCACGTCCATGCCGTCGCCACGATGGCCGCAATCGAGCGTGGAAAGCACGTCTACTGCGAGAAGCCTCTGACACACACGATCTACGAAGCCCGCCGAATTCGAGAAGCGGCGCATGAAGCCGGCGTTGCGACCCAGATGGGCAATCAGGGACACTCCGGCGAGGGCATCCGGAAGACGTGCGAGTGGATCTGGGACGGAGCGATCGGCGCCATCCGGGAGGTCCACGCCTGGACGGGAGCAAACGGGTGGGCCAAAGGCGGACGCCCCAAAGATACACCGCCCGTTCCCAAGACCCTGGACTGGGATCTCTGGCTCGGGCCCGCACCCTATCGTCCCTATCACCCGGCCTACGCGCCGTACAACTGGAGAGGTTGGTGGGCCTTCGGCACGGGATCGATCGGTGATATGGCCTGTCACAATATCGATCCCGCGTTTTGGGCGTTGAAGCTGGGCTACCCGACGACCGTCGAGGCGATCGACGCGGAGATCAATCCCGAGACGGTGCCCGCAGACTCTACGGTCCGTTACGAGTTTCCCGCCCGTGGTGACCTTACCCCCGTCACGCTCACCTGGTACGACGGCGAGAGGCGGCCCCCGAAGCCTGAGGGAATGGATCCGAACAAGCCCTTCGACGGCAATGGAATCATCTTCATCGGAGAGAAGGGGAGTATCATCTGCGGAGGTTGGGGAGGCCCCCCGACGTTGCTCCCCGAGAGCCTCGCTCGAAGCTATACGCCGCCGCCCAAGTCACTGCCCCGATCCAACGGACACCACCGCGACTGGCTGGATGCCTGCAAAGGAGGTCCGCAGCCGAGCGCGAACTTCGACTACTCGGGCCCCATGGTTGAGGTCGTGCTCCTGGGCAATGTCGCCCAGCGTTCTGGGAAGAAGCTCGAGTGGGACGGCGCGAATATGACGGTCACGAACGACGCGGGCGCCAATCTCTTTGTGCAGACGACCTATCGGGAGGGGTGGAGACTCTAGGCCGCGCTCAGATTCCGGTTGGAGATAGTCGCCCCGTCGTTTCGGGTTTTTGGCGGCCCGGAGACTCGTGGTTTCCGAGTTTCTGCCGCACGACGACTCCCCGGCCCACGTTGCCCACTGAGTCGAAAGGCGGACCGTGTCAGGATCCAGTCCCCCTCGCACTTTCGAACGCGATGCGCTTTCCGTCGAAATTCACGACGGGGAAGACGATCTGGGACGAGCCGCCGCTCGTTTCGTTGCTGCGAAACTCCAGGAAGCGATCGGGGCCAACGGGCGAGCGAACCTCGTCCTGGCCACAGGGTCTTCACAGTTCACCTTTCTCGACGCCCTGAAACGCAACACAGCGATCCCGTGGGATCGAATCACGGTTTTCCATCTCGACGAATATCAGGGAATGTCGGCTCGGCACCCCGCGAGCTTCCGCCGGTATCTTCGAGAGCGCATCCTCGACGAGGTCAAGCCTGGCCGCGTCCATTTCCTGGAAGGGGACGCACCCGATTCCCAGGCGGAGGCTCTCCGATATGAAAGGCTGCTGGAGTCTCGTCCTATCGACATAGCCTGCATCGGCATCGGCGAAAACGGCCACATCGCCTTCAACGATCCTCCGGTCGCAGATTTCGACGACTCGAGGCTCGTGAAGCTTGTCCGCCTGGACGAGCGATGCAGGCGCCAGCAACTCGGGGAGGGCTGGTTCATGTCACTGGAGGAAGTGCCGACTCACGCTCTCACGCTCACGATTCCGGCGATCATGGGCAGCCGACACATCAGCTGCGTCGTTCCCGAAGAGCGCAAAGCACAGGCTGTTGCCGACGCGCTCAATGGTCCGATTAGTCCAGCCTGCCCTGCGTCGGTGCTACGCCGCCATCCGCATGCCCGGCTGTTCCTCGATCAGTCCTCTGCATCTCGAATCCGATGCTGATCCTTCACTCGTTCCGCAACGCTTCGATCGGATCGAGTTTCGAAGCGGTGAACGCAGGATAGATGCCGAAAATGATACCGATTCCTCCGGAGAAGGTGATGGAGAGGATGATGTAGCCGGCACTGATCGTCATTGTCATCGGCGTCAGCGCCTGGACGACTTTGGCGATGAGGGTTGCGCAACCGAGACCGATCAGTCCGCCCGCCGCGGCCACGATGAAAGCCTCAACCAGAAACTGATTGAGGATGTCGCGCCGGCGGGCCCCCAGCGACTTTCGGAGTCCAATCTCGAAGGTCCGCTCGGTCACGGACACGAGCATGATATTCATGACGACGATTCCGCCGACCACGAGTGAAATCGCTGTTATGGGGATAACGACCACCGCGATACTCTGGACGAACTGATCAACGACGGAATTGATTTCTTCAGTCGAAATGATGCCGAAGGTATCCTTCTCGCCCGGTCTCAGCTTATGCCGGATACGCATCGCCACACGGATTTCCTCGATGGCGGCACCGAATCGATCTCGTGAACGTGCATTGCCTCGCACCGTTATGCTGCTGCGAGTCCCGAAGATCTTCTGATACGTCGAGATCGGAATGTAGAGTGTGTTGTCGAGACTCTGTCCAAAAGTCGAACCGAGCTTCTCGAGGACGCCGATCACTTTGACCGGCTCCGTTCCCAGCTTGAACGCCTGCCCGATGGGATCGCGGCCTTGAAAGAACTTCTCGTAAACGTCCCATCCGATCACTCCAACGGATCGGGAGTGGCGCACCTCTTCCTCTGTAAAGAAGCGGCCTTCCGCGACTCCCTGACTCCCCAGGAAGATTCGATTGGCCGTCACGCCTTCCACATCGGTTCCGTACTGTTCTTCCGAGCCGTAGTGGAGCGTCCGACTGGTCTGAATCTCCCCCGCGATTTCGTTGCAGTCCGGGCAGTGCTTGCGTAGGAACTCGATGTCATCGAGACGAATGTCCTTATTGCGCCGGACCATCTCCTTGAATTCCTCCTGGCTGACCTGTCCGAGGGTGGCGAACTTGTCCAGAATGAACGAATCGCTTCCGAGAGTTCGAGAGACCGTGTCCATCACATACGTTTGCAGTCCTTCGATGCAGGCGCCGACGAGCATCACTGAAGCGACCCCGATAATGATGCCCAGAAGGGTTAGAAAGGTCCGCAGCTTGTGCGCGAAAATGGAGTGCGCGGCAATTCGGGTGGCCTCCCAGAAGAATCCTGCTCGTACCCCCATTGGTCCCTCACATCCTCTGCCCCACTGAAATCCGCCGCAACCGCTAAGGATTGCACCT
Source organism: Acidobacteriota bacterium (assembly GCA_037388505.1). Taxonomy (GTDB): domain Bacteria; phylum Acidobacteriota; class UBA6911; order RPQK01; family JAPXNP01; genus JARRKC01. The sequence goes on along the minus strand of JARRKC010000053.1, from coordinate 10,374 downwards.
CGCGCGGGGCGCATTGGACATCATTTATTCGTGTCGAAGTGCTTCGATGGGATCGAGCCTGGCGGCCTTGACCGCCGGCCAAACCCCGAAGATCAACCCGACGGAAATCGACACGACGAAACCTGCCACCACTGCCCACAGCGGAATCTCGGCGGGCATGCTGGGTATCAACCAGATCAGCAGCGAACTGATGCCCACGGCGAAGATGATTCCCAGAAGTCCACCGCTGGTGGTCAGCGTCATGGCTTCGAAGAGGAACTGGAAGGTGATATCGCGTCGTTTCGCCCCGATAGCCTTGCGGACACCGATTTCGCGGGTCCGTTCAGTAACCGAGACCAGCATGATGTTCATGACCCCGATTCCACCGACCAGAAGCCCCACACCTGAGATCGCGATGGCGATCAGCCCAACGCTGGCCGTGATCGCGTCGAACTGCTGGATCTGGCGCTCCGACGTGGTCAGATCGAAATTGCTCTCCTCGTTGTAGCGGACGCCCCGCTGGCGGCGAAGAATGGATTCCATCTGATCCAGTGCTTTGGCGAGCTGTCCCTCGCGGGCTCTTGCTACGATCAGCAGGAAGTCGTTCTTTGGGTACAGGCTCCGGAACGTCCGATAGGGAACGTAGACCATGCTGTCTTCGGGGTTCAGTCCGAACATTGCTGCCTTCCGTTTCTGCAGGACCCCAACGACGGTGAATCGATTACCGTCGATTTCGATGACTCGGCCAGCCACCCGATCGTAGTTGGGAAACAGGGCATCGACCACGTTCACACCCAGCACTGCGACCCGGTTGCGATGGCGATCGTCGACCGGGCTGATGAACCGACCTTCATCCAAAGCAATGTTGATAACCCCTGCGTAGTTCGACGATACTCCCTGGAGTTGGGTCTGCTCATAGGAGCGGTCCCGGTATTTGACCGTTGGGTTCGTGAAGGCGAATCCGCGGTAGCTGACATCTTCGACAACTGTCGATTCGCGCCGGATGGCTTCGGCATCTTCGACCGTAAGCGGTTTACGCTGCCATTCCTTGCGGTCTCTTGCTCCGGTCTGCGGGCCGGTTGTCAGATGAAACGCATAGACCGTGTGCGTCCCCATCTGTTCGACGAGGCTGATGATGCTACTTCGCATCCCGGTGAGGATCGAAGCAATGACGATGACGGTGAGGACGCCGATGATAACGCCGAGTACGGTCAGAAAGCTGCGCATCTTGTGGGAACGCAGCGTATCGAGTCCCATCCGGATGTTTTCGGTGTACTGGTTCAGGTTCATCGCTGGATGACGCTTCCCTGCATCGACCCATCCATACCCATCCCAGTCACTGTGCTATGACGGAGCATCTCCGAAGCCCCTCGCGATTCTAGTAGTGGAGAATTGAATTCGCAATGGATCGGGAAGATAAGCGTCCCCGCTTGTTTGACCGGAGGACGCCACACCTCGAACGTTGATTGCGAGGATCTCCGAAGATGAGAGGCGGGCAGCCGGGGTAAGACGACCGTCTCCACTTGTCCGGATGCCGAGGCGGCGGCCAGCCGGAGAATCGAACGGTTCATCGAAACCGGGGCCTCCGCCAGAATCGTCGCGGGACGCGGGTTCAGGGCAGCCGCACAGCCGGGGACGGTCGTCCTACTGTAGATACTTTGCCAGAAAAGCCTGGGTCAGTTCCGCCACATTCGGGTCTTTGAAGCCGCCGTGACCGGCGCCCTTGACGGTATAGAAAGTCACCGGAACGCCCGCTTGCTTCAATGCCGCCTCCAAAAGGACGCTCTGATTGTGAGGCACCAGCGGATCCCTGTCGCCGTGGCAGATTAGAAAGGGAGGATCGTCGGGGCTGACGTACGTAATCGGGTTGGCCCTTTTCACTCTGTCTTTGTTCTGCTGGATGGGTCCTCCAATGAGGCGTGATTCCGGAGAGTCCGCGGGGTCGTGCAGCATACCGTTAGGTATCCGGTTGGCGTCCATCTGGAGGAAGTCCGTCGGGCCGAAGTAATCCACGACCGCCTGAACACGACTCGATTGGTCGAGGTTCTCTCCGACATCGAACTGTCGCGTATCTCCCGTCGTACCCAGCATCGCGGACAGATGTCCGCCGGCGGACTCGCCCCAGGCCGCGAACCGGTCGGGGTCGAGACCGTACTCGGGTGCGTGAGTGCGGAGCCAGCGGACCGCCGCCTTACAGTCCTCGATCTGAGCCGGGAAAATGGCGTGCTGGCTCAACCGGTAGTTGATGGAGGCGACAGCGTAGCCCCGGGCCAGGTACTCGAGAGGCACGTTCATCTCTTTGCTGCCGGCCATGAAGGCACCACCATGAATATGGATCAGAAGGGGAAGGAGCCCGTCCCGCTTCGGGAGGTACAAGTCGAGCTTCTGGCGCTCGTGCCCGTTGGACACATAGGCCAGATCTCGATGAACGATCGTTCCGATCGGAGGTTCGGGAACGGGAGGACGATTCGACTGCGCCATCATGACAAGCTCCAGCGCCCCTGAAACAACCAAGACGCCAAAGACCCTGATCGAGAGACCCATACGCACTAGACTACACGTCATTCAGTCCTTTCGTTCACATGAATTCAAGTTCCCAGGTTCGGGGGCATGTTGCCGGAATCGCACTCGCCCCGGAATGAGTGCGCGTCAGTGAGCGTCCTCCCCGGTTGGGCGGCAACCGCGACGGGGTTCTCGCTGCAGAACCGTTTTCACGGAGTTTTCGCACTTTTTCCTCTTCGTTCGTTATTAGTAGGTGGGGTTAGGGGTTTGGCCTCCGCCTGGAGGGTTTGCCCGGGGGCGAGCTGTGCCTGGCGGAGGGGATTGGACGCACAGGATCGAGTTGGATCAGGCTCGGAGTACGGCTTCGGCAATATCCCTCGGTCTTCGGATTCCCGATGGAATCTTGCCCGAAGGCTCTCACACCTCCGACCTCGGCCAGTTCGCGGGCCCAAATCGAAAGGGTGTTCCTCCGGTCTTTGGGCAACAGGCCCCTGGAACTCGGAACTGAGCTTCACCCCTTTCGCCTTCCTGCCGGCTGCGCTAGATTGGTTCAAAGAGGGCGGCTTTCAGTCCGGGAAACTGTCCCTTCCGAAGGAGACGACCTCAGAATCGAAGAAGGGAGCTGGTCATGACCATCCGAGATGCCACTGACTTGATGCGCGAAACCCAGGCTTTTCTCGCCGATGCGCCCCTTGGGCTTTTCATAGACGGACAGCATCGTTCCGCTCGGAGCGAGCGAACCTTGGAAACCATCGATCCCGGGTCGGGCGAGGTCCTCGCTCAGGTGGCCGACGGGAATGATGCCGATATCGACGAAGCGGTCCAGGTCGCTCGCCGCGCCTTTCAACACTCCGGGTGGATGCAGCTGACACCCAACGAGCGAGGAGTGTACCTCCACCGGCTTGCCGATTTGGTCGATCGGCACTCGCACGTTCTTGCGGAACTCGAGTCGCTTGACGTGGGGAAACCCTTGGGTCAGGCCCAGTGGGACATCAGTCATTTCTCCGCCACCCTCCGCTACTACACCGACTTGGCGATCGCCGCACATTACCGCGAGCCTCTCGCCGTCTCTCGGAACGAGGCCCGGCTGGTACGTCGACCTTACGGCGTCTGCGGTTTCATCCTCCCCTGGAACTTTCCCTTCCTCCTGGCGGGATGGAATCTCTCCCCTGCGCTGGCGGCGGGTAACACCATTGTGCTGAAGCCTGCCGAGGACACACCCTTGTCCTCCCTCTATCTGACCAAGCTGATTCAGGAAGCGGGAATTCCCGATGGCGTGGTCAACGTGGTCACCGGATATGGAGAAACGGCCGGAGCCGCTTTGGCTCGGCACCCTGGATTGAACCGGATGGGGTTTACCGGCTCTCCTGAAGTCGGCCGCCTCGTGGCGGAGGCCTGCGGACGCAATCTGGTTCCGGTCAAGCTCGAACTAGGAGGAAAGGGGGCGGCAGTCGTTTTCGACGATGCCCCGGTGGAAGCGACGGCGGATGCACTTGTCCAGGCTGTCACGCTCAACAGCGGTCAAGTCTGTTGCACCGCGACCCGTTGGCTGCTGCAGGAATCGATCTATGATCGTTTCGTCGAACGCGCAGTGGCGAGGATGAAGGCTCTGAAGATCGGATATTGGAGCGATCCCGGCACCCAGATGGGGCCCCTGGTGAGTCCCAAACAGGTCAAGAGAGTCCTAGGCTACCTGGACAAGGGAGTCCAGGAGGGAGCCGAAGCGGTCCTCGAGGGAGGGCGTGCGCAGCCGCAAGGCCACGAAGGGGGCTGCTACGTCAGGCCGGCGATCCTGGCTGGATCGCCCGAAAACATTGCAGCGCGGGAAGAGATCTTCGGCCCCGTCCCGTACCTCCTGAAGTTTCGCACCGAGGAGGAGGCCGTGGAGCTCGTCAATCGTTCTTCGTACGGTCTGGCCAACAGCGTCTGGAGCCGGGATCTGGAACGAGCCGGCCGAGTCGTGGAATCTTTGGTGGCGGGCAACGGCTGGATCAACGCCCATAACGTCTTCGTGCACGGGGTCCCATACAGCGGGGTGAATCTGAGCGGAATGGGCGGCGGCGTGCTCGGCCAGGAAACGCTGTTCGACTATCTACGGCCCCAGTCGATCGTGCGTCCGCTCTAGCCAGGTTGCCGAACTTCTTTCATCCTCGCGAGACACCCACGACCGCCAGGGTCCGCTGGGCCATGAAACTGTCCACAGCTGCTCTCGATGTCATTATCAACCCTCCTTCGGGCTGGGATCTCGATTCTACGCGCATCGACCCGGCTCGTCATAAGAATCCGACGAAATCGAGCCACAGCAGACTGCTGGCGAGGACTGCTGCCGACACGGCTGTGAAGTAGATCCTTGCGGGAGAAGTGAAGAAGCGCTGCTTCCACGCCTGAAAGACAACGAACGACAACAGGACAGACAGGACTGCGGCGCACAGAAGCAGGATGGCGAGGATCTGCGCCGCCACGGATCCTCCCCAGAGACTCGGGGATTCCGGAACGGTGAGGGAGTAGATGAGGTAGGGGTAGATCGCCCCGAGGATGATGATCGCTGCCAACAGTACTATGAGTCGCCCCCTTCGACAGAAGCTCCTCCTCGATCAGCTGCTGGATCACGATATAGCCGAAGTTGGAATAGCGCACCTCGCTACCAGGGACGCACTCCACTTCGGCGGCCGGATTGGTCGCGGGTCGCTTTCCCTCGAGGACTTCGACGGCCGTCGGGTAGCGGCCCTCGTGTCCGAACCCTCCCTCGGGTCGGTTCAGACAGGATGTGTGGCTCAGCAACTCTCGCAGCGTGACTGGCGACTGTGCGGTGAAATCGTTTTCAGGGATCTTCCACGAGACCAGCCTGTCGTTC
>JARRKC010000053.1:0-5022 GCA_037388505.1 Acidobacteriota bacterium | reverse complement strand
TGCGACGGCAGCCGTCACGGCCTTGCTGATCGAAGACGCTTGGAACATCGTTGTCTCATCAACCGGGCTGCCGTCCTCAACATTCGTGACTCCAAAGCCCCGAGACCATTCAATCTGTTTCCCATCGATCACGGCAATCGAGACTCCAGGAACGTGATCTGCTTTCATCTGCTCGAGCAGAGGCCAACTGAAGAGTCCGTTTGTTACCCCTTCGATCCGAGTCTCGATCGAAGGGTGCCTCGGCGCACAACCAACTGTGGGCAGGAGCGACATGAGCCCGAGAAGAAGGATCGTGTGCACCCAACCAGCAACATAAAGACGGTTATCCATGAAGAAGTTCTCTTCCGGACTAAACGTGATTTCCGCGATCAGAGTTCACGGGCCTTTTGGGAGATGTTGCGCGGGTAACCGCATCAGAAATAGTGACAAACCTGCGTGATCATCCTGTCCCTCGAGGAGTTGGCAGCGAGCGCTCCGGTCCAGCAGGTCGGCAGGCACTTCCGCGAGTGCGATGCCGGGATCGACCGACTGAGCCAGGTCGAGGTGATCATTGAGAGCCTCCTTGATCCGTCCGGCCTTCGCGAGGTTTCTGGACAGGAGAGGCTGCGCCGCCGCTCTCGTGCCGGGTTCCTTCGATTTGGAGAGGGGAGTCAAGGTCTGGATGGCGCCGCGGTAGTCGTATTACTGGAACTCGAGCCGCTCGAGACGATGTTTCCGAGCGTCCCGGACGGATTCGTCGAGGCCTTGCTGGTTTGATCCGAGAGCGAGATGGCATTAACGGTGCTCAGGCTGGAAATGACTGCAGGCGGATTCCAGGTAAATGCCCGGAACAGCCTGTCCCTTTCCCTGCTTGGTTGGTCACGACAGTCTAGGCCTCTTCCGGACCGATCTGTGGCCGAAGGAGTAAAGGAGTCTGTCCCTTCCTGCCGTGCCCCTTCCTGCCGTGCCTTCCTGCCGTAGTTTTCGGCTTGTCTTCGGGGCTGATCTCGACGCTGCTCGGATACGTGTTCAAGGGTCTCTCGATGGCGTCGACACTTCGTATCCGATGAGCGGTTTTCGAAAAGCGACATTGGCAGGTTGGGACCCGTCCGGGTCGCCACGGTGCCTTACTTGAGGGCAAGTCCCGCGCTCGAGGCCTTCGGCACCGGATACCCATCAATTACGGATTCTGCCGTGTCGGAACGAGTCGTTGGACCTCTTCGGCTGCGCGAGCATCACGTGTTGAGAATTCAAGCAACACATGCTAGGCTTGTTTCCCGAACTCAGAGAGCCCTGCTCGTCAATGAACTCTGTCTTGACCGAGTAAGAAGAAAGAGCAGCTCATGAGAACGATAGTTCTCCAGGCCAGAGCGACATTCCTCTATTCTGCTCTCCCATTCTGTTGCCCTCCTCCCATCCACGGCTTTCTCCGATGGACGCGACAGGCCGCGTTCCAGCAGCCAGATGCATCGCAGGGCGGTACCGCCAGCTGACGGGAACGGTTTCCGTCAGCCAACTTGGAACTCCATGACAAAGAGGAGACAGCCGATGCATTGCCTAAGCAGTTTGTCGACGACTATCTTGATCTGCGGCCTGGTCGCGACCGCGCAGGCCGCCGTCAACACATGCCGCCAAGTCGGATTGCAGAACGACTCGAACAACGACGGCGTCATCGACGGGATCCAGACCTTCCTCTACGACGCAAACGGCAACAGGAACGTGATCTTTCTTGACAACAATGCCGACGGGGTGCCCGACCGCGTACAGCGGGACTTCTTCGACTCGGCGGGGAATCTCGTCCGAACGGAGTGGGATGACGGCAACGACGGGACGGTCGACCAGGTTCAGAGCAACAGCTACGATGGCGCCGGCAACCGGGTCCGAGAAGAACACGACGACGATAACGACGGCACGATCGACCGAGTCATCGTCCACCGCTACGACTCAGCGGGCCTGCACGTCTCGATCGAAGCCGACGGCAACAACGACGGGACGGTCGACTGGATCGCCCACAACAGCTACGACGCATCGGGCGACTGTGTCAGGTCGGAGTATGACTTCGGCGACGATGGGACGATCGAATGGGTTGTCGTCAATAGCTATGACGGGAACCATAACCTGCTCCAGAGCGAGTGGGATTTTCAGAATGATGGGGTGGTGGATACTGCGATCACCCAGTTCTACGATTCAGAGGGTAACCATGCCAGGACCGAGACGGACGCAGAAAACGACGGTTCCATCAACGGCGTCACCACGTATTCCTGGGACTGTGGCCCCGATGAAGAGACGATGGTCTCCATGGCCGAATACCTTCCGACTGATCCGGCCGAATACTGCAAGAAGACTCTCGAGTGGACGTACGGACGCGAAGGCGAGTCCTCGAGCGAAATATTGGGTTCCGTGACGGTGCCCTATACCTCCGGGTCAATCTCCGGAGTCCGTGTCAGCGGCACCGATGGGAACGAGGAGGATGTTGCAGGATTCGCAATCGATGGTGGGACCCTCAGGCTGATATCGGACGACTATCCTTCGGCCGATCCCCCGCTTCTCTTCATTTCAGAGGACTGTGCGCTCTCGGCACCTTCCTCCAGAATGTCCTTTGGTTCCCAGTGGGACGGCAGAGTCTCCATCAGTCCGGCCAGCGTGTTCGCGGTGACGCCTGATCTTTCCGGGTGCGAGGAATTCAGATACGACTATCTGATCAAGATCCAGGACGTGACCGTCCAGGGAAGCCACTACGAAAAGGCCGTGATCCTGTGGGAGATCGAAGCCACCCGACCCTTTCGATTGCTGGACTTTCACGGCCAGGAGAGTACGCTGGGAATCACACTGCCCACCAGCAATGAGACTCACGGCTATGCACCCACGTCCTTCTTGGTCTGGGCTCGCGGCCGCGGGAGCGTAGCCGGTGGAGACGTCTCGGAGGACTCCGGCGAGCTGATCGATCTCTGGGAACTGCGTTCGATCGCCTGCGAACCCCGCGAAGAGATCCTGCCCATCTCCACTTCTTACTCGCAGTTAGCCCTCGGCGGCGGCTATGAATGCATCCTGTTCGTCAGCAACAAGACCAATTCCCTCTGGGAGGGAACGGCGATGCTTCGTCAGGGCTCCTCCGAGCCTTGGGCGTCGTCCTGGTCTCTGGACGGCGTCGATCAGTCGGGATCAACGGGATTCGGCATCTCGTTGGGACCCCGGGCAACACAGAAGTACGTACTCAAGGGCAGCGACCAGGCACAAACGGGCTATCTCCAGATGGTGACCAAGACGGGTCCTGCAAACGCGGTGGCCGCCTCTTTCTTCTATAACTTCATCCAGAACGACCAACTGCTGGATTCGACCGGGACCGACGGCGGAGAGGCAAAGAAGAAGTTCTGGTTCCCCGTGGAGAAGACGGAGACCGCGAACACGGGATTCGCCTTCGCCGCCGGTACAGAGTCAGAGTCCTTCGCGATCACCCTGACTCTCTTCGACGAAGAGGGGACTCAAGTCGGTCAGCAAGTGTCACCCTATGCGGGCCACATGGCGCGGTTCTTCGCCGGGCCGGATGGAATATTCCCGAGTGTTCCTGACGGATTCGTCGGGGCTTTGCTGGTTTCGTCCGAACACGAAATCGTCCTGACGGTGCTCAGACTGGAAATGACTGTAGGAGGATTCCAGTTGACCAGCGTGCCGCCGGCCGATGAGGACATCGTCGTGGCGCCGTGAGACCCCCTCTGGGCGTCTACCGTTCGGCGTCGGAAATCTTGATCTGCCCCTTGCAGTTGTTGTACGTAGTGCAGAAGACGTGGGGCCAGGGCCACTCGCCCTTCAGGATCGACAGGACGTCATCGTGGAATTCCACCGGAAGAGGATAAGGATTCGGGGCATCCGGATCGTTGTAGTCGAACAGATAGCGCATCACGCAGATCCAGTCTCCGGCCGAAGGTGAAACACTTTCGCTATGGGGACCCGGCGGCTGAGTCTTGTTGTGATGCTCGATACCGATGCCGTGACCGGTTTCGTGGGCGGCCACCATGCTGACGGCACCCTTGACCTGATCCTCGAACCAGCCCGGTCCCGGAGGACCTCCCAGTTTCTGATCGATTTCCTGCCTGTAATTCTCATAGCGGGTCTTCAGGGACTGGCGGATGGTGTTGACGTAGACGCTGATGTAAGGTTCAGCAGTGACCGGAGGACCCGGTTTGCCCGGTCCGTGGCACTGTCCCCAGCTCTCGCTCCGCCCCGGGTCGTTGATGACCACTAGCCCATGCTGATCCACGATGTGGCACCGGCCGTGGTTGGCGTTCACGATCCGGTAATTGGTCATGTGGAGACCACCGTTCATCTCCTCTTCCGTGACATAGTGCACCCGCAAGGGGCTGGCCGCTTCTTCGAAGCAACTGGCTTGGAGGAGCCCGTCGCGATCGTAGACGAAGAGATCTTTCACTTGGGGATCAAAACGCTCATGCTTGCCCTGCACATAGAGCCCTCGGTACTCCTCGTAGAGAGAGAGTCCGTCCCCTTTGGCAGCACCCTCGGGCTGACCGTCCTCGTCGTCACTGCCGTCTCCATTGACGTTGTAGGTCCGCTGCCAGGCATCGGCGACGAAATTGTCATCCTCGTCCTCCGGAAGGGTCACGTAGGGTGTCCCGAGCTTCCGGTAGAACCCGCGGATCTCCACTTCTCCCTTGCCGGTGACCAGCTTTGCCGTAGCCGAAATCTTGCCGTACGCCCCATAGTCCCTGGCTTTCACCCAAAGAGTAGCCTCTCTGACAGGTTCGAACGTCTTGGCGCTCATGCCGTCAAAGGAAATCTTCAGATGGTCGTTGAGATCGAGAGCAAGATCCAGATCCATGCTCCGATCATCATCGTTCCGGGGCCAGTTCAGGCAGATGCCGGGCTCGCGGCTGACATCCTCCAGCTTGAACTCGATGATGCCCTTGGCATCTTTCGGCTCGACGATTTTTGCCGTGATGCTGATCAGGGATTCTTTGACTTTCGGATCGTCCGAGGCGTGAGGCAGCCAAGTCGAGTAGGTGTCGTCGGGCTCGAGGTCCATGCGGC
>JARRKC010000052.1:0-50431 GCA_037388505.1 Acidobacteriota bacterium | reverse complement strand
CGCTGCGCACGGACGCCGCGCACGGACGCTGGGCACCGACGCTGGGTACCGACGCTGGGCGCGGACGACGGAACCTGCATCGCCCCATTCAGTGCGCGAACGCGAGTGAGCCGACCCCCGTTTCAATGGTCGACTCCTGGTCATTCCACGCCGAAATGGACACAGAACCGGGTCGCGTCCCTCCCGGGACTCCGGATATCGTGGGGTTGGATGGTCCCCGGGTCTTTCCCCAGTACCATCAGTTCTTGGGCGCGTCGGGCTACAGCGCTGATTTCGAGGTGCAATGCAGTGTTGTGAAGGGTCGCCTGGAGAAGGTCAGAGTATTGCGTGTGTCGGTGAGTACGCCGGAGGGATCGATTCCCGCCAGCCTCGACGGTCCGAAGACTCCCGGGCGGGCCTTCTTCGACTCGATTGATCGTGCGCTCAAGGAGTGGCGATTTCGCGAGACTGTGAACGGGAAATTTCAGCTGCGTATCGTTTTCAAGGCAGTGCTGCTATCTCCTGACGAGAAGAATGAATACGTGATCTACCGCTGTTTCCCAGCGTCCGGGGTGCCTAGGCGAATCGAGATCGAAATGCATACTCTCATCCATGTGAGCCAATAGAGGTCCCAGCGAGACGTCGGCGATCTCCCCGCGACCAGGTGAATCCGAGCTACTCCGAAGACTTGGCCAGCGACAGTTCCCCGGGCAGGGAAAGGTCGTTGACGCCGAGGCCTGCTAACCGGAGAAGCGCCTGTCCGACTGTGTCTTGACCTCGTTCAAAACCTGTTTGACCCGCTGGATCACCTGATTCCGATCAACGGGATTTCCGACCTCGTCATAGGCTTCGTAGCGGAACTGCACGGCGTACGGATTGAAATCGATGAGGTCCTGGAAACCTTCGACCTCCTCACCGAGGCGCTGCAGCGTCGACAGCAGGAAACTGAGGTCATGGGTCTTTGGGTACTCAGATCCGAGAAGCGCAATCCACGCCTTCAAGGACTTCTCAAGGGCCTGTTGGGCGTGGAAGCCGAAAATCTCGTCCGTGAAGACCTCCGGATCCGTCATCCCGGAAAGCGCCCGGAAGTCGTTCTCGGCACTATGAAGCAACCGGTCCGCCTCTTCATGCGGTTCCATAGAGCAGCCTTCCCTCGCGGAGCGCCCGGCCCACGACGTGATTCCGAGAATCGCGCCAGCGCTCGACCTCGGCACGACTGTAGACGAGGATATCCTTGGCCACCGGGAAGCGCGACAGGGCATGCCACAGACGACTCATCTCCCGGCGGCGGTCCCGCTTCGTTCCGAAGGGTTCCGATTCGATGATCAGAAGATCGACATCGGACGCCGGGGAGGCGGAGCCCATCGCATGGGAACCAAACAGAATGATCGCCTCGGGGGCAACTTCCCGAACGACGGCTTCCGTCATTTCGCGGATGAGGTTTTCGTCGACCATCGCTTCAAGACCTCGATTCTGGGCGCTTCATTAGGCTTCCAGACGCTTGCCTCCGTATCTCTTGCACAGTGTCGCGATGGCTCTCAAGAAACGCATTCACAGCGGAAATCTCCTTGCTCATCGTAACTTGCGAGGGGGAACCCCGCAACAATGAAGATGGAGGAAGAGGCGTCTGAACGCATTCGGATTCATCCACTGAAGCTCGACGCTGTCCTCGAGGAGCGAGTCGGCCTGTAGTCAGATTTGTAGTCGTTCAAAGGCCCTCAGGCCCACAGAGAGCCACAGACGTCAACGGCCTGGCGTAACTCATTGAAAACAAAAAGGCCGTAAGATGGGCGTTTGCGGGTTTGAAGCGGTCCTGCTTTGGGAGCAGGATGTCAGGCTTCCCAAACCAGAATCTCAACCCGCTTTACCACGACGCCGCAACCTATTCTTGCGGCCAGGCAACTTCCTGCATTGCGGCCCCCGTGATCAACGGAGTCGAACCGACAATGTAAGTTTGTCCGAATCTTAACGTTAGCAGGAATCGTAAACACTGGAACACCTCGTGCGGGCTCGCGTCGCAGGAGGTGAGTCCATGAACCGGAATCTTCTATTTGTTGTCGTCGTTTCATTCCTCACGCTGCAACCCCTCGCGCAATCCAATGATGATGGTATCGATCCCCACTCATGGGGCAGAGTCTTCTTTGCTCCGGGGGTGTCGACACGCGGGAGTTATTCGACTCTGCTCATGGGAGTCGGCGGTGAGGGTCGCATTGCCGGCGGGCCCGTCGCTGCTTCCGTGGACGTGGGGTGGCTCGCTCCTTCTGGCTCCCTCGGAGGTGGAATCGGCACCCTGGCGCCAGGCGCCGGTTACTACTTTGGGCACGGCCGTACTCGACCTTTCGTCAATGGCGGCTACACACTCTTCTTCCGCGAAGGTGCGGCGAACGGCTTCTTCTTCGGCGGAGGGATCAATCATTGGATGCGGGAACGCTGGGGTTTGGGGTTCGAGGTGCGCGACGAGGTGTTTGGAGTCCGGTACCGGGACCAACACTTCGTCCAGTTTCGGTTCAACGTCTTGCTGCGGTGAGCCTTGTGGAGCGAAGTGAGAAGAGCCTGCCAAGTCCGACGTGGGCTCGGTGGACGAAGTGGAAGGAGTGGAAGGACCTAATGAACCGTCGAACCCTCAATCTCGACCCGAGCCAGACAAGCTGGAAGCAAATCCCACTCTCGGAACCCGGAACTCGGGACGAGTTGCCGCCGGTTGCCTGCTTCCTCCCTCCGTAATAACATGGCCGGAGTTTTCGGGAGGTAGACGCAGACTTGAATTCCAGCAAGAAGCCGGGCGGGCTGACCTACAGCCAGGCAGGCGTCGATATCGATTCCGCCAATCGGGCCAAGCGACGCATCAAAGAACTGGCACGCTCCACTTTCAACGACTCCGTTCTCACGGAGATCGGAAGCTTTGCCGGCGTGTTCCGGCCGGATCTTCGGGGCTTTGACAAACCTGTGCTGCTGTCCAGCGCCGACGGCGTCGGGACCAAGCTCAAGATCGCCTTCATGACCGGCATCCACGATACCGTCGGCATCGACATTGTCTCGCATTGTACCGATGACATCCTGGTTCTCGGCGCATTACCTCTGTTCTTCCTGGACTACATTGCGACCGGACATCTGGAGCCGGAGGTCGTGGAACAGATTGTGAAGGGTTTGGCCGAGGGCTGTCGCCAGTCGAACTGCGTGCTGCTGGGCGGCGAGACGGCTGAAATGCCTGATTTCTATCAGGCCGGAGAGTACGACCTGGCCGGATTCATCGTCGGCATCGCCGATCAGGAGCGCCTCTTTACCCCGGATCGGGTGCACGAGGGGGACCTGCTGCTTGGGCTCGCGTCGAGCGGTCTCCATACCAACGGATACTCACTGGTCCGCCGGCTCTTTTTCCAGCAGGAGCGGCTGACCGTTGACAGCTACATCGACGAGTTCGGACGCACGGTCGGAGAGGAACTGCTCGAGCCGCACCGCAACTACCTGCCCCTGGTCAGACCCTTGATCCAGGACGACTTGCTCAACGCCATCGCTCATATCACCGGCGGCGGAATGACGGAGAACCTCGACCGGATCCTTCCCCCCGGGCTCGATGCAGTGATTCGATCCGGCTCTTGGGAAGTAAAGCCCATCTTCAAGTTCATCCAGGAGCGCGGCGGTGTTGAAACCAGGGAGATGTTGCGCACGTTCAACATGGGTGTCGGCATGGTTCTGATCGTCGCTCGAGAACACGTCGACACCGTCAAGAGACGCCTCGTGGAAGCCGGAGAACGGTGCTTCGAAATCGGTGAGGTTCAAACCGGTTCGGGAAAGGTGACCTACGCATGAAAAAGAGGGTCGGGATTCTGCTCAGCGGCCGAGGCTCCAACTTCCTGGCCCTTTCGGATGCGATCGAGGCGGGCCAGGTTCCAGCCGAGATTGCGCTCGTCGTCTCGAATCGGGAGAATGCGCCGGGATTGGAGCACGCTCGAAAGCGCGGCTATCGGACGGTCTTCATTTCATCCAAGGGCAAGGAGCGGGAAGCGTTCGACCGAGAAGTGGTCGCGGCACTGCATGAGGCGCAGGTGGAGATCGTCTGTCTGGCGGGCTTCATGCGGCTGCTGAGTGCATCCTTCGTTCGCGAGTTCCCACAGCGAATTTTGAACATCCACCCCTCGCTGCTGCCGGCCTTTCCCGGCCTGCATGCACAAAGGCAGGCCCTGGAATGGGGTGTGAAGGTCTCCGGTTGTACGGTACACCTGGTGGATGAGGACTTGGATCACGGACCGATCATCGTCCAACAGGCCGTGGCAGTCGAGGACGGGGACGACGAGGATTCCCTGTCCGCCAGGATTCTCGAACAGGAGCACCGTATCTACCCGATGGCTCTGAAGCGGATCTGCGAGGGAGGATTCCGGATCGTCGGAAGACGCCTGATCGACTAGACCTCCGACGCCCTGCGCCTGCTCGTTCGCTGCAGACGATGACTCGGGTGAACACGCTGGGTGAGCGCCATGTGGCTCGAAGGAACACTCACACCGTTTCGAGAAGTCCTCAAGCTCGGGCAGTTCCACAAGAACTCGGCATTCCTGCTGACCCTCTACTTCTTTCTGGCCATGGCCTCGGTCAGCATCGTCAAGTCGGTGCAGAATGCGGTCTATCTGGGCAACGTGGGGTTCGACTGGCGACTGCCCGCACTCTATCTTGCCCTGACCCTCATCTCAGGACCGATCGTCCTGCTTTATCGATATCTTTCCGGTTACCGCACCCCTCTCCTGATCGCGACGGCGACACTGTTTTCCCTCGCCGTCGGGTTAGGTTGCTTCTGGACCATTCTGGGTGCCCCCGAAACTGCGGCCTGGTCGTTTCCAGCTTTCTATCTGTGGGGCGCGATCTTTACGGTGCTCGTACCCACCCAGGGCTGGATCTTTTCGTACTATCTCTTCACTCCGCGAGTGGCTCGAAAAGTCTTCATCCTTCTCGGCGCGGGTGGAATACTCGGGGGGCTCTGCGGTGGCTACTACACTTACCTGACCGCCGATCTATTCGGGTTCAAAGGGCTTCTTCTCCAAACCGGCGGACTGCTCTTCATCCTCGAAGCCGTTCTGGGAGGTCTGTTCTGGCTGAATCGGGGACACAGCGGAGATCGTGTCTCGAGAGAAAGCGTAGATCGCCACCACCGATCTGCACCGATGCGGTCGGCCCGGCGTTCGCCCCTCTTGATCAGGCTGGCGGCGCTGGTCCTGCTGACGGGCATCTGCACCACACTGATCGATCTGCAGTATAAATGGGCCCTCGTCTTCGAGTATCCGGGCTCCGTTGACCACATCAGCCGGTTCTTCGGCGGGCTGCTGGGAACGACTTATCTCATCTCCGCTCTCATACAGCTGTTCGGAGCAGGTTGGGTCCTCCGAAAGTTCGGGCTCGGGACCGCGCTCATGCTGCTCCCGGCGGCGCTCCTGGCAACTTCGCTGGGGGTCGTGGCAGCCGCAGCATTCTGGTCGATCGTCGCCGCCCGGGGAACTGCCGGTTCATTGCGCACCTCGATCGAGCAAACGGCGGTGGAACTCCTGTATGTCCCCATTTCGGAGAGACACAGGGTCTCCGTCAAGAACTTCATGGAGCTGGTCGTATTTCGTCTGGGCGACGGACTTGGGGCTGCCTTCTTTCTCCTAGCAGTGAGCTGGCCGCTCCTGACCATCCGCCTGACGGCCGCGCTGGTGGTTGGAGCAACCGTCATTTGGCTGTTCGCCGTCCGGGCGATTTCGGAGCAATACTCCAAGATGCTGCGCAGGCGGTTGGAACGGATGGATTCCAAGCCCTTTGCACCATCAGCAGCGACCGAGCGGGAAACCACTGAGAGCGTACTCGTGTCCTCTCTTTCGCATCCTGATCCGAGGGTCGTGCTCTGCGCGCTCCAGCAACTGCGACACAGGGCGGAGGCTCTTGCCCTGTCCGACCTCGGTACGGTGGAACTTACCCCCGAAGCGTTCTCCATGGATATTTCGGGCGTCTACGCGCAGCGGGCGGCCTTTCCTCGCTGGATACGCGCAGTGCACCACCTTGTGGACCATCCGGATCCGGAGGTGGGTGCGCTGGCCCTGCATCTCATGATCAGCCACGACGTCCAGGGTTTCCGCCATGCGCTTCATCGCCGGCTTCAGAGCACCAGGGGCCCATCACGCAGGGATCTGATCTTTTTGCGCAAATATGCCGACGATCTCCCTGATGTCATCGATCCTGACCGCGTGATTCGGTGGTGCCGGGGAGCGTCCTCCTCGCAGGCCGCTGAACTTGCCCGGCTCGTCGGAACGGTGCAGGACCCCTCCTTCCCCCCCATACTCCGCGAGTGGCTGAACCACGATTCGAAGCAGGTCCGGCTGGCCTCCATTGGAGCTCTCGGCGAGTATGCAGACCCTCAGGATTTCAGTCTTCTGATGAGATACCTGGAAGGGCACTGGAGTCGTCCGTCGGCGCGGCGCGCGCTGGCCCGACACGGGGAGGCCGTCGTCGAGAGACTCCGCTGCCTCATCCACGAGCCTTCGATCGATTCACAGATCAAGCGCGAGATTCCTGCAGTGCTGGCGCAAATCAACACTCAACCTGCTCATACGGCCCTCATCTCCTCCCTCTACAGCCACGACGCTGTCGTCGCTCACCGCGCTCTCCAGGAGCTCAACCGAATTCGAGTCGGCCGCGACCATCTCTTCTATCGGGAGGAGACTTTCCTGCCCCTCCTGCAGATCTGGGCCTGCGAATACTATGGGCTGCTCAACATCGATCTGCTCTTGGATCCGAGCCCAAGACCTGAATATCGACTGCTCCGCAAAGCTCTCGATGAACGCCTGAGCTGGGGACTCGAGAAGATCTTCCGCGCATTGGGCCTGTTTCTGCCCCAGGGGGACGCCTATTTCTCCTATCTCGGCTTCACGAGTGAGCGCCAGGAGCTGCGGGAATACGCCGTGGAGTTGATCGACACCCGCATCAAGGGGGAGCTGCGCCAGACGCTGATGCCACTCTTCTCCGAATCTCACCCGTTAGACGTGGTCCGTCGGGGGCGTGAGATCTTCAAGCTCCCGTCCGCTCCTGCGACGGCCCTCGCCGAAACCTTCTTCAAAGCCGATCCCTGGCTGAAATGCTGTACGATTGGGGTCGTCGTCGCCGAAAGGATGGAGACGCTGAAGGACTGCATAAGACAGGCTTGTGACGATATCAATCCACTAGTTCGCGAGACCGCTCGTTGGGCGCTCCTGCGCTGGGATGGGACACCCGCCTCTGAGAGGAGAGTCTGAGCGCCATGCTCTCGGTCTTTGAAAAGGTGCTGCTTCTCCAGGATCTCGAATTCTTCGCCTCCGCGCGCACCGAGCACCTGACGGGTTTTGCCGCACTCTGCCAGGTCGTCGAGATCGAAAGGGGTTCGGTCTTGTTTCGCAGGGGAGATCCCTGCACATCCCTCTATTTACTGGTCCGGGGAAGGGTCACGCTCCAGGCCGATTCGGGGGAAGCCGAAGTCGTGGAACGCGATGTTCTGGACTGCTGGTCGTTCTTTGCGCAGAGTCCCCACCAGTGCACGGCGCAGTCACTCGAGGAGTGCGCGCTGCTGACGATTTCCTTCCAGGACCTGTCCGAACTGGTGACTGCCGAACCGGAATTCTGCTGGGCATTGACCTATCAACTCGCCAGGCGCGGTGTAGGATGAGCTTCCAGCTTGGCTGGCCTGAGGCCGTCACCTCACGAGCGTTGTCCAGCATGGACTCCGAAGGTCAGCCGGTGAGGGCGGGAGAACCGGAGCTGGGAGCTGGGAGCTGGGAGCTGGGAAGAGTTTTGTTCGGACCGGTCTGACGCGTCCGACTGCCCCAGTTTGATGGACGACATGGACTCAGTGGCCGACGTGGACTCCGTCCACGCGGCGGACAGGGCAGGCAGCGAACCTCGAGGGCGTGTTGCCGAAATCCTTTGGACCCCGCGGCTTTGCGCGAAATCGAGTTGCCGAGGTGACGCGCTGCTGCCGAGAGTCAAACAAAATGGGAGCTGAGCCCATTTGGGCGACACGCCCTCGGAACTCGGAACCCGGAACCCGGGACATTCCCCCGGGGTCAGCACGAAAACCGGGGACTGATGTCCTACGGTAGCGCCGGCATCTCGACCCTGTCTTCGACGGGCTCGGCCTGCATGCCTTTGACGTAGATTTCGCGGAGGCGATCTCCCTTGATCTCGAGGGCGGAGGGTCTCTCCGTATCAATCAGAACGATCCGATCGTTGAAACGGCGTACGATCCCTCCACTCATCACAGTGTGACCGACCACGAAGCGCTTCGCCTGATAGCTCTCGAGCAGAGGACCGATCGAAGACTCCCCTTCCTCGTCGCTCCATTTCGCATACCCCCGAAACCAGAGGGGGCCGTCGGGATGAGTGCTGAGCCAGTTCCCAATACTCGAGAACGCACCCAGCACCTGGACCAGTTGTTCGCTGCCGGTCCCTTCGCCGCCGGCCGTGTCCGCGGTTCCTGCCTGAGCCCGATAGAAGTCGGAGTAAGCCCTGATCGCTTGGAGCGCCTCGTCCAGTGTGAAAAACGGTGCCAGGACGCGGTGCTCGACAAGATAGTCTTTCCACTGATCGTAGACGGCACGCTCCGCGTCGATCCTCGCGTTCAGATCCTTGATGCTGTACTTGCGAATGCCGGGATGGATTCCGGCGTGCACGAACACCGTATCCCCAATCTTGACCACGGCCGGCAGTTCCCGCAGCCATTTCCCGTACGTCTTCTTCGGGCCCATCGCCTCCGTGTATTCAACGAACCCAGGCGGGTGACTCTGCATCCATTGCTCTTCGCCCAATTCCCCGGAGGGGGGCACTCCGACTATCCCTTCTTGCCGGGCAAGCGTCCTGCGATACGTTTCAAAGGCTTCGCGGCGACGGGTTTCCGAATCCTGGTCGGCGAATGAGGCGAAAATCTCAGGCGTGACGTAGCGGTAGTCGCCGATGATGTTCATCATCTCGTGGTTGCCGAGGAGGACAACGACCTCACCGTGATGCTTGGGCGCCTCCTTCTGCAGCCGTATCAGCAGGTCCATCACGGCCCGCACTTCCGGGCCCCGGTCCATGAAATCACCGACCGATACAAACGTCGACCTGCCACCGATCCAGTCGCCGTGCTCGTCGATCAGACCGGCCTGCTCCATGACGGAGACGAGCCGATCCCGCCGGCCATGAATATCACCCACGGCGACGATCCGGGAGGTCTGGGGGTTCGCGGCACCGAGCGATCCAACGATGAGGCCGGTGGCCAGCAAAGTCACCAGCATCCGACCGAGTGCAGCCCGCACGCGAACTCGAATGGCATGTCCAGGGCTGGAGCTCGTCATTGGCATCTCGGATCTCACACCCACGTACCAGGCCTGCTTCTTCTGGTTTGGCCTCGGCCGTCAGGGTCGAAGCGGACCGGACAGCGTGCCCTCAAACGGTCTGACGCAGATTCTAACAAATGGATTCGCCGGTGGTCCGAACCTATTCGGGGAGATCGGGCCGAAGAAGCATCTCGACCATCCTGCGCCCAGCGAGGCTTTGCGGGAAGAGAGCCCGGTTAGCCCCGGCTCTCAACAGCTTCACGACGACCTGCTCCAGATTGGCTCGGGCAATGATCGGGAAGTCCGTATTGAGTCCTCGCGCCGTCAGGACCACGAGAAGATTGGTCGCGTCGTCATCGGTGGCGACGACCAGGCCTGCCGCACGGGCAATGCCGCATTCCAGCAGAACGCTGTCGAGCCCAGCATCTCCTTCCAGGGCGAGAATCCCGTTCTGCGTGGCCTGTTGGACCGCTCGCGGATCGATATCGACGACGACCATCGTGCAGCCCCTGTGTGCCAATTCGCGGCAGATCTGGCGTCCCATCTCACCGTAGCCACAGACGACATAGTGACCTGACAGCTTGTCGATCAGATGTTTCATCCTCCGGATCCTCAGAAACCCCTGCACCTCACCGGCGACCAGGATGTCGGTCAGGGAGCTTATTGCATAGGTGATCGCACCTACTCCGAGAATGATCAGGACGATGGTGAAAACTTCGCCTTCGCGCGAGAGCGGGTAGACTTCGCCAAAACCAACGGTCGAAATCGTGATCACCGCCATGTACAGGCAATCGGTCAGTGGCCATGACTCGATCCACCGATAGCCCGCCGTTCCCAACATGATGATGGTCGAGAACACGACCAGAGCCGGGACGAGGCGCTTGAGCAGAACCATGTCCTCGAGGAAATGTAACACGGCGGGCCGGAATTTGAAATTTGAGATTTTCGATCGGGGATTGTCTCCGGTCTCCCTCCCTCAGTATTGCTGGATCCGACTCTTGAAGGTGGCGAGGTCGATGCTTCCGGCCCGGTATGCCCGAATCTCCGAAACCTTGACGGTCATGATCATGTCGAAGGCGTCATCCGAAGATCGGCTGCCGGTATTGATCCCGGTCGAGCCCCATGCAAAATCGGGCAGGACGAAACCGCCGAGACCGGAACTGGGGGAGACCACGAAATTGACATACTCGTCAGCTCGCAGCTGCGTCAGCGAATCCCCATAGCGGGACAGGACATCCACCAGAGAATCCTGCAGACGGCGACGGTTCTCCTCGGCCTTCGCTCTGGACTCGGCCAACTCCTGCTTCAGCTTCTGGATCTCCTGCTTGATTTCAGCGGGGGACGGCTTCTTCGCTGATTGGGGAGTGGGCCGGGGAGAGGGTCTGACTTCGGATCCCTCGCCGCTCGCTTCGACCGCGGCCATCGCCTGTTCCTCAGCCAAGGCGCGCAGATCGTCCAACTCAGGAAACCCATGCCGAGTCAAAGACCTGAGGAGCCGGAGCTCGGCTTCAGCGGAACGAGGGTTGTTCGAAGCTTCCAGATCAGACAGCCGCTTCTCGACGGCGGCAAATTGAGCGGGGTCAACGTCAGAGCCTGTTTCGAGGGGAATCATGAAGACGGCCCCCTGCCCTTTCAGGTACAGGCCCTCAATGCGTCCTACGCCCAACCGGCGTCCGCCTGGAAGACCAATCAGGCCCGTTGCGGGTTGACTGAGAAAGGAGAGCGTCGTCGACAGAATACTCTTCATGACCTGCAGCTCCTGTCGGAGTTGCGCATCCCCGGAAGGGGTCTTCTGTGCCAGCAGCCCCTCACTCCAACCTGCTCCGGCTGTCACTGCAACCATGATCCCTACGGTTTTGAAATATCCAAGGTATCGATCCCAATGTTTCATCGTGAACCTCCTCGAGCATCGCGCACGTCGGCGATCTGGGAAAGCGCCGCCATGATGGCGCCGGCCTGCCCTGCCTGAATCTGGTCATTCGCAGCAAACTGCATCAGCGCCTGCCGGATCTGCGTGAGATCCTCCTGACGCTGTGCAGCCAACGCCTGACCCCATTGCTTTAGCGTCGTCTGAAAGAGATCGCGAGTCCGAGCGTCTCGAGCCTCCAGCTTCTGGTCGAGCCTCAACTCCAGGCCGACGACGAGGTCCTGAAGAGCCCGGCGGTCTTGATCGGACGCACGAGCCAAAGATCCGGCCAGATCCTGGCGGATCTCCTCCATCCATCTTTGGTTCTCCTCTTGAACAAGGACCCTCACGGCATCCTTGAACCCCGGAGAGATGTTCGCCGGAGAAGCCGGGTATTGCGAAGCTGTTCCAAAGGACAGAGTCAGGCGCCCCTGTTCCCATTGCAGCGTGGTCTGCTCGAGGACGAGGACAAAGCCGATCACAAGGATGGCGGCTACCGCGGCGAACGCCGCTCTCCGTCCCCAGACGACGCGCTCGAA
The DNA here is from genome assembly GCA_037388505.1 of Acidobacteriota bacterium. Classification (GTDB taxonomy): domain Bacteria; phylum Acidobacteriota; class UBA6911; order RPQK01; family JAPXNP01; genus JARRKC01. The sequence continues at coordinate 38,699 of JARRKC010000052.1, read as the reverse complement.
GCGCCGACCAAGACTTTTCACGCTGCGGCGATCTTCGTAGACGAAGAAGTGTCGGGGAAGCGGCTCGTCCCGGAGTTCGCCGAGGCGGGCGAGTGTGCGTTCCAGAATCACCTTCTCACGGGCGCAGGCCGGGCACTCTCCGAGATGGGTCTCCATGTGCTTGTGACCGTCGGCATCCAGTTCCCCGACCAGGTCGTCCTTAATCCATTGCAGGCAGCGTTCGCAATCATGGCTCATCGTTTTACTCCAGCGCTCCCAGCCTTCCCTTCAGAGCGTCCAGTGCCGCGTAAAAGCGGGACTTGACCGTACTCTCGGGTACGCTGAGAATGTGCGAGATCGACAGGAAGGTCTCTTCCTGAAAGAACTTCAACTCCACGACGACGCGCTGTTCCGGAGTCAACCTGGCCAAAGCGTCCCGCACGATTCGACGTTGCTCGAGACGAAGAATCCTCTCGTCCTGACGGTCCGGGATGCCGAGTCGTTCGCGCACCGGGATGGAGTACTCGGCCTCGTCATCCAGCGTCTGGATGAGAGGCGGGCGACGCCGAAGCCGACTCAGACAATGGTTGACGGCTATTCTGTACAACCATGTCGAGAAGCGCGCCTTTCGTTCGAATCTGGTGATGTTGCGGAAGACCGCGAGAAAGATCTCCTGCGTCATCTCGGCCGCGTCGTCACGGTTCCCCAACATCCGGAAAACCAGGTTGTAGATCTGTCTTTCCCGTTTGAGCACGAGCCGGTTGAAAGCCGCAGGATCCCCCCGACGAGTGGCGTCGATCCAAGCGAGCTCCTGTTCGCTTTCTCGATCGACGGATGAACTCCTTCGGAGTGGCGATTCGATGGCATCTTCCATATTGGGCCCCTCGGCTCCATGGGTCGTCATTCGAAGTGATTAGACGACGAAGGGGGGAAAATAGTCGAGGACGGGAGAACCGGAGGACGGGAGGGCGGGAGGCGATGCTGTCCTAAGCGGCCTGACGCCTCCTACCCGTCCGATTCGGTGGCCGCAATGGGCAGAGCGGATCAAGCGGATAAACCGAACGGACAGAAGGAACGCTGAACTTCGAAACCCTCGAAACTCGGAACTCGGAACTCGCAACCCGTCCTCCCGTCCTCCGGTTCTCCCGTTCTCAACTTCAGAGCTCTCCGAACTCGAAACATTTCCTCTGCTCTCGCCCTCCGCATCGGGCCTGCGTCGGCTTGTCAAACCTCGGGGGCTCGGCTATAATCCAACCTCCTCGGGCCTATAGCTCAGGTGGTTAGAGCGCACGCCTGATAAGCGTGAGGTCGGTGGTTCAAGTCCACCTAGGCCCACCATTCCAGCACGATCCGTGTTCCTTGCTGCCTCCTCGCTCGTGATCTTCCTGATATTCGACGATGGCCGCCGTCTTCCTGGTGCGAAGACCTCGGAGTCGTAATTCAGACTCGTGTACCTGCCGATGAAATGAGAGGAGGTGCGCATGAAAAGCAACTGTTGGGAATACAAACGCTGTGGACGCGAACCGGGTGGAACGAAGGTCGCAGAGTTCGGAGTCTGCCCGGCCGCCACTGAATCCAGAGCGAATGGGGTCAACGGAGGCATGAATGGGGGACGGGCCTGCTGGGCCTTGTCCGGCACATTGTGTGGGGGCAGCGTGCAGGGCAGCTTTGCGATGAAGCTGGGAAACTGCATGAGTTGTGATTTCTACCAGATAGTCCGACGCGAAGCGGGGCCGGACCTGGTCTCTGCGCGGCAGATCCTGGAGCTCCTATCCTAGATTCGGTAGGTTCCAGTCGTCTGCATCTCGTCAGGCCCGGGACCGTCGAAGCAAAGGATCCGTCATAATGTGCTCATGTCCGCCTTGAAGGATGGCAGGCTGCAGGACTGCCCAAAGCGGCCCAACTGCGTGTCGAGTGAGACCGCCGCTCATACCGGCGGATGGATCGCGCCGCTGACGATTCACGCAGGGGCGCAGACTGCCTGGAAAGCGCTGTGCGAGACGGTCGGCACGCTGCCTCGCTCGCGCATCGTCACGCGAACCGACGCGTATCTCCACGCGGAAGTCCGGTCGAGAATCTTCGGTTTCGTTGATGATCTGGAGTTTCAGCTGCGGGAAAAGGATGGGATCATCGAGATGCGCTCCGCGGCGCGGACCGGATACTACGATCTGGGCGTCAATCGCCGTCGCCTCGAGCGGCTTCGCAACCTTCTGCGCTCGCGCGGAATCGTCGGTTGAGCCGTACCCTCGATCTCATCTACGGTGTGGCCGGGCTATCCTTCCGCTCGGCCTGAAGCTGGCGCTGATAGGCTTTCCATCCCGGACACCACCGCGTGTGCCAGCGCCACAGCCGGGCACGGATCGATTTCGGTTTCTTCTCGGCGTAGCTCCTGAACTTACATGACTCGCAACCCATGGAGCCCTCCTTCATCCCCTCCTCATACACCCTTCGCGGGTCGAGCTGCAACTGATTTCGGGGGACCTTCCGCCCCGGTTCGCGGGCTCTCTCTATATAATGTCCCGTCTATGGCGAATCAGCTCACGATCGACGAACAACTGGCCTACCTCCTCAAGGGCGCCGCAGAGGTCATCTCGGTGGACGAATTGCGCCACAAGCTGGTCCAGTCGAACGAATCCGGCGAGCCTCTGACCGTAAAGGTCGGATTCGATCCCACGGCGCCGGACCTTCATCTCGGGCACACGGTTCTTCTGCACAAGATGAAGCACTTTCAGGATTTGGGCCATCGCGTGATCTTCCTGATCGGCGATTTCACGGGCATGATTGGGGATCCGAGCGGGCGCAACAAGACCCGTCCTCCGATGACCCGGGAGGAAGTGCTGGCCAATGCGGAGACCTACAAAGCGCAGGTCTTCAAGATTCTCGATCCGGAGGCCACGATCGTAGACTTCAACAGCCGCTGGTTGGGGGCGCTCACATCTTTCGAGCTGGTCGAACTCTGTGGAAAGTACACGGTGGCTCGCATGCTGGAGCGGGACGACTTCGCGAAGCGGATGGCCTCCCAGCAACCCATCTCGATCCATGAGCTGATCTACTCCCTCGGGCAAGCTTACGACAGCGTCTTCCTGAAGGCCGACTTCGAGTTGGGAGGCACCGACCAGAAGTTCAATCTCCTGGTGGGTCGCGATATTCAGAGAGAGTACGGGCAGACTCCGCAGGTCCTTCTCATGATGCCCATACTCGAAGGTCTCGACGGCGTCGAGAAGATGAGCAAATCGCTCCACAACTATGTAGGCATCACGGATACCCCCGAGGAGATGTTCGGCAAGCTCATGTCGATCAGCGATCCGCTGATGTGGCGGTACTACGAGCTGCTCACCGACAGGACCCCTGCGGATATCGCTGCTCTCAAGCGGCGTGTGGCGTCCGAGGATCTCCATCCGATGCAGGCCAAGGCAGAACTGGCCCGCCGAATCGTAACCGACTTCCACTCATCGGCCGACGCCCGGGCGGCCGAAGAGCACTTCAATCGCGTCTTCCGACAGAGGGAAGATCCCGAGGAGATGCCGGAGTTTCGCATCGCTGCGGCGGATCCTTTGCTCCTCGCCGATGTGATTGCTCAGGTCGGATTCGCACCGTCCAAATCGGAAGCCCGGCGTCTGCTGAAACAGGGAGGCGTTTCCGTCGACGGCGAGAAAGTTCAGGATCCCGCCTCGCAGATCGATTCCCGGCAGCAGTCAGAGTTCGTACTGCGGGTCGGCAAGCGGAAATTCGCAAAAATCCTCGTGGGTTGAGAACATTCACGCTCCCGGGCCCACGGAAACGGGCTCGTTACTTTTTCAGGTACCGGGCAAGGAAATCATAGATCTCGCGCCTCGACTGCCGGGCCAGATCGGTGTCAAGCCGGTTGAACAGGTGCCCTCCCGGGGCATCCTGGTAGATCTTGTACTCAAAGCCTGCCTTCCCGGACGCTTTCAGGGCCTGGATCAGCCGTTCGACCTCGAGCACATTGACATCCTCGTCGGCGGTGTTCGTATGGATCAGCAGCGGGGTCCCCTGATACTTGTCCACATTCCAGGAAGGCGAGCGGCGACGGTACTCATTCACGTCCTCAAAGGCCGTCTTGCCAATGTGATAATCCGCCGAATAGAGGTCCCGGTATCCCTGCGTTTTGTAGCCCATCCGGGCGATCAGATCGCTGACCGGCACCCCGGCGTAAGCGACGGCCCATGCTTTGGGATGGTTGAAGATGCTCATCAGTGCATGGAGCCCTCCGTGACTCCACCCGATGATGCCGACTCTGGCCGAATCCAGGAAGTCATAGCGCCCAAGCATGAAGCGGCGCACGGCATCGGTATCCTCAATCTCCAGGCCTCCGTAGTCGATCGCCTCATAGAAATCGCGTCCGAAGCCCGTGCTTCCCCGATACTCGGGGGCGGCGACGACGTAGCCCTCGTGCATGAGCTCACGGAGAATGTGGATGTAGCTGGGGGTCAGGTGGCTGTGCACACCCCCGTGCGGAAACACGAGCAGAGGTTGCTTGGCGCTTCGATCCAGGCTCTTCGGAATGAAGACGTGCGTGTAAATGATCAGAGGGTTGCCTGCTCCCTGAGCCGTCGGGTTGGGCTGGTTGCGAAGCGGCGGCCCTGTCAATCGCATGAAATCGACTTCGGCGATGTCGGAGAGGCCCTGACGAATGTCCTGATCATCCAGCTTCCGATTGAGCACATCCATCTCGTGCCCAAGATTCTCGAAGTAGCGGTCCGGCCTGCTGTCCGGCGGACGTTCGCTGCTTTGTCCGAACAGGGAAACAGACACGAACAGCATCGCCACCAGCCATAGCAGGGAGAAATCTCTGTGCATCCAATTGACCTCCTGTCAACCGGGGTGGTCCGCCGCTACCTCGCTGCCCCGAATCGGTGACCGGCTCTTTCGAGCTGTGCCACTGTCCTGCCCAACTCTCCCAGGCGTACGATCGCGTAGGCCCCGTCCATGACCCTCATCTTCAGAGGAACTGCTGCCTGCGGGACCATCCCGTCAGGATATGCCAGAAAGGCGGGATGCGCCAGATTCGAGGCGCAAGGAACGAGGGGCGAAGTGCAGGCCGAGGGAAACCCTGCTTATGGGCTTTCGCGACCGCCCGATCAGCCTTGGACCTCCCCACCACCGCTGCGGAGGCTGCGGTAGAAGATCCGATTGGCCCGGTTCAACTTGAGCTCCAGTTCGGCAGGGTCGCCATGCATGAGGCTCGCAATCTCACGGGTCTGTCTGCACTCATAGTGACTAAGAATGAAGATCTCTCGAAGATCTTCGGGCATGAGATCCAATGTCCGGACGATCTCTTCGAACAAACCGTCACGGCTCGCGAAAGCCGAATCGATCATTATCTGAGCCATGCTCAGCTCCTTTTCAGATCGGTCTACGAAATCATTCCACGCTTTGTTCGAATAGACGCAGGGAGTATGGAAATAGTTTATCGAGTCACCTCAGCGTTTGAGCCACCGAGACCGCGGCACGAGCCGCAGATCCGACGCTGGACAGGGATTCCACGTCCAGAGAGACATCCAGGGCGGGGGCACTGTGAGTCAGCCACCCGACAGAGATCAGATCGACTCCCGCGGCTCCGTAGGCAATCGCCGTCTCGGGGGTGATTCCACCGGAGACCTCGGTCACCAGGCGCCTTCGGACCATCTTGACCGCAGCCTTGACCTGGTCGATGGTCATGTTATCGAGGAGGACGGCATCGATGGGTTGGCCCAGTGCGATCTCCAACTGTTCCAGAGTGTCCACCTCGATCTCGACTTTGACCGTGTGACCGACGCAGTAGCGAACTCGCCGGACCGCCTCTTCGATGCTGCCCGCCACGGCCAGATGGTTGTCCTTGATGAGAACGGCGTCATCGAGGCCGAAACGATGGTTGAAACCGCCGCCGGCGCGTACTGCATATTTCTCGAGCGTACGAAGACCAGGGGTCGTCTTACGTGTGCACACGATTTTCGTATCGTAACCCCTCAAGCGGTCCACGATCCCACGCGTCGCTGTAGCGATACCGGAAAGGAGCGCCAGGAAGTTCAGAGCTGAGCGCTCCGCAGAGAGCAGAGATCGGGCTTCTCCATCAACCGTTGCCAGCGCCTGTCCGGGTTCGATCCGATCCCCGTCCTGAACGTGATACTCGATTCGAACGTCGGGGTCCATGATGGAGAAGGCCAACGTCGAGACGAACATCCCGGCCACACAGCCGGGCTCCCGGCTGATCAGATTCCCTCTGACGCGGGCCTCCAGAGGAATGATCGAGTCCGAAGTCAGGTCTCCGACCCGACCCAGATCCTCCAAAAGTGCCCTTCGAACCAGATCCTCATACAGTAACCGTGGAAGTTTCATCAATGATCTCCGAAATCAACGAAGCTGTGCCTATCTTGTGAGCCGCAGGCTGAAGGACGGAGGAATCATGCTCATTGAGCTTCGGCCAGGGCCTCCTCGCGCAGTTGCAGAAGCGGATCGGTCAAGTACAGATGGCGATCCCATTTGGTTCGGCTCCGCGGGATGTCGGTTCGATAGTGGACTCCACGACTCTCTTCCCGCGTCAGGGCCGCAAAGGCAACCAGCCGGCCTACCGTGATCATGTTCCTGGTCTCGCCGAGGCCGATGTCGCGCTCCAGTTCCATCTTCGTCAAGGTGTCCAAGGCAGTCTGCAGGCCGGCGGCGTTACGTAGAAGACCGACCTGGTTCCACATCAGTGCCTGGATCTTCCGCTTGACTGAATCACGCCTCTTCGCGTCGTAATTCAACTCCGCACCCACCGCGAATCTGCCTTTGATCTTTCGTGGCTTCCAGTCCTCTTTGACATCCAGCGCGACGCGGCGACCATAGACCATGGCTTCCAGCAGGGAATTGCTGGCAAGTCTGTTCGCACCATGAACCCGTGTTGCCGCCGTCTCGCCGCACACCCACAGCCCGCCGAGCGTGGATCGCCCGACTGCATCCACGGCGACACCGCCAATGTGATAGTGCGCCGCCGGGGTGACAGGAATCAGATCTCGTCGTGGATCCAGACCACGCTCGCGGCAAAGTCGAAAGACCGTTGGAAAGCGCTTCGGGAAACGACTGCCTATCGCCTTGCGGGCGTCGAGAAAGACTTCGATTCCCCGCCTGCGACGAGACCAAATCGACCGCGCCACGATGTCACGGGGAGCAAGTTCGGCGTCGGGGTGGTCATCAGGCATGAATCTCCGGCCCTTCCCATCGATCAGGATGGCCCCTTCGCCGCGAATCGCTTCGGTGAGCAGTGGGACCGGGCTGGCTTCCACGGCAAGGGCTGTCGGATGAAACTGCATGAATTCCAGATCGGCCAGTAGAGCCCCGGCTCGCGCTGCCATGGCCAGGCCGTCGCCGGTGGATTCCAGCGGATTGGTCGTCCAGAGATAGACGGATCCGATGCCTCCGGTTGCCAGGATCGTAGCGCCCGCCAGAAAGGCGGTGACTCCCTCTCCACTCTGGCGAGAGAGGACGCCGGAGACGCGACCGTCCTCGACGATGAGTTCGAGGGCCTGACAATCTTCGAAAACCTGCACAGAGGAGACCCGGCCTGCCGTGGACGCCAACGTTTCCACGACCGCGGCTCCGGTTGCATCGCCATTGGCGTGGACGATTCGACTGCGGGAGTGGGCGGCCTCCCTGCCAAGGCGCAGTCGGCCTGACAGGTCGGCATCGAAATGAACTCCCAGCTCCAGCAAGTGGGAGATAATCGCGGGACCCTCGCGAGTGATGGTCTCCACGGCTTCACGATTCGAAATGCCGCCTCCGACGGCCAGAGTGTCCGCCGCATGCTGATCCGGAGAATCTTCAGGGTCCCAGGCAACGGCGATGCCGCCCTGCGCCAGCCAGCTCGAACTGGCCCGGCCCAGTCTCCCTTTGGTCAGGACGGAGACCGATAGAGGCGCGACTTCCAAGGCTGCGGTTAGACCCGCCACTCCGCTCCCGATCACAATCACATCCGACCGTACCGTCCGGTCAACCTGGTGTCCGGCCATCAGTTCTCCCTTCGTCCGACTGAGAGCATACGCTCGACGGCTCCTCGAGCTCTTCGCGCAGTGTCGAGATCCATCTCGACGCAAAACTCGTTGTTCTTGAGAGCATTGAGGACGCCTGCCAAGGTGATTCGCTTCATGTGTGGACACAGGTTGCAGGGTCTGACGAACTCAAGATCAGGGTATTCGACAGCCACGTTGTCGCTCATCGAGCATTCCGTCACCATGACCACCCGTCTCGGCAGGGTCTGCCCCACGTACTTGATCATCCCCGCCGTCGAACCCACGTAGTCGGCTTCGGCCAAAACATCGGGGGGACATTCGGGATGCGCCAAGACGACGACCCCGGGATGCAGCCTTCTCATATCCCGAATCTCGCCGCCGGTGAAACGCTCGTGGACCTCGCAGTGGCCCTTCCACAAGATGACCTCGACCTCGCTTTGAGAGGCAACGTACCGCCCAAGAAACTCGTCGGGCAGGAAGATGACTCGGTCCACGCCCAGCGATTCGACGACTTCCACGGCATTCGACGACGTGCAGCAGATATCGGACTCGGCTTTGACATCTGCGCTCGTATTGACATACGTGACGACCGGGACTCCCGGGTATCTTTGCTTGAGCAATCGAACGTCTGCTCCCGTGATTGACGACGCGAGAGAGCACCCGGCCTCCAGATCGGGTATGAGCACCGTTTTGGCCGGGTTCAGAATCTTGGCGGTTTCGGCCATGAAGTGGACGCCGCACAAGACAATAACGTCCGCGTCCGTTTCTCCTGCCTGCCGCGCCAGAGCCAGGGAATCGCCTGTCAGGTCGGCCACGCCATGAAAGATTTCAGGGGTCTGGTAATTGTGGGCGAGAATGATGGCGTTCCGCTCGGTCTTCAGTTTATTGATAGCCGCAATCAGCGGAGCGAACATCGGCCACTCGATGTCGGGGATAACGTTTTTGACGCGCTCGTAGATGGGAGCCGTGGCCTCCTTCACCGCCGCGGTGAACTCGAGAGTTGCGTTTTCCAGTTCTTGCATCCTATTCCTTTATACTCAAAGTGAGCATAAATAATTTCAAAAAATAACGCCGGACAGCCAGCGTCTCAGACGAGATAAGATGAGTCTAGCAGAATGCGGACCCAAGTCCAATGGTGATCAAGGTCAGCCACTCGGCAGGCCGACTCCGGGCTCTCGTCGCTCCTTCACGACCTCGCGCCGAAAACGAAACTGCTCGGCCGGCCGACCCCCGGTGTGCAGATCCAGCTTCCCGGTCCCTTCCACGAGGCCACCCCGATCCACCAGCCGTCGAAAATTCTGCTTGTGGAGTCTGACACCGGCAAGAGCCTCGACCACCCTTTGAAGCTGCAGGAGTGTGAAGGTCGGCGGCAGCAACTCGAAGACGACGGGTCGATACTTGATCTTGCCTCTCAGACGGCCCAAAGCGGTCGCAAGCATGCGACGGTGGTCGATGGCCATTCGCCTGCCCAAGCCCTCCTCGAGCCCTTCAGCGAACCGTCCCCGTTCGGAGCTGGACTCTGCCACAAGTCCCGCCTCGTACATCAGCTCATAGCGCTCCAGGACCCTTTCGCCGTCCCACTCGATCCCATTGAGACCAAAGGCGATCCCCACCCTTTCGCGCCGCGTTTCGCGCAGCGTGCGATCGTGCGTGACCTCCACCCACTCACGCAGACGAGGAACGATCTCCTTGGGAACGACTTCAGAGGGCCCTTCGCGGCGATCCTCCCAGGGAAGAAAGTCGTAGTAATCGAGCCATTCGGCTCGGCTGTCCCCGGACAGGCGACCTTCTCTCACCAGGGCCAGATAGGCGATGGACAGCATTCTGGGACCACCCTGTACTTCGATCGGATCCCGGTGTCGATCTCCGAACGTATAGAGCTGCTCGACGTAGCCAAGCTCGAGACCCGTCTGCTCACGTACCCAGCCCCGGACGCCGCGTTCGAGAGTCCTGTCTCGTTCCGGATCTAGCGGGCCGAACGGCAGTGCGGCGACTCCCTTGCGGCCGTCGGGCGTATTGGCGGAATCCCGGACCGTCAGGACTCTTGGAGTCTCCTCGGTTACCGCCACGATCACGGCATTCAGTCCGATCATGAACGGATGTGCGGCCTCGAAACGCGCCACTGCTCGCTCGTCGTCGACGGTTCGTGCCATTGTGCCTCCTGACTCTCAGCATAACCCGGCGAGATGTGCGTGTCAGGAGGTCGTGATGCGAGGGGCCACAGCAGAGGTACCACGTATCCGCTACCAGCGTGACGAGGAGATATCGACGTCGGCGTGCGCCCAGGCGCGCTCGAAGCGCTCCTGCATCTCCGTGGCCTCCTGTTCACGCCCCTGGGCGTGGAGGCTCTGGGCAAGGCCGAGCAGAGAGTAAGGATTCTCGGGATAGCGGCGCAAATCCTGCCAGTAGACGGTCTCGGCTTCCTTGGGCCGACCGGCATCGAGAAGAGCCGCCCCCAGATTGTGCCGCGCGGGGTAGTACCATTCGGGGGGTTCGTTGTAGCCCAGTCCGTTCTGCAGGCGGACGGCACGCTCCAAATGAGTAATAGCTTCATCGTGCCGCTTTCGAGCTCCCGCGAGTTCCCCTGCCAGGGTTTCGCGGGCAATCTCGAGGACGCTCCCCGCATTGGAGAACCCGACGAGCACTTCCGCCGTCGTCGGATCGTCCACGATTGCCGAAAGTCCAGCCAATTCCGATTCGGCTTCCGAAGTACGGCGTCCTGCGACATGGGCGAGACCGCGTGCGTAGCGGGAGATGCCGAGCCAGAAGCGACGCTCGCGAGGCGGCCTCGGTTCTGCCAGGATCTCATCCCACATTCCGAACCGTACCATAGTGTAGAGCGGCAGGCTGAGAAAAGTTTCGTACAGTGCCCACTGATCCACATCGAAATGGACAGGCACGTTGGCCGCCGCTTTTCGGGAGATAGCGAGGACTTCGCGGCTTCTACCGAGCATCATTCCCGCCCAGACCTGGAAATGAATGTTGTGCGGATAGTAACCAAGCGGATAAATGCCCTGCGCGCGGCACTGTGTGATATAGCCCTCGTCGGCAAGTGACGCCAGCTGATTGACTTCGAATGCATCACTGTACCGACCCAGCTGCATGTAGATGTGAGAAGGCATGTGTGTCAGATGCCCGGCGCCCGGCGCCCGTCCTCTCAGTGCATCCGCAGCGGCTTCACCCCACTCGGGATGGGCCGCTTCGACAGCGTGGATGAAGTAGTGCAGGGCTCCTTCGTGCTGAGGATACAACTCGATGCTGCTCCGCAACGTCTCCAGGATCTCTTCCGTGTGCTCCCTGGGCTTCCCGTCCGGGGTCCAGTAGTTCCAAGGAGAAAGGTTCATCAACGAGGCGGCATAGAGGGTCGCGACATCAGGGTCCTCCGGGTATTTGCGGTGCAGATCCGCCATGGCCGCGGCATAGGCTTCGTCGAGTGAGGACCGGTCAGAGGCTGGAGTATCCGAGTAACGTTTTGCGAGTGCCCGGATCCAATCCTGTTCTTTCACCGATACCCCGTTGATTCGACTCAGGGCTTTCTGGATCGCCTCGTATGCTTGAGGCACGGCCTCGGCCTGCATGGGAAGATTCAGATTCGGGGGCCGCTTCCTTGAAGGCGAGTAGTTCCTCCCGGTGGTTGAATCAGTAGGCGAGCCGCAACCCCTGATCGTAGAATAGCTGAGATCGAGGAGAAGAAGTCGTGTCCGCAAGATGGCCCGAGCCCAGGCCTACGAGCAAAGGAGCGATTTGCCCGTCGGTGAGCCGGGGATCCTCGTGAAGCGCCCGCGTGTCGTGCCCTTCGGAATGCTGGCCAACCAGCAGGGAAGTACTTACCGACAAGATGGCCAGACACGCGAGAGCGAGGCCGACACGCCTTCTGGGGAGCAGAACGCGGAAATCCCATGAGCTGAACAGACGATCGATTCGATTCGACGTCATAATGGACCTTCCTTTCAAAAGTAACTAGACCTCAATGCGAAATTGAGGAAGAGAACGGCTCACCGACAGTCTTCGAATCCTTAGAAAGGAGATCCGTGGCCTGACTGACCGGGCTGCGCACGGGCGCGATCGGTCGTCTTGGACGGAGCATCGCTGGAGATCTGGGCGGGGCTGCCTCCTGGCCACTGTTCGGCCAAACCGAAGTCGAGCCCCAGAGGATGAAGCGCCTCGAGAATCGCCTTGATGTCCCACACATGAATCCGTCGAGCTGTCGTGGATGCCCCCAGGCAGCGACCGTCTCCGCTGAATCGAAGGGCCGAAAAGGCCTGAGGATCGGGTAGCTGGAGTGCGAGAACGGGGCGCTTTCGCTGCGGGTCGTAGAGACCGATCGTCCGATTGTCGATCACCACGGCCAGCAGTCGGCCATCGTCGCTGAACGCCATGAGACCGGGCAGATGCGAGAAGCGGGATGGACGATGGATACGCATTTGGTTCGTCCAGGATGACGTGTCCCACAAGCGGTATTCTTCGCTCGATCCCGTCACCAGCCAGCGTCCGTCCGGGCTGAAGGCGACACCCACCGCGGGCTTCCCCGGCAGAAGGGTCCGGAGGATTTGACCGTTCCGTCCGTTCCAGATGACTGTGCGATCGCCCCGCCAGTTTCCCGCCGCCACCAGCGTCCCCCCCAGTGTCAGGGAGGGATGCGCCATCCCGGGAAAGCCGGCCAGCGGAACCGGATTCGAGCGGCCTGGGTCAAGGTGCAGATAGACCCGATCTCCCTGATGCAGGGAGACCATCGCTTCACCGAGTGGATCCATCGCGGCGTGCTCGCAGGGCTCATCGACCATGACGCGTCGGCCAGAGACGCGCGGTGTTCCGTCGTCATCCCAAAGACTCCACCTCAGCAACCCCGCCCGGCCGCAGCTGATCACACCATCGCCGTCTGCGGAAAAGAAGACATCTCGCACGTCAGGAGTCGAAATCCAGGCAACAGGACTTTCGTTTTGGGTGTCCCACAACCGAAGGCCGTCGAGCCCTCCCGAAACCATCCTACGGCTGTCCGAACTCAGATCGAGGCTGCGCGGGCCCTTCCCTAGGTGACCGTAGTAGGTGTGCAGCATCTCCCCATGTCGAAGTCGCCAGATGCCGGCGGCATTTCCATCGACATAGGAAAGGTATTGCCCGTCCGAGGAGAATTCCAGAGCCTGGGCGGAAACCGTCAAAAGCTGTCTGCCGGTCGGAATCTCCCAAAGGCGACTTGTTTCATCCCAGGAATAGGTGAAGACCAGAGGGAACACCGGGTGAAATCCGACCCGGACCACCTCTGCTTGATGCCCTCTCAACGTGGTCAGTGCCTTCCCGTCCTTGACCCTCCAAATCACCGCCGTTCCATCGGAATAGGCTCCCGCAAGCAAGTTTCCGTCGTCGCTCCAGTCCGCCCGGTAGACCCGCCCAGGATGATCGAGTTCCTGCAGCAGGCGCCCGTCCCGAGCGTCACGAATCTCGAGCATCCCCATTTCCGTGGAAAGCGCCACAGCATCGCCGTCATGCCGGTAGGCCAAATCCGACGAGGGATGCTTGAGCCGTATCTGCAACCGGGCTTGCCCTGCTTGCAGATCCAGGAAGATCAACCGCTGATCGCGCGTCACCATGGCCAGCTCGAGCCCATCGGGCGAGAAGTCCATTGCGCTGCCAAGCGGGATCGTCGCGATCTCGGCCACCAGACGGCCGTCTCGAGAGTCCCAGATCTTGACGCAACCGCCGGCTTCGGGGCGGTCGCCATGATATTTGACTGCCAGGCGACCCCCGTCTGAGCTGAACTTGAGGACCCAGGGATCCAGACCGAATCCGGGCAGGACGAGTGGGGGTTCATCCTCTCCTTCCCTGTGAATCTCGACTCTGCCACCCAGAATCCCCCAGGCGAAGCGCTCGCACCGATCATCGAAGTCAACCGAGATCTTCTGTAGGTCCAGCTTCGGCCACGTCGCGACACGTTCCAGGTCGGTCAAGGTGATGCTGGCGATTCCCTCATCCCGCAGGTCCGGACCCGGCCGCAGGGCCGCCGCCTGCGACAGCAGCTTGAGGCTCTCCGCCCGCCGACCCGGCGTCCTGCTGCCTCGGAGTGCCCTGGCTTGGGCAATCAAGGCGTGGCGAAGCCGTGAATTGGCGTTCCGACCCGCCTCGGTGGCCTTGACGGCCTGCCGCAAAGCCTCCTGTCTCGATCTCTCGGCCTGGACCAGCCCGGCCGCGATTCCCACGACCGCCACCAGAAGCGCAACCAGCACCACTGACGCGGCGGCTACGACAGGACGGTGACGTCGGAGGAGCTTGCGGCAGCGATACGGCAGGCTCGGGGGACGAGCCAGCAGCGGCTCGTTGTTCAGATAGCGGCGGACCTCCACCGCCAGAGCATCGGCCGATTCGTACCGCTGTGAGCGGTCCTTGTCGATCGCTTTGCGGATCAGCCAGTCCAGATCTCCCTTCAACTCGCCGACCAGATCGAAGAGCTCGGTTCTCCGGGTGGCTGCAATCTCTCGTGCCCTCTCTCCGAGGCTCAGTAAACGCGTACTCGGAAGAACCGGCTCGATCTCACGATCTCCCAGCTGCGCCAGGAACGCAGGCATACCGATCTCCTCCGGAGAGATGGGCAGAACACCCACGGCCAGTTCGTACAGGATCACGCCGAGCGAATAGATGTCGGTACGAGTGTCGATATCGAGTGTGTCGGTCTCAGCCTGCTCCGGGCTCATGTAGGCGGGAGTTCCCAATGCCGTTCCGACCTGAGTGACCAAAGTCTGGTCTCCGAGTCGGTTGCCAATCGCCTTGGCAATCCCGAAATCGATGACTTTGAGAGTGAAGGTCCCATCCTGGCGTGCAACGATGACGTTGGAAGGCTTCAGATCACGATGGATGACGCCCTTTTGGTGGGCATGCTGCACAGCCCGAGCGAGGCATCCGAACAGCTCGAGACGCTGGCGGATCGAAAGCCGCTGCTGGTCGCAGAAGGTGGTCAGAGGATCGCCGGGCACGAGCTCCATGACGAAGAACGGCCTGCCGTCCGAGGCCGCGCCCGCGTCCAGCACCCGTGCGATGTTTGGATGATCCATGACCGCCAGGGCCTGTCGCTCCGCCTCGAATCGAGCGACGACCTGCCGCGAGTCCAGGCCCCAGCGGATCAGCTTAAGCGCTACTACTCGCTTGACGGGATAGAGCTGCTCCGCCTTGTAGACCACTCCCATTCCACCTTCCCCAATCACGTTCAGCAGGCGGTAGGACCCGATCTCTTTGGCAGGCTCGCCCATGGAGAAAATCTGGTCGGCTGCAAGAGCACCCTCCTCCGCCCTGTCATGGGCTTCGAGAAGGCGGAAGAGCCTGCGCACAAGCTCCGGATGACCCGTACAGGCACGCCGAATGAAGCGGACCCGCTCCTGCCGGCTCAGGGTCAAACAGGCTTCGAAGATCTGCCGTTCGGGGGGTTCGGTTGCCATGGATTGAGCTCTCGCAACCAGCGCTCAACAACTTCCGAAAACTACGACCAGTATAACAGTCGTGTCAATAGGCCAATTTTATTACAGCTTTGTGGCAAGTCGGAAGGGCTCAGTCCGTCGGCTCGTCGTCCATGTAGGCAAGAAGCCAAGCTCTGGAGTAAACCCAGTCGCGCTTTACCGTTGCAGCTGAAACACCGAGTAACTCGGCCGTCTCCTCGATGCTACAGCCGCCGAAGAAACGCAACTCGACCACCTGGGCCAGTCGCGGGTTCTGCTGCTCGAGCGCCCGGAGAGCCTCGTCCAGCGCCAGAACGTCAATCTGGCGATCCTCAGAAGCGACGGCCAGGTCATCGAACGTGACCCGCCTGGCGTGTCCTCCCCGCTTGAGGGCGGACTTGGTACGGGCGTGGTCGACCAGGATTCGACGCATGGCCTGGGCAGCGGCACCAAAGAAATGGGCACGATTCTCCCATTTGCTGTCGCCCTCGACGAGACGAATGAAGGCCTCGTTGACCAGGGCAGTCGGCTGCAGCGTGTGCCCGACGGCTTCTTTCCGCATGATTCCCGCCGAGAGCTTTCGGAGCTCCGAGTAGAGCGTACGAATCAAATCATCGAGTGCCTGCTGGTCGCCCCGATTGACCCGATCGAGCAACATCGTGACATCAGACCCAGCCATGTGTCCCCTCTTTCCATGCCAGAGCCCTGGTCTTCTCAGACACCCAAAAGGAGGCCAAGAATGAGTAGTGAACATAATGTCTTGAGTCGAATGGCAGCGTTCGTCTATGGAGCGGTCGCGTACTGTTTCTTCTTCGGAACCATTCTCTATGCGATTGGTTTCGTGGGGAACGTGATTGTTCCGAAATCCATTGACAGTGGAGCTGCCGGCAATGTCGGATTCGCGATCGTGATCAATTCGCTGCTGCTCGCACTGTTCGCTTTGCAGCACAGTATCATGGCGAGGCCCGGGTTCAAACGCTGGTGGACGCGATTCGTACCGAAGGCAGTCGAGCGCAGCACATTCGTCCTGCTCGCCAGCCTTGTCCTGATCCTACTCTTTGTACTTTGGAGGCCAATCCCGACCGTGTTCTGGGAAGTCCAAGATCCTCTTGCGGCCGGGATCCTCTATGCTCTCAGCGCAACCGGATGGCTGATCGTGTTCGTGACTACGTTTCTCATCAACCATTTCGATCTCTTCGGATTGCGGCAGGTCTATCTGCACCTTGTGGGGAAGCCGAATCGACCGGTGCCGTTTCGGACGACCGGATTCTACGTGTTCGTCCGCCATCCTCTGATGCTGGGTTTCATTATCGCCTTCTGGGCCACGCCGATAATGACCCTCGGACACCTGCTGTTCGCTGGTATGACCACCATCTATATCCTCGCCGCCATCCAGCTCGAGGAGCGTGATCTCGAGAACTTCCATGGCGAGGTCTATCGAACCTACCGACAACGAGTCCCGATGTTGCTGCCCCTTCGCGGAGCGAGCGGACAAGGAATCGCAAGCGATGATGCAGCATTGGTCACGTCGACTGAAGACTGATCTCGGCTTCCAGTAGCAATCGCGGTCGAACGAGCCCAAGATCTCGGACCCGTTCGATCGCGACCTACTGCGAATCGCCTCCCCTTCGACCCTTCGCTGGAGTAGGCTCGCGGCTGCGTTGGCGGAGGCGTCTGTACGAAACCGGTCACACACCACGGCCGGAGGGCCTACCCAAGCCATCCGTGCCTCCGCGAACCGCCTTCTCCTTTCCCCGAGGCGATCCGCGAGCGAGAATGGTGTGAGGCGATGTCGATTCTCGAACTCCAGGACCTGACCGTTGAACTCTCGGGGCGTACGATCCTGAAGGGTATCGATCTCCGACTCGAGGCGGGAGAAAAGGTCGTCCTTCGCGGACCTTCGGGATCGGGCAAGTCTTCGTTGCTGAAGGCCATACTTGGAGTACTCCCGGTGGCGAGCGGGCGGATTCTCTACAACGACGCTGAGGTCGGGCCCGACAACATCAGGGCGTTTCGCCGCCACGTCGCCTACGTGGCTCAGGAACCGGTCCTCGGAGGAGAGACCGCGCGCGATGCCCTGCTGCTGCCGTTCACTTTCCGGCATCGCCGCCACACCGAACCCTCCAGCCGACAGATCGATCACGTCCTGGGTCAATTGGGGCTCTCGGACTCCCTCTTGAAACAAGCAGCGACGAGCTTGTCCGGCGGGGAGAAACAGAGGCTGGCGCTGGCCCGCGCTCTGTTGCTCGATGTGCGACTGTTCTTGCTCGATGAGATTACGTCGGCTCTCGACCCTGAGAGTCAGGTCAGAATCGTCTCGACCCTGACCTCGGGCGAACTGACGGTGCTTGCGGTCACGCACGGGGGAGCCTTCGACCGGAATTTCGGAAGATTCCTCGATTTGCAGGAGGGCCGGTTGTTGCCGGAGTCGGATCGGAGGCACGCTTCCCGACACAACATCTAAGGAGATGCCATGCATGCCATCGAGATCAGTTGGACCGATCTGGTCATCGTCTACGTACTACTGATCCCTGCCGCCGTCGTTCTCGCTTACTACCGGGTCGGTTTGCTTCGAAGACTCAGCATCAGCGTGCTGCGTATGTCGGTACAACTGGCCCTGGTTGGCGTCTACCTTCAGTATCTCTTTCGAATCAACAGCTTCTGGCTGAACGGAGCCTGGATCCTGGTCATGCTGGTCGTGGCCAATCTCAGCATCCTGAACGGAGCCGGCTTGTCGATTCGTCGGTTGTTTCCGGCGACTCTGGCGGCCACGACCCTTTCCACGGTGCTGGTCGTTGCCGTACTGGTCGGTCTGGCAGTTCGCCCTCACCCAGTCTACGATGCCCGCTATCTGATACCGCTGGCAGGCATGCTCCTGGGCAATTGTCTGCGAGCCAACATCATCAGCCTGGAGCGCTTCTTTTCGTCCCTTCGTGAGAACGAGCGCGAATTCATCACCTACCTGACGCTGGGGGCGAGTCTACGCGAGGCGTGCCTCCCCCACCTTCGCCGGGCCCTCAAGACGGCGATGGCCCCCCAGGTCTCGACGGTGGCGACCATGGGTATCGTGTCGCTACCCGGTATGATGACGGGACAGATTCTGGGAGGCGGAAGCCCGTCGATTGCGGTCCGTTACCAGATGGCCATTGTCGTCGCGATCCTCGCAGCGGCCGTCATCGGAGCCTTTCTCAACCTGCAGGCGGGCATGCTGCTCAGCTTCGACCATTATCAGCGGTTGAGGCCGGATGTGCTGTCGAAGTAAGAGGGGAGACAGGAGACAGGAGACAGGAGACAGGAGAGAGCGTCCCACCCCTTTGGAGGGGAGGTGAGAGCCGGAAACTCCAAAATCACCGGGGAGTGAGACGCCAACGGCTTCGTTTCATCTGCGAGCGTTGGGCAGCCGCCCAAAGCCGAACACCGCCCGAAGGACGCTCCAAGCGCTGGAGGCGCGACTCACCGCACCGGCCAGTGGGATCACAAAGCACGAGACTACAAAACCCCGGAGATCCGAATGTCGACCACCGAAATAGCTGGAAGAATATGCCGTTCTCGGAACCGGGAATTCGCAGCCAGGAACTTCCGCCTGCCCTTCAGCCTCTCCGTTTCCTGTCTCCTGTCCCTTGCTTCCGGTATTCCGCCCCGACAACATCTCCGGAATTGTTTACATTCTGCGCTATTTCCCTATCCCAGACCGACTTGTCCAATGGTAGACTGCTAGCCGCTATGAATATTCTGGTCCTGAATTGCGGCTCATCTTCGGTTAAATTCCAGATCATTGAAACCGACTTGGACCTTATTGGGAAGGACTCCGATCGGCGCCTCGCCCGGGGACTGCTCGAGCGAGTCGGGTCCCATGCGCTGATCACTCTGCAGGCGGAGGGACAGCCGACGGTCAAACAGGATACCCCCCTTCGGAACCATCGGGAGGCCCTCGATTTCATCCTTCGCTGGATCATATCTCCAGAGTCCAAGATCGCCTCCATCCGCTCCATCGGTGACATTCACGCGATCGGCCACAGGGTCGTCCACGGAGGCGAGAAGCTGCGCAAGTCCGTGAAGATCGACCCGCAGATCATCGAGCTGATCGAAGACTGCATCGAACTGGCTCCGCTGCACAATCCTGCCAACCTGCGGGGAATTCGTGCAGCCATCGAACTGTTCGGCGAAGGGATTCCACAAGTGGCGGTCTTCGACACGGCATTTCACTCCACCATGCCGGAGACCTCTTATCTGTATGGCGTCCCATATCAGCTGTACCGCCGACACAAAGTCCGCCGCTATGGGTTCCACGGGACATCCCATCGCTACGTCGCCTACCGCTACCGACAACTTCGGAAGATGAAGCCCGAAGACGTCAATATCATCACCCTTCACCTGGGCAATGGAGCGTCGGCATGCTCTATTGTGGGAGGGGCGTCAGTCGATACTTCCATGGGGTTCACTCCGCTCGAGGGTTTGTTGATGGGAACGCGTTGCGGAGACGTGGATCCCTCGCTCATCGAGTTCCTGATGCACAAGGAAGGCATGGGTGTCACGGAAATCATGACGCTGATGAACAAGCAGTCGGGACTGCTGGGTCTCTCCGGGCTGACCAGTGACATGCGGGAACTGCTTCAGGAAGCTGCCGAGCACGACGATCGGCGCGCGCGGCTCGCCATCGATATCTATTGCCGCCGCGTCAAAGGTTACATCGGTCGCTATTTCGTTCAGATGGGTGGAGCTCAGGCGGTCGTCTTCACCGGAGGCGTGGGAGAGAACTCATCGACCATCCGAAGGAAGATCTGCGACGGCCTCGAATGCATCGGTCTGAGACTCGACGAAGAAGCCAATGATCAGATGCACGGCGGTGAGAGCGGCATGATCTCTCAGGCGAACAGCAAGCTGAAGGCCTATGTTTTCCCCACCAACGAGGAACTCCTGATCGCGCGTGATACCGTCAGGGTGATCGAGGATGCTCCCCGCCGCTGGTAGGCGACCCGGCGACTACGCGAAATCCTTCATGGCCTCGGCCATGGCGTCGCGACCGGGCTTGATCCGCTCCACGGGGAGAGCTGCGAGAGGTGTTTCGACGAGATCGAGCCGCTCGATGAAATCGTCGACCGCGGGATTGATGAAGATCAGACCCGTAAGGAATTCCCCTGCTTCCCGGGTCTCTCGGAGCATCTTGAAGGCCTGGGAATTGACTCTGGGATCATAGTCGCGATCCACCTTCCTGAGGCGGAGGCGGGATCCGTCGTGCAGCTCGACGTCGACCGCCTGACCCGCTGCGTAATCGACCGCCGGAAGGGGCTCGAAGTGCGGAATGAAGTCGATTTGGTGGAGTAGCTCTTCATGCTCCTTGCCCCACTGATAACTCTTCGTCGATCCGTCGTGATCATTGAACGTCACGCAGGGGCTGAGCACGTCGATCACGGCAGTCCCTCGATGACTGAGCGCGCCCTCGAGCAGAGCCACCAGCTGGCGAGGGTCGGCCGCAAAGGACCGTGCGACGTAGCTACAACCCATCTCGATAGCGAGCTTGCAGATATCGATGGGAGGGAGATCGTTGATGCTGCCCGTCTTCAGGCGGCTGCCCCGGTCTGCGGTCGCCGAGAACTGCCCCTTGGTTAGTCCATAGACACCGTTGTTCTCGAGCACATAGACCATCGGGATGTTCCGGCGCAGCATGTGGCAGAACTGACCAAGACCGATCGAGGCCGTATCTCCATCCCCGCTGACGCCGATGCAGATCAGACTGCGATTGGCCACGACCGCCCCCGTGGCCACGGAAGGCATCCGACCGTGCACACTGTTGAACCCATGCGAGCGCCCCAGGAAATAGGCCGGCGTCTTGCTGGAGCAGCCGATTCCGCTCATCTTGATGACCCGGTGAGGCTCGACTCCCATCTGGAAAAAGGCACGGACGATCTGACTCGAAATGGCGTCGTGTCCACAGCCGGCGCACAGGGTCGACGGTGCGCCCTTGTACTCGGTCATCGTCAGCCCAACCCGGTTCGTCTTCTTTGTAGCGGTACTCACTGGCTCGCCTTTCTCCCCTCGAGTTCCACGATGCGGTCCGTGACGAACCGCGCATCTATGGGCAGTCCCCTGTAATGAAGGATCTTGCGTACCTTCGGAGCGAGCTCCGGAATCTCCATCACCACCAGATCGGCCAATTGACCGTCGCGATTCTGTTCCACGACGTAGGCGCGCCGGCACTCCCGCAAGAACTCCTCGAGATCGGAGGTAAAGGGAAGAGCACGAATGCGCAGATAAGAGGCAGCGATACCGAACTCCTTCTCCAACTGCGCCAGACTCTCCACGATGGCGACGTGGGACGATCCGTAAGCGATGACACCGATCTCTGCCTCCGGCCGGCGACGGATCTCCGGCTGGGGGACGAACTTCCTGGCGGTGTCCAGTTTGCGGGTGAGTCGATCCATCAGGCCCTCGAAATCGGCGGGTCGCTCCGAGTAGCGGGCCATCTCGTTGTGCCCGCTGCCACGCGTGAAATAGGCGGCCAAGGGGTGGTTGGTCCCCGGAAGAGTCCGATAGGGGATCCCGTCGCCGTCGACGTCCTGATACCGACCGAATGTGCCCAACCGATCGAGGTCTTCCCGAGTCAAGACTTTTCCCCGCTGCAAAGGCCGGTCCGGATACTCGAAGGGATCGGACATCCAATTATTCATCCCGAGATCCAGATCACTGGCCACGAAGACCGGCTGCTGGAACTGCTCCGCCAGATCGAACGCCTGGTACGACATCTCGAAACACTCGCGCATGTCCGCAGGAAACAGAACCAGATGCTTGGTATCGCCGTGGGACAGAAAGTGAAGAGACAGGACGTCTCCCTGAGAGGTTCGTGTCGGCAAACCCGTGCTCGGCCCCACGCGCTGAACGTCAAAGACGACACAAGGGATTTCGGAGAAGTAGCCGAAGCCCGCCAGTTCGGCCATCAGGGAAATACCCGGACCCGATGTGGCCGTCATCGAGCGGGCTCCGGCCCATCCGGCTCCCAGTGCCATGCCGATGGCCGCCAGCTCATCTTCGGCCTGAACGACGGCGTAGGTGGCCTTTCCGGTCGCAGGGTCGCGCCGGAAACGATCCAAGAACCCAACCAGCGACTCCGCAATGCTTGTCGACGGTGTGATCGGGTACCAGGTCGTCACCGTCACGCCGGCGAATACCGCACCCAGAGCGGCTGCAGAGTTGCCGTCGATGATGATCTTTCCGCTGGTATCGCCCATCGGCTCGAGATGGTAGGGGTCGTGCTTGATGAGATTCTCTGCGACGTATCGAGCACCGGCCTGTGAAGCGCGAACGTTCAAATCGATGGCCTTCTTCTTTTCCTTGAACCAACGCCGGATCGATCGATCGACGATCTCCAGGGGAATCCCCAGAATCGTGGCCAATGAACCCACGTACACCATATTGGTCACCAGGCGGCGCAGTCGGCTGTCCTCGACCAGTTCGCGGGCCAGTTCGGTGAAGGGGATGCCGTAGTAGATCAGATCCTCGCGGATGGACGACAGTCCGAGCTTGTCGTCGTAGACCACGACTCTTCCCGGATCCAATCCCTCGACGTCTTCGCGAGCAGTATCGGGATTCAGCGCGACCAGAATGTCGACTTCCTTCTTGCGCCCCAGAAAACTCTCCTTCGACGCCCGTATGGTGAACCAGGTCGGAAGGCCCGCTATGTTCGAAGGGAAGAGGTTCTTGCCGCTGACCGGAACGCCCATCTCGAAGATCGATCGCATGAGGACGTTGTTGGAAGACTGGCTGCCTGAGCCGTTGACCGTTGCCACCTGAATGCTGAAGTCATTCACGATTCGACGGGTCCGCTCGGTCTCTGCAGGTGTCTCAGCCGAAACGATCGTAGAGTCCGTACCACTCAATTCCTGTCTCTCCCTGGGGAGCCGTTTCCCGCTCCCTCTCCAAAGCCACGTATGCAGAAGGGGGCGCTGAAGATTCGGCTGCCCATTGGGTTATTGCGCATTGTAGCAATAGAACACGGTATTTTGATCGCCAATTATATACCCACCCGCACCTCCAGGCTGTCGAGCTCGATCGTGTATTACACTGACGCCATGGGAGATCCGAAATCGAACCTTCACTTCGTGCTGGTGCGAACCCAGTTCGCGTCCAATCTCGGCTCGACGGTTCGGGTCATGAAGAACATGGGCTTTCAGAGCCTCATCCTGGTCCGGCCGGAGTGCGAGGTTGGGATCGAGGCCCGTAGTTTTGCCATGAAAGGTGCCGAGATCCTCGATCGGGCCCGCTTCTTCACAAGCCTCGAGGATGTGGCCGGCGAAGTGCCGCTCCTGATCGGTACAACCGGTCGCTTCCATGGAAGCCGGTCACGGCTGGTGGACAGTCCCACCCTGGCGACCGAGGTGCTTCCCCGGCTCGCCGGTACTGAAGTCGGAATCGTCTTCGGCTCGGAGGACAACGGTCTTCGCAGGGAGGAACTGCGTCTGTGCCAGTGGCTGGTGGAAATCCCGACGGCTCCGGGATACTCGGTCGTTAACCTGGCCCAGGCCGCTGCCATTGTCGCCTGCCAGATCCATGTCGCCTCCGCGAACTGGGCCAGGCCCCCTTCCCCAGCCCGCGCCGAGCCTGCGCAGGTCGAATCATTGATGGGACGAATCGAATCGCTGTTGGCCGACTTGGATCTCCCCACGAGGATCTCCGTCCCCAGATTGATGCAGCGCATCCGCAAGATTGCCGGCCGGGCGCAGCTCGAGCGACGAGACGTCAACATGCTGCACGGGGTATTGAAGGAACTCGCCGGGCGGTTCGAGAGCGGAAGGCGGAGGTGGAGAACGGGAGAACGGGAGAACGGGAGTCGGGAGCCGGGAAACGGAAAACGGGAGGATGGGTAGCGTCTCCGTTCCGACCGGTCTGACGCGTCCGACTCGTCGGGCTTGTCAGGCCTGTCCGACCGGGTGGACGAGGTGGACCGGGTGGACGAAGCGGACTGAGCGGACGGGGTGAATCAAACCGGCTCGACAACGGCCGAGCCTGGGAGCCTGGCGGCGACTCGCCATACCGATCTCGCGGGCAGCATTCAAACAACCGGCAATGTTGTCTCTACTCCCGCTCGCCCGTTTCCCGGGTCCCGTTTCCCGTTCCCCCTAGCTAACCCCTTCTCCCCGCCCGGGCGCGCGAACGACGTCCATGAACGACGACACCGAAAAGACCGCGTGGCCGATTCCCGGCTTCCCGTAGCCTGGGGGTGGGTCCAGCCGATGATGCTCGAGGGCGTTCCGCCACCTCCGGAGGAGGCCGACATGATAGGCCAGGGGAGCCCCCGTCGGATTGGTCCGCCCCAACTCGCTCAACGGTTCGGGGCACCAGGTGGTAAAGCGAGGAACAATCCCATGGGACATGAAGAAATGAAGCCCCTCTTCCGTCGAATCGAGGGCTGATTCGACGTCTTCGAAACCATGCGGCCGTGACATCTCGATCCCGGCCACGAAGTTCGGAATGACGTGCGATGCTCCGAAAACATCGGCGGCGTCCACGACTCGGCGGATCCACTGGTCGCGTCCTACATATCGGTCTTTGCCGGCGCAGAGGATGCCGAACAGGCGGCGATCCCAAACTTCGAAATTCGGATGATAGATCTGAACGCCGGCTTGCTTGAAGCGCCGGACATCGGCCTTCGGCAAAGCCTGGACGACCACCTTACCGATCCATCGACCCGGGAAGCGCTGCTCGATAGCTTCCGGATACTGTGCATAGAAGTCGACTTCGCTCTTCCCCTGCACTTGCGAGGTGATGCTGCCCCCGGTCACGGTGTACGCCTGGCTCTCGGAATCGGTGTCGCTGATGATCTGCAGAGCCTCGAGGATTTCCTCCACGCTCTTGACACCCGTATAGGGCCGCCCACTCTGCTTCTGCTGGCGGTAGTTCTCGTTGATGTCACAGAACTGGCACTCCTCTTGTCGACCAAAATACTGGCAGAGCCGAAACACGGTCAGGTACAAGAGATAACCCCACTCGATGGTCGGAGCGATGTCGGTGATCGGCTTCCCGCTCGACAGGCGACGACGGTAGTACTGAGGAACCTCCGGATAACGGACTTCGCATACTTCCCCGCCATCCAGGCAGAGAATCAACCGTCCGTCCGGATCCAGCTCCACCCGATACGGAGAGCCGGGGTTGACCCGCACTGAGACGACCACACGTCGGAAGCGGCGCTTCCCGTTGACCAGACAAATCTCCTCGGGAACCCGAAGGTGCTCCCGATTCTGCATATCGGCAATCGGCACGAGATCAAAGGAGAAGATGAAATATGCTTTGGGCTTGTACCCGCTGGAGATCCGAAGAGCGTCTTCCGAGAAGGCAATGCCCTGCCGAAGGATGTCCTCTTTGAAGACGGCTTCCTGAGGCAGGTCGGCGAAGCGCTCTAAGAGCGCGTCGATCTTTTCCTGGCGATGGCTCACCGAATCAGCCTATCAGAAATCAGGCATTGGAAACGGCGGAGACCAACTCCTGCTCCAGACGCAGCAGCAACTGGCGGGCGACATTCTTGATCGTCTCCCGGACCCCCTCTCCATTCACCGCAATCGCCTGATAGACAGGCTCTCCTCCGAGACGTAGTTCCCGAGTCAGGAATTCCACATCGTGAACATCATCCAGGTCACGCTTGTTGAGTTGCAGGACATAAGGGATCTTGCCGAGGTCGACGCCGTAGTAGTCGAGATGCTCCCGGAGGTCCCGGAGCGCTTCCCGGTTCGCATCCATGCGACTCCTCAATGAATCGGCGACGAAGATCACCGCGTCGACACCCCGAAAGACAATCTTTCGGGTCGCCGCATGAAAGATCTGCCCCGGAACGGAATAGAGATGGAATCGAACTCGGAACCCATGGACGAGACCCAGATCAACCGGGAGAAAATCGAAAAAGACGGTCCGCTCCGCCTCCGTAAACAGAGAGACCAGACGCCCCCGGAATTCGGGCTTGATCGACCGGTAGATCTGCAGGATGTTGGTAGTCTTCCCCGATAGACCGGGACCGCAGTAGACGAGCTTGCAGTTGACTTCCTGATTGGCGTAGTTAATGAACGGCAACTGTGTCCCCCTGGTAGTTCATCGCTGACACTGCAGAAGTTCACCAGTACCGCGGGTTCCGGCAGCCCGGCGGTTCGCCCGAAATCATAGAATCATATCTCGTCCGTCTCCAGAAGATCGCGTAACACCATCGTTGCTCGCGAGATTTCCAGAGAATTCCACCCTTCCCGCAGCTGGTTCTCGAGTACCAAAAGCAATATTGCCTCATCTCCTACTGGAAGAATGAGGGCGCTGCTCACTTTTCCCCTGTGGTAGACTCCTTGAAACGTCTCTTCGCCGATCAGACCGGCCAAGCTGCGAGTCGCCGCCATCACGCTCGCCGCAAGAGAACAAACCGCCTCCCGGTCCGACTCGGCGATGCGTCCTGCCGAAGCCATTTCTTGTCCGGCCATGCCGACCAGAAAGACAGACCGGGCACCACACGAGCCGACCAGCATCCCCAAAACCCTACCGATCTTGGCGGATTCCTCGGGAAGAAGGCGTCGAATCCCTTCTCTCAGCAATGACTTCTCCTCCCGACAGGACGCCCAAGCTTCATCGACGTGAATGATACTCCACCCCCCCGGCTTATCTCGGTCATCGGCCTCTTCCCGCGCTCAGGAATCCGGCCTCCTTGACTCAATGGGAGGCTTTTTTGTAGAAATAGGCGTTCAACTTCAGCTCGTGCACTGCGTGCGCCACGGGCTGCAAGGAAGTTTGGAGGGACCTCATGTCTGATTCTAAGTCAACCAAACGCAAACCCGACTCTACCGTCGATCCGTACAAGCTCTATGAACAGGGCCTCGAAAAGTTGCATAGCGGAGACTATGAAGCTGCCCGAGAATTGATGGATGCGATCGAAGGTGCGGCCCCCGACGAAATCGATGTTCTCGGTCGCGCTCGAAGTGTCCGCGCGGTTTGTATCGGGAGGATGGAGAGCCAAGAGCAGCCCAACCATAAGCCAACGACGGCGGAAGAATGGTATGACTACGGCATCCTGCTTCACAATGAAGGAAGCTACGAAGATGCCCTCGAGCACTTCCGACGGGCACTCAAACTGGCGAACGAAGACCTCGACTTCGTCCACTATGCCATTGCAGCGACCACGGCCCGCCAGAATGACGGTTCGCAGGCGATCGAGCACCTCAAGAAAGCTATCGCTCTGAGGCCTGAGAGTCGGTTCGTAGCGGCGCATGACCCGGATTTCAGCTCACTCAGGAACGACAGTACCTTCCAGGCAGTTCTCGGACTCACCCAGTAGCCTTGCCCTGACTGCAAGGAGCGACCTGTGTGGACCGGAAAGCGGTAAAATCAATCCTCCGGGACCGGCGAGCCAACGGTTGGCAATGGTAGGACCGGATGTGAGGAGGAAGTGGCTTTGCCTTCGAGAAATGTCCGCCACGCCGTGATTCTCGCGGCCGGCCAGGGAACCCGCTTCAAATCGGACAAACCCAAGGTCCTTCACGAGATTTGCGGAAAGCCGATGATCACCTACCTGCTCGACCGGCTCGGTGAACTCGGCGTCGACAGGACCTGGGTCATCGTCGGCGAACGCGCGGAGGAGGTACGAAGCGCTCTGGTGGAATACCCCCTCGAGTTTCAGCTGCAGAGCCCTCAGCTCGGAACCGGGCATGCGGTCATGACGCTCTTGCCGGTGCTCGGCGAGATCTCGGGCAGTGTGCTGGTCTTGTATGGCGACACGCCGCTGATCTCGGTGTCCGTCCTCGAGCAGCTCTTCAAAACGCTCGAAGCGACGGGGGCGGACGAGGTGCTCCTGACGGCGGAACTCGACGTCCCGGATGGATACGGTCGGATCCTTCGTGATGAAGCGGGACAGGTGGTCGATATCATCGAGGAGAAAGAAGCGTCCCCCGATCAAAAGGCCATACGTGAAATCAATGCCGGGTTCGCCTGTTTCAGGGCGGAGAGTCTGGCCCGGTCGCTGCCTTTGCTCTCGAATGACAACCGGGCGGGAGAATACTACCTGACTGACCTCGTGAAGATCATCTCCTCACGCGGCGGGAAGGTGGAAGGCCTGTGCTCTGCCGGTGAGAATGAGATCTTCGGGATCAATAACCGAGCCGAGCTCGCAGCAGCTGAGACGCAGATGCGTCGCAGCATCAACCGGCGCTGGATGCTGGAGGGCGTCACGTTTCTGGATCCGGAACGAGCGACGGTCGATGCGGAGGTCGAAATCGGCGTTGACACGACCGTCCTCGTCGGTGCAGTCATCCGAGGCCGGACTCGGATCGGCAGGGGCTGTGTGATCGGAACGTACACCTATCTCGAAGATGCCGTCCTGGGGGACAATGCTCGCGTTGAGCACTGCGCAATCGTGCGGGGTGCTCACGTCGAAAAGGGCCGTACGGTTCCGCCTTTTTCACGGCTCGAGACGCCAAAGGCGCCGGGAGGAGACGCCGAAGACGGAAGCGGCGTCGAAAGGGGATAAGCGTTGGAAAGTGCACTGAAAGCCGAGACGAGCTCGGATTGGTCGATTCAAGATTCCATCGACCTCTATCTGATTGACCGTTGGGGTGCGGGGTATTTCGGAGTCAACGAGGAAGGCCATGTGACGGTTGCCCCGATGCACGATCCCTCGCACTCGATCTCCGTTTTCAGGGTGCTCGAGAGGGCAATGCAACAGGACCTGAACCCGCCCGTTCTGGTTCGGTTCCAGGACATGGTCCGCCATCGGGTGCAGGTGCTGAATGAAGCATTTCGCACAGCCATCGCTGAGTACGGCTACGAAAGCTCTTACCGAACCGTCTATCCCATCAAAGTGAATCAGCTTCGAGAAGTGGTCGAGGAGATCGTTGATGCCGGTCGGGCTTACAACCTGGGCCTCGAGGCCGGCTCGAAGCCCGAGCTGTACGCTGCCCTGGCCATTCACCACGACAGCGATCCGCTCATCGTCTGCAACGGTTACAAGGATGCCCACTACGTCAGGGCGGCCCTCATGGGCCGTAAGCTGGGGAAAAAGGTCATTTTGGTGGCGGAGAAGCTTTCCGAAGTGGACCTGATCATTCGGCTCTCCCGTGAGATGGAGGTCGAACCGCTCGTTGGGCTGCGACTACGCCTCGCGACGGAGGGAAGCGGCAACTGGGCGCGCTCGGGAGGAGAGAGTGCCAAGTTCGGGCTCTCGACCGCGGAGACTCTGGCGGCGATTTCCATGCTCGAAGAGGGTGGTCTCGGGTCGAGTCTCAAACTTCTCCACTATCACATTGGATCTCAGATTCCGGACATTCTCACCATCAAGAACGCGGTCCGGGAGATCAGCCGCCACTACGCCAAGCTCCGAAAGATGGGTCATGAGCTGGAGTACGTGGACGTCGGGGGCGGGCTGGCGGTGGACTATGACGGATCCCGATCCACTTTTCATTCGTCCATGAACTACACCCTGGAGGAGTACGCCCGGGATGTCGTCTACAACATCCTCGACGTCTGCCAGAGCGAGGGCGTTCCGCAGCCGTGCATTCTCTCCGAGTCCGGACGGTCCCTGGTGGCCTACCATTCCGTCTTGCTGGTGGGCGCGTTCGGATCCATCCAGAAGACTCCTGATCGAGTGCCCCTGGACTTCCCCACCCCGAACCACAAGCTGGTTCGGGATCTCCTCTATACGGAAACGCACCTGTCGAGCGAGAATCTGCTCGAGTCTTGGCATGATCTGATTCAGACCCGCCAGGAGGCTCAGAAGATGTTCGACGTCGGCGTCCTGGATCTCGAAGTCAAGGCCTCCATCGAAGTCCTGTTCTGGCGGATCGCCCAGAAGATCCGTGACCGGCTGCCCAAGAACGGCGACCTGGAAGTCCCGGAAGAATTGGCAGATCTGGACAACCGGCTGGCGGACCAGCACATCTGTAACTTCTCGGTCTTCCAGTCTTTGCTGGACCATTGGGCGTTGGGCCAGGTCTTCCCGGTCGTTCCTATTCACCGCCTCAACGAGCGCCCCGACGTGATGAGCACCGTGGTCGACATCACCTGCGACTCCGACGGCAAAATCTCGAAGTTCATCGATCTGGCCGATGTCGCGACAACCATTCCACTCCACAAGTTCGAGCGCGGGGAACCTTACTACCTCGGCATCTTCCTCACCGGCGCCTACCAGGACATCATGGGAGACAATCACAACCTGTTCGGCCGCGTCAACGAAGCCCACGTCTTTCTGGATGAGGAAGAGGACGACGGCTTCTACATCGAGGAGCGGATCGAGGGCAGCACGATCGGCGAGATCCTGTCCATGATGCAGTACGACGCCAAGGACATGGCCAAACGGATGAAGTCCCAGGTCGATGAGGCGATTCGTTCGGGCCGCCTCAAACCGACGGAGGGGATGCGACTGCTCGAAGACTACAAGCGAGGCCTCGCGGGCCCGACGTACCTGGTCTTTCGAGAGTGACTCACAATCGTTCCAGGTTCGGGGTGCTCGGAACCTGGAACTCGGAACCCGAAACTCGTTTCACGCCTTGCACACCGTCCCGGAATCAACGAGACTCTTGGCCATGAGAAAAACGTCGCTGCTGTTGTCGCTGGCCGTCATTGCCGCCTGGATCCCAGTCCGGGCTCAATCTTCTTCTGACCGTCCCATATACCTCGACGAGAACCGACCCATCGAGGAGAGGGTCGAAAACGCTCTGTCCCTGTTGACCCTCGAGGAGAAGGTGGCCTTGCTGCACGCCCAGTCCAAATTCAGCAGTGCAGGGGTCCCCAGGCTGGGCATTCCCGAATTGTGGATGAGCGACGGTCCCCACGGGATCCGCGCCGAGGTCTTGTGGAACGAGTGGGCCGAGGCCCACTGGACCAACGATGCCTGCACGGGCTTCCCGGCCCTGACCTGTCTTGCCGCCACCTGGAACCCGCAAATTGCCCATCTGTTTGGTAGATCGATTGGGGAGGAGGCGCGCTACCGGGAGAAGGACGTTTTACTGGGACCGGGAGTCAACATCTATCGGACTCCCCTGAACGGGCGCAACTTCGAGTATATGGGCGAAGACCCGTATCTCTCCTCCACGATGGTCGTCCCCTACGTTCAGGGTGTTCAGGAGAATGGTGTCGCGGCTTGCGTCAAGCACTTCGTACTGAACAACCAGGAGACCCGTCGCGGCTCCATCAACGTGGTGGTCAGCAAACGGGCCCTGCACGAAATCTACCTGCCGGCTTTCAAGGCGGCCGTTACGCAGGGGCATGTCTGGTCGATCATGGGTTCCTACAACCGTTATCTCGGTACGCACTGCAGCCACAATGACGTCCTTCTGAATCAGATTCTGAAGAAGGATTGGGGCTTCGACGGCGCCGTCATCTCCGATTGGAGTGCCGTTCATGACACGATGGAGGCCGCCAACAACGGCCTCGACCTCGAAATGGGCACCGTGGTGCCGCGCGGCGAGTCCTACGACAGCTATTTCCTGGCCAAGCCGTATCTCGAGGCCCTCGAGTCGGGGAAGGCGCGTATGGAGGACTTGAATGACAAGGCTCGGCGGGTCCTGACTCTCATCTTCCGAACCGCGATGAACCGCAACAAGCCCTGGGGTTCGTTCGTTTCCGAGGCCCACTCACGTGCCGCCCGGAGCATCGGAGAGGAAGGAATCGTTCTACTTCAGAACAAGGACGACATCCTCCCGCTCGACCCGGCACGGATCAGGACGATTGCGGTTGTGGGCGAGAATGCGACTCGGTCGATGACGGTCGGGGGCGGCAGTTCCTCACTCAAAGTGAAGTATGAAATCTCACCCTTGCAGGGACTCAAGGACAAGCTTGGCGATCGGGTCGAGATTCGTTATGCCCAGGGCTATTCCCACGATGAGAAGAAAACCGAAGACCTGGTGGCGCCGGCCGTCGAGATCGCCAGAGGCGCCGATGTCGTACTGTACTTCGGCGGGCTGAGCAAGGATCGCTATCAGGACTCGGAAGGGTCCGACCGCAAGGAGTATGGCCTCCCCTTCGGGCAGGATGCTCTGATCGATGCGCTCGTGAGCGTCAACCCGAAAGTCGTCGTCGTCCTGATCAGCGGCAACGCCGTTGAGATGCCCTGGGTCGACCGCGTTCCCGGCATCGTCCAGGCCTGGTATCTGGGCTCGGAGGCCGGAAATGCCATCACCGAGGTGCTTACCGGCGCCGTCAACCCCTCGGGAAGGCTGCCGTTCACGTTTCCGAAGAAACTATCCGACAGCCCGGCGCATTCGGTGGGTGAGTACCCGGGCGATGATGAAAACGTCCACTACAACGAAGGAATCCTGGTCGGCTACCGCTGGTTCGATACCAAGCAGATCGACCCGCTTTTCCCCTTTGGCTACGGTCTCAGTTACACGACCTTCGAGTTTGGACGAGTCTCCGCCGATCGATCCACGATACGAGGAAGCCAGACGATCCGTTTGAGCGTGCCGGTCAAGAACACCGGGTCTCGCGCCGGGGCCGAGGTCGTGCAACTGTACATCAGCGACCTGGACGCTTCCGTTGAACGCCCGGCCAAAGAGCTCAAGGGCTTTCAAAAGGTCCAGCTCGAGCCGGGCCAGGAAAAGGTCGTCACCTTCGAGATCGGTCCGGATGCTCTGAAGTACTACGACGAGGCTTCAGACGGCTGGAAGGCCGACCCGGGCCGCTTCCGCGCTCTGATCGGTGCCTCGTCGAGGGATATCCGACAGTCGATGGAGTTCACGTTGGAATAACCCGTCGTCCCGGGCTATGGGACGGCCTGGGACCTATGGGACTATACGACCTATGGGCCCCTCTGACCGCCACACGTATGCTCGATTCTCGTGCTGCGGGGGGTCTGCCGTCCCACTTGTCCTGTGGGTCCCACACGTCCCAGGCTGTCCCATTTCCTACTCCGGTTGGCCTTCGATGGCCGACAGGTACTGCGAGCTGAAGTCCCCGAAAAGCGCGAAGGGGATGATCGGATAAGAGGCATCCAACTCCAGGTGTCCTCCCACCTGCTCGAATGTTTCGCCAAAAAAGTCCGGATCGGTAAGCAAGCCCAGCTTCCGGGTGCCCGGCTCGATCTTGATTGTCGTCTCGGCCGTTACGTGGCCGGCTGAGTCGACCGCCTTCAATTCCACCGTCGAGGTCGTGTAGTACGAAGTGTTCAACAGTGCCAGGCCGGTAAACACTTGGAGCGCCGGCGACTGGGCAACGTGCAGAAACCAGGTCCGATAACGAGCGGTCCGTACCAGGGAGAGGGTGGAGCGGGCCCGGCCTGCCTGAGCCGTAAACGAAACCGACCCCATGACTCTCACCCGTGGCGCGAACGGGCCCACGTATCCCTGCGGCTCCAGGATCAGGTGCAAGTATCCGCTCAGCGGCTGCCCGGTTGGCGCCGAGAGCTCGAAGATCTCACCGACATCCGCGACCATGAGCTGACCCGGTTTCAATTCGAGGGTCGTCGTTCCCAACTCTGCGCCGTTGTCTCCGAAGGCTTGGACCTCGACTTCGACGATCCCCTGATCCAGGCTCAACAGGCGAAGGTCCGTCCTCCCTCCCTGGTCGTCCAGAAAGAAGTGAGGCGACCAGAGGGAGCTGACCGGTTCGACCGGTCGTGCCGGGAGCGCCTCCAGGTAGGAGGCGTTGCCGTGAAACTCGAATCCCCGCAGCGGGACCGGCGACTCCACCCGGACATACCCTCCGTCGAAGGATTCGGGTATCTCCAGCAGATCGCGCAAGGAATCGTACACGACACCGTCGGAGGGAATGGAAACCGTCTTGCGGGCGACCGGCTGGCCTTCGGCGTCGAACAGAACGATTTCCGCGGCGTCGGCCGGCATCAGCATGGGATTGAAAAGAAAGATCCTGGTCGATTCGGTCGCTGTCTCTCGGGCGATCTGAAAGTAGAGTGTCTTGGAGTCCACCAACTCTCCGCCGATGCCGTCCAATCGCGTGAGCCGGGAATCCCCACTCATGAAGAACCCCTCGAGCGGATCGGTGGTACCTCTCGCAAGGAGCGTCGCGGAGCCCACCACGCCCGGGCCCAGGTCACCTTCGGTAAACGCTTTCTGACCAAGGCCGTCCAACACCGCTGCCGGATTCGACAAGAACAGTCGTTCCCCTTGTGCGTCGAGTCCTTCGAGCACCAGATTGCCCGGCGCCTCGCCGGGATTGACGACCGCGCTTCCGACAAAGTCCGTTCCGATATTCGGCGCTGCGCCGCCCGGGTCGGCAGTGGTTGCGCTTCGCAGAGAGAACGGGAAGATCAGAAAGGGAGCAACCTTCGAGACAATGCTGGCCGATCGACTGTCCTCGGCCCCTTCGGACTCATCCCATGAGAGCACGGCCGTCAGGCTCGTTGTTCCGGCCTGACGCGGTGACGTGGTTATCTTCAGCAGCAGATCCTCGCCTGCACCGACCGTTCCGAGAGAGCAGTCGACGTCGCCGTTCCAGATACAATTCCCCCGGGGCGTCTCCGCAGAGAGAAACTCCAGGTCCGGAGCCAGATGAACATCGAGACGGACATTCGTCGCCGGGTTCTCGACCAGATTTCGGAGATCCATCGTGTATGCCAACTCCCCGCGGGCTGTTGGGGTGGAGTCGGGCTGAACAGCCGTCAGGACCAAGTCCCCGGAGGTGAGCCCCGCGTCCTGGACTCCTGCGGTGAAGAGCAGTGTTCCGCCAACCCCCTCGCCCCAACTCGCGACCTTGATCCGATATGACTCTCCGGGCTCGGCACGAAAGACCAGATCGGAAAGTAAACCAGGACCTGAATCGTCGTCACAAGCCAGTGGAGTCAAAGTGCTCTGGCTATCCCCCGCTGTGTAGACCTGTATAACCGTGTCGAACTGGCTGCCCGCAGTCGAAAGCTCGATGTTCATGGGAATGACGAGATCGTTCGTCAACCTGTACCAGACACTTGCCGATTGCTCCGGTACGTC
The DNA here is from genome assembly GCA_037388505.1 of Acidobacteriota bacterium. Taxonomy (GTDB): domain Bacteria; phylum Acidobacteriota; class UBA6911; order RPQK01; family JAPXNP01; genus JARRKC01. The sequence continues at coordinate 3,422 of JARRKC010000052.1, read as the reverse complement.
TGGAGAGCCGCACTGCGTTTCAGGCTCCGCCGGCTGGTTTCCGGCATCTGTCGTGTCGATCAGGGCAACGAAGGGGAGATCCCGACGGCTCAGGACGACGGCGTTCTCCTGATCGTCGTTCGGAGGTGGAGGCTCGGCCCGATCCAATCGAAAAACCAGGTTGCCTCCTCCGCCGTATCCCCCCACCTTGAAGAGAATCGACTGGCCCGGTTCGACGCCCACACGCAGTTCCGAGTTGAACCAGTAGGGTTCACCCGAATCATCGTCGCAGACGGTCGGCTGCGCATGCAAACAGTCGCCCGTGAAGGCCTGGATCGCCGTATCGTAGTCGGTTTCCGAAGTCGATGCGGTAAGACGAATCGGCACTGCCTCCGTGTTCGTGAATCGGTACCAGACACTGGCATCGAGGGGGTCCGGACCGGGGTAGGCGCAGGTTATGCTTGGCTCTCCCGCCAGCGTCGTGGCAAGCATGGTATCGATCTCGCTCGAATAGGGAAGGTCCAGGTTGGTGATCTGAAGGCTCGAAGAGCAGCTGTCATTGGAGGGTACGAGTCCGTCGAGCGCCCGGACCTGAAAATGGAGTTCGCCTCCTCTCGGTGCATCGGAGGGGTCGACGACCTTGATCATATGGGTGGTGCCGGGCGACGCGGGAAACCGGAGCACGCTCCGACCTGACTCCAGACTATTCGAACAGGAGCCGGGGACACTGTTCGGGACCTGGCAACTTCCGGTATACACCTGGATGATCGTGTCGTAGCTACTCCCTTCTGCGGAGAACACGAAATCCGAGCCCTGGAGGGTGTCATTTCGGAATTGATACCAAACGCTCTTCCCGCCCGTGCCGTGGCCGCACTCTGTCGACGGTTCGCGCATTTCCGTCCGGGCGCCTTGGGTTTGTCTCCTATCGGAAAACGGCAGGGCGCTGGCCCGTATCTGCACCGCATTCTCGCAGGCGTCATTGCCGGGACTCGAGAAGAGGTTGAGCAGCAGGTCGGCCGTGAAGGGGTTGGAAGGTCCCCCAGCCTCGAGATCGATGAGGAAAGGCGGGGCTCCCGGATCGTCGGGAGGACTCCACCAAGCTTCATTGGGCCCGCTGAAATACTCCTCCGGACCGGGCAGCAGTCCCAGCCCGGAGTACATGAACCAGTCTGGAGAGTTGAACACCGGCGTCGAGAACCCTCCGGCAACAGTGTCCCGAAGCTCCAGGCTGTACTGCCCCCCTGGAGTCATCCCGTTGAGCAGATAGCTGCCACGATCGGCCCCGGGGTACTGCGTGTAGTCGCCGCTGATTGCGGATACCGCGTCCTGAAGAGGATCTCCGGCCTGGTTGCGTGCAATGATCTGTGCGCCCGTCCGTGGCAGCACTCCGGATTCGAGCAGGTGACCGCGGATCGAACCGAAGGAATCCAACGGGACTTCCGGATTCGGGTACAGGGTGGAAAGGATGGCGATGTCGTCTCGATGCAGGGTCGCCAACTGAGATGCCGTTCCGCCCGGCGAGGGATCCACGAACGGATACATCGTCTCGACGTCCTCGGGGCCGGGCAACAGCGGCTGCCCATCAGGGGTCTCAGCGTCGGTTCCTCCGAAGAACAGCGCCTGGCCGTTCACGACCGAATGAGCCAACCCCAACAGATGCCCAAGTTCGTGGGTCATCACACCCCGGAACGCCTCCCCGCTCGTGTCGGCAGGGTCAACCGCGGCCCCGTTGAACAGAGCGACACCCTCGGTAATCGTCGTCCCATTCGCGAACTCGGGAAACGAGATACCCAGAACACCCCCGGAAAGACCGAGAAGATCGAAGAGATCTCCATTGCCGTTGTCGTCGGCGTCCTCGTTGTCGAAGATGATCGGTGTGACGCCGCCGTTGTTGATGCCGATGAAATCGAATGCAGTCTCCGCCGAAAAGTCGCCCGCACCTTCCGGCCCGACGACGGCCTCGACGAATCCGGCGTTCTGCAGTGTGATCGAGGCCGAGGGGACCTCGCTCCACTGCTCGGCGGCGAACAGCAGCGCCGCCAGAGCAGTCTCGGAATCCATCGGACCCAGCCCCCCGGCGTCGGGATAGATCCGAACGACGACCGGCTCCCCGCCCCAGCGGAAGGGAACGCCGTCCGCGTCGACGAATAGAGGCCCCCCGGCCCATCCCCAGGATTGAATCAGAATCCAGACCAGCGCAACGACACAGCTTCGCCGGATCATGGTCTGGATCCTCCTTCCGAGAGGGCCTCCCTGAGTTGCCGGCGATCCAGCCTCTCACCGCTCAGCATCCGCTCGAGGACTTCCCGGAACCGGGTGTAAGAGACGGAATCCCGAATCTGTTCGTCCGGTAGAAGCGCGGATCCAGTCTGCTCCATCTGCGTCCGGCGCAGTTCGACTTTCTCCCGGACCGGCCGGCTCGTGTCGACCAGCAGATTGCGGTTGCCGAGCCCGTTGGCCACCCTCCTTCCCGCGCCCCTGCCGGTCATCCGAAAAGCCCCCTGTGCCAGGCCGACGGGGCTCGAGAACCCCAGCCGGCTCACAGGCCCCAGGAAGAGCAGATAGGTGGAACCGGGCTGGTAATGGGGCATTCCCGCGATGCGAGCCACGTTTCGCCTGGGCCCTGCCGACGAGCCGTCAGAAACCAGGCCGAACTGCCTGATCGAAAGGAGCTTTCCTCCCGGATCTCCCTTGATCTTCTCAAGCAGGCGAAAGGAGTACTGCGTGTAGGGCAACCCCTTCGAGTCGATCCCCTCGCGGTAGTCCAAACATTCGCCCACGACGACTCGTGAAGACTGAGTCAGTATCTCCCGGAGCGACAAGAGCTTCAGAGTTGTGCCGAAGAGACTCGGCGAGAGACAGGACATCACCTCAGAGACATTGCAACACTAGATGTGGTCATCAATCTCATTACTTACGCTAATCATGTCCAACAGCGATTGCTTAAGCCGTTGTCCCCATTTTCGGGCATCCCATATTTAGTGGCAGTGCTCTGGACAAACCCTGTATATTGGGGTGTCAGGAATTCGGAAAAGTGTTTCCGTCTTACGCGAATGGTGAGAATTCAGCATAAATATCTTTTCATAGTCCGACACATCGCAGAATTCCAGCCGGCTGCGGCCCGAGACAAACTCCGCCGGATCCACACACGGATGACGCGATTGCCATTCTTGGATCCGTTTCTTCACTTCGCCTTTGGTGTCACTCGGTATCAGGGATTTCCAGTAGTTAGACCCAAATATCGCCGTCAGCCGGTCGTCGATAAAATCGCGCAGACGAATCTCCATCACATCTACCTTTTGCGCATAGCCGTCGGGAGAGACCGTATCAACGACATTTTCGAATTCGTCGGGCTTGGCCAGAACGAGGCGATTGAGTTCATCGGCGATAAGCTGCGCTCTCTCGGCCAAAAAGGCCTGGAAGTCATTATCCCAAACCGCCGC